>NZ_JAEMEF010000015.1 GCF_016785945.1 Olleya sediminilitoris | reverse complement strand
GTGATTTTAAGGTTAACTCTAAAGTCAACTACTTCGTCATCTTTTACACTAGCACTTTGATCTTGTACATACACAGATCTAATATTTTTAACGCTTTTAGATGCGTGCTTTACTGCTTTTTTAGTTGTGTCTTCCTAACTTTTTTCCAAGTTAGATAAGGTTTGGTAACTTAGTTTGAGAATACCTTTAAGCTAATAGTATAACTACTAATTAACAAAAAAGACTCAAGCAAAAGCTTGAGTCTTTTTTGTTAATTTATTTGTTTTGTGCTTTATAGTTTAAAACCTAATGTTAGAGTAACTAAGGTATTGTCAGCTTCAATATTAGCAGGATTTGATAATCCTGTAAATAGTTGTTCGTTTCTATCTTGTTTTGCATTACTGTAAGCTAAATCTAAATTTGTATTTCCAAAATTATAACCTAAGCCTAAAGAGTATCCTGTTAAATCACCAATGGTAGTTTCATCTTTATAAGGACTTTCTTCTAACCTGTAACCTCCTCTAAAACTAAAACGGTTCACTTTATATTCTGCTCCGATTTTATAAGTTGATGCTGCTGTTAATGTATTTTCAATGTAAGCGTTTTCAGCATTAAAAATAGGGTCTGACGTTGGTTTTAATTTTGTTTTACTATGATCTCTTCTTGAATAGTCAATACTAATTAAACCTTTAGTTCCAAAAACATAGGCTAAACTACCTGTTAATTTACTAGGTGTTTGTACTCTGTAACTTTCAAAAATATTAATAACATTAGGGTCTACAACTTGGTAGAAATCACCATTAGTATCATCTATTACTAATGTTTCAATGTATTGAGTTGTTTCTTCATTTATTGTCATCCAAGTAGGTGAATCATAAGTTATTCCAGCTCTTAAGCTTTCTGTTAATTTAAAAATACCTCCTAATTGAAAAGAAAAACCTGATCCATTTGATGTTAATGCATTTTCAAAGAGAACTTCTCTAACTAATGATTCAGAATCATTGTTTGTTTCATAAAAACGCGTGAACCTTTCGTAATTTAAAAAATGTGAATTAAGATTTAAACCAATATATGTATTTTTACCATATTGAGCACCTGCATTAAATCCAATTTTTCCGTTATAGCCAGTTGCTGAATAGTTGTGTTTTTGCCTAAAGGAATCTCCTGCAATATTGCTAGCGTAAGTTGTGTTATTATCGTCATAAGTAGTTGGTTCTAATATGTATGAGTCATAACCTAAAAACGCTTGTTGGTTTTGGTAACCATAGGCACTACCAATACCAGAATAAGCTTGTGATGTAGATTCTCCATCAAATGCTGATATCTCGTCTAAACGTAACCCTTGAGCATTAGCTAAAAAATAATTGCTAATACTACTGTTTCCTGTTCCGTTTGCAATCCATTGGTCATCATAGTTTTTGGTGTTATCATAAACAATACTTAATGAGAATTTCTTCCATGGAGAGGATTGATTTTGATTTTTAAATACAAATACACCTCCTCCTTGGTTAATATCTAAGTTAGATTCAGAAGAATCCCTTTGACCATTATAGAATGTTGTATTATTATCAATATTTGTATTGGATAATGATACTGAGGCATAACTACTTTTGAAAACAGCAGATCCTGCAGGATTTATGTTAATAGCACTTAAATCACCTCCTAATGCACCAAATGCACCACTCATAGCTTGAAACCGAGCTGTACCGTTTATTTCTCCGGGAGAATATCTTAAAGCGTCATTTATATTTTGAGCTTGACTTAAAGTTATAGATAGTGTACCTATAACTAATAAAATTATTTTTTTCATAGACTTTTTTAAATTTTAACCTCTTCCTCTTCTAGAACTTCCACTACTTGTAGAT
The DNA here is from genome assembly GCF_016785945.1 of Olleya sediminilitoris. Classification (GTDB taxonomy): domain Bacteria; phylum Bacteroidota; class Bacteroidia; order Flavobacteriales; family Flavobacteriaceae; genus Olleya; species Olleya sediminilitoris. Next base: position 83,939 of record NZ_JAEMEF010000015.1, on the reverse strand, counting down.
CTACTTCTTGGTGTACTTCTAGAAGGAGCGCTAGATCTTGGCGTAGAGCTATTGCTTCTAGGTGTTGATGAGTTTGTTCTAGGTCTTGTGGTATTAGTTCTAGGCCTTGTGGAATTAGTTCTAGGTCTAGTTGTGTTAGTTCTAGGTCTAGAGGTGTTTTTTCTAGGCCTTGTCGTATTAGTTCTAGGTCTAGTGGTATTAGTTCTGGTTCTAGCTCTTACCGAATTATTTCTAGTGTTAATTCTAGATGATCTAGAATTAAGGTATGCACTGTTTCTGTAGTAACTACCTCTTCTTCCTGCATTGTAAGCTATACCTCTTCTTCTAAATCCATTGTGGTATGCATATCCATAGCCATATCCGTGTCCATAGTATGGATTGTTCCAGTATGAGTTATAAAAACCAGAATATCCCCATCCGTAATTCCAGGCATAAGGACTGTTCCAGCCAAATCGGTTAAAGCCCCAAGGTTGGTTCCATCCCCAATTGTTCCATCCCCAATTATTATAAGCCCATCCATAATTGTTATAAAACCCATTATCATGAATGTTAATTACAACAGTTTCATTAGAGGTTCCCCAACCAGCATTTTGGTTAGTTTCTTCTAAAGTTTCGTCATAGCTACCTTGATAAGAGTCAATATCTGTAAAAACATCATCACTATCGTTATATATTTCAGCTTCTAATGCTTTTTCTTTAAAGTAATTAGAGTAATAATCGTTATTATTTTCTGCAGGTATAGCAACTGTTTCTTGTTCTACATTTTCAGTAGTAGTTTGATAGATGCCATCACTAGACTGTCCAACATATTGATAGGATCCACAAGAACTTAAAGCTAAAACAGCTAAAAGAGCGGTAAATAGCGGTATTTTGTTAAATAAGTAGTTAATTAATTTCATAACGAGTAGTTTTTAATTGTTGAACATTACAAAAATAGTTAGTTTTGCTGAACTATTTTATTATTTAACATAATCACAATTTTTGTGCCAAAATACTGTATATGAGTAAAAAACTAACAAGTAGAGCTGAAAATTATTCCAAATGGTATAATGAATTGGTTGTAGAGGCTGATTTGGCTGAAAATTCAGCTGTAAGAGGATGTATGGTTATAAAACCATATGGTTTTGCAATCTGGGAAAAAATGCAAGCAGAACTAGATAGAATGTTTAAAGAAACAGGACATCAAAATGCTTATTTTCCATTATTTGTACCTAAAAGTTTATTTGAAGCTGAGGAGAAAAATGCAGAAGGCTTTGCTAAAGAGTGTGCTGTGGTTACACATTATAGACTGCAAAACGACCCTGATAAACCAGGGAAACTTAGAGTAGATCCTAATGCAAAGTTAGAGGAGGAGTTAGTTGTACGTCCAACAAGTGAAGCCATAATATGGAATACTTATAAAGGATGGATTCAATCATACAGAGATTTACCTTTATTAATAAACCAATGGGCAAATGTTGTACGTTGGGAAATGCGTACGCGTTTATTTTTACGTACTGCAGAATTTTTATGGCAAGAAGGTCATACAGCACATGCAACTAAAAAAGAGGCTATAGCTGAAGCAGAATTAATGAATAATGTTTACGCTACTTTTGCTGAAAAATTTATGGCAATACCAGTAATTCAAGGTTTAAAAACTGAAAGCGAACGTTTTGCTGGAGCAGATGAAACCTACTGTATTGAAGCACTAATGCAAGATGGTAAAGCGTTACAAGCTGGTACGTCACACTTTTTAGGGCAAAACTTTGCAAAAGCTTTTGATGTAAAGTTCACTTCTAAAGAGGGTAAGCAAGAGCATGTTTGGGCTACGTCTTGGGGAGTTTCAACAAGATTAATGGGGGCTTTAATAATGACGCATAGTGATGATAAAGGGTTAGTATTACCTCCAAACCTTGCTCCGAATCAAGTTGTAATTGTACCTATATATAAGACAGATGAGCAATTAGATGCAATAACAGAAGTAGTAAATGGTATTATAAAAGATTTACGAAGTAAAAACATTTCGGTAAAATTTGATAATCGTGATACTTATAGACCAGGTGCTAAGTTTGCACAACATGAATTGCAAGGCGTTCCATTGCGAATAGCAATTGGTTCTAGGGATCTTGAAAACGGAACGGTAGAATTAGCTAGGCGTGATACTTTAACTAAAGAAGTAGTGCCTTTAGATGGTTTAGTGGATAAAGTTGAAGGTTTGATGACCAGAATACAAGAAGCATTGTTTAATAAAGCTCTTGATTATAGAGATAATCATATTACAGAAGTAGATTCTTTTGAAGAATTTAAAAAAGTTTTAGAAGAAAAAGGAGGATTTATTTCTGCACATTGGGATGGAACCACGGAAACTGAAGATAAAATTAAAGAAATTACTAAAGCAACAATAAGATGTATGCCTTTAGAAGGAAAGCTTGAAAAAGGTGTATGTGTCTATACAGGAGCAACTTCTGAGCGAAGAGTGTTGTTTGCAAAAGCGTATTAGAAAATTTTTTTTATTTTTTTTTCATTTTGTTGTTGCGTAACTTAAAATTAGTTGTATATTTGCACCCGCAATGGAAACATTGTTAGTTAATTGAAAAACAAATTTGCAGGTTTAAAATATAAGTTTTATATTTGCGCACTCAATAACAAAATGGCCCGTTCGTCTATCGGCTAGGACGCATGGTTTTCATCCATGTAAGAGGGGTTCGATTCCCCTACGGGCTACAATTTTTTATTAAAAAGGAAACAACAAAATGGCAAATCACAAGTCAACGTTAAAAAGAATTAGAAGTAACGAAGCTAAGCGTTTATTAAACAAGTATCAGCACAAGACTACTCGTAACGCTATCAAAAAGTTACGTGAGATGGAAGATAAGAAAGAGGCTGAAGCTTTATTTCCTTCTGTAGTATCTATGTTAGATAGATTGGCAAAGAAAAATGTTATTCATACTAACAAAGCTTCTAACTTAAAATCTAGTTTAGCTAAGCACGTAGCTGCTTTATAATTAGTTTTAGTTATATAATATTTAAAGCGTTTCATGTTTATATGAAACGCTTTTTTTTGTGCTTTATTTTCAAGGAGTCATAGCTATAAATTTGTATGCTGTCCATTGGTATAGTGTGTTAGCGGTAGTACTGGTTAGCTTTTGGCGAGCGAGCGCTCTGAGCCAAAACTATTAACGGATGACGAGACGATTATCCTGATTTTTTTTCAGGATAATGGTAACGCCATAATTATTATTTAAGTATAAAGTAAATAAAAAGCCTTAATGTAGTACATTAAGGCTTTTTATTTATTTTAAATGGTTTTGATTATCCATTCATAGATATTAAAAACTCTTCGTTATTTCTGGTTTGTTTAAATCTATCGTTTATAAACTCCATTGCTTCTACAGGATTCATATCTGCTAGATATTTACGCATTACCCACATACGTTGTATAGTTGATGCATCTAATAAAATATCGTCACGACGTGTACTTGATGATGTTAAGTCAATTGCAGGGAAAATACGACGATTAGATATTTTACGGTCTAACTGAAGTTCCATGTTACCTGTACCTTTAAATTCTTCAAAGATTACTTCGTCCATTTTAGATCCTGTTTCTGTTAATGCGGTTGCTATAATAGTTAATGATCCTCCGTTTTCTATATTACGTGCAGCTCCAAAAAAGCGTTTTGGTTTGTGTAGTGCATTGGCATCTACACCTCCAGAAAGAATTTTTCCGGATGCTGGTTGTACAGAGTTGTATGCTCTTGCCAGACGTGTGATAGAGTCTAGTAGAATAACTACGTCATGTCCACACTCTACTAATCGTTTTGCTTTTTCTAACACGATGTTAGCAATTTTAACGTGCTCATGAGCCTCTTTGTCAAAAGTAGAAGCAATAACTTCACCTCTTACATTTCTTTGCATGTCTGTAACTTCTTCTGGACGCTCATCTATAAGTAAAATCATTTGATATACTTCAGGATGGTTTGCTGCAATTGCATTGGCAACATCCTTTAATAACATGGTTTTACCTGTTTTTGGTTGTGATACAATCATACCACGTTGTCCTTTACCTATTGGTGCAAACAGGTCCATTATACGTGTTGAAATGGTTGCTTGTTTTTCGGCAATATTAAATTTTTCTTGAGGAAATAATGGTGTTAAATGCTCAAAAGCAACACGATCTCTAACCACATTTGGGTTTTGACCATTTATTTTGCTTACTTTAATTAACGGGAAGTATTTTTCTCCTTCTTTTGGAGGTCTAACTTGACCTAACACTGTGTCTCCAACTTTTAATCCAAATAAACGGATTTGAGATTGTGATACATATATATCATCGGGTGACGATAAATAGTTGTAGTCTGACGAACGTAAAAAACCATAACCATCTTGCATGATGTCTAAGACACCTTCACTTTCAATAATAGCATCAAACTCAAAATCAGGTTCTCTGTAACGGTTACGACTGTCTTTGTTACCATTATGTTGGTTACCGTTTTTTTGATTATTGTTTTTCTGGTTATTATTTTTTTGATTGTTATGTTTAGGACGGTTTTGTTGTTTGTTGTCGTTTTGACGATCGTCCTTACTGTCGTTAGACTGTTTGTTTTTTTGATGATTGTGAACCGGTTTTTTAGGCTGTGCCTTTACAGGAGCCTTTTTAGCTACAGGTTCTTTTTTTGTTTCTGTTTCAGGTTTTAAGTCTAACTGTGGTTGGTTAGTCTCATCCTTTTTGGCAACAGGTTTTGTGACTCTAGCTCGTTTAGCTTTAGGCTTTTGAGTAGTAGTTTTTTCTGCACTAGCTTTAGCAGGAGTCGCTTTTTTAGCAGGTGCTTTTTTTACAGGAGTATCTTCTTTTTTTACTTCTAAAACAGCTTTTGGGTCTGCTGCTTGCTTATCTAGTATTTGGTATACTAAATCTAATTTTTTTAATGAACGAAATTTTGGGACGCTCAGTTTTTTAGCTATATCCTGCAACTCAGGAAGCTTCATTTCTTTTAATTGTGAGATTTCAAACATTGATGTTGAATTAACTTATGTGTTGTTGTGATTTGAATTGATTATTTCTTGAAGAAAATAAGATATACTTCTGAAGAATTAACGCTCTGCGAGAGTGAGTGTTGCATTGCGTTACTGCAATTATACAACTTTTATTTTAATTTTTTATTATTGAAAGAATCTTTATTGTTTTTTAATTGAAATACAACGTGTTGTGATTGTGTTTTGTTATTTGTAGCAATTTTTAGTGTGTGATGTTTCGTTTATAAAAAAAGAAACTATATTTTTGTTTTTCAAAATTTGAAATTTTAATATGTTACAACGTATACAAACGGTATATTTATTAATAGTTGCTATAGTTTCTGGCGGATTAATATTCGCTTTTAATTTATGGACAACGACTAATAAAGTTATGGTTTTTGCAAAAGACGAACTGGTTGTTCTAGGTTTGTTTTTAGCTTCTGCGTTATTGGCTGTTATTTCAATATTTAATTTTAAAAATAGAAAGTCTCAATTTATGTTGGGACGACTAAATCAGATATTAAATTTAATTTTACTAGGATTTTTCGTGTATCGAATACTAAATGCATCTGGAGAAGCAAATGATGTTTCAGAGAAAGGTGTTGCGATTTTCTTCCCAATTATTTCTATCGTCTTTTTGATTTTATCAAATAGAGCCATTAAGAAGGATGAAGATCTTGTAAAATCTGTAGATCGTTTACGTTAAACCTAACATCTTAGTAGTATTAGTGCGAAAAAAAGCCGAAGTGAAAGCTTCGGTTTTTTTATGTTTTACTGTTAATAGTTTATTTTCTTGGATATTCTATAACTTCTAGATTATCTATTTTACCCTTATCTATAGTAAATCGTAGCATAGTCCTTACATTATGAAAGCCATGTATGCCAATGGCTCCAGGATTCATGTGTAATAATCCTAATTTTTTATCAGGCATTACTTTTAGTATGTGAGAGTGTCCGCAAATAAATAGCTTTGGTGGATTGGCTATTATGGACTCTCTAACTCTAATATTATATCTGTTAGGATAACCACCTATGTGTGTGATCCATACATCAACGCCTTCTATAGTAAAACGATTATGTTCCGGAAATTCTGCTCTGGCTTTATCATTGTCAATGTTTCCCCAAACAGCACGAAGTGGTTTTAAAGCTTTTATAGCATCTGTAACTTTTAAGTCACCAATGTCTCCAGCATGCCAAACCTCGTCGGCTGCTTTGACATGTTTTAGTACAGCTTCATCAATATGACTATGTGTGTCAGAGAGTAATAATATTTTTTTCATTTTAGAAGAACTTAACCAAGTCTATTTTAATTATTTTTTAGCATTTCATTAGTAACAAAAACAATTATCTTTGTCTTTTAAATATGTAAAAATACAGCTTTCTTGCGCTATTTTATAGAACTATCTTATAACGGAAAAAATTATCATGGTTGGCAAAAACAACCTAATGCAATATCTGTACAAGAAGTTTTAGAAAATGCATTGTCAACTATTCTAGGACAAAACATAGTTGTAATGGGAGCAGGAAGAACAGATGCTGGTGTGCATGCAAAGCAGTTATTTGCACATATGGATACAGAGGTTGTTTTTAAGTCAGAAAAATTGATGTATAAACTCAATTCTTTTTTACCAGAAGATGTAGCTATTCATTCTATATTTAAGGTTAAACCCGATGTTCATGCTCGTTTTCATGCGACTAGTAGAGCGTATTTATATCGCATTGCATTACAAAAAAGCCCCTTTAATGTTGAGCAAGCTTACTATTTAAAACATAATTTAGATATTGACAAGCTTAATAAAGCAACTAAGGTATTATTTGAATACAAAAATTTTCAATGTTTTTCAAAAACACATACAGATGTAAAAACCTATAATTGTGATATAATGAAAGCAGCATGGAAATTGGTGGATAATGAACTTCATTTTACAATTAAAGCAGATCGTTTTTTAAGAAACATGGTTAGAGCTATTGTTGGTACTTTAATTAACGTTGGAGTTGGTAAGATTGAAGTTGAAGATTTACACACTATTATAGCTTCTAAAAACCGAAGTAATGCTGGGTTTTCAGTTCCTGCAAAAGGATTATATTTAACAGAGGTTGCTTATCCTGATACAATTAAATTAAATGACTAAGACTAAAGAAAATATTTTTGATTTACAGTTATTTAAACGTTTGTTTAAATACACAAAACCTTACAGAACGGTATTTTATGCGTTAATAATTTCGGTTTTAATATTAGGTGCTTTAAGTATAGCAACTCCAGTGTTATTACGAGAAATTATTGATGAGCATCTTGTTAAAAAAGATTACAATGGTTTTGTTTTCTTGATAATTTTAATGATTGTTTTACTTGTTGCTCAAGTTGTGTTACAATTGTTTTTTATCTTTTACTCCTCTTGGTTGGGTTTAAAAATGGTTAAAGACATTCGTGTTAAGCTATTTGATCATATCCTGAGTTTTAAAATGAAATATTTTAACACCTCTTCTGTGGGTGTTTTAATCACTAGAGCAGTGACAGATATGGAGCGTATTGCATCTGTATTTGGAGATGGACTATTTACAATTATTAGAGACCTTTTGGTTATGGTTGTTATTTCTGGAGCGATGTTATATTACAATTGGAAGTTAAGTTTAATTGTATTTGTGACGTTACCAATAGTTTTATTTGCAACCAAAATTTTTCAACGCTACATGAAACGTGCGTTTGAAGATGTGCGTAATGAGGTGTCTAACTTAAACTCGTTTGTGCAAGAACGTGTTACAGGAATGAAAATTTTACAACTGTTTACCAGAGAAGATACCGAGTATAAAAACTTTAAAGCAATTAATGATCGTCATAAAAAAGCATGGTTAAAAACGGTTTGGTATAACTCTATATTTTTTCCAATTGCTGAGTTTTTAGGGGCTTTAACTACAGGATTGATTGTGTGGTTTGGAGGATTAAATATATTAGTTGAAGGTAGTAATGTAACACCTGGAGATTTATTTATGTTTATTACCATGATCCCAATGTTATTTAGACCATTACGTCAAATTGCAGATAAATTTAATACGCTTCAAATGGGAATGATTGCCTCAAACCGAGTGTTTAAAATTTTAGACACAACATCACATATTGATAATTCTGGAAACTTGTTAGCTAATAGTTTTAAAGGAAACATAAACTTTAATAATGTTCATTTTAGTTATGTCGAGCAAGAAGAAGTTTTAAAAGGAATTAGTTTTAATGTTAAAGAAGGCGAAACTGTTGCAATTGTTGGTGCTACAGGAGCAGGAAAAAGTACTGTAATAAATTTATTAAATCGTTTTTATGAAATCAATTCTGGTGAAATAAATATAGATAATAACAATATTAAAGATTATACTTTAACGTCTTTAAGACAGCAAATAGCTGTGGTTTTACAAGATGTATTTTTGTTTGCAGACACCATTTTAAATAATATTACACTTAATAATTCAAGTATAACCGAAGCTCAAGTTGTAAAAGCAGCAAAAGACATTGGAATACACGATTTTATAATGAGCTTACCTAACGGTTATCAATATAACGTCAAAGAACGTGGTGTGATGTTGTCTTCTGGTCAACGTCAATTAATTTCATTTTTACGCGCATACGTTACAAATCCTAGTATTTTAATTTTAGATGAAGCCACGTCGTCGGTAGATTCTTATTCAGAGCAATTAATACAAACAGCTACAGAGAAGATTACTAAAGGACGTACATCTATAGTTATTGCTCACAGGTTAGCAACAATCCAAAAAGCAGATAATATAATTGTTATGGATTCAGGATTAATTGTAGAACAAGGAACACATAACGAGTTGCTTAAAAAAGAAAATGGATATTACAAAAACTTATACGAAGTACAGTTTTTACAAGCAGAGAAAGTTGCTTAGTTTGTAATATTACTTTATGATTTTACTCCAATTTTAGTTAGCATTTTTTTTAAAGTGTTAACATCTTTAATGGTCTTTAACTCATTTAAGTCACGTGTCTTTCCGTTAGTTAATTTAAAAGTATAACGTTTGGAACCTAGACTTGTTTTTTGCACTAAAGCTTCAATGTTTTTAACAGGAATGTTTTCTAAACTAGATTTTTTAGTAAAAAATATATACAATACAAAAATTGATAATAAAGCTAAAAATATCCAGATTGTTGACATAAAACTCAATTTAGTTATATTAACATCGTAAACGTTTAAAATAGCATTTACCAAATTAAGAATCATAATAGATTTAATTAACATGTGATGGGTTTTTAAACCATCCTTAATTTCTATAGTTTGATTATTTTCGTTGTATTTAATATTCATTTTTGATTGTTTTTAATCTTTTAAGAAAGTATTTTAGAAGCTTTAATTAGATTTAGTTAAAACTATCTGAGGTATTAGTGGTTATAGTGTATATTAATCTAAATCTGCCTTTAATATTTTAGCTAATTGTATGGTGTCTTCAAACGGAAGGAACTCACCATTTCTAAAGCAAGAAATCTGTCCAGTTTCTTCACTTACAGCAATAGCAATAGCATCTGTACGTTCCGTTACACCAACAGCAGCACGATGACGTAAACCAAAGCGTTGAGGAATGTTTTTCTCGTTGTTTACAGGTAAAATAACACGTGTAGCTTTTACAATATTATCTTGTATAATTATGGCACCATCATGTAATGGGCTATTTTTAAAAAAGATACTTTCAATAATAGGTTGCGTCACTTTAATATTCATTTCGTCACCTGTATTGGCTAAAAAATCAAGATTATTATTGCGTTCTAAAACAATTAAAGCACCAGTTTTTGTACTACTCATTTTATTGCAAGCAGATATAATAGCATCTATATCTGTGGATGTACCTTGTTCTATCTTTAAAAATTTTAATTGACTTAAAAATTTACGTCTACTAGCAAAATTGGTAGAGCCAATCATTAATAAAAATTTCCTGACTTCTTGTTGAAAAACTATAATTAATGCAATAAAACCAACACTAATAAAACCACCTAAAATCTTGGTTAATAATACCATTTGTAAGGCTTCAACCGTTAGGTAGATAAAGTAAATAACTACAATACCAATAAAAATATTAATGGCAACAGTACCTTTTACTAGCTTGTAAACGTAATAGAGCAGTAGTGCAACAAGCAAAACATCTATCATGTCTATCCATCCAAATTTTAGTATGTCTTTAAATATATCCAAGGGAAAGTGGTTTTTGTAAATTTAATATAATTGGGTTAATAAATGAATTCGTTGTTGTTTAACGAAAAATATTTTCCATTCATTTTTAATAACTTAGACTTTATTGTAATGTAATCTTGAAAATTCATTTTTTTATTAAAATTTAGTTTATAATGGCCTATGGCGTTAGTTTCTTTAAAATTTAGCTTTACTTTTTCAATGAATTCATTTAAGCTTAAGATTTTACTCCCTATTTCTAAATTCAAATCTTTATTAAAAAAAACAGATAGAGGAGAATTAGCAAATAGACCATCTATTCTGCGATTATAACCTTTTGGTAAAAAGGTAGGTTTTTCAATTGTATCTTTTTTAATTTCCAAATTTTTGTAAATAACATCAGTAAAATCAATAAACCCTAAATTTTTGATGCTAGTATCATTGCAAGTGTAATAATTTCTGGCTTTTTCATTTTTATGCATAGTTGCATTACGCTTTTTCTCTTGTAGTTTTATTATAGATGGTAACGCTTGTTCTAATGTTAAGCGATTGTCAACGTTTACTAACCAGTTAGTAGAAATAATTAAGTTTTTTCGGTTTAACTCAACACTATCCTGTTTGGTTTCGTCATAAAAAATATAAGCAGGAGAGACGTCCAAAACTTCTGTTATGTCTGCATTTTGTATTTCTGGTAGTTGCAGTACTTTTTCGTTTCCGCAAGAAAAAAATAAAAATAATACAGTTATAAATAAAAATCTGTTAAGCATCTAATTTATTATATAGAGTGATACATTCTTTGGCTTCTTTAACGTCATGTACACGTAATATTTTTGCGCCTTTTTGTAAAGCAATCATGTGTAAAGCAGTTGTTCCGTTTAAAGCTTCTTTAGCTGTTAGATCTAAGGTTTTGTAAATCATAGATTTTCTGGATATACCAGCTAATACTGGTAAATCTGCAATATTTAATAATTCAAACTTATTTAAAAGTTCAAAATTTTGTTCTAATGTTTTAGCAAAACCAAAACCAGGATCTAAAATTAAATCTATAATACCCAAGTCGCGTGCTTTGACAATACGCTCTGAAAAATAATAATTAATAGCCTTTACTAAGTTGTCGTATTGGGTTAATGTTTGCATGGTTTGTGGTGTGCCACGCATATGCATCATTATATATGGTACTTTTAAATCTGCAATGGTTGGTAGCATGTTATTATCTAAAAAACCAGCCGAAATATCATTAATCATAGCAGCACCTTCATTAATAGTTACCTTTGCTACTTGACTTCTAAAGGTATCAACAGATATGATACTATCAGGAAAATGACTAACCAAAAGTTTTATTATTGGTACTATACGTTGCAATTCTTCATCTTCACTTACAAAAGGCGCATTTGGTCTTGAGCTGTAAGCACCAACGTCAATAAACGTAGCACCTTCATTTAGCATGTTTTCTACTTGTTTTATTATTGAAGTTTCGTCTTTATAACGTCCACCATCAAAAAAAGAATCTGGTGTTATATTTAAAATACCCATTACTTTTGGAGTACTTAAATCTATAAGTTTGCCTTTACAATTTATTGTCATTGATACACTTAAATGTGGTGTTGGGATAACGTTAGCAAAACTTTAAACCCTAAACCTTGAACTTTAAATAATTTTATGCGAAATTTACGCAAAATTCAATTAGAGTTTATCAAATATGCAAGATACTTCAAAACAATACGATGCTGTAATAAAAACCTGTCGTGACCTTTTTATTAATAAAATGACAGATTATGGTAGTGCATGGCGAATTTTACGTTTACCATCATTAACCGATCAAATTTTTATAAAAGCACAGCGTATTAGAGGTTTGCAACAAAATGATGTACGTAAAGTTGACGAAGGTGAGCAAAGCGAATTTATAGGTATCATCAATTATTGTATTATGGCATTAATTCAGCTACAAAAAGGAGTGGTAGAGCAACCAGATATTGAAGTTGAAGAAGCTACTGTTTTATACGATGAGCAAGTAAAAATAACAAAACAGTTAATGCAAGATAAAAACCATGACTATGGTGAAGCTTGGAGAGACATGCGTGTTAGTAGTTTAACCGATTTAATTTTACAAAAATTATTACGTGTTAAACAAATTGAAGACAACTCAGGAAAAACAATTGTTAGCGAAGGGATTGATGCTAATTATCAAGACATGATAAATTACGCCATCTTTGCAATGATACATTTAACAGAACAATAAATTGCTTTTGCAATTTGATATTTAATTATAATTATGAAATACATAGTAGGTTTTTTAAGAATATTTGTTGGTATATTTTTTATAATTTCAGGATTTATAAAGCTTAACGATCCTATTGGATTTGCTTTTAAATTAGAAGAATATTTTGGACCAACCGTTTTAGATTTACCATTTTTTATTCCTTATGCACTAGGGATTTCTATAATTGTAGTCGTTTTTGAAGTGCTTTTAGGTATCTTTTTAATATTAGGTTATAAGCCTAAATTTACAATATGGAGTTTATTATTAATGATAGTTTTCTTCACATTCTTAACCTTTTACTCTGCTTATTTTGATAAAGTAAAAGATTGTGGATGCTTTGGTGATGCCATGAAAATGGATCCATGGGAAAGTTTCTGGAAAGATGTCGCGTTATTGGTAATGATAGTAATACTCTTTATTGGTATAAAATACATCAAACCATTTTTTGCAAAGTTACCAACTACAATATTGTCATTATTAAGTTTTATAGCTTGTTTAGGATTTGCTTACCATGTATTAATGCATTTACCAAGTATAGATTTTAGACCATTTAAAATAGGAAACAACATTACTGATAACATGATTGTGCCTGATGATGCACCACAACCAATTATTGAATACACTTGGACGTTTAATGAAAACGGAACCGAAAAACAATACATAACAGATGGATCTTATCCAAGCTCATCAGGAGACTATGTTGGTGTAACAACAGAAACCATCTCAGAAGGTTATGAACCACCTATACATGATTTTTCAATCGAAAAAGATGGTGAAGATTTTACAGAAGATATATTGTCAAGAGACAATGTTGTATTAATAGTTAGCTATAATTTATCATCTTCAGAGACAGAAGGTTTAAAAGCTATAAAAGTAACAGCAGATAAAGCCATAGCTAATGGATATGATGTTATTGGGCTGACAGCATCTGGACCAGATGTAGCAAATAAAGTTAAAGCTGATTATAAATTAAATTTTGATTATTATTTCTGTGACGAGACTGCTTTAAAAACCATCATTCGTTCAAATCCAGGAGTATTAAAATTAGAAAAAGGAACAATCATTCAAAAAGTACATTGGAATGATGTTGATGATTTAAATTTTCCAAAAGTAAAAAGACCTGAGCCTATAAAATTAAAAGAAGTTATTGCTTACTATATTGGAGACTCAATTGCTACTAAAGCAGAAGTAGACGCTTTAGATCCAGAAACTATACAAAGTATGGATGTGTTTAAGGATAGAGCGCAAATAGATTCATTAAATATAGACATAGATAAAACAATATCTGGATTAGTAAAAATAACACTTAAAACAGAATAACATCACTTCGACTGTTTTGTAAGGCACGAGCAAAATGTATCGAGAAGCGCACTATGTTGTAAAACAACATAAAAATGTATCTAAAATAAAACAATCTGGTAACCTATCTATTAAATAAAACGTTTTACGCATTACTCACTTTATTTGGTGTAGTAACCGTTATTTTTTTATTGTTTAGTGTATTACCAGGTGATCCAGCTCAAATGATGTTGGGCCAAAACGAGGATAGTCAACAATTAGCAATTATCAAAAAAAAATACGGATTTGATAAGCCTGTAGCAACTCAATATTTGTATTACTTAAACGATTTGTCAATAATATCGTTTCATTCAAATTTAGAAGAAGATTATACCTACCTAAGTCCAAACAAATATTCAGCTAACAAGCTATTTACAATAGGTAATACAACAACCGTTTTAAAGTTTCCGTATTTACGAGAGTCTTTTACAAAACAAGGTAAAAAAGTAAGTCAAGTATTATCAGAGACCTTACCAAATACATTTGTACTTGCAGTTTCTGCAATAATTATAGCCATGTTGCTAGGTGTAACATTAGGCGTGATTTCAGCATTAAAAAAAGATTCTTTTTTAGATAAAACCATTCAAATTTTAAGCACTTTGGGTATGAGTGTGCCTTCCTTTTTTAGTGCCATTTTATTTGCTTGGTTATTTGGATTTGTATTACACAAATACACTAATCTAGAAATGACAGGAAGTCTTTATGAGTTGGATGATTTTGGCGAAAACATGCATATCAAACTCAAAAACCTTATACTACCAGCAATCGTATTAGGTATAAGACCGTTAGCAGTCGTTATACAATTAATGCGCAACTCGCTGTTAGAAGTGTTTAATCAAGATTACATCAGGACAGCAAGAGCAAAAGGATTATCAGAATTTCAGATTATAAAAAAACATGCCATTAAAAATGCATTAAATCCAGTAGTAACAGCTATCTCAGGATGGTTTGCAAGCATGCTAGCAGGAGCAGTGTTTGTAGAGTATATATTTGGATGGAATGGATTAGGCAAAGAGATAGTAAATGCATTAAACACATTAGATTTACCAGTAATTATGGGATCCGTGTTAATTATTGCATTACTTTTCATTATAATTAATATTTTTGTAGACATCATTTACACTTGGTTAGATCCAAAAGTCAAATTACAATAAAACAGACCAATCATGAGAAAAAACATAGTAGCAGGAAATTGGAAAATGAATAACGATTTAGCACAAACCGAAGCGTTATTATCAGATTTAAAAAAGCAAACCAAAACCTCAAATGCTGAGGTCATGATAGCACCAACATTTACTAATTTATGGCACGCATTTGAAGCAACCAGAGAAGATGATATAGAAGTCGTTGCTCAAAACATGCACTTTGCAGAAAATGGAGCTTACACAGGAGAAGTCAGTGCAGATATGCTAAAAAGCGTAGGCGTTAAAACCGTAATACTAGGACACTCAGAGCGTCGTGCGTATTTTAATGAAGACGATGCAACACTAGCCAAAAAAGTAGATCAAGCCTTAACAAAAGACATGCGTGTAATTTTTTGTTTTGGAGAAGAGTTAACAGACCGTAAAGCAAATAATCAAGAAGCAATCGTAGAAGCACAAATTAAAAACGCACTATTTCATTTAGACGCTTCCGCTTTTTCAAACATAGTTTTGGCCTACGAGCCTGTTTGGGCAATAGGTACAGGTGAAACAGCCAGTCCAGAACAAGCCCAAGACATGCACAAATTTATCCGTAAAACATTAAACGATACTTACGGAAACGACGTAGCAGACAACATGACTATCCTTTATGGTGGAAGTGTAAAACCAGCAAACGCCAAAGAGATTTTCTCAAAACCAGACGTAGATGGAGGATTAATTGGTGGAGCAGCTCTAAAAGCAGCCGATTTTTACGCAATCGTAAACGCCTTTTAAATACTAATAAAAAATAAAAATTTGGGCGTTACCACAAGGGTCGCGTCTTCCGTTATATCTTTTTTATAAAATAGTCCCAAACTCAGTTTGGGACTATTCTACAAAAAAGGATGCCACTTCAACCGCTAACGCAGCATACCTGCAAAAAACAGTACCAATAAAATGTCAGACAATATCTATTTAGGCTATTACTTTAAAGTACAACCTTTACAACCAGCAACCGAAATTTTAATAGCAGAATTAGGTTTTGCAGGCTTTGAAAGCTTTGTCGAAACCGAAGAAGGTGTAACCGCTTACATTCAAAAAGACGAGTGGAATGACACAATCTTAAATGACATTCAAATATTACAATCAGACGAGTTTAAAATAGAATATACCTTTGAGCAAATCCAACAAACCAATTGGAATGCCGAGTGGGAAAAAAACTTCAACCCAATAGTTGTCGATGATCAATGTGCAGTACGTGCACCATTTCATGAAAAATTTGACACACCATTCGAAATAGTAATCGAACCAAAAATGAGTTTTGGAACAGGACATCATGAAACCACACATATGATGATCCAACATATACTTAAAAACGATTTTAAAGATAAATCCGTATTAGATATGGGTTGTGGTACAGCTGTATTAGCTATTCTTGCCGAAATGAAAGGTGCAAAACCAATAGATGCTATAGATATAGACAACTGGTGCTATTTAAACAGTCTAGAAAATGCAGAACGTAACAATTGTAAACACATATCTGTATATGAAGGCGAAGCTTCACTATTAAAAGATAAAAAATACGACACTATAATAGCTAATATTAATCGTAATATTTTATTAAACGACATTCCAACCTATTCATCATGTTTAGATACAAACGGAAGTTTGTTTTTAAGTGGTTTCTATATAGAAGATATTCCGATGATAGAACAAAAATGCAACGACCATAAATTAGTCTTAAAAGACAAGCTAAATAAAAACAACTGGGTTGCACTTAAGTTTGAAAAAGAATAAAAACTGTTAAAAATCTCCTTTTTTAGCTAATTATGTATAAAATTAACTCATTTTTTGATTAATTTTTTTCTTTTTACGGTAAAAACCGCAACAAATTTATTTGTGTAAGAATTATCTTTGACTTGATAATTATCTAACATACTATTAATATTAAAATAACATACTAATAGTGTGTAAAACCTTTACGTAAAGTAAACCATTTATTAATTTAAAATTCAACCAAAAATGAAGAAAATTAAATTTATGGCTTTAGCTAGCCTATGTTTTATTTTAGGATTACAATCATGTCAAAATGATGAAGCTACAATTATTGAAGAAGAAGAAGCTGTAGCAAAAAAAGAAGTTTCAGCAAAAGTTTTACAAAAATTAGCTGATGCACAAATTAACACCAAAGACGTTAAATACGTTGACTTTATGTTGCCTGACGGTACATTTAAAGAAATGATAGAATTAGAAGGTGATGTTCACATGAGTGAAGAAGATATTTTAAATCTTGAGCCTGTGTCAGCAAGTGACCGTAACTATCGTACAAACAATTTAGTGTCTCAAGGTAAAACCATAACAATTATTGGTTATACAGGTGGTAGTAATGCATTGTCAACAAAAGAACAAACTGCATTACAATGGGCTGTTAATAATTACAATGCGTTAAGCGGAGTTTCAATTTCATTTCAATTAACATTTGGTACTGACTATCAATCAAAAGATATGGTAGTGTATCATAACCCAAGTCAATCAGGTGCTGGTGGATCAGCAGGTTTCCCTAGTAATGGTAACCCATACAAGTTTGTTCAAATATATGGTTTGGATAACTATGATACAAACGTTGTAGAGCATGTTGTTACACATGAAATTGGTCACTCAGTTGGATTTAGACATACAGATTGGTTTAACAGAGCTAGTTGTGGTCAAAACCAAAATGAAGGAGCAGGATCAATTGGTGCAATTGATTTAGGAGGAAATAATCCAGAAGACTCAGTTATGTTAGCTTGTTTTAGTTCAGGTGAAGATGGTGAGTTTGGAGCAGATGATATTAGCGCATTACAGATAATGTACTAATATTAAGTTAAATACAATTTTTAAAGGCTTCTGTAATGACAGAAGCCTTTTTTTATACCCAATATTTTTTTACTTTTATACCCAAAAGAAAGTACGTATGAGTACAAAAGAAAAAATACAAGAACAACACGAGTTACAAACCTTAGAAAAACCCAATAATGAGATTGTAGTTTATAATGACGATGTCAATACTTTTGATCATGTTATAGATACTTTAATATATGCTTGTGACCATACACCAGAACAAGCAGAGCAATGTACTATTTTGGTGCATTATAAAGGACAATGTACCGTTAAAACAGGTTCTTATAAAGATCTAGAACCACGTTGCACTATGCTGCTAGAAGCAGGCTTAAGTGCTGAAATTATTTAATAAAAAAGCGTCTTATTATAAAGACGCTTTTTTATATCGTATTCTTTTGTGAATATTGATTTCTCAATAATGCAAAATGCTTTTAAGTTTTAGCAAAAGACTTATTTGTTTTTTCAAAGTTAAAATTCAGGTGATGTTAAAGTAAGGTATAAAAAAAGCAAGCTGTTTAGCTTGCTTTTTTTTTTTCGTGACCTCGATAGGATTCAAACCTATAACCTCTTGAGCCGTAATCAAGTGCGCTATTCAGTTGCGCCACGAGGCCTATTTTTTGTGGGTGCAAATATATGTCTTTTTATATAAGCGTCAAAGTTTTTTGAAGAAATTTTTAATTTAATGCGTTTTTTGTAACAAATACCTTCCAGCCAAAAATAGCCATCTGTATTTTAGTGGCTTTACTTAAATCTAATTTTTGCTTGGTATAGCTTGGTAATACAAGCTTATTTAGTTTTGCTAAAAACTTAAATAGTGATTGTTTCATAACACTTAATTTTTTTCAAAATTATTGCTTTATTATGTGTTAGCCAAAAGTCCTTTGTAATTTAAAAATAGTAAAACTTATTCTAGACTAAGTTTTACATTTTGGGTTTAAAGGCTAATCGATGTTAAGATGTCGATTATTAATTTGGCAAGTGTTAGCATAATTTTACAGTTTTAAGGGTTAATAATAACAACCGTTTTAAGGATTGTTTTTTGAAGATATATTTTTTGGATATTATCTTCCAAATAAAACATTGTAAATTGATAAAATTGACTTTACTTTTGTAATTAAAAAAATAGATTTAGTTTCATTTTTTTTGATATTCTCTTCATTGATGTGTTAATTATTAACTTAAATGATCTTTTAATGTTTCATATATTAACAATTGTAGGGCATTTTGTTGTTGGTTTTTTTAATCCAAGGGGATTTTAATGTGTTTTTTGGTGTTAAAAGAGGTTTTCATCTTTTGGTAACTTAAAAGTTAATTAATGTGTTAGTAAAATTTTACCTGATATTATGCTTTATATTTGCCAAAAAATATATTAATATGAAAAAAATTACTTTAATACTCTTTTTATTATTTGTTAGCTTAGGTTTTTCGCAAACCGTTGTGATTAACGAATTGGATAGTGATACCACTTTTGAAGGAAACAATATTGATAATCATGAGTTTGTCGAGTTGTTATCTGAAACTCCAAATTTTAGCTTAGATGGATATGTGTTAGTCTTTTTTAATGGATCAAACTCAGGAAACGACTCTAGCTACTATACCATTGACTTGGATGGCTACACAACAGATGTTAACGGACTATTTTTAATAGGTAACAATAGTGTGTCTCCAATCCCAAATTTAATTATTCCAAGTAATCTTATTCAAAATGGTGCAGATGCTGTAGCAATATATTTAGGTGATGATACAGATTTTCCTGAAGGTACTATGGCTACTCAAACTAATTTGGTAGACGCTTTAGTGTACGATACTAGTGATGCTGATGATGTTGCTTTAATGGCTTTATTAGGTGTTAGTACGCAATACAACGAAGGTTCTGGTAATAACACTAATTCTATTCAGCGTTTTGATGATGGTTTAGGTAATGCTAATAGTATAACTTACACATCAACTACACCAACACCAAGAGCTTTAAATGATGGATCAGGAATGGTTTTAAATGGTGTTTTAATTTCAGTGGTTGATGCTTATTTTAACGAAGGAGATTCATTTGATGTTACTTTTACTACAGAGCAAGCTGTAGATTCGGATTTAATCCTTGATTTTACTTTAAACAACGAAGGATTTAATACTTCGGACTTTACAGGAAATACACAGGTTACCATTCCGACAGGACAAAATACTATAACATCTACAATTACTTTGGTAGATGATACAATGGATGAAGGTGACGAGGAGTTTAAAGTTGTTTTGCAAACAGTACCAAATAATTATGTAAGATTAAATAATAATATTGAAAGACGAGTGGTTGATAACGATTTTGTAGTGGCTGCTTATGGTACGCCTTTAAATCCTACTTTTGGTATAGTGTCTAGTACTCAGCCAGATGGTTATTATAATTCTATTGATGGTTTGTCTGGTGCAGCTTTAGAGCAAGCGCTACAAGATATTATTGCTGAGGAAGGTGTTGTACGTGCACAAACCTATTCTGATATTATTGATATACTTGAAGAAGCAGACCAAAACCCTGAAAATTCAAACCAGGTTTGGTTAGTGTATACAGAGCAAGGTCGTGCTAAATTAGATTACCAAACCACATCTAATAATGTTGGAACATGGAATAGAGAGCATACTTTTCCTAGGTCTTTAGCTGGTTATAACAGCATTGATTTAGACGATTTTAGAGATGGTAAAAATACGTTTTGGAATACTACAGCAGATTCCTTAAGGCATGGTAATAGTGATGGTCATGCTTTGCGTGCTGCAGATGGACCAGAAAACAGTACAAGAAACAATCAGCATTATGGACAATATAATGGACCAACAGCTACAGCAGGAAGCTTTAAAGGTGATGTTGCTAGAAGTGTGTTATACATGCAAATTCGTTATAATGGATTAAGTGTAGAAAATGGGTTTCCTGATGTGTCTGGCCAAATGGGAGATTTAGCGACACTTTTAGATTGGCACAGAAATGATCCTCCTGACGATTTTGAAATGAACAGAAACAATGTTATTTATGAATGGCAAATTAACAGAAATCCATTTATAGACAACCCTGATTTAGTTGAATATATTTGGGGAAACCAAATGGGTAACGTATGGAATAATCCTTTAAGTGTTGATCAGTTTACAGCCGAAACTATCAAGGTGTATCCAAACCCTGTTAAAGATAAATTATATATTTCAGGAAATAAACAACAGTATAATGTCTCAGTTTTTTCTGCTGAAGGTAGAGTTGTTTTAACGCAAAAAGTTGATAATAATAGTTATCTTGATTTAGAATTAGCTAGTGGTTTATATATGGTTACTATTGAAACTAATGGAGAAAGTATTACCAAAAAGATTGTTATTGAATAAATGTAATATCTGTTTATAGAACAAAAAAAGACCTTCAATTGAAGGTCTTTTTTATTGTTTACTAAATAAATATTTTAGAAGTTTGGGTTTTAGTCGATGCTTATAACTCCCTCTGCATCAATGTTTATTGTTGTATTAGGAATACCTTTTGAGGACTGGTATAATACTTTGTTGTTTTGACCGCTAGAGTTGGTAATTAGCATTTTAAGTTTTGTGATTTCTTTTTTTCTATTTCTTCTTAGCGTTATGTACTCTAAAGTTTGTCCTAAAGACGAAATGTGTTTTTTATGTTGATCTAAAACTGTGTCAGGTGTATTTTTAGTTATCTCTAATTTTGTGAAGTTTTTGGAAGAATCTTCATCATCTGAGTAAGTTGTGCTTGAAAGATTGTACATGACATGCCAAGGACCGTCTTTTTTTATTGAATCTTTGTTTTTTGTACTGTTAGCTTCATAGGTTGCTCTCCAATTATTTTGTTTTTTAGTTGTAACTATTATAACTCCATTTTTGCCTTCTTCACCATAAGCATCAATCGCATTTTTGACTTTTAATACGCTTATATTATAGATGCTCTTTGGATCTATTGAGTTGAAATCTTTTAAATTTGTCTTTTTACCATTAACAATTAATAGTGCTTTTCTAGAATTTGTTTTATTTGAATAAATAGTGTTTAATTGATTGTTTATAAAAGCATCATCTTCCTTTGAGTTGGTATTAATTGTGTTAATTTCAGTTACTTCATAGTTGTTAATAGACCATGGATTGTTTTTTTTCGATATTACTTCGACAACATCATTTTTACCTTTGTCTCCATATTTTGCACTAGCGGTTTCTACTTTTAATGTATCAACAGAGTCTGTGTTTTAGGTGTTTAAGTTAGTTTCTTTTTTATTTACAATTTTACCATTTACAACATTTAAAGGTTCTTCTTTTGTATTATCTGTTTTTAATTTGATGTTATCTCCATTATTTGGGACATGTATCACATTGGTATTACCGCTGGCTTGTTTCATGGTAACAGGAGATGTTGTAATCCAATCTTCTGTAATAGTAATCACTGATTTGTTTTTGTCATTATTTATTAATAACTGTTTGTCAACAACTTTTAAAATAGTAGTATTAATAGGTGAATTATCTAATTTATCAAAAGCAACATGTTTTGTAAACTCAAATTGATCTATGTTTTTTGTTGCTATTGTTAAGGATATAATGTCCTGATTTTGGGTTCTTTTTATGTTAGAAAATTTAACTTCTAAATGGTTCAGCTTAGATTCTAGTTTGCTTTTAATTGCTTGAATCTCTTGGTCAGTGGACTTGGAGGTGATAATAAAAGTTTCGGTATTAACTGGGTGTTGTTGTATTTCCGCATTAGCGATATAAACCTCTTTTGTATTAAAACTCATTAAAAACAAGGCTAAAAAGGGTAGAATGATTGTAAGTTTTAAAAGGTTGCTTTTTTTTGATTTTGATTTTTGTAACATAACAATTCGTTTTTTGATTAATGATTGATAAAAATTATTGGTTATTGCTAGTTGACTAGTATTTAAACTAGCTTTTAATAATGCGGTTTGATAGCTTTTAGCGCATTCTGTTTTGTTCTGAGCCTCATGATCTGCTATAAATTCTAAGTTTTGTTGTAGTGCTTTTTTATACCACCAAATACAAGGATTAAACCAGAATAGTATTGTTGCTATTTGGGCTATTATGTTGTCTATTGTATGGTTTTGTGATGCATGGATTTTTTCATGAGTAATAATATGTTTTAATTCTTGTTTAGAAAACTGATAAGGATTGTAGACAATTGTTTTAAAAAAAGAAAAAGGTGCAATTTGCTTGTTTATTTGTACATGTTTAAATGCACCTTGTTTTATTGTTTTTTGATGCTTTAATAGCTTGTGTAATGACCAAAATTGAAGCGTTATTTTTATAGTCACAAACAGTGCTCCTAATAGGTAAACAATAGGTAGTAGTGTCCAATAATCAAATGTTGTTTCTTGAATTATAGGTTGTGTAATAGTTGTGTTGTTTGTTGTCTGGTGGTACTGTATGGGTGTTGGAGTGTATTCAATATAAATTGGGATTACGATTAATGGTAGTGCTATAGCTGTGAATAAACCAATTAATAAAAACCAACGATTGGCTTGAAAAAAGGTCTCTCTTTGAAGAAACAACTTGTAACAAGTGTAAAATAATATAATAATTGCCGAAGCTTTTAAAATGTATTCCATGGTTATTCTTGATTTTCTATTAAACGAATAATCTCTTTAAGCTCGTCAACACTAATTTTTTCTTCTTTAGCAAAAAACGAAACGACGTTTTTATAAGAGCTGTTAAAAAAGTTGTCAATTGCAGTATTCATAAACTTATTACGATACGCTTCTTTAGTAACAATAGGGAAGTAGCGATGTGTTTTTCCAAAAGCTTCATAACTAACATAACCTTTGTCTTCTAGATTTCTTATCATAGTAGATAGTGTGTTGTAATGTGGTTTATCTGTCTTTATTTCTGCCATAACGTCTTTTACAAAAGCGTGTTCTAGCTTCCATAATATGTGCATTATTTCTTCTTCCTTATTTGTTAGCTTTTGCATGTTGAGTATCAAGTTTATATTACAAAACAAACATAACTAAAAAAATAGTTATATAACTAAATTTATAGTTTTTTAACTATTTTTTTAGTTGTTACTTGGCTTTATTTCCGTGAAAGCGTAAAAAATAGACAGTCAAATTCTTAATTAAAAATTCAAAATGTATCTTCGCTAAAAATTAATATTTATGAGTATAGTCTTTCTTATTTTAGGGTTTGTATTATTGGTAGTAGGAGGAGAGTTTTTGGTACGATCATCTGTAGCTATGTCTTTTAAACTTAATATTTCTAAAATAGTAATAGGTATGACAGTAGTGTCTTTTGCTACTTCTGCACCTGAATTATTAGTAAGTCTTCAGGCAGCTTTAAAAGGTAGTCCTGCAATTGCAATTAATAATGTGGTAGGATCTAATATTGCTAATATTGGATTAGTTTTAGGTATTACAGCAATTGTTGGTGCTATTGCTATAGATAAGTCTTTTTATAGAATGACATGGCCAATTATGATGTTATTTTCTGGTGCTTTATATTATTTTTTATGGAATGATAATCAATTAATAGCTATTGAAGGTATGGTGTTATTTACAGCATTATTGATTTTTGTAGTGTATTTAATAAAAGGACAAAAACCTAGTGCTGATGATTTAGAAGAAGTGGATGATACTTTAGCGGTTGTGTCAAATTTTAAAATAATTATTTGGTTACTTATTGGTGCTGCTGCGTTGTATTTTGGTAGTGAATGGCTAGTAAAAGGAGCAACTCAGATTGCAACAAATTTAGGTGTTAGTGAGGCTGTTATAGGTGTTACAATGATTGCTATTGGTACAAGTGTACCAGAATTAGCAGCATCTGTAATTGCTGCAGCTAAAAAAGAGAAAGCAATTTCTTTAGGTAATTTAATTGGTTCTAACATTTTTAATATTGGATCTGTTTTAGGTTTAACGTCTATGATAAAAACTATTCCTGTTACAGAGCCACTAATTTTGTCTAGAGATATATTTTGGATGTTATTATTTGCTGCTGCTATTTTACCTTTAGGTTTATTGCCTAAGCGTAATGAGATTAATAAGTTTAAAGGTTTTGCATTGGTTATATTATATAGTGTGTTTATTGTTTTGGTCTTTAAAGGTTAAAACAATATAATTACAATAAGATATAAAAAAAGGCTTTCTAGTTATTTAGAAAGCCTTTTTAGTTGGATTTAACTATGTAATCAAATATTAACTAATATTTGCAGATTTTACCGTTTTGATAATACGACCTGCAATTTTGTATGGATCACCATTAGATGCTGGACGACGGTCTTCTAACCATCCTTTCCAACCTTTTTCAACGGTAATAATTGGTATACGTATTGATGCACCTCTGTCAGATACACCATATGAGAAATCGTTTATAGAAGCAGTTTCATGGTCACCAGTTAAACGTTGGTCGTTAAACTCTCCATAAACAGCAATGTGCTCTTTAACTACTGGTCTAAATGCTTCACAAATTTTCTCGTAAGTTTCTTGGCTACCACAAGTTCTTAAAACAGTGTTAGAGAAGTTGGCGTGCATACCAGAACCATTCCAGTCCATATCTTTACCTAATGGCTTTGGGTGGTAATCTATATAATAACCATAGTCTTCTGTTAATCTGTCAAGAAGGTATCTTGCAATCCAGATTTCGTCACCAGCTTTTTTTGCACCTTTAGCAAATAATTGGAATTCCCATTGTCCAGAAGCAACCTCTTGGTTAATTCCTTCAAAGTTTAAACCAGCATCTATACATAAATCAGCATGTTTTTCTACTAATTTTCTACCATGAGTGTTTTTTCCACCTACTGAGCAGTAGTACATACCTTGTGGTGCAGGATAACCACCAATAGGGAAACCTAGAGGTAATTGAGTTTTTGTATCCATGATAAAGTATTCTTGCTCAAAACCAAACCAAAAGTCATTATCTTCATCTTCAATAGTCGCTCTTCCATTAGATACGTGTGGTGTTCCATCTGCATTTAAAACTTCAGTCATTACTAAGTAACCGTCTCTTCTTGCAGGATCAGGATAAATGGCAACTGGTTTTAAAAGACAATCAGAAGATCCTCCTGATGCTTGTTTTGTAGAAGATCCATCAAAAGACCAGATTGGGCAGTCTTCTAATTTTCCGCTAAAGTCATTTTCAACTTTAGTTTTGCTTCTCATGTTTTGTGTTGGAAAATAGCCATCCAACCAGATGTATTCTAATTTAGATTTACTCATGATAAAAACTCTTTTTTAGTTATTTGTTTACACAAATATAAAATAAAAATAAATTGACCCATTAAAAAATAGAGGTCTAAATGTAATATTTATTAAAAGACTGTTAATAACCCTGTATTTTTTAGGGTATCTTATTTTAAGAGTGCTTATTTTTGTAAATTCGTAAAATTAATAACTTAAAATATTTATATGTCAACATTAAGATTTCATGCTATAAAAGAATCATTAAAACATAAACCGATTGTTATCCAAGAAAACCATCGTCGTTCTGAAATCTTTGGAAGCAATGTCTTTAATGAATCCACAATGCGTCAGTATTTAACTAAAGAAGCTTTTGAAAGCGTTAGAGATGCTATACAGTTAGGTAAAAAAATTGACCGAGTTGTAGCTGATCATATTTCTACAGGAATGAAAGAATGGGCAATCTCTAAAGGAGCGACGCATTATACACATTGGTTTCAACCTTTAACAGGAGCAACAGCTGAAAAGCATGATGCTTTTTTTGAAACAATTGGAGGTGGATTAGCTATCGAAAAATTTGGAGGAGGACAATTAGTACAGCAAGAACCTGATGCGTCTAGTTTTCCAAATGGAGGAATAAGAAACACTTTTGAAGCTAGAGGGTATACCGCTTGGGATCCAACATCTCCAGCATTTATTTATGGTACAACATTATGTATACCAACCGTTTTTGTGTCATACACAGGTGAAGCGTTAGATTATAAAACCCCTTTATTAAGAGCTCTACAAGCTGTAGATAGCGCAGCTGTAGCAGTCTGTAAATACTTTGATAAAAATGTAAAAAAAGTGAATGCGTCTTTAGGATGGGAGCAAGAATACTTTTTAATAGATCGTGATTTAGCAATGTCTAGACCAGATATTGTACAAACAGGACGTACATTGTTAGGTCATGCACCTGCAAAAGGACAACAGCTTGATGATCATTATTTTGGAACTATCCCTAATCGTGCTATGGCTTACATGCGTGACCTTGAAACCGAATGTATGTTGTTAGGTATTCCTGTTAAAACAAGACATAACGAGGTCGCTCCAAATCAATTTGAATTAGCGCCAATTTTTGACGAAGCTAATTTAGCGGTAGATCATAATTCATTACTAATGGATGTGATGGATAAAATTGCAGATAGACATAATTTTAAAGTGCTATTTCATGAAAAACCATTTGCAGGCGTTAATGGTTCTGGTAAACATAATAACTGGAGTTTAAGTACAGATACAGGTGTCAACTTATTAGGACCAGGAAAAACACCAATGAGTAATCTTCAGTTTTTAACCTTTTTTATAAATACAATAAAAGCAGTTAATGATAATGAAGAGTTGCTTCGTGCAGCTATAGCTTCAGCGAGTAATGATCATAGATTAGGAGCAAACGAGGCACCTCCAGCAATTATTTCTGTATTCATAGGTCAGCAATTAACTAAGACTTTAAATGAGTTAGAAAACGTGACTAATGGTAAATTGTCTCCTGAAGAAAAAACAGATTTAAAACTAAACGTTGTTGGTAAAATTCCTGATGTGTTGTTGGACAATACAGATAGAAACAGGACGTCTCCTTTTGCTTTTACAGGAAATAAATTTGAATTTAGAGCAGTAGGATCTACAGCTAATTGTGCTAACCCAATGACAGTTTTAAATAGTATTGTCGCTAAACAATTAATAGACTTTAAAGTTGAGGTTGATGCCTTGATTGATAAAAAGGATATGAAAAAAGATGATGCTATATTTAATGTCTTAAGAGAGTATATCAAGAAGTCCAAAAATATTTTATTTGAAGGAAATGGTTATGGTGAAGCTTGGGAAAAAGAAGCAAAAAAACGCGGACTTAGTAATAATAAAACAACACCAGAGGCTTTAAAAGCAAAAATATCGAAACAAACATTACAGCTTTTTGAAGAGCTAGGTGTGATGAATACAATTGAATCTGAAGCTAGATATGAGATTGAAATAGAAGAATATGTTTTGCGTATTCAAATTGAAAGTCGTGTGTTAGGTGATATAGCACGTAACCATGTAGTACCAACAGCAGTTAGATATCAAAACATTTTAATCAAAAATGTAAAAGGATTAAAAGAGATTTATGGTAAAGACTTTAAAAAGTTTGCACAAGAGCAATTAAATTTAATTGAAGAAATCTCTGAGCATATTGCTTCAATAAATTCAAATGTCACAAAAATGACAGCAGCAAGAAAAGCTTCTAATAATAGTAAAGATTTGGATAAAAAAGCAATGGCTTACTGTAATAATGTCAAGTCTTTGTTTGAAGATATTAGGTACCACTGTGATAAGTTAGAGCTGCTAGTTGATGACGAGCTTTGGCCTTTAACAAAATACAGAGAGTTACTGTTTACTAAATAAAGAAAAATAAAAGAATTAAAAAAGCCTCATTTGAGGCTTTTTTTGTGATTTGTATTTAAATCTAGTTAAACAATAATATTCTTGGGTGTAATAAGTGGAAAAAAATGAAGGATTGCTTTACGATAGTATATCTCAAAACAATATTTACAAAATGACGCTTGATTTAGATGAAAATAGAACACTATTAATTAGTAATGGTAAAATACCAGATTGGAAATAAATGTACCTAAACATCAAATTAATTATAAAAGCGCACATATTATTTGTGTGCTTTTTATTTATAAATATCTTTGTTGCTTAACACAACACAATGAGTTCAGAAATTTCAAAACGTTACAGCCAAAGAGGTGTATCTGCATCTAAAGAAGATGTACATAATGCAATTAAAAATATTGACAAAGGCTTATTTCCTAAGGCTTTTTGCAAGATTGTACCAGATTATTTAACTAATGATGATCAATACTGCTTAATTATGCATGCAGATGGAGCAGGAACAAAATCTTCTTTAGCATACATGTATTGGAAAGAAACAGGAGACGTCTCTGTTTGGAAAGGTATTGCTCAGGATGCATTAATAATGAATATTGACGACTTACTTTGTGTTGGTGCTACAGATAATATCATGTTGTCTTCAACCATTGGTCGTAATAAAAATCTAATTCCAGGAGAAGTTATTTCTGCTATAATCAATGGTACCGAAGAATTAATTGAAGAC
The DNA here is from genome assembly GCF_016785945.1 of Olleya sediminilitoris. Lineage (GTDB taxonomy): Bacteria > Bacteroidota > Bacteroidia > Flavobacteriales > Flavobacteriaceae > Olleya > Olleya sediminilitoris. Next base: position 54,909 of record NZ_JAEMEF010000015.1, on the reverse strand, counting down.
TTAAAAAGTTTTGGAGTTACTATACATAGTACAGGAGGCGAAACTGCAGATGTTGGTGATTTGGTTAGAACAATAATTGTAGACTCTACAGTTACAGCAAGAATAAAACGTAGTGATGTTATTGATAATGCTAACATAAAAGCAGGAGATGTTATTGTTGGGTTAGAAAGTTTTGGACAAGCTACTTACGAGAAAAGCTATAACGGAGGAATGGGTAGTAACGGTTTAACGTCTGCACGTCACGATGTGTTTGATAATTACTTAGCTAAGAAATATCCTGAAAGTTTTGATGCTTCAGTACCTGAAGATTTAGTTTATTCTGGTAACATTAAATTAACAGACAAAGTAGAAAATTCTCCTATTGATGCAGGCCAATTAGTATTATCTCCAACAAGGACTTATGCGCCAATTATAAAAGAGATTTTGTCAAAGTACAATAGCCAAGACATACATGGTATGGTGCATTGTAGTGGAGGAGCACAAACCAAAATTTTACACTTTGTAGATAACTTACATGTTGTAAAAGATAACTTATTTCCAATTCCACCTTTATTTAAGTTAATCCAAGAGCAATCAAAAACAGATTGGAAAGAAATGTACCAAGTGTTTAATTGTGGACACAGAATGGAATTATATGTCTCTCCTGAAGTTGCAGAACAAATCATTGAAATTTCTAAGTCATATGGAGTTAATGCTCAGGTGATTGGTAAAGTTGAAGCTTCGGAAACAAAAAAACTGACAATAGAAAGTCAGTATGGTACGTTTGTATATTAAATGCTAAACTAAATTTTATACTATGAGATACATTTTTATAATGTGCTTTATGTGTTTTATCAAGGTTACGACAGCACAAATTGTAACAAAAGTAAAAGTGGTTGACACAACTGCATGGAAACAAGCAAATAAATTAGGCGTAGATATTAACGAGGTAACTTTTGTTAATTGGAATGCAGGAGGAGCAAATTCAATTTCAGCATTACTAGCTATTCAGTCTAGTTTACGCTACAAAAAAAATAATCTAATATGGTTTAATGAGCTTAGAACACGATATGGTGTTAACAAGCAAGAAAACCAAAGATTAAGAAAAACAGAAGACGAGCTTGAGCTAATTTCTACTTTAGGATTTAGAAAAGACACATTAACTAATTGGTATTTTTCTGGACGTTTTAATTTTAAAACACAGTATACTAACGGTTTTAATTATCCAAATAGAGATAATTCAATTTCAAGTTTTATGACTCCTGGTTATTTGTTTTTAGGAGGTGGAGCAGAATATGGTAAAAACATCGAAAAATTGTCATTTTACATGTCACCTTTAACCTTTAAAGCAACTTTTGTTCTAGATCAAGATTTAGCAGATGATGGTTCTTTTGGAGTAGAACCAGCTGTGTATGATGCCTTAGGAAATAAAATTAAGGATGGTGAAAATACACGTACCGAAATGGGTATACTTTTAACCAATTCATACGAAACAGAAGTGCTTGAAAATATTTACATAAAAAACAGATTAAGCTTTTATACAGATTATTTAAATAGTTTCGGAAACATTGATGTCGATTGGGAAGTCGTGTTTGATTTTAAAGTCAATGATTTTGTAAAAGCAACGTTAGGATCTCATCTAAAATACGATAATGACATTAAAATAATTGAAGAAACTGAAGTTGAAGACGAATTTGTAGAAAAAGGAGCCTCTATACAATGGAAACAACTTTTGGGTATAGGTGTAGTAGTAGATTTTTAATTCTTATATTTATAAGAAGCCTTGATCAATAATCTTGTATAAACAACAAAACATAAAAATCTTTACGCTTACGCTTGCTATTATAAACATAGTAGCACTAATTTGTCTTGAGTTTTTTAATAGTCAAATAGTAAGGTTAATTTCAAGTGGTTTATTTTTGTTTATGTTTTTTAATTTTGATGTTAAAGACAAGTTGTTTATTGCATTTACCAGTCTATTATTTATAGCAGATGCTTTAGATTTGTACTATAACTCACCATATATTATAGAAGCGTATTCTGTTGTTAAAACACTAGCATTTGGTTTGCTTTGTTTTAGTCTTTATAAAAAAATGAAGACTAAAAAATTAGGTAATTCATTATCTGTTTTATTTATAATTGTTATGATTATAAATTTACTTATTGGTTATATCACAGTTTCTGGTGTATCTGGAGGAATGACTGCTAGTCAACTTCTCTCTATTCAAGTATATTGGTTTTTTTGTGTTGTGGCTGCAGCTCTAGCTGCTAAATATTATTTTTGTACAGAGTCTTCTAAAGCAGTTTATATTATAATTTTTACCTTTTTGTTTGTGTTTACAGACTTATGTGGGTTTATAGCTAATTTTATAGAGGTGCCTAGTTTTTATTACGGAGAAAGACTACTGTATTTATTAGGTTTTTTCTTTTTAAGTCAATACCTGTTTTTTGATCAAATAAAAGATAGAATTAAAGTCTCTTAAGCTATAAGCTTCCTTGAAGTAAATAGTTATAATCTTCTAATTCTGTAAGATTATTAATTAGTTTAGAACAGCCGTTTTTAATTAAGTAAATTGTATCAGAAATAGCAATAACATCTTGATATCTATGGTCTGTTAAAATAATGGCTTTATGTTTTTTTTTAATTTCAATCAATAATTTAATTTTATCAATATATAAAGGAGAGATGCCATTAAATGGTTCGTCTAATAATATAATTTTGGCATTCTTTTTTAATATTAAATAAATTTCAATAAGACGTCTTTCTCCTCCTGATAATGTGTTTATTTTATACTGTTTGTATTTAGTAAGTTCAGGAAATTCTACTATAAAATCCTTCCATTTAACATTAAATAATTTAAACAAAACACTAACTTTTACTTGGTTTGGTGTAAAATGGTATTGTGGTAAAAAACTAGCTAACTGGGTTTGGTATAAAGGTTTTTTTAATGGTTTGTTGTTTAGTCTAATGTGGCTGTATTTCGCGATAAGCGTACCAAAAGCAATATTTAAAACACAGCTTTTGCCAGAGCCATTTCGACCTAAAAGGCTAGTGGTTTTACCTGTCTCAGTTTTTAAATAAATCCCGTTAAGGATTGTTTTTTCTTTAAAATAAAGTTCTACACTATCGATTTCAAAAATCAAAATGGTTTAAATAAATTGGTTAATTAAACTTAAAAATACTACTGTAATAATGGCGTCAATACAATATACAATACCAAATAATTTAAAGTCAGATACTCCTAAATTTTTATAAAAGGTCAGTTTTTGCTTGGCTTCAGTCTGGTTAACAATATACCAAAGTAAGACTATCAAAAATAATTTAGTTATTAAAGCGACTAATATATTTAGACTTCCAAAAACTAATAATAAAATATTAATAGCAATAGACCACGTGGCAAACGTGCGATAATAGTGTAGTATAGCGAATAATTGACTTATCATATGCTTATCAATAACGAATAATGATATATTTATAGTATAATTGCTTATGAATATATAATTTAACAGTTGTTAAAATTTTAAATAAAGTTAGTTGTCATTTGGGTAAAAAACAATTCTATTTATTAGCTGCTATACTATTAGTAAATTACTGTATTATTTTTATGTATCCACTGTTTTATAGTAGGATTATTAGAATAATTATCACTTTAATTTGTTTTGGATTTTACTTAAATATTAGAAATAAAGCTAACAGGTTTGTGTTGTATATATTCTTGTTTTTTTTATTGGCAGATGTGTTTTTGTTTTTTTACGAAACCCCTTTGTATGAACTATTAACAAGTTTGTCAAGAGTTGCAGGTTATTTACTAGTGTTAAATCACTTCAAGAAGTTGTATGATCATAAAGCGTCAGATAAAATTGCAGTAGCTGTTTTTGTAATCTTAGGTTTAATTAATTTATTTGGATTGCATTTAGTAACCAATTACGTTTATAATACTTCAAGTTTTACAGTTATAAAAGAGTATAATGTTTATGTCCATGGTCTAGTGCTTATTGCAGCTTGTTTTTATGCAGGAAACAATAATTTTAATCAGACTACTGGTAAATCCTTATTTGGAGCTTTCTTTATTTTTGCTTTAGCATTTGCAGATTTATGTGCTTTAGTGGGTTATTATTTTGATTTTTCTCTGTTTCAATATATAGACAGAACTTTTTATGTTTTTGGATTGATTTTTCTTATTAAATATGCCGAAAAATGCACAACTAAAGTTATTAAAACTTCAAAAAAATAATAGCTTTTATCCTCAATAATTTTTATTAAGATGCTTATAGTTTGTATATAAAAGTATTGCTAGTTCATTAATTATCGTATTTTTGTTTCACAATTTTAAGAAGAAGATGTTAGAGAAATTACAAATAGTAAAACAACGTTTTGACGAGGTTAGTGATTTAATTATCCAACCAGATATTATCATGGATCAAAAGCGTTATGTCGAGCTAAATAAAGAATACAAAGACTTACGACTTTTAATGGATAAGCGTGAGCAATATATCGAGTTTACAGATAACCTTAAAGAAGCAGAAGAAATTATTGCAGATGGTAGTGATGCCGAAATGGTAGATATGGCTAAAATGCAATATGACGAAGCTAAAGAAGGTATTCCTAAATTAGAAGAAGAAATTAGAGTGTTGTTAATCCCTAAAGATCCACAAGATTCTAAAAATGCGGTAGTCGAGCTTCGTGCTGGAACAGGTGGTGATGAAGCTAGTATCTTTGCAGGAGATTTATTTAGAATGTATACCAAATACTGTGAAGGTAGAGGCTGGAAAGTAGATACCGTAGATTATAGTGAAGGTACAAATGGTGGTTTTAAAGAAATCCAATTTGAAGTTTCAGGTGAAGATGTTTATGGTACTTTAAAATTTGAAGCAGGTGTGCATCGTGTACAGCGTGTCCCTCAAACCGAAACTCAAGGTCGTGTGCACACAAGTGCAGCAACCGTTATGGTATTTCCGGAAGCAGAAGAGTTTGATGTAGAAATCAATCCAAAAGATGTACGTATAGATTTTTTCTGTTCATCAGGACCTGGAGGACAGTCGGTAAACACAACCTACTCAGCAGTACGTTTAACACACGTTCCGACAGGTTTGGTAGCACAATGTCAAGACCAAAAATCTCAGCATAAAAACAAAGAAAAAGCCTTTAAAGTATTACGTTCTAGATTGTATGATTTAGAGTTGGCTAAAAAAATGGAAGAAGATGCAGCTTTACGTGGTACAATGGTTACCTCTGGAGATAGAAGTGCAAAAATTAGAACATACAATTATCCACAAGGTCGTGTAACCGATCACAGAATTGGATTAACACTGTATGATCTATCCAATATTGTAAATGGAGATATCCAAAAAATTATTGACGAATTACAATTAGCTGATAATACCGAAAAGTTAAAAGCTAGCGACGAACATATTTAATAACAAGCCTCTTAATTGAGGCTTTTTTTAAAGGCTAGTTTATCCTAAAATTTTTAAAATGAAAAAGCTATTTATATTCATGTTTCTAATTTTTATGTTTTCTTGTAAAAAAGAGAATGTGATTAATGATTTTAAAATAGGTACACAATTTATAGCTCATAATAGTATAGTAGATCAAGAATGTGTTTTTGACCAGACTACACAAACGGATGCTTTTTTAAAAGATAAAAAAGAGTTAGAGGATTATGTATGGCATGATGAAACTAAATCAGCTGAAATAATTTTAAACGAACATTGGTTTTTGACCATAACTAGAGGTGGATGCGATCATTTTTTATTATCTGCTGAATTCAGATATGACAGAAAGTTGAAATTTGAAGCAAATAAAGAATACATATTAGATAAAATAATTTGGATCACTTCAATATTAAATGAAGATTTTGAAAATGAGGTTATTAAAAAATGTATAATAGAAGATAAGATGACGTTTACAAAAACCGAAAATGGTTTATATGGTAATTTTATGGATTCTAAAATATATGAAATGTATACTTTTGATTACGAAACAGAAAAAGAATCTACTATTTTTAGTATTTCTTTTTATTTAAATTAAGCAATGACAACACAACAACTAACAGCACAAATTATTAAAAAGAAGTCTTTTTTATGTATTGGATTAGACGTCGACTTAAATAAAATTCCGGAACATTTATTACAAACCGAAGATCCTATTTTCGAGTTTAATAAAGCAATAATAGATGCCACTCACCATTTATGTGTTGCCTATAAACCAAATACAGCTTTTTATGAAGCCTATGGTTTAAAAGGTTGGAAAGCATTAGAGAAAACGATTAATTATCTAAACACAAACCATCCGGATATTTTTACAATTGCAGATGCTAAACGTGGTGATATTGGTAATACAAGTACAATGTATGCCAAAGCTTTTTTTGAAGATTTAGCATTTGATAGTGTAACTGTAGCTCCTTATATGGGTAAAGATTCGGTAGAACCGTTTTTAGCTTTTAAAGACAAACATACTATTATGTTAGCACTAACGTCTAATCAAGGTGCTTTTGATTTTCAGACTAAAACGGTTGAAGGAAAAGAGTTGTACAAACACGTTTTAGAAACGTCCAAATCTTGGGAAAATAGCGAAAACCTAATGTACGTAGTTGGCGCTACAAAAGCCGAATACTTTACTGATATTAGAAAAATTAGTCCTAATAGTTTTTTGTTAGTTCCAGGTGTTGGAGCTCAAGGCGGAAATCTTCAAGACGTTTGTAAATATGGTATTAGTGATAATGTAGGCTTATTAATAAATTCTTCTAGAGGAATTATATATGCTTCTAATAATAATGATTTTGCTGAGGCAGCAGCAGCTAAAGCAAAAGAATTACAACAGCAAATGGAAGTTATTTTAAATAGTAAATAAACAATTGCATGTTTTGTCATGCTAAATTTATTTTAATATCTCATATTAAAAAATCACTATTATTTTAAGCCAAAACTAAATGCTACTTACAGACCAAATAGGTAATACACTTAACATAGATGCTACACCAATACGCATCATATCGTTAGTGCCTTCTCAAACCGAATTGTTATATGATTTAGGTTTAGAAGATAGTATCGTAGGTTTGACTAAGTTTTGTGTGCATCCTATTCATTTAAAAAAAGAAAAACAAATTGTAGGCGGAACAAAGCAGATTAATTTAGATAAAATTAAAGCTTTAAAACCAGATTTGATTTTATGTAATAAAGAAGAGAATACGCAAGCCATTGTTAAAGATTGTCAATCCATTTGTCAAGTTCATGTTTCAGATATTTTTACAATTAAAGATTGTGTTGAGGTAGTCAATCAGTATGGTCAAATATTCAATAAAATAGATCAAGCAAAAGTTATTGTAACTAAAATAGAGGCTAATGTATTAGATTTTAATAACTATATAAAAGATAAACCTACGCTAAAAGTGGCTTACTTTATATGGAAAGATCCTTGGATGGTTGCAGCAAATAGCACTTTTATTAATTATTTATTAGAATTAAATAAATTTGAAAACGTTTATGCTAACCTTAGTCGTTATCCAGAGGTTAGTATAGAAGAGTTAAATAACAATCTGTCAACCGATTTAGTTTTATTATCAAGTGAGCCTTATCCTTTTAGTGATAAGCATAAAACCGAATTTAAAAACACAAAAACAATTTTAGTAGATGGCGAATATTTTTCGTGGTATGGATCAAGATTGATTTTGGCGTTTAATTATTTTAAACAATTAAGAGGCAGTTTGTGAAACATCTCTGGCTAAATAACTAAGTCTATTTAGTTTGTCTAAAATTTTAATAGCTTTATAAGCAAACACATCACTGGCTTCGTGATCTGTTTGACGTAAGTTGTAAGCTTGCTCAACTAACTGTTTATAGCGTTTGTTTAGCTTGTTTTGATGTTGTTGTAGTAAGTCTCTACGAGTCATTAGTTTAGTTGTTTGATTTTCAGATAATTAAATTACTTTTTTTATTTAAATAAAAAAAATAATTCATTATAAAATATCGTAAAAAATAAAAGAGTCTATTCCTTTCTCAAAAAAACAGACTCTATTAACTAACTAAACTAACTCAGTAAAAGAAAGTTGTGAGAAGTTTTCTTTTACGCTGCAAATATCTTACATAAGTTTAGTTTAAATGTTAAGTAAATATTATTCTAAGATTAACTTAAAGATTAATCTTGTAAAGCAAATACTTTCTGTAATAAAGCTGTGGTTCTAGATCCAACTTTAGTTCTTATTTCTTGCTCTTCAACAGCTATCATTGTGTAAACACCTTTTAAAGCCTCACTTGTAACATAATCTGTTAAGTCAGGATTTACATTACTTGTAAAAGGTATAGCGTTGTATTTGTTAATTAGATTAGACCAGATTTGATCTGCTCCAACCTTGTCAAAAGAGGCTTTAATCACAGGATTAAATTTGTCATATAAAGCAGTTTGTGTTTTACTTGTTAGGTATTGTGTTGCAGCATCATTATTACCTAATAATATGTTTTTAGCATCAGTAAATGTAATCTCTTTAACAGCATTTACAAATATTGGTGTAGCTTCACCTACTGCATCTTCTGCAGCTCTGTTTAACACTTTTAATCCTTCATCAGCTAAATTACTTAATCCAATATCACGTAAAGCTTTGTCTACTTTTTGTAATTCTTCAGGAAGTAAAATTTTAACTAATTCGTTTTTAAAAAAACCATCAGTTTGGGTTAGTTTAGTCACTTGCTTGTCAATACCTAGGTCCAAAGCTTGTCTTAGTCCGCCTGCAATATCTAAATCGCTAACACTTCCAGATTGTGGTAATTGGTTAACAACCTGTTGTAATTCTGCACAAGCAGTAAAATTTAAAATAATAATAAAGGTCAATATTTTTTTCATGTTCTATAATTTATGGTGTAAATATACTTAATCTTATGATGTTTTTTTTATGCAAAAACTGCGTTTTATGTTAACTATAATTTAATTTAAATGAAAATACTTGCTAATAAGTATCATTTATTGTTTTAAGAAAAAATTACAGTCTTATTATTAAACACCATTACTTTTCGTTTAAGATGAAGCTTTATGGCATTAGCCAACACTATTTTTTCCAGATCACGTCCTTTGGCAATTAAATCTTCTATGGCGTGTGTATGTGATACTCGTGTTACATCTTGTTCAATAATTGGGCCAGCATCTAATTCCTCGGTCACATAATGACTTGTTGCTCCAATAATTTTCACACCTCTTTTGTAAGCAGAATGATAAGGTTTGGCACCAACAAAAGCAGGTAAAAACGAGTGATGTATGTTTATTACCTTGTTTGGATATTGGTCTATAATTTTGCTAGATACAATTTGCATGTAACGTGCAAGTACTATAAAATCTATATCAAAAGTTTTGCATAATTTTAATTGCGCATCCTCAGCTTCAGCTTTAGTATCTTTTGTAACAGGAATATGGTAAAACGGAATGTTAAAGCTATCTGCAATAGGTCTTAAAGTATTATGGTTACTAACAATAAACGGAATTTCTAAATCTAACTCACCAGAATTATAACGACCTAATATATCATACAAGCAGTGGTCGTATTTGGATACAAACAATGCCATTTTAGGTTTGTTATTAGCTTCATAAATGCGCCATTTCATTTTAAAATGTTCAGCTAGATTTATTTTAAAGTTGTTTTTAAACGCATCTATATCAAAATGATCGGTTTCAAATTCACCTTCCAAACGCATAAAAAATATGTCTTGTTCTCTGTCTACATGTTGATCTATATATACAATGTTACCGTTGTTATTAGCAATAAAATTGGTCACTGTTGCAATAATTCCTGATTGATCATCACAATTTATAAGTATAGTAAGTTTTTTCATTTTGATAACATATTGACTACTAATTTAGTCTAAAATTACAAGGCTATTATTTTTGCTTTTAACTTTTAGATAATTACAGATTATATAGCAATATTTTTGAATATTCCGTAAATTGCAAGTCTAAAACAGATTATATTTTAAGAATGACACAAGCAACACCATATAAGCCAAAACATAAAGTTAGAATTGTAACTGCAGCAGCATTATTTGATGGTCACGATGCCTCGATAAATATCATGCGTCGTATCATTCAATCTACAGGAGTAGAGGTGATCCATTTAGGACATGATAGAAGTGTAGATGAGGTTGTAAATACAGCTATTCAAGAAGATGCAAATGCAATTTGTTTGACTTCATATCAAGGTGGTCATAACGAGTATTTTAAATATATGTACGATCTTTTAAAAGAAAGAGGTGCAGAGCATATAAAGATTTTTGGAGGTGGAGGAGGAGTAATCCTTCCTTCCGAAATTAAAGAACTTATGGATTATGGTATTGCTAGAATCTATTCTCCAGACGATGGTCGTGCAATGGGATTACAAGGTATGATTAATGATTTGGTAGAACAGTCTGATTTTGCTATTGGAGATGCTTTAAATGGCGAATTAGATATTTTACCAACCAAAAATCCAAAAGCAATTGCTAGAGTGATTTCTTCTGCCGAAAATTTCCCAGAAGTTGCAAAAGACACTTTAGATAAAATTCACAATAAAAATAAAGCTTCAAAAACACCAGTCTTAGGAATTACAGGAACTGGAGGCGCAGGAAAATCTAGTTTGGTTGACGAATTAGTTCGTCGTTTTTTAATAGATTTTCCAGAAAAAACCATTGGTTTAGTGTCTGTAGATCCTTCTAAACGTAAAACAGGAGGTGCACTTTTAGGAGATCGTATTCGTATGAATGCTATCAATTCTCCAAGAGTATATATGCGTAGTTTGGCGACGCGTCAATCTAACTTAGCATTATCTAAATATGTTAATGAAGCGGTTGAGGTTTTAAAAGCTGCCGAATACGATTTAATCATCCTAGAAACTTCAGGAATTGGACAATCGGATACCGAAATTATTGAGCATTCTGATGTTTCTCTTTATGTTATGACACCAGAATTTGGTGCTGCAACACAATTAGAAAAAATTGATATGCTAGATTTTGCAGATCTAGTAGCCATTAATAAGTTTGATAAACGAGGATCTTTAGATGCTTTACGTGATGTAAAAAAACAATACATGCGTAACAATAATCTTTGGGATACACCTCAAGAAGAATTACCTGTTTACGGTACCATTGCGTCGCAATTTAACGATCCAGGAATGAATACGCTATACAAAGCCATCATGGATAAGTTGGTTGAAAAAGCAGATTCAGACTTAAAATCTACCTTCCATATTTCTGATGAAATGAGCGAGAAGATTTTTGTAATACCTCCAAGTAGAACACGTTATTTATCTGAAATTGCGGAAAATAATCGTGCTTATGATAAAACTGCTAACACTCAGGTTGAAGTTGCTCAAAAACTTTACGGAATTTATAAAACTATTTGTTCAGTAATGGATGTCACATCGAGCGCAGTCGAAATGTCTCTTATTGGTAAGCAAGGACTGGATCAAGATGAGATCCTGAAGCAAGTTCAGGATGACAATAAAGACTTTATAAAGTTACTTATTGCAGAATTTGACCGTGTTAAATTAAACTTGGATCCATACAATTGGGAAGTTATTACTGGTTGGGATGAAAAGGTAAACAAATATAAAAATCCAATTTATACGTTTAAAGTAAGAGATAAAGAGATTAAAATTGAAACACATTCTGAGTCATTATCTCACTTACAAATTCCGCGTGTAGCTTTACCAAAATACCAAGCTTGGGGAGATTTATTACGTTGGACGTTGCAAGAAAATGTACCAGGAGAATTCCCATATACTTCAGGATTATATCCATTTAAACGTACAGGTGAAGATCCAGCACGTATGTTTGCAGGAGAAGGTGGACCAGAGCGTACTAATAGACGTTTTCACTACGTAAGTGCAGGTTTACCAGCAAAACGTTTATCGACTGCTTTTGATAGTGTAACATTATACGGAAACGATCCAGATTTACGTCCAGATATCTACGGTAAAATTGGTAATGCAGGAGTTTCAATTTGCTGTTTAGACGATGCTAAAAAATTATATTCTGGTTTCGATTTAGCCAATGTAATGACGTCGGTAAGTATGACTATTAATGGACCAGCACCAATGTTGTTAGGTTTCTTTATGAATGCTGCCATAGATCAACAATGTGAATTTTACATTAAAGAAAATAGTCTTGAAAAAGAAGTTGAAGCAAAAATAGCGAAGCTTTATAAAGATAAAGAACGTCCTACTTATAATGGCGATTTACCTGAAGGAAACAACGGTTTAGGATTGATGCTTTTAGGTGTTACTGGTGATCAAGTACTACCAGCAGATGTGTATGCAGAGATTAAAAAGAATACCATTGCACAAGTAAGAGGAACCGTTCAAGCAGATATTTTAAAAGAAGATCAAGCACAAAACACATGTATTTTCTCTACTGAATTCGCATTACGATTAATGGGAGATGTACAAGAGTATTTTATTGAGAATAATGTGCGTAATTTCTATTCGGTTTCTATCTCTGGATATCACATTGCAGAAGCAGGAGCCAACCCAATTACACAATTAGCATTGACGTTATCTAATGGTTTCACTTACGTGGAATATTATTTAAGTCGTGGTATGGACATCAATAAATTTGGACCAAACTTATCGTTCTTTTTCTCAAACGGAATTGATCCAGAATATGCAGTAATTGGTCGCGTTGCCAGAAAAATTTGGGCAAAAGCAATGAAGCACAAGTATGGTGCAAATGCAAGAGCACAAATGCTTAAATACCATATTCAAACGTCTGGACGTAGTTTACACGCTCAAGAAATTGACTTTAATGATATACGTACAACGCTACAAGCTTTGTATGCTATTTACGATAATTGTAACTCATTACACACCAATGCGTACGACGAAGCTATTACAACACCAACTGAAGAATCGGTTAGACGTGCAATGGCTATTCAATTAATTATAAATAAAGAATTAGGACTGAATAAAAACGAAAATCCAATTCAAGGTTCTTTTATTATTGAAGAATTAACCGATTTAGTTGAAGAAGCAGTTTTACAAGAATTTGACAGAATTACAGAACGTGGTGGTGTTTTAGGAGCTATGGAAACCATGTACCAACGTAGTAAAATTCAAGAAGAGAGTTTATATTATGAAACGTTAAAACATAACGGAAAATTCCCAATTGTTGGAGTAAATACGTTTTTAAGTTCTAAAGGTTCGCCAACAGTAATTCCTGCGGAAGTCATTAGAGCAACAGAAGAAGAGAAGCAATTCCAGATAAAAACTTTAGAGAATTTGCATAAAGCAAATGATACTAAAGCGATGCTTAAAGATTTACAGCACAAAGCCATTAATAACGAGAATATTTTTGAAGCCCTAATGGATGTCTGTAAAGTGTGTAGTTTAGGTGAAATTACTTCAGCGTTGTTTGAAGTTGGTGGTCAGTATCGCAGAAACATGTAAGCAGAGAACCTCTTTTTTCTTTCTTGAAAAAAGAGCGTGAATCACTTATCCCAAATTTGTTTTGGGATCTCATTATAACTTTTGTTATTTTGAGTATAGCAAAGAATAGCAATACATTAAACAAAAAAGCGTTTCAAATTGAAACGCTTTTTTTACTTTCAATAAAAATATGTCAATGAAACACACCTTTAAAGCAGAAGTAAATTGGACAATTAACAAAGGAGAAAGTACAAGTAACCCAAGGACTTTTAGTAGAAATCATAAAGTAACGATTGCTAATAAAGTTTCGGATTTATCCGTGTCTGCAGCAAAAATTTTTAGAGGAGATGATACGTTATACAACCCTGAAGATTTATTATTGTCGGCTTTAGCTTCTTGTCATATGATGTCTTATTTATATATCTGTGCACAACATAATATTGAAGTTTTAAGCTATACAGATGACGCTGAAGGTGATCTAGAAGTATTGGCTTCAGGAAGCGGAAGTTTTAAAATAGTACGATTAAAACCTGTAGTGACTATAAAAAATGAAACTCAAAAAGAGTTAGCACAAAGCCTTCATAGTAAAGCTAATCAACTGTGTTTTATTGCTAATTCTTGTAATTTTCCAATCTTACATGACGCTATAATACAAGTGGAATAATTTCATTTTAAAAAAAGTTCTGAATTTTTGCATCTTTTTAGTGTTTCTTCCGTCTATTATATGAACATTAAAAACAAATAATATGAAAAATATAGAATGCACATGTAACTGTGATGGTTGCGCTAAAGGAAATTGTCAAAACTGCACTTGCGAGAATTGTACTTGTACGACTTGTAATTGTTAAGTAAGACTTAAAACAGATATTAATAACGCTAGTTTTAGTAATTTTATACTAAGATTAGCGTTTCTTTTAATACATAATTATGGATACTCAAGACATTTGGAAATTACATGCTGACGATATCAAATATTTTATTTTTAGTAAAGTGAAAGATGAAGTAATTACAGAAGATTTGTTACAAGAAACCTTTATAAAGGTACACACTAAATTAAACACGCTAAAAGAGGAAGATAAGCTTAAATCTTGGGTGTTCTCGATTGCTAGATATACGGTTTTAGATTATTTTAGAAGTAAAAAAATAGTGTATGAAACTACAGAAGAAGACTTTGTTTTTGAAGAACAAAAGTTAGAACATACTGAAGCCGATTGCTTACCAGGTATTATTAAAAGCTTACCAAAAAAATACAGAGATCCTTTATTTTTAAGCGACATAAAAGGATTAAAACAACAGCAAATAGCAAACCAATTAAATTTAGCTTTGCCAACGGTTAAGTCTCAAATACAACGTGGTCGAAAAATGATTGTTCAAGGTTTTGTAGACTGTTGTGATTTTGTAATTAATGACCAAGGATTTTTGGTTGGAGAAGTTAAAGACAAAGCAGACTGCAAAATGTGTCATTAATTAGTATCTTTGTAAACTATGGTTTTTACCATATTTTACTTATAATATTATACAAGACATGTCTTTTAAAAAATACCATCCTTCACTTAAAGAAAATATTGAAAAAGCAGGTTTAGAAACTACAAATGCATTTCAAAAACAAGTTATGCCTTTAATTAAAGGAGGTAATGATGTGTATGCAATAGGACCAAAAGGTTGTGGTAAAACAACAGCTATGATTATTAGTGCTATTCAAAAATTAGGAGCCGAAGCATTTGAAGACTCTCCAAGAGCTTTGGTTGTAGTTAAAGACAAACAGGCAGCTTTAGATTTAAAAGAGCGTTTTGATGTTTTTACTAAAAGAACAGACTTACGTGTGTATTGTGCTTACGAGGAATATGATTTAGAAAAACAACGTGAGGAAGTGTATTATGGCGTTGATGTTTTAATTTCAACACCAAAACGACTAAGTAAATTATACCATTTAAATAGTTTGCATTTAGGAGAACTGCAGTTGTTTATGATTCATGATGCAGATTTTATTGCACGAAACAATTTACATAACTATGTTTTAAGATTAAGTGAAAGTGTACCGAAAGCTAAATTTGCAATCTTTTCTGAAACTTTTAATCCAAAACTTAAAGCATTTCAAGATTCATTTATGTACAACGCAAGAGTTGTTGATTTTAGTTAAGTTTAATACTTAAAGAGTTAGCATCCAGGTAGTCTGAAGTTTTCTAAACTTTCTGATTTCTCTTTTTAATATTGGGACATAATCTTTACCGTTACTATTGCAAGTTTCTAAACGATTACAGTTTTTATAAAGTCTGTTAGTTAATCTAACTACAGAAGCAATATGTCTATGCTTCTTGTCTTGACAATGCTCTAATTCGGCATTAATAATTTCTGGAGCAAGAGATTCTGAATGTTGTACTAGGTCGCCAGAAAAATAAATATTAGCATCTTCTGTTCCGTCGTCATATAAGTAAGATAAGTCTTGACTTAAATAACTAGAAATACTTCTAGATAGCACAAAAATCTGCATAGCTTGCTTATAAATTGGCAAATCCGAAAGATGCGAAGGTGGTTGTACAGACATTTAAATTTTTCTTTTTATCAAAAATAATCACAAGACAACATATTTTGCTTTCGATTTTAAATCAAAAAGCTATATTTGCTTTAGTTATTAAATTATTTATTAGTTTTACTTTAATATGAGTGTTGATAGTCTGAATTGGAAAATTTTAAAGTGTTTGCAGCAAAATGCAAGACAGTCTAATGCCGAAATTGGCAGACAGGTAGGAATAACCTCTCCTGCTGTTTCAGAGCGTATTAAAAAAATGGAAGATTTAGGAATTATCCAAAATCATATTACTTTAATTTCACCTTATGAAGTCGGTTACCAATTAAAAGCTTTGATTACTCTGCAAGCTTTTATGGGTAAACTCAAACCGTTTTTAGAAAAGGTAAAAACTTTTGACGAGGTGGTAAATTGCTATCGTATTACAGGTAATGAAAATATTGTAATGGAAGTCATATTAAAAAACCACAAACATTTAGAAGCTTTTATTGATCAGTTAATTATTTATGGCGAATGTAAAACACAAATTATTTTGTCACATGTGGTTAAAAATAATGCGATTACAAAGCATTAACTAATCTACAATTAAATGCGGAATCGTATTTAAATCCCAATCAATAACTAAACCTCCTGCTAAAGATTGTGTGATTTCTTTACCGTATAGATATTCGCATAAATACAAAGCAGCCTCAAAACTTTTTGCGCCTCCAGCAGACGTGATATATTTACCATCATGAACAAATAGAACGTCTTTTTTAATGTCTAAATCTGGATAACGTTGGCGCATTTTATCTATATCACTCGGAAACGTTGTGGACACTTTATTATTTAAAAGTCCTGCTTCGGCTAAGACAAAAGCACCATCACAATGTGAGGTTACAAATTGGGCTTCCTTGTCAATTTGTTTTACAAAGTCAATCATAGCTTTGTCTTCAAGGTCTGTGTCTAAATGGTGCTCTGCACTTGGTACTACTAAAATATCAATTTTAGGTAAGCTATCTGTTACATAATTATAGTCTGGTAACAAACGCATGCCTTCAAAAGTGGTAATAGCTTGGTCTGTATTAGCTACAGTAAAGACATTCATAGCTTTAATATTCTCTCTAAAAATAGTGTGCTGAAAAATATCAAAAGGAGCAGTCAATTCAGTATTAAAAGTACCATCCATAATTAAAAACGCTACATTATACCTGTTGGGTTTTAAGTCAGGAAATTGTTTAGTTTTAACAACGTCTTTTTTGTTGGTATTATTAAGATCTACTTTTTTGTTTTCAATATTATTACAGCTTACTAATAATATTAGAGTCAAAATATATAATGTGTTTTTCATAATTTAATCAATGCGCCAAGGTGGATGTATTCTGTTATTACCAGCTTTAAATAATATAATTTGATTTCCGTCAGGATCTAATAATTTGGCTTCTTTCCAAAGCCAAGATTTATCTTCAGGTTGAGATGTAAAAGTAATTCCTTTTTGTTGTAGTTGAATAACTAATGATTCTAAATTATCATCTTCAAAGTAAATTGTAGTATTGTCGTTATTTTGCATACTTTCATTTAAATGAATAGAAAATGTAGCATCACCATCAGGACATAAAAACCTTGCGTAACGTGGTAAAGCGTCAACAATAAGTTTAAGGCCTAATTGTTTGTAAAAGGCAACAGCTTTTTTTAGGTTTCTTGACGAAACAGTCACTTGGTTTAAATTCATGCTACATTTGGTTTTGCTTTCATGTATTGTTTTAATATAAATAGTAATAACATGCATAATACACCTAGACTTGTCATGATGTACCACGTGTTGTCATAACCATAGCCTTCCACTAGTTCCATACCTGATTTATGTCCAAAAATATGAGCAAAAGAAAAGGCTATAGAATACAAAGCCATATATTCGCCTTGATTTCCTTTCTTGGCTTGCTGCAATGCAAACGCGTTGGCAAAAGGGAAGGCAATCATCTCTCCAACTGTCATTAAAAACATTCCGAAAATTAATATTCCAGTCCAACTAGTAAAGTTTAATATTAAAAAGCTAATGGCTGTTAAGTAGGCACCAAACAATATTAAAGTAGTTTTTGTAAAACGAGTACTTTCTAAATATTTAATTAATGGCATTTCTAAAAGGAATATAAAAAAACCATTGGCACCAAGTAATAATCCTATTTGAAGCTCACTTAAAACATGAATTTCTCTATAATATAAAGGCATTGTAGAAAAGTACTGTAAAAATATAAATCCAAATAAAAACAATGCAAACAAGAATATAATAAACGGTTTGTCTTTGTAAGCAGAGTATGGATTGTCTACAATTATGTTATCTTGAATGCGTGTTTTTTTAGGATTTAAAACTTTAATTAAAAGTAATGTTGCTGCAATGCAAGTAATACCATCTACCCAAAACAAACCACCATAACCCAATCCAACAATTATTAATCCACCAACAGCTGGTCCAGCTGAAAACCCAAGGTTAATAGCCAGTCTAATTAAAGTAACGCTTCGTGTTTTGTTTTCGGGTTTACTGTAAGCACTTAAGGCTACAAACATGGCAGGTCTAAACATATCTGCAACTATCATTAGTATAAAAATACCTAGAGATAAACTAAATATATCTTTTAAAAACTGTAAGGCAATAAACATGAAGCCTGAAACAAACAAGCTAAAAACCATGATTTTGTAATAGCCAATTTTGTCTGTTAGTTTTCCGCCTAACCAAGACCCTAACACAGATCCTAATCCAAAAGCGGTCATGATTGTCCCAACGTTAGATAATGTAAAACCTAAGTCTTCGGTTAAGTACAACGATAAAAAAGGAATAACCATAGTACCTGCTCTATTAATTAAGGTAATTAAAGATAGCCACCATACTTCTTTTGACAGTCCGTCAAAAGTACTAATGTAATTTTTTAATAGTTTTTTCATTGGTTTGGTTGTTGTTATAAATGTAAAAAGTCCAACCGTTAGGTTGGACTTTTTTGTATTGTATTAATTGATATTTATATCATAATAACATATAGCAAGTCCAACTACTTGTATCTCTACAAGAGGTTTGTTTACTTAAATATGTAATGACTAAATTCATTTTTCTTCAATTTGTTAAGTCAAAGCTAATCAAAATTTTGAATAAGTTGTATTTTTGAAACAAATTTTTAAAATAGTTTTTCAAAAGTAATGGTACGATATTTAACTTTCTTTTTAATAGTTTTTGTTACTATTGGTTGTGGTCAGGACAAAAAACCATTGTTAGGTGATACCGCTTTCCAACGTAAAATGAATGCAGATTTTAAAGATGCAGCAAAATCTCCATTAACAGATAGAGATCGTAAAGTGTTTTCTACGCTTGATTTTTTTAAATTTGATAGCTTATATGTTGTTACTGCTAATTTTAAAAGCACTCCAAACCAACCGTCTTTTAAAATGAAAACGACTACAGATAGAGTAGTGGATTATAAAAAGTATGGCGAAGTAACTTTTAATTTAAATAATAAAACACTTAAATTAAATGTATATCAAGATATTGAAATGGCTGCAGAATTAGGAGAGGAGGAAGCTTTGTTTTTACCGTTTATGGATAATACCAATGGAGTCGAAACTTATAAAGGAGGTCGTTATATAGATGTGAAGTTGCCTAAAAATAATCAAATGTTTATCGATTTTAATACAGCTTACAATCCATATTGCGCATACAATAGTATGTATTCTTGTCCTATTGTACCCAATGACAATATTTTATATGTTCGTATTGAGGCTGGCGTAAAAAAATACACCAAAGTTATTCCTTAAAACTGCTTGGCTAACCAAATGCCTAAAAAAACAGCTAAAAAGCCTAGAATAAAACTAGCTATGGTATATATAGCAAAGCTGGTGAAGTCTCCAGATTTTAAAAACATATGATTTTCATAGGCAAAGGTTGAAAACGTTGTAAAACCACCACAAAACCCTGTAGCTAATAATAAGGTTTGATTATTACTAAGTGTATTATTTTTAAGCGCTAAACCTAAAATTAAACCAATTAATAAACTCCCTATAATATTGGCTAAAAAGGTACCATATGGTATTCCGTTTTCCGAGTTGTTTAAAGTCTTTCCAATAATATAACGTAGTACACTTCCAAATCCACCACCAATAAAAACTAATACAAGTTGTTTCATTTTTAATGACTTTGTAGTGTGTTATTATTATTAGGTGCTAATGGTAAATAAATTTCGGTAATCCATTCCGCAGGATTAGCAGTATTTGTTGGGTCTGTTAAGTAGACTTCTAAAGCAACACCAGTTTGATCTGTAATTAAATTGTTGTCTTTTTGATAAGCCATAGCAGTGTTCCATGCTTCTTCAAGATTTGAGTAATTTCCTTTTAAAGTGGTTTTTAAAGCTTTAAAAGGTAGCAGTTGACCTGTTAATATATCATCCTCAGTAGTTATAACTTTATCAGCAGTTGGCATAGCACAAGAAAACATGACTGAGTTGTTTTCTAAATCCCATTTATGATAAATTACAAAAGGTGCTCCAGATGGAATAATGTTGTTTTTTGTAAAATACTGTCCAACTTTAGGTAACATTTCTTTTATCTTATCTTTAAAATTATCCATTTTAGCAGATGTGGTATTGTACAAGTAAAACCCTCCACCATGTTCTGTAACACCATTTACTTTTACGCTGTATTGTTTCATGCTTTCAACCACTTTTTTATCTAATAACTCTAAACTACGCTCATAATAAGGTCCAATTTGCTTATCCATTCCACCATTAAAAGCATTGTATGCTTTAAATCCAAAAGGAAGATTATTACCAGAAATTGTCCAAGTTACATCAGTACTACCATCTTTATTATCTTCAAATAACCAAGTCACTTCAGAGCTAGGATATTCTCCAAATTGCATAGTTTGTGTTATGGTTTTATTTGGATTGGTATCTGTAGTAGTCATTGTGCCAGTTTCTGTATTATCAATCCAAGAGTATGAGCCATCAATCCCTTCCGTTTTATCAGGATATGTAATAGTCATGTCTGGTTTTTCTTCAACCCAAGCATTCCAATCTTCCCAATTTTTAAAATCAATAACTTCTTTATAAATTAAACTAGTAGGAGCTTGTATAGTCTTGGTTCTTGAAACACTGTAATCATTTGGTTGTACAGCAACATAAATAGCAATTGCGATGATAGCAATTAGCAATAAAAATAATATGTATTTAAAGTATTTCATTGGTTTTGGGAGTATTGAAAGGTTTATTATTTCAAAGATAATCAAATTATAATATGTCAAATAATCTTATCTTTAGGCACTATTAAAAACAAACTAACATGAAATTAAAATCAATATTAAGTGCAGCTTTTGTAGCTACACTTTTAGTGTCTTGCGGAAACGAAAAGACCAAACAGGAGGAAACACCTAAAACAGAAAAAAAGCAGAGTGTTGAGACTGCTTTTAACTTTAATGTCGAAGAATTTGCAGACATTAAAATATTACGTTATCAAATTCCAGGATGGGATAAACTAACTTTAAAAGAGCAAAAGCTAGTGTATTATTTAACACAAGCAGGATTAGCTGGTCGCGACATAATGTGGGACCAAAATTACAGACATAATTTAAAAATTAGAACAGCTCTAGAAAATGTTTATACAAAATTTAAAGGAGATAAAAGCTCAGGCAATTGGTCTGCTTTTACTACTTATTTAAAGCGTGTTTGGTTTAGTAATGGGATACATCACCATTATTCAAATGATAAATTAACTCCAGAATTTTCTCAAGATTATTTAAAAAGTATTTTAGCTGAGACTAATACAGTTTTAGAAGGTGAAGCTTTTGATGTTATTTTTAATACACAAGACACAAAAAAAGTAAACCAAGCTAAAGGTGTAGATAATGTGTTAGAAAGTGCTGTTAACTTTTATGGTCCTGATGTGACTAATGCAGATGTCGAGTCTTTTTATGGTAAAATGAAATCTCCGGATCCTAAAAAACCATTGTCTTATGGTTTAAACTCTCAGTTGGTTAAAGAAAACGGAACTTTAAAAGAACGTGTTTATAAATCAGGAGGTTTATATGGTAGTGCAATTGATGAAATTGTAAAATGGTTAGAATTAGCTCAAGGAGTAGCAGAAAACGAAGCTCAAGGTAATGCCCTAAGTTTATTAATTAAATATTACAAAACAGGAGACCTACAAACATGGGATGACTATAATGTAGCATGGACTGCTGCAACTGCAGGAAATGTAGACTATATAAATAGTTTTATTGAAGTTTATAATGACCCATTAGGTTATAGAGGGTCTTATGAAACTATTGTACAAATAAACGATTTTGATATGTCAGCAAAAATGGCTGTTTTATCTGAAAATGCACAATGGTTTGAAGATAATTCTCCTTTAATGAAAGAACATAAAAAAGAAAACGTTGTTGGTGTAACGTACAAAGTTGTTAACGTGGCAGGAGAAGCTGGAGATGCCTCACCAAGTACACCAATTGGTGTAAACTTACCAAATGCTAACTGGATTCGTGCAGCAGTTGGAAGTAAATCTGTGTCTTTAGGAAACATTATTCATGCCTATAATAATGCAGGAAGTACAGGTCGTTTAAAAGAGTTTGTACATGATGATGAAGAGTATGAACTAGAAGAAAATTATGGACAATTAGCAGATAAATTACATACAGCTTTACACGAAGTTATTGGTCATGCTTCAGGACAATTAAATCCAGGTGTTGGAGAAACTAAAGAAACACTTAAAAACTATGCTTCAACACTTGAAGAAGGTCGTGCAGATTTAGTTGGATTATATTATTTATACAACCCTAAATTACAAGAATTAGGTTTAGTTGAAGATTGGAAAAAAGTAGGTATGGCTGCTTATGATGGCTACATTCGTAACGGATTAATGTCTCAATTAATTAGACTTAAACTTGGTGATGACGTAGAAGAAGCTCACATGCGAAACAGACAATGGGTTAGTGCTTGGGTTTTTGAAAAAGGACAAGCAGACAATGTTATTGAAAAAGTGACTCGTGATGGTAAAACATATTTTAACATCAACGATTACGAAAAATTACATGACTTATTTGGACAATTATTACGCGAAACACAACGTATTAAGTCAGAAGGAGATTATAAGGCTGTAGAAGATTTAGTAGAAGGTTATGGTGTAAAAGTAGATCAAGCAATTCATGCTGAGGTTTTAGAGCGTAACAAGCAATTTAAATCTCCTCCTTACAGTGGTTTTGTTAATCCTGTTTTAGTACCAGAAACTGATGCAGACGGAAACATTAAAGCTATTAAAGTAACACAACCAGAAAGTTTTGAAGGTCAAATGTTATTTTACAGTAAAAACTACAACTTCTTACCAGAAGAAAATTAAAAAAAATAATACCGCTGTAGCGGAAATTAAAAAGCCTTAATCCAATTAGATTAAGGCTTTTTTTTTGATATTAATTGTATTTTTTACTTTGGTAAATTGGTATTTTTAATCCTACATAAAGGTCAGTTGATTTTGAATTATCTGAGATAACATTTGATAAAATAGAACTAGATCCAAGTGTTAAAGGTCCTAATCTAAAACCTGCTCCCCAAGCAGTATCATCATATTGTCTAAAACTAACAGGAGTGTAAAAGCTAAACCATTTAGTCTCAATGCGTGGTGATATTGTAACCGCATTGTTAATTTTGTTAGTAAATTGAGTGTTGTTTTTAATTAATGAGAAAGCACCTTGTAAGCTTAAATATATAGATCGGTCAATATGGTAATCCGCACTAAGACGTAATGCAGTGGGTAAATTAACTTTAATTTTTTTTGTAATTTCAGTAAAACTATAGTTTTCATTTAAAAACTCTTCAGTATCATTATAATTTATGGTACTTTCAGTTTGGTTGTTTAAGTCATAGTTATATTGTGTTACATCATCATAAGTAATTGATCCTATATCTGTAACTGCTAATCCTACTTTTAATAAGTATTTATTATGCCCTTTGCCATCCGTCGTATTATTTCTTCTCCACTCATATGTAAAACCTAAATCAGCACCAAAACCAGTTTTTAAGTCCTCAAAATCTATAGGATCATCTTCATAAATATCGTTTCTACTCCCATAATTAATACTACCAGCAGTTGCTATAGTTTGTGCAGATGCATCATAATTTCCTGAAAATCCTGGACTATTAAAAAACGATACACCAGCACCTTGTAATAGTTTTAAAGTAATACCTCCTTTTAAAAAGTGATCATAATCATCATACAAAATACGACCATAACTTATACCAAGTTCTGCCCAAGCATGAGTTGTAGAAACTAAGTTACTAGAATCAAAATCAAAATCATTAGTTTCATCAAACGATTCGTTTAAACTCTCAAATAATGAGCCATTAATATTATTGATGTTGGCAAATACTCTTAATCTAGTAATAACACCAATACTGTTATTAGCATTAATATTAAACATAAATGAAGGCCCTATAATATCTGCATTAGAAAAAAAGTTGTTTTTTTCAGAAGCAGATATTTGTGCTGTGTTATCAATATCTACATCTTCACCAAATAATTCTCCAAAATCTATAGCGTAATAATCACTACCTATAAAGGTACTTGCAGACATAAGGTTTATATCGGTTTTAAATCTAGAATCAACAATGTTAGAAGGATTATCTATAACACCTATTATTCCAGAATAGTTGTCAATAGAGTGCCCTACGTAACTTTGAGATAGACCTAAATAAGAAAATAAGAAAAATGTAATCGTGGTTAGTGACTTAAAATAATTCATGATTAATATATTAGTTTTATTGCAAATAAAACTAATATTAAGTAATCTGACTAACTATTTTTTACTTGAAAATAACTTTTATAGCCACAATCATACCTATAAAACCAAGAAAGGCTAGTAATATCCATAATACACCTTTGTAATGGACTTTATGTAAGTTTAAATCTTTTCTGTACATTCTTATTAAAACTAAAATAAAAGCAATAGCGAATAAAATTCCAAAAACGATTTGTCCTTTACTAAACATAATTTATTTTTAAGCAAAATTACTAAAACTAAGGACTAACGTCAAGGAATAAATAATAATAATATGCAAGATAAAATAGAAGCAGTAAAAGCCTTTCATACAGCATTTAAAATTGGACATTTAGAAACTCCAAAAGCTAATTTAGGTACGGAAAAAAACAAGCTTCGTCACGAGTTAATGCGCGAAGAAAATGCTGAGTACCTTCAAGCAGCAGAAAATAATGATTTGGTAGAAGTAGCAGATGCTTTAGGAGATATGCTTTACATTTTATGTGGTACTATTATTGAACATGGTATGCAGCATAAAATAGAAGAAGTCTTTAACGAAATACAAAAAAGTAACATGAGTAAATTGGGTGAAAATGGAGAGCCAATTTATCGTGAAGATGGTAAAGTTTTAAAAGGGCCTAATTATTTTAAACCTGATATCAAAGCTATTTTAGATAAGTAGTCTAGTACTGTTTTAAAATTATGGATCATAAAAAAAGCAACCATTATGGTTGCTTTTTTATATATAAATTAGAGTTTTGAACTTAAAGCTTAACTCTCCATCCAAAAGGATCTTCAGCTTTATTAGTTTGTATAGCTACAATACGATTTTTCAATTGTGAAGCAAAAGATTGGTCTTGTTCAGGGATTTCAAAATCATCTCCTCTAAAACCAAAACCAGAAATTGGAGAAATAACTGCAGCTGTACCAGCTCCAAACATTTCTTTTAAACTTCCGTTTTTAGAGGCTTCAACCAATTCACTTACTTTAACTTTTCTAACTTCAGTTTTTATACCTTCAGCTTCCGCTAATTGTAAAATACTTTTTCTTGTAATTCCATCTAAAATACGGTCACTAACAGGAGACGTTAAAAGGGTATCATTAATACGTACAAATACATTCATCGCTCCAGCTTCTTCAATATATTCATGTGTGGTATCATCTGTCCAAATAACTTGTTGGTAACCTTTATCTTTAGCTAATTGTGTTGGATAAAATTGTCCAGCATAATTACCACCAGCTTTAGCAAAACCAACACCACCATTAGCACTACGTGAGTATTGTTCTTCTATTAAAACATTAACTTTTCCAGAAAAATAAGCTCCAGAAGGTGCTGTAGCAATAATAAATTTATAAGCATCTGCAGGTGAAGCATGAAATCCGTTACCTGTTGCAAAAACATATGGTCTAATGTATAACGAGCTACCTTCGTTTGTAGGTATCCAATCTTGGTCTACATCTAACAAGGCTTTTAAACCTTCCATAAAATAATCTTCAGGTAATTCTGGAATAGCTAGACGCTTTGCAGACAAGTTTAATCGCTTAACATTGTCCATTGGTCTAAATAAAAAACGGTCACCATTGTTGTCTTTGTAGGCTTTCATACCTTCAAAAATAGATTGTCCATAATGAAAAATCTTAGACGATGGGTCTAATGTAATTGGACCATAAGGCACAACTTCTGGCTTATGCCATTTGCCATCTTTATAATCGCAGGTTAACATATGATCAGAAAACACTTGTCCAAACGCTAAATTGTTAAAATCAATCGAGCTTATTTTAGACGTTTCTGTTCTAGTAATTTTTATATCGTTTTTGGTTAAAGTAGCCATATATTGTGGTTGAATTTCTTTTACAAAAATACAGAATTATTACTTAGAAAGTAAGCAATTAACCTTAAAATACTATCTTTGGAAATACGAATCTAACAAATTATAACATGAAAAATTATGTAATACTTATAGCATTATTGATCACAATAGTTGCTTGTAAAACCGAAACTAAAACCGAAACAGAAACTGTTAAAAAAGAAGATGTTACTGCTAAAACAGAAGCTGTAACTTATAAAACTTTTGGAAAAGAAATTATATCTGATGACGCTATAGCATCTGCATCAATGGTAGACCATTACATGAGTTTAAAAGCAGGAGATAGTATTCCAGCTAAAGTCACTTTAAAAGTAAAAGAAGTATGCCAAGCTAAAGGATGTTGGATGACAGCAGATTTAGGAGATGGTAAAGAAGTTATGGTTAAGTTTAAAGACTATGGTTTTTTTATGCCTAAAAATATAGCAGGAGAAGAGGTGATTGTAAATGGTTTAGCATATATAGAAGAAGTATCTGTAGATGACCAACGTCATTATCTTGAAGATAAAGGTGCAGCTAAAGCCGATATTGAAAAAATAACAGAACCTAAACGTACATTCTCATTTCAAGCAGATGGTGTTTTATTAGTTGAAAAACAATAAAATGAAACAACGTGTTTGGATAATTTTATTTGTGGTTTTAACGTCATGCAATTCTAAAACAGAAACTCCAGTTAAAGCTAAAAAGGTGTATGATATGTATGTGCCTTCAGAAATGTCAAAATTAATGTTGGACATGTATACGCATAATTTAGAGCTTAAACAGCAAATTATTAATGGCCAAAGCCCAACACAATTTCCAAACCATTTCTTAAATATTCATTCAGCTCAGTTGTCAGATTTTCAAATTAGAGATCAACAATTTAAAAGTTTTTCAAATCTATTTATAACAGCTCAAAAGGAGATTTACAATACAACATCTACTTTAAATTTAAAAGATAGATTTAACAACACGATCAATACATGTATTGCTTGTCACAGTAAAATATGTACAGGTCCAATACCCAAAATAAAAAAACTTTTAATTAAATAATAACGTTGAAACCAAAAATAGAAATTACAAAAGACGGTTCTTCCACCTTAGTGCATCACAAATATAATGCACATTATCATTCCACTTTTGGAGCAATCGAAGAGTCAGATTTTGTTTATATAAACACAGGATTGTTATATTTTTTGTCAACTGAAAGTGGGCAGAATTTAAAACAGTCCTGTTCTGTTTTAGAATTAGGTTTTGGTACAGGACTTAATGCTTTTAATACACTTTTAAAAACGGAAGATTTACCGTTAAACATCCATTATTTAGGTATAGAAACAGATCCTGTACCAATGGATATTATATCGCAATTAAATTATCCAGAACAACTCTTAGCAAGTCATAAAACTGAAGTTTTTAAAACGATGCACCAAACTATTTGGGAGCAACCCAATCAGATTACTAAACAATTTGTATTAGAAAAACGCAAGCAAGACATCATGGATTTAAAGGTTAAAAATGAATATAATGTTATTTATTTTGATGCTTTTGGACCTGCTGAACAGCCAGAACTTTGGACAGAATCTGTTTTCAAAAGAATGTTTGAGGCATTACAACCTAATGGCGTTTTAATGACGTATTGCGCACAAGGTGCAGCCAGACGAGCTATGCAAAGTGCTGGTTTTACAGTAACCAGATTACCAGGACCACCAAGTAAACGTCATATTTTAAGAGCCATTAAAAGTTGTTAATTACTTGTTTCTTTTTCTGATTTTAAATAAACGTTAAACCTTACTTAAACACCTACATAATGCGTGTTTAAAATTGTATTTTTAATAAAAAAAGAATGCGTATACTTATAACTGGTGCAACAGGATTAATTGGAACTGAAATAGTCAAGCAATGTCATAACCAAAACATTGATGTAAACTATCTTACAACAAGTAAATCTAAGTTATCAAATGCAGATCATTATAAAGGGTTTTTATGGAATCCCTCTAAAAATGAAATTGATGAAGAGTGTTTAAAAGATGTTGAAGCAATTATACATTTAGTAGGAGCAAGTATTTCTAAGCGTTGGACAGAAGCTTATAAAAAAACAATTGTTTTAAGTCGTATTCAAACCTCTCAGTTATTATTTAATACCTTAAAAAATACAGCACATCAAGTTAAGCATATTGTCTCAGCAAGTGCAATTGGTATTTATCCTCACTCTTTGACCAATTATTATACAGAAGATTTTAATAAAGTTAGTACTTCATTTTTAGGACAAGTGGTTAAACAATGGGAACAAGCAGTAAATGCTTTTTCTGTTTTAGATATTGCAGTTTCAAAAATAAGAATAGGCTTGGTATTGTCTTCCAAAGGAGGCGCTTTACCAGAAATGGCTAAACCTATTAAATTTGGAGCTGGAGCAGCTTTTGGCTCTGGTAAACAATGGCAATCATGGATTCATGTACAGGATCTTTCAAGTCTGTTTTTACACGTATTGACCAATAGATTAGAAGGTATTTATAATGGTGTAGCACCAAATCCAGAAACTAATAAAGAGTTAACAAAAGCTATAGCAAAACAGTTAAAACGACCTTTAATTTTACCAAATATTCCTAGATTTGCGATGCGATTGGTTTTAGGCGAAATGCACATTTTACTATTCGAAAGTCAACGTGTAAGTTCTAAAAAAATAGAAGATACAGGGTTTCATTTTAAACACTATAATGTGCAAAGCGCTTTAGAGGAAGAGTATTAAACTTTATACTTTAGGTTTCTTTTTCTTGTAAGTTCTTCCATACCATAATAATATACCTGTTATAGGTAAAGTTGCTGTAAGTAAACTAATTAAGAACGCAAGAATTTTTCCTGCTATACCACCAATTGCA
Source organism: Olleya sediminilitoris (assembly GCF_016785945.1). Classification (GTDB taxonomy): domain Bacteria; phylum Bacteroidota; class Bacteroidia; order Flavobacteriales; family Flavobacteriaceae; genus Olleya; species Olleya sediminilitoris. The sequence goes on along the minus strand of NZ_JAEMEF010000015.1, from coordinate 25,543 downwards.
CCAATGTGTATATCATAATTCATACGCAGTATTTTATCTGCAAATTTAGCGTCTTTGTATTTACCGTATATGGCAGGAGTTTCTATTTCTTCTAATGTGTTTTGATCAAAAAATCTGTAATCAGAATCATAATACAAGCCTTTACTATTTGAGACTTCAACATAAATACTTTCTTCATCATTGGTAGGATAATGTAGTTCATAACTTTCTGCATCAGGAGACTCCTTCAATAGTTTTTCAATTAAGTAATCCATAGGTTTAATGCTGTCGTTTTTAGTAATTTCACTATTGTTTTTAGGAATAATAAAAGCAGGTACTTTATCTCCACCAGTAGATACATACACTACATATTTTAACCAATTATAAGATATTACAGATCCTGTAAATGCTAATATTAATGCAAAGGAGCAAATGTAAAATCCAATAACCGTATGTAAATCAAAGTTTTTACGTTTCCATCTGGTCGTTTTTTTCCAATCAAATTTTAATCGTTGTTTTAAGTTTTTACGCTTTTTAGGAATCCATAAAACAAATCCTGAAATAATAATTAAGATAAAAATTAAAATTGAAGCAGCTACAACTTGTTCGCCTATAGCTTTTGGTAGCCATAAACGCATATGCCCTTTGAGTGTAAAGGCAAAAAAACCAGACATATGGTCGTCTACCTGTATGACTTTACCTGAGTAAGGATTTAAAAAAACACTCTGATAAAATTCTGGTTCTGCATCATAAAATATAACTTCAATAGCATCATCAGCTTTTTTAAACAATGTACCATGTATATGGTGATCTGGTAATACCGCTTTGGCAAAGTCTTTAGCTTGTGTAGGTGTTAAGATTGGCTTGTCTTGTGGTTCTACCTTTTTATAGTCGTTGTATAGGCTTTCAATTTCTTCTTTGAAAGCCCAACAACAACCTGTTATAGCAACTATAAACACAACTAAACCTGTTGCTAAACCTAAAATTTTATGTAATTGAAAAATGATTTTTTTAAAGGACATATTTTTTTAAATACCAAAAGGACAACTAGTAAAAGTTGTCCTTTTAAGTTAGACTAATTGAACTTAAAATTTAAATGTAACACTTCCCAGAATTGTTCTTGGTCTCTGTGGTGTTACCGTACTCCATCCAGAGAAATAAGTTTTATCTGTAATATTGTTAGCTTTTATACTAGCTCTAAATGTATTAGTTTCATAATATAAAGAGGCATTAAATATTGTGTAAGCAGGTATATCAAAACTACCTGTAACAGATTTGTAATCTACCATTGTATCATATTCTGATTGACCATTAAATCCTACACCAGCACCAAAGTTTTCAAAAAACTTATAGTCTGCCCAGAAGTTGTAGGTTATATCTGCTCCAGATTCTCCATAACGATTGCCTTCTAAAAATCTTGCAGAAGGAGAGTCTGTAATTTCAGAATCATTATAACTAAATCCAGTATGGATGTTTAATCCATCAATAGGATTAGCATTTACTTCTAATTCTATACCTTGACTATTAATAGCTAAATCTTGAGTTTGAGTTGCCCAATAGTATTTGTTGTCTACGTTTATGTTGTAATAACTTAAAGTCGTTTCTAATTTGTTATTAAATAGGTTTGTTTTCACTCCAAATTCATATTGGTTTGCTTGCTCTACGTCATAGCTTTGTAATGTTACAATACCAGTATCAAAATCTGTTATATATTGAGGGTTAACATAAGAGAAACCATTTTGGTAGTTAGCAAATATTGATAACTGATCAACTATAGGTTGGTACACAACACCAAATTTTGGAGAAAAAGTAGACTCCGTATATTCCGTATCATCATCAGCATTTGTTTGTCTGTCTCCTTGGTAGTCAAATCTGTCGTAACGTAAGCTAGCCATTACAGATAAGCTAGGTAAGACCTTAACTACATCAGACACATAAAAGCCTAATATATTTTGGCGTATGTCACTATCTAAATAACCAATACCAGTTAATGCTGCGCTTAAGTTTTCTTCGTTAATTTCTGGCTCGCCATAAACTAAATCTCCATCAATATTTATGGTGTGTAAATATCCCCAATTTGAACTATTATCAATGGTATTATAATCTAGATAATCTGCTCCAACTAACAATTTGTTTTCAATATCACCAATCTTAAAAGTACCAGTAAAGTTTTGTTGTAAATTTCTAGTTTTAGTTCTTGCATCTGTATCTTGAGCATATAAGTTAAATAATGCTTCAGATCCATTCCATAAATAGGTGTAATACCCTAAAGATTTAGCTAATCCACCAGAAATTAATGTTTGAGAAGACCATTGGTCAGATATTTTCCAAGCGATTTCACCACGATAATTCTGAGTAATATTTTTAATACTAATATCATCATTTGTAAAAGATAAGTCTGTATTATAATTTAACTCGTCAATCGAGCTAAACGCTAAAGGTGCATATCTGTTTAAAAATAAAAATGTTTCATTTGTTTGTTCGTTATCTGAGGCTTCATAAGAAAAGTTAAAAGTCAAGTTATTGTTTAACTTATAAGAAATTGAAGGCGCTACAAATACAGATTTTTTAAATCCAGCATCTTGAAAACTATGTTCTTGTTGAAAACCTGTGTTTATTCTAAACGATAATTTATCGCTTGGACTAACATTAACATCTGCATTAAACTTAGCAAAATCAAAAGATCCACCAGAAACAGTTATTTCTCCACCAGTTTTATTGTATGGCTTTTTAGTAATAATATTAATTAATCCTCCGTATGAAGAAACAGAACTTCCAAATAATGTTCCAGCAGGTCCTTTAATAACCTCTACACGCTCAACGTTAGAAGGATTTATAAAACCATTAGTAATACCAGCAACACCATTTACCAATTGAGGTTGTACTGCAAAACCACGACTAGAATAATAACCAGCACCATCACCACTACGACCAGTTGATGACCATAATTTTGTTATACCAGCCGCATTTTTTAAAGCATCTTCAAAAGTATTTACAGACTGTGATATTAGTAATTGGTTTGTAATTGTGTTATATACTTGTGAGTTGTCAATGTTTTTTAATGGTAATTTAGAAACATAAGCACTCTGTTTTCTTGAAAACTTATTTTTTCTGTCAATATCTATAACTACCTCATTTAGTATTTCGTTTCCTTCGTACATGGTTATGTTTCCTAAGGCTACGCTTTCATTATTAATAATTGAAACTTCTATTTCTTTAGTTTTATATCCCAAGTAAGAAACAGAGATTACATAGTCTCCATTGGTTATATTTTTTATTTCAAAGTTTCCATCTACATCAGATGTTGAACCTTTTGTTGTGTTTTTAATTAACACATTAACACCAATTATAGGTGATTGATTATTATCCAATATAGTTCCTTCGATTGCTGTACTTTGTGCAATTGATACAAATGAAACTAAAAATAGGGTTAGTAATAGTAATAAATTTTTCATTTATCTTTATTTAGACTTAATATAAATAGTTGATTTTGTGCAAAAATATCTATGTACTTTGGATTAACCAAATTATTTATAATAATTCTAAATAATATTTTTAGATTTTAATCTAACCCTTTAATTTTGAGATACGTTGTAATAAAGTAGGATGAGAATAATGCATAAAAACGTAAGCTGGATGTGGTGTTAGATTGCTTAAACTGTTTTTTGATAATTTTTTAAGAGAGGTAATTAAAGGTTCTCGCTTATAGGTGTTTTTAGCATAATTATCAGCTTGATATTCAAATTTACGCGAAAACCAATTCATTAATAAACCTGTTATTTCTGATAAAGGTGAATACAAAATACCAAAAGCTATCAATCCTATATGAAAACTTGGTGTAGAAACACCTAATGCTTCGCTTAACATTGGATTTCCTACTAATAAAGATAAAATGTATAATGTAAATCCAGTAAGTAATACAGAAGTTACTAGATTAAAAATGATGTGTTTCTTTTTATAATGACCAACTTCATGAGCTAATACAGCAACAATTTCATCTTCATTTAAATCATTAATTAAAGTATCGTATAGTGTGACACGTTTTTCGCTTCCAAAACCAGAAAAATAGGCATTGGCTTTGGTACTTCTTTTAGAGCCATCAATAACAAAAATTTTATCTAGATTAAAACCAACAGTTTTAGCATAGTCAGATATTGCAGTACGTAGACTACCGTCTTCTAAAGGACTTTGTTTATTAAAAATAGGTACAATTAATTTAGAGTAAAATAAATTAATAAATACCGTAAATACTGTTATTAGTAGCCAAGCATATAACCAAAAATTAGATCCTGTAGTTTGATAAAACCATGTTAATGCAGCTAAAATTACTCCTCCTACAATTATGGTCATTATCCAACCTTTAATTTTATCTAAAATAAAGGTTTGTTTTGTGGTTTTATTAAAACCAAATTCTGCTTCAATAACAAAGGTTTTGTAATAAGAAAACGGAGTTGTTAAAATATCACTACCCAACATTATAATACCAAAAAATATAAGAGTAACTAAAATGGAGTTATTTGTTAGTTGACGTGCTATTTGGTCTACAAAAGCAAAACCATCTAAAAAGAAAAAACTAAGCGTTAGTATAATTGAAAACCCAGAAGTTAACAGGCCAAACTTATAGTTTGTGGCTTTGTATTGTTGTGATTTTTTATATTCTTCAGTATCGTAAACATCTTCTAATTCTGTTGGAAGTATGTTATTGTAATGTTTAGCGTTAAGTGCATCTAAAACTTTATCAATTAAAAAACTAATAATTATTATGGCTACGATGATGTAAAATAGAGTGTTTGTTGTCATAATATTATTTAAAATTACGTTGACGTTTAGCTTCAAAAATCAAAATTCCTGCTGCAACAGACACGTTCATAGAGTCAATTGCGCCTTGCATTGGTATTTTTATATTTTGTTTGGAGGCGTCTCTCCATGCGTCGCTCAATCCAATAGCTTCTGTGCCAACAACTATGGCTGATGCTTGAGTAAAATCTTGTGTGTGATACTCTTCAGCTTCCTGTAAAATAGCACTATAAATATGGATGTTATTTTGGTTTAAAAAAGTAATAATATCAGTGGTGCTTCCTGTTGCAATCTGGTTGGTAAAAACACAACCAACGCTAGAGCGTACTATATTTGGATTGTATAAATCGGTTTTAGGGTTTGCAATAATTACAGCATCTACGTTTGCTGCATCTGCAGTACGTAAAATGGCTCCAATATTACCAGGTTTTTCTGGTGCTTCAGCAATTAATATTAAAGGTGTTTTGTTAGTAAAACTAATACTGTCTAATTGGTGAGGTCTGCTTTTTACAATTGCTACAATGCCTTCAGTTGTAGCACGATAAGCAATTTTTTGATAGACTTCTTTTGTAACTTCAATACAATTTATATTTTCAGGAAGCGCACTTAGTTTATTAGTATCATAAATTTCCGGAAAATATAAAACGGTTTCAATAGTATACAGTCCATTAATGGCTAATTGTATTTCGCGTTCGCCTTCAATAACAAAAGTCTTTGTTTTTTTACGTTCACGAGATTTTTCTTTTAACAAAACTATATGCTTTATTAATTGATTTTGTGTACTGCTTATTTGTTTATTTACCATCTATTAATTGTAATGAAGACTGCAAATTTAAGCTAAATCTTGCAGTATACATAGTATCACTTTTTTGGATTAAAAACTGAACTCCATTACACTGAGTTATCATCAATAAAAGCGTAGAAAAATGAGAAATTTGTAATAATTGATTACTGAATTTAATTATAACTTTTTAAGCTTTTTTATGTAAGTTATTGTGATTAATTTAGACTGAGTATAAAGTACTAAACCAATTTATTTTAAAATGAAACATTTATTTTACACCTTATCATTAGGGTTATTATTGTTTTCTTGTAAAACAGAAACAAAAAAAGAAACAACTACAGTTGCTGAAGAAATGACTAAATCAGAAACTAAAAAAGTAGTTAAAGAGACTAAAAAATATCCAGAAAACTTGGTTAAGATTTTTGATGCACATGGAGGATTGGATGTATGGAAGTCTATGAGAACTTTAGAGTATACTGAAGAAAAACCAGATGGTAAATTAGTTACTACAACAGATTTATACAACAGAAAAGCGTTATTAGACTCTCCAAAACACGCAATTGGTTTTGATGGAGATAAACCTTGGTTATTAAATAAAACAGATGAAGAATATAAAGGTTACGATCCTAAATTTGGATATAATTTAATGTTCTATTTTTATGCAATGCCTTTTATTTTGTCTGACGACGGAATTACATTTTCTGAAGCTGAAGCATTAACTTTTAAAGGTGTAACTTATCCAGGAATTAAAATTTCTTATGATAGTGGTGTAGGAGCAACACCTGAAGATATTTATATATTATATTATAACGCTGAAACTTATACAATGGAATGGTTAGGTTATACAGTTAATTTTGTACCAGGAATTGATACTAAAGAGTTACACTTTAGACGTTATGGAGATTGGCAAGAAGTAAACGGTTTACTTTTACCAAATACAATTACAGGTTATGGTTTTAAAAACGACCAACCTACAACTCCAAAAAAGCCTAACGTTTTTACTGATGTAAAATTATCAAAAACAGCTCCTGATGCAGCTATGTTTGTTAAACCAGAAAAAGCAAAATTTGTTGATTAAAAATCAATAATTAATATACTTAAAAGCTTCAGTTAAATACTGAAGCTTTTTTTGTAAAGTATCTGAGGTAATTTCGACTATAATCAGAATTATAAAAACAATAAATTAAATGAAACACTTACTTTACACATTATGTATTGCATTGCTTGTTGTATCATGTAAAAATGAGACACAATCAACACCTAAAGACTCACTAATGCCAAAAGAGGTTACTAAAACAGTAGCGACTAAAACTTATCCAGAAAATATTACTAAAGTATTTGATGCTCATGGAGGTATTGATAACTGGAATGCATTACAGGCTTTAGAATTTACAATTACAAAACCAACAGGTAAAGAAGTAACAACTGTTAACCTAAAAACAAGACAATCTGTAATTACTATGCCAAATCATACTTTAGGTTTTGATGGTAACAATGTTTGGCTAAACAGTAAAAATGAAGAAGCGTACAAAGGTAATCCTAAGTTTTACTACAATTTAATGTTTTACTTTAATGCAATGCCTTTTGTTTTAGCTGATAACGGAATTAATTATGGAGAAGCTAAACCATTAGTATTTGAAGGTGTTACGTATCCAGGAATTAGAATTAGTTATGATAATGGTATTGGATCGTCTTCTGACGATGAGTACATTGTTTACTACAATCCTGAAACATTTAAAATGGAATGGTTAGCTTATACTGTTACTTTTAATACAAAAGCTAAAAGTGAAAAATGGTCGTTTATTAAATACGGAAAATGGCAAACCATTGAAGGTGTAGTTATACCAGATACATTAACATGGTATGTAGTTGAAGATAATTTACCTGTTAAAAAGCGTAACGATTTACCTTTTACTGATGTTAAATTATTTAAAACAGCACTTCCTGTAAGCACATTTGCAAAACCAGAAACTGCTGAAGTCGTAGAGTAGTTTTACTACAAGTAATAAAAAAAAGGCGACCCAATGGGTCGCCTTTTTTTTTAACTATGAATTAGTTATGTCAATTAATACAATTGAAATAGCTATTTTATTGCTTCTTGTACTTGTTAGAGTAACGTTTGTATAATTCTGTTTGATGCGTTTCTAAACTTACATCACGACCTTGTATAAACGCTTTGTCAAGTTTGTTGGTTCTCATATCTAAAGCATCACCTTCACTTATAAAAAGGGTTGCATCTTTACCAACTTCTAATGATCCAACACTATCATCAACACCTAAAATTTTGGCAGTATTTAATGTAATTAAACTTAATGCTTGCGCTTTGGTTAAACCATGTGCAACAGTTGTACCAGCTAAAAATGGTAAGTTTCTAGTATTCATACGTTCCATGTCTCCAGCGTTTTCTAGACCAACTAAAACACCACTATTTACTAATTGTGTTGCTAGTTTATAAGGTAAATCATAATCATGATCATCTCCATTAGGTCTAGAGTGTACACGTTGTAATAATACAGGCACATTGTGTTGTTTTAATAAATCACTAACATTATTAGCTTCATATCCACCAACTATTACAAGGTATTTTACGTTTTGCGTTTTAGCAAAATTAACAGCGTCTGTAATTCCTTTTTCATAATCTACATGTACAAATAGTTTTTTACTACCATCAATTAAACCATGTAAAGCTTCAAAAGGTAAGTCTTTAGGACTGGTTTTGTTGGCATTGTATGCTTTACTTTGTGCAAAGTAATTGGATAGTTCTTCAACTTCTTTTGAGTAGTTTTTGTTTTCTTTTAAAACATTAGGTTCTCCTAACCACCAACGACCTCTAGAGTAATTTCTTGGCCAATTTAAATGTATTGCATCGTCTTCTTTAATAACAGCATCTTCCCAGTTCCAAGCATCTAGTTGTACAACACTTGACGTACCAGAAATGCGTCCACCTCTAGGAGTAATTTGTGCCATCAAGACTCCGTTTGGTCTCATAGATTCAACTATTTTTGACTCTGTATTATAAGCAATTAAGCTTCGTATGTGTGGATTCATTGCACCAACTTCGTCCTCGTCATCACTTGCTCTAACAGCATCGACTTCTACCAAACCTAATGTCGAGTTTGGTGCAATAAAACCAGGATATACATGTTTACCTGATGCAGTGATCACATTACCTTTTCTTGCAATTTTTGTATTGGCACTTCCAACAAAGGTTAGTTTTCCGTTTTCAAATATTATTAATGAATTTTCAATAACTTGACCATTACCTATGTGTGCTGTTGCACCTTCAATTGTAATGGCTTGAGATTGTTTGTCTCCTGGTGTTTGCTGGGCAAAACTAATTACCGAAATCAACAACGCAAGGATTAATATATTAAGTTTTCTCATGATTTATTATCGTTTTTATTTCCGCTTAAAGCGAAAATTTATGAGTGTGTTTTTCTGTTTACTAATGGATGTGTTGGTGATCAATAGAGTCACAATGCAGTAATTCTTTCTCCTTCTTTTCAATTGGTTTTGTTTTTAAACCTTTGTTTTTAGCATCAAGCATTAACATTGTTAATTCGTTTTTCTCTTTTTTGATAGCCTCTCTAAGTTCTGCATCACGTTTTAAATCAAAATAAACAGCACCTTCAATGATTGTTTTTTCCGCTTTAGCGTAAATAGATAAAGGGTTATCGGTCCACAACACTACATCTGCATCTTTACCAACTTTAATACTACCAACACGATTGTCAATATGTAATAGTTTTGCAGGATTTAATGTGACAAACTTCCAAGCATCTTCTTCACTAATGTCACCATATTTTACAGATTTTGCAGCTTCTTGATTTAGACGTCTTGACATCTCTGCATCATCACTATTAATGGCTACTAAAACACCTGCATTATGCATGATTGGTGCATTAAAAGGGATAGCATCATTAACTTCATATTTGTAAGCCCACCAGTCAGAAAATGTAGAGCCTCCAGCACCATGTTGTACCATTTTGTCTGCGACTTTATAACCTTCTAAAATATGTGTAAAGGTGTTGACGTTAAATCCAAATGCTTCACACACCTTCATTAACATATTAATTTCGCTTTGTACGTAAGAGTGACAAGAAATAAAACGTTCTTTGTTTAAAATCTCTGCAATAGTTTCAAGTTCTAAATCTTTACGGTAAGGTTTACCGCTTTTTTTAAGTGCGTCATATTCTTTTGCACGCTGGAAGTAGTCTGTAAAAACTTGTTCTACACCCATTCTGGTTTGCGGAAAACGTGTTTTAGCATTGTCTCCCCAATTTGATTGTTTTACATTTTCTCCTAAAGCAAATTTTATAAATTTAGGACTGTTTGTGTACACTAAGTTATCGGCTTTTTCTCCCCATTTTAATTTAATAATTGCTGAGCGTCCACCAATTGGATTAGCAGATCCATGTAAAATCTGAATACTTGTTACACCTCCAGCAAGGTTACGGTAAATGTCTACATCTTCTGCATCAATAACATCTTCAATAGTAACCTCTGCAGTACTGTTGTGTCCAGCTTCGTTTACACTTTCTGTAGCAATATGCGAATGCTCATCAATAATTCCAGCTGTTAAGTGTTTACCTGTTCCGTCAATAACAGTTGCATTACTAGCACTTAGATTTATACCTATTTTAGCAATTTTTCCGTTTTTAATTAAAACATCAGTATTTTTTATAATGCCATCCTTTTCATTGGTCCAAACCGTTACATTTTTAAACAATAACGTTTCTTGTTTAGGAAGGTTTTCTGTACCATAAGCCATGTTAGGGTAGGTAACAGGATATATTTTTGGTGCGTCTGTTTTCTTATTCTTTTTATCTTTTTTACTACCTTTTTTATCTTCTTTGTTTTGTTTGGTAGCAAAAAAGGTTGTTTCGTTTCCGTTTGGATAATAGACTTTACCATTTAAAGTGTTGGTATTAGTAACGTGACTTACAACTCTAAAAAACTCTTTTTTTGTTGTGTCCTGTGTTGCAAATGTTAGTTGCATCCAGTTTTTATCAAAACTAATTTTTCCGTCGTACGCTTTAGTTTCGGTTTTAACCTTAGATTTAAGTTTTTCAATATCACCAGTAATTTCTAATTGGTAGTCTGTATTGTCTAAATTAAAAGTATAATTACCACGTAAATCTGTGGTATTCATGTCTGTTAGTTGGTCTTTAATACCTGTAATCCAGTTTTCATAAATAGTAGTTTCTTTATCAAAAATATCTCCTGAGGTAATTAAAAAGTTAGCATAAGCACCAGATTTAAGATGTCCTAATTCTTTAGATTTTCCTATTATACTTGCAGGAACAGAAGTTAATGCTTGTAATGCAGTAGTTTTATCTAAACCATATTTTATAGCTTTTAATAGATTAGGCATTAATTGTTTTGCGTCTTTTAACTTATGAGTTGTTAAAGCAAATGTGATATTGTTTTCTGCTAAAATTTTAGGATTAGCAGGACTTTGGTTCCATGCTTTTAAATCTTCCAAACTAACAGATTGTGCTAATAATGGATCTTCCATATCATAAGCAACCGGAAAATTTATAGGAAGTACAAATTTTGCATTTGTATTTTTGATGTCTTTAATAAGTTCATACTCATCTCCACCACCAACAAATACATATTGTATACCAAATTGGTCGCCTAATTTGTCAAAACGTAATGCGTTGACTTTTTTTCCAGCATCAAAAAACTGAACCAGATTTTTGTTAGCTATATAAGCCTCTAAAGCTCTATCTTTTTCTTTAATATTACCTTTAGCATACCAATCGGCATCATGATTGACTTGACGTAATAAAGCCATAGTACCCATTAAAGACGTTGGGTAAGCTTGTCTTGAGGTTCTACTTTTTGAAGTACTAGAAAACTGTCCCACTTTTTGGTCAAGTAGTCTTGTAGCATCATTACCATTAGCAGCAAGAGTAACTAAAACTCCAGTCCCTTGGATAATACCATCATCAATATGTGAGGTTACAACACCAAAACCAGCTTTACGTAAAGCCTCTGCTTTTTTGCTGTCAAACTTAAAATGATCTACAGCGTTTTGGTCAGGTCTAATGTGGTCATTCCAATAATAACCTTCACGACCAGCATCATACTGAGGGTTTCTTCTGTTACCAGGAGTACTGCTTGGTTTTTTAACACCAAAATCAGAATAAATATCAATAAAAGAAGGGTAGATAGTTTTACCAGAAATATCAACAACAACAGTGTTTTTAGGGATAGTAACATTGTTTCCGCTAGAGACAACTTTACCGTCTTTTATTAATAACGTTCCGTTTTCAATAACTTGATTTGCAGTAACATAAATTTTAGCATTTGTAAATGCAGTGTAATTAGAAGTGTTAGTTTTAACACCATCATTTTTAGGTACATACTCCTGTGCAAAAGAAAAATAACCACACAGTAGTAGGCTTAATATTGCCCATTTTTTAATCATTGGTTGATAGTTTAAGGTTGTTTAAACCTTAAATATACGCAATAGCCAATATGCTAAACAAACGCTAAAAGCTATTTTAACGTTTCTATAAGGTTTTATTTTCTAAATAATTAACTAATAAAGCCACCACATAGCTATAACTATCCATTCCTTTAGATTGATTGTTAGCTTTTAGGTAAGTGGTATAGGTAGATCTAAAAAAAGGTTCTAACGGATTCATATACTTTAGCCAAAACTGTCTACTTTCCTGAAAGTTTTTTATAATCCCTTTATTTATATCAGCTAATAATATATCATACAAATCAGGATCACGTCTGTAGACTTCACCCAAACAATGTCTTAATCCAAAAGTGTAACCAGAATACTTATAATACATGTTTTGATTACTAATAGTCGCTAAAAAAGCGATAAAATTAGCTTCGTTTTCTTTTGCATAGCCTAATTGATGTGCTACTTCATGAGCAGAAGTCGTTGGGTATTTGTATACAGGAATAAGGTAATTAACCTGAGCTTCATGTGTTAAAGGATTAAAATAACCAGCAAAACCCATATAAGCTTGAGGATAACTAAATAGTGATTTTTTTAAACTCTTAGGATGATAAGCTAATTCTGGAAAATCATTTTTTAAAACATCGTAACTTGTTGGCGTTAACTCTAAAATTTCCGATCTAGTAAATGGTAACACCACTTTAATACTATCATTTTTAACAATATCTAAATGTAAAGCGTTTGATTTTTTAATAAGTTGTTTGGTAACCTCTATTAGTTGTTGTGTAGAGTAGTCGTCTTCAAGATCTAAAGTTTTATGTAAAGCAACTCTATGATAATTTAAACCCCAAAGTAACTGAAAAGCAATAAAAATAATACTAACAGTAGCACCTACATCCAATAACCAGTTGACAGTGTCTTTCCAGATGCGTTTAAAATTTAGAATTAACCAACGTATTGCATAAATAATAGAAAAACCTAAAAAAACATCACCAATACTAAAGGGTATCCATCCTAAGGTATATCTAAACAATTTAGCAATGTAAGGATAGATGCCTTTACTGTAAATAACTTCGACTGTTTCAGGATAATTAGTCGCTAATTTTACAACAATGTACATTGGTATTATTAGTAAGACAACCCAAAGTTTTTTGTTTTTAATCATAACTCAAAAATAATTAAAAATTAGGACCAATCACTTAGGTTTATTTAAAAGGTTTCTACCTGCTGTCCGTTATATCTTTTTTTGCAAAAAAGGATGCCACTACCATCAGGAGTAGCGACTAAGGTTGTTTTGTATTTGTAATGGTATGCTAATTAGTTTAAAGATTTGAAAATCAGATATTATTGAGCTGAATAGTAAAGCAGAATCAATTTATATTTATACATTTATTGATTATATGAATAATTACTATAGTCATTGTTTAGAGTTGTTTATAAGTATGACTTTAAGTACAAATAAAATTACAAAGAATAATTAGATTTATGAGAGAATCAAAATTAGAGTTTCAACCTAAAAAGAAAGTCGTTAATAAATTAGTATTAGTTGGTAATGGCTTTGATTTGTCATTGGGTTTAAAAACACGATATGAAGATTTTTTACTCTGGTATTTTAAGAGTTTTATAATTAAGAGTTTAAAGAAAAGAGGTAATTTGAGAAATAAAAAAGGAGACTTGTTGTTTAGTTTTAATGATGATGAATTATTTACTTTTTACAATAAAAGGAATTATTCGTTTGAAGATAAAAACATACTTTCATTTACTCATGACATGGATAGTTATCAAAAAATTAAAGATTACATTTTAAGTGGTCCTCACAAATTTAATTACGAATTTAAATCAAAATTATTAGAAAAAATTTTTAAAGATTCAATAGATAGTTGGGTTGATATTGAAAATGCATATTTTGAATTATTGAAAGATTGTTTAAAAGGGAAAACAAACATTAAAATATTAAACAAAGAGTTGAATCAATTAGAAAAACTACTTCATCAATATCTAAACCAGTTAGACTATACTAAATCGCTTGACTTTGAATTATCAAAAAAATATATTAATCAATTAACTTCAAATATAAGAGAAACTGATATAATTGATAAATTAAGGAAAGGGCAAAATATAAAAACTGATGTTATATTTTTCTTGAATTTTAATTATACTAAAACAGTAGACAATGTTATAAACGCATCTAAAATCAAAAACTTAAGGAGCTCTAAAAATATTATCGTAAACCATATCCACAATAGTTTAGAAGAAGAGTCTTTAGTTTTTGGGTATGGAGATGAAATGAATGAAGAATATAAAAAAATAGAAGAATTAAATGATAATGAATTTTTTAAAGGAATTAAGTCTTTTAAGTATGCGGAAAATGGAAGGTATAGAGACTTGTTAAGGTTTTTAAATTCAGAAGATTATCAAGTTGTAATTTATGGACATTCTTGTGGTTTATCAGATCGAGTAATGTTAAATGAAATTTTTGAACATGAAAATTGCAAGTCCATAAAAATCCATTATTATAATAAAAATGAATTTGTAAATAAGACAATGGATATTTCTAGACATTTTACAAATAATCAAATGATGAGAAAGAAAATTGTAGAATTTAATGAGGATGACATAATGCCACAATCCGTTTAATTTAGACAAACTATATGAACACATATCTAGAAAAAACGAAAAGAATTAACGCTTCTACTTACAGAAAAAAGTATTGTTTTATCTTAAAAATATAAACCTATTTATATTACTATTAGTCGTGTTGATGTTTCTAAGTTTTGCAATGTATATGGTTTTGAGTTTTATGGGTTAATTTAAAAATCATCACGAATAAGTACCAAAATCACAAAGTCATGAGCAAAGAAATTAAAGAAATTAAAGAAAATAGAGATTTAACTATTCACTAATTTCTGTGATATATATCATCTCAAAAGGATTCTTATTTTCAGGATTAGGTTTGTCTTTAAATGTTAAATGACCAGATCCTTTTCGAAGCCATGTGCCATCTGCATCTAAAAAATATCCCATTTTTTTATTGTTACAGTTATATTCAATTTCATAACCTTGATTAGAAATTGCAAAGTCATTGAGTTTAAATTCAGAATTAGCTATAAAATCCATAACAAACATATTCTTATCTAAAGGCATGCCCTCTATTAGAAAATAGTTGTTTATATGGTTTAGTTTATGTCTTAAACTTTCTTCGTAGCCTTTACTGACTTCAGTATTCATATATAAGTATATAATGTTTATGGTTGAAGAAGGTTTTACATTTTTGTCATTTCCAGCAAAAACAATCCCGATATCTTTAAATATTATAGCACCTAAATCAGTAGTTTCGTATTCACCAAATACATTATTAAGATCTTTAAGTGACATGCCTAATGAAAAAGGCTTTTCATTATATGTCATTTCACATCCATTAAAAGCTAGACGATGTTTTTGTTTGTTATATGATTCTAACATTTGAGAGACTTGAGGTGTGTTTTTTATTTTTATATTGTCTTTCTGTTCTTTACAGGATGTTTGAATAAAAAAACTTATAATAATAAAATAAAAGACTCTCATAATTATTTCAATAATTTGGGTAATTGTTGATATGATATTATTCACTGATTTCTGTGATATATATCAATTCGAAAGGTGTATTGTTTTCAGGATTAGGTTTGTCTTTTAATTTTAAATGACCAGTCCCTTTACTTAGCCATAAATTATCAGCTTTTAAGCGATAACCAATTTTTTTTCCATTGCAAGTGTAGTCTAATTCATAACCAGAATTAGATACACCGAAATCACCCAAATTAAATTTAGAATTAGATATAAAATCTTTAATCTTCATATTGTATATTACAGGCATACCTTCAAGCAAAAAATAATCTTTTTTATGATTTAACTCATGAGCTAAACTATGTTTGTATTTTTCGCTAACTTTCGTATTTAAGTATATGTATAGATATGTTGTTTCTTTATTTATATTTAATTTTTCACCTAACATTTCACTATTAATAGAGGCTGTAAAACCTGCATCTTTCCAAATAAAAAAACCTCTAGTAAATTCATCATATTCTCCAAAGACCTTAATAAGTTCTTTAACGGTCATACCTAAAGTAAAAGCTTTTTCATTATACGTCATTTCACATCCATTAATAGCAATACGATGCTCTTGTTTGTTATATGATTCTAACATTTGAGTGACTTCAGGAGTGTTTTTTGCTTTCATATTGTCTTTTTGTCCTTTACAGGATGTTAGAATAAAACAGCTTAAAATAATAGAATAAAATACTCTCATAATTATTTTATAGGGTTAGGTAATTTAATTATTGTTCCCGTAAAGATAGTTTCTTCATCTGTAATCATGGGATTTAATCTTTTTATTGTTGAAATAGTCGTATTTGCTTTTTTTGCAATTATTTCTAATTGATCACCATTTTTAATGGTGTAGTTGTAGGTTTGTTTTATACAACTGGTCGGTTTTGCAAATTTTTTGTCCCATTTTTCTTGTATTGCTTTAACTCTTGCAGTTTGAATTCGACTTTTTGAAATTGCTGATTTTATACCTCTTTTTACTGCAGTGGCATCCTTTTCAGCAGCAGTTTTACTTTCGAATAAAGCAGCTATATTTTCAATAATATCAGCGTTTACAAGCATTGCATCAATTTTATGTAAAGCTTCATCTATGTGTTCGATGGCATGAAATGTTCTGTCAATCCTGAACAGGCAGACATATCTCCCATTCGGGCTGCGAGTTTTCCATTGATAATAACATTTGGAGATCCATTTAATATGGGACCTCCTACATGAGGTGTAGTGCCACTGCACATCGGACATTGGTGATTACTCCCTATAGTTGCAGCTGGATTTCCTGATATAAGTGCTTGGTTGGTTTAAAAAAAAACAAAAAAATGATATTGTTTGACTGATTAGCTCTTATAATGTTTTCTTCTAAAAACAGCATATTAGGTTTGGATAAAGTTTTTAGCTATAAACTTCTAAACACATCCTCTAAATCACAATTATAATCTCCATCTATACTAAGTTTTTCGTCAGAGCGTCCATAACGTATATACCAGATATTTGAGTCAATACCAATATTATTTCTAAGCTGAAAAGGTTTCTAAATACCTCTGCAATTTGTATTTTTGTACTTCAATAAAAACAACACAAATGAGTCAAGACGTTAGGGCTTTAGAGCCAAAAGCATTATGGAATAAATTCGCAGATTTAAACGCAGTACCAAGACCTTCAAAAAAGGAAGAGCGCGTTATTAAATTTATGAAAGACTTTGGGACTAATTTAGGTTTAGAAGTTATAGAAGATGAGGTAGGAAACGTCATCATTAAAAAGCCAGCAACTGCAGGTATGGAAGATCGTGTGACTATTGTAATGCAATCGCATTTAGATATGGTACACCAAAAAAATGCAGATACCGATTTTGATTTTGACACACAAGGCATCCAAATGGTTGTTGAAGGTGACTGGGTAAAAGCAAAAGGAACAACGCTTGGTGCAGATAACGGATTAGGTGTTGCAACAATAATGGCACTTTTAGAAAGTACAGACATACCACATCCAGCTATTGAAGCTTTATTTACTATTGATGAAGAAACTGGTATGACAGGTGCAATGGGATTAAAAGGTGGTTTGTTAACTGGCGGAATCTTATTAAACTTGGATACAGAAGAAGATGACGAGATTGGTGTTGGTTGCGCAGGAGGTATTGACGTAACTGCAACAAGAACTTATGAGCAAGAAGAAACACCTGAATTTAAAATAGGTTTTGAAGTAAAAGTAAAAGGCTTACAAGGAGGTCATTCTGGTATGCAAATTCACGAAGGCTTAGGTAATGCTAATAAAATAATGAACCGTTTATTATTTGATGGTTTTGAAAATTTTGGTTTACGTATCTCTGAGATTGATGGAGGAAGCTTACGTAATGCTATACCAAGAGAGAGTAGAGCAGTAGTTGCTATTGATGCAGTACATGAAGCAGCTTTTGTAAATGATATGCAACTATTAGCAGATAGTATTAAAACCGAACTTAAAACCATGGAACCTGATTTGGTTGTTGAGGTATTAAAAACTGAAACTCCAGAGTTTATCATGGATCTTGGTGTACAAGAAGGATTAACACGTGCAATTTATGCTGCATTAAATGGCGTGTATCGTATGAGTGCAGATATTCCTGAATTGGTAGAGACTTCTAATAATATTGCACGCGTAATTGTTAAAGATGGACATGTAAAAATAGGATGTTTAACGCGTAGCTCTGTAGAAAGTAGTAAAATGGATTTAGCAAATACATTACGTGCAGCATTTGAGCTTACAGGTTGTGAGGTTGAGCTTTCTGGAGATTATCCAGGTTGGACACCAAATATGGATAGTTCTATATTAAAAGTGTTAGATAATTTATATCAAAAACTAAACGGAGAAAAAGCACATATTGCTGCCTGTCACGCAGGATTAGAATGTGGTATTTTAGGACAAAATTATCCAGATATGGAAATGATTAGTTTTGGGCCAAACATTAAAGGCGCACACAGTCCTGATGAGCGTGCACAAATATCGTCTGCTCAAAAATACTGGAAGTTTGTTTTAGAGATATTAAAAGAGATACCAAAAAAGTAATCTTTTTAAGTCCTGTTACATAACATAAAAAAGCACAATCTTAGGATTGTGCTTTTTTTATTTAACTTTTATTATAAAACAGTAACTACCCTAAGATAATATATATTGTTAGGCAACGTTTTTATTTTTGTGTTTTCTTTTTTACAAAATCAAAAGCAAAGTTTAACTGTGTGTCTTTATTCTCCATAAAATCTTCGTGATTTTGCACTATTTCAATATCAGGCATAACACCATTTCCAAATTTTTCTTCTGCTATCTTAATGACATCTTGCTCTAAATTTACCACAGAAAAACTTAATTCAAGTTTAGAGTTTGGCAATATATATAACACTGGGAAATGTCCAGTATGCCCATAATATGCTCCTCCAGTTTCCTCTCCAATAATAGTAGCCCTTTTATCACTTTTAATATGTGCTGCAAAGTGAGAAGCAGCAGAAGCAACAAATGGATCTATTAGTAAAATAAAATGTTTCTTATAGTTGTTTTTATTTGGTTTCCAAAGCGGATTGAATTTACTATTTTGGTAATATTTTCCATTTTTAAAGTCATCAACATAGTCATTTAAAATTTTTTCATTGTTTTGAACTGATCCTATATAAAACTCAGGAAAAGGTATTTTGTTAAACAAAGTGTATGCACCTATGTTTTCTTTTACACTTCTATTACTTAAATAACTAGTAAGTAACATAAGGGCATCACCACTGCCTCCTCCATTTCCACGAATATCTACAATTAAGTTTTTTTTGTCTTTTAGGGAGATAAAAACAGAGTCTAGAAATGATTCGTACTTTTTAAAACTTTCATTCCCTTTTTCTCCTAGATCAAAAGATTTGATAGATAATACTCCAACGTGTAAACTGTCAATATATCGATATTGATAAGCATCATTTACTTTTGTGTCATATACTTTAGAGTGTCTTTTATTATAATTTTTCAAGTAATTATTAAAATTGATACTTTTTAAGACTACAGATGTAGTTTCGGTATTATATTTATAGATTATATTAAATTCATTTTTTTCACCATAAGCATGATAAATGTATAAAGGCGCCCAATTGGTTTGAATAAAATTATATTTGGAGGTTTGATTTATACCATCTGTACTTCTATATTTAGAAATCTGATTTGAAAAATCTGTTGCTTTTATTCCATTTACACTTAAAATTTCTGCTCCAGCAGGAATGTTATTATAATTAATATTTGAATATAGTTTTCCGTCGATGTATTTTATAGGAATAGGAAAAAAAATATCCTTTCTATACAATAGTGTTTTTAAATATTTGGGAAGCCTTAAATTATTATGACAACTTCCAGTATAGTCTATTACATTCCATACTAAATTGTAAAATTCTTGATATGTAGTTTTATTATTTATCTTGTTTTTGTTAACAGAAAATACACTATCTACTTCTTGTTTTGAATAGTATCTATATAGTCCAGAGTTTGCTTTTTCAAAAATAGCTTTGAAAGTGTTAAAATCTTTTAAATAATCTGATTTGTCTAAAGTGATTTTAGTGTCTTTAGAAACTTCAGATACAGCTAAAGTGTACTTTCCTTTTAAAGTATTTTTATTTTCGTTAAGTGGTTTAATTAAAAGTTTGTATTCATCTTGATTTTCACAATAAAAATAAAATTGTTCAGATCCATAAGAGCCATTTGGACTATCTTTTTCTTGTAAAATTTCATTTTTACTATTCATTAAGTAAACGACTACATCTATTCCTTTTTGATATATTGTAAAAGAGTAAAATTTATCTTTTATTAATTTTAAATCATGGGTGATTGAGTCTTTATTTGAAATATTAAATTCCTGACTAGGTGCATCAATAGATATTATATTGTTATTGTTTTTACAGGAACAAAACAAAAGTATAAGTGAAGTAATAAGTAGTGGTATTTTATACTTGTAAGACTTGTAGTTATTTGCTTTTTTCATTTGAAAATTATTTTTTTCAAATCTAAATTTATTATTTGATAAGCATTTGTATAATCTTGGTCGTTATGCTTTTTTTGAGATACTTTCCTTATACTTTTTAGGAGAAATACCAATAAACCGTTTAAAAGTTTTAGAGAAATGTGCTAAGTCTGTAAAATTATACAGATATGCAATTTCGGTTAGTTCTAAATTTGTATGAATTAATTTTTTGCTTGAAAAAACTTTTCTCATTAAAATATAATTCATAGGTGTCATACCAGTAGTTAGTTTAAATTTTTTACTAAAACCAAACTTATTTATGTTTGCTTGTGATGATAGTTGATTTAAGCAAAATTTATCTTGAATGTTAGCTTCAATATATTGGTTAATTTGTTTAAAATTATCAAAATTTAATCCTAAATATTCTTGTTCATTTTCTATAGTACAGAATTTTAAGGAATTTATGAATTTGGATAAATGAATTTCAATAAGTTTGTTATTTTTTTTCTGCAAGGCACTTTTTAATGACAAAAATAAATGTTTCACTTTTTTGCTTTTAATACTCTGTTCTGTAAACTTGATGTTTTTACCTTTCATTATAAACTTTAGCACTTCTTTTGGAACATAAATTGTGTCAAACTTTATATGAGATACATTATCTATTATTGGATTTGAATGTATTTGATAAGGATTAACAATTGATAGACTTCCAGCTTCACTAAAAACACTTTGATTTTTAAAATCTATTTGATTAACTCCTTTGTAAACAAGAGAAAAACAAAAAGTCTCGTGATAATGCTTTGGGAATTCAGTTGTTTGGTTTTCTATAGTGATACTTTCTATAGTATCGAAAATCATTTCTTTTTTTGATTGTTCTTTAATCTTATTCAACATGTAATGAAAATGATTATGTTTTAATAAATTATTAGAAATTAAATGAAGTTAATTGAAAAAAGTAATACAGTCATATTGTTTGTTAATTTGAAGTTTGAATAATTAAAAATGATTTAGAAAAGTACAATTTTTAATGTTGAATTTAAATATTTGTAAAAAAATAAAAGTTTTTTGTTTAAAATTAGATGCTACAAAAAGCACAGTTTTAAGTTTATGCTTTTTTTGTTATACTCTATCTGGATAGTGGGTTGTTTATTGTTTGTTAGATGATTTAAGCATTACAGTTAGTTCTTGCTAACCTAATATACCATTTGATGGTATATTAAGACTAGGCTATTACCGATTAAATTAGATATATGCCTCTTAACGTTATATACTTTAATTGTGACTTTGTTTATTAAGATTACATCTTACCGCCTACTTTTATTTATGCTATAAGTATACTATAACTACGCTATAACCATGTTATAACCACGCTATAACCTGTATTAAAACATTTGTTATACCTCTGTTTTACATGTGTTTATACTGGATGTGATGTTGTGTCAAAACAGACGGAAATTATTCCTTTTTCTAGGAGTTTTAAACGGTATTAAATTTAATTGTCTGAATGAAAGTCTATTGCTTGTAAATACAACAAGTCTTCCAAAGCAATTTACAATCGGTTAATAGTCACAAGAAAGTACAAAAAGGGATCATAGCATCTGTAATACGCTATTAAAAGGGTTTTTACTATTGCAAAATTAGGTTTAAGTTATGATACTAATTACAGAAGTGTTTTATTGAAAAATTAATAAGATTTTACTTGTTTTTTTACGACAGTACTTTGTTCTGGTGTCGTTTTTTTTACTTTTAATAGTCAAATTTATAAGAGTTTGTTGTTTTTATTTTTGTCCAATTTTTAAATTCGATATTCACATTTACTTCTCGAGTTCCGTGAATTTTTTCTTTAAACTCAAAGTTTTCTTGATATGAAATTCCATATTTATTTAGGACTTCATCCATTTTATTCTTTTCCAGTTCCGCTTTTTTTTATTCTCTTCTATATTTATTCAGTTTAGAATAAGCAGCTGCCAGAAATGAAAATCCAGCTCCAATCATTCCAATTTTCACGTACCATATATACAAGCTAAATATTTTCCAGTCAGATAAAAAGGACCCAAGAAGTATTAAAAGAAAACCAATAAATATTGTGCCATAGAAAGTCAGATGTGTTGACTTTTGGTTTCTGCGTATTATTTCCAATTCGAGATTAGCAATTTCTATTTTTTCTTGAAATTTTTTATCAAGTATAATTTTTGAGCAAGTATTATTAAAATCAGGTTTTTTATTGGTCAAATTACAAGTCAATCCTTTTTCAAGACTCGTTATTTGGTTTTCGCATAAATCACAATGTCGTGAAAAATTCATTAAAATTTCAGTTCGGTTTAAGTCAGTTTTTGATTCCAGCGTTCGTTTTGGTAAATGTACCACAACGAGTTTGTGTATGATTAGTTGTGTGGTTAAGCAACTAAGTAAGCAAACTAATCACAAATAGAAAATTTCAGCGGAATTTTCGTAAGCAGTCTAGAACCAAGCAATTAATCATACACGGTGTTGGAAGTAGTTTTTATCTTTTAAGTTCTCTTATAAATCCATCTGCGGCCAATCCGTCATCTATTTTTAAATTATTTTCCGTTAAAATTAAAACTCCTCTTTCATTATTATCAATATAGAGTGTTTCAGTTTCTCCACTTTGTATAATTTCAATATCATATGTACCGCTTTCAAGTCCAGCATAAATATACTCAGGGCCTGTTGTTACTAAATTATTCTCGACAGTCAAAGTATTATTGTTCAAGTTAAAATCCCATTTAACTTCACCCTGATTATAATCAATATTTATTCCCTGTAATCCGCCCCAAACTTTGCTCAAATTCCAAATTCCGTTTAATGTTTCTGGTTGAGTTGAATCATCGTCATTGTTACAGCTTGTCAAAAAGACTAAACTCAAAACCATTAATAGACTTAATTTTCCAATTTTCATATTTTCCGTTTTTAGATTATACTTTATAGATGTGAAAATTCCGAAATGGTTGCGTCAAATTACTGCCAAAGTGTTTGTATAAGATTAGTTGCGTTGTTTTAGCACCAAATTTAGCAAATAAATCACAGATAGAAAGTCCGCGAGGACTTTCTTAAGTAGGCTAGAACTAACAATAAAATATACACAGTGTTGGCAATAGTTATTTTTTTATTCCGTTTTCAAATTCTTTCAGCGATATTTTATTTTTCTTTTTTGTGTATTCTCCGTGAGCAATTCCATTTTCAAAATCAACAGTCAGATAATCAGTCCAACAAGCGAAAAAATCATAATCTCCCTTATTTCCTTCATCAGAGCTGTTTTTAATTTGTAAAGGTGAGATTAAGTAATATTTTCCAACCTCAAAATTCGAGATATATGGTCTACATAAAATTCCGTTGTCGCCCCAAATTTTAATTTGCTTTTTTGATTCAGTTCCTTTGTGTTTTTTAATTATTTCAACTGTCATTGAAAAAGGCATTTTTTTATCATATCCGTCAATTTTATAATCTAGAAAATCAGAATATTCAATAACTTTTACAAGAGCAACTAATTCATTCCGATTCGAAATGACACTAAATGAACAATCTCCATTGCAATCACAGTCGCAAGCAAATGAGTTGAAAGAAATCAACATCATTATCAGAACTAATATTTTCTTTAGATACGGTTTTTTCATAATTATTGCCAACGTTGTTGTATAAGAATAGTGACGAATTTTAAGCTTTAACTTTTTGGTTAAACACAGACCTTTTTTATATTAACTTACTTTCGTTTTAGCTATTAAACCGCTATTATTTTTATACACTGTTGGCAAATCGTTTATTTTTTTAAAAATTTAAAAGTACTACCATTTTCTAATTTTAAAATCCATAAGCCAGATGATATATTTCTAATATTAATTTCTTCTTTTGGAAATATCATACCTTTTATTACCTCTCTACCTGACAAATCATAAATGATATATTTTTCGGATGTTTTTAAGTTATTTATTTTTATAAAATTTATTCCTGTAGTTTCTAATGTAATTTCATTATTATTTTCATATTCTTCAGTTGACAAAAGATATCCTAAATTAGATTCATAAATAGATTGACCTGTTCCATTTTGTTTTATGTAATAGATATAACCTCCTTCCACAACAATACTACTAGCTATAAAATTGGTGGACAAAACAATAGGTGGGGCATTGGTAAGTAAGTTTATTCTCAATAATGAATAATTATTATTTATTAAATCACAATAATATAGATAGTTTTCACTTATGCTAAAGGTTCCATTAATTGAAAAAGAAATAACATCTTCAATTTGAGGCATCGTGCTATTAATGTCAATTTTAGAAATTTTATTAGTTGATTTATTCAAGAAAAAAAGCTCATCTCCATAAAACGTTAATAACTCAATTTCACTCACGGTATTATTTAAGACTAATTCTTTATCATTTAAGTTGGCATCTGTATAGTTGGTTTTGTAAAAGTTATTATCTGCATCTATGAAGAATATGTAATCGTTATGTTGTCTCATCCAACGTGCTTTAGATAATAAACAAACATCACTAATGCTACCTGATACTCGATTTTTCTTCACTATTTTATCATATGCAAGCTGAGAAATAAAAATATAATCATTATTTACATCATATATACCTGAAGTTCCATAATTATCATTTTGCGCTATAATCATAGATGTTGGATTCTGTTCTGTAACATCTAGACCAATAATATCAATGTAAGTATCTGTATCGTTAAAATGATGAAATAATATAGATTGGTTAATTCTTAAGTTGTAAGCATAAACTCCACCAGCACCGCCAAAATGATTTATTAATAATCTAGGATTATCTTGTGCTTTGATTTGAAATACCCAAAGGGTTAAAATTAAAAAAATAGATTTTCTCATAATTTATTATCTTTATTAAGTCTTGAGTGTATTATACTGATATAGGTTGACTCTTTTTAGTTAATATTTAGACGTTCAAAAGTTTTTTTTTAGCCGTTTAGAATGCAAAAAAAAGTTTGAACTAGGTTTGTTCTTAAATTGTAAGTTCAGGTAAATTTACATTATTTT
>NZ_JAEMEF010000014.1 GCF_016785945.1 Olleya sediminilitoris | reverse complement strand
TGATACCAGCAACACCAGAAAACAATTTAAAGCGCACTTTACCTTAAAACGTTAAGACGCTTTAAAAACTAATAGTAATACACAAAAAAAAAGCCTGAACATTATGTTCAGGCTTTTTTTTATAAAGTATAATTACTAGAAGTTATTACTTAACTTCAAAGGTGATTTTAAGGTTAACTCTAAAGTCAACTACTTCGTCATCTTTTACACTAGCACTTTGATCTTGTACATACACAGATCTAATATTTTTAACGCTTTTAGATGCGTGCTTTACTGCTTTTTTAGTTGCGTCTTCCCAGCTTTTTTCTGAGTTTGATAATACTTCAATTACTTTTAATACTGCCATAATATTTTGTTTTAAATTATTGATTGTCCTTTAAAATTACGAATATTAAATTAGAAACGTGTAAGTTTCAAATTCAATTAGAACAATAAAACAGATAAAAGGTAGTATTTATTGGTTTAAATTAACCATTTATAGCAACAACTGAATTTACTTTACCTGCTAACATTTCTTTTAGCATATTTTCAATTCCGTTTTTTAAAGTAAAGGTTGATGAAGGGCATCCACTACATGCGCCTTGTAAAATAACTTTTACGGTTTTAGTAGTTTCGTCGTAAGACTCAAATTGAATGTTTCCACCATCACTAGCAACTGCTGGTTTAACATACTCTTCTAGGATGTTTACAATTTGTTTAGAGGTGTCATCAAGAGTTTCAAAGTGAGCTTCAACTTTTTCGATAGTTTTTTCTTCTACTTCTGGTGCATTTGGAGAAACAATCTCTTTAGCGTCTTCAATGTATGTTCTAATAAATTCTCTTAGCTCAAAAGAAATATCATTCCACTCTGCAATATCATATTTTGTTATTGAGACAAAATTTTCGTCAAAAAAGACACTTTTAACAAACGGAAAATGAAATAATTCCGTAGCCATAGGTGATGGTTTTGCAGTTTCGATTGAAGTAAACTCGTAAGATGCAGTTACTAATTTTTTGTTAGCCACGAATTTTAAAACTGAAGGGTTTGGCGTGCTTTCCGTGTAAACGGTAACTGCAACTTTTTTAGTTTCAGCATTTTCATTGACAACAACACCATTGTTATTTAAGTAGCTTTCTATTTGTTGTGCCACTTCTTGTTTTACATCATCCCATTGTACAATGTTATAGCGTTCTATAGCAATAAAATTACTAGAGATATATACTTTTTTAACGAAGGGTAGATAAAATAATTGTTGCGCTAAAGGAGAGTCTTTAGCGTCGTCTATGTTATTAAATTCGAAACTTTGATGTTTAGTAATAAACTGGTTTAATTCGAACTTTAATATGGCTGGATTTGAGGTTTCTTGTGTTGAAACTTTAAAATTACTCATCTTTGTTTTTTTTTACAAAAATACTAAACATAATAATAGATATCTATTATATTTATGTTTTACTGAATCAGGAGTTTATTACAAAATGTAAGGTTTGTATTATAAAACTATTTATATTTAAATCTTTAACTTTTAGGATTGAATTTATTTGCTCTAAATTTATATATTTGAGTTTTATTTATACTTTTTAAGTTAAAATCAAGTTATTAATTTAATAGTTTAGCTTTTATATAACTAACCAACCTACCTCGAAAAAAGAATTATGAATTTAAAAAACATATTTTTATTAGCTGTTGTTACAATTTTTGGATCACAGTTTGTTAATGCCCAAGAGGGTTTACCTATATATTCTGATTATTTAACGGACAACTATTACTTAATTCACCCTTCTATGGCTGGTGCAGCAAATTGTGCTAAGGTTAGAATAACTGGTAGACAACAATGGTTTGGTGATGATGATGCGCCTAAATTGGTGACTGCTAGTGTTAATGGTCGTATTGGTGATGGTCCTTCTGGTATTGGAGCCATTGTTTATAGTGATAAAAATGGTTACCACTCTCAAACAGGAGCGTATTTTACTTATGCACACCATTTAATGTTTTCAAGAAGTACTACAGATTTAAATCAGTTATCATTTGGTTTAAGTGCTGGAGCAATACAATATAAATTAGATGAGACTTCTTTTTTAGCTGATGGATTTGATCCAATTATTGCTGGTATAGAGCAGTCTGCAACTAACTTTAATGTAGATTTAGGTATGTCTTATTTTTTATATAATTTTTACGCTCATGCTACAGTTAAAAACCTTTTAAACAATGAAGGTGTTAATTTTAACGAGCAAGGTTTAAGTTATGATAATTTAAGAACATATTTAGTCTCTGTTGGAAATACCTTTGGAAGTTACGGAAGTGATTGGTCTTTTGAACCGTCTGCGATGTTTATGTACAGAGATGCTACTGAAGAGGCTTCTTTTGATATTAACCTTAAAGCATATAAGTCTGTTGACTTTGGTAAAGTTTGGGGAGGATTATCTTACAGACGTAGTTTAGATGGAGCAGAATTTGTTGATGGCACAGGTGTAAGTAGTCAAAAATTACAATATATAACGCCAATTTTAGGTGTAGAGGTTAATAACTTTGTGTTTGCGTATACTTACAGTTACCAGTCAAACTCTGTGGTGTTTAATAATGGTGGTTTTCATCAATTAACATTAGGGCTTAACTTTAATTGTGGTAAAGAAAGATATACCTGTAATTGTCCTGCAATTAACTAGTCTATTTTAAAATCTTATAAGAAAGCCTCGATTTAATCGAGGCTTTTTTATGCCTAAAACTATTGTGTTTTTAGTTCTTTTACATCAATGGTTCCGTTAGGAGAAATAACGTAATAGGTTGGTTTTATTTCTGTTTTAACTATTGGTTCTACTATTTGCGCTTTAGGCTTTGGTGTAAATTGTAATTTTATTTCCATACCAATCTGTACTACAGGTTGTAAAATAGAAGGGTTTATTACTACATCATAATTTTCATAGGTTAAAGGCTGATAGTAATATGAGGTTTGCTTTTTAGCTTCGGTTACTCCTTTATCTTGTTTTAATGCTTGAAATGAAATACTATTAAATGCTTGATAGCTTTGATAAAAATCTTTAGGGAAGTAACAATATTTTTGATCTGCCATCATAACATGGTATTCAGAAAGGTTAAAACCTAAAAGGGTATAATACTTTTTTTTATCATCAATTAAAGCTAATAATTCTGTTTGAAGATTTTTATAGACTTGAGCTATATTATCTATAAAATAATCCACTTTTACTAAGTTATAAATTTCATTTTTTGCACATGCAGTTAATATGTTTTCAAATTGTTGTGTGTTATTAAATTTAATATGGATGTTTTGTTGTAGCTCAAAACCCTTAGGAACTTCCGTATATGTTTTACTAAATAGCTTTTTGGTGACTTCTACTTCATAAACAGGTACAAATGAGATAACATCAATAGCAATATCCTTGTCAAGTATACCAAATTGAAGTAATTCAGTTTTAATCAGATTGACACGCTTAGTCATTAATTGATTAGTTATTTCTGCAGTTTGACCAATTTGAGATACATTAAAAACAGCAGTATACGAGGTTGCTTTTACGTTTTGTAATGCTCTAACATCAATAACAATAGTACTGCTTGGATTTAATTTTGGAGTAATATGTTTGGGAGTGTTACCATATACTATGGCGTTGCCAGTAGCAATATTTTGTCTAGATAAAGTTTGATTGTAGTTACCTTTATGCTGTGAAAAAGCATTTAAAGTAATAATTAGAAATAATAAAAATAGCTTGGTTTGTTTCATGATAAATTTAGTTTTAATTTAAGTAAACTTAACCGCAACTTTATTGATTTAAAAACTACAATGAGTGTAATAGCTGTATGACTTAGTATGTCTGTATTGTAAATTAGTAAAGTCAGTAGTTTTGACTAGTTTAATTATAAATAGCTAAAACCTGAATTTTAATTAATGGGTTAAAGTACGTAAGTTTATGTTTTATAAAACTTATTAATGAAAAATTTCAAATTAATATTAATCTGCATTTTATGTTTTGTGTATTGTAATACAATTAATGCTCAGCAAAATTTAGAAAGTAAAAAAGAAGCTACTTTTACAGTAAAGGGAGAGGTTATAGATAAGGATAGCTTTGACCCAATATCAAAAGTTAATGTACAAGTTAATGGTGGCTCTTACACAAGTACTAGTTTAAGTGGTGATTTTAGAATTAATGTTAAGATTGGTGACGAAATTATGATTAGTCATAAAGATTTTGAAACCATTTATTATACCGTTAAGTCGGATGACGATATCAAAGTAGAGGTGCAATCTTTAATAAAAGGTGTGTCTTATAAAACAAAACAAAGTAAAGTCCATTCGTTTGAAAGTATTATAGATTCAGCGCTCTTTTATAAAAAAATATCAGCCGAAAAAAGCATTCAATTTATAACAGAGAGTATTCCTAAAAGCAATTCGGTTAAACAAAACGCAGAAGCCTTTGAGGTTTTAGCAGATGTGTATATGCACTGGAAACAGTATGATCTTGCTGTAACAAACTACAGGATAAGTATTAAAAATGTCAACTCAAAAGACGTCCAATTAAAATTAGCAAAAGCCTTTTACCATAACAAAAACTATCAAGAAAGTTTAGCGTTATATAATAGTTTAAAGTCTCCAGATTTATCCAATTGGCAAAATGTAATACGTAATGAAGGTTTGGGAGATGTCTATGTAGCTATTAAGCAAAACACTAAAGCTGAAACCGCTTATAAAAAAGGTTTAGAGGTTGCAGAAGTAAACAATATTAAGCGTAAAGTTACAGACCTTAACTCTAAACTAGGTCAGGTATATACTTCTGAAGGAAAAAAACGTAAAGCAGAGGTTTTACTTGAAAATTCAGTTGCACTTGCAGCTCAAGAAAATAAAACACGAGAGGTCGAGCAAAAAATAAAATTTGCAGATTTTCAAAACGAAAAACGTTCATATAGTGAAGAGATTAAAATGAGAAAAGATATTATCAATGATATTGATATAATCGAAAAAGACTCAATCATTTCAAACGAAAGTAGTTTAACCAAACAGAAGCAAAATTATAAAATTGGTAATGCTTATTTTCTTCAAAAAGAATACAATGAAGCCATTCCGTATTTAGAAAAAAGTATTGAAGAAGCAGATGTAAAAGAAGATTTAATTGTAAAAAAAGATGCCACCAAAAAGTTGACAGATGCTTACGTGGAGTCTGGTAATTTTACCGAAGCTAAAAAAACCTTTGAAGAATATGTCAAAACAGTTGATCAGCTTTATATTAAAAAAGAGCAAGAAATATCACAAGCAGCACGATTTAATAAAAGCATAGCAGAAAAACAAAATAGGATAACAACCCTTGAAACAGACCGTAAATTAACTTTAAGTCAAGTTGCACTTTCAGAAGAAAAAAATAAAAGGCAGCAGTTAATAATTTATTCATTAATTGGAGGATTATTCCTGTTAGCTTTAACAGCTTATTTAATGTACAAGTATATTAAACAGCAAAAATTAGCTAACAATTTGCTAGCATTAAAGTCATTACGTAGTCAAATGAATCCGCATTTTATTTTCAATGCATTAAACTCGGTTAACAGTTTTATTGCTACAAATGATGAGCGTACAGCAAACAAATATCTTTCAGATTTTTCTAAACTCATGCGTGCAGTTTTAGAAAACTCTGAAGAAGATTTTATTCCGCTACAAAAAGAAATTGAGTTAATTCAATTATATACAAAACTAGAACATTTCAGGTTTAAAGATAAGTTTGAATTTCAAATAAACGTCGATAAAAATATTGATATCGAAGCCTATAAAATTCCACCAATGTTGTTACAACCTTATATTGAAAATGCAGTTTGGCATGGCTTACGTTATAAAAAAGAGATGGGGTTATTAGATATATCAATAACCAAAAAGCAAATAGGTGTCATAACAATAACTATTGCAGATAATGGTATTGGACGCAAAAAATCTAAACAATTAAAGACCGAAAATCAGCAAAAACATAACTCTAAAGGATTAGGTAATATCACAAAAAGAGTATCTATTTTAAATCAAATGTATAAAGACAAAGTAGATGTTTTTATTGACGATAATAGCGCAGAAGGTGATGTTGGGACCAAAGTCGTAGTAACTATAAAGAAAGATTAATCATGACATTAAAAGCAATATTAGTAGAGGACGAAGCACAAAGCAGAGCCATATTAAAAAACTATCTAACCAAATACTGTCCAAAAGTAGAGATTTTAGGCGAAGCCGAAAACATTAATCAAGCCTTAGAGTTAATACGTACTTTAGAGTTAGATTTGGTTTTTTTAGATGTAGAGATGCCCTACGGAAATGCATTTGACCTATTAGATAAAGTCGGTAATCGCGATTTTGAAACCATATTTGTAACCGCTTATAATAATTACGCTGTGGATGCTTTAAATGCTCACGCATCCTATTATCTAATGAAGCCTATTGACATAGACGAGTTAATTAAAGCTGTAGACTATGTTTCCGAAATTAAATCAAAAGAAGACGTCTTACAAGACCAGGTATTAATACCAAAAACAAATACAGTAGCAGGTAAAATAACCATTCCGCAACAAGATGGATTTGAAGTCTTAAATACCACAGATATTTTGTATTGCAAGGCAGACGATAATTACACTGAAATTTATTTAAAAAACGACAAAAAAAAGCTAGTTAGTAAAACATTAAAATATTTTGAAGATGCTCTAACATCATCAGGATTTGCACGTGTACACAAAAGTTATTTAGTAAACGTATCCGAAGTCATTAAGTACGTAAAAGGTAAAGGCGGAAGTGTTATATTAAGCAACCAAAAACAAATCATGGTATCAGCATCCAAAAAGTCTGATTTATTATCTTATTTTAACTAAACAAAACTATAAGTATGCCAATAATAAAACCAGTAAACGGTAAAACACCTCAAATATCAGAAGACTGTTATATTGCAGAAAACGCTACCATTGTAGGCGATGTACAAATAGGACAACAATGTAGTATCTGGTTTAATGCTGTATTACGTGGAGACGTCAATTATATAAAATTAGGCGATAAAGTTAACGTTCAAGATGGAGCAGTAGTACATTGTACTTATCAAAAATACCCAACCATAATAGGTAATAATGTGTCCATTGGACACAATGCAATAGTCCATGGTTGTACCATTAATGATAATGTTTTAATAGGTATGGGTAGTATTGTAATGGATAATTGCGTTGTAGAAAGTAATAGTATAATTGCAGCAGGAGCAGTCGTAACCCAAAATACGGTTGTAGAGTCTGGTAGTATTTATGCAGGCGTACCAGCAAAGAAAGTAAAAGATATTAGTAAAGAATTAATAAATGGAGAGATCAATCGTATTGCAGATAATTACGTTAAATATTCAGGTTGGTTTAAATAATATTTGGGCGTTACCACAAGGGTCGCGTCATCCATTATATCTTTTTTTGCCATACATGGCAGCAAAAAAAGGATGCCATTTCTACCGCTAACGCAACATGTCGCAAGAGTTAGATTCAATAGTAAGGATAAGTTCCTCAACAGAAGTTAACGCTTCAATTTTTGTAGACGATAAAAAAGTTGACAACGTCGTGTTGTTTTGACTTAGTATAATAGGGTAGTTATAAGATTTGTTGTTAAATCTTTTTTCAAACTCATCACTATGTAAAAACTCAATATTTAAAGCAGTTCGTTTTCTAAAATCTTTCCAAATAGTATTCTCTCTAAAAGCATCAAAAGTCAAAGCGCATAAACTACAAGCATATGTTTTAGGGCTAAATAATTTATGCGCAATATCTATTGCTAAGTTTTTTAAACCAGATTTGGCATTGTAAACAAATATTAATGTAGTCATGTAGACTAGGTCGTAATTAATACACCTTAATTACAAGATATTTATACTAACAACAATACCTTCGTTACTTCTTATATTACAAACAGTATCATCTTCAAAAATTAAATATTGACCTTTAATACCTTTTAAAACTCCAGTATAATTTGCGGTTTTTTTAAAGTTTAAAGATTTAGGTTTTTTAGGATATTGTAACACCGGAAACTCAATAGTTGTTTCTTCGTTATCCTCAATAAAAAACTGCATAGCTTCCTCAGGTATAAATGGCTTTAATTTATCTCTCCATTCAATTAAGTTTTCGTCTTTAATTTCATTTTTAAGCATGGTTCTCCAATTGGTTTTGTCACCAACGTGGTCTTTTAAAGCAACTTCAGTAATACCAGCTAGATAACGGTTTGGTACTTCAACAATCTCAATAGCTTCATGGGCACCTTGGTCTATCCAACGTGTTGGTACTTGACCTTTTCTAGTTACTCCAACTTTTACATTGCTAGAATTAGCTAAATAGACTATATGAGGTTGTAATTGTGCTTGTTTTTCATAGGCTAAATCACGATCTTCAATATCCAAATGCGCTTTGCTTAATTCTGGTTTCATGATCCAATCTGCTGCTTGTGGCACATCAAAAAAGCAACTTTTACAAAACCCTTGTCTGTAAATAGGCTTATCTAAATGGCAATTTAAACACTCGTAACCCACAAAATTAATAGTTAAGGTTTTGTTTAGTAATTGGTTAAAATTTATAAAGTCGTTTTTAAACACCAAATAGTAGTTAATGGGTTTAGAAAACTCGGTTTGCATTTTTGTTAACACACCTTGGTAGGTCATAAAAAAAAGTATTATTTTTAAAACTTAAAGATACAAATAACTATGCCAATACCTCTTGTAAATTCTATTGCATCTTGGTTTTTGAAAAAACGTTTTCATCAAATAGAATTGTTTTTAAAGTACCCAAACGAGGTCCAACAAGAACTTTTATTTAGCTTATTAGATATTGCAAAGGATACCGAAATTGGTAAACAGCACCAGTTTTCTTCTATTAAAAATTATGCAACTTTTGCAGATCGTGTTCCACTTTGCACCTATGAAGATGTACATGATAATATTGAGCGCGCACGACGTGGCGAACACAATATATTTTGGCCAAAACCAATAAAATGGTTTGCTAAATCTAGTGGGACAACAAGTGCAAAAAGTAAATTTATACCAGTTAGTAGTGACAGTTTAGAAGATTGTCATTATGCAGCTAGTAAAGATTTATTGTGTATGTATTTAAATAATAACGAGGACTCACAGTTGTTTACAGGTAAAAGTCTTAGGCTTGGTGGAAGTAAAGAACTTTACAAACAAAACGGAACTGTTTTTGGAGATTTAAGTGCTATACTAATAGACAATATGCCTTTTTGGGCAGAATATAGTAGTACACCTAGTAGTAAGGTTAGTTTAATGAGTGAGTGGGAAACTAAAATGGCTGCTATTGTTAACGAAACAATTAATGAAAACGTAACCAGTCTTGCTGGAGTACCAAGTTGGATGTTAGTATTACTTAATAATGTGTTGGAACAAACGGGTAAATCAAGTTTGTTTGATATTTGGCCAAATCTAGAAGTTTATTTTCATGGAGGAGTAAGTTTTAATCCTTACATAGAGCAATACCGAAATGTTTTACCTAAAAAGGATTTTAAGTATTATGAAATTTATAATGCTTCTGAAGGTTTTTTTGCTATCCAAGATCAAAACTACACAGGTGATTTATTGTTAATGTTGGATTATGGTATTTTTTATGAGTTTATACCAATGGATACTTATGGAACTAAAAATCAAAAAGTAATTCCGTTAAGCGAAGTACAGTTAAATAAAAATTATGCTGTTATTATAACCACTAACGCAGGTCTTTGGCGTTATATGATTGGTGATACCATCAGGTTTGTATCTATTAGTCCTTATCGTATAAAAGTTTCAGGACGTACAAAACATCATATTAATGTTTTTGGTGAAGAGTTGATTATTGAAAATGCTGAGGATGCCTTAAAAAAAGTATGTATTAAAACAAGTTCGGAAATTGTAGACTACACTGCTGCGCCAATATTTATGGAAGGTAAAGAAAAAGGTGCTCATGAGTGGTTAATAGAGTTTAAAACACCTCCTGCAGACATTAATTATTTTAATGAATTATTTGATAACGCACTTAAAAGTTTAAATTCTGATTACGAAGCTAAACGTTATAATAATATGACGTTAAATAAGCCAACCATACACATTGCTAGAGAGCAGTTGTTTTATGATTGGTTGAAACAAAACAATAAGCTTGGAGGTCAGCATAAAGTCCCTAGGTTGTCTAATACACGTCAGTATTTAGACGAGCTATTGATTTTAAATAGATAGTCTAAAAGAATTAATCTCTTATAGTTTAACAGGGTGAAATAGGTGTAATTATTTGTAAATCAGTTAAATATTACATATATTGGTAGTGCTATTAGTTTGACTTTGGGGAGAGTCATATTATAATTAATCAAAAAAACCACTTTAAACTTTAGTTTAAAGTGGTTTTTTATGTAATCTGATTTTATGATTAAGACACAGCTTTTAACTTTTTTATAGTGGTCTTACTTAGTTTTTGTTCTGCATAAGATTTAGTTACGCTAAGTTTCTTTGTCTCGCTTCCTGGTAACTCAAACATTGCGTCAGTCAATATTTCTTCACAAAGACTTCTTAAACCACGTGCTCCCAATTTGTATTCTATAGCCTTTTGAACAATAAATTCTAAAGCACCATCTGTAATACTTAATTCTATTTCATCCATTTCAAACAACTTTTTGTATTGTTTGATAATAGCGTTTTTAGGTTCGGTTAAGATTGCTCTAAGTGTTTTACCATCTAAAGGATCCATGTAAGTTAATACAGGTAAACGTCCAATAATTTCTGGTATTAGTCCAAAGTCTTTTAAATCTTTAGGTATAATATATTGTAATAAGTTGTCATGGTCTACAACGTCTTCTTTTATAGAAGCACTATAACCAACAGCTTGCATGTTTAATCGTTTAGAAATTACGCGCTCAATACCATCAAAAGCTCCACCAGCAATAAATAAGATGTTTTCAGTATTTACTTCAATAAATTTTTGATCTGGATGTTTACGACCACCTTTAGGCGGAACGTTAACTACTGTACCTTCTAATAATTTTAGTAAGGCTTGTTGTACACCTTCACCAGAAACATCTCTTGTGATTGATGGGTTGTCACTTTTACGTGCGATTTTATCGATTTCGTCAATAAAAACAATTCCTTTTTGAGCTTTGTCTAAATTGTAATCTGCAGCTTGTAATAAGCGTGTTAAAATACTTTCTACATCCTCACCAACATAACCAGCTTCTGTTAATACTGTAGCATCAACAATTGCTAAAGGTACATTTAACATCTTAGCAATGGTTTTAGCCATTAATGTTTTACCTGTACCAGTTTGACCAACCATAACAATATTTGATTTTTGAATCTCGATATCATCATTACTTGGTGGTTGAAGTAAACGTTTGTAGTGGTTGTATACAGCTACAGACATTACTTTTTTAGTGTATTCTTGGCCAATAATATATTCGTCTAAGAATGCTTTTATTTTTTGTGGTTTTTTTAGTGTTAACTCGGCAGACAGATCATTAGATTCTTCTTCTTTAGATTCTTCTATAACAATACCATGCGCTTGTTGTATACATCTGTCACATATGTGCGCATCTAAACCTGCAATTAATAAATTGGTTTCTGGCTTTTTTCTACCACAAAATGAACATTCTAATTCTTCTTTTGCCATTTTTTTGTATTAATAAAGTGAAGTTAACAGGATTAATATAATAGATGGTAATCCTGTTAATGGCATCACTAGTAAATTTTATAATTATTACTTTCGAGCTAAAATCTCGTCAATCATTCCGTATTCTTTAGCTTTATCAGCTTTCATCCAGTAATCTCTGTCGCTATCATTGTATACTTTATCGTAATCTTGACCAGAGTGCTTACTTATAATTTTGTAAAGTTCTTCTTTAAGTATCAAGATTTCTCTTGCAGTAATTTCAATATCACTAGCTTGACCTTGAGCACCTCCTAATGGTTGGTGTATCATTACTCTAGAGTGTGTTAAACCACTACGTTTTCCTTTTTCTCCTGCACATAATAATACAGCTCCCATTGATGCTGCCATACCAGTACAAATTGTAGCAACGTCAGGTTTAATAAACTGCATTGTATCATAAATACCTAATCCTGCGTATACACTTCCTCCTGGAGAGTTTATGTATATCTGGATGTCTTTATTTGCGTCTGTACTTTCTAAAAACAATAATTGTGCTTGTATGATATTAGCAACTTGGTCGTTAATTCCTGTTCCTAAAAATATAATACGATCCATCATTAAACGAGAAAACACATCAAAGATAGCAATGTTCATTTGACGCTCTTCAATAATGTTAGGTGTTAAGTTAGTAGGATACATACTACTAATTATTTTGTTGTAATATGTACTACTTATACCTTGGTCTTTTATAGCAAATTTTTCGAATTCTTTTCCGTAATCCATAGTTTGAATAAATGTTATTTTTATTGAAAAAATTAGGCGTTGCTTAGTCTTGCTAAACAACGCCTAAAGATAATGATTATTTTGTTAAACCACTGCCAATAGAATCTTATCAAATTGATAAAAATCCATCACGTAATTTATGCTTTATCACCATACACCTCTTTTACAAAAGCATCATATGACATTTCTTTTGCTTTGATGTTTGCTTTTTCTTTATAAAGATCTAGTAATTTTTGACTTACTACTTGTTCAGAAATACGTCTAACTTCGTCTTGGTTTCCTAAAACACGTGCAGCGATATCATCTAATTCTTTTTCAGAAGGATTTAATTGACCAAATTGTGCCATTTGCATTTTGATCATGTTTTTAGCGTTAGTTTTAACGTCTTCAAAGTCTACTTTAAGATCATTGTCTTGCATTAATTTACCTTCAATTAATTGGTAACGTAAGCTTTTTTCTGATTTTTCGTATTCTTCTTTAGCAGTTGCTTCATCCATTTCTTTTTCACCTGCAACTTGCATCCATTTAGTTAGGAATTCTGCTGGTAAATCAAATTTAGTGTTGTCTACTAGATGTTCTGTAACATCATTTAAAAGCTTTTGATCAGATTGCTGTACAAATTGCTTTTCTGCATCTTCTTTAATTTTAGCTTTTAATTCTGAAGCAGATTTTACGACGTCTTTACCAAATAATTTATCAAATAACTCTTGATCTAAGTCAGCAGCTTCACGACTGTTAACTTCGTTGATTGTAAAAGTTACTTCAATATCTAAACCATGTGCATCATCGTGTTGTATTTTTAATGCATTCATTAATTCATGATCATCTTCGTAAAGTCCTTTAGTTTTTAAAGTAATGACGTCTCCTGGTTTAGCACCAATAAATTTCTTTTCAGTAGCTTTACCTTTAAACTTGTCTAAAGTAATTGTAACAGTATTGTCAATTTCTTTATCCTCGTTTTTAAAAGTACCAGTAATTTCGCTATCCTTTTTTACTTCAGTTTCTGAAGTGATTTTACCATATTGGTTTTGGATACGCTCAATTTGCTCGTCAATCATTTTGTCATCAGCAACGATGTTGTAATGAGTGATTGCTTTTTTACTATTTAAATCTACGCTAAATTCTGGAGCAAGACCTAATTCAAATTCAAAAGAAAAAGAATCAGAATCCCAGTTTATTTCGTCTTGTTGTTTAGGTAATGGTTGCCCTAAAACGTCTATTTTTTCTTCAGTTAAATACTTGTTTAATGCATCTTGAAGTAATTTATTTACCTCATCAACTAATACAGCTTTACCATATTGTTTTTTTACCATTCCCATTGGTACATGACCTTTTCTAAATCCTGGGATGTTTGCTGTTTTTTTGTAATCTACTAAGATTTTTTCAACTTTATCGTTATAATCTTCTTTAACGATGTCTACTTTTACTACAGCATTTAATGCATCAATGTTTTCTCTTGTAATATTCATTATATATGATATAAAGCCCAATTGGGCAATTAACACTAGTTTTAATATCCTCAAGTATTTATGAGGAAATTATCTAACAGAATTTTATAAAGCAAGCTTTTATTTTGATTTTTTCTGTTAAAAAGGTGTGCAAAAGTACTACTTTTTTACAGTATTACAAAGTTTTTAACGTCTTGTGTAACAGACTATTTTTAAGTGTTACTTAGTTTTGGTATCTGTCTTTATAAAGGATTGCAATAACCATTGTAAAATAGATAATAAAATACTAAATAAAATTGCAGTCCAGATACTTGAAACTGCAAATCCATCAATAAATTTATCGGCTAATAAAATCATTAATCCATTGACAACAAATAAAAATAGCCCTAAGGTTAGTATTGTAATTGGTAATGTTAATATTACTAAAATAGGTTTTACAATTAGGTTTAAAATAGATAGTACTATTGCAACAATAATAGCTGTAACGTAATTATCTAAATACACACCATTTAATACGTGTGCTAAAGCAAATACAGCAATAGCGTTAATAAGTAATCTTATAATTAAATTCATAATAGGTTTTTATTTATTAGACTTTAATTTACAAAATTTGTTACAGCATCGTAAAATTCTTTAGGGTTTTCTGCGTGTAACCAATGCCCAGCATTAGATATGGTTATAATATTAGCTTTAGGGAAATGGTTTTTTATTAAAGCTTCATCTTGATTACCAATATATTCGCTTTTATCTCCTCTTAAAAATAATGTGTCTTCTTCAAATTTAGCATGTAATGGTAAAGCTTCGCCAACTTCAGAAACATTATCTGTTAATGCTTGTAGGTTTAGTCTAATACCTAATTGACCTTTTTCTACCCAATATAAGTTTTTTAATAAAAATTGTCTTGTGCCTAAATCAGATACATAATTGGCTAATTGTTTATCGGCTTGACCACGACTTTTTAAAGTTGAAAAATCTAAGCTATTTAAACCTTCTAAAATAGCATCATGGTGTATTGGGTAAAATCTTGGAGAAATGTCAGCAACAATAAGTTTGCTAACTAATTCTGGGTACAATGTTGAAAACAGCATAGCGGTTTTTCCTCCCATTGAATGACCTAAAAGTATAGCGTCTTTTATGTTATGATAATCAAAATAGTGTTTTAAATCTTCTGCTAAAGCTTCGTAATAAAACGCATTGTCATGAAAACTTCTACCATGATTACGTTGGTCTACTAAATGAACTTGAAAATCTTCAGCAAATTGATTGCCTAAGGTTTTCCAATTATCACTCATGCCCAAAAAGCCATGTAAAATTATAAAGGGCTTACCTTCGCCTAAAATATTAGAATGTAAAAGCATAATAATTATTTTAGTTTGTTTTTATACATATTTACTACGTTTTCAATACCTAAATATAAACTTTCAGATATTAAAGCATGTCCAATAGAAACTTCTAAAAGGTCTGGTATGTTTTGTTTAAAAAATTGGATATTATCTAGAGATAAATCGTGTCCAGCATTTACACCAAGCCCTAAATTATTGGCTAGTTTGGCACATTCTGCGTAAGGTAATATTGCTTTTTGATTACCTAAATTATATTGGTGAGCAAAAGCTTCAGTATACAATTCAATTCTATCTGTTCCTGTTGCTTTAGCACCTTCAATTTGGTTTAAATCTGGATCTACAAATATTGATGTACGTATGCCTTTCTTTTTAAACTCAGAAATAACGTCTACTAAAAAATCTTTATTTTTAATCGTGTCCCAACCTGCATTACTAGTTAAAGTATCAATACTGTCTGGTACTAAGGTGACTTGGGTAGGTTGGATTTTTAATACCATTTCCATAAATTTAGGAATTGGATTCCCTTCAATATTATACTCAGTATACACTTCTGGTTTTAAATCGTAAGCATCTTGGTATTTAATATGACGTTCGTCTGGTCTTGGGTGTATTGTCACACCTTGTGCTCCAAAACGTTGTACGTCTTTTGCAAACTGAACGACGTTAGGTGTGTCACCACCACGAGAGTTTCTTAAAGTTGCTATTTTGTTAATATTTACGCTTAATTTTGTCATAACATGCAATAATTTAAAACACAAAAATACAAAGTATAAGAGGCTTTTTGTGCTAAAATTTAATTAATTTGCACAAACAAAAGTTTTTATAAAATGAACCTTTCTGATTACATAATAAACGATATTAAACCACTACTTAACACAAGTGTTGTAAGTGATTTGCAATTACTGTTTAATCAACTAACATATTCTCATATTCCTATTAAAAACGAAGCTGATGTCTACTTAGGGTGTGTG
Source organism: Olleya sediminilitoris (assembly GCF_016785945.1). Lineage (GTDB taxonomy): Bacteria > Bacteroidota > Bacteroidia > Flavobacteriales > Flavobacteriaceae > Olleya > Olleya sediminilitoris. The sequence goes on along the minus strand of NZ_JAEMEF010000014.1, from coordinate 79,444 downwards.
TCAGAGAATGATGCACATTGTTTTCAAAAAGTACAAGTGATTTCTGATTGTAGTTATGCTATTGAAGGTTTTTTTGTAAGAGAAGAGGCAAACTGGTTAGATGTTTTGGAGGCTTTTGCACAAAACGCTACCAATATAATGCCTGTTTTAAATGAAAGAAACAAATATCTTGGCTATTATGAGCTAAATGATATTATAGGATTGTTTAATGAAACACCATTTTTCTCTGAAAATGGAGCAATTTTAATTGTTGAAAAAGGATTGCAAGATTATAGCTTTAGTGAAGTTAGTCAGATTGTTGAAAGCAACGATGGTAAATTATACGGAGCTTTTATTTCTAAAATAGAAAATGATGTAGCTCAAATTACCTTAAAAATCGGAAATGTAGGATTAAGTGAGGTCATGCAAACCTTTAGACGTTATAGCTATAATATTGTGTCTGGTCATGAAGAAGATAGCTATTTAGATGGTTTAAAAGAACGCTCTGATTATTTAAATAAATATTTAGACATGTAATTATGAAAGTTGCAATATATAGTCAATTTCAGAAAAAAAAACCATTAGCCTCTTTGGAGGTTTTGTTAGAAGTACTTCAAAAAAGAAATATTGAAATAGTAATTGAAGCTAATTTTTATAAAGGCATTTTGCCTAAAATAAAAACGGAGTATAATACTTTTTCTTTATTAGATGCTAGTTTTGATTTTTTAGTAAGTATTGGAGGTGATGGTACAATATTAAGAGCCATTACATTAGTTAAAGACTTAAATATTCCAATTGTAGGGATTAATACAGGAAGACTAGGTTTTTTGGCAACCATACAGCATGACGAGATTGAGGATGCTATTGATAATATAATTAACAAGCAGTATTCTATTTCAGAACGCAGTTTATTAACTATTGAAAGTTCTGAAGATAATGCTGAAATAAATAGATGTAATTTTGCTTTAAATGAAATTGCTGTAAGCCGAAAAAATACAACGTCCATGATTACGGTTGAAACCGAACTTAATGGAGAGTACCTAACCAGTTATTGGAGTGATGGTTTGATAATATCGACACCTACAGGGTCTACAGGATACTCATTAAGTTGTGGTGGTCCAGTTATAACACCTAATGCAGCAAGTTTAGTGTTAACACCAATTGCACCTCATAATTTAAGTGCAAGACCTTTAGTTATAGAAGATACAACTGTTATAACTTTAAAAGTTGATGGTAGAGAAAAGCAACACTTAGTCTCTATGGATTCTAGAATTGCAACTTTAACCAATAAAACGACTATCACTATAAAAAAAGCACCATTTACTATAAAAATGATGGTCTTTAAAAACGAAACTTTTCTTGATACTTTGCGCAAAAAGCTACTTTGGGGAGAAGACAAACGTAATTAAAACAATAAAACCCTGTTAAATCTGTTTAAAAGTGTAACTATTTCAATCAAATTGTTATAGGCTAATCTTATTTATTATATTTGCAAACTTTGAATATTTATGAAGCAGTTAACACTTTTAGTACTAACATTTTTTTGCATGCAATTTAGTAGTGCACAAATCAACGAATTTGGGTTGTATTTGGGTGGTTCTAATTTTATTGGAGATGTAGGTGCTACAGATTATATTGCACCTAACCAATTAGCTGTTGGAGCCATTTATAAATGGAACCGAAGCACAAGACATTCTTATAGAATATCATTAACTTTTTCAGAACTAGAAGGGATAGATAAAAACTCTGACGATCCAAGTAGACAAATAAGAGGTTTAGAATTTAGCAATCAAATCATTGAGTTAGCTGCAGGAATCGAGTTCACTTTTTTTGATTTTAATTTACATCAAGGCGGTTTTGTATCTACACCATATATATTCACTGGCGTAACAGCAACACAACATGATAATTTTTATTATAATAATTTAGGCGAAATACAATCTGAAGATTCTAATAGTATAGCTATAGGTATTCCAATAGTTTTGGGTTACAAAGCCACGATTTCTCCTAGTTTTGTACTAGCATTAGAAGTCGGAGCACGTTATATTTTTTCTGATGAGTTAGATGGAAGTGTTCCTGATAATTCTGAATTAGAAAGTTTAAGTTTCGGTAATTTAAATAATAATGATTGGTATACCTTTACTGGTATTACTTTAACATATACCTTTGGGAAAAACCCATGTTATTGCGGATATTAAATTGGATTTATTAAACCACATACAAAAACAAAACTTGCCAGAGCATATCGCCATAATAATGGACGGTAATGGTCGTTGGGCAAAACAAAAAGGAATGTTACGTGCTTTTGGACACGAAAACGGTACAAAATCTGTACGTCATACAGTAGAAGCTTGCGCAGAATTAGGCGTTAAAAATTTAACGTTGTATGCATTTTCTACTGAAAACTGGAAACGTCCTAAATTAGAAGTAGATACATTAATGAGACTTTTAGTCGCTTCATTAAAAAAAGAAATCAAAACACTTCGTGACAATAACATTAAATTAAATGCTATTGGAAACCTAAAATCTTTACCCAAAAAAGTATACAAAGAGTTACAAGAGGTTATTGATTTAACTAAGGAAAATACGCACATGAATCTTACTTTAGCCTTAAGCTATGGGTCAAGAGAGGAGCTATTAAATGCTGTTAAAGAAATCAGTACTAAAGTTAAAAATAATATAATTTCTACAGAAAAAATTGACGAAACCGTATTTAATGCACATCTTTACACGCAAAGTTTACCAGATGTAGATTTACTTATAAGAACAAGTGGAGAGCAACGCATTAGTAACTTTTTGTTATGGCAAATAGCTTATGCAGAATTGTACTTTACAAAAGTACTTTGGCCAGACTTTACAAAGCAACACCTATATGAGGCTATTATTGAATATCAAAAAAGAGAACGACGATTTGGGAAAACCAGTGAACAAATTAGCTAAACAATTACCATTGAAAACATTATTAAACTACACATTGTTTGTCATTGCTTTTTTAAGCACAATAACAATAAGCGCTCAAGACTTAAATTACGAAGACGGTAAAAAATACACAATTGCTGAAATCACAGTTAAAGGAAACACAAACTTTAGTGAGCAAACCATCATAACTTATTCTGGATTAAGAAAAGGTACCGAAATAATGGTTCCAGGAGAAGAAGTTAGTAATGCAATTAAAAAACTTTGGAAATCAAATCTTTTTAGTGATATAGAAATGTATCTATTAAAAGTAGAAGGAGATAGCGCTTTTCTAGAAATTAGATTATCAGATTTACCAGAATTAAAAGAAGTTAAAATAACAGGTGTTAAGAAAGGTAAACACGAAACTATTTTAAAAGAGAATAAGCTTCAAAAAGGCGCAAAAGTAACAGAGAATTTAATTACTACTACTCAAAATTACTTAGAGAATAAGTATAAGAAAAACGGTTTTCTTAATGCTGATGTAAAAGTAAATACTTTTGATATAGCTAATGATACTATTGATAAGCCTTTTGTTAATATGATTGTTGCAATTGATAAAGGAGAGAAAGTAAAAGTTAAGAATATTGATTTTGAAGGTAACACTGTTTTAAGCGATAAAAAGCTTAGAAAAGCAATGAAAAACACTAAAAAAATCAACCCTATCAGAATATTAAAACGTTCTAAATTTATTGAAGCTGATTTTAAAGAGGATCTTTCAAGTGTGGTTGATAAATACAAAGAAATAGGGTATAGAGATGCTAGAATTGTTGCAGATACTCTAATTAACAATAATGACAAAACAGTATCTCTAAATATAGCTGTTGAAGAAGGAGAAAAATATACTTATGGAGATATCACTTTTATTGGTAACACAGTTTACTCTGATGAAGTTTTAAAAAGATTATTACGTATAAATAAAGGAGATACATATAATGGTATCGAACTTCAAAAACGTATTGCAGATGAAACTAGACCTGATGGAGAAGATATCACTAATTTATATCAAAATAATGGTTATTTGTTTTCTACAATTAATCCGGTAGAGGTAAATGCAGATGGTAATGTTATTGATATGGAGATTAGAATATCTGAAGGTAAACCAGTTTATTTTAACAAAGTAACAGTTACAGGTAATCAAAAGACTAATGACCACGTTATTTACCGTGAGATCAGAACAAGACCAGGAGATTTATATAGTAAAGAAAACGTTGTTAGAACAATTAGAGAATTAAGTCAGTTAGGTTTCTTTGATGCTGAGCAATTAACACCAAATTTTAAAAATCCAAATCCAGAAGAAGGTTCTATTGATATGGAATATGCTTTAGTAGAGTCTGGATCTAGCCAAATCGAACTACAAGGTGGTTATGGTGGAGGTGGTTTTATTGGTACTTTAGGGTTGTCATTTAATAACTTTTCAATAAAAGATTTATTTAAAAAAGATGCTTACACTCCTGTTCCTATGGGTGATGGTCAAAAGCTAGCATTACGTTTACAAGCTAGTAGATTTTTTCAAACCTACAGCTTTTCTTTTTCAGAACCTTGGCTAGGAGGTAAAAAGCCAGTACAATTTTCAACGTCTATATCTCAAACCAAACAGTTTTTATTTGATGCAACTACTGGTAATGCAGATAAAGACAAACGTTTTAATATCACAGGTATTACAGTTGGTCTTGCTAAACGTTTATCTATTCCAGATGATTATTTTACATTATCTCAAGCGGTTAGTTTTCAGCATTATAACTTAAAAAATTATCAAACTGGATTATTCACGTTTGGTGATGGTTACTCTAATAACTTGTCATATACTTTAGGTTTAAGTAGAAATAATACATTTAATGATCCAATTTTTCCAATGGGTGGATCTAGTTTTACAGCAACAGCTAAGTTGTCTTTACCTTATTCATTATTTAGTAGTACAGATTATGATGCTTTAAAAGAGGAAAGAGACACCAATGCAGATATTGCAAACGATTCTGATGCTAACTCACTTTTAAGATCACAAGCAGCAAATAGAGTTAGTGAAATTGATCAAGAACGTTACAAATGGCTAGAGTTTTATAAAATTAAATTTAGAGGTGATTGGTATACAAAATTAGTAGATAAATTAGTCCTTAGGCCAAGTGTTGAATTTGGGTTTTTAGGAGCTTATAATCAAAATAGAGGAGTAATCCCTTTTGAGCGTTTCTTTGTTGGAGGTGATGGTTTAGGAAGTTACAGTCTAGACGGTAGAGAAGCTGTAGCACTTCGTGGTTATCAAAACCAAGCTTTATCTTCTTCGGATGGAGGGACAATTTATAATAAGTTCTCTTTAGAATTAAGATACCCAATTACATTAAAGCAATCTGCTAAAATTTATGCTTTAGGATTTTTAGAAGCAGGTAATTCTTATGATAGTTTTAATGAGTATGATCCATTCGCTCTTAAAAGATCTGCAGGATTAGGTTTAAGAATTTTTATGCCAGCCTTTGGTTTATTAGGTATTGACTTTGGTCATGGATTTGATCCACAGAATGGAGAGGTATCAAAGCATGGATGGGAGACGCACTTCATAATCGGTCAACAATTTTAATTTAATGTAGTTTAACCCAATAAAACCATTAAAATAATAACTAGAGTTTTTTTATTTTTTTTATTTTTGGCACGATATTTTCTAATACCATAACAGGGATTTGATTAAAGAATTAAAATTTTTAACATTAAAATTCGTTATTTTGAAAATATTAAACTAAAAAAAGTACTAACCATGCAATGTTAAACTTTATTTTGAGTTTATTAACAAGAAATAATTAAACCATATCCAAAATGAAATTAAAAGTTCTTATTGTAATTTTGATGCTTACAGCAGTTTTTTCTGCTAATGCACAACGTGGTGTTAGAATTGGTTATATTGATACAGAGTATATTTTAGAGAACATTCCTGAATATACTGAAGCTACAGGTCAGTTGGAAAGTAAAGTACAGAAATGGAAAACTGAAATTGAAACTAGTTTAAAAGGAATTAAGCAAAAAAGAGAAACGCTTAATAACGAAAAAGCACTTTTAACAAAAGAGTTGATTGAGGAGCGTGAAGAAGATATTTTTTTTGAAGAAAAAGAAATTTTGGATTATCAACAAAAACGTTTTGGTCCTAATGGAGATTTGATGATTCAAAAAAGACAGTTAATGCAGCCTGTTCAAGATCAAATTTTTCAAGCAGTTCAAGATATTGCTAAAGCCAAAAAATACGATTTTGTTTTTGACAAATCTGCAGATGTGGTTATGCTTTATTCAGCAGAACGTTTTGATATGAGTGATTTAATTATCAGAACAATTTCAAGAGCTTCAAAACGTACTCAAGCCAAAAATAAAGCAGAGCGTAGAAATGCTAAAGATGAAGACGCTGTAATAGAAGTTAATGATGCACAAGAGGCAAGACAAAAAATATTAGACGACAAAAAAGCAGAAAGAGAAGCGGCTACAGCAAAACGCAAACAAGAAATACTTGATGCTAGAGAAGCTAAGAAAAAAGCAGCAGCAGAGAAGAGAGCTAAAATTCTAGAAGATAGAGCTAAAGCAAGAGAAGAAAAGCTTAAAGAACGAAACGGTACCAATGATTCTGAAAAAACAGAAGATGGTATTGACTAAAAAACAGTTCTGACGTTTTATTAAGTTAAGAGCATAAATTTAAGAATAAAGAAAATAAAAAATTAGTAAATAAAGCTTTTGAAAAAAGTTACATAAGCTAAATAACAGAAAATCTTAGAAGACCGTCAAAATGCTAAAGAAGAAAAAGAGAGCACAGAAGATTAGAGCAACTAAGACAAATACAAATAATTTATAACACACAAATACTATTTTAAAAATGAAACAATTTAAAACACTTTTATTTGCTGCAGCATTATTTATTGGAGCGACAAGTTTTTCTAATGCACAAACAAAAGTTGCACATGTTAATACAACAGAGCTTGTAGCGTCTATGCCATCTATGAAAGCTGCTCAAGCTGAAATGGAAAAAATGGGTAAGACGTTTGAGGCTGATATCCAAGAAATGGTTAAAGAATACCAAACTAAAGCAAAGCAATACGAGGCTGAAGCTGCAACAAAAACTAACGAACAAAACCAACAACGTGGTGAAGAGTTAGCACAAATGCAACAAAGTATTCGTCAATTTCAAGGTGATGCACAAACACAATTACAAAAAAAAGAAATGGACTTATTAAAACCAATCACAGATAAAGCTAAAGCAGCTATATTAAAAGTTGGTAAAGCACAAGGTTTTAATTACGTATTAGACTCTTCTCAAGGTGGTGGTGTTATCATGGCTGAAGGAAAAGACCTTATAAAAGACGTTCAAAAAGAATTAGGATTTTAATATAAAATCCTTTTAAATTAAAATTAAGCTGTCTAACTTTAGACAGCTTTTTTTCTTTAAAATTATGAGTAAACAACCCATTGGTATTTTTGATTCTGGAGTAGGTGGAACATCCATCTGGAAAGCAATTCATGGATTACTTCCAACTGAAAATACAATTTATCTAGCAGATAGTATTAATGCGCCTTATGGACCAAAAGGAAAAGAGGCTATCATAGCGCTTTCTGAGAAAAATACAGAGCATTTATTAGAACAAAACAGTAAATTAATTGTTGTGGCTTGTAATACTGCTACAACTAATGCTATAGGCTATTTAAGAGAAAAATATAATGTACCATTCATAGGTATTGAGCCTGCTATAAAACCCGCTGCTTTACAGACACAAACTAAGGCTATTGGTATATTAGCTACAAAAGGAACTTTAAGTAGTGAACTATTTAATAATACTTCACAATTATATAATAATGGTGTTACTATAGTAGAGCAAGAAGGTGAAGGCATCGTGCAATTAATCGAGGCTGGTCTTATTTACTCTGACCAAATGACGGAATTACTTGTTAATTATTTAAAACCAATGATTAAATCTAATATAGACTATTTAGTTTTAGGCTGTACACATTATCCTTATTTGATACCTCAATTATCAAAAATTTTACCTAAACATATTAAGATAATAGATTCAGGTGATGCTGTTGCAAATCAAACAAAGCTAGTTTTAGAAAAGTATAATTTAGTAAATAATGCTAAAATTAAATCTGATAACTTTTTTTATACAAACGGAAAGCCAAAGGTTATGAAAACACTTTTGAATAACGTATATGACGTTAAGTATTTGAAATTTTAATCAACAAAAAAACCACGACATTTAAAAATGCGTGGTTCATTTATATAAATTTAAGCTTTAATTATATATTCTCTGCGTCTCTAAGACCTTGAATATAACTAGCTTTTTGTATCTGACGTCTGTTTTTTACAGATGGCTTAGTAAAGTACTGCTTCTCTCTTAAGTTTTGCATAACTTTTACGTTTCTGTGCTTACGTTTGTAACGTTTTAGTGCACGTTCTATATTTTCGCCTTCTTTTATTTCAATTCTTAACATATCTTAATTTTAAATAGGATGCAAATATCTATTAAATAATAATATTATTCAAATTAAAATTGCACTTTTTTTAATATTTTGTATTAAATATATTGTATCAGGATTATCCTAAATACGTTTTTAAGATCTTACTCTTAGATGTTTGACGTAAACGTCTAATACCTTTTTCTCTGATTTGTCTTACACGCTCACGTGTTAAATCAAAAGTACGACCTATTTCATCTAGTGTCATAGCTGGTTGATCACTTAATCCAAAGTTAAGTCTAATCACGTCACTTTCTCTAGGCGTTAGTGTTTCTAAAGCTCTTTCAATTTCAGTGTTTAAAGATTCGCGCATTAAGTTTGTGTCAGGATTTGGTGACTCGTTAGAGCTTACTAAATCATATAAACTATAATCTTCTCCTTCTTTTAAAGGTGCATCCATTGACACGTGTCTGCTAGAAATTTTCATAGATTGCTTAACATCACTGATAGTTAAGTCTAATTCTTTTGCAATTTCTGACGCACTAGGTGGTCTTTGGTTAATTTGCTCTAGGTGAGAAGTTACTTTTCTTATTTTGTTTATTGACCCAATTTTATTTAATGGTAGTCTTACAATTCTTGATTGTTCTGCTAAAGCAGATAAAATTGCTTGTCTAATCCACCAAACTGCGTAAGATATAAATTTGAATCCTCTAGTTTCGTCAAAACGTTTTGCTGCTTTAACTAAACCAGCATTACCTTCATTTATTAAATCTGGTAATGTTAATCCTTGATTTTGATATTGTTTTGCAACAGAAACCACAAATCGTAAGTTAGCAGTCGTTAATAAATCTAATGATTTTTGACAACCTTCCCTTATTTTTTGGGCTAATTCAACTTCCTCTTCTGCTGTAATCATGGGAAGTTTACTTATGTCTTGTAGGTATTTGTCTAGTGATTTAGATTCACGATTGGTAACTTGCTTGGTAATTTTTAATTGCCTCATTCAGTCCAGATTATTTAATGTTATTTTAACAATCTAACAATATAAATGACAAATCCTAATATTTAACACTTTCTTTTGAAAAAAAGTCTCAAATCATTAAATTTCATCAAATTTTGAGTTTTAAACGAGGAATTAATGTTAAAATTTCTCAAAAATTAATCTTTGGTTTTCTTTTTACCAAATAATCCTTTGATAGCATCCTTTACTTGGTCTTTAGGTGCTTCGGTATTTGTGTTTGATGTTGTGTCTTTTGGTGTTGCTGTGTTACCGTTGTTTAATAAACCTCCAATAACATCTTTTACACCTCCATTTGATTGTGTAGTTGTGCTATCGCTATTTTGTGATTGATTACCTCCTAAAATATTTCCAACAACATCTGTTAGTTTACCTTTTCCTTTATTAATTAGTTTTTGTTTTTCAATTTCTATTAATTGTGAGGTTAATGTTTTTACACCGCTTGTCAAGTCGGTTTGCACTTGTGGTTGTGTTGTGTTACCTGTTATATTAGCTGTAACCGGAATGGTTATATTGTTTACAGAATTATCATCTATTTTACTAATTAAACTATTAACGTCATTACCAAGATATTTTGCAGGTACATCAAAAATTATTTTATAGTCCATAGTGTTGTTAAATGTATGTGACCCATCAATGGTCATTTTTATATCCTTATAATTAATGTCAAATGGTTTTACTGTAACTTGCCCATTGTCAAACGATAGTTTTGTTTTTAAATCTTGAAGATTCAATTTACTAAAATCTAAAAAGCTTAGTTTGTTTTCTAGTAGTGAAAATAATTGTTCGTTTTTAGGTTGAATTTGTGTAGTTAATAATTCCGCGAAAGCGTCACCAGAAATACTATTTAAAAGTGGTGTAAAATCTTGTCCTAATTTACCTGATAAATTAATTGTACTATTAAGTTTACCTTGTAACGCCTTTGTAATTGGAGCTATGGCTTGTAGTAAGTTTAGATCGTTAAAAGATTGTGTGATGTCAAAGTTTTTGGCGCCTACATTCATGTTAAATGTTGGTTGCTCTGTTTTTGTATCTACTAAACCTTCTAAGGTTAGGTTACCATTAAAAAGACTTGAAGACACGTTGTTAAGTTGTGCTTTTTCGTCTGCTATTTTAAGGTTTCCTTTAACGTCTTTTAATATTAGGTTGTCATAGTATACTGTTTTTGCATCTGCTGTAATTGAACAATCTAAAAAAGCAGGTATTTTTAAAGCTGTTGCTGGTTCTGCACTTTGGTTAACAGGTGCGTCGCTTCCTCCTTCTACCATAAAATCACTAATTTTAAAGGTGTTAGATTGTAGGTTGAAATCTCCTTTTAGCTTTTGATCGCTTAGTAAAAAGCCTAATAAATTGTTTACAGTACCTGTAGCGTTTAAATCTGTTGTACCTGTAGATGCTATAAACTTGTCTAAGGTTATTGTGCCAGGATTAAAATTAACTGAAGCTTGATTTATGTTTATAGGATTTACTATGTCTGCTGATGAAAACACAAAATCTGATAACTCGATACTTCCATTATTTTTTATTCTTTCATAGGCATTAGTTTCGATAGCATTCATATCAAAACTTGTATTTAGTTTAGCTTTAAGTATTCCTTTTAATTCGTTTTCCAGCTCTATTGGATAGGCTTGGTTTAGGTTGCCAAGATTTAAAACACCATCTAAATGAGCGTCTACTAACATGTTTTTAGTTAAGTTTTTTATGGTAGCTGAACTTTTAAATTGATCTTGATCTATTTTAAAGTCTAAGGTGTTTAGATTTACATATGTGTCATCTACGTTTCCTGATTCGTTTTTTATTTGAGCATTAATACTAATGTTTTCTACACGCTTTGGTAAATCTGCAAATTTAAACGACGCATTATTTGATAAAACATTAATGTCTAAGATTGGTATAGTTGTTTCGGTAGCTTGCCCTTTGACTATACCATTAATTTTAAAATTACCTGAAGTATCAACATTGTCTAAGTTTTTTGCGTAAGTTTTTGGTATAACAGCTAAAAAATCTTTAAAGGTCGAACCTGGGTTTTCAAAGCTTATGTCAATATTTTGTCCTCCTTCTATTAGTTGTACAAATCCTTTAAATTCTAATGGTAAATCATTAATTAAAGCTTTGTTATCTTTAAATGTGTATTTGCTGTTGGTTAAATCTAAATCTAATAAAGCATCAAGCTTGATACTGTTATTACTTAAATATTCTGTTCCGTCAAAACTAAATGTTACGTTAGCTTCCGTTTTTGTGTCTAATTCGGACACGTCACCAGAAAATGTTCCGTTACCAGAATGATTTAAATTGCTGATTTTAAATATGGTATTTATGCTTTCATCTAGATAATTAAAAGCACTATTGTTTAAACTGTAGTTTTCAATATCAAAAGCAAACCCTTTGCTTGACGTTTCGGTTGTTGTAGCAGTGTTTGAAGATGCTTTTGCAATGTCCCAATTAACTTGACCTTCGGCATTGGTTTTTAAATTTACTAAAGCATCATCAATATTAATAGAGTTTACTATTATAGGATCTTCTTCGGCATTCTTAAATAGTTCTTTAATAGACATATCTAAAGACAATACTTTTACTTTGGCTAAAGTGTCGTTAGCAAAAGGTTTGAAGTTTGTAATAACTAAGTTGTCTAAAGTAACGTTGGCTTGTGGAAAGCTACTTATAAAACTTAAGTTTACGTCATCAAAGTCAACTTTAGCATTGACGTTTTCATTTATATAATTACGCACCATATCCTTAATTTGACTTTGAAAAATAAAAGGACTTGCAATTAATAATGTTATTAATATTAATAGTGATATACCAGCGATTTTTAGTTTTTTCTTCATTAAATTAAGAGTTAAGGGTGCAGTTTTATTTATGTTTAAACTAAATAAATAGTTGCCTTAACAAAAGTATTTAATAAAAGTTTAGCATTTGTTAAAGTAGGTTTAATTCTTGGTTGTTTTTAAGTTTAAATCGTTTTTTAAATAAGTAGACTCCTAAATATAAAAAAGGAGTGTCTATTAAAGCGATAAGAACTTTAAATATAAATCCACTAATTAGTAAACCGTAAAACTTGTCCCAGCCAATTTCTCCAAAACTACACAGTAAGAATAAGACTGAAAACGTGTCTACAAATTGAGATAAAAAGGTAGAAAAATTATTACGTAGCCATAAATGTTTACCATTAGTCATGCGTTTCCAAAAATGATAAATTTGTATATCTACTAATTGTGCAAGTAAGTAAGCCATCATGCTGGCAAACACAGCGATAATTGTATTTCCAAAAACTGTTGTAAATAAACCATCAGACACAGGTGACCAATTTGTAGCAGGTACTGTATTAGCTGTAAACACAATTAATAATGAGAAAACGGAAGCAAAAATACCAGCAATAACAATTTGATTAGCACGTTTTTTACCATAAATTTCACTAATTAAATCGGTTATTAAAAAGGTGATTGGGTAAGGGAGTATTCCAACAGAAATTTCAAATAATTTAGCACCAAAAATGGTAATATCAAATGGGTACCAATAAAAAAATTTTTGAAAAATAAGATTAGAAACCACTAATGAGGTTATAAAAAGTGCTCCAAGAAGCAAATAGATTTTTTGAGCTAGTAATTTATCTTTTATTGACATAAAAACTTATTAACAGATTTGATAAAGATAAGAACTAAGTGAATTTCTTTTAGTTATTTTGCTGAAGAAATTATGCAAGAGATTAAAACAGTTTACATAGCGTTAGGAAGTAATAAAGGCGAAAAGTTTAAAAACTTACAAAACGCTGTAGATGCTATATTTACAGAAGTTGGTAATGTAGTTGCTATTGCAAAAGTTTTTGAAAGTAAGGCGTTGGGTTTTGAAGGAGATGATTTTTTAAACACTTGTATTGCAGTACAAACTACTTTTAAAGCAAAAAAAGTACTGCGTGTTTTACAGCAAATAGAAAAACAATTAGGTCGTTTGCCTAAAAAATCGGCAGGCTATCAATCAAGAATTATAGATTTAGATATTATCTTTTTTGAAGATGAAGTTATTAATGATAAATATTTAATAGTACCACATCCCGAAGCGCATAAGCGTCGTTTTGTATTAGAGCCTTTACAGCAAATTGCATCTACGTTTAATCACCCAGAATTTAATGTCACTGTCGATCAGTTATTAGACCAATGTAAGGATCACACAGCTTTAGAATCTTTAAATATCTGGTTAAAAAATCCTAATAAGCAATTTGATTTTTCTAATCATAATTATATTGCTATTGAAGGTAATATTGGTGCAGGAAAAACAAGTTTGTCTACTCAAATAGCAAAAGACTTTAATGCTAAATTGGTTTTAGAGCGTTTTGCAGATAATCCGTTTTTACCAAAATTTTATAAAGAGCCTCAACGGTATGCTTTTACCTTGGAAATGTCTTTTTTGGCAGATCGTTATCAGCAAATTACAGATGATTTAAATCAGTTAGACTTGTTTAAAGATTTTATAGTCAGTGATTATGATGTATTTAAATCTTTGATTTTTTCTAAAATAACGTTGCAACCAGACGAGTTTAAGTTATACCGAAAGCTGTTTTATTTAATGTATAAAGACATAGCTAAGCCAGATTTATATGTGTATTTATATCAAAATACAGAGCGTCTTCAGGCGAATATAAAAAAGCGTGGTCGTAAATACGAAAGCGAAATTGAAGATGATTATTTAGAAAAAATTAATGCAGGTTATTTAGAGTTTTTGAAAAGTCAAACCGAATTTAATGTCAAAATAATTGATATTTCTGATAAGGATTTTGTAAAAAACAGAGCAGATTATTTATGGTTGTTAAAACAAATTTGTAAAAATGAAGCCTAATATTATTACCACAAAACCTATTGTTATAGTTGGCTTAAAAGCAAACTTATCTTTTATAACCAATGGTTCAGGAACAGCTAAATTGGCTAAGCAATTTATGCCAAACCGCAACCAGGTTTTAAACCGTATTGGGACAGAGAAGTTTTCAATTCAGGTATATGATCAATTTAATTACAATAAAATGTCACCTAACACATTATTTGAAAAATGGGTAGGCGTAGAGGTGTCAAATGCAGATCGTTTGCCAGGTAATATGGAAGTCTTAACGATACCATCTGGAGAATATGCTGTTTTTAATTACAAAGGAAAACCAGAAAATTTTCTAGAAGCTTGGCAATATATACATACAATTTGGTTGCCTAATTCAGAGTTTGAAATAGACGACAGACCTCATTTTGAAAAACTACCTGAAGATTATCATCCTTCAAATCCAATAACAGAAGAGGAGATTTGGGTGCCTGTAAAATAATTATTACGCTTTTAATTTACTAAACAAATCCCAAGTTACAACACCACAACTAACACTAATATTAAGAGAGTGTTTTGTTCCAAACTGCGGGATTTCAATAACCACATCACTAGCGCTAACTACATCTTGTGCTACACCTTTAACTTCGTTACCAAAAACTAAAGCGTATTTAGTGTTGGCTTCAACTTTAAAATCGTCTAACATAGTCGCATTTTCAGCTTGTTCAATTGCGCAAACTTTTATATTGTCAGCTTGTAGTTTTTCAACTAAATCCATAGTGTTTTCAACATGTTCCCAAGTAACAGTATCTGTACTTCCTAAAGCTGTTTTATGTATGTCTTTATGTGGTGGTGTAGCAGTAATTCCGCATAAATAAATCTTTTCAACTAAAAAGGCATCACTAGTTCTAAATACACTTCCAATATTATTTAAGCTTCTAATGTTGTCTAAAACAATAATAATAGGTGTTTTTTTAGCAGACTTAAAGTCGTTAATACTTAATCTATCTAGTTCGCTATTTTTTAATTTTCTCATGTTTGTTTTCTGTAATTTGTACAAGTCGTTAAAGTGACAATCTGTAACGCTACATTGTGGATAATTATCTATAACTTAAATCAATTTGACTTCAATAAAAATCAATATTTAGTTACATTGCAAACTTAATAAAAACGTATATCCTTTGGCAACAAAAAGCAAAAAAGTCACTCCGTTAATGAAGCAATATAATACCATCAAGGCTAAATATCCTGATGCGTTATTGTTATTTAGAGTTGGTGACTTTTACGAAACATTTGGGGAAGATGCAGTAAAATCTGCTGGAATTTTAGGAATCACCTTAACCAAAAGAGGAGCAGGTAGTGATAGTGAAACTGAGTTAGCTGGTTTTCCGCATCATTCAATCAACACCTATTTGCCAAAGTTGGTCAAAGCAGGAGAGCGTGTTGCAATTTGTGACCAATTAGAAGATCCTAAACAAACCAAAAGTATTGTTAAACGTGGTGTGACAGAGTTAGTGACTCCTGGTGTTGCGTTAAACGACGAGGTGCTTCAATCTAAAACCAATAACTTTTTATGTTCGGTTTATTTTGGAAAAGTTAATATCGGAATTTCATTTTTGGATATCTCAACAGGTGAGTTTTTGACCTCTCAAGGTAATCAAGAATATATAGATAAATTACTTCAAAATTTTAGTCCAAGTGAAGTCTTAGTTGCTAAGCCAAAACGAAATAAATTTACAGATAGTTTTGGTGAAGATTTTCATACCTTTAATTTAGAAGATTGGGTGTACCAACCAGATTATGCTAACGAAACGTTATTAAAACATTTTGATACTAAATCATTAAAAGGATTTGGTGTTGATGGTTTAGCTGAAGGTATTATAGCTTCAGGATCCATTCTACATTATTTAGCCGAAACGCAGCATAACAAACTACAGCATATTTCTTCAATTTCGCGTATCGCGGAAGATGATTACGTTTGGATGGACCGTTTTACTATCCGAAACTTAGAGCTGTATAATTCTACCAATAATAATGCAGTAACTTTATTAAATATTATTGATAAGACCATTTCGCCAATGGGAGGACGTTTACTTAAACGTTGGTTAGCATTGCCTTTAAAACAAATAGATCAAATCAAGCAACGTCACGAGGTTGTGTCTTATTTAAAGACAGATACTGTGGTTTTGGATAAGATTCAACATCACATAAAATTAATAGGAGATTTAGAGCGTTTAATTTCTAAAATAGCCACCCAAAAAGTTAGTCCACGTGAGGTTATTCAGCTTAAAAATTCGCTTGAAGCTATTATTCCTATTAAGGGATTAGCAACTAATTGTGATAACGAGTCTTTAAAAGTGATAGGAGATAATTTACAAAGTTGTAATGTACTTCGCGAAAAAATTAAAGAAACCTTAAACGAGGAAGCTCCAGTTAACATCCTTAAAGGTAGTGCGATTGCAGCAGGATTTTCAACCGAGTTGGATGAACTTAGAGCATTGTCCACCTCAGGTAAAGACTATTTGGATAAAATGTTGGAGCGCGAGAGTGAGCGTACAGGTATTACTTCGCTTAAAATTGCATCAAACAATGTTTTTGGGTATTATATTGAGGTAAGAAATACACATAAAGATAAAGTTCCGGAAGAGTGGATAAGAAAGCAAACGTTAGTTAATGCAGAACGTTATATTACTGAAGAATTAAAAGAATACGAAGCTAAAATCCTAGGAGCAGAAGAACGTATTATGGCTATCGAGCAAAAATTGTTTGCAGATTTAGTCCTATGGATGAATCAATATATAAAGCCTGTACAGCAAAATGCATATCTAATTGGTAAAATAGACTGCTTATGTGGCTTTGCACAATTAGCAACCGATAATAATTATGTCTACCCTATTTTAGATGACTCTCATGATTTAGATATCGTAGATGGTCGTCATCCAGTTATTGAAAAACAATTACCAATTGGCGAACCTTATATTGCTAATAATGTGTTTTTAGACAGAGAAAAACAACAAGTTATAATGATTACTGGACCTAACATGTCTGGTAAGTCTGCTATTTTACGTCAAACAGCTTTAATTGTATTGTTAGCTCAAATAGGAAGCTTTGTGCCAGCAAAAGAAGCTAAAATTGGTGTTGTAGATAAAATATTTACTCGTGTTGGTGCAAGTGATAATATATCTATGGGAGAATCTACGTTTATGGTAGAAATGAATGAAACAGCATCCATATTAAATAATATTTCAGATAGAAGTCTAGTCTTGTTAGATGAAATTGGGAGAGGGACCAGTACTTATGACGGAATTTCTATTGCTTGGGCTATTAGTGAGTACCTTCATGAACATCCAGTAAAACCCAAAACATTATTTGCAACGCATTACCACGAGCTAAATGAAATGACGGAAACCTTTGAGCGTATAAAAAACTTTAATGTTTCAGTAAAAGAACTTAAAGACAATGTATTGTTTTTACGTAAACTAGTAGAAGGAGGAAGTGAACATAGTTTTGGTATACACGTGGCTAAAATGGCAGGAATGCCACAACAGGTTTTAAAAAGAGCTAATCAAATATTAAAAAAACTAGAAAAAAGTCATTCTAGCGAAGAATTGACAGATAAAGTTAAATCTATGCAAGATGAGATGCAATTAAGTTTCTTTAATCTAGACGATCCATTACTTGAAAATATCAAAGATGAGATTTTACTTACAGATATTGATACCTTAACACCAGTAGAGGCTTTAATGAAGCTAAATGAGATCAAGCGTATGTTGTTGAAAAAGAAGTAAATAAAAAATAATTTAAAATTTTTTCAAAAAAAGCTTTGTAGTTCTTATAAAAGTCCTAAATTTGCACCCGCAATCACATCATTGCACGTTCATTTAAAGACTGCGAAAGTAGCTCAGGGGTAGAGCATCACCTTGCCAAGGTGGGGGTCGCGGGTTCAAATCCCGTCTTTCGCTCTGAGACTTTCTTATAATATACCAATGCTGAAGTGGTGGAATTGGTAGACACGTTGGACTTAAAATCCAATGTCCATTAGGACGTACGGGTTCAAGTCCCGTCTTCAGTACTAAAGCCTTATCAATATTTGATAAGGCTTTTTTTATGCACAAAAACTTCCTTGTGTTGTTGCCTTAATAGTTTTTTTATTTTGGAATCCTTTTTGATTATATTACGCTAGTTAATTTATTCTATAGTATTATGATTCTAAAAAATGTTGTTTCAATAATTTTTTCTTTTTTATTAGTTTCTGTCGCTTTTGCGCAAGATTTTACGGTATCAAACATTAAAGAGTTTGATCAAGCTATTGGTCAAGTAAAGCCTGGAAGTACGATTATTTTAAAAAATGGAATTTGGAAAGACGTAAACTTAAAAGCTTATGGTCAAGCGACTAAAGATGCACCTATAATTATTAAAGCTGAAACACCAGGTAAAGTGGTTTTAACAGGTGATTCTAGTTTAAGTATTTATGGAGAATATGTTATTGTTAGTGGATTATGGTTTAAGGATGGTGTAACAACATCAAAATATGTGATTCAGTTTAAAAAGGATAGTAAGACTTTTGCAAACAACTGTAGATTCACAAACTCGACTATTTCAAATTATAAAGTAAAAGATGAGGATAATAAAAATCATTGGGTAGATTTATGGGGGAAAAATAACCGAGTCGATCATAATAATTTTACAGGTAAAACATCTTCTGGGACTACTTTGGTAGTTTGGTTAAAAGGAGATGCGCATATAGAGAATAATCATATTATTGATTATAATTTTTTTGGACACAGACCTGACTTGGGTGAAAATGGAGGAGAGACTATTAGGATTGGTACAAGTGCAAATTCTATGAAATCTTCTAAAACTATAGTTGAAAATAATACGTTTAAAAATTGTGATGGTGAAATCGAAATTATTTCTAATAAATCTGGAGATAATATTTATAGAAACAATTTGTTTTTAGAAAGTAAAGGTACTTTAACCTTAAGACATGGTAATAATGCTTTGGTGGAAAATAACGTGTTTTTAGGAAATACAGTAGCTAATACAGGTGGAATTAGAATTATTAATGAAGGTCATGTGGTTAGAAATAACTTATTAGTCGGACTAACAGGAGATGGTTATAGAGGTCCTATTGTAATGATGAATGGCGTGAAAAATTCACCATTAAATAGATATCACCAAGTAAAAAATGTTGAGGTTGTAAATAATACAATTATAAATTGTGGCCCTATTACTTTTGGGTCAGGGAAGGATAAAGAAAAAACTTTAGCTCCAATAAATACAACATTTGCTAATAATATTATATCTAATACAACAGGTGCTTCAGTTTTTGAAGCGAAAGATGATATTAGTGGAATTACTTTCAGTAATAATATTGTTGATAGTCAAGCAACAGTAGATCCATTATTGTTTACTAAAGCTTCAATTGATTGGAAGATGTTTAAGGCATTACCAATGCCTTCAATTAATAATCCTGTTTTAAAACAAGTTTTACCGACAAAAAATGCTTCAGATAATGATATCACTGGATCAGTTTGGGCGGTTTATGTAGCAGGTGCTTTCAATCTTGAAAACAAAAAATACCCTAAGGCATTGACGGTTAGGACAGGTCCAGGTTGGAAGCCTGTAATTGAAACTCCTAAAGTTAAATCCATTTCTGTTGATATTGGTGTGGATCCAGGAGTTGGAACATTAAGAAAAGTTATATCTAAAGCAGGTAACGGAGATGTTATTAGTTTAAAACCCGGGATTTATTACTTAGACAAACAAATTAAAATAAAATCTAATTTAAAGATTAATGGTTCTCCTGATGGTAAAACAATAATTATGGCTAGTTCTAAACTAGAAAAGCCTCTTAGTTATTTATTACGTGTTAGTGCAGGAATAACTGTTAGTATTACTAATATTACATTTGATGGCTCAAACAAGACTCCTGTAAAATATGCAATAGTTTCACCAGATAAAATGGAATCTGATCTATATAATCTAACCATAGATACTTGTGTTTTTAAGAATTTTAAAAATGATAGTGGAGGCGCTATAATTAAAGGGTATTCTGGGACAAGAGCCGAATTAATGTTAATTAAAAATTCTAGATTTGAAGATAGCTTTAGAGGAATAAATCTATCATATGAAAAAAATCAAGGTCAGTTTAACGCAAATAACCTAATTATCGAAAACACCATTTTTAATAATATTGAAGAATTTGCCATAAATTACAAGCGTTCCATTATAGATTCAAATATAGAAGGAGGTAATTTAATGATTGATCATTGTGTGTTTAATAAAGTTTCTAATAAAGAAAAAGGAAGCATAATAAAAGTTAAGGGTATCCACCAAGTTACTATACAAAATACTGTATTTGATAATAGTTTTTTAATTAAAATACCTGTAGCACTAGAGGGTAGTAGTAATAATATTTATAATTGTTTATTCCACGATAGTGGATTTGTAAAAGTGTCTAAAGGAGCTTCAGAAAGTAATATCATTTATAAAAGCCCTAAATGGGAAGATAAGAAAAAGTTTATTCCAGGTAAAAAATCACCTTTACTTAAAAGCAATAATCAAATTGAGACCATAGGATTAATTAATTAAAAACCTTTTTAAATGTATATCAAAAAATCACTAATGGTATTAAGTATTTTGATTGCTCAAAATGTACATAGTCAAGTTTTATTAGAAGCTAATGAAGCAGGAAATACTTATGAAGATATAAATGCAGTTTTAGCACCTGGTTATGATGTTATTGAGGCTCCTGATTGTAATCATTCTCAATTTGGAAGACATATACAAGAGGTGTTTGATAAAGAGTTAAATAAAAATGTATTTAAGTTTTCTATTCATACTAGTCCTGATAATGACCGTTGTAAAAAATACGATAGACAACGAAATGAGATTAAAACCTATGCCTCATCTCCAAATTATTTAAAAGCAACTAAAGGTGAAACGGTTGAATATAAATGGAAATTTAAATTACCAAAAGATTTTAAGGTGTCTTCCAGTTTTACTCACATTCACCAAATTAAATCTGTAGGAGGTCCTTATGCGTCAATTCCTATGATCTCTTTAACATTAAGAAAAGGTACAAAAGATAAGTTAGAGTTGCGTTATACATCCACAAACAAACAAGCAACTATTAAAACAATGGTCTTAGATCAAATTAAAGGGCATTGGGTTGAGGTAACAGAATTGATTACTTTTTCTAATAAAGGATCATATGCTATTGAGTTGAAAAAAGTTTTGACAAATGAAACTGTTTTTTCTTATGAAAATTTAAAAATGGACATGTGGCAAGAGGAAGCTTTGTTTTCACGACCAAAATGGGGAATTTATAGAAGTCTAAATAATAGCCAAGATTTAAAAGATGAAGCTTTGCTTTATGCAAGTTTTAGTATTCAAGAAATAGATTTAAAATTAACAGCTCAAAAATTATTAGATTGCGCTATTCCTAAAATATTAATGTCCAAATCTACAGATACTTTTTTGAATATTAAATCTGTTAAACCAAAAGATAATAACGCATTTGTTTTATTTGATAATGAGGCTAACTTAATTGGAGAATTTAAAATTGATAAAAATAATATTGATACCACTGGTTTAGCAGTCGGTAATTATTTTATGGTGTTTTATAAAAATAGTAAAGTGTTTAAAGTCATTAAGTATGTAATTAATTAACATTAAATCAAATTTTTGAATAACTTGTAAAATAGCCTAAAATCCTATTTTTGTATAGGTTTTGAGTGTTCAAATTGACGATTTTTTATTTTTTGATAATATTTATTAAGTATTTTGTTTTATTGATATTAAAAAAAAACCATATATTTGGTAAACCAGATTGGTAAACCAATTATTTGTGTTATGAAAAAGTTATTCTTTTATTCTGTTTTATTACTTACTTGTATAGCTTGTAGTGATTCTGATGAACAAACTGAAGCACAAAATTTAGGTTCTTCTACACTCGATAATCCTGATGATAACCAATCTTCAGATAATAGCCAAGATAACTATGCAAATATTGATTTTTCAAATTGGAAAGTCACACTACCTGTAGACGAAAACAATAATGGTAGTCCAGATGAATATCAACCAAGTACATTAATTAATGGTGGTTACCGTACAAACGCTTCAATTTTACCATTTATGTATGATGATGTTGATGATCAATCAATTGTTTTTTACACTTATCCAGAGGTTTCTACAACAAATAGTTCGTATTCAAGGACAGAGTTAAGAGAGCTTATAAACCCTTCAAATTCAAAAGAAAATTGGACTTTAGAAGAAGGAGGAGTTATGGAAGGTCGTTTAAATTTGGTTGATATTTCAGAAGATAATAATAGTAATAATCAATATCATAAAACTATAGTAATGCAAATCCATGGTATCATATCTCAATCAGATATGGATACACATGGTTTTACTTCAAATAATGGACCTCCTTTAATTAAAATACGTTGGATTAATGGGTTTATTTGGTCTTATAAAAAATCATTAGTAGACCCAACAACTTCAGGAGATGATTTACTTGACGTAACAAGTGCTACATGGTCAGATGAATCTACAAATATGGGTTACGTAGGTTTTGAACCTTTTGATTTTAAGATAACTGCATCTTCTGGAAAATTAGAGTTGCAATTAAATAGCCTAACACCCTTAATATATGAGGATGTTAGCCTTGCTAAGTGGCCATTTGAAAATTACTTTAAGGCTGGTAATTATTTAGGTACTACAGACGCTAATGCATTTTCTTATGTAAAATATTACCAACTAAACATTAATCACTAATTTCTAAATAACTAATGAAAAAACTCGTTTTAATCTTTTCAATTTTAATGCTTTGTAACGCTTGCAAAGACGCTTCAGTAGAGCCTAAAGTAGTTTCTAATATCAATGAGCTTAATGATGCGATACAAAACGTAAAAGCAGGAGACCAAATTGTTTTAGCAAATGGTGTATGGAAAGATGTTGAAATTAATTTTTCAGGTCAGGGGACTGAAGCAAAGCCAATTATTTTACGAGCTGAAACACCAGGAAAAGTAACTATAGAAGGTGTTTCTAATCTTAAAATTGGAGGTGATTATTTAGAAGTACACGATCTTCATTTTAAAAATGGTTACACACCATCACGCAATGTTATTCAGTTTAAAATTAACGATACTTTAATTGCTAATCATAGCAAAGTTACAAATTGTGTTATTGAAGAGTTTACGCAGCCTGATAGAGACGTAAGTGATCATTGGGTTGAATTCTGGGGACGTCATAATGAGCTTAGTAATAATTACATTGCTGGAAAATCTAATTTTGGTCCAACAGTAATGGTTATGTTAAAAGGTAACCAACACATAAAAAATTACCATCAAATAGTTAATAATCATTTTGGTCCAAGACCAAGAAAAGGTGGTCCTCACGGTGAAACTATGCAAATAGGAGATAGTGGGACATCAATGACACCATCACATACCAATGTTGAAAATAATTTGTTTGAGCGTTGTAATGGTGAGGTCGAAATAATTTCTAGTAAATCCAATAATAATACTTTTAAAAATAATGTCTTTTTTGAAAGTGAAGGTTCTTTAGTGTTAAGACATGGTAATTATGCTACTATCGATGGAAATATTTTTATAGGTAATGATAATTCAGAATTTATAGGAGGTATAAGAGTTATAAATACTGGTCACTGGATTACTAATAATTATTTTTACAAATTAAAAGGAAGTACGTTTAGAGCGCCTTTAGCTGTAATGAATGGTATTCCTAAATCGCCTTTAAATAGATACAACCAAGTAACAGATGCTGTAATTGCTTATAATACATTTGTAGATACTAAAACTCCTTTTCATTTTAGCGTTGGTTCTAATGTATCACAAAGTGAAGTTTTGCCTAAATCAGAAATTAGATCTGCAAGACCAACACGTACTGTAGTTGCAAATAATATTTTATATAATCAAACTCCATTTGAATACCCAATCAAAAACTACGATAAAGTAGATGGTGTCTTGTTTAAAAATAATTATACAAATAGCGCAAACAAAAGTGAAGTGCAACCAGAAGGTTTGCAAACGGTTGAACTAGATGTTCAAGAGGTTAGTAAAAGCTTGAAGGTCCCAACTTATGATACTAAACAAATCTATTCTGGTTTTGATTTTGAAACCATAACTACAGATTTATTTGGTAACAAACGTGACAAGGATAATAATAGTTTAGGCGCAATTATTAATACCAATAATCATAACGATTTATACAATCAATCAAATTATGGTACTAGCTGGTTTAAAAACCAAAAAAATGATTCAGTTTCGCAAACGATTGAGATTAGTACAAGTCAAGAATTAGCTAACGCCATTTCTAATGCTAACTCAGGAGATATTATTAGTTTGAATGCTGCTGAATATCAAATAAACCGATCACTTCCAGTTGATAAAAACATTACAATCACTTCAAAAGATAAAAATAATAAAGCGCAATTAGTGTTTACTTCTGAGGGAACAGCTTTTCAAATGAAACCAAAAGGAATACTTCATATTGAAGATGTAGTTTTAAAAGGAAATAACAATCAGTCAGCTTTTAAAACATTAGATAAAAACATGAAAAGTGCTTACGGATTATGGTTAAAAAATACCGAAGTAAGTAACTTTAAAAGTGTGCTTGAAGTTTCAAAAGGGTCATTTTCAGATACCATTTCAGTAACAAATTCAATTATAAAAAATTGTAAAAGCGGAATCCAATTAAACAAAGAAACCAATGATAAAGGAGATTATAACAGTGAGTTTGTTTACATAACAAACAACACATTTACCAATGTAGATCAAGATGTTTTAAATTATTATCGTGGTGGTTATGACGAGTCTACAATAGGAGGGAACTTAGTCTTTCAAAATAATACAATTACAAAGTCAGGTCAAACAGACAAAGACAATATATTGATTAAAACAAGAGGTATTGTTAATGTCATTTTTGCTAACAATTCATTTATTAATAATCCTGTAAAATATATCTCCATTCTTTGGGGTGAAAAAGGCCAAAAGCCAGAAAACAATGAGGTTAAGAACTCTGGTGAGATTAAAGTGGTTCAAAATTTAAAATTGAAATTAGTCTATTAGTACTGAATCACTTTAAAGCCTTTTGAATTAAAATAATTAAATACACTTACTAAATAGGTAGCAAAGTAATTTGCTGCCTATTTTAAAAATAAAATCCAAAATGAAAAACTCGCTATTTACCTTCGTTGTATTATTAACATTGTTTGCTTGTAAAAATGAAACAAAGTCTACAGAAACAAAAGCAGAAACAAAATCTACAATTACCAAAAAAGAAATAAAAGCACCAAGCGATGTTATTCCGTTTATGGATAAATGGAAAATCCTTTTAGGTGACGGAACAAAATCTGAAGATTTATTAGGTTTCCAAAAAGATGGTTTTTTCTATGTTGAAACTGAAAATGAAACGGATTGGGTAGTTTATAAAACACCAAATTCTGGTATTACTTCAAAAACGTCTAGTAATACGAGAACAGAATTAGGTGAAAAAAAACATTGGATTCCTGAAGAAGGCGGAAAATTAACAGGAACTTTAAAAGTAAAACACGTATCAACTACAGGTGATGCAACCAAATCGTCTGCTTTTTCAGTGGTTGTTGGTCAAATTCACAGTGGTGAAGGTCACGAAAACGAACCTTTAAAAATTTATTACAAGAAATTTCCTGGTCATACAAAAGGTTCTGTATTCTGGAATTATGAAATCAATACAAAAGGGGATAATGCTGGTCGTTGGGATTATTCGACAGCTGTTTGGGGTAATGATTTTTCTAAAGTTGGTAAAGACGCAACAACTGCACCAAATGAGCCTGTTGATGGTATTGCTTTAGATGAAGAATTTAGCTATGAAGTTAATGTATACAAAGGCATTATGTATTTAACCTTTACAAGTGAAGGTCATGAAACGGTAACATTTACTAAAAGCTTAATCAAAACAGATTTCCCTACAAAAGCATCTATTCCGCAACAAATTATAGACAGTTATTTATCACGAAGAAAAGTAAGTGAAGAACGTGAAATAGCATATGATGGTGAAATAAATTACTTTAAACAAGGTGCATATAATCAAGCCAATGTTAAAACAGGTTCTAAAATCTACGAAGGTGATATTGCTAAACAATACGAAAACGGAAGTTATGCTGAGGTTTGGTTTAAAACTGCAACCGTAGGAGAAGCAACAGCGCCAAAAAAATAAAGATGAAAAAAATAAAAAACACAACATATAAAATCGCACTATTTGTAATAATAGCATTTATGTTTTCATGTAAAAATGAAAATAATACTACTACTGCAAATACTTCAGATACAAAAACATCCCAACAACATCCTAAACTTATTTTAACTGCTCAAGGTGTAAAAGGCATTAGAGCACAATTAGGTACTATTCCAATTTTTGATAAATCTCTACAAGCGGTTAAAGAAGAAGTTGATGCTGAAATTGAGGCAGGAATCGATGTGCCAATTCCTAAAGATTATTCTGGTGGTTATACACATGTTGTACATAAAAAAAACTGGTTTATTCTTCAAAAAGCTGGTTTGTTATATCAAATTCTAGACGACGAAAAATATGCCAAGTATGTAAAAGACATGCTAATGGAATATGAAGCATTGTATAAAACTTTGCCATTACATCCCAAAACAAGGTCTTATGCAAGAGGAAAATTATTTTGGCAATGTTTAAACGATTCTAATTGGTTAGTCTATGTAAGTCAGGCTTACGATTGTATCTATAATTATTTAACCGAAGAAGAACGAAACAAGCTAGAAACAAATTTATTTAGACCATTTGCAGATCACATTTCTGTAGATAGTCCGCAATTTTATCAACGCGTTCATAACCACAGTACTTGGGGAAATGCCGCTGTTGGAATGATTGGGTTGGTTATGGATGACGAGGAATTAATCAATCGAGCGTTATATGGAATTAAAGATTTAAAATTAGATGCTAATAAAAAAGATGACGATGGTGGATTTTTAAATAAAGACGGAAAAGCAGGTTTTTTAGCCAATATCGAAGAACCTTTTTCGCCAGATGGTTATTATAATGAAGGACCTTATTACCAACGTTACGCTATGTATCCTTTTTTGGTTTTTGCAGAAGGGTTACATAATGTAAAACCTGAGCTTAAAATATTTGAATATAAAGAAGGCGTACTTCTAAAATCTATAAATGCATTATTAAATTTATCTGATTCAGATGGCGATTTCTTCCCACTAAACGATGGTCAAAAAGGAATGTCGTATTACACAAATGCTCTAGTAACTGCTGTAGATGTATCTTATCATTTTGGAGAACAAGATTCTGGTTTATTATCAATAGCAAAACAACAAGATAAAGTATTGTTAGACGATTCTGGTTTAGCTGTTGCGCTTGGTATTAAAAACGGAAAGGAAAAACCGTTTACTAAAAAATCTATCAACTTATCTGATGGTTCTGAAGGAAAACAAGGTGGTGTTGGTATTTTAAGAAATGAGAATTTAGAGCTGGTTTTTAAATACGCAGCGCAAGGATCTAGTCATGGACACTATGACAAATTATCGTATTCATTTTATGAAAATGGTGAAGAAGTAATTCAAGATTATGGATTATCTCGTTTTGTAAATATTGAACAAAAAGGAGGTGGAAATTACTTAAAAGAAAATAAAACATGGGCAAAACAAACCATTGCGCATAATACAGTGACTCAGAATGAAACTTCTCACTTTTCTGGTAAATACGATATAGGAAGTTTATATCATTCCGATTTAAATTATTTTTCTTCAGAAAATAAAAACGTGCAAGTATTAAGTGCTATTGAAAAAAATGCATATCCAGGTACAACTATGCTTCGTACAATGGCTATTATAAAAGATGAAGATTTCGAAAAGCCATACATGCTTGACATCATGAAGGTCACTTCCGCTACAGCGAATCAATATGATTTTCCTTTTTATTATTTCGGACAAGTATTACAAACAAACTTTGAGTACAATTCACCTGAAGTATTAAAACCGTTAGGTTCTAAAAATGGCTATCAACATTTATATTTAGAAGGCTCAGGAAAAGCATCAGAGGACAACACTAAGTTTTCATGGTTTAACAATAATAAGTTTTACTCATTAACAACTGAAACTTCAGCCAAAGACGAATTATTATTTGCTAGAATCGGTGCAAACGATCCCGAGTTTAATTTACGTCGTGATCCAGCCTTAATATTGAGAGCTAAAAACTCAAAAAACAGAACTTTTGTTTCAGTAATTGAAGCACATGGAAGCTATAGTCCAGTTTCAGAATCTGCAGTAAATTCTAACAGTAGCATTAAGCTAATTAAAACAGTTTTAGATTCTGAAGATTATACAGCTATTGAAATTACTAATATAAATGGTAATGTAAAGTTGTTTATTACTTCTAATACCAACAATCTAAAAGAAACAAAACATAACATAACAATTAACGGTAAGAGCTTTGAATGGTCAGGTTCTTATTATTTCAAATAAAATAAAACAATTAAAAAATGAAAAGATTTAGCGAAAAGTACATTGTAGCAAAAGACATGGAATGGGAAAAACTTGGAGGAGGAGTTTCTAGAAAATTTTTAGGTTATGACAATCAGATCATGATGGTAAGTGTAAAATTTGAAAAAGGAGCATTAGGTGCGCCACATCAACATTTTCATACTCAAGCTACTTATTGTGTGTCTGGAAAGTTCGAATTTGAAATTGATGGTGTAAAGCAAATTGTAGAAGCTGGAGATGGTGTTTACATCGAACCAAATTTATTGCACAGTGCAGTTTGTTTAGAAGAAGGACAGTTGATAGATACTTTTAGTCCAGTAAGAGAAGACTTTTTAACAGGAGATGGACCTTCTTATTTTAGTGATAAAGAGTAGTTTAGTAAAGTATTGTGCTTAGGCTAAAGTATCTGGTTTGTTTTGAATAGCTAGTCTATAAGCGTGTTAAGAGCAAATGTTTGCTAAATTAACTCAAACATTTGCTATTTTAACATATAAATTTTACGAAAACGTTGTAATTAACATTTTTTTATATATATTTGGTTAACCAATCTGGTTGACCAATTTTTTTTGTTTAAATTTGAAGGAATATTAACTGCAAAAGTAGTATTTGATTTTATTGAACTTTAATTGGGATTTGTTTCATAACTTATCATGACCAGCAAACTAACTCAAAAAGTAAATTAATTATTATGGTTAAAAAAATGAAATTCGCATTATTACTAATGCTTTTTGCTAGTTTTTCTGTTTTAGGGCAATCAACTAAAACAGTTAAAGGGACAGTTGTATCTGCTGCAGATCAACTTCCCATTCCAAGTGCAAATGTTTTAATAGCAGGTGCAAATGATGGTACTTATACAGATTTTGATGGTAATTTTCAAATCACTGTAAAAAGTACAGATGTTTTAGTGTTTTCATATGTCGGTTATATGTCTCAGTCGGTTCCTGTACTTGATAATACAACGTTTAATATAGCTTTGCAAGAAGATTCAAGTCTTTTAGATGAAGTTGTAATTGTTGGTTATGGTACTCAAAAGAAAAGCCATTTAACAGGTGCTATATCTAAAGTGACAAATGAAGATTTAGATCAAATAGCTGTTTCAAGGGTGGATGATGCCTTAGTAGGTCAAGTTTCTGGTGTAAACATTGCTGCAACTGAAGGTGAAGCTGGTTCTGCTCCTACTATTAGAATTAGAGGTACGGGTTCTGTCTCAGGTAGTTCAGATCCTTTAGTTGTTGTGGATGGGATTGTTGTAGATAATGATTATTTAGGTTCTATGAATATGAACGATGTAGAATCTTTTGAGGTGTTAAAAGATGCTGCTTCTGCTGCAATCTATGGTTCTCGTGGAGGTAATGGTGTAATCATGATAACTACTAAAGAGGGTAAGGCAGGAAAAACTAAATTTACTTACAATACTCTAACGGGGTTTAAGGAGGCGAGACAAAGTGAGGATTATTACTTTACTGTTGCAGAAACGGTTGAAGCTGAGTTAGCTGCAACAGGGACTTTGTCCGACAGAACTAGGTACAAGCAGTTAATAGGTGTTGATAATGATTGGCAAAATATAATTTTTGATGGTGGTGTAATTACTACTCATTCATTTAGTGCTAGAGGAGGTAATGATAAAACAAAGTTTAGCACATCTATTGGTTATATCCATGACGAAGGTGTTTTGTTAACAGATGAGGTGAAAAATTACAGTTATAAATTAAGATTAGATACTAAGCTAACAGATAAACTTTCTATGGGTATAAATCTTAATCCTTCTTTTAACGATAAAAGACGTTTTGATGGATCAACTCATGATATTTTAAGACAAACGCCATGGTTACCTGTTTACCATGATGCTAATACTATTAGATATGTTGATAGAGATAATTATCCAGATGTACAAATTGGTGATTATGCAACGCAGCGTCATTTTGATAATTATGATCTATATGGTGATGGAAGTACATTAGTTGATATTAGTAATACTTCAAATACTAATCCTGCAGCAAAAGTTATAGAGCGCCAAAGAAATGAGTATAAACTTAAAATGAGAGGTAGTTTTTATGGAAAATATGATTTTACAGATAATTTATCAATTAAAAGTACTATCGGAGGTGATTATCAAAATACTGTAAGAGAAAGAAATCAAGGTCCTTTAGCAAGTCGTAATGGAGAGTCTGCAGTCCAATTTGATGAAGAAAAAATAAATGTATCTAGATTAGTTTCGGATAACTTTTTGTCTTACGATAAAGAATTCGGAGATCATGATGTAGCCGCTATTTTGGGTGCATCTTCAGAGTTAGTGAAAGGAGAATATAGAGCAGCTAGGTTAACGGGTTATAATCCTGATTTTGAAGGAACATTAGGAGGAACAACAACAGTCGGAGCTGGAAATGAATTTGAATATAAGCAGTCATTGTTTTCATACTTCTTGAGAGTTAATTATGCTTTTGATGATAAATATTTAGCATCTATTAGTTTAAGACGTGATGGAAGTTCAGTTTTTGGTGAGGATACAAAGTATGGAACTTTTCCTGCAGCTTCTTTAGGTTGGAATGTTTCAAAAGAAGATTTTTTAGCAGATAGTGAAGTTGTAAGTAATCTTAAGTTTAGAGTAAGTTATGGTGTAACAGGTAATAATAGTTTAAGAATAGCGTCAAACTCTGTTCTAAATGACAATGCTTTAGTTAACTATTACCCATCATTATCTTTGATTTCTGGCTTTAGTTATGGAGGAGACTCTGCAATTAGTGCAATTAATATTGCTAATCCAGACCTAAAATGGGAACGTTCAATAGAAATTAATCCAGGTATTGATTTTGGATTATTCAATAATAAAATAACAGGTTCTGTTGATGTTTATAGAAGAACAAGTGACCAACTATTATTATCCAATCCAATTTCTAATACAACAGGTTTTAGTGAGGCTTTAGTTAATATTGGTAAAGTTGAAAATAGTGGAATTGAATTAGAGTTAAGAACTAAAAATGTCAATACAAGTAATTTTAAATGGACTTCAACAATTTTAGCATCAAGAAATAAAAATGAACTAGTAGACTTTGCAGATTCAAATGGACAAATTCAAAATGTAGACTCTAAAAGAGCTGCAGAGTGGATTAACCAAGTAGGTCAACCTATTTCTTCTTTTTATGGTTGGGTAGTAGATTCTGATATTCCTTTAGAATATATAAGTAACCCTTACCATCCAGTAGGAGGAGAAGCTCAAGATGTATATGTTAAAGATTTAAATGGAGATGGTGTTATCGATGATGATGATAAAACTAAATTAGGAGATCCTTATCCGGATTTAGTTTGGAGTTTAACTAACGATTTTCAATTTGGAGATGTTGATCTAAGCTTTATGTTTCAAGGTAGTCATGGTGCTGAAATTAGAAATATGGGAGATCAGTATTTGTTTAATCATTTTAATTCATCTCAAGATTTTATTTCCAGTACACCAAATCAAGAGTTTATTAAAGAGAAAATCTTTACAGATGACATTATTCAAGATGCATCATATATAGCTTTAAGAACTGTTAGTATTGGTTATAATTTTACAGGAGATTTATTAGATAAAACATTGTTTACTAAAGCCAGGGTTTATGCTACTGGTCAAAATTTACTATATGTAACAGCAGATGATTATACAGGGTTTAATCCTGAGTCTGTTAATACAACAAGTGCAACAACTTATGGATATCAAAGAGCAGGTTCTCCTATTCAAAGAACAATTTCATTAGGTTTAAACCTTGAGTTTTAATTTTAAAAAAAAAGATAAAATGAAAAAATATATAAAAACAACAGCTACATTATTGGTTGTATTATTAGTCTCTTCTTGTGAAGATTTTTTATCGCCAGAACCAACATCTGTATCTAATGCAGAAACCTTTTTCGAAACAGAAGCAGACTTAGAGCTTGCAGCTGTGGGTATGTATGATGCAATTCAGGGAATTAACTCAACAACTACAACAGACAATCATGGTCTTCAAGTTGATTTTTATGTTCAGGAAATGTTAAGTGATAATACTAGATCAAAAAATATAGGAGGAGAAGGAGAGTCTGCACAATTTGAGAGCTTTAATGTACAAGCTACTAATGGTATAGTAGATGATTATTATAGAAGTAACTATCAAACAATATATAGAGCAAATGTAGTATTAGAAAACTTAGATGTTGCAGGAGATAA
This sequence comes from Olleya sediminilitoris, assembly GCF_016785945.1. Lineage (GTDB taxonomy): Bacteria > Bacteroidota > Bacteroidia > Flavobacteriales > Flavobacteriaceae > Olleya > Olleya sediminilitoris. Next base: position 46,572 of record NZ_JAEMEF010000014.1, on the reverse strand, counting down.
TGCTGCAAGATATGAAGCTGAAGCAAAATTTGTAAGAGCATATGCCAATTTTAATTTAGTACGTTCATTTGGTGATATTCCTCTATTAGATAGAGTTATAGGTATTGCTGATACAGATGTGCAATTTTCAAGAGTTGATAAAGACTTAGTATATGATTTAATAATTAGTGACCTAACAACAGCAGTTGCAGGTTTGGATAATACATATAAAACCAGAGCTTCTAAAGCTGCTGCTCAAGCATTATTAGCTAAAGTGTATTTAACAACAGGTACTAATTATACTTTAGCACAGACGTTATGCGAATCTGTAATGAGTTCAGGATTTATGCTGGAACCTAATTTTAAAGATGTGTTTTACAACGAATTAAATGATGAGGTAATCTTTGCTATCGATTACATTGGTGATTCTGCAGCAGACAGTCAAAATTATTCAGCAGAATGGTTAAATGCAGTTGGAAGAACAGCAGGTGTTAACTATACGACTCAAGAAGTCAGAGATGCATTAACAGCATTAGGTGGAGATAGGTCTACTATTTCTTTTAGACAAGACCCTTTACAACCTTCACAATACCAGGTAGCTAAATATTTACCAATTGATGATTCTAATCTAGACGTTACAGCTTCCTCTAGTAATCCTACTTTAGCCGGAAATGACTGGATTGTGATTAGATATGCAGATGTCTTATTGATGCATGTAGAAGCTATTATGGCAGGTCAGCAGTCTACTTCGGCTCAAGCTGCTTTAGATTCTTTTGAAGAGGTTAGAATACGTGCTGGTCTTACAGGTGATGCTGACGGAACCATAACTAAGCAAGAGTTATTAGATGAAAGACGAGTGGAATTAGCCTTTGAAAATCACCGTTTTTTCGACTTAGTTAGATTTAATGTAGCTCAAGATGTTTTGTCATCATTTTCTGATGATAATGATTATAATTTTAGCGCTACTGATTTGCTATTACCTATTCCTCAAAGGGAAATAAATTTAAGTCAAGGGGCTTTAAGCCAAAACCCTGGTTATTAATTTAAAAATATTGTAAGATGAAAAAACAAGTAAAAAAAATAATTACGATTACTACTTCAATAATCATGGCTATAACTATACAGTCTTGTGATGATTTTGAGAAATTCGAACCTTTAGACTCAAACTCTATAGCGGATCAAACACCTCCTCAAGCAGATTTTTCTTATTCTCAAGGTGAAGGTACAGCTGGTGATGAATGGATGAGTTATTCATTTGGTAACTTATCTTCTAGTGCAACTACTTATAGTTGGGATCTAGGAAATGGTACAACTTCAACTGATTTTGAACCAACAACTATTTATCCAGGTGAAGGAATGTATACAGTAACTTTAACAGCTTCAGATAATTTAGGAGTTTCAAGCACTTTTTCTGAAACTATTGAAGTTATTGAGCCAGAAGTTCCATCCGCAATTGTTCCAACTATAAATGAGGCTGGTTTTGAAGATGGTAGTGATGCTTGTGGTACCGCAGCAGATGGAAGAGACTGTTGGAGGAATAGTGATTTAGGAGGAGTAATTCAAATAACTTCAAGTCCAGTTCAAGAAGGATCACAGGCAGCAAAATTTCCGTCAGCTGGTGATCGTGTAGGATATCAAGAGTTAACAGTATCTCCTAATTCTGAGTATACTTTATCTTATTCTTATACTTTAAAAACTAATAATCCAGGTTCAATTACTGTTTCAGTTTTAGCAGGAGGAGGACATACAGATTTGACAGCTGCATTAGCAGCAACAATTGAAGATTTTGAAGGTACTGATCAAACTAGTGCAAGTGATTATGTTGGTGGGTCAGTAACATTTAATACAGGTGCTAATTCTACTATTTCTATATTGATTACTAATCAGGGAGAAGAAGCAAGAGTTGATAACTTTTCTATTATAGCAAATTAGTAAGTTGTTAATTTAAGGTTTTATATTTGCTCTTTAAACCATTAACTTAAAAACTATGAAGTTAGAGTCACTAACAAAGATTGAAAATTTTGATATTCAAAAACAAGTTATTTCTAAAATAGGTGATTTAATAAATTTTAAAAACCTAGAACCAGGAGATAAATTACCATCTGAAAGGATGTTATCTGAAAAGTTTGAAGTATCAAGAAGTCAAGTTAGGGTAGCAATTCAAAAGTTAGAGTTTTATGGATTATTAAAATCAATACCACAAAGTGGAACATTTGTAGCAAACATAGGTGTAATTGCTATGAATGGTATGATTGAAGACATATTAAGATTAGAAGATCCTAGTTTTAAATCGTTAGTAGAAACTAGGATTCTTCTTGAATTAAAAACAGCAAGATTAGCAGCTTTAAGACGAACAGATGAAGATTTAATAAAGCTAAAACATTGTTTAAAGGCTTATAAAAATAAAGTATTAAAAGGAGAGGATGCTGTACAAGAAGATTTGTTGTTTCATTTAGCCATTGCTAAAGCAAGTGGTAATAGTACAATGAATACTTTAATGTTAATGATCACACCAGAAATTATAACAAATTTCGAAAAATATCATGTCTGTGATAGCAGTTTAGCTAAATCAGGTATTGAAGAACATCAAGCTGTTTTTGAGGCTATTAAAAAACAAAAACCTCAATTAGCAAAACAAAAAATGAAAGAACATTTTAAAGTATTATATCAGTATTGTTATAATACTTAACTAATCAATTAGCATAGACTAAATGAAATTAAAAGGATTAAGATGGTGGGTAGTTGGACTAGTAGCATTAGCTGCAGTTGTTAACTACATAGACAGGCAAGCGTTTGGTGCCTTATGGCCAGATATAGCAAAAGATTTATTTCCAGAAATGGATAAAGATGGACATAAAGCTATTTATGGAACCATCTCAACAGTATTTATTTTATCTTATGCAGGAGGTCAAGCTCTGTTTGGAAAAATCTTTGATTGGATTGGAACAAGATTAGGGTTTGCACTATCAATTGGTGTATGGTCTATAGCAACAATATTTCATGCTTTAGCTCAAGGATTATTAAGTTTCTCTATATTTAGATCAATATTAGGAATAGCAGAAGCAGGAAACTGGCCAGGAGCAGCTAAAGCTAATGCAGAATGGTTTCCAACTAAAGAGCGAGCCTTAGCTCAAGGAATATTTAATTCAGGTGCTGCATTAGGTGGTATTGTAGCTTATCCTATAATAGGTTTACTATCAATATATTTTGCTTGGAAAGCAATATTTATAGTTGTTGGTACACTTGGTTTATTATGGTTAATACCTTGGTTATATATAGTAAAATCTGGACCTAAAACACATCCTTGGTTAACAGATAATGAGAAAAAATATATATTATCAGGACAGCTAAATCAGGATCTTGACGAAGATAGTAATTACGATGATGGTTATAACCCAAGTAATAGTGAATTGTTTAAACGAAAGGAAAGTTGGGGAGTAATAATAGCTTCAGCTGCTATCGATCCTATTTGGTGGCTCTTCATAGTTTGGATTCCAATATATTTATCCGAAGTTTTTGGTATGAATGTAAAAGAAATTGCATTCTCAGCATGGGTACCTTATGTAGGTGCAATGATTGGTGCTTGGTTTGGTGGTTTACTTGCTCAAAAGAAGCTTAATTTAGGATGGACTGTAGATAAGACTCGTAAGTATGTTATTACTTTAGGATGTCTAATTATGATACCTTGTTTTATTTTATTAAAATTCCCTGGTGCACCTAAAGTTTTAGTGGTTTTTGGAGTTGAAGAATCTGCTGCTATTACAATGGCTGATCCACAAGTTAAAAAAATCATGGATAATGAGGCATTCAAAGATTTAAAAACGGATAAAAGTTTTATTGAAAGCGTTGCAGGAAAAAGCATTGATGAAATCAAATCTAATTCTGAATTTAAGACAGTATATGAAACTGCTGCTTGGAAACTGCCAAAAGCAGACGCTTCAAAAGAAGAACGTTTATTACCAAAATACGGACCACCTTCAGAGTCTGGCATTGCTGCTCTTGGATCTTTATCAGAAATTAATAAAGCTCGAAATACTGCAGCTTTAATTGCAATTGTTATTATGGCAATATTACTGTTTGGTTTCCAAACAGTAATCGGGAATGTTCAAACATTACCAAGTGATATGTATAGTGGTAAAATTGTAGGTACTTTATCTGGTTTTGCCGGTATGGCGGCAAAATTAGGAGCAGCTGGTTTAACTATCTTAGTTACATTTATAACTACAGGAGGTAATTATACACCTGCATTTTTAATAGGTGGTGCTTTAACAATAATAGCTTTACTTGCTGTTTGGATTTTATGTCCAAAAATAGAGCCCTTAAAACCTATAAACCAATAAAAAGATAAATAATATATTTAATATTAGTAATAAAAATAAATTAAGAATATGAGTAATAAAGGTAAAGTAGCAATAGTTACAGGAGCAACAGGAGGAATTGGGTTTGAAGTAGCCAAAAGATTAGGTCATGATGGTTATACTGTTGTTTTAAATGGTATTGATGACGAAGCTGGAGCTGAAAGATTAAAAGAGCTAACTTCTGATGGGATTGATGCTGAATATTATGGATTTGATGTAACAAGCGAAGAAGCTGTAACATCTAACATCACTAAAATTGGTGAAAAATATGGACGTATTGATGTACTTGTAAATAATGCAGGTGGATTAGGAGGAAGATCTAGATTTGAAGAAATGACTACTGACTTTTACAGAAAAGTTATGGCTTTAAACCTTGATTCTGTGTTTTTTGCATCAAGAGCTGCTATTCCATTTTTGAAAAAAGGAGAACATCCTTCTATTATTAACTATACTTCTAACGCAGGTTGGACAGCAGGTGGACCAGGTGCAGGTATTTACGGTACATCTAAAGCAGGTGTACATGCAATTACTAGAGCTTTAGCTAAGGACTTAGCAGAATATGGTATTAGAGCAAATGCTGTATCTCCTGGAACGATAGATACACCATTTCATGCACAAATTAAAGCGACTAAGCCAGAAGTTTTTGCTTCTTGGGCAAATAACATTATGCTAGGTAGATTAGGTCAGCCAGAAGATGTGGCAGGAGTTGTATCATTCCTTGCTAGTAAAGATGCATCATTTATAACAGCAGAAACCATTCAAATTGGAGGTGGTCAAGCACTTGGTATTTAATACCTTTTAATTATAAAATATATTAAAGCCTTTCTTAAGAAAGGTTTTTTTTATTTAAATTTATTAGATAAAATAAATAAAAGATGAGTCAAATTGTAACCTTTGGAGAAGTTTTAATGAGATTATCGCCTTTAGGAAATAAAAAATTTATGCAATCTAATCGCTTAGAATTTTATTTTGGAGGTACAGAGGTTAATGTTGCTATTTCAATAGCTAATTTTGGAGGAAAAGTAAAGCATATTTCTTGTATATCGGACGATTTTGTTGGAGACACTGCTATTTCTTATTTAAGAAAATTTGGAGTCAAAACAGCTTCAATTGTTAGATCAAATAGGCCTTTAGGTGTATACTTTCTAGAAGTAGGTGCTGTTATGCGTCCTAGTTCAATTTCTTATAATCGATCCCATTCTTCTTTTTCTGAAATTAAACCTAGTATGGTAGATTGGGAAACGTCTTTAAAACAGTGTACCTGGTTTCATTGGACTGGAATAACTCCTGCTTTATGTGAAGGTGGTTATCATACATTAAAAGAAGGTCTTGTTTTAGCTCAACAAAAAGGTTTGAAGGTATCTGTAGATCCAACTTATAGAAGTGGTTTATGGAAATATGGAACTCATCCAAAAGAAACACTTTCTGATTTAATAAATTATTCTACCATATTCATTGGAGGTATAAATGAAATTAATGAATTACTAGACACTAATTTTAGTTATTCAAATGAAGATTTTATCGAAGCTAGTAAACAGTTAATTAATAAGTTTCCTACTATTAAAAAAACCTTTGATAAAATTAGAACACCTATTAATGCGTCTTGGCATAAAATAAGATCAAGAATGTGGAATGGCAAAGAGTTTAGAGAAACCGAAGATTTAGATATCACTCACATCGTCGATAGAATTGGAACTGGAGATGCTTTTGCAGCAGGATTAATATATGGGTTACAAAACTTTGATGACTATAAGGCTATGCAATTTGCAGCAGCAGCAAGCGCATTAAAACATACCTATGAAGGAGACGTTAATTTTTCAAATGTTAATGAAGTAATGAATATTTTAGAGGGTAATACTTCAGGACGATTTAACAGGTAGGTCTTTATTAGAAGATTGACGAATAATCAATTCTGATTTCAAAATATTTTTATTCAGACTTGGTTTCCATTGTTCGGTATTAATTCTTTTTATTAAGGTTTCGGCAGTTAGTTTACCTATTTTTTGACTGTGTTGATTTACTGTTGTTATTGAGGGACTAACAAAGGATGTAAATGGTTCGTTACCAAAACCAACTAAGCAAATGTCTTCAGGTACTTTTAAATTATTTTCGTTTAATATTTGAAGAGCACCTAAAGCAGCATTATCACTAGCAACATAAATTGCATCAGGACGCAATTTTAAATCTAATAATTGTTGCATTTTTAAACGACCATCTTCAATAGTTAAGCTACTTTCAATTAATAAATAGTCTTCTTGAGGTAAGTCATGTTTTTTAATAGCATCAATATAACCACGTATTCGGTTATTATATATACGTGTTCGACTAAAACCACCAATATGTGCTATGCGTTTGCAACCCTGAGTTATTAAATGTTCAACAATCATATGACTACTATCATAATCATCAATCCCAATGTAATCAACATTTAAATCATTTTCTCCTCTATCAAATAATACTAAAGGAATACCTTTAGATTTAATTTTCTCAAAATGAGATAAATCAACAGTTTCATTTGCCATAGAAGCGATTATACCATCAACTTGGGTGTAAAGTAGTGTGTCAATGCTGTCACATTCTTTTTTAAACGATTCGTTAGATTGCGTAATAATAATATTGTAACCTTTTTTATTTAAGACTTCTTCCATGTTTTGAATTACAGAAGAAAAAAAGTTACTATTAGTCCTTGGGACTATAACTCCAACCAGATTACTTTTTCCTTTTCTTAAAGCACTAGCTAAGTGGTTGGGTTGATAATTTAGCTCTTTAGCAACACGTTTAACAGCTGCTTTTGTTTTTAAGCTAATTCGTGAATCATCATGAAGCGCTTTAGATACTGCTGCAGGCGAAATATTTAAAACATTTGCAATGTCTTTTATAGTTGTTCTTTTTTTTTTCACCTAGTTTATATATATTTGCTTAAACGTTTAAGCAAAAGTATTATTAATACTTCAAAAATCAAAATATTAGTATTTTGATTTATTTTTTAAAATTTGGTTAAACGTTTAAGCAAACAATAACTAATTAAAAATATAGGATGAAAAAAGTAGTAACTTTTGGAGAAATCATGTTAAGATTAGCTCCACAACAATTTTTAAGATTTTCTCAAGCATCTAGTTTTGATGTTGTGTATGGAGGAGGAGAATCTAACGTAGCAGTATCTCTAGCAAACTATGGTGTACCTGTAGACTTTGTAACCCGTTTACCTAAAAATGATATTGGTGAATGTGCAATGATGGAAATGCGTAAAAGAGGTGTAGGAGTAGACAAAATTATATATGGTGGTGACCGTTTAGGGATTTACTTTTTAGAAACAGGAGCTGTAAGTAGAGGTAGTAAAGTGGTTTATGATAGAGCACATTCTGCTATTTCAGAAATCAAACCAGGAATGGTAGATTGGAAATCTGTATTTAAAGATGTAGCTTGGTTTCATTGGACTGGTATTACTCCAGCAATATCTCAAGGTGCTGCAGATGCTTGTCTAGAAGCTGTAAAAGTAGCTAGTGAAATGGGAGTTACTATTTCAACAGACTTAAATTATAGAGCTAAACTTTGGACATTTTGTGATGAAGCGCACAGAGAAAAAATAATGACCGAGTTAACTTCTTATTGTGACGTTGTCTTAGGTAATGAAGAAGATGCTGAAAAGCACTTTAACATTAAGCCTGAAGGATTAGATATAACTACTCAAGGTCATGATGTAAAAGCAGAAGCATTTTTATCTGTTTGTAAACAAATGATGGAAAAATTTCCAAGAGCCAAAAAAGTGATTACAACTTTAAGAGGTTCAATTTCTGCATCTCATAATACTTGGGCTGGTGTTTTATATGATGGTAAAAAAATGTACGAAACACGTCAGTACCAAATTACTGATATTGTTGATAGAGTAGGTGGAGGAGATAGCTTTATGGGAGGATTAATCTACGGATTATTAAAATATCCAGAAGATGATCAAAATGCATTAGACTTTGCTGTTGCAGCTTCTTGTTTAAAGCATACAATTAAAGGAGATGCTAACCTAGTAACTGTTGCTGAGGTTGAAAAATTAATGGGTGGAGACGCTTCAGGACGTGTAGCAAGATAATATTATGGCAAATTTTACAAGAATACAAGTAGCAGAAGTTATGAAACAAACAGGATTAGTTCCTTTGTTTTATAATGGAGATTTAGAAATTAGTAAAGCGGTTGTAAAAGCGGTTTATGATGGTGGAGCAAGGTTATTAGAGTTTACTGCTCGTGGTGATTATGCTCATGAAGTTTTTGGCGAACTTAATAAGTACGTTACAAAAGAATTACCAGGAATGATAATGGGAGTTGGATCTGTAACAGATGCTGCATCAGCATCAAGATTTATGGCTTTAGGAGCTAATTTTATTGTGACTCCAGTTTTAAGAGAAGATATTGCAATAGTCTGTAATAGACGTAAGGTGATGTGGTCACCTGGTTGTGGGACTTTAACCGAAATCTGTAGAGCAGAAGAGTTAGGTTGTGAGATTGTTAAACTATTTCCAGGAGGAACTTATGGAGCCGATTTTGTTAAGGCTATCAAAGGACCACAACCTTGGACAAGTATTATGCCAACAGGTGGTGTTGCTCCAACACAAGATAATTTAGAAGCTTGGTTTAATGCAGGAGTTACTTGTGTAGGTATGGGATCAAAACTTATTGCTAAACAAAGTGATGGGACTTATGATCTAGATAAAATTAAAGCAATGACAGAAAATGCTTTAAAAATTATTAGTTCACTTAAATAATACGTTATTTAGCAAACTTAAATATAACCCTTCAATTTAGTATTGAAGGGTTTTTTACTTAATGATGAATTACAATAAATCCATATTTTATATGATTATAAGTGCATTGGCTTTTGCACTTATGAATTTGTTTGTTAAATACCTTGAAGGTTTTAGCGTCTATCAAATTGTGTTTTTTAGAGCAATTGGGACCTTAGCTTTTACAATACCATTAATATTAAAACAGAAAATTCCTTTTTTAGGAACTCAAAAAAAACTTCTACTAATTAGAGCTGTTGTAGGTGTAATATCATTAACCAGTTTTTTCTTGTCATTAAATCATTTAGCTGTTGGTACTGCTGTTTCATTACGGTATACTGCACCAATTTTTGCTGCTATTTTAGCAGTATTTCTTCTTAAAGAAAAAATTAAACCATTGCAATGGATATTATTTTTAATAGCCTTTTCAGGAGTTTTGATTATTAAAGGTTTTGGAGAACAAATTAATACATTAGGATTAGTGCTAATATTTGTTTCTGCAATATCCAATGGATTAGTTTTTGTATTGATAAGAAAAATAGGAAAACAAGATAGCCCATTAGTAATCATAAATTACTTTATGCTAACCGCTTTAATTTTTGGTGGTTTAATGAGTATTTCTAACTGGAAAACACCAAGTCAAATAGAATGGTTAATTTTATTAAGTTTAGGTGTCTTTGGGTATGTAGGACAGTTATATATGACTAAAGCTTTTCAGACTGGTAAAACCAGTATTGTTGCACCTTTTAAATATGTGGAAGTTATCTTTACAATAGCAGTTAGTACCTTTTGGTTTCTAGAAAATTATAGTTTAATGGTGCTTTTAGGAATAGCCATAATAGTTATAGCGCTTATTAGTAATACACTATATGCATCTAAAAAATAAATCTAATTGTTTTGTTTTAAATAGTTGGTAATCTTTAACAAAGCTCCTGTGCTTTTATTAACAAAATTCTGATTTAGTAAACCAGTTTTAGATCTAAAAGCATCATCTGTTATAAGTTTATTAAGATGCATGGTTAGTGCATTTAAGCTGTCTATAGAAGTTACACCTCCATGTTTTATCATATCAAAAGCTTCAGGAAACTTACTATAGTTTTTACCAATTATAACAGGTATTCCAAAAACAGCAGGCTCTAGTACGTTGTGCAAACCAGTATTGCCCATTGCACCACCAACATAAGCAATGTCAGCATAGCTGTAGACTTTACTTAATAAACCAATAGTATCTAAAATAAAAACTTCAAATTGTTTTAAATCTTGGTGCTCTTTATTGCTAAATAATACAGATTTAACCTTCAAATTATCTTGTAAGGTTTCAATCTGCTTAGATTTTATATTGTGAGGAGCAATTATAAATTTAATAGGCTCTCCTTTGTAATTATTAATAAAATCTATTAGTAAGGTTTCGTCTTCAGGCCAAGAACTACCTACAACAATACACAATGTGTTATTTATAAAGGCCTCTATAAATGGTAGGTTATTGTCAATTTTTAATTGATTATTAACGCGATCAAATCTAGTGTCTCCAGAAACGGTTACTTGATTATAACCAATAGAATGTAGTAGTTTTTTAGAGTCTTCATTTTGAGTAAAAATATGGTCAAAAGCAAATAAAGCTTTTTTGGTTTGGCTACCATACCATTTAAAAAACGATTGATTATCTCTAAATACTGCCGAAATTAGTATGGCATTTAATCCTCTGTTTTTAACTTGTGACAAGTAATTTGGCCAAATTTCATATTTTACAAAAACAGTAAGTTCAGGATTAACTATATCAATAAAGCGTTTAGCATTACTTTTACTATCTAAAGGTAGATAGACTACAACATCTGCAAACGGAGCATTTTTTCTGATTTCAAAACCTGAAGGAGAAAAAAAAGTCAAAACAATTTTATGTTTAGGGTAATCCTCTCTTAAAATATTAAAAATGGGTAAGCCTTGTTCGTATTCGCCTAAAGACGCACAATGAAACCATAATGTATTATCATCTTTACTTAAATTGTTTTCAAGAATAGTAAAGGTTTCACGTCGTCCATCCACACCAAGTTTAAGCTTGTTGTTAAACAAACTTAATAGCTTTAAGGCTAGTTTTGCTAATTGGATAGCTATGTTATAAAGTAAATTCACGTATCTATTTTTGCTAAAATAAACAATTCATTGCTTAGCGTTTGGTATTTTTGTAAATTCGATAATTATAAATTAAAAGTAAAACTAAGTTTCTAACATTAGTTTACCACATATTTAAGCATGAAAAAAATACAAATGGTTGATCTTAAAGGTCAATATGCAGCTATAAAAAACGAAGTCGATAGTTCAATTCAAGAAATTATAGATAACACCAGTTTTGTAAATGGACCAAAGGTGCACCAATTTCAAAAAAATCTAGAAAACTACTTAGGCGTAAAACACGTCATCCCTTGTGCCAATGGTACAGACGCATTACAAATTGCAATGATGGGATTAGGTTTAGAACAAGGTGATGAGGTTATTACAGCAGATTTCACCTTTGCAGCAACTGTAGAGGTAATAGCATTGCTTAAATTAACACCAGTATTAGTAGACGTCAATCCTGATGATTTTAACATAAGCATAGACGCTATCAAAAAAGCCATTACGCCAAAAACTAAAGCAATTGTACCAGTACATTTGTTTGGTCAATGTGCAAATATGGATGCCATCATGCAAATAGCAAAAGAGCATAATTTGTATGTTATTGAAGATAATGCACAAGCCATAGGTGCAACTTACACATCTACAACAGGAAAAAAAGCAAAAGCAGGTACAATTGGTCATGTAGCCTCTACATCTTTTTTTCCATCTAAAAATTTAGGGTGTTATGGAGATGGAGGAGCCATTTTTACCAATGACGACGATTTAGCACACACCATCAGAGGAATAGTAAACCATGGTATGTATGAGCGTTATCATCATGATGTAGTAGGTGTAAACTCACGTTTAGACTCTATTCAAGCAGCAGTTTTAGATGCCAAATTACCAAAATTGGATAGCTATAATAACGCACGACGTGATGCAGCTAGAAAATACAATGCAGCTTTTGCAGACGTGCCACAAATTACAACACCTAAAACAGTAAATAATTGTGAAGGTATTTGTGATACATGTGACTGTCACGTATTTCATCAATACACGTTAAAAGTAGACAATGTGGACAGAGACGCATTGGTAAAACATTTAAATGCCAATAATATACCATGTGGAGTATACTATCCAATTCCGCTACATTTACAAAAAGCTTATAAGGATGAGCGTTATAACGAAGCTGATTTCCCTGTAACCAATCAATTAGTGAAACAAGTTATTTCTTTACCAATGCATACCGAGTTGGAAGACGATCAGATACACTTTATAACAACAACCGTTAAAGATTTTATAGCAAATAATTAGGGCGTTACCACAAGGGTCGCGCTGTCCGCTTAAATCTTTTTTTTGCCATTTGTGGCAGCAAAAAAAAGGATACCGCTACCATCCCTAACGCACCAACCAGCCAATGAAGATACTAGTAACAGGAGGTTTAGGATTTATAGGCTCACACACTGTTGTGCAGCTTCAAAAAAAAGGATACCAAGTAGTAATCATAGATAATCTATCAAATGCCTCATTGGATGTTTTAAAAGGGATTGTAGCAATAACAGGACAAGCACCAATTTTTGAAAAATTAGATTTAAAAAATAAAGCAGCAGTTCAGCAATTTTTTAAATCACACCAAGACATAAAAGGGGTTATACATTTTGCAGCAAGTAAAGCAGTTGGAGAAAGTGTAAATAACCCTTTAATGTACTATGAAAACAACATAACAACCTTAACCTATTTATTACAAGAATTAATAAAATTTAAAATATCAAGTTTTATTTTTAGTTCTTCCTGTACCGTTTATGGTCAAGCAGATGTCATGCCAATTTCAGAGTCTGCACCAATAAAACCTGCACTATCACCTTATGGTAATACAAAACAAATAGGTGAAGAAATTATACAAGATACTTGTAAAATTAATGCTGATTTAAAAAGTATAGCCTTACGTTATTTTAATCCAATAGGAGCGCATCCATCAGCAAAAATAGGAGAGTTACCTTTAGGTGTTCCTCAAAATTTAGTCCCTTACATTACTCAAACTGCAATTGGTAAAAGACAGCAGCTGTCTGTTTTTGGTAGTGATTACCCAACAAAAGACGGAACCTGTGTTAGAGATTATATTCATGTCGTGGATATTGCAGATGCACATGTTGTTGCCTTGCAAAGATTATTAGACAATAAAAACAATAGTAATTTTGAAGTCTTTAATTTAGGTACAGGAAAAGGAAGTACAGTTTTGGAGGTTATTCAAGCATTTGAAACCGTTTCAAAACAAAAACTAAACTATAAAATTGTAGAACGTAGAGCAGGAGATGTTGTATCTGCCTATGCAGATACTTCAAAAGCAAATTCGGTATTAGGCTGGACAGCACAATATAATTTAGAAGACGCAATGCAATCTGCTTGGAATTGGGAAAAAGCAATTAATAGTGATTAATAAATCCTAAGTCAAAGTTGTCTTTAATTATCAATCTAATAATTTAAGCGCCTTTGTTTTGTTGTATTGATATTAATGTACTGGTTAACAATATTTTAAACTTTGTGGTTCGTTATTGGTTAATATTCTTGTTTCCTTTGTAGCTAATGCAAATGATACAATAATGAAATTGATTACAGTAAAACGTCAGACAAGACAAGAAAACAGATTTACTCCCAAAATGGGACGATTAAGCGCCAAAGTGACTTATATTAAAAAGCACATGTTAGGCATACCAATTCAAACGCTTCATAAATATCGTGAAACGTACTACGGAGAAGTTAAAGATTGCAGAGATTGTAACCTTGCTAGATAAATAAAAAAAGCCTCGATTAAATCGAGGCTTTTTTTATGCTTTTTTCTTAATAAAACTGCCAACTATTAAGCAGCCCATTCCTACCATTACGGAGACGTCAGCAATATTAAAAATTCCGGTTCTAAATACACCTCCCAAATCTATATGTAAAAAATCTGTAACAGATCCATACACTATTCTATCGTAAACGTTAGCAATTCCTCCACCAATAATACAGCAAAAACCAACTAAGGTCATCGTGTCCATGGTTTTATCTTTAATAATATGTCTTAATACTAAAGCTAAAACAACAATAGGTAATACTAATAATAATGCAATACGTAATGTAGGACTAAAGTCACTACCCATACCTAAAAAGGCACCTTTGTTTTCAACATTATGAAGTGTAAAATACTGTCCAAATATTTCGGTTTCAGTTCCTGCAATAACATCTGCTCTAACAATAAATTTAGACACTTGGTCTAAAACTATGTTAAGCAGTATCAGTCCAATAATAAGTATGTTTCTACTACTCATTATTCTTTAATTTCAAGGGTTGCAGATGCCGTTTGTGCTTCTCTGTTTATTTTTTTTACTAACCCTTGTAATACTTTTCCAGGACCAACTTCAGTAAATAAAGACGCTCCATCTGTAATCATTTGTTGTACAGATTGTGTCCAACGTACAGGAGCTGTTAATTGAGATATTAAATTGGCTTTAATTTCGTTTTCATCAGTAATTGCAGTCGCAGTTACATTTTGATAAATAGGACAATTAGGTTTGCTAAAAGTTGTGTTTTCAATAGCTGCAGCTAATTCTTCCCTAGCAGGTTCCATCATTGGAGAGTGAAACGCACCTCCAACTGGTAACATCAAAGCACGTCTTGCTCCAGCGTCCTTCATTGCTTCACAAGCACGTTCTACAGCGCTTACTTCTCCAGATATTACTAATTGTCCAGGACAATTATAATTTGCTGCAACAACAACACCTTCAATTTTAGAACAAATGTCTTCAACAACATTATCTTCTAAACCTAAAACTGCAGCCATAGTACTTGGTTGTAACTCGCAAGCTTTTTGCATGGCTTGAGCGCGTTGTGAGACTAATTTTAATCCATCTTCAAAGCTTAATGCTCCAGCAGCTACTAATGCAGAGAATTCACCTAAACTATGTCCTGCAACCATTTCTGGTTTAAAACTATCACCTAAAGTTTTTGCTAAGATTACAGAATGTAAAAATATAGCTGGTTGTGTCACTTTAGTTTGTTTTAATTGTTCAGCAGTACCTTCAAACATAATGTCAGTAATGTTGAAACCTAAAATTTCATTAGCATCTTCAAATAAATGTTGTGCTTCTGGTGAGTTTTCGTATAAATCAAGACCCATTCCAGTAAATTGAGCGCCTTGACCAGGAAATATATATGCTTTCATTTGTGTGTTTTAATATTTTAAACAAAAATAGGGAATATATCTTAAAACCATAATTGGTTTTAAGTCTTCTATTTTATCCTTAAATTTATAATTGTTTTGTTGCAGCTTCAGCACAACGTTCGCCATCCATTGCTGCACTAATAATTCCGCCTGCATAACCACCACCTTCACCACACGGAAAAAGATTTGTAATTTCTGGATGTGCTAAAGTTTCTGTCCTTGGGATACTAACAGGTGATGAGGTACGTGACTCCACACCAATAATATTAGCTTCTTCGGTATAGTAACCTTTCATTTTATCGCCAAAAGCTTTAAATCCTTTTCTTAATGAGCTTCCTATCAATTTAGGAAACAAACTATGTAAAGGTGCACTTTTTAAACCTGGTTGGTATGAGGTTTCATTTAAACTGTTAGATAACTTGCCTTCTACAAAGTCTGTCATGCGTTGTGCAGGAGCTACTTGACTTCGTCCTCCAGCGGTAAAAGCTAATCGTTCTAAATCTTTTTGAAATTCTAATGCTTTTAATGGACCAAAGTGTTCGTATTTTTTAAGATCACGATCAGCATTAATTTCTACTACAATACCAGAATTAGCAAATTTATTATTTCGTCTAGAAGGAGACATTCCGTTAACTACAACCTCACCATTTGCAGTTGCAGCAGGTACAATAAAGCCACCTGGACACATGCAAAAACTATACACACCACGTCCATTTACCTGCTGTACTAAGCTGTATGAGGCAGCTGGTAATAAATCAGGTCTTGGACCTTCACAATGGTATTGAATGCTGTCAATAATATGTTGAGGATGTTCTGCTCTAACACCCATTGCAAAAGATTTTGCTTCAATAGCAATCTTTTTATCGTGTAGTAAATTAAAAATATCTCTAGCAGAATGCCCTGTAGCTAAAATTACTTTGTCAGTTATTAGTTCTTTTCCATTTAGCAGTTGGATGGTTTCAATTGTATTATCTTTAATAGTAAAATCTGTAACACGTGTATTAAAGTGTACCTCTCCTCCGTATTTTATAATGTTTTCTCTAATGTTTTGTACAACTTTAGGTAATTTATTTGTCCCAATGTGTGGATGCGCATCTACTAAAATTTGATCGGTTGCACCATGGTAAACTAGGTTTTCAAAAATACGACGTACATCACCACGCTTTAAGCTTCGTGTATATAATTTACCATCACTATAAGTACCTGCTCCACCTTCTCCAAAACAATAGTTAGAATCTTCATTTACAAAATGGTCTTGATTAATAGCTTTTAAATCGCGACGTCTATCTTTAACATTTGCACCACGTTCTAAAACAATAGGTTTAAAACCAAGTTCAATACAACGTAAAGCAGCCCACATTCCTGCTGGTCCAAAACCAATTATATGTATAGGTTTAGCTTTAGAAACATCTTTGTAATCAAAAGTATAATCAGAGGTTTCTGGTACAGGTTGATTAATAAATACTGAAACTTTATAATTGAAAATAATTTTAGGTTTTCTGGCGTCAATGGATTTTCTTAACACCTTAATCCCTGTGATTTTATCTCTTGAAATGGATAGCCATTCCGCAGATTTTTTAATTAAAATATCTGGAATTTCCTCTTCTTTTAAAGAAACACGTAATTGAATGTCTTTTACCATACTGCAAAATTAATCAAATTTGAGATAAAAGTCTTATTGTAAATTTTATCTTATTAAACTATTTGATATTGGTTATTACATATTACTTTTGTAGTCTACAATTTCTAAAATAAAAGACTTTGATTTCTAAATCTACCATTGACCAAGTATACGAAACTTCTAGATTAGAGGAGGTTATTGGTGATTTTGTTCAGCTTAAAAAAGCAGGAACTAATTTTAAAGGTTTAAGTCCCTTTTCAGACGAGCGTTCTCCAAGTTTTGTTGTCTCACCTGTTAAGCAAATTTGGAAGGATTTTTCTAGTGGAAAAGGAGGAAACGTTGTTGCTTTTTTAATGGAGCATGAACATTTTACTTATCCTGAAGCTATTAAATATTTAGCTAAAAAGTATAATATTGAAATTGAAGAAACAGAACAGTCTGACGAGCAAAAACAAGCTCAAGATAAACGTGAAAGTTTATACTTAGTTAGTGAGTTTGCTAGTAAGTATTTTCAGAATATATTACTTAATACAGATCAAGGTAAGTCTATTGGATTAAGCTATTTTAAAGAGCGAGGTTTTACAGATGAAACTATCAAAAAATTTAATTTAGGATATAGTTTAGATCAATGGAGTGCTTTTACTGATGCAGCTTTAAAAAAAGGTTATAAACTAGAATTTTTAGAAGCAACTGGATTAACTATTGTAAAAGAAAACAAACAGTTTGACCGTTTTAAAGGTCGTGTGTTGTTCCCTATACAAAGTATGAGTGGTCGTGTTTTAGGTTTTGGAGGACGTATACTAACTAACGATAAAAAAGCAGCTAAATATTTAAACAGTCCAGAAAGTGATTTGTACCATAAAAGTAAAGTTTTATATGGTATTTATAATGCAAAGCAAAGTATAGCTAAAGAGGATAATTGTTATTTGGTAGAAGGTTATACAGACGTTATTCAGTTTTATCAAACAGGAATTAAAAATGTTGTGTCTAGTTCTGGAACAGCTTTGACAAGCGATCAAATTAGATTAATTAATCGTTTGACAAAAAATATAACGGTATTATTTGATGGTGATGCAGCAGGTATGCGTGCCTCTTTAAGAGGTATCGATTTAATTCTTGAACAAGGTATGAATGTAAAGGTTTGTACTTTTCCTGAAGGCGAAGATCCAGACAGTTTTGCAAAGTCAAATACACTTGAAGAATTAAAACAATATTTAGATGATAATGCTAAAGATTTTATACAATTTAAGGCTTCGGTATTATATGAAAGTGCTAAAAATGATCCGATAAAAAAAGCAGAAACGGTTAGAGATATTGTTAATAGTATTGCTAAAATTCCGGATAGAATTAAAACCGAAATTTATATTCAAGAGTGTGCTAGAATCATGGATATTAGCGAAGAAGTACTGTTTACTACCTTAGCACAATTAACAAAAAAGGAAGAAACAGAAGTTGGTAAGCAATCTAAAAGTGCAAAACCAAATCAGGCGTTTGATGTTATTAAACCCCAAGCTCCTGTTAAAAAGGTAGATGTACAATATGAGCTTGAACGTAAAATAATTGAAATTTTATTACTGTATGGTGATCGTACAGAGGATTTTGAAGATCTAATATTAAAAGAAAATGATAAAGGTCATCTAGAGTTAGAGCCAATTATACAGCAATCTAAAGTATTTGAAAAGGTGTATTTGGATCTTCAAGAAGACGAAATGGAGTTTTTAAACCCAATGTTTAAGGATATATATTATGCTATAATTGAAGCTTTAAATCAAAATCCTGAGTTTAAAATTGAAAATATTATAAATACTATAGATCCTATTTTAGCTTCAGAAATCACTTCTATTTTAATGGAAGACGAACGTTATGAGCTATCAGATTGGAAGCGCAATAATATTTTCCCTAAGACAAAAAAAGACACAGTATCACAGCTTGTAAGTGATACTATTTTGAGATTACGTTGCTTTTTGATTGATCAAAAGGTAACGCGGTTTCAAAGAGAAACCCTTCAAGATAAAACTATGATAAACCGAGAAATCCTTGAAGAAGTCAAGGATTACTCAGGTTTAAAAATGTTATTGTCTAGAAAATTAAATAGAGCTTTGTAGCTCTAAGCTTTTAGATTGATTAACTAAATCAATTAGATTAGTTACATTAAGTTTTTTCATTAACCTAGCTCTGTAGGTACTTACTGTTTTTTCATTAATCTCTAGCTCCTGTGCTATTTCTTTGTTTCGTTTTCCGTTAGATAAAAGTTTTAAAACTTCTACTTCTCTAATAGATAGCTTTTTGTAGTACGTATTTTTGCCAGAATTTTTATCTAAAGCTATTTTTTTAGAAAGCTTAGGGCTGATGTAAATTCCTCCTAAATATACCTTCATAACAGCTTCTTTTAGCGTTATTAAGTCTGTTGACTTATTAACGTAGCCATCAGCACCAGCTTTAATAGCGCTTATAGCATAAACCTCTTCTTGCTGTGCACTGTAAATAATTACCTTTAAGTCAGGATGTTCTTTTTTAATACGTCTTAATACGCTAATTCCATTAAGCTTAGGTAAGTCGATTTCACAAATTAAAATGTCAGTAGTGTACTGTTTTAAGGCGTCAAATATAGCTTCGCCATCTGCAACAGTCTGGACAATTTTAATGTCTCTAGAGTTTGCATAAATCAATTCCAGTCCCTTTGTAACAATGGGATGTTGATCTGCAACCATTAGTTTAACCATGGTCAAATTGTTTTTTAAAGTACTTTTTAAAAAAAGTACAAGTTATAGAATAATAATAGCATCGTAAAGGTATGTAAAATTATACTATTTATGACGTTTAGATTAAATCTTTAGGAATTTCGCAAACAGGAATTGGATTCATTTTATGTAAGTTGCTGGTATTGTATCTTTTAAATATTTTGAAAACTTCTTTTTCTCTTCCTTCAAAGTCATTTTCTGTTTTTCCTTCATCATTCATTGACATGGCCCATTCCAATTCTGGATAAGATGCACCAATTTGGTCTTCGTCACTTCTAGCATCACCAAACAGCCCATCGCTAGGTGCAGCATTAATAATAGATTCTGGTACTTTTAAAAATTGACCAATAGTATACACTTCGCTTTTAAGTAAATCAGCAATTGGGCTTAAATCTACACCACCATCACCATATTTTGTGTAAAAACCAACACCAAAATCTTCTACCTTATTACCAGTTCCAGCAACTAATAAACCTAATAAACCAGCATGGTAATATAAGGTTGTCATACGTAAACGTGCACGTGTATTAGCTAAAGCCATATCAACAGTAGCTTGTTGACCTTCAAGAGAGACCTCATTTTTAAACTCTTCAAAAACAGGAGTTAAGTCAGATACTATTCCTTCTACATTTGGATAGCGTTCTTTAAGTTGTTTAATGTGTTCTTGACCTCTAGATACATGACTAGCAGCTTGGTGTATTGGCATTTCAATACATAAGACTTTTAATCCAGTTTCAGCACAAAGGGTAGAGGTTACAGCACTATCAATACCACCAGAGATCCCAACAACAAAACCATTAACTTTTGCGTTAGTAGCATAGTCTTTTAACCATTTTACAATATGTTTAACAACTTTTTCTGTTTGCATAATCAAAGAATTTTAAGCAAAGTATAGTACCTTTGCCTAACAAAAATAAAGCAAACCCATTAGTAATAAAAATTAAGAGACCTTAACTTTTATGAGAGTATTCATTTTAATAGTATCATTATTTTTTTTATTGTTTTCTTGTCAAGATGATAATAAGCTTGAAGCGCAAATTTCAAAAATTGATATTAATGTAAATATAGAACGTTTTGATATCGCTTTCGCGGAAGCTGAGCCAGCCAATTTACCTGCTTTAAAAGCTGATTTTCCGTTTATGTTTCCAAGACAATATGATGATGCGTTTTGGTATAATAAAATGCAGGATACATTACAGCGACAATTAAGTGAAGAGACCATAAAAAAGTTTCCTGCTTTAAAAACTGAAACAAAAGACATAAAAAAAATGTTTCAGCATTTAAAATATTACTTTCCTACTTTTAAAACACCACGAATAATAACAACAACCTCTGACGTAGATTATAAAAATAAAGTTATTGTTACAGACACAATTGCAATTGTAGAGTTGGATACTTATTTAGGAAATGACCATTTTTTTTATGATGGCTTACAATCCTATATAGTAGCAAACATGACGCCTGATCAAATTGTAGTTGATTTAGCAAATGCTTATGCAGAAAAATATGTTTTAAACAGCAGACGTAAACACCTTTTAGATGAGATGGTTTATTTTGGAAAACTACTATACATAAAAGAAAAGGTCATTCCGTTTATTTCAGATGCTCAAAAAATAGGATATACACAGCAACAATTAGATTGGGCTTTTGCAAATCAAGAGCAAATATGGAAATACTTTATCCAAAAAGAACTGTTATACAGTACAGACTCTAAATTACCAAATCGATTTATCAATCCTGCACCATTTTCAAAATTTTATTTAGCAGAAATTGATAACGAATCACCAGGTAAAATAGGGCAATTTATAGGTTGGCAAATAGTAAAAGCATACATGAATAATAATGATGTGACTTTAAACGAATTACTAAATACGCCAGCACAAACCATTTTTAATAAATCATATTATAAACCAAGAGAATAATGGCTAATAAAACTTCAGAAATTACATTAACAGTTCAGTTAGACGAAAACAAAGTTCCAGAAAAATTAAACTGGACAGCTCAAGATGGAGGTATTACTAATGCAGAAGCAAAAGCAATGATGTTATCTGTTTGGGATAGTGCTGCTCAAGAGTCTTTACGTATTGACTTGTGGACAAAGGATATGCCAGTAGATGAGATGAAAGTGTTTTTTCATCAAACATTAGTAGCTATGAGTAATACTTTTAATAGAGCAACTCAGGACGAAAAGATGACAGCAACCATGAAAGATTTTTGTGACTATTTTGCTGAAAAGTTAGAGCTTAAAAAATAAGTTTTCTAAATTATTTATAATAAAAAACGCGAACCATTTGGTTCGCGTTTTTTTATAATGAAAATTACGTTTTATTCACCTAAAAAAGGATATCTGTAATCTACAGGAGTGACAAAAGTTTCTTTAATCATTCTTGGAGACACCCAACGTAGTAAGTTTAATGCACTACCAGCTTTGTCATTAGTTCCAGATGCTCTAGCTCCACCAAATGGTTGTTGTCCTACAACAGCACCTGTTGGTTTGTCATTAATGTAGAAGTTTCCAGCACAGTTTTTTAAAGCTTTAGTAGCTTCTACAACAGCGTATCTATCTTGAGCTAAAATTGCTCCAGTTAATGCATATTCACTAGTTTGGTCAACTAATGTTAATGTTTCAGAAAATTTATCATCTTCATAAACATAAATTGTAATTACAGGACCAAATAACTCTTCTTGCATAGTTGTGTATTTAGGATCTTCAGTAACAATAACTGTAGGCTCTATAAAGTAACCTTTAGATTTGTCATGATTACCACCAACTATAATCTCTACATTGTTGTCTGTTTTTGCTTGGTCAATGTATTTAGCTAATTTGTCAAAAGATCCTTCATGGATTACAGCAGTAACAAAGTTGCTTAAATCTTCAGGAGATCCCATTTTAAAAGAATTTACATCTTCTATAACATAATCTTTTACTTCGTTCCAAATGCTTTTAGAAACATACGCTCTAGATGCAGCACTACATTTTTGACCTTGAAACTCAAAAGCACCTCTTACAATTGCGGTAGCAACTTGTTTTGGATGAGCGGTTTTGTGTGCAACAATAAAATCTTTCCCTCCAGTTTCTCCTACTATTTTAGGGTAAGTTTTGTAATTATGAATGTTATTACCTATTTGTTTCCACAGTTCTTTAAATACATATGTAGACCCTGTAAAGTGTAAACCAGAAAAATCAGGACTAGCTAATACAGTATCAGTAATCATTACAGGATCACCAAAAACAACGTTTATAACTCCAGCAGGTACACCAGCTTCTTTAAAAACGTCCATAATTACTTTAGCAGAATATATCTGAGAATCACTAGGTTTCCATACTACAACGTTACCCATTAAAGCCATACAAGCAGGAAGGTTTCCAGCAATAGCAGTAAAGTTAAAAGGTGTAACAGCATAAACAAATCCTTCAAGTGGTCTGTATTCTAAACGATTCCAAGCATCACTAGTACTTTCTGGTTGGTCATGATAAATCTCAGTCATGTACTGTACATTAAAACGTAAAAAGTCTATTAACTCACACGCAGCATCAATTTCGGCTTGGTGTACAGTTTTTGACTGTGCAATCATTGTAGCTGCATTAATTTTAGCTCTGTAAGGACCTGCAATTAATTCGGCAGCTTTTAAAAATATTCCAGCTCTGTGCTCCCAAGGTGTATCAGCCCAAGCTTCTCTTGCTTCTAAAGCTGTAGAGATTGCTTCATCGATATGTTTTTGTTCAGCTATAGCGTGTGTTCCAACAACATGTTTGTGGTCATGTGGAGGAGACATAGTGTTTGTTTTATCTGTTGTAACATCTTTACCATTAATATACATTGGTACATTAATTTGACTGTTAAACATTGTTTTGTAAGCGTCTAAAACTGCTGCTCTTTCTGGTGATCCAGGAGCATAACTTTTTACAGGTTCGTTAACAGCAATTGGTACATTGAAAAATCCTTTTCCCATGATAAGTGTTGTGTTTGTAGTTTAAAATTTAAAGTACAAAGTTAAGGATTTTTGTTGGGTTATTTGTGTTAGTAAAATTGTAAAATTAAGCGAGCTTAAAACGTTATAAATAACTTTGAGTATCTTATTAGGTAAGATTAATTTATGGCAAAAGGCGCACTTAATTTAAATGTAGGAATAGCTACATTAAATTTTTTGGTGGTCGTAAAATTAACCATATTGTAGTGTCCCTTCATAGCTCCAAAAGGAGATGTAAGTAGGCAACCTGAAGAATAAGTATGAGATTCGCCTGGTTTTAAAACAGGTTTTTGTCCAATAACACCTTCGCCAGTTACAATAACAGGTTGGTTTAAGGCATCATAGATGGTCCAATGTCTTGCATTAAGTTGGACTGAATCTTTGCTCTGGTTTTCAATGGTAACTTGGTACGCGAATGCAAAGTTAATTTTATAGTCTTTATAAAATGTACCTTCAAATTCCGTTTCTACCGTAATTTTTATTCCTCTTGTAACTTGTTGAACCATTATGTAAGCCATTTGCTTATTGTAAAAATAATAAAATATATTTTAAGTTAAACTTATTTGTGTGTGTAACTGCCTTTTTAACAATTAATTAGTGATTCCAACCGAGTTAATTTCGCCTAAACCTATGATTTTATCATATCTAGCACCTAATTCTCTGTAGTAAACTAAAACTTTATAGTTGTTTTCGGTTTGCCAAAAATTACCACCAATAGTATATTGGTCTACGTCACCTTTATTATTAACAATAGCATATTTGTAATTATAATATCCTTGTTTTAATAAAATAGCTTTGCTATAAACGCCTTCTTCCTCATAGTATTCTAATTTTGTTGCATCCTCTATTTCATAATTATTAAAATTACCAAAGACATAAATGTGACTGCCTTCTTCTAGTTTGGGATATTGAAGCGCAAAGTGTACCCAAGCATAATCTGCTTCAGTTTCTGGTTGGTCAGAATTTAAAGCGTTAATAAAAAAGTTTCCGTTAAGATCTGGATTATAGGTGTATTTTTGATTTGCTCTAGACGTGTTAGTGTATAAGTACGTTTGGTATAAATCTTCTAATCTTATGTATTGGACACCATTGTTTGCAGCTCTTATTTCTTTGTTTTCAAAACTTAAAAATTCATTACCTCCAAAAAAGCTTGAGGCTTCTGTGTATCTATAAGTTAATTCGTTAGCTAAAATATACTGAGGTTCTAAATCTGTGATTGCATTTTTAATATTATTATTTTGAATTATAACAGTTTTTACTGTTTTTTTAGGGTTTACAAATTGAATTGTACTTGAGCTTATTGCAATGTCAACCGATTGTTTCTCGGCAATTGTTGATACATCTCTAGAGCGCTTTATCTGTACTCCAACATCTGCTTGTTGTTGATAAACCATAAATTTTCTACTAAAAACAATATCATCATAATCGTCATAAATTGTCATGATGTAATTACCTGTCACTTTTATGTTTTTGGTGTACTGATTTGGTATAGATAGGTTGTAATGCGAGTAAGTTTGAAGTGTATTAAATGAGTTTTCATAATCTCTTATGCGTTGTTCATCAAACCCTTCAAGATATTCTGATTTAACTAAATTTGAAGGAGTCCAATCAAAATTATAATGTTTAATTTCGTAATAATAATCTTCTTCATCTCCATTTAGGGCATCAAACTCTAATGTTATGGTTTCTCCTAAAGCTATGATTGGTAGTTGGCTTTCAGTTGTTCCTCCATTAAAATAGATAGATTTAATATAGTCAGGAGGAATGATTTCTTCAACTTGAGCAAAACTGCAGTAAGAAATAAGTAAAAAACAGATGTGGTGTATGGTGTTTTTGGACATTTAAAAAGTAGCTTTAAATAACAAATATAATCAATTTCTATGCCTAAGCTGTTTGCTTTATTTAGAATTGTTATAAATAAAGAAACAACAGTGTTAACCTCAAAGTAAATTTGTTATAAATTTGTATTTTTGCTCGGATTTTTAAGCCTTAAAAATCACAATCAGTATAACTATTAACCAATAGATTTATAATATGTCAAACGACATTAAGATTAAAAAAGGTCTGGATATTAAATTAGTCGGAGCAGCCGAAAAGGTTACCGAAACTGCTATTGTTAGCAATTATTATTCAATTAGACCGGAAGATTTTCATCAAGTTACCCCTAAATTAATAGCTAAACAAGGCTCAAAAGTAAAAGCAGGAGAACCTGTTTTTTATGACAAAGCTAATGAAGCTGTAAAATTTGTTTCACCTGTTTCAGGAGAAATTATTGAGATAGCTCGTGGTGAAAAAAGAAAAATTATTTCAGTAAAAATTCAAGCAGACAAAGAACAATCATTTCAGGATTATGGTAAGCTAGACGTAAATTCAGCTTCAGCTGAAGCTATTAAAGCACGTTTACTAGAGTCAGGATGTTGGGCATTTGTAAAACAACGTCCTTATGATGTTATTGCAAAGCCAGATGGTCAGCCTAAAGCTATTTTTATATCAGCTTATGCAAGTGCACCTTTAGTAGCAGATTTAGATTATGTGTTACAAGGTAAAGAGACGCAATTGCAAGCAGCAGTAACAGCTTTAAGCAAATTGACAACTGGTAAAGTTCATGTTAGTGTTGCTAAAAAAGGTAATTCGCCTTTAGCAGGATTATCAGATGTTACTTTACACAAAGTGTCTGGACCACATCCATCAGGAAATGTTGGGACGCAGATTAACAAAATAGACCCTATTAATAAAGGTGAGGTTGTTTGGACAGTAAATGCTCAAGACCTTGTTATTATTGGAGACTTATTGTTAACTGGCCAGTTTAATGCAGAGCGTATTGTAGCTTTAGCAGGTTCTTCTGTGAAAAAACCACGTTATTTTAAAACTAAATTAGGAAGCGAAATCGCAACTATGGTTTATGATAACGGAGTTGATAAAGACGGAAATGATCGAATCATTTCAGGAAACGTTTTAACAGGTAAGCAAGTTAAGCCAGATGGGTTTTTAGATTATTACAGTAACACAATTACTGTAATTCCTGAAGGTGATGATTACGAGTTTTTTGGATGGAATAAGCCAGTTTTTAATAAAGTGTCAACATCAAGAGCTTTAACTTTTTCATGGTTAACACCAAACAAAAAGTTTGACTTAAATACCAATACAAACGGAGAACATCGTGCTTTTGTTATTACTGGTAGTTATGAAGAAGTGTTTCCTTTAGATATCTTTCCAATGCAAATTTTAAAATCTTGTATGTATAAAGATTTAGATGAAATGGAAGCTTTAGGTATGTATGAGGTTGCACCAGAAGATTTTGCTTTAACAGAATTTGTATGTGTGTCTAAACAACCACATCAAAAGATTATTAGAGAAGGATTAGATTTAATGCTTAAAGAAATAGGATAATGGGCTTAAAAAGTAATTTACATAATTTAAAAGAAAAGTATAAAGGAACCAAAATGGCTCCTGCGTTTAACGCCATTCATACTTTTTTATACTTGCCAAATGAAACCACTCATGGTGGAACGCACATTAAGGCAGCAGATGATTTAAAACGTACAATGAATATTGTAATCATGGCTTTAGTACCATGTTTAATATTTGGTATTTTTAACGCAGGTTACCAGCATTATGCAGCTATTGATGCAGCATCAGGAGTTATTAGAGAAGCCTCTTTGTTTAGCAACTTTATAACTTGGGACAACTTTGTTGTTGGAGCTTGGACTGTGTTACCATTAGTAATTGTATCCTATGGAGTTGGTCTTATTGTTGAATTTATTTTTGCAGTAATCAAAGGTCATGAAGTAGAAGAAGGTTACTT
Source organism: Olleya sediminilitoris (assembly GCF_016785945.1). Lineage (GTDB taxonomy): Bacteria > Bacteroidota > Bacteroidia > Flavobacteriales > Flavobacteriaceae > Olleya > Olleya sediminilitoris. The sequence continues at coordinate 19,029 of NZ_JAEMEF010000014.1, read as the reverse complement.
AGTAACAGGTATGTTAGTGCCATTAATAGTGCCAGTAGATATTCCATTATGGATGTTATCTGTAGCAGTAATTTTTGGTGTAGTAATAGGTAAAGAAGTTTTTGGAGGTACAGGAATGAATATTCTAAACCCAGCATTAACCATTCGTGCTTTCTTGTTTTTTGCATACCCAACATGGATGTCAGGAGATAAAGTTTGGGTACATGAAGCGGTTGAGCGTGCAGGAACTGCAGATGCAATTTCAGGAGAAACATTATTAGGTGCTTATGCACAAAATAGTAGTTTAGCTGGAATTGATTATATGGATATGTTTTTTGGATTTATTCCAGGATCAGTTGGAGAAACCTCTAAATTATTAATCATCATTGGAGCTCTATTTTTAATCTTTACAAAGGTTGGAAGCTGGAGAATTATTATCTCTACTTTAATAGGAGCTTTAACAATGGGATTAATATTTAACGGAGTTGTTTCTGCTGAGTGGATTGGAGAATCTAGCAAATTTTACGGATTAATGAATGTACCATTCTGGCAGCATTTAATTATTGGTAGTATTTTATTTGGTGCTGTTTATATGGCAACAGATCCAGTAACTGCCTCTCAAACAAATAAAGGGAAATGGATTTATGGATTCTTAATTGGTTTCATTTCAATAATGATCCGTGTATTTAATCCAGCGTATCCAGAAGGTGTATTTTTAGCTATTCTATTAATGAATGTCTTTGCACCAACTATTGACCATTACGTAATACAAGGAAACGTAAAACGCAGAATGAAACGTTTAAAAGTTAAAACAGCATAATCATGGCAATGAACACAGATAAAAATTCATATACTGTAATATTTGCAATTGTAATGGTGCTTGTTGTAGGGTCTTTATTAGCCTTTACTGCAGCAACCTTAAAACCAAATATTGCTGAAAACAGAAGAATGGAAAAGCAACAGAATATTCTGTATGCTATGGGAGTTAACGGTAACGAAGGTGATGGAGACATAACTTTTGTATCTACAGATAAAGTCGCTGACGATTTTAAAAAGTACATCACTAAACAATTAGTTATTGAAAATGGTGTGGCTAAAGAAGATGATGAAGCTTACTTAATCGATATTAAAAAAGAACAAGCAAAAGCTAAAACTGGTGGAACAAGACGTTTACCTTTATTTGTTGGAGAAAAAGATGGCGAAACATTTTACATCGCTCCAATAAGAGGAAAAGGACTTTGGGATGCTATTTGGGGTTATGTTGCTTTAGACCAAGATATGGTTGTAAAAGGAACATTTTTTGACCATGCTGGTGAGACACCAGGTTTAGGAGCAAATATCAAACAACGTTACTTTATGGACGATTTTTATGGTGAAAAATTATTAACTGAAGCAGGTGTATTTAAAGGTATTACTGTTGCTAAAGGTAATAATGATCCAAAAAACGAAATTAAAGACGATAATGAGGTTGATGCATTAGCAGGAGCAACTATCACAGGTGATGGTGTGTCTGCAATGATTAAAAAAGATTTAAAGTTATACCAACCGTATTTCGAGAATTTAAAAAAACTAGCTAGCAATTAATTATGGGACTACTTTCAAAAAAAGACGCAAAGTTAATAACAGACCCTTTAGCAGATAACAATCCTATTACTATTCAAGTTTTAGGTATTTGTTCTGCTTTAGCTATTACCGCAGAGTTAAAAGCGTCGTTGGTAATGGGTATTGCTGTAATGTTTGTATTAGGAATAGGTAACGTAGTTATCTCTTTAATGAGAAACATTATACCTTCTAAAATTAGAATTATTGTACAACTTATTGTAGTTGCTGCTTTAGTAATTATTGTTGATCAAGTATTAAAAGCTTTTGCTTACGAGTTAAGTAAAACACTTTCAGTATTTGTTGGTTTAATTATTACTAACTGTATTATTATGGGACGTTTTGAAGCTTTTGCTTTAGCAAACAAACCTTGGAGGTCTTTCCTTGACGGAATTGGTAACTCTTTAGGTTATGCAGTCATCTTAATAATTGTTGGTTTTTTTAGAGAACTTTTAGGATCTGGTACACTTTTCGGAATACCAGTTTTAGGAGATCCAATCGAAAAAACAGGAGTGTACGCATTAGGTTACGAAAACAACGGATTTATGTTAATGCCTCCAATGGCATTAATAATTGTTGGACTTATCATTTGGGTACAACGTAGTAGAAACAAAGCATTAATCGAAGACTAAAAATATTATGGAACATTTAGAATTATTTTTCAAGTCGATTTTTATAGACAACATGGTATTTGCAGTATTCTTAGGAATGTGTTCTTACCTAGCAGTATCTAAAAAAGTAGCAACAGCTGTTGGATTAGGTGCAGCAGTAATATTTGTATTAGCTATTACTGTGCCTTTAAACTGGTTATTAGATCAGTACATTTTACAACCAGGTGCATTAACTTGGTTAGGTGCAGAATATGCAGATTACGATTTAAGTTTCTTATCATTTATCATGTTTATTGCAACTATTGCAACAATGGTACAATTGGTAGAGATAGTGGTAGAAAAGTTTTCACCATCATTATATAACTCTTTAGGTATTTTCTTACCTCTTATTGCAGTAAACTGTGCCATCTTAGGTGGATCCTTATTTATGCAGTCAAGAGAAATCGAAACTTTAGGTTTAGCATTTAACTATGGTATCTCTTCAGGTATCGGATGGTTTTTAGCTATACTTGCTATTGCAGCTATTAGAGAAAAGATTAGATACAGTAATGTACCTGCACCATTAAGAGGATTAGGAATCACATTTATCATTACAGGATTAATGGGAATTGGATTCTTAAGTTTTGGAGGTATGTTAACTGGAGGAGATGAAGAAGCTCCTAAAAAGGAAAATACAACAGCAGTGAAAACTAAAGTTGAAGAAACAAAAGAATTAGCTAACAATACTAAAATAATAGAGTAATATGATTTTAGCAGCAGGAACAACAGGAACAGTAATAGTAACTGTAGTAGCTTTTTTACTTATAACATTAGTATTAGTAAGTTTACTACTTTTTGTAAAACAAAAATTATCACCATCAGGTCCAGTAAAGATCTTAATTAATGGTGAAAGAGAAATTGAAGTATCTTCAGGAGGATCTTTATTATCAACTTTAGGTAGTAATAAAATCTTTTTACCATCAGCTTGTGGTGGAGGTGGTACTTGTATTCAATGTGAATGTCACGTTTTATCTGGTGGAGGTGAAGCTTTACCAACAGAAACACCTCACTTTTCAAGAAAAGAATTAGCACATGGTGCACGTTTATCTTGTCAAGTAAAGGTTAAGCAAGACATGGAAATCACAATTCCAGAAGAAGTATTCGGAATTAAAAAATGGGAAGCAACTGTAGTATCTAACTACAACGTGGCAACATTTATTAAAGAGTTTGTAGTTGAAATTCCAGAAGATATGGACTACAAAGCAGGAGGTTATATTCAAATAGAAATTCCTAACTGTACAGTTAATTATTCAGAGATGGATATTACTGCACATCCAGAAGATCATCCAGGTGAGCCTAACAAGTTTGAGGCAGATTGGGATAAATTTGGTTTACGTCCTTTAGTAATGAAAAATGATGAGTTAGTAGAAAGAGCATACTCTATGGCTTCTTATCCTGCAGAAGGAAGAAGAATTATGCTTAACGTACGTGTCGCTACACCTCCTTTTGATCGTGCCAAAGGTGGCTGGATGGATGTTAATCCAGGAGTTGCATCTTCATATATTTTTAACCAAAAGGTTGGTGATAAAGTAACTATTTCAGGGCCTTATGGTGAATTCTTTATCAACGAGTCTGATGCAGAAATGCTTTACGTTGGTGGAGGTGCTGGTATGGCTCCAATGCGTTCTCATTTATACGAGTTATTTAGAACTATCAAAACTGGTCGTAAAGTTACGTATTGGTATGGTGGACGTTCTAAAGCTGAGTTATTCTACATTCACTATTTTAGAGCATTAGAAAAAGATTTCCCGAACTTCAAGTTCTTTATTGCATTATCAGATCCAACGGAAGCTGATAACTGGAAATTGAAATCAGATATTAATGACGAGTCTGGTGATGGATTTGTTGGATTTATTCACCAAGTGGTAATAGACCAATATTTATCTAAGCACGAAGCTCCAGAAGACATAGAGTTATATTTCTGTGGTCCTCCTTTAATGAACCAAGCAGTTCAAAAAATGGGAGAAGATTTTGGTATTGATGATGAAAATATCAGATTTGATGACTTTGGAGGATAGAAATAATCAAATGATTATAAAGTTTTCTTAATATATAAAAAGCTCGATACGAAAGTGTCGAGCTTTTTCGTTATTTGTAATATGAGAAAAGCAGCACTTATTATTTTAATTATTGTCACATTAGTGCTTTTGTTTTACCAATTAAATCCAAAACCTATTAAGCATTTTGTAAATGCAGTTACTAAAAAAGTACAACTTTTAGATAAAGATAGCTTAACAATAGCCTCTAGAGTGAATACTCCTAAAGGTTTTGTGCGCGTAAATTATCCAAAGGGAAGTTTTCAAGAGTATCTTAGACATTATAATTTAAAACCTTTTGGTAGTAAAATTATAAATTATGATAATTCAGTATATTATTGGCAGAAAGGACATATTGGTATTTTGGAAGTTCCAGTACCAAAAAACGGTTTACAGCAATGTGCAGATGCACTAATTAGAATTAGAAGCGAATATCTTTGGGATACCAATCAAAGGGATAAAATAGGTTTTAATTTTACTTCAGGACACTATTGTTCTTGGTCTAAATATGCAAAAGGTTATAGACCTAAAGTTAATGGAAATAAAGTTACATTTAATAAAACAGCACGAGAGGATTATAGTAAGTCTAATTTTTATAAGTATTTAAACTTGATTTACATGTATTCAGGGACATTGTCTTTGTATAATGAGTTAAATGCTATTACACAGATTCAGGATCTTAAGATTGGTGATATGTTAATTCTTGGAGGTAGTCCAGGACATATTGTAATGATTACAGACGAAGCGATTAATAGCAAAGGCCAAAAGTTGTTTTTGTTGTTTCAAGGTAATACACCTGCTCAAAGTGTTCATTTAGTAAAAAATTTAGAAGATCCAATCAATTCTCCTTGGTATGATCTTAAAATGAATGCCATCATTCCTGTGTCCAACTACATTTTCTACAATTCCAAATTTGTAAGGTTTAAGTAATTTGTTGTCTGGCTTTTCTTCCGCGAAAGCGAAATAAACTTTATTTTTGTAGTATGAGTAAAGCATTATCAAAACAAGAGTTACATAACTTGGCTATGAATCATGTTGGTAAAGATTTAGAACAACGTGGTTTTGAATTTATAGCTATAAATAGCCAATTAAAAAGGCATCCACAATTTGTTTGTATGGATAAAAATAAACAGTATTATTTCGTGGTTGTTCGTGCAGTTATCTTACCAGAAAATGCTAATAATTATGATGTTGTTTGGATGGAGTCCTTTAAAAAGCATGCATTTGAAAAAAATGCAAAAGTACTTTATGCTGGTGTTGGATTAGGTAACCCTAAAGGTGAAGATTTACCAATATATCTTAATGAAGAATACTTAATTGAATATAACGGAATACAATTATTAGAATCTAATTTAAATTAAGATGAAAAAAAGTCTATTAGCCATTGTGCTTTTGATTGTAATGGGTTGTAAAAAACAACCTGAATTACTTAAAATATCTGGTCCTGTATTTGGTACCAGTTTTAGTGTGCAGTATTTTGACTTAGATGGTCGTGATTATAATAAACAATTTGATAGCTTATTTACTATCATAAATAAGTCCATGTCCAATTATCAGGCAGATTCTGATATTTCTAAAATTAATAGAAACGAAGCTGTTACTGTAGATCAACATTTTAAAAATGTATTTGAAGGTTCAAAACAAATTTATCGTGAAACGGAAGGTGTTTTAGATCCTACTATTGGACGATTGGTTAATGGATGGAACTTTGGATCAGAACACACAAAAACGGCTTTAGATAGCGCAAAAGTAGATAGTTTGATGCGTTATGTTGGTCTTAATCGTGTTGGAATTAAAAATAATAAAGTTATAAAATCTAAGGAGGCTTTTATAGATTTTAATTCTATTGCTAAAGGGTATGGTGTAGATGTTATTGCAGATTTTTTAGAGTCTAAAAGTATCAAAAATTATATAGTAGATATAGGTGGAGAGCTTCGTGCTAAAGGGATTAACCTTAAAAAAAATAAAGGATGGACAGTTGGAATAGAAAATCCAAATTTTGATGGTTCTCAATCCTATGATAAAACGATAGTACTAAGCAATCAAGCTATGGCAACTTCTGGTACATATCGTAAATTTAAAATTGATAAAAACGGAAACAGATATGCACATATCATAAACACCAAAACGGGATATCCTACTAAAACTAATATTTTAGGAGTATCTGTAATTACAAATACGTGTATGCTGGCAGATGGCTATGCAACCGCTTTTCAAGCAATGGGATTACAAAAACTGGATTATTTTTTAGCAAAGCATCCAGAACTAAAAGTATATGTTATTTTTGAAGGTGACAATGGAGAATTGGAGTCTAAAGCATTTAATGGATTTAAAACAAATTAGTTTAAAAAGCATTGTACATTAGTAGTAACCAACCAGAAACTAAAAGTAATCCTCCAATAGGAGTTACAGGTCCAAGAAATTTTAATTTTTTACCTTTTGCGTCAGACAAAATTAAACCGTAAATACTAAACGAAAACAATATTATACCTATCACAAAACACCAATAAATACTGTTAGATATTTGACCTTGACCGTAACCTAAAGCCAGTAAAACAATAGCGTGATACATTTGGTATTTAACACCAACTTCAAAACTATGTAGCTGATCTGTTGTTAATATTTTTTTTAAAGCATGTGCACCAAAAGCTCCAAAAATAACAGCTAGCATCCCGAATAAAGCGCCTGTTGCAATTATAGTTTGCGATGTCATAAATTTATATTTAGGTTATTGTTTTTTGTAAACTACAGGTATAATTTCACCTTTTGCTAAGCAGTATTTTTCTATCGCTTTCGCGGAAAGTTTAGCCGTATAATCAACTTCATTTACCATAAAGCCAATAGCTCTTAGTTTGTTAAAGTAGTCGTAGCCATACACACGTACATGATCATATTGACCAAAAATTTCAGCTCGTTCTTTTTTATCGGTAATACTATCGTCCTCAAAAGTGGTTTGTCTACTTAAATCTTGCGGAATTTGAAATACACCATATCCACCAGGTTTCATTACACGACATAGCTCTTGCATAGCTTTAGTGTCGTCTGGTATATGTTCTAACACATGATTACATAAAATAATATCATAGGTGTCATCTTCAAACGGAAGGTCGCAAATATCTGCTTTTACATCTGCAATAGGAGACAGTAAATCTGTAGTTGTGTAATCTAAATGATTTAAAGCTCTAAACCGATTTAAAAAACATTGCTCTGGTGCAAAATGCAGTACTTTAAGTTTTTCAGAACTAGAAGTGTTTTCAGATTCAAAAAAATTAGTTTCGTTTTGTAAATACAACCATAACAATCTGTGACGTTCTAAAGATAGAGTAGAAGGTGATAAAACGTTATTACGTTGTTTACCATAGCCATAAGGTAAAAAACTTTTAAAGCTTTTACCATCAATAGGATCTGTAAAGGTGTTTCCTTTTAAAAAAAACGCTAAAACTGGTCTAATAATATAGCTCAACCTTATTAATAAAGGTCTCGGTATCACGTTTAATATTAGTTTAAAAAGACGTTTCATTTAAGCTTTTGCTAATTTCTTTTGCAAAATTAAGTCAGTAATAGTATCCCAAAGTGCAATACGTTGTTGTAAAGCTTGTTTAGCAGTAGTTAATGTTTCTTCCCATTTATTACTGTCATTACCACATAACTCTTCAATCATTTTTAAAGATAAAGGACCATGTTCATCTCCATCTAACTCAATGTGTCTGTTTAGATAGTAAGATAATTTACTAAAAGATTGCTCTTCGGTTTTTGAATGTTTTATAATTTGAAAAAACATATCAGGTATAATATCCTCTCTACCAAAAGTAAAAGCAGAGGCAATAATATGAGGTTTATTTGTTTGTATAGTTTTAAAAGTATAATCTATAAACTGATAAGTTTTAGAATTTAAATTTATGTTATTTGCAGCTTCTTCTACTGTTTGTCCTAAAGTTAAATTAGCTATAAATTGTTTGATTTTAGTCGTATCTGCACCAATTTGCGTCATAGCATCTAAGTACATTTCAAAATGACTTTTAGCTTCACCAAGCTCATTAACATCACTTTCTTCGCCTAAAACAATTTCGTTTATAAATCTTGACGTTGCAGGATTAGATACAGGTAGCCAAGGTAACGTTGTTGTAGTTAAATGGTTTTGAAGTGCTTTTAAAAGTGACATAAAATCCCAAACAGCATATACGTGCTGTTCCATAAAAAGTTTAATATCATCAAGATTTGATAATACCGAATATAATTTATGGTTATTTAATGTTTCTCTTAAAGGCTGTAATTGCTGTTCTAAACTTTCAATTGTCATAAATTTATAGCACTAAAGGGGTTTGTCTAAATTCATCTTCTTCATTACTAGTAATACCCAAAGCTTCATATATGTAAGCAAAAGTGGATAGTAATTCTGGTTTACCATCTACAATTGCAACATCATGTTCAAAATGTGCACTTGGCTTACCATCTAAGGTCGTAATAGTCCAACCATCTCTGTGTTGCTTAATGCGTTGTGTACCAAGATTAATCATAGGTTCAATTGCTACAACCATCCCTTCAATAAATTTCTTACCACGACCACGTTTACCATAATTTGGCATTTCTGGATCCTCATGCATTTTAGTACCTAAACCATGTCCAACAAGTTCACGTACGACACCATAACCATGATCTTCGCAATATTTTTGTATAGCATAACCAACATCTCCAACACGATTACCAACTTTTAGTTGCTTGATTCCAGCGTATAAAGATTCTTTAGTAACTTGAAGTAGTTTTTCAGTTTCTGGGTCTATTTCACCTACTGCAAAAGTATAGGCATGATCACCATAATATCCATTTAAAATAGAGCCACAATCAATAGATATAATATCTCCATTTTCTAAAGGCGTATTATTGGGTATACCATGAACCACTTGAGAGTTTGGACTCATACATAAGGTGTTAGGAAAATCATATAATCCTAAAAAACCAGGAACAGCACCTAAATCTCTGATGTGTTCTTCAGCAATTTTATCTAATTGTAATGTGGTAACACCTGGTTTTACTGCTTTAGCAACTTCACCTAATGTTTTAGAAACAACTAATGCAGCTTCGCGCATTAATTCTATTTCTTCTTTTGTTTTAACTATAATCATGGTTCAAAAAAATATGTGCAAATATACTTAAAATAAACCGCTTTATTAATTTTGAAGACATGACATTTAGCAGGTTTTAAAGTATTTTGATATGGTATTTTTGTGTTATAAAAATTACAATTATGTTTACATCAGTCACTGCAGAAGAAGCAGTAAAAGTTATAAAATCTAATAATAGGGTTTATATTCAAGCTGCAGCTGCAGCACCACAATCTTTAATACAAGCAATGACCAAAAGGCATGAAGAGTTAAGTCATGTCGAGATTTGTCATTTACATACCGAAGGAGAAGCACCTTATGCAAATCCAGAATTAAAGGATAGTTTTCATGTTAATTCTTTTTTTATCGGAAAAAATGTGAGACATACTTTAAAAGCAGGAAATGGATCTTACACTCCTGTTTTTTTAAGTGAATTACCAATTTTGTTTAAACGTAATATCATTGATTTAGATGTCGCTTTTATTCATGTCTCTGTTCCAGATAAACATGGATATTGTTCTTTAGGAGTTTCTGTTGAAGCGACATTGGCAGCAATTGATAATGCAACAACTGTTATTGCTCAAGTTAATAGGTATATGCCCAGAACACATGGAGCAGGAATTATACACGTATCCGAAATAGATACTTTTGTTGAAAGTCATCAACCTTTACCAGGTCATGATGTAGTAAAACCTAATGCTATTGAAAATAAAATTGGCGATTTTGTAGCTAATTTAATTGAAGATGAAAGTACTTTGCAAATGGGAATTGGAAGCATACCAAATGCAGTGCTAACTAGATTGACTAATCACAAAAACTTAGGGTTACATACTGAGATGTTTTCGGATGGAGTTATAGATTTAATTTTAAATAATGTCATAAACGGAAACTATAAAGCTATTAACAGAGGACGTGCATTATCTACTTTTTTAATTGGATCACAACGTTTGTATGATTATGTAGACGATAATCCTTTTGTAGAAATGCGTGCATCTAATTATACTAATGATGTGTCGATAATTAAACAAAATCCTAAAATGGTAGCTATTAATAGTGCTATAGAAGTAGATGTTACTGGACAAGTTTGTGCAGACAGTATAGGTGCACACATGTACTCTGGAGTAGGAGGTCAGATGGATTTTATAAGAGGTGCTTCTTTAAGTCAAGGCGGAAAAGCAATCATAGCATTACCATCGGTTACAAAAAATGGAATTAGTAGAATTGTACCAACATTAAAACCAGGAGCAGGTGTGGTAACAACACGATCACATGTGCATTATGTAGTTACAGAATATGGTGTAGCTAATTTGTTTGGTAAAACAATCAAGGAACGTGTGAAAGCTTTAGTAGAAATTGCGCATCCAGACCATAGAGAGCAAATAGATAGGCAATATTATGATTTAATAAAATATTAAAACTTAAACCATTTTTTTTTCTTTGGCTTAGCTAATTGTGGTGTTTCGTTGGTTAACATTTGGTAGATTTCTCCCCAACCTAAGATGCCACCAATGTTGCGGTCGTCTATAAAAAGGTCTGCATGTATTTTTCTGCTTGCTTCATTTTTAAAGACTTCTTCAGGAAAACTTTGATTAACAGCATAAAAAGTAATGCCATTATCTTTACAAAATGAGACTGCTTCATCTAATTTTTTACCGTGTCTGTAGGTCCAAAGTATAAGTCTATGTCCATCTTTTTGAAGACGTTTAAGGGTTTCAAAAGCAAAAAGGCGAGCTTGTCCAATACTTGGATAAGCATCTTCTACTATTGTACCATCAAAATCTACAGCAATTATAAGTCCTTTGGAAAGTTTCATTTTAATAAAATTGAATTCAAAAATACAATATTAATGACAAATTAATAATCATTATTATATGGTGAAACTAAAAAGTGTATCAATTTATATTGATACACTTTTTAGTTGAAGTTATTTTGATTCTTGTAGCTTAGATTAAGCTATTACAAGTCATTGCTTCAGGTTGATCTACTCCCATTAATTTTAAAATAGTTGGAGCCATATCACCTAAAACACCATCTTTGATAGTTTTTAAGTCTTTATCAATTAAGATTAAAGGCACTGGATTTGTTGTGTGTGCAGTGTTAGGTGAACCATCAGGATTAATCATAGTTTCACAATTACCATGGTCTGCTATTAATAAGGTGGTATAGTCATGTTCTAAAGCGGTAGTTACAACTTGTTTTACACATTTATCAACGACTTCACAAGCTTGTATTGCTGCAGACATTGATCCTGTGTGACCAACCATATCACCATTTGCAAAATTTAAACAAACAAAATCTGCTGTTTCGTTTTCTAATTCTGGTACTAATGCATCAGTTAACTCAAATGCAGACATCTCTGGTTTTAAATCGTAAGTAGCAACTTTTGGCGAATTCTTTAAAATACGACTCTCTCCTTTAAAAGGGGCTTCTTGACCACCTGAAAAGAAAAACGTAACGTGTGGATATTTTTCTGTTTCGGCAATACGTATTTGTGTTTTGTTATTTTTTTCTAAAACTTCACCTAAAGTTTCAGTAATATTATCCTTGTCAAAAATTACTTTTATACCAGTAAAAGCATCACCATAATTGGTCATAGTTACATAGTATAAATTTAGTTTGTGCATGTTTTGCTCATGATGGTCGTTTTGGTATAACGCATCTGTTAGCTCACGTCCACGATCTGTTCTAAAATTAAAAAAGATAACGACATCATCTTCTTTTATAGTGGTTAAAGGTTGTCCTTCTGGATTTGTTTTTATGATAGGTTTAATAAACTCGTCAGTAACCTCTCCATCATATTGTTTTTGTATACTTTGTGATAAATTATCAGATAATTCACCAGTACCATTTACTAATGCGTCATAGGCTAATTTGATACGTTCCCAACGGTTATCACGATCCATAGCATAATAACGACCTGTTAAACTGGCTAGCTTTGTATGTTTGTTTTTGGTAAAGTCTTCTAAGTCTTCAACAAAACCTTTTCCTGATTTTGGGTCTACATCACGTCCATCTGTAAAGGCATGTACATAAGCGTTTTTTATACCTGAAGCTTCGGTAGCAGTAATTAACCCTTTTAAATGGTTAATATGAGAGTGTACTCCACCATCACTTAACAAACCTAAAAAATGAATGTTTTTATTTTCCGCTTTAGCGTAATTAAAAGCATCTTGTAAAACTTGTTCTTGAGCTAAAGTATTATTATCTATTGCTAAGTTGATTTTTGCTAAATCTTGGTATACTATACGTCCTGCACCAAGATTCATGTGGCCAACTTCACTATTTCCCATTTGACCTTCGGGCAAACCAACATGTAATCCATCTGTACGTAGTTGCGCATTTGGATAATTGGTATATAAACTATCTATAAAAGGTGTGTTAGCATTATCTATTGCAGAGACTTTTGGATCAGGCGATTTTCCCCATCCATCTAAAATCATTAAGATTACTTTTTTGTTCATTTTATTAGATTTTGTTTATACAAATATAAAAACAAAAGTCCTGCAATTGCAGGACTTTAAGGTTTGTTTACGATAACGATTTAGTTAATCGAATATTTTTCAATGGACTCTCTAATATGTTCTATACGATTGTCAGGATCTGGATGTGTGCTCTTAAACTCTGGCTGTCTGTTAGGTCCAGCAGCTGTTTTTAAAATTTCCATAACAGCTATCATTTCTTCTGGATTATATCCAGATTTAATCATGAATTTTACGCCTAAATCATCACTTTCTAATTCGTCATCACGACCATTAGTTAGTAATTTTGTCATACCATATTGTTGAATAAATCCACCAGCATCTGCACCTACAGATCCAGCGGTTGAAAGTCCCTGCCAAAGCTCGGAATTGGCAATACGCTCTGCACTATGTTTACCTAAAACATGACCAATTTCATGACCTAATACACCAGCTAATTGGTCTTCGTTTTCTAGTTTAGCAAATAAAGCATAGGTGATAAATATTTGTCCTCCAGGCAACGCAAATGCATTTATAGTATTTGCGTCTGCTAATAAGTGAAACTCATAGTTATATGGTGTTTCTTTGGCGATACTATTATTTACTAGCTTGTTACCTACATTGTCCACTAAGGTTTGATAAGTTTGATCTGGATAAAGCCCACCATGTTGAGCTGCCATTTGATCACGACTTTGTAAACCCATTTGTATTTCTTGATCAGGAGTCATAGATATGGCTTGTTTTTTTCCAGTGTATGGATTTATTTCTTGCTGGCTGCAATATTTAAATCCAAAAAAAGCTGCAATACACAAGCCTATAAGTAGTCTTCCTTTTAAATTTCCTCTCATTTTTAATTAAAATTGTTAATATTACAATTTACAAAAGTTCTGGGTTAATATCTAATATGTTTTGGTTTAAGTACTGATTTATAAATGTTTCGGTAAAAGAATCACTTCCGGATAAAGCTTCTTTTTTTAATATTTCAGTAATATTTAATTTTTGATAGGCTTTTAAGTAGTCAAATGAAAGTGCTTTGTAGCTAAAGTGCCAAGGTTCATATTTAAAACCTTTACGGATAGCATTATCTGTATATACTAAATAAAACCCATAGGTAGCAGCATTAACATCCATCCACTCTTTTAGTTTACAATACGGTCCATTATTATGAAAATTACTTGGCAATAAAACACTTCTAGGTTGTTTGACATTAGTTTGGTATATGTCAATATCTGTTCCCCAATGGTGACGAGATGTACCTGGTATGGTAGAGTATTCTATAATTTTTTTAATATTATCTTGATCAGATAATCCTTTGGCTTTGTTGCTTTTAAATTTACGTTCCCAAATGCGTTTTTGATGAGCAAATCCTCTGTAACTAGAAACGGCTCCTATACTAATTCCGTCCTTTAAAGCAGCGGTCTGCATTTTTTTGAATGCTAAATGAGCTTCTTCTCTTAGGTTATACCCATTTCCGAACAGTTTAGGTTGTCCTTTTCCTATTAATTCTTCATTTGAAATTACAGTTTGATAAAAAGCAAATTGAGGTAAACTTGCAATTGTAAAGCAAATAGTTAATACGATTTTTTTTAAAGTTTGTTTTTTCATTTTAATGATTTATGCATGGTGTAATGTGGACCAACTTCGGGAATATTAAATTGCGTTCCTATCGTTTCAAATCCATTTTTCTTATAAAAATTTAAAGCTACAATTCTAGCATTAAACCAAAGCTTGTTTATGTTTTTACTTTTTAAAAAATTAACTCCATGCGTTAGTAATAGCTTTCCGAATTGTAATCCTTGAAACTCTTCCAAAACACCCATTGCACGTAATCTATATTGATTTGAGTCTTTAAATAAAGGGGATTGATCTGCTACAAAAGTGCAAACTCCAGCAAGTTGGTTTTTGTAAAATAAACCAAAATGATATGTGTTACTTAAATCATCTTGCAGAATATAACAAGCTTCAATTGGTTTGCCTTGTCTTAATACTGCGTGCCTGACAGGTATTGTGTCGCTTCCTTTAATAGGTTGGATTGTAATGTCCTTTTGTGATAATGTATCTAAGCTATTTTGCATAGGTGTTAAAACTAGAATAAATGTAAATATGATATTTCAAAATTAATTAATTTTGAATAAAAAAAAGTAATGTCTATTAGCTTTAAATTAATTGAAAAGGAAAATATTATTCCTCTAATTCAGAAATTATCTAATCATAAAAATTCAGATGCTATTCTAAAAGAACGTTTTGCCGAGATGATTACTCAAAATTATGAATGTGCAGGAGTTTATGATAATGACAACTTGATTGGTGTTTCTGGAATGTGGTTTCAAACAAGACATTATGCAGGAAAAAGTATGGAGGTTGATCATGTCTATATTGAAGCTGAATACCAAGTACAAGGTTTGGGTAAGCAGTTTTTTAAATGGATGTATGCGTATGCTAAAAGTAAAGGTAGTACGACTTCAGAGTTAAATACCTATGTGCAAAATTACCCTTCGCATAAGTTTTATTATAACGAAGGGTATGAAATTTATGGATATCACTTTTTTAAAACCTTGTAGTTTTAATACGTTATGTAAATGTATCCAGAATAACTTTTGTTTTCTTCAGGAAGTTGTAATACATAAAAATAAGTACCTACAGGTAATTTACTTCCTTGATTACCAACTACCGTTTTATTAGAAATTCCATTAAATGTATTGTCATAATTTTCGGCATCATAAACAACTCTTCCCCAACGATTAAATATTTTAAGATTGTTTTTAAAAAGTTCTACTCCTCCAATTACAAAATTATCATTTAGACCATCGTTATTTGGGCTAATACCATTATAGACTGTTAATCCGTCACTTCCAATTAAGGACCCAAAAGTTATAACTGAATAGTCATTTGGTATAAACTCTATAGAGCTTATTGTTCCATTGTTAATATCTCCAGTTATAGCAGAATTACCTAAGTCCATCCATTTGTTTTCAACTTCACTCCAGCCAACAATTCTTAAATTCATTAAGTCATCAACAAGGTTATCTATTTGGCTTTCTTGATTCCAGGTTAAAGTAACAAATGTTTCTGTGCGACCATCAAAATCCCAAAATTCTTCAATATTGACTTGGTTAATAATACTTTCAGAGATAGAAGTGTCAAAATTAGTGTTGAATGTAGAAGGGAAATTTGGATCTTCATTATAATATGCAGCACTAAATTTTTCAGGTCCAGTCTGATTAGGTGTAATTAAAGGTCTAAACTTATCATCTTGACCAATTGGGAAAATAAAAGATTGATTAGTGGTAGCAGATGCATAACCATCAACATGTCTTAAATCATCTTCGAGTGTATAAATAGCATTTCCAAAATAATCTAAAGAAACATTTGGAGTCAATCTTGGTGTGATAATATCTCCAATTATATAATCTAGTCCGTTTGTTATTTGAGTGTTTATTTGAAGGTAAAGATGATTATCTACAGCAACTTCGACATCGTAAAATCTAGGCACGTTTGTACCTGAAATTGTTATTGGATTGTCTTCGTTATAAAAACCTGCTAAACCAACATTTTGATTAAATGGACCGTCATTTTGTAAATCTACATGAAATCCAATTTGTCCTTGATTATGAATTTGGATATTTCCAAAATTATGAAAAGCTTCTTGTGCAATACTAATATTAAATACTAGTAAGGCTATAATTATTATAGTTCTCATAGTCTTTATTATTTATATGCTGTGAATAAAACAACAACATTATCTGATTTGTTTGTAACATTAATAGTGAAACCATTTGTGTTAAATGAAGTTAAACTTGCTAAGGTTCTACCAACAGCATTACCATTTTGATTACCATACCTTAACCCTATACATCTTGTACTTGACGCATATCTAGAAATATCATTAATAGAATTTCCACTACCACCTACATATATAACTTGTTGTGTAATTGTTCCAGAATCGTTTCTAGCAAAACCATTCATTGATCCAAAAGAATTGGCAATTCCTGTATTATTATCTCCAACACCATTATCAGAATCTAAATCTAATGTTTCTACATTAGCATGAGCTACAAAAGTTATAGATGAAGGTTCAAATGGTAAACCCGTTATTGTTTGATTTCCTGTAGCGGTAATAATAAACTGTCCAACATATGTACTTGAAGGCCCAACTTCACCTTGAATACCTTGTGGACCAACTGCTCCATCAACACCATCAGTACCATCGTTTCCGTCTGCTCCAGCAGGACCTTGCGGTCCAGTTTCACCTTGAATACCCTGAAGACCTTGAGGTCCAATTGCTCCATCAACACCATCAGCACCATCGTTTCCGTCTGCTCCAGCAGGACCTTGCGGTCCAGTTTCACCTTGAATACCTTGAAGACCTTGAGGTCCAACTGCTCCATCAACACCATCAGCACCATCGTTTCCGTCTGCTCCAGCAGGACCTTGTGGTCCAGTTTCACCTTGAATCCCTTGAAGACCTTGAGGTCCAATTGCTCCATCAACACCGTCAGCACCATCGTTTCCGTCTGCTCCAGCAGGACCTTGTGGTCCAGTTTCACCTTGAATCCCTTGAAGACCTTGAGGACCAACTGCTCCATCAACACCATCAGTACCATCGTTTCCGTCTGCTCCAGCAGGACCTTGTGGTCCAGTTTCGCCTTGAATACCTTGAAGACCTTGTGGACCAACTGCTCCATCAACACCATCAGTACCATCGTTTCCGTCAGCTCCAGCAGGACCTTGCGGTCCAGTTTCACCTTGAATTCCTTGAAGACCTTGAGGACCAACTGCTCCATCAACACCATCAGCACCATCGTTTCCGTCTGCTCCAGCAGGACCTTGCGGTCCAGTTTCACCTTGAATTCCTTGAAGACCTTGAGGACCAACTGCTCCATCAACACCATCAGCACCATGGTTTCCGTCTGCTCCAGCAGGACCTTGCGGTCCAGTTTCACCTTGAATACCCTGAAGACCTTGTGGGCCAACTGCACCATCAGCACCATCGTTTCCATCTGCTCCAGTAGGACCTTGCGGTCCAGTTTCACCTTGAATACCCTGAAGACCTTGTGGGCCAACTGCACCATCAGCACCATCGTTTCCATCTGCTCCAGTAGGACCTTGCGGTCCAGTTTCACCTTGAATACCTTGTGGACCAACTGCTCCATCAACACCATCAGCACCATCGTTTCCGTCTGCTCCAGCAGAACCTTGTGGTCCAACTATGCCAACAGTTGTAGTTTGATTACTTTCGTTTGTGTAAGTAACAGTTCCATTCCCATTATCAATAAGAGTTGTTATTGTTTCTTTGATTTCAACATTTGTTCCATTTCCGGAAGAGTGGTTTGCTATTGTATTTCCTGATGTGACAGTTGGTAATACACTAGAGGTTAGAGATGATAAGTTAATAGATTGGTCACCACCAGCATCAGTAATAGTAAGTTCAGTTCCATTAAATGATATGTCTGTATTCAATTCGTTAGTAGTATCTGCATCAGCATCTTGTATGTTAATATCTATATTTCCACCATCTTCAAGAGCAACGTTTACTTCTTCAAGTGGAGTTGTTACCGTAGAAGAAATGATTTGATTATCAGTATTATCTAAGTAAGGTGTTAAGTCGATATTATTAGGGTTCCCTTCTTCGTCTGTATAAGTTATAATATTGTTTGTTGGATCTATTTCTATGGTAGTTAAAGTTTCTAGGTTTGAAATATCAATAATAGTCGTTTGACCATCTTCATCAGTGTAAGTGAAAGTTCCATCATTATTGTCAACAATAGTTGTTAATGCTTCTAAGTTAGCAACGATAGCAGATAAGTCTAATTGAGTTATAATACCATCTTCATCTGTATAATCTATGTTGGTATTATCAGCATTTACAGCAATAGAAGTTAAAGTTTCTAGGTTAGCAACATCAATAATAGTCGTTTGACCATCTTCATCAGTGTAGGTGAAAGTTCCGTTGTTGTTGTCAACAATAGTTGTTAAGGCTTCTAAGTTAGCAACGATAGCAGATAAATCTAATTGAGTTACAATACCATCTTCATCTGTATAATCTATGTTGGTATTATCAGCATTTAAAGCAATAGAAGTTAAAGTTTCTAGGTTTGAAATATCAATAATAGTCGTTTGACCATCTTCATCAGTGTAAGTGAAAGTTCCATCATTATTGTCAACAATAGTTGTTAATGCTTCTAAGTTAGCAACGATAGCAGAT
>NZ_JAEMEF010000013.1 GCF_016785945.1 Olleya sediminilitoris | reverse complement strand
GTCTTGTAATAACCTATCTGTGACTGGTACTTCTACTCCTGCGGTATGTTTTGGTCAAAGTAATGGAACTATTAATGCTACTGTAACTGGTGGCTCTGGTGACTTTACTTATGCTTGGGATACTATTACTAATACAACAACTTCAGTTAGTAACTTACCTGCTGGTGATTACACAATTACTGTTACCGATCAAATAACACTGTGTACTGCCAATACAACTATTACTATTAATGAACCTAATCAACTAAGTTCGGCTATTGCGGTTTCAAACATACTTTGTAAAGGTGAGCAAACTGGTGCTTTAGATTTAGCGGTTAATGGTGGAAATGGAAACTATACTTTCCTGTGGGATGACGCTAATGCTTCTACTACAGAAGACTTAATTAATGTACCTGCTGGTACCTATACCGTTATTATTACTGATGATAAAGGCTGTACCACTACTGACTCTGCTACTATACTAGAACCTGATACTAACGTTAACGCAACTATTGAGTCGCAAACTAATGTAGATTGTTTTAATGGTGATAATGGACAAGTAACTATTGTTGCTAATGGTGGAATTAGTCCTTACTCTTACTCTATTGATGCTGGAAATACATACCAAAACAATGGAACGTTTAGTAATCTAACGCAAGGCAATTATACTATTACCGTCTTAGATGCTAACGGATGTACTTTTGATCAAAACGTTATTATCACTCAACCGGATGCGGTGTTATCAGCTAGTATTAACTCACAAACAAACACAATATGTGGCTCTTCTAACGGATCTGCAACTATATTTGTAGAAGGAGGTACTGAACCATATGAGTATTTATGGAATGATAATTTAGCGCAAAATACAGCTACAGCAACTAACCTAGAAGCAAATACTTATAATGTAACAATAACAGATGCTAACAATTGTAGCATTACTTTACCTGTTACGATAACTAATTCATGTATTAACATCGTTAAAACAGGTGTCTATAATGATGAAAATCAAGATAATTGTTCTAATACAAATGAAACTATAACCTATACATTCACTGTCACTAACAACGGTAATACTCCTTTAGAGAACATTATTATTTCTGATCCTTTATTCGAAAATTCTAATCCGAATACAACTATTACTTTAGTTTCAGGTGATGTAAATTCAAATAATATTTTAGAACAGAATGAAACTTGGATGTATACAGCAAATTACGCAATAAATCAAACTCAAATCGATTCAGGTCAAGTAGAAAACCAAGCAACAGTTTCAGCAACAAATACTGATAACATTACTGTATCTGACATATCAGGAACTACAGTAGATACTGATAATACAACAGTAATTACACTTTGTACTTCTTCAGGAATCAATGTTGTTAAAACTGCTGCTATTGCTAATGGTGATACATGTTTAGCAGTTGATAGTCAAGTTACTTATACTTTTACCGTTACCAATACTGGTTCTGTATCTATTGATACTATTACTATCAACGATACATTACTTGGTGGTGATATTACTGCAGATGTTACTCTTGCTGGTGATACTAATAATGATAACATCTTACAGCCTACTGAAACTTGGACTTATACTGCTCCTGATTATACAGTTACTCAAGCAGATGTTGATGCTGGGACTATTACTAATACAGTAACTGTTAATGGTAATGACGTTTTAGATAATACTAATATAACGGATAACGATACTTACATCATAGATAACGATAATACAGAAGTAAGCTTCTGTGACCCTACAATTGGTATTAATATAGTCAAGACAGGTGTATTTAATAATGATAATGCAAACGAATGTAGTGAAATAGATGAAACCATATCTTACACTTTTACAATAACTAACACTGGTTCAATTTCATTAGAAAATGTAATCATTTCTGATCCACTATTAGAAAATGCGACTCCAAATGTCACTATAACTTATACCTCTGGAGATCTTGATAATAATGGTCATCTTGCTCCTACCGAGACATGGGTATATACAGCAACTTATTTAATTACACAATTAGATATTGATGCAACTGAAGTTATCAATACTGCAACCGTTTCAGCTGAAGATTTATTGAATGGAAATAATGTTAGTGATACAGACCAAATTACAACTGAACTAATTGAAGATATCACAGCTCCTAATGCAATTGATTGTGAAGTTTTAGATGAAACTATTGAATGTGATGGAAGTAATAACGAAACATTAGCGGAATCTTGGAACAATTCAAATCTTTCTGCTCTTGAAAATTGTGTTACAGATTCATGTGATGCTAACGTATTAATTACTTCTGATTTTAATTTTGATAATTTAGTAACAAATTGTGGATCAAATGGAACAATTGAAGTTATGTATACTTTAACTGATACTTCAGGAAACTTTAGTACGCTGACAGCTACATTAACAATAATTGATACTACAGGTCCTTCATTAGTAACTACTTTCGATTTACCAAATAGTGTCACTTGTTCAACTATTCCTGAAATACCAGAATTAGTATTTGAAGATGGTTGTTCTACTACAGATATGACAGTTGTATTTAATGAAACAACAGAGTTTACAGGAGATGAAGAAATCTATGATTTAGTTTGGACATGGACAGCAACAGATAATTGTGGTAATGATACTACTATTACTCATGTTACTAATGTATTAACAGAAAACTTTACGACTCCATTAAATGAAGAAAGATGTACTTTAGATGGGTTAATAGATTTATATGAATATTTACCTCTAGATGCTGATACCTCAATAGAATGGGACGTAGTAACGGATGATACAGAAATAACTGATGGAATATTTGATCCACTTGAAGTAGAATTAGGCGATTACGTATTTACTTACACAACTTCAAATGGCACTTGTTTAACATCATACGAGTTAACATTGACAATTAATGATGATTGTATAGTATTACCTTGTGGTGAAGATGATTTAAAAATATCTAAGGCTGTAACACCAAATGGAGATAATTACAACGAGACTTTTGTAGTTGGTGGACTTGAACAGTGTGGTTATATTATAGACATTAAAATTTTCAACAGATTTGGAGATATTGTTTTTAAATCTGCAGATTACCAAAACGATTGGAGTGGACAAAGTCCAAGTGGATCTATTGGATCTGCTGGACGTTTACCAAACGGAACATATTATTACGTAGTTAACATATTAGATAGTGGAATTGATACCCTAGCAGGACCTCTTTATTTAGGAACTAAATAAAACGATAAATGAAAAAAGTAAATATATATACTGTTGGTATATTGATTATGTTTAGTTGTACACAACTATTAGCACAGCAATTACCGCAATTTTCGCAATATATGTTTAATACAATCTCTATAAATCCTGCATATGCAGGAAGTAGAGAAACTATTAGTATTGTTGGATTACATAGAAGTCAATGGGTTGGCCTTGCTGGCGCACCAACAACTTCTACTATCTCTGCTCACGCACCTCTTAAAAATGAAAAAGTCGGACTTGGTTTATCTGTAATTAATGATGAGTTAGGTTATGAAAATTTTGTTTATGCTTATGGAGATTTTTCATATACAATACAAGTATCAGAAAAAACAAAATTAGCCTTAGGTTTAAAAGCAGGATTTACACATTATAATCTTGATCAAGAAGGTTTTCTTGATGACCCAACAGTATCAATAGATCCATTTTTTAGTAATTTTACAAATAGATGGAATCCTAATATTGGAGTTGGTGCTTACTTACACCAAAATAAATGGTATGTGGGACTTTCTGCACCTAGAATTTTAAATACTGATTATAACGAAAGTGATTTAGATCCAGAGATAGATTATATAGCTATTGAACGTGTTGGATATTATTTTACCGCTGGATATGTGTTAGATTTAAATGATAATCTTAAATTAAAGCCTTCTACACTAGTAAAAGTTACAAATGGAGCTCCTATTTCGTTTGATTTGAGTGCACATTTATTATTTGACGAAACATTTTGGTTAGGTGGAAGTTATAGATATAATTCAGATACTTCTACTTTAGGTGCTCTTGCAGATTTTCAGGTATCACCACAATTAAGAATTGGATATGCCTACGAACATTATATATCAGATTTAAGACCTTACACTGGTGGAACTCATGAAATACTACTAATGTTTGAGGTATTTAAACCAACAAAACGTGTAAAATCACCTAGATATTTTTAAAAAATGAAACTAAAAATAACTTTATATTTTTTTATATTCTTTTTAGTACAATTTACTACTGCACAAACAAAAGTTGCTGACAATTTTTTTAGAGATTATGCCTACGAAAAAGCTGCAGAACTTTACAAAGAAGCTTTAAAAAAAGAAGATAGTACTGAGCATATATTAACTAGAATTGGTGATAGCTACTTTAACACAAGTAGAGTTGAAAAGGCTGAATTTTGGTATAAAAAAGCAATTGATAAGTATCCAAAAATAAACTCAGAGTACATATATAAATATGTAC
This sequence comes from Olleya sediminilitoris, assembly GCF_016785945.1. Classification (GTDB taxonomy): domain Bacteria; phylum Bacteroidota; class Bacteroidia; order Flavobacteriales; family Flavobacteriaceae; genus Olleya; species Olleya sediminilitoris. The sequence goes on along the minus strand of NZ_JAEMEF010000013.1, from coordinate 93,004 downwards.
AAACCTTAAGAAGTCAAAAAAAATATGATTTAGCAAATGATTATTTAAGAACATTTAATGAATCTAATAAGAGAGATAAACGTATTAAAGATATTGACAATTTTAATATCGAAAATTATAATCAGTTGACGAATACTGAAAAAGTTTATGTCGACATTCAAAACCTTGCGTTAAATACTGCCTATTCCGATTTTGGAGGTTATGAACACAATAATACATTGTACTTATACTCTACTTGGGTAAAAGATTCTATCACAAATAAAAAAGAACTTTATGAATGGAATAATGAACCTTTTTTAAATATTTTTCAATCTGAAATTAAAGTTGAAAATAAAGAAAAAAGTTTTGGAGAACCTGTAAAATTGAATTCTTCAGTAAATACAAAAGATGATCATGAAGGATTAGTAACAATTACTAATGATGGTCAAACTATATATTTTACAAGAAATAACGTTAATAAAAAAGAAAAACGTCGATACTCAAAAGAAGGTACATCCAATTTAAAAATTTACAAAGCAAGTAAATCCGATGATAGTTGGGATAATATAGTCGAACTTCCATTTAATAATGATGCTTACTCATGTGGTGCACCTGCTTTAAGTCCTGATAACAAAACATTATATTTTGTATCAGACATGGAAGGTGGTTTTGGACAAACCGATTTATATAAAGTTAATATTAAGTCAGATGGTACATATGGAACACCTGTAAATTTAGGAGCTGATATCAACACAGAAGGAAATGAAAAATTTCCGTTCGTAGCTAAAGATTCAACATTATATTTTTCTAGTGATGGAAACTTAAATTTAGGGTTACTAGATATTTTTGAATCTAATATTTTAAAAATTAAAGAAAACGATTCAACACAAGTGTATATTAAAAATCTTGGTGCACCTTATAACAGTTCGTTTGATGATTTTTGTTATTATATTGATTCAGAGACCCAAACAGGTTATTTCTCTTCAAATCGAGAAGGTGGAAAAGGAGGAGATGATATATATAGTTTTGGTAAATACGATTGTAAGCAATTAGTGTCTGGTGTTATGTATGATGAACTTACTAAAGAGCCATTAAATAAAGTAATGGTATCATTATTAGATGTTAATGGTAAAGTAATTGAAACTTTTTTTACTAAAGAAGATGGTAAGTATGAATTTAAAGAAATTGGTTGTGATAAAACCTACACCATCTTAGGAGAAAGAGTAGTTTATAAATCTGATATGAAAGATTTTGTAACCTCACCTAAAAATGAAGATAAACCTACAATTGATTTATACTTAAAGCCATTAATTATTGATAACGAAATAGTTATTAATCCAATTTATTTTGATTACGACAAGTCTAATATTAGACCTGATGCTGCTTATGAATTAGAAAATATTGTTGCGGTTATGAGAGAACATCCAAAGATGATTATTAAAGTTGAATCTCATACAGATAGTCGCGGTAGAGATAAATACAATTTAAAATTATCTGATAGACGTGCAAAATCAACCAGAGATTATCTATTTTCTAGAGGTATTGCAACAGACAGAATACAGAGTGCTATAGGTTATGGCGAATCCCAAATACTTAATGAGTGTAAAAACGGAGTGAAATGTACCGATAAAAAACATGAAGAAAATAGACGCTCTAAATTTATTATTACCAATCAGTATCAATAACCTCTGTTTAAATAATTACAAATCAATAGCTTAACAAAAAAGCCTTTCCAAATTTGGAAAGGCTTTTAAATATATACTGAATAAATTTTATCTTTTCATAAATATATTGGTAAAATACCACTTATTATTTTTACCTAATTCCGCAGAAATTTCAAAATCTGTGTAGTCTCCTTCAATATTACCTTTGTGTCCTTCACTATTTAACCATGCATTAACTACTGACTCAGCACTTGTAAAACCATAAGCAACATTTTCTGATACTTTAATAGCGTTAGCATTGTCTACTAAAAATGACTTTCTGCTAAAAAAATTATCATGATTTACTTCACTAACATCAACCATATATTCTGTATGAGAATACGCCTGACCTTTAATTAATTGGTGACTCTCTAAACTATTTAAACCAATACTAATTCTGTGTTGATTAATTAACTCCAAAATTTCAATTTCAATTGGTTTAGACTCAGGAATAACTAATGCATTAACATCCTGGTTAGGTTGATCTTCACTATCAGATGAGCAAGAAGACAATGTAATTGTAAAACAAATAACAGCAAGTAGGTAAGTAAAACGTCTCATTTTGTTGTGTTCTATTAGTTTGAGATCACTAAAGTAGAACACTACTACCTATAAAACTGTTAATATAATGTTAAAATCGATTAAAAACATGTATTTTAACGTTATTCAATGCATTTCATCGATGTTTTAATGTTTTTACTTACATCTTACCCGAAAAATTATGGCGATAATCGATTTTTAACCCAATTGAATTGAGCGTCTAAATCATATAAGATTCTGTCATGCAATCTATTAGGTCTTCCTTGCCAAAACTCGATAGAAATAGGCTTAACAATAAAACCTCCCCAAAAATCAGGTCTTTCTATAGTCTTACCCTCATAATCTACTTCTAATTGCTTTAGTTTTTGCTCTAAAACTATTCTGTTTTCAACAATACTGCTTTGGTTGGATGCAATTGCACCTAGTTGGCTACCTCGTGGTCTGGACTCAAAATATCCATCACTTAAATTATCTGCTATTTTAGTAGCTTTACCTTTAATAATAATTTGTCTTTCTGCTCCATGCCAAAAAAATGATAAACATACGTTAGGATTATGTTGTATAGCTTTTCCTTTTTCACTTTCGTAATTTGTATAAAAGATAAAACCTTCATAAGTAAACTTTTTAAGCAGCACTACTCTACTTTTAGGATATCCATCTATTCCTATTGTAGATAATGTCATTGCGTTAGTTTCATCTTCTGGAAAATGCTTGTCTACATCATTAAACCATGTTCTAAACAATTCAAAAGGATTTTCTGGAGTGTCCTTAAGGAGTAGTTCTCCTTTTTCGTAAGATTTTCTATAGTTACTTAAGTCTTTTTCCATGACTGTAATTTATATATTTAAAAGAATTTTTACTATTTTAGTATATGGTTTATTCACAAATACTACTTAGTTTAATTTTAATTATTACTGGTTATTTAGTTAAAAAATATCCTGAATTAATTGCTGGTTATAACACATTACCAAAAGACAAAAAAGCTAAGATTGATATTGTTAGTTTATCCAACTTTTTAAAACGTTTGCTTATAGGTTTAGGTGTCTTTTGTATTATTAATTATGCAATATTAACAATGTGTTTAATTAGAGATAGTACAATTATGTATTGTAATACAATAATTATTGTTTTGGTTATTATTGTTGGTTTGATAATGGTTAATAAGCGTTTTAAACTTTAAAACTCAAATATTTTACCATCATCACCTAACTTAACGTTATCAAATATTGTTTGAGCTTCTTCTTTAAAAACATTTAAATCCGAATATCTTGTAGAATAATGTCCTAATATTAATTGCCCAACATTAGCTTGTTTAGCTATACTTGCAGCTTGTTTAGCTGTACTATGTTTTGTTGGTGCTGCTAACTTAGCGTGTTGTTCTAAAAATGTGGATTCATGATATAATACATCTACTTCATCAATAATTGGTACTATAGCTTCGTTGTAAGCTGTATCACTACAAAAAGCATAGCTTTTAGGCTTATTTGGAGGAAAAGTGACTGCATCATTTTTAATTAACGTACCAGCTTCATTTGTTACGTCAAAGCCTTGTTTTAATTTACGATAATAAGATACATCAATGCTACTATTTAATACAGCGTTCATGTTTAACTTACGCTCTCCTTCTTTTTCTTTAAATAAAAATCCATTAGTATATACGCGATGATCCAATGGTATGGTTTGGACAGTAACTTTTTGATCTTCAAAAATAATTTCAGAAGATTTACTTGTTAATTCATGAAAATACAGATTATAATTGGTCCATGAATTAGACAATTTCATCTGAAGTGTTATTACTTCTTTTAATCCTTTAGGAGCATAAATATGTAAATCTGTATCACGTCCCAATAATCTAAAAGTTGAAATTAGACCAACTAAACCAAAAAAATGATCACCATGTAAATGCGAAATAAAAATGTGTTTAATACGGTTAAACTTAACTTTATTTTTTCGTAATTGTACCTGAGTACCTTCTCCACAATCAATTAAAAAAATATGATTGTTTATTTCTAAAACTTGAGCAGTTGGATTAGTAAATGTACGTGGTGTTGCACTGTAACAGCCTAGAATATTTAATTTCATTATTTAAAATCCTAAATCACGTTCCATATCTTCCATTTCAATAATATCATAGGCTTCTTGTAAAGTTGGTACTATGATAATTTCATCAGGAGTTTTATCTACATCAATACCTTCGTTTACAATTACAAATGAATGTTTTGCTGAACGATGTTGATTTGACAATCTTAAAAATTCTATTATTTTTTCTAAGGAAATTGGTGTACCTGTGTTTAAATTAACAATAATATTATTGTTTTTATATTTTGGGTACAACGTTTCAATTTTTTTAACCAATTCTATAACCGAAGCATTTTCTTGGGTAATTATGGTCGTATTTTCGTTTTGATCTATAATCATAATTATTGTTTTATTTTAGAGGCTAACAAGTAGATTACTGCCATCCTTACTGCTACTCCATTTTGTACTTGATCTAATATAATAGCTTGTTTTGAGTCTGCAACATCACTAGTAATTTCCACACCTCTGTTAATTGGTCCTGGATGCATAATAGTAATCTCTTTGTCAAGACTGTCTAAAAGTGCTTTATTAACTCCAAATTGTTGAGTATATTCTCTGGTTGATGGAAAGTAACTAATATCCATACGTTCGTTTTGAACACGTAACATATTTGCAACATCACACCAATTTAATGCTTTTCTCAAATTGGTTTCAACCGTTACTCCCAATTTTTCAATATGTTTAGGTAATAATGTCTTTGGTCCACAAACCATAACATTAGCACCTTGTAATTTTAATGCGTATATATTAGATAATGCTACACGACTGTGCAAAATATCTCCAACTATAACTACATTTTTTCCTTTAACTTCCCCTAATCGTTCTCTTATTGAATAACTATCTAATAAGGCTTGGGTTGGATGCTCATGTGCACCATCACCTGCATTAATTATACTTGCGTTAACATGCTTAGATAAAAACACACCTGCTCCTGGATTTGGATGACGCATGACTACCATATCCACTTTCATGGATAATATATTATTTACTGTATCTATTAAAGTTTCTCCTTTTTTGACTGAAGACTGAGATGCTGAAAAATTAATCACGTCAGCAGATAAACGTTTTTCTGCTAATTCAAAAGACAATTTGGTACGAGTCGAGTTTTCAAAAAATAAATTGGCAATTGTAATATCACGTAATGAAGGTACTTTTTTAATCGGACGATTAATCACCTCTTTAAAATGATCGGCTGTTTTAAAAATAAGCTCAATATCTTGTTTGTTAAGATATTTAATTCCTAATAAGTGATTGACACTTAACTCGCTCATAGTATTTAGTATTCTAGTGGTAAAATTAATTACCTGTTAGTCAATTAATTTAATGTAACCCTAATTTTGTATTAAGTAAACTGCATCTTCACCCTCATTTTCTAACCAATTTACTTTTACTTTCTCGTTATTTATAGCATCTACCTGACGTCCTCTATAATTTGGTTGTATAGGCAAGTGTCTACTAAAACGTCTGTCTATTAGTGTAAGTAGTTCAATCTCGGTTGGTCTTCCAAAAGACTGTATTGCTGTTAATGCTGCGCGTATGCTACGTCCTGTGTGTAAAACATCATCTATAAAAACAACTTTTTTATCCTCGACGTGTACATTTATTTCTGTACTATTAGCCTCTAAAGTTTTTTCACCTCTTCTAAAATCATCACGATAAAATGTAATGTCTAAATGACCTAATTGTAAATTCTTGATTTTATACTCATCTTTAAGCATTCCAGCCAAACGATTTGCCAAATATTTTCCTCTTGGTTGCAAACCAATTAATACGGTATTTGAAAAATCATTATGATTTTCGATGAGCTGACAAGCCAATCTGTGTAGTATAATATTGACTTCTGTAGCATTAAGTAGCACTTTTTGACTCATAGTGTTCCAAACGGGTTTGGTTAACAAAGTTAAGCTAAAAAATCAGTGTTTGCAATTACTGAAGTAATAGTTAAAAGTTTTTATATAAAAAAAACAGAAAGCTATTTACTTTCTGTTTTTTTTATTGATTATAATAATTAAAATATAGTGTTTATTGTTTTATAAATTTTAAAGTTTTAAAGGTATTGTTATTTGACATTTTAAGAATATATACTCCTTTTGCTAAATCAGAAATATTAATAGTTTCTATATATTTATGATCCTTTTTTTGGAGCACTTTTTTTCCTAAAATATTATATACTTCATATTGTTTAAAACTTGTATTATTAGTAATCTTAATAAGATCTTGTTTTACAAAGTAATTGAGTTTAGGGTCTTGGATACTTAAGTTATTATCCAATGAGGTATTAATAATACTAGAATTGACAGAAGCAGTAGTATTACTTTCTGTCATAAAATAGCTAGTTCTACCTATCGTTGAAAAGGATATTATTAAGAGCAATAAAAAAATTAAAGTAGTTTTTTGCATATAATCACTGTGTTATCATTCTAAAGGTAAGGTAATTACAAATAAAAAACTATTAAATATAAAAAACTTTAACATTTAATCTTGTTATTGTGGACTTAATCGTTATTATTCATTATTTCAATTTAAAAATTGAAATAGGATAATTTACAAATGTTATATAAAATAAAAAAACCTCTCATTGCTGAGAGGCTTTTTAAATATAAGATATAAACTTAAAGCTTATGCTTTACCGTCCATTTTATCTTTTAACGCTTGTAAAGCTTCGTTAGCATCACCTAAAGTAGGTTTAGACTCTTCAGCTTGAGCAGCAGCTTTCTTAGCAGCAGCTTTTACATTTGCCATTTCTTCTGCTTTGAATATAGCAGTGTGAGAAGCAACAACACGTTTGAATTCTTTGTTAAATTCGATAATCTTGAATTCTGCAGAATCACCTTTCTTTAACATCTTACCGTCTTCTTTTTCAAGGTGACGAGAAGGTACAAAAGCAACGATATCTTCGTTAAATTCAATAGTAGCTCCTTTATCTACAACATCAGCGATTTCAGCTGTGTGAGTTGTATCTAAAGCAAACTCAGTTTCGTATTTATCCCAAGGGTTTTCAGTTGTTTGTTTGTGACCTAAAGATAATTTACGTCCTTCAACATCTAACTCTAATACAACAACATCTAATTTGTCTCCTACGTTACAGAACTCAGATGGGTGTTTGATTTTCTTAGTCCAAGATAAGTCAGAGATGTAAATTAATCCATCAATACCTTCTTCTAATTCAACAAATACTCCAAAGTTTGTAAAGTTACGTACAATACCTGTGTGCTTAGAACCTACTGGGTATTTAGTTGTAATATCTGTCCAAGGATCTGCAGATAATTGCTTGATACCTAATGACATTTTACGATCTTCTCTGTCTAATGTTAAGATAACTGCATCAATTTCGTCTCCAACTTTTACAAAGTCGTTAGCCGAACGTAAGTGAGTAGACCATGACATTTCTGACACGTGTACTAAACCTTCAACACCTTCTGCAACTTCGATAAATGCACCATAATCAGCGATTACAACAACTTTACCTTTTACTTTATCTCCAACAGCAACAGTTTCACCTAATGCATCCCATGGATGTTTAGATAATTGTTTAAGACCTAATTGGATTCTAGACTTATCTTCATCAAAGTCTAAGATTACAACATTTAATTTTTGATCTAACTCAACAATCTCATTTGGATGGTTGATACGAGACCAAGATAAATCTGTAATGTGAACTAATCCATCAACTCCTCCAAGATCAATAAATACACCATAAGAAGTAATGTTTTTAACAACACCTTCTAGTACTTGACCTTTTTCTAATTGACCGATAATTTCTTTCTTTTGCTCTTCAATATCAGCTTCAATTAAAGCTTTATGAGATACTACTACGTTTTTGAATTCGTGGTTGATTTTCACCACTTTAAATTCCATAGTTTTGTTTACGTACTGATCGTAATCTCTAATAGGCTTAACATCGATTTGAGATCCTGGTAAGAAAGCTTCAATACCAAATACATCTACAATCATACCACCTTTAGTACGACACTTTACAAAACCGTTTACGATTTCTCCAGTTTCGTTAGCTTTGATTACTCTGTCCCAAGCCTTAATTACACGAGCTTTTCTGTGAGATAATACTAATTGTCCTGTTGCGTCTTCACGTACATCAATTAATACCTCAACTTTGTCTCCTACTTTTAAGTCTGGATTGTATCTAAATTCGTTTAATGAAATTACACCTTCAGATTTTGCATTGATGTCAATGATTGCATCACGATCTGTAATATGAATTACTTCTCCTTCTACAACTTCATCATCTAAAGTGTCTACGAAATTTTCTGATACTAATTTTTCAAATTCTTTTAATTGAGAATCTTCAACCTCATCAATACCTTCTTGGTAGTTGTGCCAGTTAAACTCAGCTAAGAATTTTTCAGGGTTTGCTTGTGCTTCAGATATTACTGGAGCGTCTTGTTTTGCTGTTGCTGCTGCTTGAGCTTCAACTTCTGCTTGTTTTGCTTTTTCAGCCATTGCAGATAATAATTTGTATTCTGTTGTGTTTAAGAAGATTAGATGCGCTAACACACAGAAGTGTTATAAATAAAATTGTTTTAGTCCCTTCCTATCTTTCTTATATGCGCTAAAAAGGTGTGCAAAAATACTACTTTTTAATCATACTGCCTAATGGTTATTAAAAAATATTAAAATACTGATTTTTAATACTTTAAAATATTCTAATAAAACACATTTAAAACACTTTAACCGACAAAACAAACACTTTATCTAACTTTTAACAAAAGTAATATTTTGTTAATATTTCTGCTATATTAATTACTATCTTTAAACTGATTAATAAATTAAAACAAATATTTTATGGCTGTAAGAGCAAAATATCAAGGTGTACTTGATTTAGGAGAAAAATTAAATATCGCTAACGGAAACGTTACTGAAGAGAATGGTGTATTAAAAGTTAAAGGAACTGCTGCTACACAATATGAGAAAAACCTTATTTGGGATGCTATCAAAGAAGCTGGTGGAGATAGCCCTTCTGACATATTAGCTAATATTGAAGTTGCAGATGAGTCTGTTTATGCTAGACATACTGTTGTTGGTGGAGATACTTTAGGTAAAATTGCTAAACATTACTATGGTAATGCTGCTAAATACACTGCTATTTTTGAAGCTAATAAAGATATCTTAGATAATCCTGACATGATCAAAGTAGATCAAGAATTAAAAATACCTAACTTATAGGCTTATTATAAGTAACTAAAAAAGCGAATTGATAGTTAATTATCAATTCGCTTTTTTTATGTTTTAATATTTAGTCTTTAACTACTAACTGTTTTTGTTACTAAATCTAAAACTTTATCAAACTGATCTTTTAAAGTGAGATCAGAATTATCAATCTCTATGGCATCGTCTGCCTTTACTAAAGGAGAATCCTCTCTGTGACTATCAATATAATCACGCTCTTGGACATTACGTAAAACATCTTCATAATCAACCTCATCACCACGACTTACCAACTCATCAAAACGTCGTTTAGCACGTTTATCTGCTGAAGCTGTCATAAATATTTTTAGTTCTGCATAAGGAAAAACGACTGTACCAATATCACGACCATCCATAACAACACCTTTATCTTTGCCCATTTGTTGTTGTTGTTTTACTAACTGATAACGGACTTCAGGAATTGCTGCAACTTTACTAACAAAACTAGATACTTCAAGTGTTCTTATTTGATGTTCTACATTGTTTCCGTTTAAATACACTTCTGCAAAACCTAATTTTGGATTAAACTGAAAGTTAATTGTAATAGCATCTAAATGCGACACTAAAGCAACCACATCAAACTGATTATTATCAATCCATCCATTTTGCATAGTAAATAATGTAACAGCTCTATACATAGCTCCTGTATCTACATATACATATCCTAAATGTTTTGCTAATTGTTTGGCTACAGTACTTTTTCCTGTAGATGAAAAACCGTCTATTGCTATGGTTATTTTTTGCACTTATATTATTTTAGATTGCAAAAGTAGGAATTATAATTCGGAAAAATAAGCTTGACTTTAAGGGCTTTACTAATTGATTGAAAAAGGAGAAAGTCCACTTGAATAATGATATTCAAAATCAATGATTTCTCCTGTATCTATAGTATCACGACCTATAAGATAATAGGTTGTGCCTGTATGAAGGTGAGAAAACTTTTTTGCTTTATGAAAAGTAATAGTTTCGCCTGGTTTATAAACTTTGACAGATTTTATGTCTTCCCTGTCGTAATCTGAAGCTTCGTTTAGATTTAAACTATAATACGAAAACCTTATTTTAGTATCAGACCATTGTATGGTTGCATAATCATCTAATTTGAAAGGAATATTCAAATATTCTGAATAAGGTTTAATACCTGAAACATCTTCTTTCTTCTCATATATTAATGTGAAAAAAATAACACCTACACCTAAAATGAAACAAGCTAAGGCTACCTGTAAAAACTTTATTATAAATTTTGAATCGATAGCCATAGTCAATATCTATTTTGTCAAGTTAGAGACAATGTCTTTTATTGGTAAAATTTCTTTTGTATGCTCGATACTAGGACCTGCAACCCAAACCGTTTTATAAGTCGCCTTTTTAGCTGCTTTTTCTGTAGCTTTCATTCCTATTGAAAAACGAATCATTTTAACCCATTTTTTCAATTTTTTATTTTTATTTAATACACGTTCTAACCACGTTTGTTTAGTCCCTATTTTCTGTAAGTAAGGTGTATTAATAACTGTACACGGTGTACCAGAGATACGTTCTGTCATTATAATGTCTTCTGCTCCATAATCAACACATGCCTGCTTATACTCATCTGTAACACCTGCTTCTACTGATGCTATAAAAGGACTACCTACAGATACACCTTCTGCTCCATAACTAAGCATGATATCAATATCTGTTTTACATCCTACTCCACCTGCTGAAATCACTGGTATACTTAAAGCTTTACTTAATTGACTAGTTAATTCTTGTGGAGAGATGTTTCCTCTGTGTCCACCTGCTTGATTGTTAACTGCTATCGCAGCATCTGCTCCTAATTGTTCTACCTTTTTAGCAAAACGTAAATCCGTAACATCACAAAACACTTTTATTCCTGCTTTATGCGCTTGATTAATGGTTTCTTCTGGACTACCTAAAGATGTTATAATAAAATCACATCCTTCTTCACACAACACTCTAAGTTGGTCTTTATATTTAATATTAGATTTATTAACTATTAAATTAAATCCAAAAGATCCTCCTTCAACTTTATTAGCTTTTAATTGCTTAATTGCAGCTTTTAGCTCTTCTAAAGTACGATAATTTAACGCAGGAATACAACCTGCAACACCTGCTTTCATTCCCTCTGTTACCATAGCAACATTAGACACTAAAAACATTGGTGCTTGTATTATAGGATATTTTATATTTAATAGTTGAGTTAATTTAGTTTCCATTGTTCAGTTTATTATATATACAAATATATGAATAAATTTATTATGCATGCATAGTTTTTTTTCATGATTGAAAACAAAAAAACGCAATCAAATTAATGATTGCGTTTTAAATATTATGCGATTCTGATATTTAATCAGATCTATAATTATTTTACTTCTTCAAAGTCTACATCTTCAACATCGTTTCCTTCTGCTGAGTTGTCTGCTCCTGCTCCTGCATCTGGACCTGGCTGACCACCTTGTGCTTCTGCTTGAGCTTTATACATTTCCTCACTTGCTACTTTCCAAGCTTCGTTAATTTTTTCTAACGCTGGCTCGATAACAGCAAGATCTTTACTTTCGTAAGCTGTTTTTAATTCTGCTAAAGCTGCTTCAATTGGTGCTTTTTTATCATCAGATAATTTATCACCAAATTCTTTTAATTGATTTTCTGTTTGGAAAATCATAGAGTCAGCCTCATTTAATTTTTTAGCTGTTTCTGCTGCTTTTTCATCTGCTTCAGCATTTGCTTCAGCATCAGCTTTCATTTTTTGAATTTCTTCTTCAGTTAAACCAGAAGACGCTTCAATACGAATATCTTGAGATTTTCCTGTAGCTTTATCTGTAGCAGATACTTTAATAATTCCGTTAGCATCAATATCAAAAGTTACTTCAATTTGAGGTGTTCCTCTTTGTGCTGGTGGAAGACCATCTAAATGGAAACGTCCAATTGTTTTATTATCTGCTGCCATAGCACGTTCACCTTGTAATACGTGAATCTCTACTGATGGTTGGTTATCTGCTGCTGTTGAGAAAACCTGAGACTTTTTAGTTGGTATTGTTGTATTTGCTTCAATTAACTTAGTAAATACATTACCCATAGTTTCGATACCTAATGATAAAGGTGTAACGTCTAATAGTAATACATCTTTTACATCTCCAGTTAAAACTCCTCCTTGGATTCCTGCTCCTAAAGATACTACCTCATCTGGGTTTACTCCTTTACTTGGTGCTTTTCCAAAAAATGCTTCTACTGCTTTTTGTACTGCTGGTATACGTGTAGATCCACCTACTAAAATAACTTCGTCAATATCAGATTTTGATAAACCTGCAGATTTCAATGCAGTTTGACATGGCTCAATAGTACGTTTTACTAAATCGTCAATTAATTGTTCAAATTTACTACGTGTTAAAGTACGTACTAAGTGTTTTGGTCCACTAGCTGTAGCTGTAATGTATGGTAAATTGATTTCTGTTTGCTCAGAAGATGATAATTCAATCTTAGCTTTTTCTGCAGCTTCCTTAACACGTTGTAAAGACATTGGATCTTCTCTTAAATCCATTCCTTCTTCGTTTTTAAACTCGTCTGCTAACCAGTCAATAATTTTTTGATCAACGTCATCTCCTCCTAAGTGCGTATCTCCATCTGTAGATAATACTTCAAATACACCATCACCTAATTCTAGGATAGATACATCATGCGTACCACCACCAAAGTCAAATACAACTATTTTTTGGTCTGTACCTTTTTTGTCCATACCGTAAGCTAATGCTGCTGCAGTAGGCTCGTTAATAATACGACGTACTTTAAGTCCTGCAATTTCACCTGCTTCTTTAGTAGCTTGTCTTTGCGAGTCATTAAAATATGCTGGTACTGTAATTACTGCTTCAGATACATCTTGACCTAAGTAGTCTTCAGCAGTTTTTTTCATTTTTTGTAATACCATTGCAGATAATTCTTGTGGTGTGTATAAACGACCATCAATATCAACACGTGGTGTGTCATTATCTCCTTTTACTACTTTGTAAGGTACACGTTCTGCTTCTTTTTTAGATTCAGAATATTTGTTACCCATAAAACGTTTAATAGAATAAACTGTTTTTGTTGGGTTTGTTACTGCTTGTCTTTTAGCTGGATCTCCAACTTTAATTTCGCCTCCTTCTACAAAAGCGATAACTGAAGGTGTCGTACGTTTACCTTCTGCGTTTGGGATAACAACAGCTTCATTACCTTCCATTACAGAAACGCATGAATTTGTTGTTCCTAAATCGATTCCAATAATCTTACTCATAATTTTATATATTTTTTATTTTGTGTTGTAACTATTACGGTTTCAATAAGTCAATGATTATGCCAAGACAATAGGACTGACACGATGTCATAATCACTTTTAAAATCTATTTCTTTTTAATATTAATATGTGATACAAAAAACTATATTTGTCGCTCAATACTAAAACGATTTCGAAGTTATGGAGTGTATTTCTGTTTTTGACATGCTTAAAATTGGCGTAGGTCCTTCTAGTTCTCATACTTTAGGTCCTTGGCGAGCTGCTGAGCGTTGGATATACGAGCTAAAAGAAGCCAATCTTTTTGATAGTATCCAAAACGTAACTATAGATCTTTACGGATCGTTGTCATTGACAGGTAAAGGGCATGCTACTGACTTAGCAGTCATGCTTGGTTTAAGTGGTGCAGATCCAGAACGCATCCCAACAGATACCATAGACATTATTATAGCATCCATTAATAATACTGAAAAATTAGTTTTAAATAACGAGCGTGTTATCCCTTTTGACATCAAAAAGGATATTGTTTTTAATCGTGCCTTCTTGCCTTTTCATGCTAATGGAATAAAATTTACCGCTTTCGCGGAAAACCAAATAAACACCTCTACCTTCTACTCTATTGGTGGTGGTTTTGTAGTTAAAGAAGAACGAACGGTTGATGCCGAAAATAAAGAACTAAAAAAAGAATTTCCTTTTCCTATTGATAAAGCTTCAGAACTATTAGCTTTTTGTAATAATGAAAACAAATCTATTTCTGAAATTGTTTTAGAAAACGAACGCTCACTTAGATCTGACGAGGATATTGATTTTGAGCTAAAACGTATTTGGGACACCATGTTAGAATGTATGTTTGTTGGTTGTCACACTGAAGGTAATTTACCAGGAGGTTTAAATGTTAGACGTCGTGCTTTTGACACACACCAAAGATTGAATATAGAAGTCCCATACAACACACCTCAAGAATGGTTAGAAAGTATTAGACATAGTGAAGTTAAGTTTAGACAAATACTAAAGTGGGTTAGTTGTTTTGCATTAGCTGTTAACGAGGTAAATGCCTCACTTGGACGTGTAGTAACTGCACCAACTAACGGAAGCGCTGGAGTAATACCTGCTGTATTAATGTATTATATGGTTATTGAAAATCATGATGCTAACTTTGACGATATAAAAACCTTTTTATTAGTCGCTAGTGAAATTGGTAGTATCTTTAAAAAAGGAGCTACAATTAGTGCTGCAATGGGTGGATGTCAAGCCGAAATTGGAGTGTCGTCTGCAATGGCTGCTGCTGGATTATGTCAACTTTCTGGTGGAACACCAGAACAAGTTATGATTGCTGCAGAAATAGCTATGGAACATCACCTTGGACTAACCTGTGACCCAATTGGTGGCTTAGTACAAATACCTTGTATAGAGCGCAACAGCATGGGAGCAATTAAAGCTATTAACGCAGCAGAACTTGCTCTTGACACAGATCCAAAAAATGTAAAAGTACCTTTAGATAAAGTTGTAGATACTATGTGGGAAACTGCAAAAGACATGAATACCAAATATAAAGAAACCAGCGAAGGTGGTTTAGCAGTTCGTGTAAGTTTGGCAGATTGCTAATTAAAAGAGCGTCTGGTATCTACTATATAAAATATTTTCCACTGTCTGTTCTCTTTTATTAATTGAAACGAGTTAACACCACAATGCCTTTTTTTGTCATTATACCAAAACTCATAAGGTGTCCAAACATTAGCCATATTACCATCAATCTTCACTTCAAAACTTAATAAAACTTCTTTAAAAGAATCAGTTTCTGGAATTGATTTAATTTGACCCACAAAAGCTTTAAAGTTAGTCAAAGACAATGTTACATCTTTAGACGTTGTTTTACTAATAGATTGCATTAGTACAGTTTTATAAACGGCATTATACATTTTAGTGCTATCCTGAGCATGAAAGCCCTCAAAAAAGTTAGTGATTGTTTTTATAACCATCTCTTCTTCTGCATTATTTTGTGCATGGAGAAAAGCAACGTTCAACACAAAAAAAAGACTAAAAACAAATCTCATATACTATTTTAATTTATTATTAAAACGTAAATATAAGATTTTCAGTAGTAAAGAAAAATTTAGTCTTAATCCTTAATTTTGTACATTTACAATCCATACAAAAACGAAACTAAATATGTCTGTAGCTAAAAAAGAATATAAAAGAGTAACTGTTAAGTCATTGGTAGAAATGAAAAAAAATGGAGAAAAAATCTCTATGCTAACTGCTTATGACTACACTATGGCTAAAATAGTTGATAGTGCTGGTACTGACGTTATTCTAGTAGGTGATTCTGCTAGTAATGTTATGGCTGGACATGAAACTACTTTACCAATTACACTAGATCAAATGATTTATCATGCGTCATCTGTAGTTAGAGCAATAGACAGATCATTAGTTGTGGTTGACTTACCTTTTGGTAGTTACCAAAGTGACCCAAAAGAAGCTTTACGTAGTGCTATTAGAATCATGAAAGAATCTGGTGGACATGCGGTTAAAATGGAAGGCGGTAAAGAAGTAAAAGACTCTATTAAACGTATTTTACATGCAGGAATACCTGTTATGGGACATTTAGGGTTAACTCCTCAATCTATATATAAATTTGGTACTTATACTGTTCGTGCTAAAGAAGAGCAAGAAGCTAAACAATTAAAAGATGATGCCTTGATGCTTGAAAAAGCAGGTTGTTTTGCATTAGTTTTAGAAAAAATACCTGCTAAATTAGCTCAAGAAGTAGCAGAAAGTGTGTCTATTCCTGTAATTGGTATTGGAGCCGGAAATGGTGTTGATGGTCAAGTACTGGTTACTCATGACATGATTGGAATGACACATGAGTTTAATCCAAGATTTTTACGTCGTTACATGAATCTTTATGAAGACATGACAAATGCTTTTATACAATATGGTAAGGATGTTAAAAGCGGAAATTTCCCAAGCGATAAAGAACAGTATTAACTTACAATAGTTAACAAATAAAATGTCAAAGACATTATCCAATAAAGACAATTTAAAGGTTGTTTATGAAGATAATCACATTATTGTAGTAAATAAACGTGCTGGAGATATTGTACAAGGAGACAAAACAGGAGACACACCCTTAAGCGATGTTGTTAAAAACTATATAGCAGTTAAATACAACAAACCAGGAAATGTTTATTTAGGTACTGTCCATAGGTTAGATAGACCAACAACAGGATTAGTCATTTTTTCTAAAACAAGTAAAGCATTACCACGTTTAAACAAGTTATTTGTATCTAAAGACATCTCTAAAACCTATTGGGCATTAGTAAAAAACCCTCCAGAAAAACCATCTGGAACCTTAGTACATTGGCTTAAAAAAAATCCCAAAAACAATAAATCTAGAGCCTACAAAAAAGAAGTTCCTGATAGTAAAAAAGCTATATTACATTACAAAATTTTAAAAAAACTAGACAATTATTATCTATTAGAAGTTAATCTAGAAACAGGACGTCATCACCAAATACGTGTACAATTATCCACAATAGGAAGCCCAATAAAAGGAGATTTAAAGTACGGATTTAACCGTAGTAATAAAGATGCAAGTATTAGCCTACATGCCAGAAATATCACCTTTATTCATCCAGTATCTAAAACCGATTTAAATATTACAGCTCCTTTACCTAAAGACCCTATTTGGGATGCTTGTCTTTAGTTTTTTGGCGTTACCACAAGGGTCGTGTCATCCATTATATCTTTTTTTGCCATATATGGCAGCAAAAAAAGGATGCCATTTCTACCACTAACGCAATAATAACAACCTTATAAAATAGTTATCTTTAAAATAAAAAAACACCTATGATACCAGATCTATTAAATGCTCAAAAAAAGTTTTTTAAAACAGGGCAAACCCAAGAGGTAGCCTACCGTAAAAAAGTCTTAAAATCACTTTTAAACCATTTAATAACTAGAGAACAAGACATCACTGAGGCGTTATATAAAGACTTTAAAAAACCAGAATTTGAAAGTGTTTTAACCGAAACTGCTATTGTAATACAAGATTTAAAACATACCATAAAAAAATTAAGTAAATGGGCTAAACCAAAACGTGTTTTTCCTGCTTTATTAAATTTCCCGTCATCAGATTATTTGTATTCTGAACCTTATGGAAATGTTTTAGTCATCGCACCTTGGAACTACCCTTACCAACTAGCAATAGCTCCTTTAGTTGGTGCTATTGCAGCAGGTAATACAGTTGTACTTAAACCAAGCGAACTTACACCAAACACATCTGCTTTATTGAGTGATATTATTAAAAAGGTATTTAAACCAGAACACGTTACTGTAGTACAAGGTGGTGTTGGTACATCTACACAATTATTACATCAACGTTGGGATTATATTTTCTTTACAGGAAGTGTTAATGTTGGCAAAATAGTAGCTAAAGCAGCAGCACCAAATTTAACACCAATAACGTTAGAGTTAGGCGGAAAAAACCCTTGTATTATAGACGAAACTGCTAATATTAAACTTACTGCAAAACGAGTAGTTTGGGGTAAATTTGTTAACGCTGGTCAAACCTGTATTGCTCCTGATTATGTTTTGATACATCACACAAAAAAGGAAGCCTTTTACAAAGCTATACAACATGAAATAGAATTAGCTTATGGACAAAACCCTGAAGACTCAAAAGATTTAGCTAGAATCATAAATATCAAAAATTTTGAACGTCTGTCTGAGTTATTGGTTAATCAAAAGTGTAAAATTGGTGGTCAAACTAATGCTAAAGATCTTTATATAGCTCCAACTATTATTGACGAACCAAAATTGGATAGCGAAGTCATGAAAGATGAAATATTTGGACCAATTCTACCTGTAGTTTCTTATCAAGATGTTTCGGATTTAGATCGTATAATACTGTCTTATAACAAGCCTTTAAGCTTGTATGTATTTAGCACAAATTCCGCAAAAGCGAAACAATTAATAAAAAAATATTCGTTTGGAGGTGGTTGCATAAACGACACTATAGTGCATTTTGCAAATCACAGATTACCGTTTGGAGGTGTTGGTAACAGCGGAATTGGAGCTTATCATGGTCAACATACTTTTGATACATTTAGTCATAAAAAAGGAGTCGTAAAAAAAGCTAATTGGTTAGATATTCCAGTACGCTATGCACCTTATAAAGGTAAATTAAACACTGTTAGAAAAGTACTTAAATGGTTGTAGCTTCCTGCAATGTTTATACGGGTTGATTTAAAGGATATTCTAGTTGTAACTTAACACCTTCTCCTGGATTTGATTGTAGACTAAAATTAGTATTTATAAGCTCTGCACGACTTTTCATATTTAATAATCCAGAGCCTTTTTCTACAGTTTCTGAGTTAAAACCCTTACCATCATCTGTAGCTTTTATAACTAATTTATCTTGCTCATAATTAAGAATAACTGCAAGGTTTTTAGCATCAGAATACTTAACTGTATTGGAAAAAAATTCTTGTAATATTCTAAATATTATAATTTCATGCTTTTTATTATTAAAAGGTATGACTTCCCCTTTAACATGTAGTTCTGCAGAAGCAAACCTCATCTTTTTAAGTCTATTTAACTCATTTGTTATGGATTGCTCAAAACCAATATTTAAAACAACTTCATTGTTTAAAGATCTGGATAGCATCCTTACTTCTTTTAAACTTTGTTTAACAAAATCTGAAGCTTCAGAAAAATTGTCTTGTGCTTCAGTATTCAGTTTGGTTTTTAAGATGTTAAGCTGCATACTAGCAGCTGCTAACAATTGTCCCACATTATCATGTAGCTCCCAACCAATATTTTTTAAGGTTTGTTCTTGTATTTCGGTTTGTGCATTTGACAATTCTGCTTCAAAAGCTTGTTGTTGCATAATTTGATCTAACAACAATTGGTTTTTTCTTTTTTGAAAAACTATAAAAAACAAAATAACAAGTGTTGTTACAACTATTAAAACACCAATCATGTAAATTAGTAAGTAACGCTCTGCTGCAGTGGATACTTGTGGTGATTGTAAAAGCAATAAAAGGTTAATCATGTTTGGTTGTGGTTTTTGAAACTATAGGTACAAAGTAAAAACAAGTATACATAAATATAACAGTAAACAAAAATAGCTAACGTTTTTAATTTTAACATACAGTATTGAAGACAAACACTCAAACTTTATATATTTATTGATTAAAAATAAATAAAAGCTTTGATATCATATTATTTCAATAGTTCAGATCTTGAAACTAAAAGTCCGATAGCAAATGTAGTATACATAAACAAGTTTGAAAACACGTAAATACTACGTTTTAAGTTAATAAAGCTTTTATCTTCTAAGATATAATACTTATCATAAAAGACTAATGGTGTAACAATTAACCACCATAAAAACAAAGATATACTTATATAAAAATAAGGAGATGTTGAAAATTTTAATAAATCCTCGTTTTGTAATAATTGTATAAAATATATTGAAGTACACCCGATAATTAATATTGCTCCAAATATGTATATTACAGGATCTGAAGTGTAAAATAAACTATCAAAATCAAAAATAACCTTTGCAAAACAATAAATCCAGAATGATAGTAAAGTTATTTTAATAACTTTTTTTAACAATATATCTTTAAAAAGTTTGATATAGAAAAAAGTCAAAAAAGAAACTGCAAATACATCAAAAAACAAAGTAAACCACCAAGTATTATAGGCAAACTTAGTTCCTTTTATAGGTTTAAAAAACTCAAATTTATCTAAATAAAGAGTATATGAACCAAAAAAGTCTACAAAAAACAAAAACACTAAAATTTTAATAAAAAAAACAACAGCTGTGTCTTTAAATTTTTTCAAACAGAAAAGACCTATTACAGCTGTTGTTGCTTCTAAAATATGTGTAATTAGAAAATAATTTTTAAATAAAAAATCTAGCATTAGATTGTTTTATTGTGGACAACCTGATTGTGGTGGATTACCATTACCTGCTCTATCCATTCCGTTAGCTCCAATTATATCATGGTTACCACCATTTATTTCTTCAGTTGGCACCATAAAAATCGTCGTGTATCCTTTTTGATCTAATTTTGACACTTTATCTACTCCCAGATAAAACCTAATACCGTTCACAGATTTATTTTCTTCTTTAATCATTTTGATAAATGTTTCCATCTCTTCTAACGAGTACCATGAAGATCTGTTATCTGGTTTGCCGGCTGCTCTATCATTAGCATCTTTTCTTAATTTAGTCCATTGATCACTAAGCTCTATCGCTTCTTTTGCTGTAATCACTCCTTGTGGTTTTGACATCTTTTTTAATTATTGTTAATAGTTATTAATAGCTAGAGCACGAAAGTACTTAAATTATATTAATAGTTAAAGTTTTCTTTTAAACTAGAAACCTTACCAAAGACTAAGAAAAACTAATATTTTGATCAAATCATATATTGATGTTATTTTAAAAAACAAATCATACTATTATAAAACATACAGAATCAATGTTTTGAATCAATATAATATTCAATCATACATATTTATTTAAAGTATTCAATTCTAATTAATTTTTTTTGGGCAAATTTTGAGGTTTTGAGACAAAAAAACCAATTGCAAATAACATATACATTACGAAGTTTAATGTTAAGTAAATTTGCCATTTTAAAAATATATACTCCCAATCGCTATTAACCATATACACATCGTAAAAAGTTAAAGGTGTAATAACTAGCCACCAAATAAATATGGCAATTGCTATATAGAAATAAATGAATTTATAAAATTTAAGAATTTTATTAGTTAGCAGTAATTCCATAAAATACAATATACTACAGCTTAAAATTACAAAAGCTCCAGCAATTTGAATCATAGGAAAAAACTGAATAAAAAACAAGTCTCTGTTATAGAAGATATGAATTGATGAAAATAATATAAAACAATATGTAGTAAACTTTAATATCTTTTTGAATTTTTTATTTGCTATTACTTTCTGAAATAGTACAGAGAATAATACAATCACTACCACATCAAATGCTAGAGTATACCACCAAAAATTTTTTTTAAATACCGAACTAAATATGGGATCAAAAAAATTATGTAACCCTTTAAGTTTATAATATGACCCAATGACTTCAATTAAAAATAAGAATAATACAATCTTTATAAAAAAAATAGCAGGTGTCCCTTTGTATTTCCTGTAAGAAACAATTCCAGAAACAACTGCTATCAGAATAAAAAATTTAGTTAAAAAACTATAGTTTTGATGTAAAAAATGCTCCATATAAATTAGTTTGGATATCCTTGATCTGGTGGCATTCCACCATCACCTCTATCCATTCCATTGGCACCAATTATATCTTGATTTGTATTACCATTTCTTTCAGTAGGAACCATAAATATGGTAGTATACCCTTTTGGATCTTGATTAGTTGTTTTTACACCTAAGTAGCATCGGACTCCATTTACTGCTGAATTTTCATCTTTTATCATTTTGATAAAAGCTTCCATATCTTCAAGAGAATACCATGTTGATCTATTATCAGATTTACCTGCTGCTTTATCATTGGCATTTTTACGCAAATTAGTCCATGCATCATTTAATTCTTCAGCTTCAGTCGCTGTGATTTTTCCGGTTGGTACTGACATTTTTTGATAATTATTTAAAGTTATTAATAGCTAAAACACTAATGTAATAAAAAAAATGTTAATTTTTTAAGAAAATCAACCCAACCATCCTTCTCTATCTAAACTTCTGTATTGTATTGCTTCACTTATGTGATTTCCTAGTACAGCGTCACTACCTTCCAGATCTGCAATAGTTCTAGAAACTTTTAAAATTCTGTCATACGCTCTAGCAGAAAGATTTAAACGTTCCATTGCTGTTTTAAGTAATTGTTTTGAAGCCTCTTCAAGTTTACAATATACCCTTATTTGCTTTGTGGACATTTGTGCGTTATAGTGTACATTCTCAAAATCTTTAAACCGTAGGGTTTGTATTTGACGTGCTTTAGTAACACGTTTTCTTATATCAACTGAAGATTCGCCTTTACGTTCTTCTGATAATTTTTCAAAAGGAACAGGAGTCACTTCAATATGAATATCTATTCTATCTAAAAGTGGTCCAGAAATTTTACTTAAATACCGTTGCATTTCTGCTGGACTGCTAGTTACAGGTGCATCAGGATCGTTAAAATAACCACTTGGACTAGGATTCATACTAGCAACTAACATAAACGATGATGGATAGGTTACTGTAAACCTAGCTCTAGAAATGGTTACTTCTCTATCTTCTAAGGGTTGACGCATGACTTCTAAAACACCTCGTTTAAACTCTGGTAATTCGTCTAAAAATAAAACTCCATTGTGTGACAATGATATTTCTCCTGGTTGTGGATATGCTCCTCCTCCGACTAAAGCAACGTCACTAATAGTGTGATGCGGACTTCTAAAAGGTCTTTGAGCCATTAATCCTGAATCTTTGACACGTCCAACTACACTATGTATTTTTGTTGTTTCTAAAGCTTCATGTAACGTCATTGGTGGTAAAATACTAGGTAAGCGTTTTGCTAACATCGTTTTTCCAGCACCTGGAGGACCAATCAAAATAATATTATGTCCACCTGCTGCTGCAATTTCCATACAACGTTTTATACTTTCTTGGCCTTTAACATCACTAAAATCAAACTCCGGAAAATCAAGACTTTTTTCAAATTCTTTTCTTGTATCAATTATCGTTTGCTCTAAAGCTTCGCCTTTATCAAAATAATTAATGACTTGTTTAATATTTTCGACGCCATACACTTCAAGGCCATCAACAATAGCAGCTTCTTTAACATTTTGAATAGGAAGTATAAATCCTTTATAACCTTCTTCCCTAGCCTTAATAGCAATTGGCAAAGCACCTTTAATAGGTTGTAGTGTTCCGTCTAAGGATAATTCACCCATGATTAAAAACTCTTCCAAATTTTCAGCAACTATTTGCTTTGAAGCTGCTAAAATACCCATTGCCAATGTCAGGTCATAAGCAGAACCTTCTTTACGAAGGTCTGCAGGTGACATATTGATAATTATTTTTTTTCCAGGAATTTTATAACCATTATTTTGAAGTGCAGCTGCAATTCTAAAATTACTTTCTTTAATTGCATTATCCGGAAGTCCAACAAGATGATAGCCAATACCACTATCTACGTTAACTTCAACGGTTACTGTTGTAGCTTCAACACCAAAAACAGCACTTCCAAAAACTTTTTTAAGCATAAAATGGTTAGTTTAGTTACTAAATGTAGGAAAAAGTTTTCTAAAATTTACTTCAAAACTGTAAACTCTATTTCTGAATCATTATAAACTTTATGTGTTTGCGCTTTAAAATCTGAAGCTTTAGTTTCAAAAATATTATCTACATAAGTTTGTGGATTAATATCTATATAAGGAAAAAAGGTACTTTGCACTTGTACTTGTATCTTGTGTCCTTTTTTAAAGGTATGTAATACGTCTTGTAACTTAATATTAACAGCTGTTTTTTGATTTGGCACAAAAGGTTCTGGAGTACTCATACTATTTCTAAAACGTCCTCGCATGGTTTCACTTCTAACCATCATATGGTAATTACTAAGTTTTAAATGATCTTGAACATCGTCTGTGTTTTTGGTTTCAGCAGGAAACACATCAATAACTTTTACAATCCAATCTGCAGAAGTCCCAGTTGTTGACACTTGTAGTTTTGCTAGAATATCTCCTGCTAAAGTCACATCGTTTTCTAAAACTTCAGTTTCAAATGTTAACACGTCTGGACGTCTTGAAGCAAAACGTTGGTCGTCCGTCATAAATTTACGTGGTGTAAACACGACTTTAACATCTTCTGTGTAAGGCACAGGTTTTTTAGGATCACTAATAAAATCACTTGTTGCTACCATACGATTAGCTTGTTGTGTTAAACGTTGTTCTGGTTGCATAAAATAACTTTCCTTAACACTATTTTCTGGTGGCCAAGCTGTAAAATCTGTCCATTGTTTTGTACCTGTATTAAAAAAGTGAGCTTCAGGTAAATCTAACGTTCCGTCTGCTTTTCCTTTTAAGAAATGATTAAAGAATTTTGTTTCGATATTTTTTTGAAAATCATCAGAAATTTGATCACCAAAATGAATATTACCAACAACTTGACGGTCTTTATTTCTTGCCCAATCACCATGACTCCAAGGTCCAAAAACAACAGCATTGTAATTATCGCTATTTTTTTCAATACTTTTATAAGTATTAAAAGGACCATATAAATCCTCTGCATCAAATAAACCTCCAACAATTAAAGTCGCAGGTTTAACATCTTTTAAATGCTGAATAATACCTCTACTCTGCCAAAACTCGTCATAATTTGGATGACTTTTAATTTGGTTCCAAAACTCGTTGTCCTCACCATAGTATGTATTTAAATTACTAAGTGGTCCAGCGTCTAAAAAAAACTGGTATTGGTCCTCTGTACCTATTTCTGGAAATTTATACCAAGCCTCTTTTGTAGGTTGATCCTTCATGTAACCAAACACAGAGGTTGCTCTCCAATAACTTAATAAAAAAGCACCATTGTGGAAAAAATCATCAAAAAAGAAATCTCCAATACAAGCTTGTGGTGACGCTGCTTTTAAAGCTGGATGACCAGATAATGTAGAATATGTGGTGTAAAAACCAGGATAGGAAATTCCCCAAGTACCAACGTTTCCATTATTATTTTCAACATTTTTAACCAACCAATCTATTGTGTCATACGTGTCACTAGCTTCATCAAATTGCTCACCTGTTTTGTTTGGTATAAATGCACGCATATTATCATAAACCCCTTCACTATTCCATCGTCCACGTACGTCTTGATAGACTATAATATTACCTTCTTTCATTAAATATTGATTAGGTCCTATTTTAGATTTAAACTCGTTATCACCATAAGGTTTACAACTGTAAGGTGTACGTTGCATCAATATAGGATACTGTTTTGACGTATCTTTAGGCGAGTAAATTGTAGTATGCAGCTTTATACCATCACGCATAGTAATGGATACTTCTTTTTTAGTGTAATGCTCTGCAACAACATAGTCATCTGTTACTTTTGCAGTGGTTTGGGTGTCAAGTTTTACTTGGTCTTTACAAGACGAAAATACTAGCGTTAAAACTAGTAGAATTAGGATACGTTTCATTAGTTTTTTATTTTGAAAAACTAAAGATAAGTATTTTATATATAAATTGAATAAGAGTACTAATCTACAATTCTGTTAAAAACTGAAGCATTCTTTGTTCTGAATAATAGGTCGCTTTGGTTTGATAAAAACCAACATGACCACCATATTTTGGCATTTCTAGATATAAATTTGGATTTTGCTGTGCAGCTTCAATGGGATAACATTCTTTGGATAAAAATGAATCGTTTTGAGCGTTTATTAATAAGGTCGGAATTGAAATATGTTTTAAATACTGAAGACTACTTGATTTTTGATAATAATCATAAGCATCCTTAAAACCATGTGCTTTTGAGGTATACACATCGTCAAAATCTTTTAAAGTTTTAACCGAATTGAAATCTGAACTATTGATTTTTTCAGGAAATTGTTGTTGCTTCTGTTTTAGTTTTTCTTTTAAATCTTTTAAAAATTTAGTAGAATACATAACATTTCCTGATGCCATTAAACGCTGTAAGGATCCTTTTAAATACACAGGAACAGAAACGGTTACAGCTGCTTTAACTTCTTTAGGAAGCTTAGCGGTTTCACCTAAATACTTTAAAATAAGATTTCCTCCTAAACTAAAACCATTTAAGTAAATAGTATCATAACGATACTTAGATGTTATGTAGTTTAAAACTGAAGCTAAATCGTCTGTTTTACCAGAATGATATGATTGAAAACTTGTATTAACCTCTCCACTACAACCTCTTAAATTTATACAAACTGCATCAATACCATTTTGGTTAGCTATTTTTGCGGATCCTAACATATAATGACGTTGTGCATTACCTTCTAGACCATGAATGATAATTAATAATTGATTAGTTGGTGCATTTGCATGGCTCCAATCTAAATCTATAAAGTCTGAATCAGGTAAAGTAATGCGTTCTCGTTTTTGAGTTACGCCTTCTACTTTACGAAATAAACCAGAATATATGGTGGATATATGTCCATTTCTGAACATAAATTTAGGCTTGTAATGTGATTCAATTATTGGCATAGATTATTTTATTGATAGTCCGAAATATTAATTAACCTCTAAACTAGTAAACTCAAATTTTCCGCCATCAAACAACCCTTTA
Organism: Olleya sediminilitoris; assembly: GCF_016785945.1. GTDB lineage: Bacteria > Bacteroidota > Bacteroidia > Flavobacteriales > Flavobacteriaceae > Olleya > Olleya sediminilitoris. The sequence goes on along the minus strand of NZ_JAEMEF010000013.1, from coordinate 65,964 downwards.
TCACTTAATTTAAGCGCAGGAATTACCAATAAAGCCATAAAAGATAAGGTCATGTAAGGTGCATTTAATGTTGTACCCAGTTGTTTAGCAAACGTATCCAATTCTGCGTAAGCGTGACCAATAGTTTCTGCATTTTTATCACTCATAATTCCAGCTACAGGAAGCGATACTATTTTTTGATGTGTATCTGACACAGCACAAATACCACCTTTGTTTTCAATTATTAAATTTACTGCTTTACAAATAGCTTCATCGTTTACACCAACTGCAATAATATTATGAGAATCATGTCCAACAGAACTTGCAATAGCACCTTCCTTTAATCCAAAGTTTTTAATAAATGCTAGTGCTGGCTCATCATTTTTATAACGGTTAACCACTGTCATTTTTAAAACATCTGTTTTTGTATTAGATACCAAGTTTCCGTTGTGTAATGTTGCTTCTTCTATAAGTTGATTAGTAACCAATTGACCTTCTAAAGCTTCAATAACTCTAATTTGTTTAGCTGTACTTTCGACTTTAAAATCTTCTATTGTTTTAATTTCTGTATCAAAATTATTAAGATTTTCAAACGCTACGTCTTTTACTAAGGACGTTCCGTTATCAAACACTAATGCTCCATCAATATAGGTTTGAAGCGTTTTAAATGCTTTTAAATCTTCAACTATAATAAAATCTGCAACATCATTTTTTTGCAATAAGCCTACATCCAAATTATAATGCTTTACAGGATTAATACAAGCCACTTGTAATACTTTAAAAACATCAATTCCTTTAGCAACAGCTCTAGCACAAAGCGCGTTGATGTGGTTTAATAATAAATCATCTGGATGCTTGTCGTCACTACAAAACATCATGTTTTGATAATGATCAGGTAGCAAATCAATTAACGCTTCAAAGTTTTTGGCAGCACTACCCTCTCGGATTAAAATCTTCATTCCTTTTTGAAGCTTTTCTAATGCTTCATCATAAGTAAAACACTCGTGATCTGTACTAATTCCTGCATTAATGTATTTAGTAACATCATCACCTCTTAAACCTGGTGCATGACCATCTACGGGTTTGTTGTAGTGTTTCGCCCAAGCTATTTTTTTAAGCACTTCTGCATCATCAAACAACACGCCTGGATAATTCATCATTTCGGCTAGATACTTTATATCAGGATTAGCCATTAAGGTTTTAATATCGTCGGAATCTATAATTGCTCCAGCAGACTCAAAAGTGGTCGCTGGCACGCAACTTGGCGCTCCAAAATTGAATTTAAAAGGAGTTTTTTTTCCGTTTTCAATCATAAACTCAACGCCTTTTACTCCTAATACATTTGCTATTTCATGAGGATCACTAACCGTAGCAATAGTACCATGTTTAACTGCTATTTTAGCAAACTCTGATGGGACTAACATCGAGCTTTCAATATGTATGTGTGCATCAACAAAACCTGGTAAAATGTAATGTTTTACATCGTGTTCTTTTTCTGTAATAGATTGTATTTTACCTGAATCAATGGTGATTTCTCCACTAAAAATGCGTTGGTTTTGTATATCTACTATTTGTCCTTGTATTGTTTTCATGTTGTACTATATAACAGTAAAAAAAATCCTGCGATTGCAGGACTTTTAATTTAATTTTTAAAATTTTCTAATCCAATTTCTAGCCATTTTAAATACTCGTCTGCATTTGGTGTGTAGGCTGTAGTATGATTTAGCAACTCCATTTTTTCATTTACTAAGACGTAAAATGGTTGCGAATTATTCTGGAAATTAAGGGTTTGTAATGTTGCCCATTTGTCTCCTATGGTTTTAATGTTTTTAAGCTTTCCGTTAGCTTTTACAAATTTAAATTGCTGGTCTTCAGGTAACTCTTTACGATCATCAACATATAAAGACACGATAATGTATTTGTCTTTTAATAGCTCGTATATTTTATCTTGACTCCACACCTGTTCTTCCATTTTTCTACAGTTTACACAAGCCCAACCTGTAAAATCTAACATGATTGGTTTGTTTTCTGCCTTAGCAGCAGTAATACCTTCGTCAATATCTTTATAACAATTTAATCCTAAAGGACAGTCACTATCTTTCTCATAAATACTGTATGGTAAAGGTGGCGGAAAACCACTTAACAACTTTAAATTAGCATATTTAGTATTAGTCAAACCAGGAATTAAATACACTACAAATGCACCTACTAATACTGCAAAAGATATACGACTAAAACTTAACTTTTTTAAAGGACTATCATGCGGAAACTTAATTTTACCCAATAAATACAATAATAATCCAATCCCTATAATAATCCAGATTCCTATAAATACTTCACGTTTTAAAAGTCCCCAATGTTTTACTAAATCTGCATTGGACAAAAATTTAAATGCCATACCTAATTCTAAAAACCCTAAAACAACTTTAACCGAATTTAACCAACCTCCAGATTTTGGTAACGAGTTTAACCATTTTGGAAACATTGCAAATAAGGTAAATGGTAATGCTAATGCCAAACCAAATCCAGACATTCCTGCTGTTAATTGCATTGCTCCTCCATCACTGGTTAAAGAGCCTGCTAACAATGAGCCTAAAATTGGTCCTGTACAAGAAAAAGACACAATAGCTAAAGTTAAAGCCATAAAAAAGATACCTATAATACCTCCAACTCTAGATGATGTTTCGTCCATTTTATTCCCCCAAGATGCTGGCAGAGTGATTTCATAAAAACCAAAAAATGAAAAAGCAAAAAACGCTAAAATCAAAAAGAAAATTATATTTAATATAACGTTAGTTGATATTGTGTTTAAAATTTCTGGATTTAATGAATCTAAAAAATGAAATGGTAACGAAAGTAACACATAAATAACCAATATAAACAAACCATATATTATAGCATTGGCTAACCCTTTTTGTGTGTTTTCTGCGCCTTTTGTAAAAAAGGACACTGTTAAAGGAATCATCGGGAAAACGCAAGGTGTTAATAAAGCAATTAATCCACCAATAAAACCAAGTATAAATATCCCAAAGTTAGTTTTTTCTTTAACTTCTTCTTTTTCGTATTTATCCCAACCTGTAACACCTAAATTTAAAGCTTTAGATTTTTCTAAATCTGTTGCATCAATATTTAATGTTTCAATAGCTGCTTCTGTACCATCTAAATTGTTTACAAACTCAAAAGTCGTTGGCGCCAAACATTTCTCGTCATCACAAGCTTGATAAAAGACTTCGGCTTCAATTTTTTTAAGCGCAGGATTTAAAACTTTAATTTTTTGTGTAAACACTGCTTTATCATCAAAATATGTAACATCCATTGCAAATGCATTTTCATATTTTGTAACTGTTTTAGACTCCTCTAATTCACCTATTAATTGATAGTCTTTATTGTCATTATCCTTAAAAGTAATTTCTGTTGGAATGGGACCCATTGGCTCAGTATTATTCTGAGAATAAATGTGCCATTTATCTTCTAAAGTAGCTGTATAAACTAATTGATAATCTGTGTCATTTAGTTTTTTAACAGATGATGTCCATTGTACTGGATCAAAAATTTTATTTTTTTTTTCTTGTTTAAGTTTAAACGTAACAATCTCGCTTTCAAAAATACATTTAGTATCATCACAGGCTTGAAAACTAATTTCGGCTTCAATTTGAGATACATTTGGATTTTTAAGCTTTATTTTTTGAGTAAAAGTTGCCGAATTATCAAAATAGGACAACTCCATTTGAAACACTTTATCAAACTTGGTAATACTTTCGCTTTCCGAAGCTTTACCAATTAACTCAAAATCATTGCTCAATGCTTCATCTTGATAGAAAAACTCAGTTGGTATTGCACCTCCTTCTGGTAAAGTCTGAGAGTATAAATGCCAATGATCGTCTATTGTTGCTTTATAGACTAAATTGTACTCTGTATCAGATATTTTATCAACTGTACCACTCCACTTTACTGGCTTTATTATTTGGGCATTAACGCTTAAAAAAGCGAAGAAAAATAATAGAATAGCTGCTATATGCTTCATTTATGATAGTTTAATTTTTAGTATTGTTTTGGTTTGGCTTGTAACTTTAAACCTATCGTCCGCACGATGGTTGACAACCCAAACAATTTTATCTTGGCTACACAATAATAAAACTTTTTGTTTTGCTAAAACAGATAATTTTTGGTCTTTAAAAAACTTGCCAAGTTTTTTCTTACCACGCATACCTAGAGGGTAAAAATAGTCTCCTTCTTGCCAATGTCTTACAGTTAAAGGTAATTTTAACTTTTCTTTATCAATATAGATTGTGGAAGGCTCAGATTTTTCAATGGTTGATACTGTTTCAAAAGATAAAACACCTGACAGAACATTTACTTCATTTTCAAAATTGTTGATTATAACTGAAGCTTCATTTTGATGCAGACCATCATTCGTTTTTAATTCACTTAAAATTAAAGTCTCTCTATCTTTTAACAATTGGTGTGTTGCACTTTGCACTTGCTTTCCGCTTTGTGCTGTCAATAAATGGACTATGTCTGTCCATTGCGTAAATCCGTAATCTTTAAAAATTTCATATAAATAAGCTTTAGGATTGTGGACTTTAATAAATTCTGAAATTTTATAACTAATCTGAGTATCATCAATATCAATAATTGCTCGTTTTAGTACAGCTTGCACACTTTCTTCAACAATATCTGAAGTGTCATTGATGTTACTTATCGTATTTTTAAAATTAGTCAATACATTACTATTGATATCTTTTAAAATAGGGATTACATCGTGTCTTAATTTATTACGAAGGTATTTAGTTGATGCATTACTGCTATCTTCCCTCCATTGTAGTTGGTTTAGATTAGCATAAGCTTCAATAGTTTCTCTAGAAAATTGTAGTAAAGGACGTACAATGTTTTGGTTTATTTCTGGTATTCCTTTTAAGCCCTCTAAGCCTGTCCCTCTTGTTAGGTTAATTAAAAAGGTTTCTAAATTGTCGTCCGCATGATGCGCAGTTAAAATATAGTCAAAATTTAACTGAGACGCTATATCCTGAAACCAATCATAACGCAAGGATCTTGCTGCCATTTGTATGGATTGCTTAGCGTTTTCAGCGTAAGCTTCGGTATTAAAACTTTCGGTAAAAATCTCTAAATCTAGACTGTCTGCTAAATCTAGAACAAATTTTTCGTCAGCATCACTTTCTATTCCTCTTAAATTAAAATTACAATGTGCTAAAGTTATATTTAAACTTGATTGTTTACATAAATGCGTTAAAATAACACTATCTAATCCTCCTGAAATAGCAATTAAAAGTTTGCTTTTTTTAAGAAAAGGAAGTGCTTTGTTTATGTGATTTTGGAAGTGTACTAGCATCTCTAAATTTAACAATTTCTAATTAACACCTTCTAAAACAGTTCTCATGGCTTTAGCTTTAATCAAACATTCTTCATATTCGTTTAAAGGGTCTGACTTTGCAGTAATGGCACCTCCAACAGAATAAGACACATATTTATTGGTTGCGTTGTATAAAATACTACGTATTACAACATTAAAATCAAAGTCGCCTGATGGCGAAATATAGCCAACTGCTCCAGAATATAGACCACGTTTGGTTTCTTCTAAAGATTCTATAATTTTCATTGCCGAAATTTTAGGAGCTCCTGTCATACTTCCCATCGGAAACGTACTTTTTATAACATCTATTGGGTGCGTGTTTTGATCTACCTCTGACGTTACTGTAGATATCATTTGATGCACTTGATTAAACGTGTAAATCTTACATAATTCTTCTACTTTTACGCTACCCTTTGTGGCTGTTTGTGACAAGTCGTTACGGACTAAATCTACAATCATAACGTTTTCACTACGTTCTTTTTCATCAGACACTAAATTATTTTTTAAAATAGAATCTAACATAAAATCGTCCTCGCGTTTTGCGGTACCTTTAATAGGTTGAGATATAATCTTAGTAGCTTCTTTTTTAATATAACGTTCTGGTGATGCAGATAACAAATACTTATCATTTAACTTTAAAAACGCTGCAAATGGTGGTTTTGAAATCGTGTTTAACTTATTATAAGTCTCTAAAGGATTTATTGTTGTGTCTTTAGCATAAAACTCTTGACAAAAATTAGCTTCATAAATATCACCTCTATTAATGTGACTTAACATGGTTTCAATTTTATTAAAATACTCGTCTTTATGTATTCTAAGCTGGATTTTTATTGGGTTGTTTTCATTGTGTAGATTAATATTTGCTTCGTCCTTGTAATGACGTATTTCATTTAAATCTGTTTCCACTTCATCATCAACCATTTTCAAATACTGTATTTCAAGATTTTCACCTTTAATTAAAAAGATTTTTTTAGGTTGAAAAAAATATAATTCAGGAAACGCTAAATCGTCATTATTTAAAGACTGAAGCTGCTCCACATCATTTTTTAAATCGTATGATAAATAACCAAAAACCCAATCGTTAGTAAGCGACTGATACTCTTTAAATTGCTCAAAAGCGTTATGATAATCGGTTTGAATTCCTGTAAAAGCATCCACAGCCAATACTGCGTCATAACTTGAATATTGTTGTTGGTAGTTATTAGAGTCTAGCCAAACAACATCATCAAACTGCTGGCTCCAAGTCAATAAATTTTGCTTGAATACCTCAGGATTAGTTAGTTTATGTTTTGTAATTGTTCTCACTGAAAAAAATGTTGGGTAAAGTTAAACAGAAATGTTAAAAAAAACGAGTATTTTAGTCATGAGATTAAATATAAGATAGATGTTTCAATTAAGTAATGAGGTATTAAAAATTTCGGTTAAACCGAAAGGCGCAGAACTATGTGAAATAGCGTCAGTCAAAAACGACAAGCAATTTATGTGGCATGCAGATCCTGATATTTGGGGAAGCTTTGCACCAAACTTATTTCCTGTAATAGGTAGTTTAAAGGATGACCAATACACATTTGAAGGTCAAACTTACAACATGCCAAAACATGGTTTTGTTAGACATAACAAAACCATTACACTAAGCAATCAAACCAAAAATAGCTTAACCTTTAGTTTAAAACATAATGAGGGTTTATTAAGACTGTTTCCTTTTAAATTTGAGTTTTTAATAACGTATACCTTAAACCATAATACCTTAGACATTACGCATACTGTAAAAAATCTTGACGATAAAGCCATTTATTTTAGTATTGGTGGTCATCCTGCTTTTAAATGCCCTGTTTATAATGACGAAAACTACACTGATTACAGTTTAGTATTTAATAAACAAGAAACCGCTAAAACCTATTTACTTAACAAGACCAATGGACTGGTTACTAACCAAACCAAACCGGTTTTTGATACTGAAAATAGTATTAATTTAAGACCAGATTTATTTAATGAAGATGCGCTTATTTTTAAAGACTTAAAATCAAGACAAGTCGCTTTGGTTAGTAAAACTCATGGCGAAATATTAAACGTGAGTTTTAAAGATTTTAACTATTTAGGGATTTGGGCAAAACCAAATGCACCTTATGTTTGTATAGAACCTTGGTTAGGTATTGCTGATGCTGAAAACACTACTCAAGATATAAAAACCAAAGAGGGTATTATTAAATTACCTATAAATGAAACATTTAATGCAACCTACAGTATACAAATACATGAGCAGCATTTAGGGTAAACAAAATATAAGTAGTAGTTTTGTAGGCTAAAATAATACGTTTTGAACTTTAGAGATTTAAATTTAAATACACCTTTATATAACGCTATTGACGATTTAGGGTTTACACAACCTACGCCAATTCAAGCAGAAGCATTTAATGTTGTTGCTAGCGGAAAAGACATGGTTGGTATAGCGCAAACTGGTACAGGTAAAACCTTTGCTTACATGTTACCAATACTTAAAAACCTTAAATTTTCTAAACAAGACAACCCTCGTGTTTTAATATTAGTACCAACTAGAGAACTGGTTGTGCAAGTGGTTGACGAAATAGAAAAATTAGCCAAATACATTAATACACGTGTCCTTGGTGTGTATGGTGGCACAAATATAAACACTCAAAAACAAGCTGTTGCACAAGGTCAAGACATTATTGTAGCAACTCCTGGTAGATTGTATGATTTAGCGGTTAGTCGTGTATTGCAACTAAAATCTTTAGAGCGTTTGGTTATTGACGAAGTAGATGTCATGCTAGATTTAGGGTTTAGACACCAATTAATTAATATTTTTGATATTCTTCCAGAACGCAGACAAAACATCATGTTTTCTGCAACAATGACTGAGGATGTTGACGATTTAATTACTGACTTTTTTACTGCGCCACAAAAAGTATCTATTGCTATTTCTGGAACACCACTTGAAAATATAGCACAAACCAAATACAGCGTTCCTAATTATTACACTAAACTAAATTTATTAGTCCATATATTACAAGATGCTGAAACCTATAACAAAGTTTTAGTTTTTGTGTCTAATAAACGAATGGCTGACAGATTATTTGAAGCGTTAGACGAGTTTTTTAAAGAAGAATTATGTGTTATACACTCTAATAAAACACAAAACTACAGACTACGTAGTATTGAGCAATTTAGAGAAGGTGTAAATCGTATTTTAGTGGCTACAGACGTTATGGCTCGTGGTTTAGATATAGATAACGTAACCCATGTGTTTAATTTTGACACACCCAATTTTCCTGAAAACTATATGCACAGAATTGGACGAACTGGTCGTGCTGAACGTGAAGGTCAAGCAGTTGTTTTTAGTACAGAAAAAGAACAAGACAGTCTTAAAAAGATTGAAGACTTGATGCAAATGGAAATTCCTGAATTAGAGATTCCTGAAAGTGTTACCATTTCTACTGAATTAATAGAAGAAGAACGTACTGTAATTAAAGAACGTAACAATCCAACAAAACGAAGAAAAGATGAAGATGCGCCTGGAGCTGCTTTTCATGAAAAATCTGCTAAAAACTCTAAAGAAAATTTAGGAGGAAGCTATAAGTTTAAAATCGCTGCCAAATATAAAAAACCTAAAACCAGAGGAGATAAAAATTACAATAAGCGTAACAAGAAGTAATAAAAAAGCGAACCAAATGGTTCGCTTTTTTTATGGTTTTAAGTTAGTATTACTTATAATTTAGCGACATCAACTTCTGAGATATATTCTAATAAAATACTTTTCATTTTTTTAGCATCTTCAAGCGTTAAACTAAAATCCTGACGTTTAAGCCCATGAGTAGAACGTAACCAGTTTTTAAAAGAGATATAAGAACTTTTACGCTTGTTTTGATAATAATCATAACTCTTATGTTTATCATTAATTATCTTAATTATTTTACCATTATTAGATAGCACAAAAGTCTTTTTGCACTTATAGGGTAATTTACCCAGTAATCTATCTAAATCAGAGTAATACGTCGAGTTTACGACTACTTTGTTTCCTTTTACGCTTACAATTTCAATCTCTTCATTTTCTTGCATCTCCTTAGCCCAAGAGTAATATTTAGAATAATCTTTTTTGTCTTCATTAACCACAAGCTTCTGCCAATACTCGGCAAAATTTTTGTGTAAAACTTCAAATACAGCAGTAGAATCTTTTTTATTAAAGTTTTCGATAAAATTTTCTACAATAGCTTTTTTTTGGTCTTGAGAAAAACCAGAAACTAAAAAAAAGCAAAACAAAAGTGATAAATAGGTTGTTTTCATGATAGGATATATTTATAATTTGAGATTACAAACATATAAATAAAAACGATTAAATACAATATTTATCGATAAAATGCATTTTAAATAAACATATAGAGGTTGTAATACATAAATCAACGATTAAAAGACTTAAGCGGTAATCATTGTTTTACTGTACTTTTATTCAATCTAACGGTATCAAATACTTTATTCAAAAAGGTATATTTAACTTTTTCACCATGTTGTGTCCAAACAGAAGGTATTGTTTCAGACCTGAAATTCTCCTTTATAAATATTAAAGAAACTAAAAAGTTAGGTTCTTTTTGTAATTCAAAATAACCGGATGAATCTGTTAAAGTCGAATCTTTACTATCTATAGCATATTCTTTTATTACGCTTACATTAACTAGTGGCTTGTTTTCATGATAAACATATCCTTTATAAATCGTAGGACTAGATTTACAGCCATTTAATATTAAAAACATTAAGAAAAATATAATCCTCATTTTAGTTCTATTGTAGTTAAACTTAATATAACTCAAAGTCACTAAAGCATGATTGACTTTGTGCTCTTTAATTACAATCTGTAATTTTTACAGAATGTTGTTTTACCTCCCCAAACCTTTATTATAAAGAATATATATATCTTCATTTCAAATCCAAATAAGTAAACAACATCAAGCTTAGAATGTCTTTTAGAAGCTATTAATCTGTTATATAATGGTTACACTTAAACCAACATTAATAATAACATTCATAATGTTTTATGTATTTTTTGTTGGAATCATTTATTGTAATAATTAATTTATCTTTATCATCATAGCTATAATTATAATAACCAATAGCATTTGTACGCATGTTCATATAAATAATCTCACTAAGACATTTATTCTTATATTTATACGTGTATTTTTTATTAATTTGAAGATATCCTCTACTTAATTGAGTATGCAAAACTTCTTTTAATAAATTGTTTTCATATATAAACTTAATTTCTTGTTTTCTGCCATTACTTAAAAAATCAATTGTAATTTTTTCAATCTTATTCTCTTCATTCCATAAATAACGATACACTTTACGGTCTTTCTTTATAGTTTTGATTTGGTTTTTAAGATTGTATTCATAATCGACAAACAGAAAATCATTATAATTGATTTGTTTTAAGTTTCCATTATCATAATAAGTTAATTTAGCATCATGAGTACCATAGTCATCTGTAACCTTTATTATATCAGGTTGCTCCGTTTTAGAATAAACATAATAAGCATACTTTGTACCATCGCAAGAGTTTTCAATTCTTTCAATGTAAAATTTAGCTTCTGTAAATCGTGCTAATGAATCATACTTGTAAGTATATAAAAGTTTATCTCTTTGTAAGACTTTGAATTCAGAAAATTCCGACTTATCAATACCTTTAATTTTATTTAAAACTAGATGATAATCTCCATAATCGCATATTCCCTGGCTATGAAGACTCAATGATAAAACAAATAGTACAAAGGAAAAAAAGTATTTTAAGCGGCTAATAGTAGCATTCATAATGGTATTCGTATTGGTCTTTATTTGTGTAATACGTTATAATGACTTTATCATCATTATTATAATTGTATAAACTATAAGAAAGCTCTGTTGTTGTAGAGTTACCATACTGTACTTTATGTAATTTATTGTTCTTATAAATATAGGTATAAGTACTTTGTGTTCTTATTTTATCAGGGCTTTCTTTAAAACGACTAATTTTAGTAATTGTTGATAATTTATTGTTGATGTATTTAAAATTATACTCTCGAATTATATAAAAAGGATCAGGAATTGTTATTTTTTTTATACGAGATTTTTCATCCCATTCATAGTAATAATTATAATCTTTATCTATTAGTTTAAGTTGATTCTTATTATCGTAGTCAAAATTAAAACTTGAAAGCACTTTTCCTTTTTTATCAGTATTAGTTATGGATTTTATTTTATTTAAATTATTATACTCTAGTTTTATCAAGTATTCATATTGTGTATCTTTAACCTCAATATTTTTAGGGAATAGGCTATCTGAATATTTGTAAGTAGCGTTTTCTATCTTGTAACAACCGGTTTCTATATCTTCTGCTCCATATATATTTCCATTACCTTTAAAATCTATGTTAACCAAACGACCAAAATCATCATAGCAGTAAACATATCTTATTTTTTCACTCTGAGGTTTATCATTATCGATAAATTTTATCATAGTAAAAGGAACTTTTTCAATTCCAATAATAGTATTGGTGATTAAATCGTAATTACCTAATTCACATAACCTTTGACTGTAAAGGTTAATTGAGGATAATAAGATAAATATAAGTGATAAAAATGTTTTCATTTAAATAAAATATTAATTGTTGAAAATAGGCCCTAAGGGCTTAATAACTTTAACTGGTTCTTGTTTCTTACGTGGTGGATACAAAGACTGATATTTTTCTTTAGCTTCAATAACACTAATTTTATTCAAATTTTCTTGAATATTATCTTCTACTTCGATATCTATATGAACAGCTGATTGATTTTGTTTATTAATATTATTTTCATAAACTAAAATAATATTTTCTATAAAACCTCCTGTTGCCAAAACAGTATCATTAACTCCAAATAATCCTATGTTATCATAAACATCTTGCTCATCTTTTATATTATTGTCATTTTTATTAAAGTACTGTATGCTATTACCAATAGACTCACAACCATGGCTATGAATATAAAATTTTCCAACATGAAAAAAACGATTTCCTCCAGGCAATATAGATCCTCCTGTTTCAAGGTTGCCTTTAATTCTAGGGTCATATATTCTTAAGCCATTATGCTCTGCATAATTATAGTTGTCTTTACCTCCTCTGAAACCTTTTGGTAATCTCTCATCAAAAACATTTAATTTTTTAAATATTGTTTCAATTCTCTTTTTAGTTTCTAAATTATCAGGCTTGTAATTTCGATTATTCTTATTATCACTTCTTCTTATTAGATAACCATAATACATTCCTGCTCTAGCCGGAGAAGAATAACTCAAATCATTAGATACTGACGTGTAATAATAATTTTTGTCTCCAATTTTCATTTTGATAACACTTAATATTGTTGTTCCATCATTATAAATTCTAACCATGTGTATATGAATTCTAATGATATCACTCTCAACTTCTGGCAGTTCAAAGCTAAGTGTCTCGTTAGGATAGTTTTTTAAAGTAATAATTCCCATAACTAGTTTTCTTTTTGCTTTACAGCTTTTAGTTTAACTTTAGTAAAAGTGTCGTTTAATACAACATCATTTATTATATCATCTTTCATCCATTGACCATTGTATTCAAAATCTATGGCATGATTTTCTAGATCTATATCAACAACTTCTCCTTGGGTATTTTCAGAATTTATAACTAGATAAATCTCTTGATTTTCTTTAATAGAAGCGTCATTGATTCTATTATTTTCTAAATCTTCAATGTAATAGTTTAGCAACTTTGGTTCTGTAGTATCCAAAACCGTCTCTTCAACATTAGCATCCAAATCCGTTACCTTCCAATACCATTCAAACATTTTCTCTCCATTTTGCAACAGTATTGCTGGAGATAATTTTATTAAAGTTTGCATAGGTTGGTTATTAACACCATTAAAGGTATCTTGATGCAACAAACAATAGACGTCTATAAGCTCTATTTGTCTTGTTTTACCAAAAGTAAAAGATTGAGAAATTTCTATTTTGACCTTATTCATTAAACTGTTGGAGGTCATCCACTCATAAAAAATAGGATCTTTGGTGGCTTCTAGTACGATATCAAACTGTCCACCTGTTGGTTTTGCAGAAGGAAGTCCAGACATACTAGATTGCTGATTGAAGGAGAAGTTAAAATTTAAAATATTAAAAACTTTATCTTCAACATATAGTTTTGCTGTAATACTCATAATATTGATTAATAGAACTAAATTAATTTATTAAATCGATTTAACAAGAATATTCACATAAAAAAAAGCAAACCATTCGGTTTGCTTTTTTTTATTGCATTTCAACGATATATTGAAATGTTATACTATACTGTAATTACACGTGTAATGCTCTATCATCTGTAGCTGCTAATGCGGCTTCTTTAACTGCTTCTGCAAACGTTGGATGTGCATGTGACATACGCGAAATATCTTCGGCAGAGGCTCTAAACTCCATCGCTGTAACAGCTTCTGCAATAAGATCTGCACAACGTGCACCAATCATATGTACTCCTAATACTTCGTCTGTAGTTTTATCGGCAAGTATTTTAACAAATCCATCAATATCTCCTCCTGCTCTAGCGCGTCCTAAAGCCCTAAAAGGAAACTGACCTACTTTATAATCTGCTCCTGCGTCTTTTAATTCTTCTTCTGTTTTACCTACTGCTGCAACTTCTGGCCAAGTGTAAACAACACCTGGTATTAAGTTATAGTCAATATGTGGTTTTTGTCCTGCTAAAGTTTCGGCAACAAATACACCTTCTTCTTCAGCTTTATGTGCTAACATCGCTCCTTTTACAACATCTCCAATAGCATAAATATTACTAACATTGGTTTGTAAATGGTCATTAACTTCAATTTGACCTCGGTCTGTTAATTTTACGCCTGCTGCATCAGCATTCAAACCATCTGTATAAGGTTTACGTCCTACAGACACTAAACAGTAGTCTCCTTTAAACTCAACAACCTCTCCTTTTTTATTTTCTGCTTTAACAATAACTTCATCTCCATGACGCTCAACAGATTGAACTTTATGCGATAGCATCATGTTAAATTTAGCTTTCTTAAACACTTTATTTAACTCTTTAGACAACGCTTTATCCATTGTAGGTAAAATTCTGTCCATGTACTCAATAACAGTAACTTCTGCACCTAAACGTCTGTATACCTGACCAAGCTCTAAACCAATAACTCCGCCTCCAATCACAATCATGTGCTTAGGGATTTCTTTTAGTTTTAAAGCTTCTGTAGAGGTTATAATACGCTCTTTATCTAAAGTAATAAAAGGTAAGGTAGAAGGCTTACTACCTGTTGCTATTATTGTGTTTTTTGCTTCTATGGTTGTCGTTTCTTCGCCTTCTATTATAATATGTGTAGCATCTTTAAAACTCCCAACACCTGTAAAGACATCAATCTTGTTTTTATTCATTAAAAACTCAATACCTCCTGTTGTTTGGTCTACAACTGCTTGTTTACGACCAATCATTTTTTCTAGGTTTACTTTAATTTCACCCGGAATTTCAATTCCGTGATCTTCAAAGTGCTTAGTCGCTTCTTCATAATGATGTGAAGAGGCTAACAAAGCCTTACTTGGGATACATCCAACATTAAGACAGGTACCACCTAATGTCGAATATTTTTCGATAATTGCTGTCTTCATTCCTAATTGCGCGCAACGTATTGCTGCTACGTATCCACCTGGACCAGAACCTATAATTGCTACGTCGTATTGACTCATATATTTTGTTTTTTCGCTTTCGCGGAAATTATTAAATGTTACTTTCTATAAACAAAAGTACAATTTTGTGTGATTATTCACTAAAGTCTTAAAGCTAATTTTTGAATAAATATGCTACTGAAAACTGAAAAACCCTATTATAATTGTTATACGTTTGATCTTGGATTAAATTAGATAGCCCAAGATAATACCCTAGCCCAAGCAACACTCTAGAGTCTGTTTTTACCCCTATTCCTATGTTAGCACCTAAATCGGTTTGATTAACATTGGTTATGTCATTTCCAAATTGTGTAGATCCAACCTCTTTTACTGCGCCTACAGAAAAACCGACTTGTGGTCCTGCTTCTAAATAAAAGTTTTTGTCTGGATACACTCTTAAACCAATCGGTAAGGTTATATAATTTAAGACAACATTTTCTGCACCTACAGAACTAAACAGTACTTCTGGCACTAATCGTAATGTTTTACTAATCTCCAACTCTCCTGTCATACCAATATGAAAGCTAAAACGTGACGAGTACTCCTCTGAAAAATCACCAGAAATAGTAGCAATATTACCTCCTACTTTTATTCCAAAATAAGAAGGCTTATTGTTTTTTTGTGCAAAACTTAGGGCTGATATTACTAAGAAGAAATAAATTAAATGGTGTTTCATATTTTGATTTAAATAGATTAATACTGTTCAAAAATAAAGTTTATAGCTTAAACGACACAGCAAAAATTAAATAGGTATTGCGGTAGTACTTTTAACTTCACTAATAACAAACATACTATGCGTACTACCAATATGATTAATATTAGTTAGTTTTTCTACCATAAATTCTCTAAAAGCTTCCATATCTTTAACCACAACCTTAAGTATATAATCATAATCACCACTAATATGATGGCACTCTAAAACCTCTGTTAAATTGGTCACCTCTTTTTCAAATTGTACTACGTATTCTTGAATGTGTTGTGAGAGTTTAATATGGCAAAAAGCAACAAAACTTTTGTCTACTTTTTCCTTTTTAACCAACGCAACGTACTTATTAATTACACCATTGTTTTCTAATTTCTTAATACGCTCAAAAACTGCTGTTACAGATAAGTTTAATGCATTAGATAGCTCTTTATTAGTCTGTTTACTATCATTTTGTAGTAATTGTAGTAGTTTTTGGTCAATAGCATCAAAGGTCATAAAGGAAAAATTTTCAGTTTTAGTTATTCAATTTCAAATATAACAAATTAAATTTCTAATAAAACAACATATATTAGTTTTATATTCCTAATAATATTAATTACATTGATTATTATTCTAATAATACTGATATTTGATGTAATCATCACTAAAACTATTATTATGACATTTAAACCAGCAAACAACATACAAGATTTACAGTATTTTGGCGAATTTGGAGGTGTTAACCCGTCTATTTCAGACTCTTCTACCTACACCTTTTTATCAGCAAAAACAATGTTTGATACTTTTGAAGGCAATGCAGATGGATGCTACCTATACTCTAGACATTCTACACCTTCAAATTTATATCTTGGCGAAGCCTTAGCTGCTATGGAAGGGACTGAAACCGCTAACGTCACTGCATCTGGTATGGGTGCAATCACACCTGTTATCATGCAATTATGTGGTCAAGGAGACCATATTGTATCTAGCCGAACCATTTATGGTGGCACCTATGCGTTTTTAAAAAACTTCACCCCTAGATTTGGTATAAACACTAGTTTTGTTGACATCACAAAATTAGATACTGTTGAAGCTGCTATCACAAATAACACTAAAGTGTTGTATTGCGAGTCCGTTAGCAACCCATTACTAGAAGTTGCAGATATTAAAGCTTTAGCTAAACTTGCCAAAAAGTATAATTTAAAACTGGTGGTAGACAACACGTTTTCACCTTTATCAATTTCACCTGCACAATTAGGTGCAGATATCGTAATACACAGTTTAACAAAGTTTATTAATGGCTCATCAGATACTGTTGGTGGAGTCGTTTGTGGTACCCAAGAGTATATTGACAGCCTAAGAAATGTTAACGATGGCGCTTGCATGCTTTTAGGCAGTACTATGGATAGTTTAAGAGCAGCTTCTGTTTTAAAAAACTTACGCACACTACACATCAGGATGCAACAACATAGTGTCAATGCCTTATATCTAGCACAAAAATTTGAAGCTTTGGGTCTTAAAACCGTCTATCCTGGCTTACCCTCTCATCCTTCTCATGCGTTATTTAAATCCATGATGAATGACAAATACGGTTTTGGTGGCATGCTAACTATTGACGCTGGATCTTTAGATAAAGCTAATGCGTTAATGGAGCTAATGCAAGAAAAAAACCTTGGCTATTTAGCAGTAAGTTTAGGCTTTTACAAAACCTTGTTTTCTGCTCCTGGTAGCTCAACATCGTCCGAAATTCCTGAGGACGAACAAAAAGCAATGGGGTTAAGCAATGGACTTATCAGGTTTTCAATAGGCTTAGATGCAGACATACAGCGTACTTACCAAATAATGCACACTTGCATGAAGGCCTTAAACATAATTTAAGACCACATCAGTGTATAAATAAGGTTTAGTTAACGCTAAACCTTATTCTATTTTAAAAACTATCTAAACAGGGTTTTAGGTTACCTTATTTGCAACTAATAATTAAGCAAAAGTTAAGCACAAACAGACAAAGCATGGTCTAAATCTCTTAACATACTAGTTTTCAACATATAATTCAATTTGCAAAACATCTTGTAAAATCGTAACATTACACTTCCTAAAAACTAACTAAATGCAAGACGACAATATTTCCAAAATCGACATTAATGACCAAAAGATTATTGACAATAAAGAGTTAAGCTTATTAGAAGCCTTAATTCCGGTAGTAATCCTAATGTCTCTATTAGCATACAATATCTTTTTTGTAGAGGGTCAGGAATGGTTTGGGACATATACCAATCATATCATTTTATTAATTGGTGGACTTGTCGCTGCTGGTGTTGGGTTATTTAATAAAGTCTCTGTAACTTTAATGTTAAAAGAAATCTGGGAAAACCTTAAAAGCGTTTTTGTACCTATCATGATACTGTTTTTAGTGGGTGCACTTGCTGGTACTTGGTTAGTTAGTGGTATTATTCCTGCAATGGTATATTACGGGTTACAGGTTTTAAATCCTGCTATATTTTTACCCGCTTCGGTTATAATTGCTGCAATAATATCTATTGCAACAGGTAGTAGCTGGACCACATCTGCAACCGTTGGTATTGCATTAATTGGTATTGGTAGCGCATTAGGTATTGCACCAGGTATGATTGCTGGAGCAGTAATCTCTGGCGCTTATTTTGGAGATAAAATGTCTCCTTTAAGCGACACCACAAACCTTGCTCCTGCTATGGCTGGTACAGATTTGTTTACGCATATTAGATATATGACTTTTACTACAGTACCAACGTTAATAGTCACTTTAATAGTATTTTCAATATTAAGCACAACAATTGATACAAGTGGTACAACAGATATCAGTGGACTTTTAGCAAGTATTAAAAACACCTTTAACATTACACCTTTATTATTCATTGTGCCTGGTGTCGTAATTGGATTAATATTATTAAAAACAAAACCTCTTATTGCCTTATTTACAGGTATCATTCTTGCTGCTGTTTTTGCCTTTATTTTTCAGCCTAATATTTTAGACAGTTTAGCAGATTCAAAAATTAGTGCAATTATAACATCAATATTAACAGATACTAACATTGCAACCGACAACCAAAAACTTAACAAACTTTTTTCTTCTGGAGGAATGAACGGAATGCTATGGACCATCTTTTTAATTTGCTGCGCAATGGTATTTGGTGGTATCATGGACGCAATTGGTGCCTTATCCAGAATCACTAAAGAGTTACTTAAAATTGCCACTAGCGTCTTTGGGTTATTTACAAGCACAGTAATAAGCTGTTTAGGCTTAAATGCAATAGCATCAGACCAATATTTAGCAATTGTAATACCTGGTAAAATGTTTAAAAAAGCCTATAAAGACAGAGGGCTCGCGCCAGAAAACTTAAGTCGTACCTTAGAAGACTCTGGTACAGTAACCTCAGTACTAATCCCCTGGAACACCTGTGGTGCTTACCAATCTGGTGTATTAGGCGTCAGTGTAGCAGATTATTTTATATACGCTATCTTTAACTGGTTAAGCCCTATTACAACATTGCTATTTGCAGCGTTTTCAATTAAAATAAGACAGATTATTTCTAAATAGTTCCAAACTATTTTTATTTAAGCAAACTATAACAAAAATTTATAGCCCAATAAGATTTAAAAATTTTATTGGGCTTGTTTTTTTAACATTCAACCATATCTTTGCCACTCAAAAATTAATCTAATAACTAAAAATTTTTAACACTATGGCTATAGTAGGAAAACAATTTCCAGACTTAACAGTAGACGCAATGAACGAAATGGGTGACACCTTTAAACTTAACGTTCTTGAAGAAGCAAAAAACAACAAGAAAAAAGTAGTATTATTCTGGTACCCAAAAGATTTTACTTTTGTTTGCCCAACAGAATTACACGCTTTTGAAGCTGCAAAAGAAGAGTTTGCAAAAAGAAATACTATAGTAATTGGTGCCTCTTGTGATACTCCAGAAGTACACTTTGCATGGTTAAATACACCTAAAGATAATGGTGGAATTGAAGGTGTAACGTACCCAATTTTAGCAGACTCTAACCGTAACCTAGCCTCTACCTTAGGTATTTTAGATATCACTAACGAAACTTACAACGAAGAAACAGGTGTAGTAACCGTTGAAGGTGACAACGTAACTTACAGAGCCACTTACGTAATCGATGAAGATGGTGTAGTACAACATGAAGGGGTTAACAACATGCCTATCGGAAGAAACGTAAACGAGTTTTTACGTATCATTGATGCCTTAACACACGTACAAGAAAAAGGAGAAGTTTGTCCTGCAAACTGGGAAGAAGGTAAAGACGCAATGAGCGCTAACAGAACTGGTACTGCTGAGTATTTAGCAAATCACGTAAACTAAGCAATCATGGTTCAAGAATTAAGTCAAGATAATTTATCAGAAATTATAGCAAACAACAACACCGTTGTGGTACAATACTCTGCCACTTGGTGTGGTAACTGTCGTATCATGAAACCTAAAGTTAAAAAATTAGCTGGTGAGTTACAAAACATTACGTTTGTTATCGCTGACGCGGAAAAATTTCCGGAATCAAGACAATTAGCTACCGTAGACAATTTACCAACGTTTGCCACTTTTAAAGACGGAAAATTTGTAAATCAAACACAGACTAACAAATTTGACGTATTAAAAGACTTAGTAAACGAAGTAGCCTAATACAAAAAACGTCAGTTCCAGTAATTTTGAAGTAACAAAAATTATATCGAGAACAGCTTTTGAAACAGAAATTAAAAAATACTTATCAATGAAATTACCAGTAATAAAACACCTAGCGCAATTTATAGAAGATAACGACGAAGATTACGTTATCGAAACCATTGAAACGCTAGAAGCATTAACCGAAGTACCATCCTTAAAAGATGAAGAGCTAGACGTTATCGGAGAGCTAATCTCTAACATGTATGGTGCTATTGAAGTTAATAAAATGATTAAAGACGGTACGCCTAAAAAAGAAGCGGTAAACAACTTTATGAAACGTGTTTTAGGATCTATTGATAAATAAGACTAAAGAAAAAGAAAAATTTAAAAGCCACTTTGCAATCTTGCAAGGTGGTTTTTTTTATGCTATTACGTAAACCCCTAAGACCTACCTCCTAACCTTGTAAGATATTTACTATAAATAAAAATACGTAGTTATACGTATTGTAATTATTATTTAGTAATTGTAGTTTAGCTTACTAATAATTTACTACAATAGCCTGAGATCTATTTGATATTTGTATTGAAAAGTTGTTAGCAACAATAAGAGAAAAATGACGAACAAAAAACAATATTCTTTACTTTTTGTACAAACTGTCGAACGTCTGAATAATAGCGTTAGAAAATTTGCAGAAAAAAATAGTGATATTTTAGAATTGAGTACTAATAACCCAATGGAACTTTTAATAAAGGACAGATCAAAAATATCGGAATTTCAATTTCTTATTCACAGCCCTCATCAAGACAATCGAAACAAAATACTTTTCAAGGCGGAATATAATCCAACAAATGCTACCAAAATCGGAACTAAAAAATCAGTTACCGAAGAAAAATCAATATTGACTATTTTAGAACATTGGACTAATATAATTCGTTCATATAATAAAGCCAGTTGGACACCCGAAGAAAATATACTAAACGAATATGAACGTGAATTTTATGACAACTTTGAAATTTTAGATGAAGATGCTGACATAAATCCTTATGAACTAGACAAACAAATAATAATACATAATTATTTTGTTGAAGTAATTAAAGTGTTAAAAGTTAATGAAGAGGAAAACGCCGAATTAATAAAAGAAGCGGAAGAAATTAAGGACAATATTCCTAAAATGACAAAAAAGACGACTGTCAAGAAGATTAGTCGATTTTTTGCGAATGTTAGAAAGAAAAGTCTGCCTTTACTAAAAGAAGTTTTAGAATTAGGTCGTAAGGAAATTTTTAAAAGAGGAATAAAATTTGTCCTTGATAATATCGGAGATTGGATTGCACTTATTGGATAAATTACAGTTACCAACACAGTGTATAATTCATTGCTAGTTATAGCCTACTTACGAAAGTCCTCGCGGACTTTCTATCTGTGATTTATTTGCTAACTTTAATACTTAAACACGCAACGAAATCATACACAAACACGTTGCCAATAATTTGATAAATACCCATTAGTAGGTATTGTTTGAATAAAATATAAGCTTTATAATTACGACTAACCAAAACCAATCTAATATGAAAAAAGTGCTTTTAATTATTTTGACAATTAGCTTAACGAGTTGCGCAAGCTGGAAACAACCGAGCACAAATACTCAAGGCGACCCAAAAAACGCAAATAACTATGGATATCATCCAATGGATCCACTTCCAGTAGAAATAAAACTTAAAGAAGTTGAAAATGATAGTAGAAGTATAAAATCGAGAATGTTAGATGCTCTTCCTGACGAAACTATGAGACTTGCAGTTGGACAAATAACAAACTCTGGCGGAATTACTTTTGGAACAGCAACAACAGGTTTTAAAGGTAATCAATATGTTGTTATTTTAGATTATATTAAATTTAACACAGAGTCTTTTGGGGTAAAATTAAACAAAACGACTGACAAATATTCAATCGCTTCACTAACTGAAACTTCTGACGCTGATGTGATTGTACCTGTTTATGTTGGAGTTGGTTTAAGGCTTACTGCGAATATTACAGTTTTGAAAGGAGAAGTCAATCTTGGGAATTTATTTGCTATTGGTGGAGAAGCTTCATCAGAAAAAATTTCTGGAACTTTAGTTGTTCAAACTTTAGGAATAAGTGGAAAAACTATTTCAACTTCGATTCCTATGCCAAGTGAAATAAATAGTACTACAATACAGAACGCAATTTTGGCTTTAGGAACAATAAAAGCAGTAATGTATGAAAATGATACTAAAATAACACCAAGAGTTGTTGGAGTGTATAATACTTTAGGTGGCGGAAGTGAAACTATAAATGGATTTATATCATCAATTCTTCAAAAACCAAAAGTACTTAACGTGGAATAAAAACTACTGGCTACAACGTTTATAGCTCATAGCTGATTAGTTGCTTAAGAGAAGTTAAGGCATATTTGGAAAGTCGCAAAGTTTTTAAATTTGACGACTTTCCAACAAAAAAGATAAATAGTAAAATTTAAAAACCTGGCTTGTGCTCAACCCAGTAGTTATCGCTATTTTACACGCTACAAGCCATATACAAGACCGTTAGGCAATATTAAAAAAACTGCTATAAAAAAATAAATAATGATAAATAAAGGCTCTGAATGGAATAAATGGAACTTCCACGTTCATACTAAGGGAACAAATAAAAACGACCAATTTAAATCAGCATCTATTGACACTTTTTTTTATGTATTTTTTAAAAAAGCATACGAAAATAAGATAAATGCCATTGGAATTACAGACTATTTCTCAATTGAAAAATACCTAGAAGCAGTAAGCTATGTTGATGATATTGAAAATAAATTAAATAATGATAAATCAAAACTATTTTCAGAAGATGAAATAACATTTATTAAAAGTATTTTTTTATTTCCAAATGTAGAATTAAGAATGCTCCCATCTACTGACAGAGCACGATTAATAAACATACATTGTTTATTCAATCCTGATTATGTTAAACATTTAGAAAATGATTTTTTTGCTCATATAGAAAATCAAGATAATCATAAAATGAATCGTCACGGATTAACTGAATATGGCAGAAGCTTAAACGATTCTATAATCGATGAAAATGCCCTTTACAAAAAAGGTGTAGATAATTATATTATAGATTTAAAATCTTTAAAAAAAATAGTAGACAATAATGTTAATTTTAAAGACAACTGTCTATTCGTTGTTAGTAATTCTAATAACGATGGTGCTTCTGCAATCCAAAAACATTATGACTTATTTGAAAATGAAGGAGGTGCTTTAGACGGGTTAAGAAAATCTATTTATGGACTTTCTCATTCAATCTTCTCTACAAACAAAAAAGATGTAAAATATTTTTTAGGTAAAAGACTTGAAGGGACACCTGACTATACTGAAGAGATATATAGAAAAGAGGTTTCTGAAGTCATTAAGCAAAGAGGTTCGTTAAAAGCTTGTATAGTAGGTTGTGATTCACACACTGAAAGTACTTTATTTAGTAAATTTACTTGGGTAAAATCTTCTTTAACTTTTGAAGGTTTAAGACAAATATGTTATGAACCAGAACAAAGGGTTAAAATACAGAGTGAAAAACCTGATTTCAAAGAAGATAAAGTAATTATTAATAGTGTAAAATTTGATTCTACAAACAATATTTTTACCCAAAACTTAATACACTTAAATCCAAATCTTAATGTAATAATTGGTGGAAAATCTTCTGGTAAATCAATATTATTATACTCAATAGCAAAAACACTACTACCTGAAGATTCAATTTTAAGAAACGAAACTGGTAATGAGAAATACGATCTTAAAGCAATTGATTCTGAGTTTAATTTTGAAATAACTACAAAAAGTGGAATTAGTCAAAAAATGTTTAGAGACTTCAGTGAAAACTCTATTATTCCAGATATAAAATATATTCCGCAAAATTATCTAGTAAAACTTGCTGAGCCTGAAGTTAATAAAAAAGGGAAATCTTTAAATAAATTAGTTCGAGATTTAATAAATGAAGATTCCGAATCTAAACTAAAGTATGACCAATTTATTAAAAACGTTAAAGAAAAAGACAAACAAAGAGAAGCTTTAATTGATAAGTATTTTGAATTCTTAGATGAAATTTTAAAACTAGAAACAGAATTAAAAACTAAATCCAATAAGGAGGTTTTAGAAAAAAATATTTTATCTAATACAGAACAAGTAGAAAAATTAAATAAAGAATCGGGGTTAACTGAAGAACAATTAGCAAAATACAAAGAAGTTCAAGTAAAATTAGATGCATTTGATATTAAGCAAAATAATTTTAAAGAAGATTTAACTTATATACAGAATACATTAAGTCAAATTAATAAACTAAGTCAGGATCTTTTAGATAGTAAAATTGAGTTCATAGAAAATATTAAGACCACAGAGATAAAAAAACATTACGAAGGTGAATTATCTCCTATAAATGAACTTAGCACATTAATTTCAAGTTCTTTAAGTAAAATCGAAATAGAAACTGATGAATCTGGAAAAAGACAATTTAAAAATGATAATGTCTTAAAAACCAACTTAACATCTTTAACTAAAGAAAAAAATCTATTAAATAAAGAGCTTGAACCTTTTCAACAAAATGATGAAATTAAAAAGAAAATTGAAGTTTTAAACAACTCAATATCAACAGACAAAAAATTACTTATTGATATAACTTCTTTAAATGATAAAATAATTGAGAAGAAAAAAAGTTTAGAATCAACTAAAAGAATTATTTTTTCATTGTATGAAAAATCATATAATGAATATACAGAAATAATATCTGGATTAGAAAATAGAACTCAACAATTAGAAAGAGATGGTTTAAAAATAGATGGAATTGCACAATTCAATTTTAAAAAATTTAGTAAAAACATAATAGGATTAAGTGATGGTCGTAAAGCATCTTACAATAATTATTCTATTTTGGATTCTCTAAAAAAATCGACAGACAAAACCGATTTTTCCGAAATAAAAAAAGAAGTAGAAAATATCTTTTGTGATATTCTTGATGACAAATATTTAATTTTACAAAGATTTTCTAAAAAACAAGCAATTAAGACTTTATTAGAGGATTACTTTTATGATTATTGGAAGATAATTTACAAAAATGATAAATTAGGAGAAATGTCAACAGGAAAAGCTAGTTTCGTAATTCTCATGCTAATCATTGGGTTAAGTAAGTCTAAATCACCAATCCTAATTGATCAACCTGAAGATAATTTAGATAATAGATCAATAACATCTGATTTAGTTCATTACCTAAAAAACAAAAAACTAGAAAGGCAAATAATAATAGTCACTCACAATGCAAATATAGTTGTGAATTCAGACTCAGAAAATATAATTGTTGCTAATCAAAAAGGACAAAATGAAACCGAATCATCTAGCCCATATAAATTTGATTATATAAATGGAGCTTTAGAAAATACATTTAATAAAATTGACTCTGAAAAAAATTTATTAAAATCAATGGGAATCAGAGAACACGTTGCAGATATTGTAGAAGGTGGTAAATCAGCATTTATATCAAGAGAAAAGAAATACAGATTTAAAAATAACATTGCCTAACAAAGTACTATGGTAAAAACTAACTAATGCTTTACTAAAGTAGTACTGTAAAAATCGGCATATCTTATTCCTAATTTTGCTATTGCAAAAGCCTATTTTAATAACCACATCGCTACGTACAGATATAGTAATAAATATAATTAACTTCGCAATTCATGACTTTACACGTTTTAATAACCTGTTTAACTTACAGGATATTAGTAATAAAAGTAAATATGTAACTAGTTGTGCGCCATTTAAGAAACCCTAAAACAAAAGAAATTGAGTTGGTTAAATAAAATGTTTGGAACAAAAAAAACAGAGAGAATTCCAACTCTAAAAATTGATTATATCCAATTAACTAAGGATTGGAACGCTGACCCAGTTTCACCCGAAATTGAATTAAAAGTAGACGGAATTGACTTAACAATGGATATTTATCTTAATCATTTTCAATTCAACAAATACCAGAAAGGAGACAAAGTTAAAATCCGATTTAAAAACTGTGCTCAATATTCTCTGAATACTTGTAATGACGAAGGGTATTTTTATGGACAATATAGAACAAACCACAACGAATTACCTTGGGGAGAATTCTATGAAATTAAAAGCGGATTAAATAAAGAGTTACCGAATCCAATTGAGAAAATTCAAACTAGCAATTCTGACAAAAAACATTTTATTTTCTTTTTTAAAGACGAAACTTTTGAATGTCTTGCTTCTAATTATTATTTGGATTTTTACAACGAAAAAGTACTAAACAATTGCAAAACAAACTATAATATAGTTTTAGGAGGCAAAGAAATCGGAACTTCTAAACTAGAAAAAGCAGATGCACCAATGGGTGTTGCATTTGGACAAATTAAATTCAACGGAATAGAAACGCCATACCAATTCATTAAAGAATACTGCTTAAAAAATAATATTGTAATAAATACTGACGACCCAGAATTCGAATTTATCGATACTCAAGTGATATCAGAATTAAAAGTATTTAGACAAGATGGATTTGAAATAAAAGGAGTTGCCGGAAATACAATTACTGGAATGAAAGATGAAGGATATGAAATCTCAATTCTGGGAATAGGCTACCCATTTTATGAAGAAGAATTCCCTCATCATGTTGAACATTATAGAAATATGTATAAATCGGAATAAAAACGAACACACAAGATGTATATAATTCATTGCTAGTTATAGCCTACTTACTAAAGTCCTAGCAGACTTTCTATCTGTCATTTATTTGCTAAATTACTCGGTTAACCACAAAACAAACCATATACAAATACGTTATAAAATAGTAACAGCTATTTCCAAAAACAAATACTAAACAGTCTTTTAAAAAATATTAGGTTAAAGAGCCCTTAAAACTTGGGCTAATCACCTCTATTCTATTTGTTTAAAATAAACCAATTTTGTTTCATCGATTGAGAATTACATTTAATAATTCTAAACTAACAGTTAATAAAGTACCTCTTTATAACTATAGAAATTAAATAGAATTTTGAATCAGATTAAACACGGAAGTTAAAAAGTGAATAGAGTAAGCAAATTTAAAATCTAATATTATGAAAAATGAAAAACTAGAAAAATTTGATCCAAATGGGCAAAATGTTAAATACAACGGAAAGATGCTTGTATTTCCTGATCCAATATCTTTTATGAGTACTTTACAGAGTATCGCTAAGGCAAATCAGGATTGCCCAGAGATTAATGAAGTAAAAATCTTTCAAAAATTTGAAAATCATTTCAATGGTTTTTACTCTTTAAGAAATAAAATTGCTGGAGAAGTTGCTTCAATGGAGGAAAAAGAAGGCATCACTGAAAAAAATGATCCTGAATTAAAATATAATCCAGACCCTTATGTTCAAACAGTACTTAATGAGGATGAGGAAGTAATGGTTTCTGGAAAAATTGTAAGAATTACAAAAAAAGGAATGTTTGAGGTTGAAAGCAAGTCAAAGGAAATAACTGATCTTACTCCTGAATCTGCAAAAAAAAGCTGTTGTTGGTTCATTCATCAAAGAGTGAATTGGAAAGCTTACCAAAATAATCCGAACTGGAAAATTAAATCTACAATTTGGGTTAATGGCTTCAATTTTTGGGGAATGGTATTTCTAATGGTAGGCGGTAAAACTAGACATTATGAAAAAAACTGGCTTGGGCATTGGGTTTCTAGAATCCCTTGGAAATTGAGTATTTTTGGTAACTATACATTCAAATACTTAACTTGTGATAATATAAATCAAAATTCTCGTACCCTTGGAGGAAATTATAAATATCAAGCACGTGAAGTTTCTCAAGTAAATTTTGAAGTTTCTGGTGGTATACCTTCTTTTGTTACAGAATTCAAAACAGTACATAGAGGTAATCATAACTATGATGATGCATACGCTTATTTAGATATTTGTAAATAACGGTTAACAAGGTCTAACACTTTGTCGTTTATGTATTATCAAAAAAATATCCTCAACTGCTTCTACCATTTAAGCATTTGAGTAAATATTGAAGTGCCTACTTTTGATGGGATAAACGACAAAGTGATAGAATTATTTAGTATGGTAACAATAAACAAAAATAATATAGTTGTTTAAAAAAAATACTGGAATAAAAACGATTTGCCAACAAAGTACTGTGGTAAAAAACAAGTAAAAACTAACTAATGTTTAACTAAAGCACTTATATAATTAGTATCATAAGCTAGTCCTTATTTTGCTATTGCAAAAGCTTGTTTTAATTGGCTATTACTAACAGCTATTAACGCTAATTTTTTACGCTTCCCTTTAGCTACTAATCATCAAAGTATTGCTATGCAATCTTGGTTATATTTGCAAGCATTAAAACTGCACACAAATAATAAAATTAATACCATTTAAATCCCAATTTCATGGGATAATTCCTACTTATTTTACCACAAAACCCAATCTTCACACAAACACCTGTAAAACAAATAGTTAACATATGTTTCGACATAGGTTATAGCGTGGTTATAGCATGGTTATAACGCACTTATAGCATGCTTATAGTATGATTATAGAGAGTCAGTAATAACTAACCCAAATACAAAACCAAGAAGTTTAAGTATATAGCGTTAAGGCTAGTATATTTCAGTAGCCTAAGTACCCAATTTTTACTAAAGAGAACAACATCACAATATGTATCACCAAACAATACAATCCTTATTAAAACACGATTACTAAACCAATAAATAAAACGTTTAAATACAAGTATGGCTTAAAACAAACCATTAAGAGCAGAGATCACACACAAAAAAGAATTAAGCAAACAGTCTATAGTTACAAACATTTACAAACACATTTTACCCTCTAATTAACAAAACTTACCCAAGTACATTAAAATCTAAATATCAAATACAGACCCTCAAAAAAATAATGTAAATTTACCTGAGCCTACGATGTAACAATTGGACAAGTTCAAAATATTACCCAAAAAGGATCAACCTTTTAAGTATAATACAAACTAAACATTTTTGTTTTGTTTAAAGCTTATTATTTGAATAACTAAAGGTAATCATCAAACCAATTGAAGTGGATTTTCATAATCTCGTCTTTGTTTTCATTAATATTTTCAATAAAACTTTTAGCAATTGAAGATAAGTTTTTAGAACTTAACCATATTAAATTCCATTCCGTTTTCATAGGTAATTTTTTAACTGGAATTATCTGTAAATCGCCATTTTTAAGTTCGTTTTTAATACCAATTAATGGCATTATCGAATAACCCAACCCTGCAATTATTGCCTGTTTTAAAGCTTCATTTGACTTTAATTCCATTTTCTTATAAGTAGAAATTTTATTGGATACTAAAAAATACTCCATTTGATTTCTAGTTGCAGATCCTTGCTCTCTAAAAATAAGAGGTAGTTTCTCAAATTCTTTTCTACTAATATTCTTTCCGGTTGGTTTGTATTGCTTACCTCCTACTAAGTAAAGTCTATTGTCCATTAACTGAATACGATTAATTTTTAAATGCTTCGGTATTGTAGACACCATTGCAAAATCAATTTCATTATTTTCTAATGAACGTACTACGTCAGCTTTATTGGTTACATCCATTAATAAATCGACACCTTTATGCTTATTGATAAAATTAGTCAAAAAATAAGGCATCACATATTTAGCAGTAGATACAATTGCAATTTTAAATTTCCCAGCCAATTCACCCTGAAAAGACAATGCTTTATAATTAATAGCATTCACTTCTTTTAAGATTTTTTCTGCTGCAAGCTTTATTTCTTCTCCAAACTCAGTAATGTAAATTTTTCTTCCAACTACCTCAAATAATGGTATTTGAAATTGATCCTGAAAATTTTTTAACTGGATAGATACAGCTGGTTGCGTTAAAAATAATTCCTCTGATGCTTTAGTAACACTTTGGAGTTCACTGACCTTATGGAATATTTCTAGTTGATGCAAAGTATACTTCATAAATATTTCTTATGTAATTCATAATAAAAATAAATAAAAATAAATAAATAATACTTGTAATCTTTGCACAAATAATTAAAACTTTAAAATTATGAGCGATTTTGTAATTAGAAAAAATAACAACAGTAAATCAAAAAATAAACTAGCTACATATGCTAAACCAACAACAAAAGAGGCAACTCTATTTGTAAAAGTGATTGCTTTTGTTATTGCTTTTTCTGGACTTATTTTCATGTCTACTAGTAACGATAATTTAATGCTTAGTGAGCTAGTAGTTTCTGGAGTAATATTATCCATAGTCTTTTTTATTCACAATGTATCAAACTATTAGGTTAAAAATTAAACTCACTAAACAAACGCTAAATTAAATGGATTTACATTTATTATTGGACAATTTAACTAACCCTGCTTTACTTTTTTTCTTTTTAGGAATCATAGCAGTCCAGTTAAAAAGCGATTTAAGTATCCCAGAAAACTCCTCAAAATTTATTTCACTTTACCTACTATTAGCCATTGGTTTTAAAGGCGGTCAAGAACTTGCTCACAGTGATTTCTCTATGGAAATACTATGGTCATTGCTCTTCGGAATACTGTTAGCTATTTTAGTTCCTGTTTACACCTATTTTATTTTAAGAAGAAAATTTAATGTAGAAAACGCAGGTGCGATTGCTGCTGCTTACGGATCTGTAAGCGCAGTAACATTTGTGACTACAATCTCTTTTTTAGAATTAGAGCAAATCGCCTTTAGTGGACACATGGTAGCAGTTATGGCACTGATGGAAGCACCATCAATTATGGTAGGACTTTTACTAATGACTTATTTCAAGAAAAGTAAAAAAGACGAAAAAACAGTACCAATGAAAAAAGTAATCCATCATGCACTGACCAACGGTAGTGTGTTAATTATTATTGGAAGTCTTTTTATAGGTTTTATGGCTAGTGAAGCACAAGCTGAAGGAATTAAACCATTTACTACAGACATTTTTAAAGGGTTTCTAGCTGTTTTCCTCTTAGACATGGGTATCACAAGCGGTAGAAAATTATCGGACTTTATTAAAAAAGGATGGTTTGCTCTAGTATTTGCTATTATAATACCTGTTATAAATGGAAGTTTAGTTGCCGTAAGCAGTGGAATAATAACAGAAAGCACAGGTAACAGATTACTGTTTGCCATACTTGCAGCTAGCGCCTCCTACATTGCTGTACCAGCAGCAATGAAAATTGCTGCACCAAAAGCCAATCCAAGTTTATACATACCTATGGCGCTTGCTATTACATTCCCTTTTAATATCACATTAGGGATGCCTCTTTATTTATGTATCATAAACATATCATAAATAAAATTAATAAATAGTATAAAATATATAAATAAAAATCAATACAATTAATTACGCAACTTTGCAATAACAACACAATAAAACAATTATAACATCATGGAAACATTAGTACAACCTAAAACAAAACAAAAAATAGATTTAATTGATGGTAAATTTACACCATCAGAAGCTTCGGACATAATCAAATCTATATTAGACGCAAAAATAAATTTTCATAAAATACAACGACTTTCAATTACAGAAGGTAATAATATTGATCCTTGCGAATATGACAGTAGTAGAATAAATGAGCTTATCAATGAACAACAAATCGCTAAAGATTTTTTTGCACAAGCACGATTACAAGGTAAAAAGTTAAAAATGCGTAGTGTTATTCAAATTGACATAGAAGAATAAATTTTCGCATAAAAAAATCCTACTAACCATTATATAAATATTGTATAATGATTAGTAGATTTTTTTTTTAGTTATAAATAAAAGGACTAAAATAGCACTAAAAAAAACTCACTAATGTTTTAAATAAAATACTTCTGTACTAATGATTCTAAATTAGTTCTCATTTTGCAATAACAATAGCCTCTTTTAATACTGTTTCACAAACTACTAAAGCTTACTTTTTCGCTTTCCTTTGGTGAGTAATTGACTATAAAAGCTTTGTAAAACGTCTTCAATTTACAAGTATTATAACTGCATAAAAATAACAAAACAATTACCATTTATAATCCAAATAACAAGGGGTAATTTTAGTCTATTTTACCATAAAATCAAAAATCAACATAAACACCTAAAAAACAAATAGTTAAACTAAAACCTAACAAAGGTTATAGCGTGGTTATAGCATGGTTATAACATACTTATAGCATGCTTATAGTATGATTATAGAGAGACAGTAATAACTAACCCTAATATAAAACCAAGCAGTTTATACACAATAACCTTTTGCGACACTTATACTACCCATTATTTTTAGAAATAAAAAACTGCAAACGAAGCACTTAATGCAAAAGATTATAATAAAGTAGAAAAAATATTAAAGGTTAGTAAAGCCTCCCTATTTCAAGAAAAACAATCAAAAATATTTTCAAAAATAAAAACGATTATTAATTGTGAAACGTTAAAAGGGTTTAACCAACTGGTAATTATTACAGAAATACAAGTTTATAAAAATATAGCAATGGGTCTTAATAGTAGCGGTTTGAAAACTCCAATTGGTGTTAATAATATTCTTGAATACCTAGAAGATTCTATAATAGTTTAAACAAAAAAATCTAATAGCTTCAAAGCCAAAACTAGATTACAAATTAACCGTAACTAATAACGCAACGGTAATATAAAATGTAGTCAATAAAAAAAGGTGCTAAAAAAAACTTTAGCACCTTTAGTATTTTTGCGTTGTAGCTTTAATTTATTCGCAAATAAAATTACTATTTATAGCATTCTCACCTGTAATTTCAGATTCTAAATTGTCTTCTGTAAATAATACAAATCTGTCAATAGCATGACCTGTAGATCGTCCCGAAACCTCAATGGTATAATCTCCAGGCGTATCAAAAACTACATAAATATTGTGTGCATCATTATCGCTTGTTTTTGTATTCCATTTCCAAGTATTTTGAGTATTCATATAAGCTTTAAACCATCCATCTCTTCCTGGTCCGTTTGGTAATGTAGAGGTTTGACCTGCACTTTCAGGAATAGGATCTAGAGTTGTTTCTTTTGGATAAACAATATGGCCATCGTTTTTCATTCCATAAAAGTGATCTGCATCAGGTATGCGTAACCAACTGTCATTATGCTCTGATCCTTGGTCACCAATGGTAATATATGATCGCCAAATAAATCTATAAGTTCCTGGTGTTGTTATTCTAATGTTATAAGTTAAAAGTCCATTTCCAGGATTCCCCAAAAAAGTATCTCCTGTCCATACTAAATATCCATCGCCAGAAGCGTCTTCAATACTTTGCTGAAAACTCCAATTAGTATTTTGAAAATTGGTCTTCTCAAATTCGATATCCAAAACACCGTTTTCCTCTATAAAAAAAGAGGCTTGTGTACCATCACAACCTGAAGACATGCCAGAATCGGTTGAATCATCTGAGTTACATGACGATATTGAAGTAATAAAGATTGAAAAAATTAAGGGAATTAAAATTGATTTTTTTAAAAACATATTATATAAATTTTGGTTGTTCTCAAATATAATAAATGTTAAAATAAAATAGCTTATTAAATAAGATAACTAAATTTAAAACCTATAAAACACAATAACCATATTCTAAATCGTTGCTATTAAACAAGACATAACTTATGAGAAAAATCACCTTAATAATTATAATAACTGCTTGTTTGTTCTCTTGTAAAGAAACACAAAATCTAACAATTACATCAAGGTTACAAATATTGAAGATTTAATACCTGGACCAATAGTTAATGACTCGTTAAGTAAAAAACAATTAGACCAAATTAAAAATATACATCAGACGTTTATTGAAGTGTATCCAATGTCTCTTGAAGAAACCATTTCTAACTTTAAAAGAGACCAAAATCCCGATAATGAAATTTCTATATGGTTAAATATGGCAAAAGTCTTTAAAGTATTTACCTTAGAAAACGTAGAACATCAAAAGCTTGAAGTAAAAAAAGAAGCCTTTAGATTAATTTTAATGCGTTCTATGATGTCTGAAAAAGAAGCGATAAACAAAGCTGATTTAAAATTACTTAATGAAAACAAGGCTAAAGAAATTTTGAAAAATTATTCTTTAGATAAAAAACCAATCAAAATAGAAAGTAAATAACTATTTTACCCAAATTAAACCAGGTAAAAACATGAAAAGAAATGAAAATTGGAGATTGTGTTGAATATAATAATGAATTTGGAATTGTAATCCCAATAACAGACGACAACGGAAAATACTTGTCTGGAGATTTACTTGTAAGATGGGATAGCCCAAATAAAAACGATATTGAAAGCTGCATTGGTAATTTAGAAGGATTACTAAAAAAGGTTAAGCAACATCAATTCAAGTTTATAAAGGAACAATGCTATGAGTCGATCAAAAAAGAAAACTAAAATACAAGCAATAACTACTGCTAAATCTGAAAAAGACAATAAAACGGAGGCTAACCGAAAATTACGTAGGATTGTAAAACAAAAAGTTAACTCAGGACAAATGGATTTACCTGATTTACGCGAAGTTTCAAACGTTTGGAACTTTAATAAAGACGGAAAAAAATATAAACCAGAAATGACTAAAAAAGAATTACGTAAATAAAAACTAACACTTAAAACATTAATAAACAACAAAATAAAACAAACATCAAGCAACCATTTTACTAAAATTTGCGTCTATTAAATAAAACACTCTAAACAAGTTTATCATGGACACAAAACAATTCTGGAAGCAACTTACCTTATTTATAATTATACTACTACTTATTTTAATAACAAGAGAGTATATTTCATACCAATTAATTAACAACAGAATTGAATCTTACCAAACACATACAATATTAAGCATTAGCGCAAACCTGATATTAATACTAGTGTCTTTATTTTTTATTAATAAAAACGGGCTTTACACCATTGCAGGACTAAAAGGTACCACACTAAAAAAGTGGTACCTTTTAGTATTTCCGCTTATATTTTTGGTTGTTCTCAACATATTAGTCATAGATCCTATAAATACAGACACTTTATATTCTAATATTGTAATTTATACAATCTATTCTATGTCTATTGGGTTTGCAGAAGAATTAAGTATTAGAGGATTTATGCAATCGCATTTAATAAACTACTTTGGACAGACTAAAAAAAGCATCGTTATATCTATCTTTATAGCGTCTGCATTTTTTGGAGTTATTCACCTTATAAATTTTGACAAAGGGTTTTATGGCGAGATGTCTCAAGTTTGTTTTGCTACTTTTATTGGTGTAATGTTTGGTGTTTTATTAGTCATTACAAAAAGAATATATCCATTAATTTTAGTACACACTATAATAGATTTTGTTGCAGATTTGGACACCGTTGGCATGCCAATAACAGAAAAAATAAGCGATCCAACAACTCTTGAAACTGCTATAATTATTACTTTACTTGCTTTTCCTTGTTTATTATATGCTGTCTTTTTAATGAAAAAACAACCTTTAATACATCAAAACCAAAAATTATAAACTATCCTTTTAGTATTTCAAACTAATTTTAAGACTATTATAAAAAACGTTTGATATACATTTCAAGAGTTCTTAATTCTTAAAATTTGAAACAAAAAGAATCCTTAAAAACAAAATATTAAAACTGAATTTAAATATTTTAAATAAATTCAGTTTAATCTAAAAAAACGGATAATAAAGATAACTTTACTCAAAAAAAACAATTCTTTTAAAATGAAAAAATTATTAACCTTTATTCTAATTTCATGTAGTATAACTGCTTATTGTCAAGATAAAACACTTGTTTTAAGTTTAAATAACTATCAAGTTTTTCAAGATACAACTCAAAAAACATACACTATTGTAGATTCTAATAACAACATAATTGTACAGGATTTAAAATATGTAAATTACGCAGGTTTCAGCCAAAGCTTACAGACTTTAGATAAAAGCAACAACATAATTTACTATGACAATACTTTAAAACAAATTGAAACACCTAAAGAGGGCATTATGACAGTTTGTGGTACTGTAGCCTATTTTAAAAGGAAAATTACTGAAGATAAAAACAATTACTATGTAGAGTTTACAAAGGATAATTCTGTATATAATAATGGTATTACCAAAACAATTGTAGATACCATTCCTAAAACTAATATCAAACAAATTTACTTTGCCAATACTAAAAAAGAAATTGACTACGATGAAAATTTCTATTTTCCAACGGTCTTAATTTTAAAATTAGAAAATACCATAGCTATAAAAGACAAAGATTCGATAAAATATTACGACTCAATTGATTTAAACAATCCATTTGCTATAAAAGTAAAAAAAGGCAATTTACTAGGCTTATATGGTATTACAGAGGTCAAATTTAAACAGTTAGAAAACTTTAAATATAATCTTGCTAAATTCACAGATGCAAACGGTAAAATAGGTTATATTGATTTACTAGGTAATGAGTATTAATAAACATTGATTATTCCCTTAAAAATTTGTATCTTTTAAAAACTAACCTATAAATACCTTACTTATGGAAGCTACAGTTATATTTGGCATTTTACTATTTGTTTTAATCACGTTTGTGTTTTATAAACTAACAAGTAAAGATTACAAAAAAGATTATAGTAAAAAAATGTGGTCCAATTGGGTGACCAGATTGTATTATTGGCAAGGTGCATTACTAATTAGTGGTGGTTTAACCGTAGCTT
The DNA here is from genome assembly GCF_016785945.1 of Olleya sediminilitoris. GTDB lineage: Bacteria > Bacteroidota > Bacteroidia > Flavobacteriales > Flavobacteriaceae > Olleya > Olleya sediminilitoris. The sequence goes on along the minus strand of NZ_JAEMEF010000013.1, from coordinate 28,846 downwards.
TATTATTTGCCATAAAGTCTGTAAATATCTTACAATTTTAAACTCTTTAGTTTTCATTTAAAATAAACAATTCAATTCCGTAAATTTGTTGTACTTAAAAAAGATAAATTAAAAGAATTAAGGATGTTCCGTTGTCACGGAAACTATTATAAATGATAAACATTCACGAAAAAACATTACAAGATTTAGAGTTTTCAACCGTATTACACCAAGTAAGCGAGTATTGTATTACCACTTTAGGAAACGAGAAAACACTAAGTATTTTACCATATAAAGATCAAGAAACGTTGTTAAATGCATTGCAATTAACCAACGAGTATCTGTCGTCCTACTACAATGATAATCGCATACCAAACCATGGTTTTGATACGATTAGCAAAGAGCTTAAGTTACTAAAAATAGAAAACACCTATTTAGAAACGCACAGCTTAAAAAAACTAGTCTCGATATCCTTAACAGCCAATGAACTGGTAAAGTTTTTCAAAAAATTTGAAACATACTATCCTGGTTTATACCAATACAGTTCTAAAATTGAAGTCACTATAGATATCATTGAAAAAATTGATAGTGTTGTAGACCGATTTGGAGATGTTAAAGACACTGCTTCAGCATTATTAAAAGATATTAGACAACAAATAAACAGGTTAAAAGGAAAAATAAACTCTAGCTTTACTTCGGCATTAAATCAATATCACAATCTAGAATATTTAGATGATATCAGAGAGTCTGTAGTAGATAACAAACGTGTATTGGCTGTAAAAGCCATGTACAGACGTAAAGTTAAAGGTGCCATAATGGGTGGAAGTAAAACCGGAAGCATTGTTTATATAGAGCCTGAAACCACACTACAACATTCCAGAGAATTAAATAATTTAGAATACGAAGAAAGCGAAGAAGTGGTTCGTATTTTAAAAGAAGTGACCAATTATATGCGTCACTACCTACCATTGCTTAATTTATACCAAACTTTTTTAACCGAAGTGGATGTGATTTCCGCGAAAGCGAAATACGCAAAATCCATGAACGCTATTTTACCAGAAATTAGCGAAACACGTGAGCTATATCTGCGTGATGCCTACCATCCTCTACTCTATTTAACCAATCTAGAGAAAAAAGAAAAAACGCATCCACAAACCATTAATCTAAAAGAAGACAGTCGTATCATTGTTATTTCTGGTCCAAATGCAGGAGGAAAATCTATTACTTTAAAAACCGTAGGTTTATTACAAGTCATGTTACAATCTGGATTATTAATTCCAGTACATGAGCGTAGTAAAGCCTTTTTATTTGATAGAATTGTAAGCGACATTGGAGATAACCAGTCAATAGAAAACCACTTAAGTACCTACAGTTACCGTTTAAAACAGATGAATTATTTCTTGAAAAAGATTAACAAGAATACACTGTTTTTAATAGATGAATTTGGTACAGGATCTGACCCAGAATTAGGTGGTGCTTTAGCAGAAACTTTTTTAGAAGAATTTTATGCCAGAAAAGCTTACGGAATCATCACCACACATTATGCTAATTTAAAAATGTTAGCTAATGAAAAAGAGGAAATGATTAACGCTAACATGATGTTTGACGAGCGTACTTTGGAGCCAATGTACAAATTAGCATTAGGTCAAGCCGGAAGTAGCTTTACTTTTGAAGTTGCACAAAAAAACGGAATACCTTACAGTTTGATAAACCGTTCTAAAAAGAAAATAGAACGCAGTAAAGTACGTTTTGATGCCACTATAGCTAAATTACAAAAACAACGTGCAAAGCTTGAAAAAACTAGCGAATCACTTAAGGTTAATGAGAAGAAAAAACAAACCGAAGCTGATAAGTTGGAAGAAATCAACGCAAAAATACAACGTAAACTAGAAAACTATCAAGAGTTGTATGATAACAATCAACGATTGATTTATTTAGGTCAAAAAGTAAATGATATCTCTGAAAAATACTTTAACGACAAGAAAAAAAGAGAATTAATGGCTGAGTTATTTAAACTAGTTCAGATTGAAAACTCTAAGCGTAAAAAGATATCGGCAAAACAAGCTAAAGCTGAAAAAGCTAAAGAAAAGCAAGTACAACAAGAAGCCGAGAAGAAAGTTAATGTTATTAGAAAAAAGAAAAAAGAAGCCAAACAAAAAGCTAAAGACAAACCTGTTGCACCAAAACCAATTTTAAAAGTTGGAGATAGAGTCCGTATGAATGATGGACGAGCTGTTGGAACAATTGATAAGTTTGAAAAAGGAAAAGCTATTGTAAACTATGGTATGTTTACTACCAATGTTAATGTAGACCTTTTAGAGCTAGTTGAAGCTGTTAAAAACAAAAAGTAAATCTAGTAGGTAATTAATAGTATTATAAATTTTCAAAACACCAAACCTTCACTTTAAGGGATTGGTGAGGCACGAACAAATTGTATCGAAAACCACTAAAACTTAATATGCTTTAAAGTAATAAAACTAACATTTAATTACTTACCAAATAACTTGTACATAACCCAAGCAGGTCCAACTAATAAAAACTGTAAATCATCAATAAAACTAGGTTTTTGACCTTCAACTTTATGACCATAAAATTGACCAATCCAAGCAATAACAAATAGCGCTATTGAGAAATATAAAATGGATATATATTGACCAATGTAATAATTAAGTATCAAACAAAATACAGAAAACAATAGCATTTGTATCCCAACTTTTACAGACAGTCTAAAGTAAAATAATACTAAAATCACTACTAAAACAACAAATGCCCAATTAGCAATAATTGGATGTGGTAAAAACGTGCTTAATACACCTGAAGGTATAGCCATAAATAAACCCACTACACTAAAAAATATAGCTGGAACACAAATAAAATGAATTGAAATATTAGTTGGGTTTTGGTGACTGACTGCGTAGCTGTCAAACCATTGTTGTAAAGTTTTCATAAAATTGATTTATGTAAATATATTAATTTATTTTTGTGATATGCAAAAATTACCAAAAGACAAATCTTTAATTCTTTTTGATGGTGTTTGTAATTTGTGCAACAGCTCTGTACTTTACGTTATTAAACGCGATAAGAACAATGCTTTTTTATTTGCACCTTTACAAAGTACCATTGGTAAACAGATTATTGATAAATATAATTTAGACACCACTGCAACAGATTCTATTTTATTATACAATGAAGCTAAAGGACTAAAAATTAAATCTACAGCAGCTTTACACATTGCTAAACGACTAGGGTTTCCTAATAATTTAATGACTATATTTTTTATAGTCCCAACTTTTATAAGAAATCTAGTCTATGATTTTGTGGCAAAAAACAGATATAAATGGTATGGTAAAAAAGAATCTTGTATGATACCTACTCCTGAATTAAAAGCTAAGTTTATAGATTAAAACGTAATTTACTTTAATACTTTTTTAAGTAAATTATAGGCCATATGTTCTATTTGGTCCATATCTCCATCAGCAAATGCCATAAGTTTTATATCGGCAAACAAATCGGCTAAATCATTACGATAGTAATCATGAGATTTTACAGCTTCAATTATATTTTGAATACTTTGATAGTCATTATCTTGTTCAAATTTTTCGTGTACCTTTTTATAAACAGTTGTATCTACTCTTGATAAAATGTATTCTTTTTCCTTTTTGCTTTCGTCTAAATCAGAATGTGCTACAAATATTAAAATATAAGCTAGCAATTGCTCTTTTGTCCATAATTTAGGGTTGTCCATAGTTGTTGCGGTTAAAGTTCCGTATTCTGTCCACGAGCCATCATAAACACTATTAGTATAACCTAATGTGGTTGCTGCTAAACTTAATATAGATGCTGTTATACCAGATCCACAAGTAAACACTAAATGTTGATTAGCTTTAGCTAAAGTATTAAATATAGCTGTGATATCATCTTTAGATTTAAATAGACTTGCTTCTAAAATTGAGGTGTAAGGTAAATTAATAGAATTTGGAATATGTCCTGATCTTAATCCTACTCTAGGTTCTGGTACTTTAGAGGTAAATCTTTCTGTAGATCTGGCATCAATAATTTTAAAATTTTCGTCTTTACCTATAACATCTAAAGATTCAAAATACACAACATTACTAGGATTATATTTTGCTTTAAAATTACCAGTCATATATTCGGCTTTAGCCTTAATTTCTGTTTTACCTTTTTGAGCATTCCACTCTGGGAAACCACCATCCAAAACTGCTACATTAGCATGTCCAAAAGTTTTAAATAACCACCAAGCACGAGGACTAGAGTAAATACCCTTTGTATCATAAACAACAATGTAACTGTCTTTTTGTATGCCTAAATGTTGAGCAGATTGCTCAAATTGTTGTTCCGAGGGAATGGTACTAGGAAATTGTGATGACACATCACTAAAATCCTTTTTAATATCAAAATAACGAGCATTTGGTATTTGTAATTCTGTTGTAGTATTTTCCACTTCTGTGACTTTAACTATAGTCGCATCCAAAATTATAAGTTGCGGATGATTTAAATTAGCTTTTAACCAGTTTACAGATACTATGTCACCAAATCCTTCCATTGTTTAGATTATTTTACTTTATCGTAATTATCATCCCATTCTTTTGGTACAGGATTATCATGAAGTTTTCCTAAGGATTTAGCAACTAACATAGACACTGTAGCGTCACCTGTTACGTTAACAACAGTTCTGCACATATCTAAAGGTCTATCTACTGCAAAAATAAGCGCTAGTCCAATTGGTAATAATTCGGCTGGAAAACCAATAGCTTCCAGTACAATAACTAACATTACCATTCCTGCACTTGGTACAGCTGCACTACCTATTGAGGCTAATAAAGCTGTTCCAACAATGACTAATTGGTTGGTTAATGTCAATCCCTCTGGCCAAATTACTTGCATGATAAAAACAGCTGCAATCCCTTGATATAAACTAGTTCCATCCATGTTTACAGTAGCTCCAACAGGTAAAACAAATCCTGAAACTTCTTTATCAACACCTAAATGCTCTTCAACACGTTCCATAGTTACTGGTAAAGTCGCAGCACTACTTGAAGTAGAAAACGCTAATAATTGCGCAGGACTAAATCTGTTTAAAAACCATAAAGGTGATTTTTTAGTCACTAATTTAATTAGCAACATGTAAAAACATATCATTAAAAATAATCCAACAACTACACATGCTGCATAACCTAAAAGTTTGACTAAAATGGTCGTATCGTCAAAAGCTATAATAACATTAGCCATTAAAGCAAATACTGCATAAGGTGCAAAAAGCATTATTAAATCTACCATTTTCATTACAACTTCATTTAAAGAATCAAAAAAGTCTATTAATGGTTTTGCTTTTTTCTCTGAAATTAACAATAAACAAATTCCAACAAACAAAGCAAAAAAGATAACTTGAAGCATTGCTGGTTCTGCAAAAGATTTAAAAATATTACTAGGAAAAACATCTACCAGAGCTTGTAATGGTCCAGCATCTTGAGTCGCTTTTGCTTTACCAATCATAACATCTGCATTACCTTGATAAGTTGTTTTTATTTTTTCAATGGTCTCTTCAGGCATTCCCACACCTGGTTTAACAATATTTACAATACTTAAACCAATTATAATTGCGATTACGGTAGTACCAATGTAAATACCAATGGTACGCAATCCCATAGATTTAATTTTAGAAATATCTTTTAAATCAGAAATTCCTTTAATTAAAGAGGCTAATATTAAAGGCACTGCAATAAGCTTTAATAAATTGATAAATATTTTACCAAAAGGTGCAATCCAATCGGTTACAAAGTCTTTACCTCCACTTACGCTATTCATTAAAAATCCAAAAATGATTCCTAAAATCATTCCAATAATTATTTTCCAGTGTAGTGCAAGTTTTTTCATATGCTTTATGTAAATCTTAAGTGTTTGTTAGTTTAGTAATTAAAAGTATGTTTAGTAAATCTTATTTATTAAAAAATAATCTGCTAAAACCAATGCAGCCATGGCTTCAACTATAGGTACAGCTCTTGGTACAACGCAAGGGTCATGTCTACCTTTACCTTGCATTTCTACAATTTCACCCTCTTTATTAATGGTCTCGTATTTTTGTATTAAAGTCGCTACAGGTTTAAAAGCCACTCTAAAATAGATATCCATTCCGTTACTAATACCTCCTTGAATACCTCCTGATAAATTAGTTTTAGTCGTACCATCAATATTAAATTGATCGTTGTGATCACTACCTTTCATTTTAGCACCACAAAATCCGCTTCCATATTCAAAACCTTTTACAGCATTAATAGATAACATGGCTTTACCTAATTCGGCATGTAATTTATCAAAAACAGGTTCTCCTAATCCAATAGGTACATTTTGTAATACGCAAGTTACTGTTCCACCAATAGTGTCTCCTTCTTTACGGATTTGTTTAATACGATCTATCATTTTTTCAGCTGTAGCTGAATCTGGACAACGCACAGCATTACTTTCTGTATTAGAAAAATCTAAATCTTGATAAGGTTTATCTATAAAAATATCTCCAACAGAGGATGTAAATGCGTTAATCTTTATATTGTTAAGCATTTGTTTTGCAATAGCTCCTGCAACAACACGACTAGCTGTTTCACGTGCAGAACTGCGTCCACCACCACGATAATCTCTAAAACCATACTTTTTATCATACACATAATCTGCATGACTTGGCCTGTAACTATCTTTTATGTGCGAGTAATCTTTAGACTTTTGATTGGCATTTTCTATAACAAAACCAATTGGTGTACCTGTTGTAACACCTTCAAAAACACCTGACAAAAACTTAACTTCATCTGGCTCTTTACGTTGTGTAACAATAGCAGATTGACCAGGTTTACGCCTATCCATTTCTGCTTGTATGGCATGTAAATCTAATTTGATTCCTGGAGGACATCCGTCAATAATACCACCAATTGCAATACCATGTGACTCTCCAAAAGTGGTAAGTTTAAATAAGTTTCCGAAGCTATTACCTGCCATAAATAAATTAATTTACGCTAAAATAGTCATAAATAACAGTCAAACAAAACGTTAATAATTTCATCTTAAAAAAACTGGTAATGATAATTTAACAATTACCTTATAATTAGATAATTATGCATTAATGTTTGATTAACAATAGAAACCAATCTTTGCATATAAACTATTGAAAACATACGAATCCCTTGAAATTAAAAAGAAAAGTTGAAATTGTTGTTATATCAGACGTGCATTTAGGCACTTATGGTTGTCATGCCAAACAGTTATTGACTTATCTTAGCAGTGTTGAACCCAAACATTTGATTCTAAATGGAGATATTATAGACATTTGGCAGTTCAGCAAGCGCTACTTTCCTAAATCACATATGCAAGTTATTAAAAAGATTGTGTCTTTAGCTACTAAAGGCACAAAAGTAACTTACATCACTGGAAACCATGATGAAATGCTTAGAAAATTTACAGACTCTGAAATCGGTAATATTTCTATTGTCAATAAATTGGTTTTAGAATTAGACGGAAAAAAAGCATGGTTTTTTCATGGTGATGTATTTGACGCCTCCATCCAAAACGCAAAATGGTTAGCCAAACTAGGTGGTTATGGTTATGACCTTTTAATTTTATTTAATAGATTTATAAATTGGATATTAGTAACCCTTGGAAAAGAACGTTATTCACTATCCAAAAAAATAAAAAACAGTGTTAAAGGAGCAGTAAAATATATTAGTAATTTTGAAACTACTGCAACAGATTTAGCTATTGAAAATGGTTACGATTATGTGGTTTGTGGGCATATCCACCAACCAAAAAATGAAATTATCGAAACCAAAAAAGGGAAAACAACCTATCTTAATTCTGGAGACTGGGTAGAAAACTTTACTGCTTTAGAGTATCAGTTTAAACGTTGGAAATTATATAAATATAGTGACGACAAACTCTCGGCTTTTTTTGCAGATGAAGATTTAAAAGAAATGTCCGAACAAGAGTTAATTGCTGCTATTACCATTATGAAACCTCTTAAAAAAATCAAATAAGCATTTGATAACCCTCGTTTTAAGTATATTTATGTAATTTTATAAAAAACACATAAATGAATTTTAAACAGTTAATCACTCTCCTATTTTTAAGTCTTGTAATTTTTAATTGTTCTGATGATAACTCAGATAATACGGATAATAATGAAGTAGCTTTTACAGGAAACTTCTTCCCATTACACCTAGACAACAGTTGGACCTACCTAGTTACTGACCTTAATAATAACACTAATGAAACTACTGTAAATACAGACCTATTAATGGTAGAAAGTGAATCCAATACTGGTTATAATTTAACGGTTAACCAAGGTGATTTAGCTAACGGAATCATGAGTGGTATTTTAACTTCTGGAGAATTATCGCTTACCGAAACGACTTTAACCTCCAATGGTAGCATACAATTACCAATTGAAGGATTTGATTTTGAAATAGAAATAGATAATGCTTTACTTTATAATACTTCAGCTGAGAATGAAACCGAATTGTCTTCACAATCAGGAACGTTTACTCAAGATATTGAAGGTTATCCTGTAACTATTAACTATACCTTAAGTAGTCAACAATTACAAAACTTAGAAAGCTACGTGGTAAATACTATTGATTATCAAACTGTAACCTCTGCTAAAATAGCATTAAACCTATCAGCAAGCATTACTGTAACTCAATTTGGAATAAGTCAATCTCTTCCAATAGTAGACTCTCAAGAGGTATTAAGCATTGTAAGTCATTATGCTAAAGACATTGGTTTAATACAAGCAGAAGCTAATATTTCTTTTAGTTTAAATGCTACAATACTTGCACTTTTACAACAATCAGGCATGGATCTTAGTACATTACCAACTAGTTTATCAGCGACAAATACACAAATCTTAACAGATTTTAATATCACTGAATAGTTATAACAAAGCTTGTCTTAAAATAGTTACTGGATGCAAAGCTGTACGCTGCGTTCCATCTTTTATTTGATGTCTACAACTCGTTCCATTAGCACTAATAACAGTTGCTTTTGAGGCTTTTCTAACAGCAGGAAATAGGGTTTGCTCACCAACAGCCATACTGACGTCATAATGTTCTTTTTCGTATCCAAAACTTCCTGCCATACCACAACAACCACTTGGTATTAAAGTTACCTTATAATTTTTAGGAAGGTTTAAAACATTAAAACTATGGATTTGATTTGACTGTGCTTTTTGATGACAATGACCATGAAATTTTATCACTTTGGCTTCAGTTGTAAATTGATCTGAAGTAATGTTACCAATAGCAATTTCATTAGATAAAAACTCCTCTATTAAAAACGTATTTTGGGCAATCGCTTTCGCGGAAATTTTGTCGTCGACTAACTTTGGATATTCATCCCTAAAAGACAAAATAGCAGAAGGTTCAATACCAATTAATGGAGTGTTTTTCGAAACTAAATCTTTATATAAACTCACATTATTGTTAGCCACTTTTTTAGCTTGTTCTAATAATCCTTTAGACATAAACGCACGACCAGATTCTACATTTTTAACAACTTTAACTTTGTAATTTAATTGTTTTAAAAGCTGTAATGCATCTTTACCAATTTCAGAATCTAATTGATTAGTAAACTCATCATTAAACAAATAAATAGTTTTAATAATATCGCTTTTAACGTTGCTAATTATTTGTTTTTCAGATTTTAAACAAAAATGATTTAAAGTCTTACTTGACAATAATGGTAAATTCCTTTCATTAGCTATACCTAAACTTTTTTTAATAATAAAAGACGTCACAGGATTAGAAAACGTAAAATTTGTAAGTCCTCTAAAACGTCTTCCAAATTGGTTTAACGAATCATTATAAGCAAACATTTTAGTCCTAATAGATACACCGTTTTCTTTTTGATATTGGTATAAAAACTCCGCTTTTAAAGTTGCTACATCTACACTACTTGGACACTCGCTTGCACAAGCTTTACAACTTAAACATAAGTCAAAAACTTGCTTTAATTCTCTATGATTAAATCTGTTATTTTTATCAGAATTAGTAAGAAATTCTCGTAGTGCATTTGCTCTAGCTCTAGTGGTATCCTTTTCGTTTTTTGTAGCACGATAACTAGGACACATTGTCCCACCAAACTCTGGTAATTTTCGGCAATCTCCAGAACCGTTACATTTTTCGGTTTCACGTAAAATTCCTTCAGATTTAGAAAAATCTAGAATGGTTTCAATGTTAGGTTCAACCCTAATTATTTCATACCTTAAATTCTCATCCATAGGATAAGCCTCTATAATTTTTCCTGGATTAAAGATGTTATTTGGATCAAAAGTTGATTTTATTTCTTTTAATAATTGGTAGTTTTTATCGCCAATCATTAGTTTAACAAATTCACCTCTTACTATACCATCTCCATGTTCTCCACTAAAAGAACCATTATATTTTTTAACTAAATAAGCGACATCTGTTGTTATTTGTCTAAATAACTTAACGTCCTCTTGTTGTTTTAAGTCTAAAATAGGACGTAAATGCAACTCGCCTGCTCCTGCATGAGCATAGTACACTGCATTTTGATTATAACCTTTCATTAAGGCTGTAAACTCTTGTATATAATTGGCTAAATCTGGTAAAGCAACAGCTGTATCTTCAATACAAGCTACTGCTTTTTTATCTCCTATCATGTTACCTAACAAACCTAATCCTGCGCTTCTCAAATTATTTGCTTTATCTATTTGATTGTTTATTAAAATAGGGTTAGCATAACTTTTGGTTTGTTTTTCAGTTGTAGCGATTAAATTATTGGCTTTAATTTTAGCCTCTTCAAGGGTTTTAGCTCTGACTTCACACATTAAAATCGCTTTAGGGTCACCTTCAATAAAAAACCTATTTTCTTGTTGGGTTTTATTATGTTTTGTAAGGTCTAAAATGGTTTTATCCATCATTTCACAAGTATACAAATCATTTTCCATTGCTGGGTTTACAGCCATTAAGCAGGCCTCAATAGTTGTAAAGTGCATCGCTACCATAATTCTGTTTTCATCAGGTAAATCATCTAATTTTAAGGTTACTTGAGTAGTAAATGCTAAAGTCCCTTCGCTTCCTGTTAATACATCACATAAATTAATGGTTTCATTATTTACTAATTGGTCAATTGCATAACCTGTGTTTCTTCGATGTATTTCTTGTTTAGGATAATGTTTATTAATTTCAGCTTTAGCGTCATTTGTAAGTACATTATTATTAATTTGATTATAAATCTGACCTTCTAAGGTTTCTAATTTTAGTTTATTATTAAAGTCTTTTGTAGACAATGCTTTAAAAAGAACTTCGCTACCATCGCTTAAAACAGTGTTTAGCTCTATAACCTTATCACGTGTTACACCATATTTAATAGATGTTGTTCCGGATGAATTATTACCAACCATACCACCTATCATACACCTATTAGATGTGGACGTATTTGGCCCAAAAAATAGTCCGTAGGGCTTTAAGTAGTTATTTAATTGATCACGAATAACTCCTGGTTGAACAGTAACCGTTTTATTAACCTGATCAAAAGATATTATAGAATTAAAGTATTTAGAAACATCAACTACTATACCTTCTCCTACACATTGACCTGCTAAAGAAGTTCCTGCTGTTCTTGGTATTAAAGACGTTTTGTGTTGTGTAGCAAACTGAATTAATAGTTTTAAATCATTATTATTTTTTGGATAAGCCACAGCTAACGGAAGCATTCTATAAACAGAAGCATCTGTTGCATAAATAGATTTGGTTAAATCATCATAAAACAAGTCTCCTAACAAGCTGTTTTTTAAGCTTTTTAAATCCATACTACTAAATAAAATTAAAATTAAGTTAAGAAAAACGGTATTTGGACGTGAAAATAATACGCTTTACCGATAAGCATCACTATGTTAAACAACAAAAATACTAAAGCTATTTAGAAAAATATCTTTGTATCTGTAATTATTAACATAAAACAATAAACAAATGGCAATAAATCTACTAAACTTATTTAAAGATCAATTATCTGATAATGTACTTGATAAAGTATCTTCTCTTGTTGGAGGCGAACAAAAGGATACTATCCAAAAAGGACTTATGGCTGCTGCACCTGCTTTATTAGGAGGAATGATGGATAAAGCGTCTTCACCAGAAGGTGCAAAATCTATTTTTAGTATGTTAGGTAATGAAAGTACTGTTAATAATTTAGCAGGAACTTTAAGTGCAGGAGGAGCACAATCAGAAGGGTTTTTAAATAAAGGATTAGATTTTGCCAAAAATATATTAGGCGAAAAAGCATCAGGTGTAATTGACTTAGTAAGTTCTGTTTCTGGAATGGGTAAAGAGTCTTCTTCATCTATTTTAAATGTTGCAGGATCTGTATTAGGAGGAGTTTTAGGAAAACAAAAAGCATCTGGTATGGATTTAGGAAGTTTTGTAGGTTTACTATCTAACCAAGGAAGTTTTTTAGACAAGTTTGCTCCAGCTGGACTACTATCTTTATTGGGCTTAAGTTCTTTTTCAGGACTATCTGATAAATTAGGAAATCTTGCTAGTGGAGCTTTAGAATTTGCCGGAAACACAGGAAAAGCAGCTGTTGATGGTGCTGGTAAAATTATTGGTGGAGCTGCTGGTTTAGCTGGTGATGCTGGTAAATCTGTAATTAGTGGTACTGGAAAAGTTGTAGGAGGAGCTGCAGGATTAGCTGGAAGTGCTGGAAAAGCAGCATTTGATGGTGCTGGAAAAGTAACTGGAGCTGCTGCAAATACTACCTCTAATGCTGTTAAGTCAGGTGGCTCATTAATTAAAAGAATTTTGCCTTGGGCAATTGGAATTATTGGACTGTTACTAGCTTTCTTTTTAATAAAAGGATGTGATAGTGAGAAATCAATAATGGATAATGTAAAAAATGCAGCAAACGAAACAACAGGAGCTATAAAAAATACAGCAAATGGTGTAACTGATGCAGCTGGGAATGCAATAGATAAAACAGTAGATGCAGCTGGTAATGTTGTTGATGCAACTGGAAACGCAATAAACAAAACAGTAGATGCAGCAGGAAATGTTGTTGATGCTGCTGGAAATGCTACAGATAAAACGGTAGACGCAGCAGGAAACGCTGTTGATGCTGCTGGAAACGCAATAAGTAATGTTGCTGGAGGTATTGTTGATGCGTCTGGAAATGTGGTTAATGCTTTTGGTGAAGCTATCGGAAACTTTTTTAGTTCTGACTTACCAAATGGAACAAAATTAAGTATTCCTGAAGGTGGTTTTGAAGACAACTTTTTAAGCTATATCAAAGATGGAAAAATGGAAGCTGGTAAATATTATGCTTTTGATAGACTATATTTTAATACAGGCTCATCTTCTTTAGATGCTAATTCAATGAATCAAATTGAAAATGTTGCAGCTATAATGAAAGCTTATCCAAACGTAAAAGTATTATTTAGAGGTCATACAGACAATACAGGTTCTGTAGCAGGAAATAACAAATTATCAGCAAGTAGAGCACTTTCTGTTAAAAATAAATTAGTTGAAATGGGAGTTGCAACAGCACGTATTGATACAAAAGGAATGGGATCTGTTGATCCTATTGCTGACAACGCAACTGCTGAAGGACGAGCAAAAAATAGAAGAATTGATGTTTCTATTGTAAAATAGAAATTCATAGTTGGTTAGTTTTAGTTTAGTAAAGACTGTTAAACATCTGTTTGTCAGTCTTTCTTTTGCATAAATTTTAAAGTTTAATTAAGAAAAAACTGTTTGTTTTAACAATATATTTGTGTTACATAATCTATAAACTGATTTAAAACGTATTTACATTAATTAATAATTAACTTTTTATGAAACAATATTTTTTATTTGCATTAGCCATTTTTGGTTTTGCAACTTTTAGTTACGCACAAGACATTAGCGATAATGCTATAGGTTTGCGTTTAGGTGATAGTGATGGTTTTGGTGCTGAAATATCATACCAACGTGCATTAGGTGATAATAATAGGTTAGAAGTAGATTTAGGATGGCGTTCTGGAGATGCTTTTGATGGATTTAAACTAGCAGGTTTATACCAATGGGTTTGGGTTTTAGATGGTGATTTTAATTGGTACGCTGGTGTTGGTGGAGGTGTTGGATCTTATAGCTTTGAGAACAATGCTATTGATGATGAAACATTTATTTTTGCTGCTGGTGATATTGGAATTGAATACAATTTTGATTTCCCTCTACAATTATCACTAGATTTTAGACCAGAATTAGGTTTTGGTGACTATAGTGATGATTTAGATTTTGATATCGCATTAGGAGTTAGATATAGATTCTAATTATATTATAAATAATAAAAAAGCCACCTGTAAAAGGTGGCTTTTTTATTTAATTTAAAATCTTACATTTATTTAGAGTCTCTTGATAAATGGCTTCGTATTGAGGTACAATTTGGTGTATATCAAAATGTTTTGCTTGTTGTTTGGCATTTATTTTAAATTGATTCAAAATAGTTTCATCTTTTAAAATATGAATTGCATTTTTACTCATATCTTCAACATTACCAACAGGACTTAAGTATCCTGAAAACCCTTCCTTATTAACCTCAGGAATTCCACCTGTGTTACTAGATATTACAGGTACTCCTGATGCCATAGCCTCTAAAGCTGACAGACCAAAACTTTCAGTTTTACTAGGTAATAAAAACAAATCAGAAAAGCATAAAATTCGATCTATCTCATTACTATTACCAAAAAACACAACTTTATCGCTTATTCCTAAAGTTTCACATAAACGCTCAGCTGGCTCACGTTCAGGTCCTTCACCAACCATCATTAGTTTTGCTGGAATTTCTTTTTGAATAGCATTAAATATATTAATTACATCAGGAATACGTTTAACTTCACGCATGTTACTAATATGTGTAATAATTTTTTCGTCATCTGTTGCCATCATAGCCCGCTGGCAATCTGTATAATTATTATTAAATTTACTGATATCTATGAAGTTTGTAACAACATTAATTTCATTTTTAATGTCAAATAAGCGTAACGTATCGTCTTTTAAACTTTGTGACACTGCTGTTACAGCATCGGATTTGTTAATGCTAAATGTAACTGCAGGTTTATAAAACGGATGACTACCAACTAAAGTAATATCTGTACCATGTAAAGTCGTTACTATAGGTACATAAATATTATCTTCTCTTAACATTTTTTGAGCCATATAAGCTGCATAAGCATGTGGTATAGCGTAATGTACGTGCAATACTTCAATTTGATGAAGCTTTACCATATCTACTAACTTACTAGATAAAGCAAGCTCATAAGGTTGATAATGAAACAATGGATATTCAGGAACACTAACTTCATGAAAATGAACATTATTACCCAACAATTCTAACCTAACTGGCTGATTGTATGTTATAAAATGGATTTCGTGTCCACGTTTAGATAACTCCAAACCTAATTCTGTTGCTACAACTCCACTTCCGCCAAATGTTGGATAACAAACAATACCTATTTTCATTTAATTTTTAGTTTTTAACTTAGTCTCTTAAATTTAAATTCTTTACAAATTAATCTATAATTGCTTCGTAAATTGCTGCTTGAATATTAGTTCTTATGTCTTCTCTTAATAACATATTAGGACCTTTAGATGTTGGATAAGTACGGTTAGCCATAAACACATAAACGATTTCTTCAGATGGATCAGCCCAAGCGTAAGTCCCTGTAAAACCAGAATGACCAAAACTGGTCATACTAACACAACCACAAGTTGGTCCAACATTACCTAATTGTGGTTTATCAAAACCAATACCTCGTCTGTTGTTGCTTTCGCAATAATAACAGGTATTAAATTTATCCAGAGTTTCAGTTTTAAAATAACGTTTTCCTCCGTAAAATCCTTTTTGCAAATACAATTGCATGATTTTGGCAATATCATTGGCATTGCTAAAAATACCTGCATGTCCTCCTACTCCATCTTGCATGGCTGCTCCCATATCATGTACATAACCTTGTACTTTTTGAAACCTATAATAATCATCGTTTTCTGATGGGACGATGCGATTATCTGGGATTTTATAGTAAGGATTATACATGGTATTATTAGCACCTAAGGATTTATAAAAGCGATCTGCTGTTAACTCGTCTAAACGTTTGTTATAGTGAGATTCAATAAATTGTTTTAAAATATAGTAAGGTAAATCACTATACCTGTAACGTAATCTTGATAATAAATCAGTATCTTTTATTCTGGTATTTATAGAGTCCATATAATCATCTCTTAAATACAATTCTGGTGCGACTTTAATAGAAAATCCTTGCGTACTATTTTTTCTGTAATATTTATCAGAAGGTTTTTTAGTTTCAGGATCTAAAGTTTTAAAATAAAAAGGAATCCATGGTTTTAATTGTGCATAATGTGACAACATTTTTTTTAAAGTCACATTTTTTTTATTTGAATTTTTATATGAAGGAATAATTTCTGAGAGTTTAGTATCTAAGGATACAATACCTTTTTCTTCTAATTCCATCAATAATGGTAATGTCGCTACAATTTTTGTTAATGAGGCAACATCATAAATATCTTCACTAGTTACAGGTTGATTACCTTCATAGGTATGTTTTCCAAAGTTTTTATTATAAATCACCTTACCTTTTCTAGCAATAACCAATTGTATACCTGGTGTCATTTTACCATTTACAGCATAATTAGCGATTGAATCAATTTTTTTTAAAGCATAACTTGACATACCTACACGTTCAGGAATTGTATATCCTAAACGTTCTAAAGCATTAGCTTGTTTACCAGAACCAAGCTTAAAAAACTCTCCAGCAGATACTGGTAAAGTACCACGAGCAGGAATAGCTCCAAAAATTAATTGAGCTGATTTTTCTTGTGCTATTTTACTATTTTGATAGCTAACTACAACACTTTCAATATTTTCAACCGATTTTAAGTCTAATAACGCATATGGTTTAGCAAAAACATCTAGAATTACATTGTTAGTTTTAGCTATTTTTTCTAGCCATAACTTTTCTTTTTTTGAAAATTTATATGATTTCCAAGGACTTGCATTAGATTTATGAAACCCAACAATAACCGTATTATAATTTTGAAGCTTAGTCATTAATTGCTCTAAATTATCTGCTGAAATCTCATGTACTTTAGCATATTTTTTTAATTCAGAAACAAAAGCACTTTCATCGCTATCACCTAATTTAACATAGGCTATAGATTTAGTTTCAAGGTTACGTAATGGTAATTGGTCTGTTTGGTCACGTGCTATAGTAATAGCATTTTCCATTAGCATTTCATATAATGCATCATCTTTAATTCTGTTTAAATCAGATACTATATTATATATACCAACTGGCTTGTATTTATGTAAATCTACTTTATATTTTGCCATCAGTATTTTTTTAACCGAATGCTCTAAACGTGCCTCAGTTATAATTCCGTTTTTAAACGCAATTTTCATTCTAGCAATGGCTTTGGGTACGTCTTCTGACATTAACATAACGTCATTACCTGCTAAAAAAGCAGCTAAATCAATTTCTCCTCCTGTCACACCACTATTAGATTGTCCTCCATCTAAATTAGGCTGAACAAAATCTGCTGCACCTTTCATGGTTAATGCATCTGTAAAAATAAGACCTTTAAACTGTAAACGGTCTTTTAAAATATCCGTAACAATTTTTTTTGATAATGTTGAAGGAAAGCCTTCACGTTGCGATAAACTTGGTATATTTAAATGTGCTACCATCACACTAGACAATCCTTCTTTAATTAGTTTTTTGTATGGATAAATCTCAATAGAATCTATACGTTTTGCATCAAAACCAACAGTTGGTAAGGTTTTATGAGAATCTGCCTCAGTATCTCCATGACCAGGAAAATGCTTAGCATTAGCCAAAACACCAGCACTTTGCATACCTTTCATAAAAGCTAAAGCTTTTTCTGTAACATTATCGCGATCTTCACCAAAAGAACGGTTTCCTATAATTGGATTATTAGGATTTGTATTAATATCAACAACAGGAGCAAAATTAAAATGAACACCAATACGCTTACAATGTTCGCCTAACTGACGACCAGTTTGTTCTATTAAAAATTTATTTTTAACAGCTCCTAAAGTCATATTCCAAGGAAACGCGTACGTAGAATCCAAACGCATGCTTAAACCCCATTCTGCATCCATACCAATTAACAATGGTATTTTAGCTGCAGCTTGAAGTTCGTTATTTAATTTAGCTTGTCTTACTGGACCACCTTTAGAGTAAATTAATCCTCCAATATTGTAATCTCTAATTAGCTCGACAATTTTATTTTTTTGAGCTTGAGATTGGTTAGAAAACACTTGTACCATATACAATTGACCGATTTTTTCGTCCAATGTCATGGCATTGTAAGTTTTATCAACCCATTGCTGTTGTGCTATTGGGTTAGTCGCTAAAAGAGGATTTCTACCATTTTGAGCATTTAAAATACTACCAAATGCTAAAAATAAAACTAGAGTTTTTAAATATTGCATATACTAAATTTGACTTTTAAAGTTGTACTTTACTATACAACTAAAAACAATGCCAAATTAGTACTTTTCTTATGATTAATAAAGCACTTTAAGAGAGAATTATAAAGGCAGTTGTAAACAATTTAATTTAAAAAACGATTATGCCAACTTTGACTAGCTGGTATTTCCCAACTCTCGTTTAACTCTCCAATATTGGTAACTAGATTATTAAAGACGATTGTGTTTTTAGAAACCGCTTTTTGTTTAGCCATTTTTCTGAAATCAGTAAGTGTTTTATGAGCTACAAATTCACCTTGTTTGTAAGACACATTCATTTTATCAAGTAAATCTACGTTATATTCTTTTTCTAATTGTTGAATAAATGTCACTGAAGCATCAATACTACAACCTGTAGCTTGATTTAATTCTTGATCTAAAGCTATAATTATAAAACGTTTATATCTTATATCATATCCTGCTTTTAAATCGCTACCATGAGCTGTCCAACTTTCGATAAAAACATCTAATTTTGATTTGATTTCTTCTAATTCGGTGTCAGAAAAAGATCTATTGGCTTGGTAAATCCAAACTCTTGAAGTTTCGGGTAATGTATTAAATTGTACTAACATGTTGTTATTCTATTAAATCAATATGTCTATCATGATATCCTAATAAATATAAAACACCATCTAAACCAATACTTGATATTGCACTTTGTGCGTTATTTTTAACTTTTGGTTTGGCATGAAATGCAATGCCTAAACCTGCTAGGTTTAGCATTGGTAGATCATTGGCTCCATCACCTACTGCAATGGTTTGACTAATGTCAATCCCTTCTTTAATTGCAATTTCTTTTAAATACTCTGCTTTTTTATTTCCATCAACAATCTCACCAAGGTATCCTCCTGTTAATTTACCATCTTTAATTTCCAATTGATTGGCATATACATAATCCATACCTAATTCTTTCTGGAGATAATGTCCAAAATAAGTAAATCCACCTGATAAAATTGCAGTTTTGAAACCGTATTTTTTTAAGGTGTCTATTAATCGTCTTGCGCCTTTTGTTATTGGCAAATTAACAGCAACATCATGCAAAACCTCTTCGCTTAAACCTTTTAATAGTTTCATGCGTTGTTTAAAACTTTCGTTGAAATCAATTTCGCCTTGCATTGCAGATTCCGTAATAGCTTTAACCTGGTCACCAACTCCTGCAAGTTCTGCAAGTTTATCAATAACTTCTGCTTGAATTAGTGTTGAATCCATATCAAAACACACTAATCTACGGTTACGACGATATATATTATCTTCTTGAAAAGCAATATCTACATCTAAATCATGTGATATTTGCATGAATTTTTCAGTAAACTCTGCTTTACTTTCAATTTTACCTCTTATAGATAATTGAATGGATGCTCTTGGATAATCTGCTTCTTTAACTAATGATGTACGACCAGTTAGACGCTTGATTGCATCTATATTTAGATTTTTATCTGAAATAAATTTAGTGACTTCAGAAATTTGTTCTGCAGTCAACTTCTCTCCAAGAATAGTAACAATATAACGGTCTTTACCTTGAAGATTAACCCATTTTTCATAATCTTCTAAAGAGATTGGTGTGAATTTAGCTTTTACACCAAGCTCATAAGCTTTAAATAATAAATCTTTTAAAACTGAAGCCGAATTGTTACCAGATTCGATTTCAAACATAAATCCTAAGGATAATGTATCATGAATATTTGCTTGTCCAATATCTAAAATTTTAGCTCCATAATGTGCCAAAACATTAGTCAATCCAGAGGTTAATCCTGGTTTATCTTGTCCTGAAATGTTTAAAAGAAATATTTCTTTAGTCATGAGTACTGTTTTGTTTTAAAACTAAAAGCACTTTAAAAAAGTGCTTTTATAATATTAGTTTACATTTTTTGCTTTTCTGTAAGTCATGTAACCATTAAAAGCTCCAAAAACAACTGTATGTATCACAAATTTTAAAACAGAAAATGGATTTTGTTTGTAATAATCCCATCCTGCTAATAATATGGCAAAAACTAAACCTGATATTAATCCAGTTATAATATATTTTTTAATATCCATTATAGGTTTTGAGCATTTGCAATTAACTCGGCTACGTCTAAAACTTTTATTTCGTTTTCTTTTTCTTTGACTTTTACACCATCAGACATCATGGTCATGCAATAAGGACAACCTGTAGCGATAATATCAGGATTGGTTGCTAATGCATCTTCAGTTCTTAACTCGTTTATATCTTTATCACCTTTTTCTGGTTCTTTAAACATTTGTGCTCCTCCTGCTCCACAACACAAAGCAGTTGCTTTGCTACGTTTCATTTCTTGAAGATTAGCATTTAAAACAGATAATACTTCTCTTGGTGCTTCATACTCTGAATTAGCACGTCCCAAATAACATGGATCATGAAAAGTAATACGTTTACCTTTAAAGCTATTATCTGTAACTTCAATTAGTTTTTTGTCTATTAACTCTTTGATAAATTGTGTGTGGTGTAATACCTCATAATTACCTCCTAATCCTGGATATTCATTTTTGATACAATTAAATGAATGTGGATCACATGTTACAATACGTTTAACCTCGTAAGCATTAAGTACTTCAATATTCATTACTGCTTGCATTTGAAACAAAAACTCGTTTCCTGCACGTTTAGCAAGATCACCTGTAGCACTTTCTTCTGCTCCTAATACTGCAAAATTTACATTTGCTTTGTTTAGTATTTTTACAAAAGCTTTAGTGATTTTTTTTGCTCTGTCATCATAACTTCCTGCAGATCCAACCCAAAATAAAATATCTGGAGTTTTTCCTTGGCTCATCATTTCTGCCATAGTTGGCACTATAAGTTGTTCGCTCATAATAAATATTATTTTAATGCTAAAAAATCGGTTTTAGATAATCTTATATAAATGGATAAGATTTTAATTCCGTTTTCTAATTTATTTTTTGGATCATATTGCTCTAAAGCTGCTAATTTTAATGCTTGTAATCCTAATTGTTTTTTTTGATTGTCTGTGCAATAATCACACATGACTTTTTTTAATTTGATGTCTTCTACTTGGCTAGAGTTATACTTTATATTGGTAATTATTTTAAATTGAAGTGAGTCTTTTTTATAATCTTGTGCCTTTAGCTTAGCTAAGCTAAAGGTTAGTATTATTAGTATGTAAAGACTAATTTTCAATTTGCTTTTTGTTTATAAGTTATTACAAGTCCAATTCCTGTTCCTAATAAAATACCTGATAAAAATCCTCCTAAAAAACCTGTGTCATAATTATCTAAAATAAATAGAGACAATATTCCTAATACTGTTAGCGATAGGCCAAGTATTAATCTTGTTTTTGATGGAATTTTTAATATAAAACTCATTTTTTTGCGTTAGCGATAGTAATGGCATCCTTTTTTTGCTGCCATATATGGCAAAAAAAGATATAATGGATAGCGCGACCCTTGTGGTAACGCCCAAATTATACTACTCGTCTTTCCAATTTAAACGGTCCATTTGGTTATATGGCCAAGGTGCACCATTGTTTTCTATATTGGTCATCATGTTGTTTAACTCGGTTGGAGCTGCACTTTCTTCCATTACAGAGTATTGACGCATTTGCATAATAATGTTTAATGGATCGATACTTACTGGACAAGCCTCTACACAGGCATTACAACTTGTACATGCCCAAATTTCTTCTGGTGTGATGTAATCGCCTAATAACTGTTTACCATCGTCAACAAAGGTCCCTTTGTTAGCATCTATATTTTTACCAACTTCTACTAGACGGTCTCTAGTATCCATCATGATTTTACGTGGTGACAATTTTTTTCCTGTTAGGTTTGCAGGACACTCACTGGTACAACGTCCACATTCTGTACATGTGTAAGCATTTAATAGGTTTACCCAACTTAAATCTTGCACATCACTGGCTCCAAATTTTTCTGGTACTGTATCTTCTTCTCCTTCTGGTGCTGCTGCAAATGGATCTGCGTTTGGATCCATCATCATTTTAACCTCTTTAGTTACTACTGGATTATTAGCAAATTGCCCTTTTGGTGTTAATTTACCGTAGTATGTATTTGGGAATGCTAATAATATGTGTAAGTGTTTTGAAAAATACAGATAATTTAAGAATGCTAAAATACCTACAATGTGTAACCACCAAGCTGCACGCTCTATGACATGTAATGTAGATTGTGATAGACTTTCAAATAAAGGTGCTATAAATTGACTGATTACATTACCTGAATTATAACCTTGAAATACTGTATCTGTAGCATTCATGACTAAAAATAGACACATAAGTACGACTTCAAAATAAAGGATTATATTACCATCTGCTTTTGGCCAACCCTTCATCTCTGATTTTATAAAACGTTTAATTTTAATAACGTTACGTCTTACCCAGAAAATTATAACTGATACTAGTACTAATACTGCTAATATCTCAAAGCTACCTATTAAAAATCCGTAGATTGATTCTGGTAAAAATTTGTGACCAATCCTGTGTGTGCCAAATAATCCATCGATAATGATTTCTAGAACCTCGATATTAATAATTACAAATCCAACATATACAACAACGTGTAAAATACCTGCTATTGGTCGTTTTACCATTTTACTTTGTCCTAAAGCAATGTAAGCCATATTTTTCCAACGTTGTGGTTTGTTATCCGAAACGTCTTGATCTTTACCAAGTTTAATATTACGAATTAACTTTTTAACATTGTTTGCAAAATAGCCAATACCTACAGCAAGTATTATGGCAAAAATTATATTTGGTATGTATTCCATAAGTTAGTTAGTTTTTGTCTTAATCTTTCTTTTCTTCTTTAATTTCGTTACCCTCAGCATCATAACGTTTTGCTTTTTTTCCGAATAATGAAAAATGCACATAACGTTTAGGGTTAAGCTTCATGTCCTCTAAAAGTTGTTCCATTTGCAAAGCAGCACCTTCTAGATTGTTATATAACTTATCATCGTTAAGCAATTTACCCATTGATCCTTCTCCGTTTTTTACACTTGCTAGCATAGTATTTACACTTGATAAAGTAGATTCTAAATCAGATACCGTTTTGGTAATATCTACTTGCTTTAGCTTCTCACTCATTTCGCTTAAATTAGTGCTAGTGGTCGCAAAATTATCTACCATTGAGGTAATATTTTCATCATTCTTTTTTACAACAGAATTAATTGAATAGGCTAAACCTTTGTATGATTTTAAGGTAGAATTTAACTCGGCTAATGTATTTTTTAAACCATTTTCTGACTGATCTGCTACCAAACCATTAAGGTTACCCATTAAAGTATCTACAGTTTGTAAGGTTCCGTCTAGATTGGTACTTAACTGAGAAAAATCGCTGGTAAGACTAGTAACTAAGCCATCTTCTACTTTAGATTGTATCAAATCTCCATCTTGGGCCATTTGATTATCGTTTGCTGGTTGAATAGCCAACGCATTTCCACCCATTAAACCAGTTTGATACATGTTAATAGTACTATTTTTTGAAAACTTAAGTTGTTTATCTACTGAAAAAGCAACTCTGGTTTTACCAGTTTCAAAATCGTATTTGATTTCTTTTACTTTACCTACTTTATTCCCTTTTATAGTGACAGGAGCAGATACTGCTAAAGAGTTATAATCAAACTCTGTATAGTATGTATTATTGGAATCAAAAATGTTATTTCCTTTTAGATAACTAAATCCAAAAATGAAGAATATTATTCCAAGTATAACTAATATGGCTGTTTTAACTTCTAGTGATAGTTTCAAGATATGAAATTTAGATTGGTAACAAAATTAGAAAATAAATATAAAAGAATGGTTCTAATTAGCTTCGGTTTTTAAGACTTCTGACAGTTTTACTTGTTTTCCGTCTTTAAGTGCTACAATATAAGCATCTTTGTAGCCTTTATTTTTTGCTTCAATTTGAAGCTTTTGTGCTTTATTATAGTCAGAGGTATAACCGTAATAATATTTATATAAGCCATCTTGCTTTTCGCGTGAAATGTCATTTAAACCTTTAAAATTATAGGACATAGGCTCTAAAGCATTAGAGCTAGCAGCAATCTGAATTTTAAAAACTGTGTTTTCAATAGTATGTACTTCTGAAGAAATGGTGTCTTCTATTGTAACATCTCCAACATAACTATCACCAACATTTAAATCTAAATTCTTTTTGTAAGCGTTAATAGCTTCAAGTATTGAGGCTGCCATTTTAGACTGACCACTTTTAGAATTTAAAAATTTCCCCTCGGCATTGTTTGTTAAAAAACCAACTTCAACTAACACACTAGGCATGTATGTATTGTGTAAAACCCAAAGGCTAGCTTGCTTGATTCCTCTACTTTTTCGTTTAGATTTACCAATAAAACTATCTTCAATTAATCTTGCTAGTTTTATACTTTGCTCAACATAATCTTCTTGTTGAAATGCTAATCCTATTAAAGATTCTGGTGCATCAGGATCAAATCCCTTATAATCTTTTTTATAATCGTCTTCCAAAAAAATAACTTCGTTTTCTTTTTTAGCGATGTCAAAATTACGTTTAGTATTAGCAACTCCTAGTACAAAAGTTTCAGTTCCGGATGCTTGTGAAGAATGTGAGTTACAATGGACAGACACAAACAAATCTGCATCAGCCCTGTTTGCAATTGCTGCTCTTTCCCTTAGTTTAACAAATACATCCGTCTTTCTAGTATAGATAACCTTAATATCTTTGTTTTTTTCTAGGCTTTTACCGACTTCTAAAACAATTTTTAGAGCAATGTCCTTTTCTTTATGACCATTACCTAAATTTCCTGGATCATCTCCACCATGACCTGCATCAAGCACAACAATAAATTTACCACTAGTACTTTGTGCATTAGCAATTTGAAAGTTAATAAATGTTAATACTATTGTAAAGGATAATATAATTTTAAAAATGTACGTTTGCATATAGGATATAACCATTAATTATTTCGTTTAGTATGAAATATAATTTTTAACGAATATTAAAACATTCACAAAAAAATATATGTAGTTTTGTCAATTCAAAAACCAAGCCATACTTTTACAAAAATACATTTAAAACCGTTGCGTACAAATAGTCTTTATATACTTTTTAGTTTGAGTTTTACAGTGTTTATTAACACTTTTGGCTTTGCCCAAGGGGATTTACCCAAGGATGGCACTTCAATATCACCTATTGAGGATAAACAAACACTTGTAACTAAACAAAAAGATTCTTCTACAGTTGATGTTAACGTCAAGGAATTGTTAGGTCCTAAAACAGAAACGGATAGTACAATTACAGATTCCATTAAACCTAAACCTTTATTAAGCAGCACAATTTCATACAAAGCTACAGACTATATGTCTTATAAGCAAAAAGAAGGTAAAATGTATCTATATAATGAAGCACAAATACTTTATGAAGATATGGACATTTCTGCAGGTGTAATTATTTTAGATTACAATAATGATCTAGTCTATGCTAAAGGAATCAAAGACACATTAGGAGAATATACCCAAAAACCTGTTTTTAAACAAGGCGAAAATGTTATTGAGCCAGACTCGATTGTATTTAATACACAAACCAGAAAGGGGTTAATATATAATTCTGTAACAGAACAACAACAAGGTAGACTAATTACCGAAACGACTAAGCGTGTAAATGACTCGGTTTACTACCTAAGAAATTCAAAATTTACAACTTCTGATAATGTAGAAGATCCTGAATATTACTTTTTAATTAGAAAAGGTAAATTAGTACCAAACAAAAAAGTAATTACTGGTTTAACCAACTTATTTATCTATGATGTGCCTACACCAATAGGTTTACCTTTTGCATTTTTTCCGTTATCCAAAAAGCGTACTTCTGGTATTATTTTTCCTAGTTTTGGTGAAGACGGAAATAGAGGCTATTTTTTACAAAATGGAGGTTATTACTTTCCTATTAGTGATCATGTAGACTTGGCTATTTTGGGTGACTATTATACCAATGGAAGTTATGGTTTAAGATTAGAGAATAAATATGCAAAACGATATAAATACAATGGAAATTTAGGTTTTAGATATGAAAACCTAATTACTAGTGAAAGAGGTTTTCCTGATTATGCAAAAACAACAATATATAACTTACGTTGGTCTCATAGTCAAGATGCTAAAGCAAGTCCAAACTCTAGATTTGCAGCCTCTGTAAACTTAGGTAGCAGTAATTATTATACTCAGTCAATCAATCAATTAAACTTACCTAATACACAAAACAACACTTTATCATCATCTGTTTCATACTCTAAAACTTTTCAAGGTGAACCGCAAGCTAATATTAATTTAGCAGCCACACATAGTCAAAATACACAAACAGAAAGCATCAATATGACTCTACCAACTTTTCAAGGTAGTTTAAGTAGAATTTTTCCTTTTGCCGGAAAAGATGGAACAAAAAAAGGTGTTATTCAAAACATTAACTTTCAATATAGTGTGAGAGCTGAAAACAGAATAGTAACAACTGATTCATTATTTTTTAAAAAAGAAATGTTTAATGATGCAAAAGTAGGTGCCCAACACACTATACCTATAAGTACTAATTTTAAAATTTTTGATCACTTTAGTGTAACTGCAAGCACTAATTTTCAAGAAACATGGGCTATAAAAACAATTGAAAAAAATTATGATTTTGATAACGAAGAGATGGTTACTAGGGAAGTTAATGGTTTTGACGCTTTTAGAACATACAATTTTAGTACTAGTATTGGTACAACTTTATATGGGATTTTCAATTTTAATAAAGATAAAAAACTACAAGCGATACGCCATGTAATTAGACCCAGTTTAAGCTATAATATAAATCCTTCTTTTGATAATTATTACGATGAATTTGAAGTTATCGATGCTAATGGGACAACCAAAAGTGAGTATACAAGATTTGAAAACAGTATATTTGGAACTCCTAACAAGACATTTTCAAGTTCTGTAGGAATAGCTGTTTCTAACAATTTTGAAGCTAAAATTAAAGACTCAGATTCAACCAAATTAGAGCCAAAAAAAATTAAATTATTAAATAATTTAAATTTCTCTACTTCTTATAATGTTGCAGGAGACTCCTTAAAATGGAGCCCTTTAAGAATCTCAGGAGGAACACAATTACTAGATAATAAAATGAATATTAATTTTGGAGCTAATTTAGACCCCTATGCTCTAAATTCAAATAATAAAAAAATTAATACTTTCAACATAAATAATGGAGGAAGTTTATTTAGACTAACAAGTGCTAATTTGACCATGAGCTATAGTTTAAGTAGTAAAAGTGGTAATACAAAAAATGATGAAGATGCTGTTGATGATAGATTATTAAGCGGTGGACGTGCAGATGATTTATTTGGTGTATCACAAGATTTTGCTAATCAACAATTAAACCAAAGAGACGAAGATAAAGAAGAACGAGAACCTGATGAATTTTATAATAATAAAATACCATGGAGCTTAAGGTTTGCCTACGCTGTTAACTATGCAAATAGCACACGTCAAAACGAAATATCTTCACACTCATTAATGTTTTCTGGTGATATTGAATTAACTCCTAAATGGTCTATTGGTGGATCCTCAAGTTATGACTTTAAAAATAAAGGCTTTGGTTTAACGCAATTGCGTTTTGAGCGTGATTTATTAAGCTGGAGAATGAATTTTTCATGGGTACCTTTTGGTACATATAACAGTTGGAATTTCTTTATAGGAATAAAATCAAGTATACTTAAAGACTTAAAATACGAGCAAAGACGTAAACCAGACGAAAGCTTGTAAATACTATAAATGTTTCGCTTACGCGGAAATTAAACACTCTTACTATGAAAAAGATTATTTCTACAACTAAAGCTCCTGCTCCTATTGGACCATACAATCAAGCTATTTTAAGCGGAAACACCTTATATACATCAGGCCAAATTGCTTTACATCCAAAAACTGGAAAATTAGTGATGGATGATATTAAAACAGAGACAAAACAAGTTATGGAAAACATGAAAGCTGTTTTAGAAGCTGCTGACATGACTTTTGAAAACGTTATTAAAACCTCGATTTTTATTAATGACATGCATAACTTTTCAGAAATAAATGAAGTCTACGGAACCTATTTTGATGAAACAACTGCACCAGCAAGAGAAACTGTAGAAGTTGCTAATCTTCCTAAGTTTGTCAATGTAGAAATTAGTATGATTGCCATTAAATAAGCACTTTTCTTTATAAAAAAAAGCCTGAACATAATGTTCAGGCTTTTTTTTTGTGTATTACTATTAGTTTTTAAAGCGTCTTAACGTTTTAAGGTAAAGTGCGCTTTAAATTGTTTTCTGGTGTTGCTGGTATCA
>NZ_JAEMEF010000012.1 GCF_016785945.1 Olleya sediminilitoris | reverse complement strand
CCTGGATCTCAGAAAACCTGCTGAAGTCCATCTCAATCCAAACATCAAATACAAGTCGTACCGAAAAAATAATGTAAATTTACCTGAACTTACAATTTAAGAACAAACCTAGTTCAAACTTTTTTTTTGCATTCTAAACGGCTAAAAAAAAACTTTTGAACGTCTAAATATTAACTAAAAAGAGTCAACCTATATCAGTATAATACAAAAAGCGATAATATTGATATTTGGAATTATAATTTTACAATTGAATTTCTCTTGTAAAACTCAATATTATGCGACTGATTTAAATGACAATTTTACGACTGAACAAATTTCTGACCTGAATAAAATCTCTGACTTTTTTAAAAATCAAATGTGTCTAAATATGGACTCTGATTTTAAAAATTGTTATGAGCGAATTCCTCACGAATATTTGGAAGCGACTGGAAAAGGATTTTGGACAAATATTGACTTTGAAAAACAACAAGAACTTTACAAACAAATATCAAAATCAACATTTAACGAAATTTGGATGTTTTGCAAATCAACAGAGTATAAAACTGGAAAAGAAACAAAAAGTCTGTGTGCTAATTCAACTGGTAAATATTATAAATACCTTTCTAATTTAGGAAATCAAAACCCAAGAATTGCCAAATATGCGGAAAGAATTAATGCTTCTGGAGATTTTAACGGATTAGACATTCAATATTGGAATGTACTAAATGACAAAAAACATTTTGACTTAAATAACCCAAATATCCAACTGATTTTAGCAATACATTATTTATTGCTAAACGACCAAGAAAAAAGAAATGAAAAATGGATAGCGGAATAAAAATACTGTGGGCAACACCGTGTATAATTCATTGCTAGTTATAGCCTACTTACGAAAGTCCTCGCGGACTTTCTATCTGTGATTTATTTGCTAACTTTAGTGCTTAAACACGCAACGAAATCATACACTAGACCGTTGTATGCAATGTGAACTGAACCTTTATGATTCATAAAAAGATTAACAGATATTCTAATGTCGAATTATTTGACATCATAAAAAACGGAACAGACAAAACTGAAACTGAAAAAGCGGAATCTGAATTTAATTCTCGGAATTTAACAAAGGAACAAAAATCGGAAATTGAATCTGATTACCTGAAATACAAGAAATTCCTAAATGAGCGAAAAGACAAACCTTTAACCAATGAGGAATGGTGGTCTTTTTTTATTTTGCCATTTTTCACGACAAAACCAAGATGGAGAGAAGAACATTTTACTGAATCTGAAATGGAACGATTTGAAAAGTATGGTTTTGAAAAGAAATATCGACAAGCTGAAAAAATAAGAGCATATGGATATTTGTTTTGGTTCTTGGCAATTTTTTTGTGCAATTCTGATATTTATAAAACTGAATAAATAAAAAAACACTGCATACAACAACGTGTATAATTAATTGCTAGTTTTGGCTCGCTTGGGAAATTCCTTCGGAATTTCTCCGTTCGTGCTTAATTTAGTAAATTAGTTGCTCAAACACGCAACTAATCATACACAAAATCGTTGCCATTAATACGATGAACATAAACTATCAACTTACAAATTCGGATTTTTTAGAGTATCAGCTTTATACTTCTTCAAAATCTGAATTACATAAAAAAAGACGATTTCGTTCTCGAATAGTAATTCCAATAATTTATATAGTACTTGGAATTATTTTCACGAATCAAAACGGAAAATACGGAATTGGAATTGGATTCGTTGTATTTGCAATTTTATGGTTTCTATTTTATCCAATGTATTCCAAATGGAGATATAAAAGACATTTTCAAAAACACGTTGAGGAAAATTATAAAAATCGGATTAATAAACCAGTTGAAATTGACTTTGATGAAAATTCTGTGAATGCCAAAGACTTTACATCTGAAAGTAAAATAAACGGAACTGAACTAAAGGAATTGATTGAAACAAAAGACCACTTCTTTATAAAACTAACAACTGACCTATCTCTGATTGTACCAAAGCACTCGATTGAGAATCAAACGGAATTTAAAAAACGTGTGACTGAATTAGGAGCTGAATATGTTGACGAACTGAATTGGGAATGGAAATAAGTACTAATGGCAACAACGTGTAAAATTAATTGCTAGTTCTAGTCTACTTACGAATATTCCTGCGGAATATTCTATTCGGTTTTTATTTGCTAAATTAGTTGCTTAAACACGCAACTAATCTTAGACAAACACGTTGGTAGTAATTAAAATGAAGAACTTAATAATATTATTTATTTTATTTTTTACAATTCAAATTCAATCGCAAAATTGGATTGGAAATGAAAACTTTGTTGATTTATACGAACAGAGCGATGTTGTTTTAATCGGTGTAATTACTAAAATCGAAAATCTCAAGCAAAACACTACAAAAACTTCGCCTTTCAAAATGCCATTAAAAAGTATAACATTGACTTCTATGTCAAAAGTGAAAGGAAACACAGATAAAACTAAAATTTATTACAAAGATATTTTCAATGGTTGTGGATATGCACCAGTGCTATATGAAAACGTAGAAAGTGAAAAAACAATAATTTTCGGAAAAATTAAAAACGATAGTATCTTTCAGATAGGTAGTATGAATGAAAGCCCAATTCAAATTGCCAAAGCTTTGACTGAATATGAGATAATCAAATCAGATATAAATTCGGCAAATTTCACAAATTGGTTCTGTCAAACTGCGAAAAACAAAGATCTTTTTGAACTCTTAAATAATAACATAACATTTGAACAAGAACCAATATATTCTAAACTGAATATACTAAAGTTCTCGACTGAACAAAGGAATGGACTTTACGATGTAATTAAATCTTTTGACCGTTATGATTACGACAATGAAGGAATAGTTTCAATTCTCGTAAAATATAAGGACGAGAGGTTAAAAACAATCTTAAAAGAATTTATAATTGGCCTTCGAAAAGAGCCATATTCAGGAATTGATGACTTAATGGAGTATTATTACGAAATAACAGAAAATAAGGAACTTAAAACATTAATTACTGAATTCGACAATGACTCTCGAATGAAAGAACGAATTAATGTAATAAACAAATTTATCGATAAAATAAAATAACTACCACCAACACCGTGTATAATTCATTGCTAGTTATAGCCTACTTACGAAAGTCCTCGCGGACTTTCTATCTGTGATTTATTTGCTAACTTTAGTGCTTAAACACGCAACGAAATCATACACAAACACGTTGGCAACAATTTAAACCACACTAGATTTGAAAAGAATACAATCTGACTTTATCAATAATTTAGGAATAGGTGCTTTTGCATTTTTCTCAATACTTGAATTCTGTGGTTTAATCGAATATATTTTTAGAAACATTCTGATAATAAATAAAACGGACTCAATAATGATTTTATGGCTTCCTGAAATAGTGAGCCTTATCATATTTTTGGTTCTAATTGTATGGTTAATAAACAAGTTTAATAATCCAACTGAAATTAATACTCGAAAAGTTCTGATTAAACTAATTGGAATGTTTTTCGGAATTATCACATTGCAGTTTTTATTTACATATTTCGGAACAGATTATTTGATGGAAAAATATCCAACGGAATTTGACTCATATATTGACGGAAGAAAGGGAAATTATGAATTACAAGGCTATATTGCTTTCATTCCGATATTAAAATATGTGATTTTTGGAATTATATTATTGAGTAAAAAAACTGTTGCCAACAATGTATAAACGCAATTACGGCGGATTCGACTACGTCCGAATCCACTCGGAATTGCGAGCGTCAGTGCTTAATCGAAAAATAGTCACTTAAAACCCGTAACTGACGGTTATACGAGACCGTTGTGGTTAATTACTCGCTCAAACAGAATGACAGTTGCCTAATCCAAAAATAGAGTTTACTCATTTGAGAATTGAAAAGTGATTGACTAAAACTAAATTTAAATTATTAACTTTAAAACCAACGGTATGAAACACAAACAATTGAAAAATTACCTTCAACTTGGAATAATACTATTTGGAATTGTACTTTTGAATAATTCCTGCGAAAAAAGACATCTCTGATGAACAAATATTGGAAGAAAACAATAATGTTGTTGCACCGATCATAAAAACACTATCTAAAGAAAATGCAGGAGAAACATTCCATAATTTAGCCTCTAGGTTTCAAATTGAGCGTTACTTACCATTAGAGCAGAAAAACCTGCAAACTAGAACTACACAAGACACATTAGGTATAACTGTTTATACAAATGTCATTAAAGAAGTTAACTTAGGTGATTATAAATCTTACACTATGAAAATTGCTTCTGAAACTAATCAAATCAGTAAATTTTATAATCTAACCCTTGAAGACAAGAATGGGCAATCTGATATGTTTGTAACCCAATACACACCAACACAAAGCTGGCTTAACAATCAAAATGAAAGGTTTGAAGGAAACATATCTACAATTAGCCTTAATGACTTTACCCATATACCGCCTGACGATGGAGGTGGAGGGACGGATACTAGCATAGGTATAGGAGGTACAGGAAGTGGTTATCCGCCTGACCCACAAGGAAGTCCCTACTACCCAACAGATTGCGATGGTGTAGTAGTAGTTACTTATGAAACCATTGCAGTACGCTGTGAATGTGTAACGCCTAGACATTTACCAGGAGGATGCACTAATTGTTCAAGCCCAGGATATTATGTAGACATCCCTTATTACTATTGTGATGAGACCGATTATGGCCCTGACCCAAGGGATAATACTTGAAACTCTAATACAGGAGGTGGTGGAGGCAGTTCAGGAAATGGTGGTGGTACACCACCTGACAACACACCAATAACTGTACTTATTCCGCCTGGTGAAGAATGTGAAAATCCACCACCTGGCGATTTAAATGGCGATTGTCAGTTAAACGCTTATGAAAGCTGTCTTTTACAAGGTAATAGCCAAGAAATCTGTGATTGCGTGGCTGATGGTGGCACGCTTATTGAATGCCAAGAAGATATAAAATGTGAACGATTGAACACATTAGTACAAACCGAAGGTTTAGGCTCAAATATATTACCTGTGGTAAACCAATTAAGAACCAAACTAAT
Organism: Olleya sediminilitoris; assembly: GCF_016785945.1. Classification (GTDB taxonomy): domain Bacteria; phylum Bacteroidota; class Bacteroidia; order Flavobacteriales; family Flavobacteriaceae; genus Olleya; species Olleya sediminilitoris. The sequence continues at coordinate 105,552 of NZ_JAEMEF010000012.1, read as the reverse complement.
TGCAGGTAATAACGAATGGTCTATAAATTATAAAAATGTGTGGTCAGAAGATGGTAGAAAAAATGTACCTGATGATGATGGTATACAAGAAGGTCCTTCAGATGAACGCTCACCTTTTAATTATGGTAACACATGGGTTGGTTTTATACATTCACACCCTGAAGGAAAGTTTAATATCTTTTCTTGGCTAGATATCGGAGCTCTTAAATTAGTTCATACTGACTCTAACAATGACTTTAATGATGAAATATTTATTATGGCTGTAGCGCCAAACAATATAACGTATACCTTAAGAGTAAATAATATTCAAACCCTTATTGATAAAATTGGTGCCGATATGCAAAATGCTAAAGGAAGTAATGATGATGAAAAAAGAAAAAACATCATGAGAGGAATGGCAGAAAAGTATACAGAGAGTAACAACTTAGAACAAAAATTTTTAGAACTTTATGGTGACTATGGCATATCATTATATGAAGCCACAGATGCTAATTTAAGTAATTGGAAACGATTAGAGTTAGATGAAAATGACAACGAAACAGTAAACGAAACCCCTTGTAATTAAAACTTAAAATCATGAAAAAAATAATATTAATAATAACAATTGGATTATTTTTTTACAATTGTAAAGCACAAAGTCCAGTGTTAAATATAGAAACAACCTTCAGTAGTGATGTTCCTATTAATGCTTATTATAAAGATGCAAATAACATATTAAATAATTTTGAAGGCACATGGCTTTATACCAATGGTAATAACACTTTAAAAATAATATTAGCAAAAAGTACCCAGCATTTCAATGGTAAATATTATGAAGATTTATTAATTGGCGGTTATCAGTACATAGAAAATGGTGTAGAAAAAATAAATACACTTACCGATGCCGACAATCTAAATTTAGGTGATAATGCTAGCATAGAAGGAAATAATATATATAATAATTGTAAATACTCACCTGTTGATGATTGTGTAGATGGGGAAAAGAATTTACACTTATCCATAAAAGATGTTCCTTTAGAAGGACATATAGGAGATTTAAGATTATTTAAAAGAACAATTAATGGACAAGAGGTTTTAAAAGTCAATATTTCAATGAATTATTTACGAGATGTAAGTGGTGAATTACCAGACCCAACATTACCTTGGAAAATGGAAAATATTGTATTGATTAAACAATAACTAACCACAACATAGTGTATAGCCAATTGCGGCTAATGGCTAAGACAAAGGTCAGTTTTTATTTGCAATAGTACCGCAAGTACAGCAGTTTAGAATTATAGATTTTATTATCAGGTTTACCAACCAGATAGTTTATAAGGATAAAACCGCTGTACTTGCTCTTACTAAATCGAAAGAAAAAGCTAGTTTACACCGCAACAAGCCATACACGTTACCGTTGGCATGCGTTTTGACCCGTCCTGAATAAAGGCTACATAATTTTAAACATTATGTACAAAAATGACAAAGTAATTAGACGGTATTCAGAACCTTTTAAACTAAAAATTCTTGATGAACTCAGTAAAGGTAAACACACAAAAAGCGAACTTTGTAAGCTCTACTCTATTGCACCCACAACGATTAATGAGTGGATTAAAAAGTATAATCGTAAAGACTTAATGAACACCAGAGTAAAAGTGGAAACAAAAGACGAAATATCTAGAATTAAAGCACTTCAAAAAGAGATTCAGCAACTTAAAAAACTATTACTTAAAAAGGATCTAGATACCATGGTATTAGATTCCTATCTTGAAGTAGCTGCTGAAGATCTAGGCTATAAATCTGTTGCTGAATTAAAAAAAAGCTAAGTATAAAGCCTTAACCAAAGCCAAAGAAAAATCTAAGGGATTTGCCTCTTTAACCACTATAACTCATTGTTTTGGACTTAAACGTGATGCGTATTATAAATACAAATCTAGAGCTGATAATCGTTTAAAACTAGAACAACAGATTATTGAAATTGTTAGTAAAAGACGTAAATCCCTTCCTAGAGAAGGTGTGAGAAAACTTGTGAAATCATTAGATATAAATTTTACTAAAGCCAATATTAAGGTGGGTAGAGACACTTTGTTTAATGTCCTTAGAAAACACCAAATGCTAACTCTTAGAAAGAAAACAAGTGCTAGAACTACTAACTCGTATCATCGTTTTTATAAGTATAATAACATCATAAAAGACTTAGAGGTTACTAGAGCTAATCAAGTTTGGGTTAGTGATATAACTTATATTAGAACAGTAAAAGGTTTTTGTTACTTAGCCTTAATAACTGATATGCATTCCAGGAAAATCGTTGGTTACGACCTTAGTGACAGCCTAGAATTAAAAGGCTGTGTAAGAGCTTTGAACAAAGCCATTTATCAAGCTAAAAACATTAAACAACTTATTCATCATTCAGACAGAGGAATACAATATTGTAGCAATGTATATACACAAATACTTAAAAGAAAAAAGATAAATATTAGTATGACTGAAGAAAATCATTGTTACGAAAATGCTATGGCAGAACGCATAAATGGAATTCTAAAAGATGAGTTTTATCTCGACCAAACCTTTGATAACAAAGCTCACGCAAAGAGAGCTGCAAAAAATGCAATTAATTTATACAACGAAATAAGATTACACTTATCTTTAGGTTATAAAACACCGAATATGGTATATAAATTATCAGCTTAAAAATAAATTTTAACCTGTAGCCATATTTCAGGACGAGACAGCTAAAAAATGAGGAACTTTAAAATAAAAATCGGAATTATAATCTTTTGTGCTCTATTTGCGAATCTCGCATTTGGTCAAAAAGACTCGTCAAAAACTGATTGGAATGAATTAATTGTTGGTAAATGGGTTAACAAAATAAACCGCACATTAGACGGAAAAGAATACACTGGATTAAAATGTCGAGATACGATTCAATATTTATCCAACGGAAAGTATATTTCTAATCAATGCGTTTGGAACGAAACTGGAAAATGGAAATTCTCTGACAAGAAAGATTTAATGATTCATTATGACATTGATAATGAATATTGGAAAAAGGAATTAGGAACAGATGACTTGGGAGAAAGTAACGCAGAAATTATCTCATTATCTAAATCGGAATTAGTTACAGTACTGTTTGATGAGGAAAAAGGTGAAGTGCACCAATTTTATATTCGACTGGAATAAAAGCCTACACACAACAAAGTACTGTGGTAAAAAACAAGTAAAAACTCATTAATTTTTCAATAAAACACTTCTATAATTATTATCATAAGTTAGTCCTGATTTTGTTATTGTAAAAGCTTGTTTTAGTAGCTTAGTATATGCAACTATCAGTGCTAACTTTTTGCGCTTCCATTTGAGGACTATTACTAGACAAAATCTATTATATCTACAGGCAATAAAATGCCCTAATTAAGTAATAATTCAGGTCAATTTTGCCACAACACCACATTTAGATATAAACACCTGTAAAACAACAGTTTACTTAATATTTTAAAAGAGGTTATAGCGTGGTTATAGCATGATTATAACGTAGTTATAGAATAGTTATAGCACTATTAAAATATAATAATAACTAGTCAATAAAGACTAACACTAATAAACAACATAATAATTTAAGCGCATAACATTAAGGATTGCATATTTGATTGACCAACTTCTTGCCGACTTACTAATAGTCCTCTATTACTTTCTATCTTTGATTTTTTTGCTAAATTCAGTGCTTAAACACATAAAGAAATCACACACAAAACCTGATGAGCAATTTAAGCTTACCAACTAAAGCTGAACAAACGTTAAAGAATTAGAATTTTTATTTGTCCATTAGAAATTATTTTGAGTTGTTAAAATCAATCAAAAAACGTGCACGAAAAATAAGACACTGAAACAACTTTAAACGAAAAGAATAAAACCAAGCCACAAAATATGAATCTAAAAAAATCTTAATAAATTGAATCTAGGACTTCCAGAAACTTCGACACCTTAAGGAAGCTATGTTGCTGTGAATATTCGATAAAATATTGCATACATTACTGATATTAAATAAAGAATATCGTTATCAAGGTAGATAAGGAAACGAAATTACAACAGAACAAGACTATATAGCAATGGAATTATGTGCCCTAAATCTTTTGCCTCAAATAAAGCAATTTACATAGACTGTGTGGCACAAATACCTATCGTAAAATACAATACAACTTATTTATTGCCACCTTACACTTTCCATAATACGTTTGATATCTTTTTGCAAGTAATTTGCTGCTGGTAATATCGAGTCATAATTAGGTTTTGCATAAAAATAAAGCGATCCTGTTAAAAAATGATTGATACTATCTGTTATATAAAATTGTGATTGTGATGCTGCATTACCTCCTACTTCATAAAACATTCCGTAAACTTTATTTTCTGGATTTTCCCAAACAACCTCCTCTATGGCATCAGCTTTTTTAGTATGCTCTTGTGTAAAGTTTTGTGCATTTTTAAGGTATTTAATCAATCGTTCTTGACCATCAATAGCTTTATAAGTCAGGTAAATGGTTCCTTTTAATTTTTTATACTCGATGTTTAAACCAAAACTTGTTACATTATCTTGTAAGTTTTTAAACTTGATGGTATCACTTAAGGTATTTCTGTCAAAAGTAAATGGTAAATTTTTACTGTAACTTGTATATTCTGCTTTAGGGTACTCTAAGCGTAAATAGCCTTTTGGCTTTGGTAATGGATCATTACCACAACTAGTTAATGTAACAAAAATTAATAAGAATAGAATTATGTTTTTCATAGATAAGACCAAGCAACTTAATGTAGCTTTATATTTTTATGGTAATGTTATTTTAACTCTCTTGATGCGTTTTTTATCTAAAGCTTCAATAGTAAACATGTAGTTTTCAAAATTTATTTTACTGTTTCTTTTAGGAAAACCACCAGAATTTTCTAAAATAAAACCAGCTATTGTTTCAGCTTCACCTTTATTATCCTCAAAAAGAGTATCGTCTTCAAGTTTTATAATTTTATAAAAGTCTTTCAAAGCTGTTTTTCCTTCAAAAACATAGTTTTTATCATCCAATTTGGAATAAATTAAATCCTCATCATCAAACTCGTCACTAATATCTCCAACAATTTCTTCAATAATATCCTCTAAAGACACTAATCCAGAGGTTCCTCCATACTCGTCAACCACCATAGCTAAATGCACTTTTTTCTCTTGGAACTCTGCCATCAAATCATCCAATTTTTTATTTTCTGGAACAAAAAACGGTTCTCTTAATAAAGCTGTCCAGTCAAAGTTTTTCTGATCTATGTACGGTAATAAGTCTTTGACGTACAGCACACCTATTATGGTGTCCATATTTTCTTTATAAACAGGTATTCTAGAATAACCATTACTTATTATATCTGGTATAATTTGGTCATAAGGCTGTTCTACGTTTAAAGCAAATACATCAATACGTGGTTGCATGACTTGTTTTGTATCTGTATTACCAAAGCTAACAATACCTTGCAGTATTTTTTGTTCTTCTTTAGTAGTATCATACTCGCTTGTTAACTCTAGGGCTTGTGATAATTGGTCTACGCTAATATTTGACTTTTGTTTTCCTAACCTATTATGTATGCCTAAGGTTATACTTCTCATGGGTAAACTTAAAGGAGCAAACAATACATCTAACACGCGTAATGGATAAGCCATAAAAGTTGAAAACTTTAAGTTATTACGACTAGCATATATTTTGGGTAAAATTTCGCCAAAAAGCAATATTAAAAAGGTTACTACAACCACTTCTAGTATAAATTTAGCTACTGGTGAAGTAATATTAGCAAACATATAATTACCTAAAAAGGCAAACAATATTACTATACCAATATTTATAAAGTTATTTGCAACTAAAATGGTGGCTAATAGTTTTTTGGGACGAGCTAATAATTTAGATAATATTTGTATTTGTTTTTTATCCTGTAGGTTTTCGTCTTCTAGATCTGATTTTGTTAACGAAAACAATGCTACTTCTGCTCCAGATATCATTGCAGAACAAATTAATAATACTATTAAAAGTATAAATCCAAATATAATATTTAGGTTATCTGTTTGAATAAATGCTAAAAAACTCGTGGGTTCTGGGTCCATAATTAATTATTAAAACGGAAGATCGTCGTCACTGGAAGCAGGTTTTGGCGATACGTTTTGTGTATTTTGTTGGGTTTGCTGTGTTGTATTAGGTTGTGGTGCTGCTTCTGGATCACGTTTTGTACTTAAAAACGTAAAATCGGATACTTGTATTTCTGTACTATAACGGTCATTACCTGACTCGTCCTGCCATTTTCTGGTTTTTATACGTCCTTCAACATATACCTTATCTCCTTTGGTAAGGTATTTTTCACACACCTCTGCACCTTTATTACGGACAACTATATTATGCCATTCTGTATTAGTAACACGCTGGTTGGTTTGTTTGCTAACATAAGTCTCGTTAGTAGCTAACGGAAAACGTCCAACACAACCACCTCCTTCAAAATAGTGCATTTTAACTTCATCTCCCAAATGCCCAATTAGCATTACTTTATTTAATGTTCCTGACATAAATTAATTGTTTTACTGATACAAAATTACAGCTTTACACGTCAATGTAAATAAATTTAAGAAAAAATAACCAAGTCAGACCTGTTAAGGTTTTAAAAATTAAATTTTTCTATAAAATTACCTATTAATATAGGAACAGGATAATTTGTTATTTCATCAAACAATATACCTGACTCCAAATCGTCATTTAAATTAACAATCCAAAACTTAGTATATAAATGTTGATGCGATAGTTTATGAATAATTGCCTTATCATTATATAATGACAACGTTATATTATGACCTTTAAATAAATCAAGATTTTTAACCTGTGACTCTATTATAGTATGTGATGCGCTTTTATCTGTTTCAATTAACGGAAATTGATATAAGTTTTGCCAAATACCACTTCCTGTACGCTTTTCTAAAATCGTTTTATTGTCTTTGGACAAGGCCACAATAAAATTAAAATACTTTTTTTTAACCTTTACAGTTTTCAGCTTGACTGGTAAATCACTTATTATATTTTTTTGAAGTGCTACACATATAGTATTAAAAGGACAACTATTACAATCTGGATTTTTGGGTTTGCACAATCTTGCACCAAACTCCATTATGGCTTGATTAAAAGTTGCAGGTTGTTTAGGATCTATTAGTTGTTGTGCTAAAGTTTTAAATTCTTTAAAACCTTTACTTGTATTAATAGGAGTATCAATTCCGTAAATTCTAGACAATGCTCTGTATACATTTCCATCCACAACAGCAGTAACTTGATTAAAACAAATAGATGCTATTGCGCTAGCTGTATAATCACCTACACCTTTTAATTTTATAATTTGATCAAAGGTATCAGGAAATTTTCCATCCAATTCTTTAACAATATATTTGGCTGAAGCATGTAAATTTCTTGCTCTAGAGTAATATCCTAGTCCTTGCCACAATTTTAACACTTCTTGTTCTTCGGCATTAGCTAAGTCAAAAACAGTAGGAAAAGTAGCGGTAAAACTATCATAATAAGGACGACCTTGTACAACTTGTGTTTGTTGTAAAATGATTTCGGAAAGCCAAATAAAATAAGGGTTTGTGGTGTTTCGCCAAGGCAAATCTCGTTTATTATCTGTATACCAATTAATTAGTTGTTTAGAAATGTTCATTAAGTAGAAAAAAGTAAGAAAAGCAAAAGTAAAGTTTATCGCATTAAATTTTAATGAATTAGGTTTGAAATATTGAATATTAAATGACTATATTTGCCAACCCTTAGAAAAATTAATAACGCAAACAAGAAAAGAAAATGACTAAAGCTGATTTAGTAACAAAGATTTCTGAAAAATTAGGAATAGAAAAAGGAGATGTTCAGGCAACTGTAGAGACTTTCATGGAAGAAGTTAAAACATCTTTAGAAGGTGGTGATAATGTATACCTTAGAGGTTTTGGTAGCTTTATCATTAAAACAAGAGCAGAAAAGACAGGAAGAAATATTTCAAAAAATACGACTATCAAGATTCCTGCTCATAACATACCAGCGTTTAAACCTGCAAAAGTATTTGTAGAGGGTGTAAAAACTAACGTAGACGTAAAGTAAATTTATTATTATAAACGAATTATTAATTTAAAAACATTAACCCTATGCCAAGTGGTAAGAAACGTAAAAGACACAAGGTTGCAACGCATAAGCGTAAAAAACGTAGACGCGCTAATCGTCACAAAAAGAAAAAATAATTCAGAAAAGTAGTTTTTTAACTACTTTTTTGGTTTATTAGAATTATCGTTCTTTGAAAACAGAGTTTATTTATAATTCGTATAACCTTGCGTAATTATTAAACTCAACCGGATTTAAAAATCCTGTGAAATATTATGACTAATTTTAAGTTATAATATAATGTATAATCCATCTATACTATAAAGTATGGATAAAAATTAACCTAAATGGATAAAGAATTAATTATTAGATCTAGTCCAGATGCTGTTGATTTTGCCTTATTAAAAGATGGAAAATTAATTGAATTACATAAAGAAGAAGATGGGAACAACTTTTCAGTTGGTGATGTGTTTATCGCCAAAATAAGAAAAGCTGTTCCTGGCTTAAATGCTGCATTTGTTAATGTAGGTTATGAAAAAGATGCTTTTTTGCATTATCATGATTTAGGACCAAAAATATCTTCTGTTTTAAAATTCACAAAAAGTGTAAGCACAGGTAAACTAAAAGATTTTTCTTTAAAAAATTACCCATTTGAAAAAGATATTGATAAAGGCGGAAAAATTAATGACGTCTTAAAATCAAATCAGTCTATTTTAGTACAAATAGTAAAAGAACCTATATCTACAAAAGGCCCAAGGATTAGCTCAGAGCTATCTATTGCTGGTAGATATATTGTTTTAGTACCTTTTTCTGACCGTATTTCTATTTCTCAAAAAATAGAAAGTAAAGAAGAAAAAGAGCGTTTAAAACGATTAGTGAGAAGTATAACTCCTCAAGGTTTTGGAGTTATTGTACGTACAGTAGCAGAAGGCAAAAAAGTAGCCGAACTAGACAAAGATTTACAAAATTTGCTAAGTCGTTGGACTGCAATGTGTAAAAAATTACATAAAGCGCACCATCCTACCAAGGTATTAGGCGAATTAAATAAAGCCTCTTCAATGTTAAGAGATATATTTAATGACACCTTTACTGGGATTCACGTAGATGATGAAGCGTTACATGTACAGGTAAAAGATTATGTGCAAAAAATTGCACCAAAAAAAGAATCAATTGTAAAATTACATCAGTCTAATGTTCCGATTTTTGAAAAATTTGGGATTGAAAGACAAATTAAAACTGCATTTGGTAAAACAGTGTCTATGGCTAAAGGTGCTTACCTTGTTATAGAACATACCGAAGCACTTCACGTTATTGATGTAAACAGTGGTAATAGATCAAATAAATCAAACTCACAAGAAGACACCGCTCTAGAAGTCAACCTTATATCTGCAACAGAAGTTGCTAGACAATTAAGACTTAGAGACATGGGTGGAATAATTGTAGTGGACTTTATTGATTTAAATACTGCTGAACACAGAAAAAAACTATTTAATCATCTTCGTGACGAAATGAAAGATGATCGTGCCAAACACAAAATACTACCTCCTAGTAAGTTTGGATTGATTCAAATTACACGTCAAAGAGTAAGACCAGAAATGAATATTAAAACCAGAGAGGAAAATCCTAACAGTTTTAATGGAGAAGAGGTCGAAGCGCCAATTAATATTGTGCCTAAAATAACTCATGACTTAGAACAATTATTAAAAAAAGACTATAAGAAGGTGACCTTAAACACACATCCTTTTATAGCAGCCTTTTTAACCAAAGGTTTTCCATCTATACGTTCAAAATGGTTTGTTGAACACAAAAAATGGGTAAAAATACAACCAAGAGATGCTTACACATACCTTGAATATCATTTTTTTGATAAAAATGGTAAACAAATTAAATAATAAAAAAAGCCTACTATATAATAGTTAGGCTTTTTTTTATGCCTAAAAAACTAGTTTTAAACATCAAATTAAACTATTTAAGCTACTTTAAATTATTTTTGAACGATAGATAGACAATTGAATTTAAGTGATATTAAATATCATACAGAGAATGCCAAAAAATAAAATAGCCTTACAAATTGTAAGGCTATTTTTTTGGTTTTTGGTTTGGTTGTTAAATCTATAATCTATTGTTGTTCTGGGCCACCACTAACTATAGTAAACTCAGATCTACGGTTTAATTGGTGTTCTTCTTCTGTACATTTAGATTTACAATCCACTAAATGTTCTGTCTCTCCTTTTCCATCACCACTTATTCTACTTTGATCAATTCCTTTTGATACAACATAAGCTACAGTAGACTTAGCTCTTCTATCTGATAAACTTAAATTGTAACTATCCTTACCTCTACTATCTGTATGAGAAGTAGCATAAATTACCATTTCTGGATACTTAGTCATCACTAAAACTAACTTGTCTAATTCTAAAGCTCCCTGAGGAGTGATATCAGATTTATCAAATTCAAAATAAATTGGATCTAACACCACTTTATCAGCTATAATAATTTTCTTGATAGGTGTTAAGTCTACACTTACATTTTGTTTTTCATTTCTAGTACCGCTAACTGTAACAGAATTATCTTCAAATTCAGATTTAGTAATTTTAAGACTAGTCTCTATCTCACAATCAGTAGTAAATGTAGCTACACCAGCTGCGTTTGTTGTTTGAGTAGCTAAAACAGAACCTGTAGAATCATATAAAGTTACTTCAGAATTTGATAAAACCTCTCCTGTTTCAGCGTTTTCAACTGTAACGATCATATCAACTTGACATAAAGGCTTAATTTCTTTGATAGCATAAATATCATCACTTCCTTTACCTCCTTCACGATTAGAAGAAACGTAACCATTTTTATCTTCATCTATAGTAAAAGCAAAATCATCTGCTTTACTATTTATTGGAGCTCCAATATTCTTCACAACAGTATTACCTGTGTATTCAGTATAAAAAACATCTAAATTACCTAAACCTAAATGACCATTAGAAGAGAAATAAAAATACTCATCGTCTCCAGCATATGGGAACATTTCTTGACCTGAAGTATTAATTTTATCACCTAAATTTTCAGGTTCGCCAAGCATACCATCAGATTGAATAGTTGCTTTGTAAATATCATATTTACCAAAACCACCTGGCATGTCAGAAGCAAAATATAATGTTTTACCATCCTTACTAACAGAAGGGTTTTTAACAGAATAACTATTTGTATTAATGTTTAATGACTGAACATTAGTCCAAGAATCACCATCTTTAGTAGCTTCAAACAACTGTAAAACACTAATTTTCGTATTATCACCCTCTAGCTTTTCATACATATTCTCAAAAAAACTTTCTCTAGAAAAATATAACGTATTACCATCAGGTGTAACAGAAACAACACCTTCATGGTGTTTTGTATTTATCTTACCTGAAATTAAATTTGCTTCAGAAAAACTACCATCTTCAGACTTATTTAATTGATAAATATCTAAATATGGTTGATCATTCCAACCGTAATTACGTCTAGAGTCATTTCTAGAAGATGAAATATATAGAACTCCATTTTTAAAAGTACCTCCAAAATCTGAAGCTACTGTGTTAATATCTAAATTTTTTACTGTAAATTTTTCTTCCGTTTTTAAAATATCATCTAAATAATTAGGATTAGCATTGTAGGCAACTGCCTTATCATTGCTAGGATACATAGAGGCAAACTTTTTCATCTGTGTATTTGAAGCATCATATTTACCGTTAGCTTTTAGCATTTCAGAATACTTGTAAAGCATTTCTGGTTTTGAAGCTCCTGTTTCTAATGCTTTTGCATACCATTTCTCGGCTTCAACAGTATTAAAAGTGTTATAGTTTGCTTCGGCTAATTGAGAGTACACATAAGCGTTTCCTTCACCTTTTTCTACTAAATTATTGTAGGCCTTTATTGCATCTACAAATTCTAATTTTTGAAAATATTTATCGGCTTTTTTGGTCGCATCACTTTGAGCAAACACACAAGTGCTGCTTAATAAGATAGCGCATATAAATAGTTGTATTTTTTTCATTGTCTTGGTTAACTTAATGGATTAGAAATAACGTGGTGAACGTGATACTTTTCTTGGTAAATTAATATCAAAATTGATAAAAATCTCATGTGAAGAATTGGTTACAACATCTAATTGTGATTGGATACTGTCATAAGCATAACCTATTCTTAAATTTTGTGCAACTAAAAAGTTAATCATACCACTAAAAGAATCGTCTAAACGGTAACCTGCTCCTACTTCTACAACATCATACATAAACAGGTTTAAATTGACATCAAAACTTACTGGTGCATCAAAAGCAACTTTAGCTAAAGCGTGTGGCTTTAGCTTAAAGTTTTCTGATAAATCAAATACGTATCCTGCTGCTCCAAAAAAGTGTTGTGTTTCTGATCCTATTTTGTAACCATTAGCATCTAAATGTACCGAACTTAATATGTTTGGCATAGAGGCTGAGATGTAATACTTACTTGGCTTATAAAAATATAATCCTGCTCCAATATTTGGTGTCGTCTCATTTATATTCTCTGAGAAAAATGGATCGTCTGGATCTGTAAGTTCTAATCCTGTTAATCCAATATCATGAAAGGTTGCTCCTGCTTTTAATCCAAAAGCCAATTTAGTTGTGTTTCCTACTGGTATTGTGTACGAGAAATCTACATAAGCATTGGTTTCTTGTACAGGTCCAACTTCATCACTAATTAAAGAGAAACCTAATCCTACATTGCTTCCTACTGGAGAATGTATAGCTAGAGTACCTGTTGTTGGCGCACCTTCTAAACCAACCCATTGACTTCTGTAAAGTGCACCTATTGATACACTTTCTGTTGAGCCTGCGTAGGCTGGGTTTACCACATTCATGTTATACATATACTGTGTATATTGTGGATCTTGTTGGGCTTGTACACCTATAAACACTAGGAATACAATATATACTATTTTTTTCATCTGTTGTTTTTTTGTTTTCTAGTTAGTTTATCTGTTTAAATATACCCATGCGGCTTTTGTTTTGGTACCTTGGTACTTCATAACATAGTAATATGTTCCTACTGGTAGCATATCTCCGTTATCAGATTGTCCTTCCCATTGGTTTGTATAATTAGTTTTAGAGTATACTTTACGTCCATTACGATTAAAAATCTCTAAACTTTGAACATCAAAACTACTTAAATCAAAAGCATCATTATACCCATCATTATTTGGTGAAATACCTTGAGGTATGATACAAGTTTCTAATAATAAATTAAAACTAGTATTAGTTGAAGCACAACCAGAATTAGATCCTACTGCATCAACATCCTCAACTCTGACAAAAACAGTAGTACCATGAGTAGCTGTATACTCAGAAATTATAGCATCGACACCTAATTGTGCATCCGATAAAGTTTCATGATAAGTAACAATAAATTCAGCTGGATCTTGTGCTCCCAAAATTGTTTCTGTTTGGCTTTCTAAATCAAAAACACCACTACCTGAACCGTTATCACAAACCTCTAAATCAGAAGCTTGATTTGCTGTTGAACTATCTAAGAAATTAATTGTTGTTATTAATGATGATGTAAAATCATCACAAATTCCACCTCCAACAATAACCATGTACTGCCCAGATTCAGTTGCTTCAAATGTCGATCCTGTAACTCCATCTTGGTAAATATTATTTACATACCAATCATAACTATCCACAGCATAAGCAGTTTCTGCAGTTAAAGTAACAGATGTATATCCACATAAATTAATATCATCGCTATAACCTTCTGCTGCAGTAGCACCTTGCTCAATTGCAATACCATCATAATCTAATGCAACGTCGCAAACAACATCACAATTAGTTCCATCTAAAGGGCCTGATTCTTGAGTAAAAACATAGGTACCAGACTCTTGAGAATAGTTGGTTATTAATATAATATAAGTTGAGTTAGCTGGCACATTAGATAATGTGATTGTTTCAGTTGCTGTAGCAGAAAAACTACAGTCTGCAATACTTGAAGGCAACAATTCAAAACATCCAGAGTCTTGCCCTGTAAATGGTCCCCAAACTAAAAAGTCTATATCTAAACCTGTTCCACTAGCATTTGTTTGTGCTAATTGGAAAACATAATCTCCTGGATCATCAAATTGAATTGTATTCCATTGTGGATCTGGTTGACTTCCTAAACAATCGTAATCAATATAAGGTGGAGCAACTTGATCTCCTACTATACTAGGATAGAAAATTGTAGGATCAGCACATATTGGCAATGCATCTGTACAATAAGTTGGCACACCCAATGTTTGAATACATAGGTCAAAAGTTATTGTAGTTGCTGTTGTTCCTGCAGAAAACACTCTAATATAATAAGTATTACCAACGGTTAAAGATGGCGTCAAACTGTTATCATCTGTTGTACAGTAAAGTTCTGTTAAATTGTTACAATCTGTACCCTCGTAGACTGCATGATCAACATTAAACCCTCCAACAACATTTTGAATTTGAATGATTTGTTGGTCACCTAAAGCAGTAAATTCATACCAAACGTCATCATCTGTACTAGTAGAACAGGACCCACTTGGCACACCAGAATCTGTAGCTTCCAACAAAGTACCAGCATTAACTATTGTACAAGTTTCATCTGCATTTACTGAGGCGACTGTCGCATTACATGGATTGTCGTTTACTGGAGGACAAGCTGCGAGTGAAATTAAATCACTATTAATTATACAGTTAGCGTCTTGCTCATTTGAGACTGAAAACTGAACATCAACATTAAATGGATAAGGTCCAAATTGCTGAACACCTGTTGTAGTAACACTAACAGGAGTCGTACCTTGATTATCCTCAATTAATAAAGACGTTGCATCACCTAATGAAGTGATGTCAACATCAACTAAAAATTGATCCCCATTATCACAATCGTCAACCACAACAAAAGTTGCTGTTGGATTGATACATGTAGCACATGTAACTGTTAAGTTTACAGAAGTATATCCACTACTTTGACAACTAACACTTCCATCAGATTCTATTGCAAATGAAATTGTATCTCCTGTAGATTGAAAGGTTAATCCTCCAATTTGACCTGCATTACCATAAGGTGTAACCGCATTTAAATTAGTAATTCCATCAGAATCTAATACAACAACTTCATCAAAATTATTTTCAACTTGACCTGCATTAATAGTTAAGTTTAAAGGTGTTCCATCTGTAGAAGAAAATGTAAACACATTTGTATCACTACTATCATAACAATAATCAATTGTTTGAGGTCCATCTGTAGCACAATCAAAAGTGAAGTTAAATTGAAGTAATGTTGAAAAATTAAATGGTCCAGCCCAAGTACTTGTATCAGTACCACAAATAGACTGAACGTAAACCTCATAATCTGTTGCTGGATTTAATCCTATTTCTGAAATTGTTGTAGTTGTAACAGTTGTTCCTGAAGTTGGGACACCAGTTCCAGCAGGTTGTAGTACATAATTCCATTCTGTTTCAGAACCACTTGGTGTCCAAGAAATATCTGCTGATGTTTCTGTAATAGATGTTACTGTAATAGCAGTTGGAGCAATACAAAATGTCCCGCAAGCTTCAACACGTACTTGATCAATAGCCATATCACTTTCCCAGGTATCACCTGTTCCAACATAGCTAATTTCAATATATATAACTTGCCCTAAATAGGCATCTAAATTTACACCAATTGGCACCCAAGCTTCATCTGCTGTAGATTGATAATCACCTGTCCAAATATATTCAGAGGTAAAAGGTCCAGTTTGTGAAGTGCTTACACCAATATTTAATGTTCCCATATCACCACCAAAAGCATGCATGTAGAATGACAACTCTGCTCCATCCAATGCTGAAGATAAATCTATTGCAGGTGTAATTGCAGAGGCTACATTTGTTGTATTACCAGAACCTTCATATTCTAAATGGGTTCCTGGATTGCCGTCCCATGTAATGTCTGGTCCTGTTGAAGATGAATTAGCACTTTCTGTAGTGATATCCCAATCTCCATTAGTATCTGTAAATGCAGTACCTGTCCATCCTGACGGCACGTAATTAGTATCATTACCAAAATCTTCAGTAAATATAAATGTGGAGCTACCTGCAGCACAAGCTACTCCTACAGGAGCTGGAGGAGGTGTATTTAGTGTTGTAAAGTTAACAGGTCCAACCCAAGCACTATATCCATCTACTCCGCAATTAGATCTAACGTATACTTCATAAGCAGTACTTGGCGTTAAGTTTATTACAGAATAAGGATTATTAGCTGTAGTAACTACTCCATCTGTTGTAGGTTCTCCTGTTCCAGCAGTTTGTACCCAAACTTGCCATTCTGTTTCTGTTCCACCAGCATCCCAAGTGATGTCCGCAGTTGTATCTCCTGTTGCTATTGCTACTATAGATAAAGGGTCTGAACAAGAAGGCACAGATCTTACTTGAAAATTATCTACAAAAACATCATTGTCGGTTGGGTCATCAATAACACCTTCTGATGCTCTTATACTAAACTGAGCAGTTGCTCCTGAATATGTCGATAAATTTTCAACCACATGCATGCCAGCAGACGTAAATACTGTTGAAGCGTCAAATGATTGTAATACAGTCCAAGTCGTACCAGAATCTGTTGTTATCATTAACTCAACAATATCATCAGACCCTAAAGTCCCTGCTGTAGTAGTACTTCCAAATGTCATTACTCCTAAATCAAATTCAACTTGAAAAGGGTCTCCTGTTAAATCAAATTCTGGAGTTAATAACCAATCACTTTTTGATGCTACCCAAAGATTAATTTTATAGGCGCCAGTAGTACCATTATTTAAATACCCATCAGTAGTCCATGATGATGTACCAATATCACTAGGTCCTGTTGTTGCATCTCCACTATCTGCCACTTCCCAACAATTAGCCGGAATTGTAGTAAAATCTTGTAAATAATCTGGAGTAAATATATCACAATCTGTAGTAAATGAAATTGGACCTGACCATACACTAAAATCACCAGAGCAGTCTGATCTCACATAGACTTCATAATCTGTTGCTGGACTTAATGTATTGTCACTGTAAGGTGTGTTAGTGGGTGTTCCCGTGCCTGAACCTGTTGGCACTCCTGTTCCAGAAGGCTGCACAACAATTTCCCAAGCAGTTTCTGTACCACCAGCTGTCCATGATAAATCAACTGATGTCGCAGTTAAAGCATCAACAGTTAATGCTGAGGGATTAGGGCATGTTGCATTATAGATAAGAACATTATCTACTAACCAATACCAAGCCCAACTACTTGCATCATCATATATAAACCTTACTTGCATTGCTGCATTAGCATAAGCAGTAATATCTATATGTTGCTGATCAGGACTATTAAAACCTCCTGCACTTGCAGTTTGAGTTAATACAGCAACCCAAGCGGTTCCGTCCCAAACTTCAACAGTTCCGGTGTCAGAACCAATATTTCTGAAGTATTGATCAAAATCTAGAAATAATGTTGTAGCTGCTGAAGCATCAAACACAGGTGTTGTTAGAGTCTCTTGTAAAAGTGTTCCGCTACCTGCTGCATCACTATCAACTAGAGCTGCATTGGTACCATCTAGACTACTTGTACCTTGTTGACCTGAGGTCCATGAATCACCTGTCGCATCTCCTGCATCAGTTATTGTCCATGAAGCAGGTATTGAAGTATCAAAGCTTTCTTGTAAATAAATTTGTGAGTTAGCTTGCCACCCAACTAATAGGAATAGCAACGCTAAAAAGAACGTAGTTTTTTTCATTATTTTGAGAAATCGTTAGTTAATTAATTTCCTAAACTATAAAAAAAACGTGTTGTAAAACTGTTAAAAATATTATTATAGACAAAAAGCAATTTTCATCGGTAAATTGTGTTAAAAGTGAAGTAAATGCTTACATTGCTTATGGCGCAGGATTTGGAATAACGCAATGAATTGCATTAATAGCTTGCAATATATCTTTACTTAATGTTAAATTTATAGAATCTATGTTCTCTTTTAGCTGATTCAGGCTAGTTGCTCCAATGATATTTGAGGTCACGAATGGCTGTTCATTTACGAAGGCTAAAGCCATTTGAGCTAGAGACAAATTGTGCTTTTCTGCTAATTCTAAATACTTTTTTGTTGCTAAAGTTGATTGCTCACTACTGTATCTTGCAAACCTTGGAAACAAGTTTAATCTTGAGTTTTCATCCTGTGTGCCTTTTATATATTTTCCAGAAAGTACGCCAAATGCCATAGGAGAATATACCAATAAACCTATATTCGCTCTTAATGAGACCTCTGCTAAATCACCTTCAAAAACACGATTTATTAGCGAGTAGGCGTTTTGAATCGTAACTGGTCTTGGTAGATTATTGTTTTTAGATTCTTCTAGATAACGCATTGTTCCCCAAGCTTTTTCGTTTGACAAACCAATCTCTCTTATTTTACCTTGTTTTTTAATATCGTTTAAGGTTTCTAAAACTTCTTTAAAATTATCTTCCCAAGGATCATTAGGATTGTGACTATAGTCCCTAACACCAAAGGTATTAGTTTGACGTTCTGGCCAATGTAATTGATATAAATCTATATAATCTGTTTGTAGCCTTTTAAGCTCTAAATCTACAGCTTCTTTTATAGCATTAGCTGCAAAACCTGTTGTACGTATGTGTGCTGTATAATCTCCTGTTCCTGCAATTTTAGATGCAATTACTAAATCTTCTCTTTTTTGATGTTTTAACCAAGATCCTATAATCTGACTTGTTCTACCAGATGTTTCTGCTGTTGCAGGTACTGGGTACAACTCGGCTGTGTCAATAAAATTAACACCTTGTTGTACTGCATAGTCTAATTGTGCATGACCTTGTGCTTCGGTATTTTGATTTCCGAAGGTCATTGTGCCTAAACAAATTTTACTAACTTTTATATCTGTATTTGGTAGTGTTGTGTATTTCATCGATTTGAAATTTTGGTTATTTAACAAATATAAAAAGACCTTTAGTTATTATTTATAACTAAAGGTCTTTTTTATGTGTGTCTAATTATGCGTTAAGGATAGTAGTGGCATCCTTTTTTTGCTGCCATATATGGCAAAAAAAGATATAACGGATAGCCTGACCCTTGTGGTAACGCCCAATTAATTATTTAAAAGATTGGTGATTTTATCTAGTTTTGGTGTTAATATCACCTCTATACGACGGTTTTTAGCTTTTCCTTCTGCTGTAGTATTTGTGGCTATTGGTGCATACTCTCCACGTCCTGCTGCTGTTAAATTATCGGCTTTTATGTTACTGTTTTCTTGTAGTATATTTACTATTGCAGTAGCACGTTTGGTAGATAAATCCCAGTTATTGCTTATGTTACCTTTTGGTGAATATGGTGCATTGTCTGTGTGACCTTCTATTAACACTGATATTTCTGGATTATCTCCTAATACTGTACCAAGTTGTTTTACTGCTTTGCGACCTTGTGTCCCAACTGCCCAACTACCTGATTGGAATAATAGTTTGTTTTCCATGGATACATACACTTTACCATTACGTTGCTCAACGGTTAATCCTTTACCTTCAAAGTCTGTTAATGCACTAGATATAGCGTTTTTTAAGGCTGTCATTTCGGCTTCTTTTGCTGCTATAACACTTTCTAGGTCTGCTACACGTTGTGAGCGTGACTCTAACTCTTTTTTAAGTTGTGCTAGTCTTGTGTTTTCGGTTGCTAACGCTTGTTCTTTAGCCTCTAATTGCGCTAATAGTTCTCGATTTTTTTTTGTGTTTGCTGCTATTGCAGAACTACTATTTGCATCCAATGCATCATAAGAGGCTTTTAATGTATCGTATTTATTTTTTGCAACAGTATAATCGGATTCTAATTGATCACGACGGTTTACTGCGTCATCATATTTAGATTGCAATTGTGCCAAGTCGTTTAATGCTTGATTTTTTTGTAGTAATAAATCAGCATTTTCATCTTTTAGATTTCGGTTTTCTTTTTTTAATTCTGCATAGCTACTTTCTAACTCTTTGTAAACTTTTGGAGAGACGCAACTGGTTGCAATTAATACTAATAGGATGATTGTTACTCTGTTTTTCATTTTTATTTATTTGGGGTTTAAGATTCTATTTCGACTAAAATAGGACAGTGATCGCTGTGTTTTGCTTCTGGTAATATAACTGCCCTTTTAATATTTTGCTGTAGTGGTTGGCTAACCATTGCGTAATCTAAACGCCAACCTTTATTATTAGCTCTGGCATTTGCACGATAGCTCCACCATGAATATTCTTGACGCTCTGGATTTAAATATCTAAACGAATCTATAAATCCTGAGTCTATAAAATTACCAAGCCACTCGCGCTCTTCTGGTAAAAAACCTGAAACACCTTTCATTTTTGGATTATGGATATCTATAGCTTCATGACAGATATTATAATCACCACAAACTACTAGATTTGGTAATGTTTTAGTAAGATCGTTTAGGTAATTATGGATTAAATCCATGTATTCAAATTTATGTTCTAATCTTGCTGCATTTGTACCTGATGGTAAATACATACTCATGACTGAAAGTGCATCAAAATCCACACGGATGTTACGTCCTTCAAAATCCATAGACTCTATACCTGTACCATACTCTACATGATTGGGTTTTGTTTTACACAACACTGCAACACCACTATAGCCTTTTTTTTGAGCACTAAACCAATAATTATAATGGTAACCAGCGTCTTTAAATAAATTTAAATCCAACTGCTCTTCCATTGCTTTTATCTCTTGTAAACAAACAACATCTGGATTGGCACTTTGTAGCCAATCTATAAATCCTTTATTGATTGCAGCTCTGATTCCGTTTACGTTGTATGAGATAATTTTCATGAGTGTTTGTTTATTGTTTTAATTAAAATAACCTTTATTACAAGATTGTTTAAAGCTTAAAATATTTGTTTCGGCTAAATTAAATAATGGTTTACTTTTACAAGATAAATCACTCTGTTTTTACTGAAAAAATATTAACAAAATAATATAGTAATTATGGTGTTATACTTGTAGATGAAACTAACTTTAACCTGTTTTTTGTTTTTCTTCGGAATTTTTGCGTTTGCGCAAGAACAAGCTAATGGGTCAAACCGAAAGACAGTTGCTACAAACATTAGTATACAAATTGATAATGTTAGCATAAAACAAAATGGTTTTAAAGTTGAAACCAAATCAGGAAACACAATAAACTCCTCTTACTATAAGGTAGATTACGCAAAATCTACACTTACTTTTTTAAAACCAATAGAAAGTGATAGCGTCATAATTAGCTACCAGAATTATCCTGAGTTTATAACAAAAACCTATAAACAATTTGATAAAAGTATCATTGTTGAAAACACAGATAATCTTAGCAAGATAATACAGTTAAGACAACCAAATAACAAACAAACTTACACACCTTTTGATGGCTTAACAACTTCAGGAAGTATTAGTCGTGGTGTTACAATTGGAAACAATCAAAACTCGGTTTTAAATAGCGAGCTTGACTTACAGATAACTGGTAAACTAAACGACAAAGTATCTCTTAGAGCAAGCATACAAGATGCCAATATACCATTACAAGAAAGTGGCTATTCACAACGTTTGGACGAGTTTGATCAAGTTTTTTTAGAATTATTCTCTGACCAATGGTCTATTCGTGCAGGAGATATAGACCTAATTAATGAGCAATCCTACTTTGCTTCTTTTAGTAAACGTGTACAAGGGTTACAGGTTAAAGCTAATTTTGGTGACGAAAGTCAACAGACCAATGTTTTTGCTTCTGGTGCATTAGTTAGAGGACAATTTAGTAATTACCAATTTACTGCTCAAGAAGGAGATCAAGGTCCTTATAAACTACAAGGACCAAATGGCGAATTATTTGTACTTATTGTTTCAGGCAGTGAAACTGTATATGTAAATGGTGTCGCTTTAAAACGTGGTGAAAACGAAGACTACATCATAGATTATAATGCTGGCGAAATTATTTTTAATGCCACTTATCCTGTAACATCAGAGATGAGAATTAGTGTAGATTTTCAGTACTCGGAACGTGATTATTCTAGAATAGTAGCTTTTGCAGGAGGTAGTCATAACAGTGAAAAATTAAATATTAGCGCTTCTGTATACTCTGAAAGTGACTCTAAAAACAATCCGCTTCAACAAAATTTATCTGAAGAACAAGTTTCTATATTAAATACTGCAGGAGATGATAATCAACTTATGGTTGCCTCATCAGAAGTCCCAGAAACGTATAACGAAAACAGAATTTTATATAAAAAAGAGAATGTTAATGGACAAGACGTTTATGTGTTTTCAAACAATCCAGATGACACATTGTTTGGAGTCACCTTTACGTTGGTTGGAGATAATCAAGGTGATTATATTATAACTTCTAGCAATGCTATTAATAATATTTATCAATATGTGCAACCAATTGCAGGTGTACCTCAAGGAAATTACGCACCAATTGTACAACTTGCTGCGCCAACCTTATTACAAATAGCTACTGTAAATGGTGTGTATCAACCATCAAATAAAACAAAAATTGGTTTTGAAATTGCAGGTAGTAAAAACGACCTAAATTTATTTTCAGAACTTGACGATAACAATAATAATGGATTTGCTGGTAAATTAAAAGTTGAGCAAAATCTTATTAAAAATGATAGTACATGGAGCTTAGCTGCAGTTTTAGACACAGATTATATACAGCAAGATTTTAAAACCATACAACGTCTATACGAACCTGAATTTAATCGCGATTGGAATTTAAGTCAAACCAATTCTGAACTATTAAATACTAATCTTGGTAATCAAGCCTTAGTATCGGTTGGCCTGAAAAGTTTTCATTTTAAAAAAGGTTACGCAAACTATAGTTTTCAGCACTTAAATTATTCTGAAAATTTTTCTGGAAGCAAGCACAATATAAATGCTAATATTAATATTGGTAAATTACAATTATCAACTAATAGTAATATATTAAAAGCTAAAGGAAGCCAAAACTCCTCACAATTTTTCAGGACCTATAATCGTAGTATTTATGATTTAGATAAACAATGGATTGGTGTTGGTTTTTCGGCTGAAGAAAATAAAGAACGTATTAATGAAACTAAAGCATTTACAGATCTGACTCAGCGTTTTACTGCTTACGAAGCTTTTACAGGAATTGGAGACAGTACAAATATTTATGCTGAAGTTGGATATAAATATCGTGTTAATGATAGCTTACGAAATGGAAACCTAGATCGAGTCAATAGCTCTAATACCTATTATTTAGACTCTAGATTAATTAAAAACAAAAAAACCAATTTGTCTTTATATGTCAATTACAGAACTTTAAAAAATGAAGATGAAGACCAGGACAATGAAAACTCATTAAACTCCAGATTATTATTTAGTCAACGTTTTTTAAAAAACGGAATACTTTGGAATACTGCTTTTGAAACCAACTCAGGGACATTACCACAACAAGACTTTACCTATGTACAGGTAGAATCTGGACAAGGTGCGTACACTTGGATTGATTATAACCAAAATGGTATTCAGGAGCTTGAAGAATTTGAAATTGCTCAATTCCAAGATCAAGGAGATTATATTCGAGTTTTATTACCCAATCAAGTCTATATTAAAACACATCAAAATAGACTAAGCCAGACCTTGACTTTAAACCCAATTAATTGGGTCAATACAGAGCACAAGACCAAACATTTTTTTTCTAAGTTTTATAATCAGTCCAGTTATTTAATTGATAGAAAAATACAAAAAACTAATGCTGATTTTGATTTAAACCCTTTTAGTGCAGACAAAGACAACCAATTAGGATTAACTTTAAATTTTAGAAATGTATTATTTTTTAATCGTGGTAAGCAACGCTATACAACATCTTACACGTATTTATGGAACAGTAGCGAAAACACATTAAGTTTTGGATTTATAGAAAACAACTTAAAAAGCCATCAAATTAATTTTATACATAAAATCAAAAATAGCTGGTTAGTCACTGTAACCTCTGCTTTAGAAGAACAGTTTAGCAATAGCGAAAATTTTAGCAGTAAAAACTTTGATATAGACACCAAACGCTTTAATCCTAAATTATCTTATTTACTTAATGATAACGTACAGTTTGATGTGTTTTACCAGATAACAAATAAAGAAAACACTATTAATAACTTAGAAATTTTAGATCAGAACAAATACGGATTATCCTTTGCTTTTTCTCCAAAAAATAATGCACAAATAGGAGCTGTTTCTGGAGAGTTTAATGTTTTTAATAACGCTTTTGATGGAAACGCAAACAGCCCTGTGGCCTACCAAATGTTAGAAGGCTTACAACCAGGAAAAAACTTTACTTGGTCACTATTAGCACAAAAAAAACTAACCAAATTTTTAGATTTAAATTTGACTTATTTTGGTCGTAAAACAGAAACTAGTACTACAATACACACTGGAAATGTACAACTAAAAGCCTATTTTTAAAAACTACAAAAAAAACGCCCAACTGAATAGTTGAGCGTTTTATATAAAATATTTAAAGCGTTAATTACATTTTCATTAACCACTCTTTAACGTCTACTTCCTTTTTAATTATATCACGAAGTTCTTCAATTTTAACACGTTTTTGATCCATTGTATCTCTGTGACGAATGGTAACTGTGTTGTCTTCTAAAGTATCATGATCAACAGTAATGCAAAATGGTGTTCCGTTTGCATCTTGACGTCTATAACGTTTACCTACCGCATCTTTCTCGTCATAAAACACATTAAAATCCCATTTTAAATCTTCAACAATTTGTTTAGCTACTTCTGGCAATCCATCCTTTTTTACTAAAGGAAAAATAGCTGCTTTTACAGGTGCTAAAACTGCTGGTAATTTAAGTACTGTTCTTGTTGTATTGTTTTCTAACTCTTCTTCAACTAAAGCTTTTGAAAATACAGCTAAAAACATACGATCTAAACCAATTGAGGTTTCTAAAACGTATGGTGTATAGCTTGCTTTTTCTTCGTGATCAAAATACTGTAGTTTTTTACCAGAAAACTCCTCGTGTTGTTTTAAATCAAAATCTGTACGCGAGTGAATACCTTCTAACTCTTTAAAACCAAACGGGAATTTAAACTCGATATCAGTTGCTGCATCAGCGTAATGTGCTAATTTTTCATGATCATGAAAACGGTAGTTTTCTTCTCCTAAACCAAGTGATTTATGCCATTTTAGTCTTGTTTCTTTCCAGTAATCAAACCATTCTTTTTGTGTGCCTGGTTTAATAAAAAATTGCATTTCCATTTGCTCAAACTCACGCATTCTAAAAATAAATTGTCTTGCAACAATCTCATTTCTAAAGGCTTTTCCTGTTTGCGCTATACCAAACGGAATTTTCATTCGTCCTGTTTTTTGAACATTTAAAAAATTAACAAATATACCTTGAGCTGTCTCTGGACGTAAATACAAGTCCATTGCAGTTTCGGCAGATGCACCTAATTTTGTACCAAACATTAGGTTAAATTGCTTAACATCTGTCCAGTTTCTGCTTCCGCTTAAAGGACAAGCTATTTCTAACTCTTCAATTAATGCTTTAACATCTGCTAAATCTTCAGCTTCAAGAGATTTTCCTAATCGTTTTAAAATAGTATCAATTTTTTCTTGATAACCTAAAACACGACCATTTGTTGCTAAAAATTCTTCTTTATTAAAAGCTTCGCCAAAACGTTTTTCAGCTTTTTTAACTTCCTTTTCAATTTTGGTTTCAATTTTAGCACAATAATCTTCGACTAAAACATCTGCTCTGTACCTTTTTTTAGAATCTTTATTATCTATTAAAGGATCACTAAAAGCATCTACGTGACCTGATGCTTTCCATGTGGTTGGATGCATAAATATTGCTGCATCAATACCAACAATGTTATCATTCATTTGCACCATTGCTTTCCACCAATAGTCGCGTATATTTTTCTTTAATTCTGCTCCGTTTTGAGCGTAGTCGTATACTGCACTAAGTCCGTCGTAGATCTCACTACTTTGGAATACGTAACCATACTCTTTTGCATGAGAGATTACTTTTTTAAATTGATCGTCGTTGTTTGCCATAATAGTACAAAGATAAACGATAAATAAAAGTGTACAACCAAAAAATGATTAGTCTTTTTGACAAGTGTAAACAAAAGCTGGAGGAAGGTTTAAAGCCTCAAAACCTAAATGGACTTTACAATTAAATATTTGCTTTAAAGTATTGTAATATGTTAAGCTATATTGAAACTGGAAGAAATAACCTTGTGGTTTTAAACAAGCATAGGCACTGTTTAAAATAGAATTGGTTATTGGCTTAGGTATATTGGTTAATGGTAAGCTAGACACTATGTAATCTGTATTATCAAAACCATATTGCTTGATTACATCCATGACTTGATCTGCAGATTGATTAGTAACAATAAGTCTTGGATCATCAATTTTTAATAACGCATTATAAAACTTATCATTAATTTCAAATGTAATTAGTTTTGCGTTAGGATTTAAGCGCTGTAAAATCTGTTTGGTTATAATACCATTACCTGGACCAAACTCTACTATTAGCTTTGCGTTTTCAAAATCAATTGCACTAAGCAATTTTGAAGCTAAAAATCTTGAACTAGGAAATAATGTTCCTGAAGTTTTTAAACTTTTGATTGATTCTTTTAAAAAATTGATTTTGTTCAAAAAAAGAGTGGTTTAGTAAAATTTTTAACGAATATAAGATAATTATTTAATCGCTTACTAGTAAAATTATACCCTTTAAAATTATTTTGTTAAAACAGAATCATTTTTTAACTTTATTTTAATGTTATAGAAGTGCTACCTAACCTTTTGTTATCATTAAATACATTAACAAAATAAATACCTTTAGTAAAGGGTTGATCTTCGTCTGTGGTAACTATAGTTTCAACTTCAACGTCTTCTTTATTATAGGCTACTTTTATTTTTTTTGTATATATTAAAGACTCTTTACCAAAATTAACAGAACCTTCATCTGCAACTATATTATTACTAGGACTTAATATTTGCAGGTATAAATATTTATCTCCTTCATCCACAAATTTGTTTTTAGATACTGTAAATGCAACATGTAGTTTATTTGCTTTTTTATATTTTTCAGTACTAACAATACGTTTTTTTGTAATTCGCTTTACAGCCTGAGCCTCTAATTGTTCTATTTCTAAAAAGCTAGCATTATCAATTTTGTTTGACAACGCTGTATTAACTACTGCTAAATCTTTATTTTTTACTTTTAAATTTTTGGTTGTGTTTTTTATAGATTGAAAATTTAATTTAGCTTCCAATGCGGCTAATTGTAAGCGTTTATTTTCTTCTTGAGATTTGGCTAACAAGTCTAAAACCTCATCTTTTTCATGCTGTAAATCTTTAATTTCTGCTCTATAGTAAGATAATAATGATGCACTTGGAGCAACAGCTTTAACCGAGTCTAATATACGAATGATTCTGACCTTAGATTGGGTTAATCTTTCGTTTAAAATTTCGTCTTCGGTTCTAATATTTTCATAACGTATTATCATTTCTGATAATTCGTTTTCTAACAATTTTTTTTCTTGAGAGACATAACTATTATATTCATCTAACTTAGAGACACTTACGTAACTATAAACACCTAATGCAATGAAGGCGACAAATAGCGAACCAATGATTAACCTATAATGGTAGGTATGAGGGAAAATTATCATATATCTGTTAGTTACTAAAACACCTATTAATTAGGTGTTCAATCAATTTGGGAAAATTTAACAAAGCAAAAATATTTTTAATATCTGTATAACTAATATTTTTTCGATAACTTGAATAAAAACACTGTCAAAACAATATTTAATGCAAATAAACAGGTTAATTTACATAAATTTTACACAGATTTAACAATTATTAAATCTAAAAAATAGTATTTTATGAATAAGAATGCTTTATTGGATTTATTTTTCCCTCAGGTCTGTTCAGCCTGCAAAAACCAATTATCAGACAACGAACATTTCATATGTGTAGACTGTAGACATCGTTTACCAACAACAAATTTTCATTTGGATAACAACCCTTTTGTTAAAAAGGTGTTTTATGGTCGTGCAAAAATAGAAGCTGCTACTGCGTTGCTAAGATTTGAAAAAAAAGGTATCGTACAGCAACTGTTACACCAACTAAAATATGGTAAAAATGAAGAAGTTAGTAATTTTTTTGGGCTATGGCTTGGCGAAGAATTAAAATCAAACCAGCTTTACAAAAACAATATTGATTTAGTAATACCAGTACCATTACATCCTAAAAAACTAAAAAAAAGAGGCTATAATCAAGTTACTAAATTTGGTCAAAATATTGCTAAAGCTTTAAAAGCTGAATTTAACGACCAATTATTAATTAAGATAACAAATAGCAATCAATCTCAAGCTACAAAAAGCAGATTAGAACGTTGGCAATTAAACAACGAAGCTTTTGCTATTACCAAACCACAACTATTACAAAACAAACATATTCTTTTAGTTGACGATGTAATTACCACAGGAAACACTTTAGAAGCCTGTATTATAGAATTAAATAAAGCCGAAAACATTAAAATTAGTATTGCAACTATGGCAATAGCTTAAAGCATTTTTCGTTAAAACATAAATATGTTGTTAATTTGTAACTTCATTAAAAATTATATGCAAAATCGTCTTTTAAATTTTTGTTTTTATAGTGTTTTAGCACTTACATTTATTAATTGTGCTAACAGAGGAACCATTTCTGGAGGCGAGAAGGATATTACTCCTCCTGAGATTGAATACTCTACGCCGCCAAACTTTTCTAAAAATTTTAAAAGCAATGAAATCAGGATATATTTTAACGAATATGTTAAAACTAAAGACTTAACAAAACAACTTGTTATATCTCCTCCAATGAAAACCAAACCAGAAATCACACCTCTAGGTACTGCAAGTAAGTATATAAAAATCAAGATTTTTGATACACTACCTCCAAACACAACATTTGCTATAAATTTTGGAAATAGTATTGTAGATAATAATGAAGGAAATCCATATCCTTATTATAGATATGTATTCTCAACAGGAGATTACATAGATTCACTATCAGTTAAAGGAAGTGTAATGGATGCTTTAGAAAGAGAAACAGACCCATTTATATCTGTTAATTTATATGAAGCTGACACAACCTACACAGACAGCATTGTTTATAAAGAAAACCCAAAATATATAACCAACACACTGGACAGTACCACTAATTTTAAATTAGAAAACTTAAAAGCTGGAAAATACAAGTTGGTTGCAATAAAAGACAATAATAGTAATATTACTTTTGAACAAAAAAGTGATAAAATTGGATTTTATGAAGATTTTATTACTGTATCAAATGACACAACCCCTTTTTACAAACTAAAACTGTTTAAAGAAAATTTAGACTATAAAGCTGAAAATGCTAGGCTAATTTCTGGTGAAAAAATAGCATTTGGTTTTCAAGGGAAGGATTACAAAAAAATGAAAATTGATATACTATCCAATGTCCCTGAAGACTTTGAATATAAATATATTAAAGATCAGGAAACCGATAGTTTAAACTACTATTACAAACCTAAACTAGAAGTAGACTCGTTAGTATTTAAGGTAACAAATCGTAAAATCATAGACACTTTTACTGTTAGAATTAAGGACAATAAAAAAGATTCATTACTAGTAAAATCAAGTCCAACTAGCACTATTGGCATGTATGATCCATTAAAATTATGGTCCAATATACCAATTACTAAATTTGATGAAAAACAAATTAAGATTATTGACAAAGACTCTGTAAACATTGCTTTTACTAGTAAGCTTGACACCTTACAAAACACTGTAGAATTACAGTTTGAAAAAACACAAGATCATGGTTATAAAGTACAGTTATTACCAAATACCATAACTGATTTTTTTGAAGCGACTAATGATACTTTAAATTACACATTAAGAACTGAAAAAGAAGCAAGTTTAGGTAGTGCTAGAGTGATTATTAAAAATGCTGAATACCCATTAATAGTTCAGTTTGTAGATAAAAAAGGAGAAGTAAAGTATGAACAATACACTACTGAAGCACGACCTTTAGATTTTTTCTTTCTTAAACCAGGCGAATACTATTTAAGAGTCATTTTTGATAGTAATAAAAATGGTGTTTTTGATCCTGGTAGCTTTTTACAAAACAGACAAGCAGAACGTGTTAGCTACAGTAAAAAAGTAGCAGAAATTAGATCAGGATGGGAAGTTATTGTTGATTTTACTTTAGACTAAAAGTATCTTTATCATCTAAAAATTTTAGCTTATCTCTGGTCACAGTAATATGTGATTTAGTTAACACTATTTGTTGCACTCCTCCTTTATTGTTTGGTAAATTAGTTAGTAAATCACCTAACGCTGTATAAGCTGCTGAATGTCCTGGATAGTTATAATTATTTGCATCTAAACCCACTCTATTAACACCAATACAATAACTCATATTTTCAATAGCTCTTGCTTGTAACAAAGTATCCCATGCCTTTATGCGTTTTTCAGGCCAATTAGCAACATATAACAAGACATCATAATCGTCTTGTAATCTAGCCCAAACAGGAAAGCGTAAGTCATAACAAACCAACGGTTTTATTTTAAAACCTTTATAATTTACAATTAATTGTTGCTGTCCTTTAGTATATACTTTGTCCTCTCCTGCTAAGGTAAAAGTATGTCGTTTATCATAATGCTCTAGAGTTTGATCAGGATGTACAAAAACTAATCTATTATAAAACTTATCGTTTTGGGTTATAACCAAACTACCTACAATTGCTGCCTGCTTACTTTTTGCTAAATTTAGCATCCATTGTATGGTTGCTCCATCCATAGTTTCTGCAACAGTAGCAGCAGACATTGTAAAACCAGAAGTAAACATTTCTGGTAATACAATTAAATCCACATTATTGGTTAAACTTTCAATTTTACTTTCAAAATTTAGTCTGTTTTGATCAGGATTGTGCCATACCAAATCAGACTGAATTATTGCTACATTTAAAAGGCCTTCCACAGTTTATAATTTATTTAAACGTTGTTCTGCTTTATTAATTTTTTCCTGTAATTTTTCTAACTTACTTTCCCACTTAATTTTATCATTTGGAGACAATTTACCTTTAGCATCAAGTTTCTTAAATTTTTTAGTCTCTTTTTCAAACTTGTCATTTGCTTTTTCTAAAGCCTTTTTCGCACTTTCTTTTTTAGCTATTGCTTTTTCAGCTTTTTTCTGCTCCTTTTCTGCCTTTTCCCTAGCTTTTTCCGCCTTTTTACGTTCCTTTTCGGCTGCTTTTCTCTCTTTTTCTTGTGCCTTAAGCTCTTTAGCTTCAGCTTTAGCTTGTTTCTCTTTTCGCTTAGCTTCTTTTTCTGCTAACTTAACCGCTTTAATTTCGTTATTTTTAACCTTAGCTAAATCTAAAATTTGTGTAGTTTGAGCTTCTGTCAAAGTATTTGAAACATCTTCACCATTTAAGGTTATTTTTTTGTTTTTGACAACATAAACTTGGTTATCATGATTGACTTCTTGAGCAATGGTAACGCTAGCTGTAATTAAAAATGCTAACGAGAATAAGATTTGTTTTGATTTCATCTAAAAATTTATTTAAAATTAAATATACATTTATAATTACTCAAAGATTAGTCCAAATTAAACAATTCTTAATTTTTTAAGTAACTCTGGTTTAAATGTACGACCAATTGGTAAGCGTTGTGTGTTTATAAACACTTCGTTTCCAGAAATTTTATCAACATATTTAGTATTGATAATGAATGATTTATGAATTTGAATAAAATCTTGTTCTGGTAATTTTTGTATCCAGTTTTTAAGTGAATCTATATAAGATAATTTTTGTGTTTTTGTTATTACAGTAATATAATTACGATCGGATTCTAGATATAAAACATCTTCAAAAACAATTTTATGGAGCGTTTTATCTACATTTAAAAACATTAAATCCTCCTGTTCTTGAGTATTAAAGCTACTACTTCTGATTGCTGCTTTTTGAATAGCTTTTAAAAAGCGATCAAAACTGTAAGGTTTAACCAAATAATCTACAATAGTATCTAGTTCAAAACTACTAACAGCATATTCAGAATAAGCTGTAGTCATTATTATAGCTGGTGGACTTTTAATGGTTTTAATAAAATCTAAACCAGAAATATCAGGTAAATTAATATCTAAAAAGACTAGATCTGTAGTCTGATTTTTAAAAAAATCATGAGCTTGTGTAGCTGTTTGAAATGTAGCTATTAAGTTTATATCTGGTAATTTACTTATATAATTTTTTAGTAAATTTTGTGCAGGTATTTCATCTTCAATAATTATACAAGTCATGATAAATCTAATTTTAAAGTAACAACAAATTGCTGTGTACTTGTTATTGACAGTTGATGTTTATTTGGGTATAATAGCAACAGTCTTTTTTTAAGATTGTTTAATCCTATTTTAGCTTGATTTTGATTTGATAATTTACTTTTAAAAGCATTAGTACAAACACAAATTAATTGTTTATCTTTTTGGGTAATACTTACATCAATATTACTATTAACTACACTATGTTTAAAAGCATTTTCAATAATGGTAATTAACAATAAAGGAGCAATTTTACTGTTTATATTTTCAATAGTTGTATGATATTTTATTTGCTTTATACCTTCGGTTCTAATTTTCTGAAATTTAATATAGTTATCTAAAAACTGCAACTCTTTTTCTAAATCTACATATTCAGAATTACTTTCATACAACACATGTTTTAAATTGTCTGATAACATCAAAATTAGTTCTGGTGTTTGGTCTGGTTTTTCAATTGAATACGAATAAATTGTATTTAAATTATTAAACAAAACATGAGGGTTGATTTGAGATTTCAAAAACTTCAATTCCATTTCAACATGTTGTTTCTCTAAAATTTCTTTTTGATTTTTTTCGTCTAAAAAACGAAATAACATCCATATAAATGAGAAAAAAATTAACGGAACCAACGTTTGCCAAAGGTAGTCGCTTAAACATTTCATTATAGAACAACCACATTGTGCAAAAGCATTGCAATATAATTGTGTTGCAAAAAACGAAATTGCTATAAATAACAATCCATAAAAGGCGTACCATTTTCGTTTTACAAAATAAGGTAATAATATAAAATGGTTTGTATATACAATGACTCCTAAAATGGACAAATATTGTAAAAACGGGTTTTCGGCCCAATAATATCTAGAAAAGATATATAATGACACAAA
Organism: Olleya sediminilitoris; assembly: GCF_016785945.1. GTDB lineage: Bacteria > Bacteroidota > Bacteroidia > Flavobacteriales > Flavobacteriaceae > Olleya > Olleya sediminilitoris. Next base: position 72,198 of record NZ_JAEMEF010000012.1, on the reverse strand, counting down.
GATAAATACCATCCAACCAAGAATGTGAACCAGTATTTGTGATGTATGTTTTTTAAGGTCTATCATAATTAATCATCAAAATAAACCAAAAAGCTAAAACCATCAAAAAACAAAGTATAAAAGCCCTTAAAAGCTATACAAACAACATTTTTTTGCTGTTTATACTTTTAAAATGGTTGTTGGTTAAAAAAATTAGAACTCTTAAAATTATCAATATAATTTTAACTCTAAACAATCTTAAAATCAATATTATGAAATCTATTTTAACTACAACACTCCTTCTTTTTTGTTCTTTAATTTTAAATGCTCAAAATTTAAACCATGAAGTATTAGACGCTAAAGGACAACCTAAATTATTAGGTGAAATTAATAAAAAGGGACTCCAAAAAGAAGGTTATAAAACATGGTTTAATAGTAATTATGACAATTACATAGTCAATGACAAATTAGTACAAACTTTTAAAACAAAGTTAAATGATTATACTATTAAAGTGTTTTTAGGTACTTGGTGTGGAGATAGCAAAAAGGAAATACCGCGTTTTTACAAAGTATTAGAGTCTGCAGAATTTAACATGGAACAATTAGAGGTTTTTGCATTAGATAATACAAAAGACAGCTATAAAAAAGGACCAAATGGAGAAGAAAAAGGTTATAACATCCATCGTGTACCAACTATTATTTTTTACAAAGACGGAAAAGAAATTAATAGAATTGTAGAACATCCTATTGAAACTTTTGAAAATGACATTAATAATATAATAAGCAATAAACGTTACTTGCCTAAATATTATGTTGCTAATATCACTTTTAATAATCTAAACACAACACCAATAGAAGATTTGATGACTTTAGAAAATCAATTTTTGAGTTATTTTCCAGAGTACTCAGAAGGAAGCAAAGAGCTAAACACTTTAGGTTATTGGCATTTAAAAGATAAACAATATACTAAAGCTTTATATATTTTTGATTTAAACACAAAAATGTTTCCATACAACCCAAATGTTTATGATAGTTTAGGTGAAGCATTTTACCTGACAAGTAATTATGAAGAAGCCAAAATAAATTATAATAAGGTTTTAAGTTTGAAACCAGATGATAAAAATGCAATTGAAATGCTAGCTAAAATTAAAACCAAACAATTATAAGTCTATTGTAACAAGTAAATTATTCACATCTTAGAAAAAACAATTAAATAGCTTTAAAACTCGCCATACTTCACACCTCACAAATTATTAAGTTTGTGAGGTTATTTATTTACAATAAACAATGCTATTTTAAAGCTATAACACTGATAACCAACACCTTTAAACTATCAAAAATTACAGTCATTTAATATTATTATTTCTAATTTTTATAAGTTGTAAGAAACTTAAAACCGAAAGTATCTCATTAATTACTACTGAAGACACTAAATTACAAAGTAAAAAAACTGAAGACTATTACACTGGCATTGATAGCGTAAAGATGAATATTAATTTTAAGGCTAAAGGTGATTACAAGACTATAATATCAAAAATAAAAAGCACTAAAACCTATTTTAAAACCTTGTATGCTAACAATAAAAACAAAGCTATTGATAGTGCTTCAAAATACTTATATTATAAATTAATAAATGATATAATACCACATTGGTATGGTACTACTTGGGATTTTAATGGTCACACAAACATACCAAATGATGGTTTAATAGCTTGTGGTTATTTTGTATCGACTACTTTAAAACATTTAGGGTTTAATCTAAATCGTTATAAAATGGCACAACAAGCAGGACTGTATGAAGCAATTGCTTTACAGCCCAAAAACAAGCTAAAAACATACTCCAATAAAACATTTTCTGAATTAAAAGAAAAACTAAACGCTGTTTACACAGATGGTATTCACTTTGTTGGTTTAGATAATCACGTTGGCTATGTATTAATAAAGGACAAAGACATTTACTTTATACATTCTAGTTATTGCGATAATAGAGTAGTAATTGAATTGGCTGAAACCTCACCATGTTATAGATCTAATTTATATGTTTTTGCTGAAATTACTACAAACGATGATTTGATTAAAAAATGGATATTTAATGAGGCTTTGGTAATTCCGACTAGTTAAATTTAGATTTGAATTATGAAAAAGAAATTGTTTACCTTTCTAGTACTATGTATTTTTGGATACTATTTTCTACCTTCATTAATACATAAGGTTTATAGATTGAATACTTCTACTGAAACTATCGCTTATAATAACAACCTATATCATTCAACAACCAATTCAATTCATCAAAATAAATCTAAAGATTTCTCAAAAAAAGATTCTCTTTTTTTATGGTTTCACGTTAGAGGTCTTCCAATTGACGAAGACCATTTTGCATCAACAAAATATGAAGAATGGAAAGAAATAATTATGTATTTGAAAAATCATTAAAATGAAATATAAACTTTCAATAATATTAATATTAAGTAGTTTACTTTTTAGTTGTAACACATCAAGGCTTAGTAAAAAAGAATTACTTAAAGAAATCAAGCTTTAAAAACTAAAATTGAAGCTTTAAAAGTATCTGATAATTCAAAACTAGAAGCTGTTTTAGAGACCAGTAACTTAAATATTGTTTACAGAGGTGTTAGTAACCCTATTAAAATTTCATTTCCAAATGCTATAGATATTAAAGCAGTTGGTGTTGGCCTGAGTAAAAAAGAAGGTATTGGAAATTATCTTATGATTCCTGGTTCTGGAAAAACTGTTGATATAACAATTAAAGCTGAAATGATTGATGGTTCAATTATTACAGATGTGAAAACGTTGAGGATAAAGGATATTGGAAAACTTATTGGAAGAATAAATGAAATTGGATGCGGCAATAAATGTGATGTTTTAATGAATAAAAATCAATTTAAAAATGCACTTATAACATCAGATTTAGATGATTTTTTATATCCTTACTATTTTAAAGTAACTAGTTTTAAAATTAAAGCAAATAACACAGAAACTATTAAAGTTGATGGTAATCAAATCACGACTGATATTAGCATTAAATTAGAAAAAACATTAAATATTGGAGATAAAGTAATTATTTTCGATTTAAAGGTAAAATCAAATTCTGGATATAGAATAAAACCTCCTTCTCCAATTTTTATAAAGATTATAGAGTAAAAAAACTCATCATTCTCGATACAATTTTCTCGTACCTCAAAAATTACTCGAAGTGACAAAACAATATCCTTCTATTGTAACACATTGTTAGTTCGAGTGAAATTACTTTTCTTTTTGTGTTTTATAAAAACATCTCAAATTAAACAATCTCCATCTTCTTCAATAAGAAACTAGCATTCATGTTTTGACAAATTCCTTTTTTAAAAGTGTAATCAAAATACAATTCGTCATTAATAATTTGAGCATCAAAATAATAGTTTTTAACCTCTTCTAATTGTGCTTCAATTTCACAAAGACTTAAATCGTGTGTTGCAATAATACCTGTTGCATGACTAGCCACTAATTTTTCTACAAACTTACGTGACCCAATAGCTTTGTCTGTACTGTTTGTTCCTTTAAGGATTTCATCTAAAATAATAAAGTAATTATCCTGCTTAATCGCATCTACAATATATTTTAAGCGTGTTAATTCTGAAAAGAAATAACTACTATCATCTGTTAAACTATCGCTAGTACGCATGCTTGTAATTAATTTAACGGGATTGTAAATAGATTTTTTTGCACAAACAGGCAAACCAATATTAGCCATTACAATATGTAAAGAAACGGTACGCAAAAAGGTACTTTTACCAGCCATATTTGCTCCTGTAATAATAAAAAATTGTCGATCTTGAATTTTAAAATCATTATCAACCCGTTTGTTACTTTTAAGCAATGGATGTCCTAACTGCAAGACACTTGTCTCAGTATTATTATCAACAATTTGTGGATAAACATAATCTTGATTATTAAACGCATAGTTACCTAAACTGTTATAAGCATCAAAAAAAGTAACTACTTCAAACCAATCTTCAACTTTATCTTTATAGTTTTCTAGCCATCTTTCGATGGTGTAAGTGTGTTTTAAATCTGTTAAGAAATAGCCATTCCCAAAAATTGCAGAAATTAAATTATTTCTGTTATCCAAAGCATCCATTGCTTTTGAAAGCTCTTTAATAATTTGTGAAGCCTTTTTATTTTTTAATTGAATTTTAGCCTGTTTGTCAATTAATAATTTGGATGTGAATGTTTCATTTTCAATTGCATTTAAAAGTGAAGCGTATTGACGAAAGATATCTCTCATCTTATCTGTGTTTGTACTTAACACATTTACTTTTTTTAGAAAACGACCTGTAATAAACAAACCAACAAACAACCAATAACCAATGATTGCTGCAGGAATAATTTTTGCAACAGATAAACCCACAATTAAAATTGATAATACTGAAATTACTAAGGGTAGCAACTTAAAAAATTTTGGCAATATACTTTGGTGAGATTTTAAAAACTCAAGTATCGTTTTTGCTTTAGTTTCTACTTGTATTAAACTAGCATTAGCTTGAAAATTCTGTCTCCAATCTGCTTTAGAAGCTAATTCTTTTATAGCATTTTGCCTTCCATTAATAGCCATGATATTATTAGCTTTTAAATTATTAGCTAAACTATCAGAACCTTCTTGTGTCGCAGTACGATTTATAAATTGAAAAAAACTTCCTTTACCAAATAAATCAATATCTAAAGCATAATTATGCAATGGATCTTGATACTTCAAACCTTGTGGTCTGTCATGAAACTCTCCAGAATTAATTTTTAATTCGGTTTCATTAATCTTAAGTAATTCTTCAGTTAATTTATACGATCTTTTAATCTTAGTATAGTTAGCAACTATAAATCCAAAAATAGTTACACCACAAATTATAACTAAAGTAAAATATAACCAGTCTTTAAATGTATAATATATTAATAAAAAGGTTAAAAAAAACACAACTAACCTAGAGACACTTAGTCTAATCATTTTTTTGTGAAGCACAGTAACTTGACCAGCTAAATTTTCAATATTAACTTTATAAAATTCACTTGATTTTACCATAAATTATGAGAAAATAAATAATATTATATATTTGTTAAATAAACTATAAGCAATAATAATGTTAAATAAGTGCATATTTTATAAAATACTATTTTTAATTTTTTTAATTTTCAGTTGCAATAAACAAATAAAAGAAAATATATCACCCAAAAAACACCTTTTTAAAGTACTGTCTCCAGAAAATACAGGTGTTAAATTCACAAATCAATTAAAAGAAGATGCTAACCACAGTATTATTAATTACATCTACTTTTATAATGGAAATGGGCTTTGTGCAGGAGATATAAATAATGATGGATTAACCGATTTGTATTTTGTATCCAATCAGGGTGAGAATAAATTATACCTTAATAAAGGAAATTTTAAGTTTGAAGACATTACTAAAAAAGCAAATATCGAATCACTTTCTGACTGGAATACAGGAGCTACAATGGTAGACATTAATAATGATGGATTTATGGATATTTATTTGTGCTCTGTATCTGGAATACTAGATTTCGAAGGACGTAATGAGCTTTTTATTAATAATGGAAACGGAACATTTACAGAAAAAGCTAAAGATTATGGTTTAGATTTTAAAGGTTATTCTACTCAATCATATTTTTTTGATTATGATAAGGATGATGATTTAGACGTATATATTGTAAATCACGCTGTACATACAAACCTATCTTATGGACCCGCATCACATAGAAAAAAAAGAGTAGGTTTAGTAGGTGATGTATTATTAAAAAACACAAATGGAAAATTTATAGACGTAAGTGAAACTTCTAATATTTTTGGTGGTCCAAATGGCTATGGGTTAAGTGCTTCTATTGGTGATTTTAATAATGACGGTTGGGATGACATTTATGTCTGTAATGATTTTCATGAAGATGATTATTATTACTTAAATAATCAAGATGGTACTTTTACAGAAAAAATGTCCGAAGCATTTTCTACAATTAGTAGATTTTCTATGGGAAGTGATTCTGCTGATATTAATGGAGACGGATTCTTAGACATTATCACATTAGATATGTTACCAGAAAAAGAATCTATAATAAAACAAACTGAAGGGGATGATGCTATGTATAATATGCAAAAACAGCTTAAAAAACTTGGTTATAAGGATCAAATATCAAGAAATATGCTTCAAATTAATAATAATGGATCTTACTTTATAGAAACAGCATCATATAATCACATAGAAGATACGGACTGGAGTTGGGGTCCCCTTTTTGCTGATTTTGACAATGATGGGTTTCAAGATTTGTTTATTAGTAATGGTATATTAAGGCGCCCAAACAATCTAGACTTTAGAAAATACGTTTCTAGTACTTTTAAGCAATATGGTAGTGATAATAGCTTAAAATGGCTATATAAATCTTTGGACAAGATGCCCAGCGGAGCTTCTTCAAATAGAATTTTTAAAGGCAATAGCCAGTCTTTTGAAGATAAAACTGGAAAATGGATTGAAGACAAACCATCTTTCTCAAATGGTGCTATATACTTAGACTTAGATTTAGATGGAGATTTAGATATTGTAACAAACAATTTGAACGAAAAAGCTACTATTCTCAAAAACACTACTGATAATAGCAATAACTATTTATCAATAAAGTTTAATTACAAACCATCAAATAAAGAGGGATTAGGAACCAAAGCAATTGTATATTCTAATGGCTTAAAACAGTTCAAACAATTATATAAAACTAGAGGTTTTTTATCTGCTGGAGAAGGGAAGTTACATTTTGGATTAGAAAAAAATGTAATTGACTCTTTACACATTATTTGGCCAAATAACAAAGTACAAAAAATTAATGATGTTTCTATAAACACCAATCTAACTGTTGACTACAAAATTGATACAACACCATATTCTTACATTAACAAAAAAGAAAAAAACTTTTTTAAAAGAGAAAACATCCTTGATTTTGTTCATTCAGAAGATAATTACGATGATTTCTTTCATGAAAGATTAATACCAAATAGGGTTTCGATTCAGGGACCAGCTGTTGCTATTGCCGACATAGACAACAATGGGTTTGAAGATTTTTTTATAGGTAATGCTTCTGGTAAAAAAGCAAAGCTTTTTTTAAATAATGGTTTTAGTTTTAAAGAAAAAAAAATTACTCATATTGAACAAGATTTACTGTATGAAGATAATGTAGCCACCTTCTTTGACGCGGACGGAGACTCCGATTTAGACTTATACGTTGGTTCTGGTATAGAATTACTCAGAAGAAAGAATTTTGAAAACGATCGTCTATATATTAACAATAATAACAGTTTTGAAAAATCTAACAACACAATACCAAATAACTTTAATAACACTTCCAGTGTAGTCGCTTACGATTACGACCAAGATGGAGATCAAGACTTATTTATAGGTAATTTATCTAATCCCAATAGTTATGGTGACAAACCAAGCGCTTATATTTTAATAAATGATGGTAAAGGTAATTTTTCAAAAGATAAAGAATTCAACCTAAATATTAAAGCTACTGCTGCAACTTGGAGCGATATAAATAACGATGGTATTAAAGATCTACTTATCGCTTCAGAATGGGATTCTCCAAAAATATATATCAATAACAAAGGAAATTTAAAACCCTTAGACATTCCAAACCATTTAAATGGACTTTGGCAATCTATAACTACTTTTGACATTGATGATGATGGGGATTTAGATATATTACTTGGTAACTGGGGTGAAAATACCCGCTTTAATGAAGTCTCATCTGATGCACCATTAAAACTTTACTATTCAGATTTTGACTCAAATGGTACTAAAGAAACTGTTTTAGCCTACAAAAAAGACAATAATTATTATCCAGTAAACTCGAAAGACGAATTAGCCTCACAAATGAATATTATAAGTAAAAGATTTATAAACTATAAAGATTTTTCATCTAAACCGATAGAAGATGTTTTAACATATGAATCTTTGAAAAAAGGAAAAATTTATAAAGTTGAAACTTTATCATCAGGTTATATTCAAAATAATAATGGTAATTTCAATACATTTATTGAGTTTAATTATCAATTACAATTAGCTCCAATAAATTCGTTTGCAGAAATAACAATAAATAACAAAAAGGGATTAGTTGTAAGTGGTAATTCTAACAAAACAGGGACATATCATGGCGCCTATTTAGCATTAAAAGGCATGTTTTTAGAAACAGATAATCAAATAAATCAATTATCAAATTATGGTATAGATGCATTTAACGGTCAAGTAAAACAAACCGGTGTCATTAAAATGAAAAACAAAAATTTATTTTTTGTTCTTACTAATAATGAAGCTATTAAAACATACACATTTAGATAAATATTTTCATTATTATGCGCAAACATATTAGAGTTATCATTTTGTTAAATTTGATTTTTATTTCATGTAAAGAAAAAAAAGCATCAATAAACATAACAACAAATCATATACATAATACAGTGGATCAACTTACTAAAATAATGATACACGATGTATTTTCACCTCCTGTTGCAAGCAGAATTTATGTATATCCTAATATAGCAGCTTATGAGGTTTTAAGCTACAACAATAAAAGTTATAAAACCTTATCTAAGCAATTAAACGAATTCAAAACACTTCCAAAAATAAAGTTAAACAACACTTTAAATAAAAAATTAGCAGCATTAATTGCTTACATGGAAGTAAGTGAAGAGTTAGTTTTTTCCAAACAAAAGCTTATAACTTACAAAGACAGCTTGTATAGCAATTGGATTAACATTAATAAAGACGAATTTAATGAGGCTAAAATGTTTGGAAAAGAAGTAGCTAATCACGTAAAACTATGGATGAATGATGATAAATACATCGAAACAAGAAATATGCCTATTCACAACGTGTTAACAAAAGACCCTTTTAGTTGGGTCCCAACTCCACCGGCTTTTATGCCTGGAATAGAACCACACTGGAATAAAATCAGACCATTAATTATGAAATCTGCTGATCAGTTTAAGCCTGAAAAGCCACCAACACCATCTTTTGAAAAATCTAGTGATTTTTATAAAGAGTTAATAGGTGTTTATAATATTGGAAATAAAATTATAAAAGAAGGTAACACCTCTGAAAAATTGAATATTGCCAAATTTTGGGATTGTAATCCCTACGTTTCTGTTAATAAAGGACATTTTATGTTTGCTGAAAAAAAAATAACACCAGGTGCACACTGGATAGGAATATGTAAAATAGCTTGTAAGGAGTCTAATAGCAGTTTTGAAAAAACCATTTATGCTTACACGAAAACAGCCATAGCAATTAACGATGCTTTTATAAGTTGCTGGGATGAAAAATATAGAAGCAATTTAGTTCGACCAGAAACTTTAATTAATAATTATATAGACGATAATTGGTTACCATTATTGCAGACACCACCCTTTCCAGAATATACCAGTGGTCACTCTGTAGTTTCTGGTGCAGCCTCTGAAATATTAACCAAAATTTTTGGTGATAATTTTAAGTTTGATGATACTACAGAATTACCTTATGGATTAGGAGTTAGAACATTTTCATCATTTAGAGACGCTGCAAATGAAGCAGCATTAAGCAGGTTTTACGGAGGTATTCACTATATGTCTGCTGTAAAATTAGGCCTTGAACAGGGTAAAAAAATTGGACATTACATAAATAATTCTGTTACATTTAAAAACAAATAATCAAATTATTTGCAAAACATTCACATAGATGTTTGAAAAGTTATAATTATAAATCTAAATTATCAAATTGAGTAAATACAGAAATTATAGTTTGAACTGCATCTTTATAAAACTGTTGATCAATATTTTCAAAATCATCTGTTGGCTCATGATAATCTTCATGATCAGCAACTCCAAAATACACAAAAGGGATTTTTGCTTTATGAAACGCAGCATGATCACTTGCAAAAGACCAATCATCAGCTTTTGTTAATCCTTCATGATCAATTAACAAATCCACTACTCCAATATCTTTAAAATTAGCAATTGTAGGTTTTAAAATTGGGTAATGACTAGTTCCTACAGCAAATAGCTGTTGTTTTTCACTTCGGCTAATCATATCCATATTTAAGTTTAATACTATATTGCGTCGTTTTGTTAAAATGTTGTTTTCAACAAAATGATAAGCCCCTTTTAAACCTAATTCTTCAGCATCAAAAGCTGCTAAGATAACGTTATGTTTAGGTGGATTTTTAGCAAAATATTCCGCAAAAGCAAATAAAGCACTAACACCAGAAGCATCATCATCTGCTCCATTATAAATTTTACCATTTTTAATACCTTCATGATCATAATGTGCTGATATAACAATGTATTTGTCGGTTTTTTCTCGTCCATTTATGACACCTAAAATATTAACAGCATTATATATTTTTTTATCAGAAAAACTAAAGGACTGCTCAAAAGTGTTATTTAATGGTTTTACGCCTAGTGACGTGAAGTGATCAATGACGTAATTTCTTGCTAAGGCTGCACCTTTGGTCCCTGTTCTTCTTCCTTCAAAAGTATCAGAAGATAAGTTTTTGACGTCTTCTAAAAGTATTTCTGTATTAAAGAAATAACCAGTAATAGAGTCTTTAACGATATCTAAAGGCGTTGTATTTTTAAATATTTTATTAGTAGATGTATCTGTTTTACAACTTACTAAAAGTACTGACATTAGAATATAAAAGAGTCTCATAATCTTTAAATTTAATATAAATGTAACTAAAAAACCCAAGCTATGTTGCATGGGTTTTTAAATATTTAATTTACTGCTATACAGTATAGGCTTATCCTTTTAGGCTTGCGCCAAGGTACTCACGATTCACACGTGTAATGTCCTTTAAAGAAATTCCTTTAGATCATTCAACCTCACAAGCTGTAGTATTAGTACAATTAACAAAACCTTCTTCATCCATTTGTTTTACCATGTTTAAAACACGATCTGTAGCTTCTAATTTACCTTGTGGCAATAAAGCAAATTGAGATACACTAGCTCCATCAAATAACATTGCTGAAGAGTTTTTACAAGTTACTACACAAGCACCACAACCAATACAAGTTGTTGCTTCAAAAGCTTTATCAGCATCAGCTTTATTTACTGGAGTTGCATTTGCATCAATAGTGTTTCCAGATGTGTTTACAGATATAAATCCACCTGCATGTTGTACACGATCAAAAGCACTTCTATCAACAATTAAATCTTTTACTGTAGATTATTTTTTATTTAAAGGGTTTTTCGTAGTAATTATGCTCATACCTTCTAAAAAAAATCTATACAGACAAGTAATTTAACTATCAATTAATTTGATTTAAATAGATTTTTTTGTGTTTTATACAGCTCATTATAATGTTATAAACTGTCAAGTTAATTTTATCATAATTAAAAAACTGTTACTTAAGACTAAATATCTAGGCCTTTTTTTATATAAACACGATTAATTAATGGATTAATTAGAAATATTAGCAAAAAAAGATATCTAGATGTAGTAGGGAATATAAAAGCCATTATTCCTGAAAAAATCCAAACCCAAAAGCTATTCATAGCTCTTGCTTTTTCCCATTTACCTATAGTATTTTTTAAACCCGTTTGACCATTTTCTTTTTTTATGATATACTTAATCATTAAATAATTAATAAGAGCTATAGAAGATAGATTAAAACAATAAAAGATAAACGGTCCAGTTAAATTAAAACTACCAACATAAAAAGCAGTAGAAAAAGGAAGTAAAACAATAAACAAAAGAAGAAATATATTGAGCCATAATAGTTTATTATTTACTGTTGATACATATTTGGTAATTCTCATATGAGTAACCCAATATAAAGCAATAACAAAAAAACTTACAACCAAACCAATAAAGCTAGGTATTTTACTTTGTAAAACTACCCAAGTACCATGTTGTTCTATCAATTTATAAGAAGGAATACTTATTTCTAAAACTAATAGAGTAATAGCTATAGAGAAAATAGCATCACTAAAACTGATTACACGTTTTTTATCAAAAATAAGGTGATTCATAGTTGTAGTTGATTTAAGAAATTGAAAAAATAAAAAATGCTCAAAATTTTCTTTTGAGCATTTTTCTATTGTATAAGAGATATGAATATTATCCTTTTAAAGATGCTTTTAAGAATTCAGTATTCATACGAGCAATGTTTTCTAAAGAAATTCCTTTAGGACACTCAACTTCACATGCACCTGTATTTGTACAGTTACCAAAACCTTCTTCATCCATTTGCTTAACCATGTTTAATACACGATCTGTTGCTTCTACTTGTCCTTGTGGCAATAAAGCAAATTGAGAAACCTTAGCTCCAACAAATAGCATTGCTGAAGAGTTTTTACAAGACGCAACACATGCTCCACAACCAATACAAGTAGCTGCTGAAAAAGCATCATCTGCATCTTGTTTGTTAACTGGTATAGCATTTGCATCAATAGTGTTTCCAGACGTATTTACAGAAATAAATCCTCCTGCATGTTGTATACGATCAAAAGCAGTTCTATCTACAACTAAATCTTTAATAACAGGAAAAGCAGTTGCTCTCCATGGTTCAATAGTTATAGTTTCACCGTCTTTAAAGGTGCGCATGTGTAATTGACACGTAGTTATTAAACGATCTGGACCGTGAGCTTCACCATTAATATATAATGAGCAAGAACCACAGATACCTTCACGACAATCATGGTCAAATGAAACAGGTTCTTCTCCTTTTTCAATTAATTCGTTATTTAAAACGTCTAACATTTCAAGAAAAGACATATCTGGAGATATGTTACTGATTGGATAATCAACCATTTTCCCTTTATCACTTGCGTTTTTTTGACGCCAAATTTTAAGTGTTAAATTCATCATAGCTCTCCTTATTTATAACTTCTTTGTTTTAATTCGATATCATTAAACTCTAGTTGCTCTTTATGTAAAACAGCATCACTAGGTTCTCCTTTATATTCCCAAGCAGCAACGTATGCGTAATTTTCATCATCACGTAATGCTTCTCCTTTTTGTTCTCCATCTAACTCTACAGAGTCTTCTCTAAAGTGTCCACCACAAGATTCTTCTCTGTTTAGTGCATCTTTAGCAAATAACTCTCCTAATTCAAGGAAGTCAGCTACACGACCTGCTTTTGCAAGTTCTTCGTTAAACTCTTCGTTAGTTCCTGGTACTCTAACGTCTTTCCAGAACTCTTCTCTTAAAGCTTTGATTTCAGAAATAGCTTCAGTTAAACCTTGAACGTTTCTAGACATACCAACTTTGTTCCACATGATTTTCCCTAATTTCTTATGGAAATAATCAACAGAATGGGACCCTTCGTTATTTACAAAAAACTCAATTCTTTCACGAACTTCTTTTTCAGCCTCTTCAAATTCTTTTGTTTCAGTTGAAATTGGACCAGTACGAATATCATCAGATAAATAGTCACCAATTGTATACGGTAAGACAAAATAACCATCTGCTAAACCTTGCATTAATGCTGAAGCACCAAGTCTGTTTGCACCATGATCAGAGAAATTTGCTTCTCCAATTGCATATAAACCAGGTACACTAGTCATCAAGTTATAATCTACCCAAATTCCACCCATTGTATAGTGAACCGCTGGATAAATCATCATTGGTGTGTTGTATGGATCTTGATCTACAATCTTCTCATACATTTGGAATAAGTTTCCGTATTTATTTTTGATAATTTCTTGTCCTAATTTAGTAACAAGAGCAGTATCATTTTCATTTAATCCTTTAACATGAGCAGCTTCTTTACCGTAACGTTGAATTGCCGAAGCAAAATCTAAGAATACAGCTTCACCTGTTGCATTAACACCATAACCTGCATCACAACGCTCTTTTGCTGCACGAGAGGCAACATCACGAGGCACTAAGTTTCCAAAAGCTGGATAACGACGCTCTAAGTAATAATCTCTATCGCTTTCTGCTAAATCTTTTGGTTTTAATGTTCCTGCTTTAATAGCCTCAACATCTTTCATATGTTTTGGTACCCAAATACGTCCATCGTTACGTAAAGACTCAGACATCAAAGTTAATTTAGACTGATGATCTCCAGAAACAGGAATACATGTTGGGTGAATTTGTGTGTAACATGGATTAGCAAAATAAGCACCACGTTTGTGCGCTTTCCAAGCTGCTGTTACATTACTTCCCATCGCGTTTGTTGACAAGAAGAAAACGTTACCATAACCACCAGTACCTAAAACCACAGCGTGAGCTGAGTGTCTTTCGATTTCTCCAGTAATTAAATTACGTGTTATAATTCCACGAGCTTTTCCATCAACCTTAACAACGTCTAACATTTCGTGACGGTTGTACATTTTGATTTTACCACGACCGATTTGACGGTTCATAGCAGAATATGCTCCTAATAATAATTGTTGTCCTGTTTGTCCAGCTGCGTAAAACGTACGTGATACTAGTACTCCACCAAACGAACGATTATCTAATAATCCACCATACTCACGTGCAAAAGGTACACCTTGAGCAACACATTGGTCAATAATATTTGTTGAAACCTCAGCTAAACGATAAACGTTTGCTTCACGAGAACGGTAATCTCCACCTTTTACAGTATCATAAAACAATCTGTAAGTTGAGTCACCATCACCTTGATAGTTTTTTGCTGCGTTGATACCTCCTTGTGCTGCAATTGAATGCGCACGTCTTGGAGAATCTTGAAAGCAAAATGCTTTTACGTTATATCCAAGCTCTGCTAAAGTAGCTGCTGCTGATCCACCTGCTAATCCTGTACCAACGACAATAACATCAATGTTACGTTTGTTTGCTGGATTAACTAAGTCGATATGATTTTTATAATTAGTCCATTTGTCTGCAATTGGACCTTGAGGTATTTTAGAATCTAATGCCATAATATCTCTGTATTTTTTAGTGGTTTAAAAAGTGAAAAACAGCAATGAAGATGAATCCTGCAGGAACACCAATTGCATAAACTTTACTAAATCCTTTTAAACCCTTTGTGTATTTATTATTTGCTCCAACTGATTGAAAAGCAGAATTGAAACCATGTAACAAGTGTAATGCTAAGAAAACAAATCCTACGCAATACAACGCTACACGCCATAAGTCTTTAAATTTATGTACTAACTCTTCGTGGTATCTAAATTCACCACTAGGTAAAGTACCTGACATATCACCAACAATATATTTGGTGTTTATTTCTGGAATCCAGAAATCGATAAAGTGAATAACCAAAAACACTAAAATGAAACCTCCACTCCAGATCATGTTTCTACTCATCCAACTAGAGTTTGCTGCTCCATTGTTTTTTGCATAGCTAATCGCTCTTGCCTTATTGTTTTTTATTTCTAAAACAAATCCCATTACAAAATGGAATATTACACCAATTATCAAAACTGGTTGTAATAAATATTGCACAGCCCAAAACGTACCCATGAAATGTGATGCTTCATTAAAAGCATCTGGACTAATCACAGAAAGGATGTTAATTGCAAAGTGTTGTAAAATAAAAATCATTAGAAAGAGTGCCGAAAGTGCCATAGCAAACTTTCTTCCTATTGAAGAATTTAAAATTCCGCTCATTATAATTGTAGTTAATTATTTGTTATACAAAGATAAGCCACAAGCGATATACTAACAAATTTTACATCTTTTTTGTACTATTTAGAATGAGTATAAGTATGCTATTTTATTTCATTTCATAAATTGGTGTACTAGCCTCAGAATTGGATATTAGCACAGCATAATCAATAAAATCTACGGTAGACTGTCCTTTAACTGCTTCAGTATTGGACTTTTCATCCGTCATTATTACATCAATCAAATCAGGATTGTGATCTGCATAAAGTGTGTTTGTAGCATTAAGTCTAAATAAGGTCTTGTCCGACAACTTAGTTTGTTTTAAGTTTTGAATACCTCTAAAATATTCTTTTTCATAATCTCCAATACCAAAACCAGCTTCAGTTGTAAATCCTTTATAATCTCCATTTTCATTATACAATTCATCCCAAACAACTTCACTATCTGTAAAATAAGCCATAACCGAAATAACATCATCTGTTTTATAGATTTCATTTTCTACTAACCTTGTAAAGAAATAAGGATAACCTTCTGCTCCTTCTCTTGATTTACAAATGTGAGAAAAACCCATTCTTAAAAACTGTGGATTATTTTTAAAATCATAAAACTTACTTAACGCTAAATAATTATCATACATGACCTGTTCTCTTTCTGGTGTTGAGTTACCAACCGTAGTTTTAAAATTTGTAATGATATGCTCAAACACCTTAACATCACTAATTTTATTTGTATACAATGCTTTATTTGATTCATAGTCATCGATTAAAGCTTTTAATTTATGATATGCAAAACTAAGGTCTCCTCTAGCATAACTAGTCGTATCTATATCAACCATATTTTGGATATCTTGTATGTATGGTAAAGATTGATCTGTATTACTTACAAGTTCTAGTATATGTCTTGAAGCATATTTATAATTAATTTGATAATCTACACCAACAACGATAAGTCTATCTTTTTCGTCAAAACTATCGTTTATTTTTTTTAAAGCTTTCCATTTGTTATACATCTGGATGGTACGCTCTTGTTTGACTCTGATACCAGAATTTATCACCAAATCTTTTAGGAGTAATGTATCTCCTGTTTTTAAAAATTTATTAAAATAGTGAGCAATACTAAAATCCGTTTCAGGAAGATAATATTTAATAGTTTTAGCATTTAATAAATCCTCTAAAAGTAACAGTTCTACTTCTTCGGTTTTAGCACTACCATGATAACCACCAAAACCTAAAATTTTAAAATTGTCTTGAGGAAAGTTAAAAGAGGCACTATTTAGATCAAACCTATTTTCTTTTAAATAATCTTGCTTGGTTTTAGTACATGATTGGAAAACAATTAATAATATGGCTAAGATTAGTAGATTTTTCATTTTACTTTTTTAAGGTTAACAATTGATAAATACATAGTATAGATAATAGTTTATTTAAATTGTTACACCTTAAAAAAATAAAACACCATTTTTTTAACTTGGAATAGCTTAAACTACTCTACTACAAAAGCCTTTTCTACTCCATCAATTTTAATTTTATAATTTCCTTTAGGAATATAATACTTGTCATTTTTAGCTTTATTTATATCCAAAATTACATTTTCTTTCATTAACGTTTTACGACCTTTTTCAGACAATGTTAAATCATAGTCAACATAATTAAACCCTTTATCTAAATTAACTTTGAAGCTTTGTATTTTTTTATTGCTTTCAGAAAGGATTTCAACCTCTTTTTCACCTGAAGTATTACTAAACAACTGAATGGTTGTACTAGGTTGGAAAGGCTGCATCCATTTACTCCAAGAATTTCCCCAACGAGATGAATATCTAATTTTATTTAAGTCAAAAATTGTAATATTACTTGACTTAATAGTCGAATTATAAGCTTGTAATGAAGCTATATTAGTTTTATATATACCACGACCATGAGTCCCTAATAACAAATCATTACTTTCTTTTTGAGTTTTAATATCATGAACAGCTACAGCTGGCAAATTTTTAGAAAACGCTTCCCATCGTTCTCCATTATCAAAACTAACATAAGCACCATTGTCTGTACCTAGGTATAAAATATTATCTTTAAATTCATCTTCAACAATAACATTAACAGGTGATGTAGGGATATTTGCACTAATAGACTCCCATGTTTGTCCGTAATTATCACTTTTAAATACGTAGGTATTAAAATTATCAAATCTGTAACCATTTAATGTAACGTAAACACGCTCTTTTTTATGTCTAGAAGCTACTACACGACTTACCCATAAATCATTTGGTAAGTTTGTCGAAATATCTTCCCAAGTTGCGCCTTGATTTTTGGTAATACTTATTACACCGTCATCACTTCCAACATACATTAAACCAAACTCAAAAGGAGATTCGCTTATAGTTGTTATTGTTCCATAAGCTACGTTTCCTTTTTTACCACCTTGAGTTAAATCTTGACTAATCGCTGTCCAAGTATCACCTTTATCCAAAGACCTCATTAATTTATTACCACCTAAATAGAGAATATCCTGATTATGTTTTGACAAAAGGATTGGTGTTTGCCAATTAAAACGATAAGGTTTTTCACCCAACTCATGTTTAGGTTGAATATACTTTCGATCTCCTGTACCTCTATCAATCCTATAATAATTACCAAATTGATAACCTGTATAAACAATATCCGGATTACGATTATCTATTTGGATTTGCATACCATCTCCACCCATTATTGATTCCCAAGGATATTGACCTGATTGATGCCAAGCTTTATTTTCTTTAGCATTATTAGCACCTACCCAAACACCATTATCTTGTAAACCTCCATAAACGCTATAAGGTTTTTGATTATCTACGTTTATTGCATAAAATTGTCCAACTGAAGGCGAGTTATTTTTTATCCAATTTTCGCCATCGTCATAAGTAATATTAACTCCACCATCATTACCATTAATTAAATGGTTAGGGTTTTGTGGATTAATCCAAAGCGCATGATGATCTGCATGTACATTCTCGGCACTAATAGATGCAAACGTTTGACCACCATCTTTAGATTTTAAAATTGGCACACCATAGACATAAATATCATTTTGATCTGATGGCGACACATATACATGGCCAAAATAATAACCATAACTGTAATATAAATCATTTAAATAATCATTATGTGTTTTTGACCATGTTAATCCACCATCAGTACTTTTATAAACTTCCGCTCCAATAACTGGTGTATCAAATAGCATAGAATTAGCATCTTCTAAATAATGAGCTAAATCAATAGGCTTAACGTTTCCGCTACGCACCATTTGCTTCACATTTTCTGATCTATATTTTTCCTGAAAACCATTCATTTTCAAAAAACTATTTAACTTTTTATCTTCTAAACTTAAAAATTCAGAAGTACTCATCTTTTTAAAATCGTCTTTTTGAAGCCCTCTTCTTTTCTCTTTTTTTCCGCTTGACGGTCTTCTAAATTGACTATCATGTATGGCATAAATAATATTAGTATTGTAAACAGCTAATCCAATACGACCAACACCTTCACCAGTTGGAAAGCCACTTTTTTCTGTAGACACCTTAACCCAAGTATCTCCAGCATCTGTACTTTTATATATTGCCGAATTATTTCCGCTTCCATCAAAATTCCATGCTTTTCTGTCTTTTGTCCAAGACGTTGCAAACATCGTATTATAATCATTTGGTGCATGTTGCATATCTATTATTCCGCTAGCGTCATCAATAAATAAAGTTTTAGACCAAGTTTGACCTCCATCTTTAGTTTTATACACACCTCTATCTTCTGATTTAGAGTACAAAGCACCAGTAACACCAACAGTTACTTCATCTACATTATTAGGATTTATTAAAATACGTCCAACATGATGCGAGTCTGGTAACCCTACAAATTGCCAATTTTGACCATTATCAGTAGATTTAAACATACCAACTCCTGCGTATGAAGATCTTGACGCATTATTTTCTCCAGTACCAACCCAAATAGTTCCTGTTTTCCAGTCTACAGCAATATCACCAATATTTTGGGTTTGTGTAATATCCATAACTGGACTAAAAGTTGTTCCATTATTTGCAGTATACCACAAACCTCCTGAGGCATAACCAACATAAAACTCTGATGGTTTTTCTGGATTAACAGCTAAATCAACAACACGACCACTCATAACTGTTGGACCAATGTTTTGAAAAGCTACGTTTTTAACAATGGAGTTAGATTGCAATTGTGCTTTTTGCGTTAGTAAATCCTGTTGTGCATTAACAGAAAATACAATAAATAGGGATAAAATAAATCTTAATTTCATGGTTGAATTTTATAAGGTTTGAAGATACAGATAAAAGTAAATAGTAACAAGCAAATAATTAAATCAGGATAGATTTTAAGATGCTTTTATAACTTATGTATTTTAAAGTTCTTATTTTTACAACTAATTATAATTTCCGCTTGACGGAAAATTTTATAACTTCATTTTATCAATGTTTTTTTCACTACTGTGGAAATAAAAAAACTATATTTTTCCTTATGAAATATCACCAAATAGACTCCGCTCTTTTTATAAAAAACCGTAAAAACTTTGCTTCTCAAATGAAGCCAAAAAGTATTGCTTTTTTTAATTCAAACGATATTTACCCAATTAGTGCAGACAGCACAATGCCTTTTCAACAACACAGAGACATCT
This sequence comes from Olleya sediminilitoris, assembly GCF_016785945.1. Taxonomy (GTDB): domain Bacteria; phylum Bacteroidota; class Bacteroidia; order Flavobacteriales; family Flavobacteriaceae; genus Olleya; species Olleya sediminilitoris. The sequence goes on along the minus strand of NZ_JAEMEF010000012.1, from coordinate 51,957 downwards.
TTTACCTAAGTGGTGTTGACCAAGAAGAAAGCGTTTTAGTCTTGTTTCCTGATTGTCCAAACCCAAAAAACAGAGAAGTTTTATTTTTAAAAGAAACCAATGAGCACATTGCTGTTTGGGAAGGTGAAAAATTAACTAAAGAAGCAGCATTAAAAACTAGCGGAATTGAAACCGTATACTGGCTACAAGACCTAGAAAAAGTAGTATTTGAAATGATGACACAAGCCGAAACGGTTTACATCAACACTAATGAACATTACAGAGCCAATGTAGAAACCCAAACCAGAGAAGATCGTTTTAGTAAATGGCTGAAAAATAAATATCCTGCACATAGTGTTGCTAAAAGCAACCCAATTTTACAACGTTTAAGATCTGTAAAAGATCAAATAGAACTAGATTTAATCCAAACCGCTTGCGAGATTACAAACAAAGGTTTTAGACGTGTTTTAAATTTTGTTAAACCTGGCGTTATGGAATATAATATTGAAGCCGAGTTTATGCATGAGTTTTTAAATAACCGTTCTAAAGGTTTTTCATACACACCAATTGTAGGTTCTGGTAACAACGCTAATGTATTACATTATATAGAAAACAATCAAGAGTGTAAAGCTGGCGATTTAATTTTAATCGATGCAGGAGCAGAATATGCTAATTATGCAAGTGACATGACACGCACCATACCTGTTTCTGGACGTTTTAACGACAGACAAAAAGAGGTTTACAACGCTGTTTTAAGAGTTAAAAATGCAGCTACCAAAATGTTAATTCCTGGAACTATTTGGAAAGATTACCACGTAGAAGTTGGTAAATTAATGACTAGTGAACTTTTAGGATTGGGCCTATTAGATAAAGCAGATGTACAAAACGAAAATCCAGATTGGCCTGCTTATAAAAAATACTTTATGCATGGTACATCTCACCATATGGGATTAGACACGCATGACTATGGTATTTTAACAGAACCAATGCAAGCTAATAATGTTTTTACAGTTGAACCTGGAATTTATATTCCTGATGAAGGATTTGGTATTAGACTAGAAGATGATGTGGTTATCCAAAAAACAGGAGAACCATTTAATTTAATGCGTAACATACCTATTGAAGTAGAAGAAATTGAAGACCTAATGAATAAGTCATAATACAATTTACATTGAAAAGCGAGCCTCAAAGCTCGCTTTTTAAATTTTAAAATTACCACAATTTAAACACAAGATGAAGACACTTAAAGAGCAAACAGACGCAAAAATTGAATCAGGACGAAAAAACAATCCTGAATTTATGAAAGGTGTTGATGACATTATAAAACAAGCAAAAGCTTTTGAACAAGGCAAAGATGCTTTAAAGATAAACACAAAAGCTCCTGAATTTAATCTTCCAGATCCTAAAGGCGACCAAACTAGTTTATCAAATTTATTAAATCAAGGTCCAGTTGTTGTTACTTTTTATCGTGGTAGTTGGTGTCCTTATTGTAATTTACAACTTAGAGCGTTACAAGCTAGATTAAAGGATATTCATGCTTTAGGTGCAACATTGGTTGCTATAAGCCCTGAAGCACCTGATGGATCATTGACTGAAAACGACATAAACAATATGGACTTTATTGTTTTATCTGATCAGGATGCAAAAGTAGCTTCAAGTTATGGTGTAGCATGGAAAGTACCAGATTTTTTAATGGACCACATGCGAGTAGACAGAAACCTTGATTTGAAAAAAATCAATAATGGCAACGGTAGTGTTTTACCTATTCCTGCAACTTTTATAATAGGTCAAGATGGCTTAGTAAAATGGAACTATGTAAATGTAGATTACAGAACACGCTCAGAACCTGAAGAAATTATTGAAGCTTTAAAAAAGCTATCGTAAAAAATACATTTAATTTTTAATAGAAAAGCGAACTTAATAAGTTCGCTTTTTTATTTTACACCAATACGCTGCCGTTTTCAAAAACATAACGCTGTAGTTTTTGTAATGTTTCTAATTTATCACTAGTATTAATTAATAAGGAGATATTATTATTACTTCCTCCATAAGAGATCATTCTTACATTAACATCTTGTAAAACTTGAAATAAATTTGGTGTATCTGCGTGATAAATAATTGCGTTACCAACTAAACAAACTATGCTCATATAATCATCAACCTCAACTAAAGCAAAACGCTCTAACTCTTCAACAATTGCTTCTAGATGCGTCGTGTCATCAATAGTTAACGAGACAGCAATTTCTGAGGTTGTAATCATATCTATTGAGGTTTCATAACGCTCAAAAATCTCAAAAACTTTCTTTAAAAACCCATGAGCCAATAACATCCTTACAGACTTAATTTTTATTGCTGTTATACCATCTTTAGCTGCTATTGCTTTTATACCTTCACCATGTACTTGATTAGTTATTAACGTACCATGTGCATCTGGTGACATGGTGTTTTTTAATCTTACAGGAATATCAAAAGCACTCACTGGCATTACGGTTTGAGGATGCAATATTTTAGCTCCAAAATAAGCCAACTCTGCAGACTCATCAAAAGACAAATTAGATATTGCCTGTGTATTATCAACATATCTAGGATCGTTGTTATGAAAACCGTCTATATCAGTCCAAATTTGTACTTCTTCTGCTTTAACAACAGCTCCAATTATGGTTGCTGTATAATCGCTTCCTCCACGTTGTAAATTACTAACTTCTCCTTCAGCATTTCGACATATAAAACCTTGTGTAATATAAATTTGCGCATCAGGTTTTTCAGCAATAACTCTATCTAAATTTTGTTGAATGTAAAAATTATCTGGTTCGTTAGTTTTATCAATTCGCATAAAATCTAAAGCAGGCAATAATGCTGCATTAATGTTTTCTTGTTGTAAGTAAGCGTTAAAAATATAAGTAGACAGCAATTCGCCTTGAGCGACAATTTGATTATAAAGTAAAGTCGTATGAAGTTTATTAATAGAAGCTTCTAATGTATTAAACACATTACTAACGTAAACAAAAACAGATTTATAAATTTCTGGGTTAGTTATTAATGCATTTATCGTAGTATCATAATTTGCTCTAAGTGAAGTAATGGTAGCCAAAGCTTGATCAAAATTACCGTTTTTAATATCTTCAGACAGACTAACCAAAGTGTTTGTTGTTCCTGACATTGCAGATAGTACGACTATTTTTTTTTGTCCATCATTAATGATATTTTTAACATTAATCATGTTTTTTATTGACCCAACAGATGTACCTCCAAATTTTAATACCAACATATTATTTCTTTTTTATAGCGTAAAATTAGTGAGCAACACACTGAAACCCATAAAAATGAAAAAATTGTACTACTTTTACACAAATTGTTAAATAATTAACAAAAATACGTTTATGAAAACAATAGCATCTTGTGTTGAAGACATATTAATTACCCAACCTTTTCTAGAAGAAGCATTATCCCGAAGTATTATTAACTACTCTGCGTTAGCAGAAGAACTTAACGCTCCAATTAGTGCTATGTTACGTAAACCTGTTAAGTCTGGAGCCATCATGATGGCATTAAGACGATACAACACACCTAATACGTTACGACACTCGCTAAAACTAAAAAGCACATTGCAAAAATTAGGAGATATTACTGTACGCTCTAACTTGAGTGATTTTACATTTCAGAATTCTGAAACATTAATACAGAGTCACACTAAAATTTTAGAGCAAGTCGAAACTGATAAGGATATTTTTTACGCTTTTACACGAGGTATTTATGAAAGCAATATAATTATATCAAGTTCGGAAAAGAAAGTTGTTACCAAATGTTTTGCTAACGAACATCAAATTGGATTACAAGAAAGCTTGTCTGCAATAAGTGTGCGTTTACCAAAGGATAACTCAAAGATATCGGGATTATACTATCAGATATTTAAACGTTTGGCTTGGGAAAACATACCAATTTATGAAGTAGTATCTACTACAAACGAGTTTACTGTTTTAGTAGAAGACCACGTCGTAGACAAAGCATTTTCAGTTATTAAAAACTTAAAAAACTAATTATTGTTTAAGTACAACCAATTCACCTGATTCGATTGCTTTATTATAATTTGCTTTTACTGTTTTATAAAGATTGAAAAATTTAGATTCATCTTTCATTTTTAAAACAACAGTAGTGGTATTATAATTTAGTTCTATGACTTGATCTACAACCACAACCTGATCTATAACAGCATTATAACTTGCTAACTGACCACGTTTTACTAAAATATTTAACTTAGGAAAATCTACATATTTGTAACTTTCTGCTTTAGGTGATTTAACAACTAGTTGATCACCAACTTTTGGAGTGTTTTGACCAAAAGACATGAAGGTAAAAACTGAAAATACTAAAGTGAAAATAAAATTTTTCATAGCTTAAATTTAAAATAAATGAATGTCACAAAATTAACAAATCAACTTAAAAAAATCAAGATTTTTGAGTTTTCAAATTAGTTAAAATTAAGCCAATACAAGCAGGTAAAACCCATCCTAAACTATGCTTAGCAAATGGAATATAGTCAACAATAATAGATAATGTATCTGAAGGGCTTAAAAACCCTAAAACATCAGTTATACTAAACAAAAACGTTAACAACACAACAACTTTAAAGACTAGTGACGAAGTGTATTTGTCAGGCATAGCATTTAATATAATTAAAACAATAGTAATTGGATAAATAAATAACAATACTGGTAATGCAATTACAATAATATCATTAAAATCCAATTGCCCTACTATTACTCCAAATACAGACGCTAAAACTGCAGTAATAACATAAACGGTTTGAGAGTTATGTAATAATCCTTTAAAATAATCTGCAGCTCCTGTGACTATACCTACAGCTGTAGTAAAACAAGCTAAAGCAATTAACACACTTAAAATACTGTAACCAAAACTACCTAAAGCTTTAGAACTAATACCTATTAATAAGTCTGCACGTTGGACATCATTACTTAGTCCACTATTTAATTCTATTTCTGAACCGTAAAATGCTCCTACAGCAATCAAACCAGCATAAATAACAAACAAACCTAAACCAGCAATAACACCTGACTTTTTTATTAAGTCTTTTTTATACTCAAAAGACTGGTTAGATTTTATATTTATTGAAATTATAATTACTGCGCCAACTACAACTGCTGCAATAGCATCAAAGGTTTGATAACCTTCCAAAATCCCATCTACTATTGGTGTATCAAAACTAGAATTACTAATATCCATTTGTGCATTAAACAAACCTATACCAATAACTAATAGTAATATTAAAACAATAAAAGGGGTTAAATATTTACCTATAACATCAAGTATTTTAGAACGGTTAAGCGCAAAAACTAAAACCAAAGCAAAATAAATACTACTTGTTAAAAGCGGAGATGTCCCAAAATTAGGATGTATAGCAATCTCATGTGTCGCTGCTGCAGTACGTGGAGAAGGTATAGCTACTGCAATAACATAAATTAATATACAATACACCAAACTAAAAAGAGGAGATACTTTTTTACCAAAATCATACAAAGTACCTTGTAATTTAGCATGCGCATAAATACCAATAATAGGGATTGCTACAGCTGTAATAACAAAACCTAAAGTAACCCAAAACCAATCTTCGCCAGCATTATATCCTAATAAAGGTGGTAACAATAAATTTCCAGCTCCAAAAAAAAGAGAGAACAAAGCAAAGCTTGTTATTAAAAGGTCTTTCGTATTATTCAAAATTAGTCTTGTTTAATTAGTTTTAAATCTTCAAAATCAAAGCTAAAATCTGTTATTGGAGCTATTGGCTTTAACGTCGCGCTTACTGCTTGCCCTTTTTCATTAAAAACAAATTGTATGAAACAATCCGCATCATAACTTCTGTTATTCCATTTTACAACAAATGTAGTCGCATTATAAGGTAACAACTTCCCTTTTAATGTAGCAGATTTTTGAGACTCAATTACAAGGTCGTTTCCGTTTTTTGATAAAACAATATCACCAAACCAAGCATCTTTATATGTACCTGTAATAGTAGAGGGTTTAGGTATGACATTATTGTTTTTCATTTTAGAAACTTGATTAAAAACTTCAGTTTTAATACTATCATTATATTTATACCAACCAGCATTACTCTTACCTAATATTTGTAACCAATTACGGTTTTTGTAACCTAAATAACTATCCTTAATAGTATTTGTTATTGTTGTAAACGCTGAACCATTCATTTGGTTAGTTAATACTACAATTGCCAAATCCAAATCCGGAATCATAGTAAACTGAGTCACTGTACCCAACAAACCACCTGTATGATATACTTGTTTATAACCTCCTTTAACGTCTGTTACAAACCATCCTAACCCATAACCTTTAAAATTAGAATTATAACTGTCATTTTTACTAACTTTTAAAGGTGTTTGCAATTGCCAAAGCTCATAAAATTGAGCTTCAGATAATAGACGCTCACCATTTTTAGTCACAGCATCATTCATTAAAAACTCAGCCCAAGTCAGCATATCATTAACATTACTTACAATTCCTCCAGCAGGATTAGCTGTTGGACTCCAATCATGTGGTATTTGTTTTAATTTACCATCAGCAAAAGTATGTGCTTCAATAATATTTGATTTATCGCTAACACGATTATAAGACGCTTTACTATTTAGCATTCCTACTGGTTTCATAATTTTGGTTTCAATAAACTCTTCCCAAGACAAACCACTAACACGCTTTAAAACCTCTCCAGCAATAATAAACATATTGTTATTATAAGCAAACTGACTTCTAAAAGAGCTTTCAGCATCTAAATAACCAACATTACTAATCACATCTTCAACCTTAAAATCTGCTTCCGGAAAAAACATTAAGTCACCAGCACCAAGTCCCATTCCGCTTCTATGGGTTACTAAATCTCTTACAGTAAACTGCTCTGTAACCCAAGCATCTTTTAATTTAAATTCCGGAATATGCTGTCTAACTTTGTCATCCCAACTAAGTTTTCCTTGATCCACTAACATAGCTAAAGCAAAACAAGTAAACCCTTTACTATTAGAAGCCACACCAACTAAAGTATTATCATCCATTGGTTTATTATTATACAGTGCACGCACACCATGACCTTTGGCGTACACAATTTTTCCGTCTTTAATAACACCTACAGAAATACCAGGAACCTCAAAAGTTTTCAAAGTATTTTCAATAAGCTGATCTAATTTCTGCTCTTCAACCTGAGCACTTAAAGTAAGACAACTTAGACAAGCAATAACATAAAGGATAGGTGCAAATTTCATATTTCTTTTAAAAATTAAAATGAAGGATACCAAATATAGTAAATCCACAACCAAAACCACACACTAAAATTACTACATAACCTATCTTTGCAAACTATGATTTTAAGTTATAAAGGCATATCAATTTCTTACTCAGTATATGGACAAGGTGAAACTGTGGTTTTACTCCACGGTTTTCTAGAAAATAGCACCATGTGGACACAAACCGTTGCAACACTTTCTAAAAGCAATCAAGTAATTACTATAGATTTATTAGGTCATGGTTTAACAGGTTGTTTAGGATACATACACACAATGTCTAATTTTGCAGATGCAGTAGATGCGGTTTTAATTCATTTAAAAATTAAAACCTCAACAATTATTGGGCATTCTCTAGGTGGATATGTTGCTTTGGCTTTCGCCGAAAAAAAGCCAGATGCGTTAAAAGGACTATGTTTATTAAACTCCACTCCATTTGCAGATAGCCAAGACCGTATTAAACTCCGAAACAGAGCCATTCAAGTCGCAAAAACAAATTACCAAAACCTTGTCAGCATGTCAATTAGTAATTTATTTTACGAAAACAACCGACAGCAATTTGAAAAAGAGATTGAAATAATAAAAAACGAAGCCTTAAAAACACCTCTTCAAGGTTATGTTGCTACACAAGAAGGCATGAAAATTAGAACTGATAAAACCTCCGTTTTCTCTAAATTAAACTGTAAAAAATTAATAATTGCAGGTACTAATGATCCTATTTTATCAACAAATGACTTATCCAAACTAAAGAGAATGAATGATTTAAATATTGTGCTTTTACATGGTGGACATATGCTATATATCGAAAATAAAGATGAATTCCTACAAAAAATAGTGCATTTCATCGAATAATTAAATCTTTTAGTCGTTTATTCAAAAATAAGTTCATAAATTAGAGCATCCCTATTAGTCAGGCTTTTAACCACATACAAAAACTGACAAAAAAACTAATTATGAATCTAGTACAAACTAAACCAACAAAAAAAGGAAAGTTATACTGCTCAATCTTTGGACACAACTTTCAAGTAAGTAAACAAATTACCTATCACGTTAACGAATACCAATGTAGCCATTGTAAAAAAGAAATGACCACTGATAGCACAGGTCAATTAACAGCAATGACACCTAAATACAAAGAGATTAACTCTGTATTAGAGCGCATACACCAAAACAAATTAGTACGTTACGCCAAACAGCAGAATACAAAAGTTTTAAAAATGACGTCTTAGTCTTTATCAAAACTATTCCAACCTTGTGCTGTAAGCTCAATTTTTTGCTCACCTCTAGTTACTAGATGTGCACCAGAGGCAGCTTCTGTTATAAAACCAATAACAGTTAAGTTTGGATTAGCTTTAATTTTAGGATAATCTTCTTGAGATATAGTCATTAACAACTCGTAATCTTCCCCTCCACTTAAAGCAATAGTAGTGCTATCCATATTAAACTCTTCAGCTGTAGAAATTACCTGAGGATCTAATGGCAGCTTGTTTTCATATAAATCACAACCTACTTTACTAGCTTTACACAGGTGTAAAATCTCAGATGACAAACCATCACTTATGTCAATCATTGAAGTTGGTTTAACCTCTAATTCATGCAATAATTTTACGATATCCTTACGTGCTTCAGGTTTTAATTGACGCTCAACAATATAAGTGTAAGCATCTAAGTCTGGCTGACTGTTTGGGTTAACTTTAAAAACTTCTTTTTCGCGTTCTAAAACTTGCAACCCTAAATAAGCACCACCTAAATCACCAGAAACAACTAACAAATCGTTAGGTTTTGCGCCACTTCTATATACTTCATTATCTTTATCTACTTGACCAATTGCTGTTACAGATATGATTAATCCAGAAGTTGAAGACGTAGTATCACCTCCAATTAAATCAATATCATATAATTTACAAGCGGTTTGAATTCCAGCATACAACTCTTCAATAGCCTCCAAAGGAAAACGGTTTGACACAGCAATAGACACTGTAATTTGAGTTGCTTCAGCATTCATAGCATAAACATCAGATAGATTCACAATTACAGCTTTGTAACCTAAATGCTTTAAAGGCATATAGCTTAAATCAAAGTGCACACCTTCAACTAAAAAATCTGTAGTAACAACTACTCGTTTATTATCATATTCTAAAACAGCAGCATCATCACCAATAGCCTTAATTGTTGATTTCTGCTTGATTTCAAAACTTTTAGACAAATGGTCTATTAAACCAAATTCCCCTAATTGACTTAAGTCTGTACGTTGTTGATTTTTATCTTCTATCATATTGCAAAAATACTAAGCTTTATTTAATAGATAAGCTAAATACATTTAAATTGTTAGTTTTTTAACCATTCTATGTTATACTTATTATAAATTAAGCATTTTAACACGTAAAAAATGTAAATTATCGTTAATTCTGCTAAATTTGTTACTAATCTTTAAGAATAATTTAACCAAAAATCGATGCTTAAAAAACTACTAATTGTGACTTCTCTTTTTATAGGTCAATTAACACTAGCACAAAACCCTTGTGTTAATGGGTTTGTAACACATACTCTTAATGGTATTGACACTACTTACCCATGTGATGGTTACGATTTACTATCACGAGTACCTATTACAACTCTAGCCACAACTTTAGGTAATGAAGAAGGAAGCGATGTTTGGGGCTGGACAGACCCACTTGATGGTAAAGAGTATGCGATTGTTGGCACTACTAACAGTACTGCTTTTGTAGATATAAGTGACCCAATCAATCCTGTATTTTTAGGGCGAATTGAAACTTCAAATGGTAACACATCATTTTGGAGAGATGTAAAAGTATATAACAATCATGCTTTTATAGTAGCAGATGGTGTTGGGAGTCATGGAATGCAAATATTTGATCTAACTAATTTACGCATTGGACCAAATAGTGATTTAACTTATACCAGTGACCCTTTAGACGGTAACGTAAATGTTTTTTATGGTGATAACGGAATTACAATTGGCAGCTGTCACAACATAGTCATTAATGAAAGTGAAGGCGTTGCTTATTTAGTAGGTTGTGGTGGAGCAGCAAGTGGTGGGCCTGTTTTTGTAGACATTACAAATCCACAATCACCTACTATTTCGGGAAGCTATTCTGGTAAAGGCTACACACATGACGCACAAGTCATTACCTACAACGGAACAGACAATAATGCCACAAGCCCAACAGTTACGGGAATAACAAGCTATATTGGAAGACAAATATTATTAGCCAGCAATGGTGGCTCAAATGACCGAGTGGTAATTTTAGATGTAACAGATAAATCAAACCCTCAATTTATATCAGAAATAACATATCCAAATCCTGGCTATGCACATCAAGGTTGGTTTACAGATGACCACAGGTATTTTATTTTTGGAGACGAAACTGATGAGCAAAATTTTGGTTTTGGAACAAGAACTTTCGTTTTTGACCTGTTAGATTTAGATAATCCAGTGTTAGCAACAACTTACGAATCTTCATTAGCAGCAATTGACCACAATGGCTATGTTAAAGGAGATAAATTTTACTTAGCTAATTACAGAGCAGGATTGCGTGTTTTAGATATTCCGACACTTATTTCTTCTAACAATTCAAATTCTGAAATCGCTTATTTTGACACCTATCCTTCTAGTAATAGCGCTAATTTTAATGGTGCATGGAGTACATATCCTTATTTTGAAAGTGGTAATATAATAATCAGTGATATTGAAGGTGGCTTGTTTATAGTTAGACCTAGCAACTCACCTTTAAGCACTCCAGAGTTTTCTATAAAAAACTCTTTTTCATTAGCACCAAATCCTACAAATTCTAACACTACAATAAGCACCAATAAAACACAAAAAATAAAAACTATTGAAGTTTACAGCGTGATAGGTAAAAAGGTTTATTTCAAGGACAATATTGACCAAAATAGCTTCGTATTAAATACAGATCATTTAGCTAACGGAATATACCTTGTTAAGATAAATAGCACCACAACAAAAAAATTAGTAGTTAAAAAGTAATATTTCAAATTACGAGCTACTAACATGTAATTGATTAAAAATGAATAAATTAAAACTAACAATTACCACTGTAATATCATCAACCATATTAAGCATATTTTCATGTCAAGACGAAACTTTGCCAACACAAGATTCGTCACCCAACAACATTTCAGCAGGAATTGTAGATAATGTAACCACTTTAGGAGGTTCTAAAAATGAAAGTGGACAAACTGTAAAAAAGACATCAGATGGAGGCTTTGTAATTTTAGGGTTTACACAATCCATGGATGGAGATGTAACCACAAAAAACAACGAAAGTTATGATGTTTGGGTTTTAAAATACAATCAAGATATTCAACTGGAATGGTCAAAAACTTTTGGAGGAACTAACGACGAAAGAGGAAATGATATTATCCAAACTCAAGATGGTGGTTACGCTATTATTGGACATACTTACAGCATTGATGGAGATGTTTCCAACAACAATGGTGAAGAGGATTTTTGGGTATTAAAATTAGACAACCAAGGTCAATTACAATGGGAAAAAACATTTGGATATTCTGGTATTGATACAGGATTATCCATACTTCAAACTAATGATAACGGTTATTTTATAACTGGTATTTTAGATGTTACAGCTTCAGGAGGAGAAGGCAACTCTAGAAACAGCCAAACACTTCATGCTGGAGGAGATTACTGGGCTTTAAAACTTAACCCATCCGGAGAAGTACAATGGAGCAAATATTATGGTGGCTTGTTTACAGATAGCGCTTTTGATGCCATTCAAACTAATGACAATAATTTTATTATAGTTGGATCATCAGATAGTGATGACACAGACATCAGTAACAATAAAGGGTCTTATGATTTTTGGATTGTAAAAATTTCTAACACAGGAACTTTATTATGGGAGAAATCATTTGGATCAACAGAAATTGATGAAGCCAGAGCTATAATAGCCTCTCAGGATGGCAATTATTTTATTCTTGGCGACACTCGTGGTCAAGATACAGATGTTACGAGTAACTTTGGTGCTGCAGATGTATGGATGATTAAAATTTCGCCTGAAGGCGAAATACTTTCTGAAAAAACATATGGAGGAGAAGATTTTGATGTTGGTCGCGCAATTGCTAAAACTAACGACAATGGTTTTGTTATCTGTGGAAGCTCCAGAAGCGCTTCAGGTAACTTAACGTCAAATAATGGTCAAAATGATGCTTGGATCTTTAAGATAGACCAATCAGGTCAATTAATATGGCAACAAGCCATAGGTGGTTCTAATGTGGATTTTACTTACGGAGTAACTCAACTCAGTAATGGTAAAATTATAGCAGTTGGAGAATCAAGCAGTAATGATTTAGACATAAACGAAAATAAGGGTTTTACAGACCTTCTTTTAATAGAAATAAAATAATGAAAAAAATAACCACACTTTTAATACTAGCTATAACTTTATTTACCTGCAATGAAGATAATACTATAATATCACCAAAAGTAAATTTCACCTTTAACCATCACTGGAACAATGCCGAAATTAACAATGACAACCTACAAACCACAACTGTTACAAACGCAAATGGAGAAGCCATAAACATAGATAGATTTAGATACCTAACCTCTCGCTTTGAGCTAACCAATACCAACAACGAGACTTATACTTTTGACGGTTATAAATTTACAGATTTAGCTATAGCAGACACCTATAATTTTAGCCCAGAAAACAATGCAATTCCTTCTGGAACATACACCTTAAAATTTGTTTGGGGTTTTAATGAAACAGATAATATTGATGGTGCTTACCCTGACTTAAATACAGCCTCATGGAATTGGCCAGAAATGCTTGGTGGAGGCTATCATTTTTTACAATTTGATGGTATGTATAATGTTGACACGACAGATGCATCTCCTTTTAATTTTCATAACGGAACAGCAAGAGTCAGCGAAGGTGTATTTGAGCAAAATTTTGCAGAAATCGCATTTGAAACACCAATCTTAATAAATAGTGACACTGTAATTAATATAGATATGAATATTGCCGAGTTATTTACTAATCCAAATATTTGGGATTTAAACGTTTTAGACACACCATTAATGCCTAACTATGATGCTCAAAAAATGATGCAACAAAATATAATGAGTATTTTTAACTTAGGCGAAATAACTCAATAATCATGAAAAATTGGTTCATATTCACCCTTTTTGTGGTTATTATTTCTGGATGTTCTTCAGAAACAACAACGCAAGAAGAAGACTATATACCAATACCATATCAATTAGAAATCCCTACCCTATTTGCAGAAAAATTGATAGACCCAAGAATCCCTATTAATAATAAACTTACCGTTGAAGGTGTCACTTTAGGTAAGCGTTTATTTTTTGACAATATTTTATCTGTAGATGGCACTAAAGCATGTGCTAGTTGCCATTTACCACAAAATGCTTTTTCTGACCCAAATCAATTTAGCCAAGGAGTAACAACTACACTAGGAACCAGAAACAGTATGCCTTTATTTAATTTGGCATGGAATTTTGATGACAAATACTTTTGGGATGGTCATGCTTTAGGCCTTGAAAACCAAGCATTAGAACCAGTCATTGACACCAACGAACTTGGCAATGATAGTTGGGAACCTGTAGAAGCTAAACTTAATAATCATGAGCAATACCCTAAGCTTTTTGAACAAGCCTTTGGCACTTCTGTTATAACAAAACAATTAGTTGCTAAAGCAATTGCACAATTCGAGCGTACTTTAATTTCAGGAAACTCAAAATTTGATAAATTTTCTAATGGAGAAATTGCATTAACACCTCAAGAGCAAAACGGATTAAATATTTTTATGAGCGAAGACAAAGGAGACTGTTTCCATTGTCATGGCAATCCAAACAATCCACTTTGGACGGATAATCAATTTCATAACAATGGTTTAGATGCCACTTTTTCTGACTTAGGACTAGGTTTAATATCAGGAAACCCAAACGATAACGGAAAATTTAGATCACCTTCACTTCGTAATTTAGCTTACACCGCTCCATATATGCACGATGGTAGATTTGCTACCTTAGAGGAGGTCATTGAGCATTACAGCACTGGATTACAGGACTCTGATACCATTGACACATTAATGAAAAAAGTAAACCAAGGTGGCGTCCAATTAACTACTGAAGACAAAGCCGATCTTAAGGCTTTTTTACTGACTTTATCAGATCCTACCTTTATAAATAATCCGGACTTTATTCAACAATAAGAAAAATCAATAAAACCATATACTAATATAATGTTAGTTGATAAGGAAAAAAGCGACTGATGTTGTATCTTTGCAAGACGTTTAGATAAAATCTAATAAACAGGTATGATAAAAGTTTCTGACACAGCTAAAAAGAAAGTCATCGAGCTGATGAATGATGATGACTTCAACCCAAACACTGACTATGTTCGCGTAGGTGTTAAAAGTGGTGGTTGTTCTGGTTTGTCTTATGATTTAAAATTTGACAAAACCAAAGCAGACGACGATAAAGTGTTTGAAGACAATAACATAAAAATTATTGTTGACAAAAAGAGTTTTCTGTATCTAATTGGTACAACTCTAGAATATTCGGGAGGATTAAACGGAACAGGTTTCGTATTTAATAACCCTAACGCTAACCGTACTTGTGGTTGCGGAGAATCTTTTTCACTATAATTAAACTTAAAGACAAAATATGTCAAAGTATACAGAGGACGACCTTAGAGAAGAATTAAAAACCAAAGAATATGAATACGGTTTTTTTACAGATATAGAATCTGAAACATTTCCTATTGGTTTAAATGAAGATATTGTTCGTGCTATTTCTATGAAAAAAGAAGAGCCAGAATGGATGACGGAATGGAGGTTAGAAGCCTTCAAAGTATGGAAAACAATGGAAGAACCAGATTGGGCTAATGTAAATTACAAAAAACCAGACTTTCAGTCTATAGCCTATTACTCTGCTCCAAAAGCAGTTGACCCTAACAAAACATTAGACGATGTAGATCCTGATTTATTAGCGATGTACAAAAAATTAGGAATCTCTGTTGATGAGCAAAAGAAGATGAATAACATAGCAATGGATATTGTTGTAGATTCAGTTTCTGTTGCAACAACATTTAAAAAAACGCTTTCTGAAAAAGGAATCATATTTATGAGTATTTCTGAAGCGATTAAAGAGCATCCAGAATTAGTCAAAAAATATATTGGTACCATTGTACCTACAACAGATAATTTTTATGCAGCTTTAAATAGTGCAGTATTTAGTGACGGATCGTTCTGTTATATTCCAAAAGGCGTTAAATGTCCAATGGAATTATCAACTTATTTCAGAATTAACCAAGGTGGTACTGGACAATTTGAACGTACTTTACTAATTGCAGATGAAGGTAGCTACGTATCGTACCTAGAAGGTTGTACTGCTCCAAGTCGTGACGAAAATCAATTACACGCAGCTGTTGTAGAGCTTATAGCTTTAGATGATGCTGAAATTAAATATAGTACAGTACAAAACTGGTTTCCTGGAACTGCAGAAGGTAAAGGTGGTGTTTACAACTTTGTAACTAAACGTGGTTTATGCGAGAAAAACGCTAAAATCTCTTGGACACAAGTAGAAACAGGTAGTGCAGTAACTTGGAAGTATCCAAGTTGTATCTTAAAAGGAGATAACTCCATTGGAGAATTTTATTCGATAGCAGTTACAAACAACTACCAACAAGCAGATACTGGTACAAAAATGATTCACTTAGGTAAAAACACCAAGTCGACTATTATTTCAAAAGGAATTTCTGCAGGAAAATCTCAAAACTCATATCGTGGTTTAGTACATATTGGTAGTCGTGCTACTAATGCTAGAAACTTTTCACAATGTGACAGTCTATTAATGGGTAATGAGTGTGGTGCACACACCTTCCCTTACATTGAAGCTAAAAATAAATCTGCACAAATAGAACACGAGGCAACTACAAGTAAAATTGGTGAAGATCAAATATTTTATTGTAATCAACGTGGTATTGACACAGAAAAGGCAATCGCTTTAATCGTAAACGGTTTTAGTAAAGACGTGTTAAATAAGTTACCAATGGAGTTTGCTGTAGAGGCTCAAAAATTATTAGAAATATCTTTAGAAGGATCTGTAGGTTAAACAACTTTAATTATACAATGAAAAAAATACTTATACTATTAACTTTAGCAATAACATTTACAGCTTGTAAAGACTCTAAAAAAAGCTTAGAAGACACTAACAATGTTGCTGCAAAACAAACGGTACCTATTCAACTATTTGTATTTGATGGTGGAACAGTACAAGTTAATGCGTTAGAGATTTTTTCGGAAGACGATTTATATAAAGGTGAAAGTAAGACTTTTGCAGACATGTTTTTTGTAATCAAACATCCAGAAGGCAATTTACTTTGGGATGCTGGATTGTCTGAACGATTTATTGGAAGAGCACCATTTACAACACCAAATGGAGCGTTTACTTTATCAAGACAAAAAGGGCTTGACGAGCAACTTAAAACCATTGGGTTAACAACCGAAGACTTTAAGTACATTGCTTTATCACACACCCATTTTGACCATTCTGGTTCCGCATCAAAATTATCTCATGCAACATGGTTAGTACAACAATCAGAATATGATTTTGTAACTAGTGAAGTACAACAAAAAGAAGCTCCTGATAATTATAATGCCATTAAAGATTTAAAAAACATCAAAAAAATTAATGGAGACTTTGATGTATTTAATGACGGAAAAGTTATCATAAAGTCAACACCAGGACACACTCCAGGTCATCAATCATTATTCTTAGAATTGGAACAAGAGGGTCCAATTTTATTAACAGGAGATTTATATCATTTTGAAGAAAATAGATCAAACAAAATAGTACCAAGCTTTAACCACAGTTCTGAAAACACAAAGCAATCGATGGAAGTTTTTGAAACTTTCGCTGAAAACAAAAAAGCAAAAGTTATTATTCAGCACTCCATTAAAGATTTTAATAGTTTAAACCACGCACCAGAACCAATCCAATAGTTAATCATGAAAAAAGCAATTATTGTACTATTACTTATCGCATTTGTTAGTTGCAAAACAGATCAAGGAGAACAATATAAAGGTGACTTTGTGTATTATGCTGATGCAGCTGTATTTCAGGTTGGTAATGATATTCATGGAGTAGTTTTAAACGACCAAGTCAATCAAATTGCAGAACAAGCAAAAGCCTTCCAAAAAGAACCAACAGATATGGTTAAAATTGAAGTTTTAGGAAAGTTAATTCCTAAAGATGAAAATGAAGAAGGTTGGCCATATAAGCTAAAAATAAATAAAGTTATAAGCGTAAGCGCTTTAAAGGAAAATAAAAACGACGTTATCAAACTAGGAAAATAAATAGTATGTTAAAGATAAATAACCTACACGCAAGTGTTGAAGACAAATCGATATTAAAAGGAATAAACCTTGAGGTAAAAGCTGGAGAAGTACACGCTATAATGGGACCAAATGGTTCTGGAAAAAGTACTTTAGCTTCAGTTATTGCAGGTAAGGAAGAATATGAAGTGACCGATGGTAACATCCTTTTAGAAGGTGAAGATATTGAAGAGTTAGCTGCTGAAGAGCGTGCACATAAAGGTGTGTTTTTATCGTTTCAATATCCAGTAGAAATTCCAGGAGTTAGTGTCACTAACTTTATGAAAACTGCTATCAACGAAACTAGAAAAGCAAAAGGTCTTGAAGATATGCCTGCTAAAGAAATGCTTCAATTAATTCGTGAAAAATCAGAACTTTTAGAAATTGATCGTAAATTTTTATCTAGATCTTTAAACGAAGGATTTTCTGGAGGAGAAAAAAAGCGTAACGAGATTTTTCAAATGGCAATGTTAGAGCCAAAATTAGCAATTCTTGACGAGACTGACTCTGGTTTAGATATTGATGCTTTACGTATTGTTGCTAATGGTGTAAACAAACTAAAAAACAAAGATAATGGTGTCATAGTTATAACACATTACCAACGTTTATTAGACTACATCGTACCAGATTTTGTACATGTATTATACAATGGTAAAATTGTAAAATCAGGTGGTAAAGAGCTAGCGCATGAGCTAGAAGAAAAAGGTTACGACTGGATTAAAGAAGAAGTTGACGCTTAACATTAACTATAAATACTGTGTAAACCGCAGAACATTATAGTTTAAATAATAAAATAAATACAGTAACAAGCTATTGTAAACACCTGTTACCAAGGTTTTACAATAACTGCAAACTGAAGACTTAAAATATGAGTTTAAAAGAAAAATTAGTATCGTCTTTTATAGCATTCGAAAATCAAAACGATATCGATAGCAAAGTACATGATATTAGAAGTGAAGCTATTAAAACTTTTGAAGCGGAAGGGTTTCCTACTAAAAAGGACGAAGCTTGGAAATATACATCACTTAATAGTGTTTTAAAACATGACTATAGCATATTTCCTAACCAAGATAGTGCATTAGAATACAATGAAATTAAAAAATATTTTATTCATGATATAGATACTTATAAAATCGTATTTATTGATGGTAAGTATTCTTCTCATTTATCAGAAACAACTCATGATGGTATAGATGTTTGCTTAATGTCTTCGGCATTAACAAAACCAAAATATCAACTAATAATAGAAAATTACTTTAATAGCGTAGCTACAAAAGACGGAATTTCATCTATAAATACAGCTTTTGCAAAGGAAGGTGCTTATATTCATATTCCTAAAAATAAAGTTGTTGCAAAACCAATACAAATTGTACATTTTTCAACTGGTAATGAAGCAGCTTTAATGCTACAGCCACGTAACTTAATTGTTGTCGATGAAAATTCACATGTACAAATCATAGAACGTCACCAGAGCTTAACTGATAATCCTGTTTTAACAAACTCAGTTACAGAAATAGTGGCAAACAAACGTGCCATTGTAGATTACTACAAAGTACAAAACGACAACAAAAACGCTTCGTTAATAGACAATACTTTTGTTGAACAAAAACGCGAAACACATGTTTCTGTACACACCTTTAGTTTTGGTGGAAAGTTAACACGTAACAATCTTAACTTTTACCAAAATGGAGAGCACATGGACTCGACATTAAATGGTATTACCATTATTGGAGATAAACAACACGTTGACCATAACACTTTAGTGCATCATATTGAGCCAAATTGTGAAAGTCACCAAGATTACAAAGGGATTTTTAACGATAGTGCGACAGGAGTTTTTAATGGTAAAGTAATTGTTAATAAGGAAGCTCAAAAAACAAATGCTTTCCAGTCAAATAACAATATTCTTTTAAGTGATAAAGCAACAATAAACTCTAAACCTCAACTTGAGATTTTTGCAGATGATGTAAAATGTTCTCATGGTTGTACAATAGGACAATTAGATGAAAGCGCATTATTTTACATGAAATCTAGAGGTATTCCAGAAAAGGAAGCTAGAGGATTATTAATGTATGCTTTTAGTAACAATGTTTTAAAATCGGTTAAAATTCCAGAATTAAAACAACGTATAACAAAGCTAATCGCTACTAAATTAAATGTTAACATAGGATTTGATTTATAAAACCTATGGATTTATTAAGCATTTCAACTAAGACTTACCTTAAAATAATTGGTATATGTCTAGCTATAGCATTATTAGCTGGGACTACATACTATTTTACTAAAGGAGGTTTTTTTGATGGTATTTTATTAACTTTTGTTGGGTTGTCATTAACCTACTTAATAATAATACTTTCTATATTAATATTTAAAACAGTTACTAACGTTTTAGCCAAAGACATTATAAAAGTAACACATGTTATTATTGCTTTTTTAATAACTGTAGCATTTGCTGCTTATACTTTTGTAACACTATTTAATAGCATTGCTTCAGAGTTTAAACTATAAATTATGATTGACATTAACAAAATACGCAAGGATTTCCCGATACTTAATAGACAAGTAAATGGTAAACCATTAGTGTATTTTGACAATGCAGCAACATCACAAACACCTCAACAAGTCATTGATGTAATAGTAGATTATTACAGTAATTACAATGCCAACATACACAGAGGTGTGCACGCATTAAGTCAAGAAGCGACAGATAAATATGAAGCTGCTAGACATACCATTCAAAAACATTTTAATGCTAAACAAGCTTATGAAGTAATTTTTACTTCAGGAACAACACATAGTATTAATTTAGTTGCAAATGGCTTTACTTCAATATTAAAAAAAGGAGACCAATTAATTGTTTCCGCTCTAGAGCATCACAGTAACATTGTCCCTTGGCAAATGCTTTGTGAAAAAACTGGAGCAATTCTTAAAGTAATACCAATGACTCCTGAAGGAGAACTAGATATGGAGGCTTATGATGCCTTACTAAATGACAAAACTAAATTAGTCTTTGTTAACCATATATCAAATGCTTTAGGAACCATTAACCCAATAAAAAGCATCATTGATAAAGCGCACAAATTTGGTGCTGCGGTATTAATAGATGGTGCACAAGCTAGTCCACATATCAAACCTGATGTGCAAGCATTGGATGTTGACTTTTATGTGACTTCTGCGCATAAAATTTGCGGACCAACAGGTGTTGGAATGCTTTATGGTAAAGAAGAATGGCTAAATAAAATGGAGCCTTATCAAGGTGGTGGAGAAATGATTGACCAAGTCACTTTTGAAAAAACAACATACGCAGGATTACCACATAAATTTGAAGCAGGTACACCTAATATTTGTGGTGGAATTGCTTTTGGAGCAGCTCTAGATTACATGAATGCTATAGGTTTTGATAACATAGCAGAATACGAACATGAATTACTAAACTACGGAACAAAGCAATTACAAGATATTGAAGGTCTAAAAATTTACGGTACATCAAAAAATAAAACTTCAGTAATCTCTTTTAATCTAGAAGGCATTCATCCTTATGATGTAGGGACATTATTAGACAAAATGGGTATTGCAGTGCGTACAGGACACCATTGTGCTCAACCAATAATGGATTATTTTAAAATCCCAGGTACTGTAAGAGCTTCGTTTGCATTTTATAATACTAAAGAAGAAATAGACACTTTAGTACAAGGTGTCAAGAAAGCAAAAATGATGCTATCGTAATAACTTTGGCTTCTTTTTTGTAATATTATTGTCAAATACCAAAATATTACTTCTATGAAAACAATTACGATTATACTTTTTTCATTAATTTTAAACAGTTGTGGTACAGCAAAAGATGCAACAACTAGTTTAAATACAGATATGAAATCTCAGCCATTAAACGGAAATTTTATTGTGTCGACTTTAAACAGTCACAACAAAGCAGATAAAAACTTAAGCTTAAACTTTGATGCAGAGGCAGAACGTGTATCAGGCCATTCGGGATGCAATCAATTTTCTGGTACTTATACGATAACTACAAATAATAGCATATCCTTTGGTCCATTAGTTTCAACAAAAAAGTTTTGCCAAGATAATGATACAGAAGCTACCTTTCTTCAAAATTTACAAAACACAACACATTACACTTTAGAAGATAATAAGGTTACACTTCTTGAAAATAAAAAAGAACTAATAACTGCTAAAGCAGATATAGACAAAACATCTCAAAAACAAGAGGGCAATTTAACTTTTAGATATGCAGCCTCTAGCAGAGGAAGTTATACCTTAATTGAAGTAAATAAAGAGACCGTAACATCTCAGTTTAACAGAGCTGAGAAGGAAAACGTACAATCGTGTAGTAAAGATGACTGGAATGCTTTAAAAACCTTATCAGAAAGTATAGACCCAAAATCCATTACTAATTTAGAGGCTCCTAGCAAAGCACATCAATATGATGGTGCAGCAGCAGCTAATGTAACCATAACAGTTGACGGACAACAATACTCAACACCAACTTTTGATGCTGGAAATCCACCAAAAGAAATAGCAGAACTTGTTACAAAACTAAATAGTATAGCAAAACAAAATACAAAAACTAAAGATTAATAACACTATAAATATCTTTAGTAATTCTTTAGTAATAAATCAATCCATATTGATTAATTTTGTAACTGAAAACATATTGAAAAATGCAGACTATTAAAGAAATACAAGACGAGATAATTGACGAATTTTCAATGTTTGAAGATTGGGAAGAGCGTTACCAATACATGATTGATTTAGGTAAATCATTACCATTAATCGCTCCAGAATACAAAACAGAATCTAACATTATTAAAGGCTGCCAAAGTAAAGTTTGGGTTCATGCAGAGTTAGATAACGATAAAATAGCTTTTACTGCAGACAGTGATGCTATTATAACCAAAGGGATAATTGCAATTTTAGTTAGAGCATTTTCTAACCAACATCCAAAAGATATCCTAGACGCTAATACAGATTTTATAGATCAAATTGGCTTAAAAGAACATTTATCACCAACTAGAGCAAACGGTCTAGTAAGCATGATAAAACAAATAAAAATGTATGCTATAGCATACCAAACACAAATACAATAAGTTTCGCTTTCGCGGAAATTAAAAGCACACAGTAACATGAGTGAAACAACAATAGACACAGCAGAGTTAGGTGAAAAAATAGTGAAAGTTTTAAAAACTATTTTTGATCCAGAAATACCTGTAGACATATACGAGTTAGGATTAATTTACGATGTTTTTGTAAACGAAGACTACGATGTAAAAATCTTAATGACCCTAACAACACCAAACTGTCCTGTTGCAGAAACACTACCTTTAGAGGTAGAAGAGAAGGTTAAATCTTTAAACGAAGTTAAAGATGCAGAAGTAGAAATTACTTTTGATCCACCATGGACACAAGAATTAATGAGCGAAGAAGCAAAATTAGAACTTGGAATGCTTTAAAATCTAAGATTATAAATGGCTAGACGTACTCCAAAATCGTTAAAAGATGGTAACAAGACTAGCTTAAAAAAATCTTTTAGCGCATTAATATTTATACCACGATTTTTTAAAGAAATCTGGAACACCAACAAAACCTTATTTTTAAGTTCAGCGTTTTGTAGGTTAATTGGTGCCATTTTACCTGTCATAATTTTATGGATAGGTAAAATTATTATTGATCAAATTATACTACAAACACAATCAGAGAGTACAGACTTAACCCAATTATGGACGTATGTTGCTATAGAGTTTGGTTTAATTGTATTGTCTGACTTAGTCAATCGTGCCATCCAATTAACAGATAGTTTATTAGGTGATGCCTACTCTATTGACACCTCTGTAAGAATCATAAAAAAAACCAATCAAATAGACATTAGCCTATTAGAAGACTCTGAATTTTATGATAAATTAGAACGTGCCAGAACACAAACTACAAGTCGTGTTGGTTTAATGTCCAATGCACTTGGTGAAGTGCAAAGCTTAATATCTATTGCAACCCTTGTTGCTGGTTTAGTGTATTTTGAACCTTACCTAATCATACTTTTGGTATTAAGTATCATACCTTCATTTATAAACGAAATTTGGTTTAGTCAACAACAATACTCTTTAGCAAGAGGTTGGACTGCAGAACGTAGAGAATTGGATTACTTACGTTACATAGGTGCAAATGACAAAACCGCTAAAGAAATTAAACTGTTTGGTTTAACAGATTTTGTGGTTAATCGTTTTAAAAATTTGTCCCAAGAATACTACGACCTAAACAAAAAACTAGCTATAAAACGATCTGCTTTAGGTTTTGTATTTAATGTTTTAGGGACACTTAGCTATTATGGTGCGTATGTCTTTATTATATATCGCGTCATATCTGGAGTAATTACTTTAGGAGAACTAACATTTTTATCAGGTGCTTTTAATAGGTTAACCAGAAACCTACAAGATTTCTTTTCTAAATTTACACGTATATCAGAAAGTGCATTATACCTAAAAGACTATTTTGATTTTATTGACATATCTATTGCACCAAAACATAAAGAAGATATGCCATTACCAAAAACTATAACAGAAGGTTTTGAATTTAAAAACGTAATATTTTCTTATCCAGAATCTGATAATAAGATACTAAAAGGGATTAGTTTTAAAATAAAAGCTGGAGAAAAACTAGCATTTGTTGGCCAAAATGGAGCAGGAAAAACAACATTGACTAAATTATTATTACGTTTTTACGAGCCTACTTCGGGTGAAATATTATTAGACGGAATAAATATTAACAGGTTTAATAAAGCTGAATACCAAACGTTTTTTGGTGTGATCTTTCAAGATTTTTTTAAATACGAATTTACCGTAAGAGAAAATATTGCTATTGGTGACATTGACCAAATAGACAATCAAGATAAAATTGAAAATGCTGCCGAATTAAGTTTAGCTAATCAAGTGGTGTCAGAACTTAAAAAAGGATACGACCAACAATTAGGTAAGCGCTTTGCAAAAGGACAAGAATTATCTGGTGGACAGTGGCAAAAAGTAGCATTAGCTAGAGCCTATATGAAAGATGCTAAGGTTATGATATTAGATGAACCAACATCTGCATTAGATGCTAAAGCAGAAAGTGATGTATTTGATAGATTTATAGGACTAACACAAGATAAAACTAGTATTATTATTTCGCACAGGTTTAGTACTGTAAGACAAGCAGACAAGATTTTGGTGTTAGATGAAGGTCGCGTACTAGAAATGGGCACACACGACCAATTAATGGCTAACCAGTCATTATATGCTGACTTATTTAAACTACAAGCAGAAGGATACCAATAATAATTACTTATTTTTAAATTATGGCTGAAGAGATTATAAATCGTGTAGCAAATAGTAAACTGATAACTATAGATCTTGAGGATTATTATCCAAAAGGTGCACGTGTACAATTTGATATTAAAGACTGGTTATTTCATGAATTGGTTTTAAAAGAGAAAGATTTTAGAGAATATGTAAAAAATCATGACTGGAGTCAATACCAAAACCAGTATGTTGCTATACATTGTAGTGTAGATGCTATTATACCTGATTGGGCTTTTATGTTGTTGACCGTGAATTTAGAACCGTTTGTCGAAAAGTGCCATATTGGAACTTTAGAGGATTTAGAGACTGCTATATACCAAGATATAATTACCAATATCGATGCTACAATTTACCAAGACAAACCTGTTATAATTAAAGGCTGTAGTAACAAGCCAGTGCCTATAAACGCTTATGTAATGATAACAAACAAGCTAAAACCATATGCTAAAAATATCATGTATGGAGAGGCTTGTTCTTTTGTTCCATTGTATAAACGATAAAATTTAAATATCCTACTTAAGGTATTGATATACAGATATTTAAAACAAAATGAGTTTTGTGATAAATTGTAACTAAACCTTATATTTGTAACCGTTTTATTAAAGACTTATATTTTATGAAAAAAGTATTATTTATTGGAGCTTTATTTTTGGGAATGGTTTCCTTAAACGCTCAAACAAAAGAAGAATTACAAGCTCAAAAAGCAGAAAAACAAGCAGCAGCTGATGCTTTACAAGGTGAAGCAAATGCTTTACAAGCTCAAATAGATGCACTTCCAGGATGGAGAAAAGGTGCTTTTGGTACTATTGGTGGAAGCATTTCTGAATTTAGTAACTGGTACTCTCAATCTGCTGTAGACAATTCTTCTGGTACTATTGGATTTACTGTTAATGGTTTTGCTAATTTAATAGAAGACAAATTTTTCTGGAGAAACAGTTTAAATGTAAACTTAGGTTGGGTAAAATTAGATGATAAAAACGACCCTACAGATAGTGAGGATTTTGAAGCAACTACAGATGTATTTAACATCTCTTCTTTATACGGAAGAAATATTGCTAAAAATTTAGCAGTGTCTGGATTAGCTGAATACAGAACTACAATTTTAGACAACTTTAATGATCCAGGATATTTAGATGTTGGTGTTGGTTTAACTTGGACACCTATTGAAAACTTAATTGTTGTTGCACATCCATTAAACTACAACTTTGTGTTTGCTAAAAACGATGCGGTTTTCCAATCGTCTTTAGGTGCTAAAATTGTTGCAGATTATACTAGACAAATTGGTGCAATTAGCTTTAAGTCTAACTTCTCTACTTTCCAATCTTATGAAGATGGAGATTTATCTAACTTTACTTGGATTAACAGTTTTGGTTACAACTTATGGAAAATGATTGGTGTTGGTTTTGACTTTGGTTTAAGAAGCAACAAACAAGAAGCTCTTAATTATGCATTAGGTCAGTACGATGTTACTTCTACTAATGCAGAACCTACTTTTGATAACGTAGATAACAAATTACAATCATACTGGTTATTAGGTTTAAATTATAAATTCTAATTAATAGTCTTACATTATTTTATAAAAAAAGCACCTTTTTTCAAGGTGCTTTTTTTATGCGTTAAGGATGGAAGTGGCATCCTTTTTTGATGTATATAAAACTTATGCTGCATTATTTCCTTGATTAAACATACTAGTGTAATTGATTGTAAGAGAAAAGGAAATCACAATAATAATAAAATTCCAAATCTTAAAATGGAGTGCCCATTTTAAGATTTAGTTAGTTTTCTAGTAATCCAAAGTAGATTAGTTATTCCAATTCCAAAAATCCCGAAAATTGAAATAAATTGGGTTGGTGATTCCTTTCCCAATGCGATTAATACCATAATAAGAATTGGAATAAATCCACTACAAATTTTCAAAATCAGATTTTGAGTTTTCAATTCCGTAATCCAAAGCAAATAACCGTTGAGTGTTGCTAAAATCAGAGCAGGAATTGGATATATAATTAACAAAATAAAAATTTCTCCATATTGCATGTTTTTATAAAATAATGGTCCAAATAAAATTCCAATTAAACAGAATAAAAAACCACTAATTATTATCGTTTGTCTCTCCATTTTGTACAAAAAAGATATAACGGACGGCCTGACCCTTTAGGGTAACGCCCAAATTATCTTACTCTTCTTCTCCTAAATTATCATAATCGTAATCTGGATATAGAAAGTGATTGTACGGAAAACGCGTCACGTGTATGTCTCTCACCTCATCATAGACACGTTTTTTAAACTCTTCTAAATTACGTTTGTTTAATGCTGATATAAATAAAGCATTGTCTTTACCTACACGACTCATCCATGTTTTTTTCCATTCTGCTAGGCTGTAATGCTCCTCAGAACGTTCTGCTATAAGGTCTGTGTCATCAAACGGTTTGGCTTTATAGGCATCTATTTTATTAAACACCATTATTATAGGTTTGTCTGCACTATTTATTTCGCCTAATACTTTGTTTACAGACTCAATATGATCTTCAAAATTTGGGTGAGAAATATCTACGACGTGCAATAATAGATCTGCCTCTCTAACCTCGTCCAATGTACTTTTAAAACTATCTACCAATTGTGTAGGTAGTTTACGTATAAACCCAACGGTATCTGTTAATAAAAATGGTAGATTTTGGATGACTACTTTTCTTACGGTTGTGTCAAGGGTTGCAAACAACTTGTTTTCGGCAAATACTTCTGACTTACTTACGGTATTCATTAAGGTAGATTTACCTACGTTGGTATATCCTACTAGTGCGACACGTACCATTTGTCCACGATTACCACGTTGCACAGACATTTGCTTGTCTATAGTCTTGATTTTAGCTTTTAATAACGAAATCCTATCACGTACTATACGTCTATCTGTTTCTATTTCGGTTTCTCCAGGTCCACGCATACCAATACCTCCTTTTTGACGCTCAAGGTGTGTCCACATACCTCTAAGTCTTGGTAAAAGGTACTCGCATTGCGCTAACTCTACTTGTGTTCTTGCATAACTGGTTTGTGCACGTTGTGCAAAAATGTCTAGAATTAAATTGGTACGATCTAATACTTTTACATTTAATATTTTACTTATGTTACGCTCTTGAGATGAAGATAACTCGTCATCAAAAATAGCTGTACCAATATGGTTATCTTCAATGTATTGTCGTACTTGCTCCATTTTACCTGTCCCAATATAAGTTTTGGGATTAGGCATTTCCATTTTTTGAGTAAAACGCTTTTTAACTTCTCCACCTGCTGTGAAGGTTAAAAACTCAAGCTCGTCAAGATACTCTTTGGACTGCTCTTCGTTTTGCTCTTTTGTGACTACACCAATTAAAACTGCTTTTTCAAGCTCGATATCTTTTTTTTCTAACATATAATTAATTATACTACAAAGTTACATAATTGTATCCATAATAAAATTGCTATTTTTAACCACCAAAAAAATTAATGGTCTTGAATTTTAACTTCTTAAAACCTAAAACGAACAAACAAACGGTTGCTTTTTATAATATTGAAAACTTATTTGATATTTATAAAGACGAGCTAACTCGCGATAAAGATTTTAATCCAACATCCGAAAAACGTTGGACTATTAAAAGATACAACAATAAATTACGAAAAATTGGTTATGCCATCTCTAATATTGGAAGAAAAGAAACCAATAGTCATCCTGCCATTATTGGTTTAGCTGAAGTAGAAAACGAAGCTGTAATACAAGATTTAATTAAATCTAAACATTTAAAAGAATACCCTTACCAATTTGTACACTACAATAGTAAAGACGAACGTGGTATTGATGTTGCTTTTATTTATGATAGTAAAAAGTTTACTGTTACTAGCTCTGATGTGTTTACTTATAATTTTACTAATGACGATGGATCGCCTGATTATACCAGAGACATTTTATTGGTTAGTGGTTTGTTTTTAGGCGAAACAGTTCATTTTTTAGTAAACCATTGGCCATCCAGACGATCTGGCAATAATGAAACAGAACACAAACGATTAACAGCATCTAAACATTTACAGTCTATAATTGCAACATTAAAAGATAATTTACCTGACGCTAAAGTAATTGTCATGGGTGATTTTAATGATGATCCTGCTAGTAAAAGTATTGAACAATTAGTGGATAATCAAGGGTTATACAATCCAATGGAAACATTATTATCCATAGATCGTGGGACAACTAGTCATAATTTTGAATGGAATTTATTTGATCAAATACTAATCACTCCTAATTTTTTTAAAAGTAGAAGCAAATCTTTTAGATACGTAAAAGCCGATATTTATGATCCTGATTTTTTAAAACAATCTGATGGTAAATATAAAGGCACACCTTACAGGACTTACGTTGGCAAACGCTATAAAGGTGGTTATAGCGATCATTTTCCGGTATATTTAATTTTAAAGAAAAAGTAAATTATATAACAGTTATAAATTTTACAACATCTTTATTGTTTGTGAAAAATGCCCAGACAGCTTCTTGAGTTTGGACAAAACTAATATTACAGACTAACTATAAACAAGAACTTTACTAGAGTTATAGTATTTAAAAAGTATAGCTAAAAGCTAAAAAAGTATAAGAAGGAAGCAAATTTGTTCTTTGAATATTAGTACCAAAATCAGATACTTGGACTTGTTCAAAATTAACCTCATTAAGTATATTATTAGAAACTAATTTAAAACTATATTTTTTACCTTTTGGAGTATATTTAAAAGAAAAATCTATAAAATTATAAAGCTCATTATTATTTGACAAAGAGGGTAAAAAAACATCTGATGTTAATTTAAAAAAAACCGTTTCTGTAGGCTTAAATAATGTGCTAAATGAGTTACGAAGGGATCTATTAATAAATAAACTTCCGTCACTAGATGCTGTATCTGAGTATTGAAAGTTAAAATTGTTTCTGAAATTTATAGCTTTTAAAAATGCTGTTCTGAAATTTATCCCAAAACTGGCAATCTTACTTTCATTATTCCTTAATAAAGAATTGTTTACTAAATTTTTATAATTTAAAATAGAGACATTACTATCAAACTCTACAAAAGTATCTGCAAATGGAACAAATAGAGTACCATTAATAGTTCCGCTTAAATCATCTTGACTTTCTGGTAAAAAAACATAATTGATACTGGTTCTATTTTGGTCTATAAAAGAGTTAACAAAAAAACTATTTTTACTCTTGTTATAATTAACAGCGACATTCAAGGATGTTTCCGTTTGTAAATTGTAAAAATAATATAGTAAACCTATACTTAATGTCTCTTGTAAATCTAGTTTTGGCGTATTAGAAAGTAAGGTTCTGTTATTAATTAAAATATTGTTTGAAAAAAGATAATTTTCGATTTTATTATCTGTCTCGTAAGATACAGAGCTCTGTAAAAAACTTATCCTATTAATTTTATATCTTAATTTTAATGAGTTTTTAAGTACTAAATTAGTTTTATTCTGATTATTTAAAGGATCTATAGTTTCTATATCATTTTGTAGAATACCTAAGGAATATTCTGGAATGACTCTAAATTTTTTAAAATTAAAATT
The DNA here is from genome assembly GCF_016785945.1 of Olleya sediminilitoris. GTDB lineage: Bacteria > Bacteroidota > Bacteroidia > Flavobacteriales > Flavobacteriaceae > Olleya > Olleya sediminilitoris. Next base: position 21,364 of record NZ_JAEMEF010000012.1, on the reverse strand, counting down.
ATAATAGCCTCCTTGTTCTATTTTCTTTTTAGAATAATAGAGATCATTTTGACTTAAATTATTAATATCACCTTGTTCAACATCTAACAATTTAGATTTTAGATTATGTCCTATGCTTTTAACTTTGACAAAAACGGAGTAATTACTCCCATTTTTTGAACTACCTAAAAAAGATGCTTTTCCTCCTAAACGATTTTTATCAAGTCCTACATTTTGCAAATTAAAATCTCCTTCAGATAAAAAAGAAGGAGTGACTTCATACATTTGATCTATTTTATTTCTGGAATGGTATAATGAGACTTGAATTGCTTTGTTACCAGACAGACGCTTTGTATAATTTAATTCATTAAGTATGAAAAAATCATCTGAGTTTAAGATCGTTTCATAAGAATTATTATTATTGGATTTTATAGCTGAAGTACTTGTAATATCTTCTTGGCGAGCTCTAAAATTATAGGTTAATAATGAGGTGTTGGAGGTTTTGAATTTTAATTCTAAATCACCTCTAAACTGCCTTGGCTGATTAGAATAAGAGATGTCATCTACAGTGGTAAAAATTTCATTTTCAAAATTATATTTGTTCTCTATAAATTGATCATTTTTTAAATGATCTTTTAAATAAAATAGATTTGTTTTTAAATCTATCTTTTTATTTAATTTAAAAATGGCATTATAGTTTCCAAATAACTGGTTATTAATATTTACACGATTATCACTTAAAAAATTAGAAAACCGAGTGGTAGGTATTACTTTTTCTGTAAAATAATCTACTTCTTTTAATTGTTCTGTGTTTTTTTTAGAACTAAAATGATCAAAAGGAGAATTATTTGTTCCGAGATTATTAGACGCTACATTTGCAAAAGATTTATAACCTTTAGTAACACCTAGCAACGTAGCACTTGTAAAATGAGCTAAATCTAAATCTTCAAAAACTCCTAATCCTGTATCGATATTTCCAGAAAAGTCAAATCTTCCTTTTTTTAATTCTAAATTAATCGCAACTTTCTCTCCATCTTCAATACCTTTGAGTAGGGCATTTTCAGAATAATTTTCGATAGCTTGTACTTGAGCTATTACTCCAGCATTAATATTTTTTGACCCTAACACATAATTGTGCCCAAATAAGTCATCACCTCCTAATAAAAGAGCCTCTATGGTTTTACCTTTAAACTTAATTGCTCCAGAATCTTCATTTATCGTGATTCCTGGTAATTTTTTTAATATGTCCTGTACCTTTACCTCCTCTCCTGTTAGGTAAGATTTTAGATTATAAGTAACAGTGTCCTTTTTAATGACTACAGCTTTTCTTGGAGCTGTGATAACCACCTCTTCTAAACTTTCTTGATAATCTTCTAATTTAAAATTTAAAGTATAACTTTTAGTCTTTTCAGGATTAGTAATTGTTTTCTGTTGTTTTTTATAACCATAAGCATCTACTTCTATTATAATCTTATCAAGATAGTCTTTATTCAAACTAATTTCATACAAACCATCAGAAGGTAATATATATTCAGAGATATTTAAAGAATCTTTCTTTATAAGAATATTTGCAACATTTATAGGTGTATTATTTTTATCTGTGATAGTACCCTTCAAAGTCTGACTACTTAAAGTTGAAACCTTAATAAGAAAAAAAACAATTAAAAGTATCTTGTTATTTTTTGATGCCATTAAAAAGACAACTTACCTATCCCTAGATCTTCAATTCTATCTGTAATTTCAACAGAACCAGCTTCTCCATCTTGCGATTTAGACTTTAATTTCTTCAGCTGTTTAATCATCCATTTCTTAAAATCACTTTTATAAGTATCCCAACTGATAAGTTTTTCATTATTATAAACATTTGATATGTCACTATTATCAGAGCTATTTTTAGCAATCTTAATAGGCTCTATATTATAATATCCATCTATACTGTTTACTGCAAGTATTATTCCTGGTAATCCGTCAAATTTCCAAGGTCCACCACGTAGTGTTAATTCTGGTGTAAAATATGCTTCATACTCCCTACCTCTAAATGTTCCTGTTGCCTTAATGCACTCATACTCTAAAAATTTCTTTTTTGAGTCAGAATGTATGGTCCAATCTATAAGGTTAATATTCTCTTTTATAATTACTTTTTTGGTTCCTATTAACTCATTATAGATAAGGGTATTCTCTTTATAATCTTTATAGAATAAATCTTGAATTAAATATGCTGTGTGATTGTCTGCTGAGTTTACCTCTTTAAATTCACCTATTTTATTTGTATTTACAATGAATGATTGATCTTGGTATGGCTTTGAATCATCATTATTACTATAGTAAGCAGATTTAGTTCCCTTAATGTATAGGTTATATTCTGATGAAAGAGAAAGAATCTCGTCATTAGCATTTGTTGTCACATTATAAGTAATTGATACATTTTGAGCATTAAGATTGCTCATCAATAAAAAAGAAGTGACAAATAAAATTTTTAAATGTTTCATGATAGCATAAAATTATACGATAAAGTTACATAATTGTGCCTGTAATAAAACTAATGCTATTAAATTTTTCAACTTCTTAAAATTAACTGGACACAGTTAAAATTTTAATGATGATGCTGCTAGTAAAAGTATTAAACAATTAGTGGATAATCAAGGGTTATACAATCCAATGGAAACATTATTATCCATAGATCGTGGCACAACTAGCCATAATTTTGAATGGAATTTATTTGATCAAATACTATATAGCGATCATTTTCCTGTGTATTTAATTATAAAGAAAAAGTAAATTATATAACAGTTACCTAAAATCGTATAAAATTACAGGCACGCTATTTCCATAACTTTGTTTTTTAAAAACTAATGTTATGAATGACTTGATTAAATATGAAGTAGGTAGTACTGCAATCCAAAATTTATTTATGGTTAGTAATGATATTGAATTAGCATTTCAGTATTTAAAATCACAAACTAAAGATGAAGACTTAAAAACTTGGATTGACGATAAACTAAATTACACTGTAGCATTTAAAGTCAAATCATTAAACATTTTAAAAACCTTAAGTATTAGGCCAAAACAGCGCAAAAACTGGGTTATTAAGATTAAATTATTGTGGTTTGGATTAAAACGTCAGTTATATAAAAATCAGAGTCAACTAATTTTAAAAGAGTGCATGACACTTAATAACTACTTTTTAAACGAAGTTAATAAAGAAATTAAATCTGGTATTTTATCTAAGCCTTCATACCAATTATTAAATACACTTAAGGATAATTTACTACAAACTAAACAAGCCTTTTACTTCTCGCAATTAAAGATTAGCTAGGTCTTTAATTTTTTGTTTTACAAAAATAGCAGCACTTGTATAACCTCCTTCTGTACCGTCTACAAAATGGATATGTTTTTCTTTTCTATCTTGAATATAACATGACATAATAGACGCATGTGTTGTATGCAATCCGTAAATTATTTTTTTATTAGACTCTAAATCATCCAAAAGGATTTGTAATCTATTAATTTGTTTTTCAGTTCCAGAAATAACAGTGTTAATGGATCCATCCAACATAATAGTGTCAGATAATTGACTAACTTTATATACATACGCTTTACCTGCTTTAAAAAACTTAAAATAATATTTTCCAAAAATGGTAATTAGCCAATTATTTATTAAGTAATTGTTTTGATGTTTACCTAACTTAACGCGCATCTCTTTTCTAATTTTATCAAGAGAGGTATTTAATTTAAGTTTTAAAGCTGAAATTGGATTTCGATTGTCTAAGTCACCAAAAATGTAGTTAATCTCATTCATTATTGTACCAAAAATTTCAGCTTGCTTATTTTCATCATCGCAATTTACCAATAAGCATATCACTTTTTTAGAGGATTCATCTGGTAGGATTTCGTCCCAACGACATTCCATACCTTCTAAATTAAGCTTTATATTTTGGTCCTTTATATTAGGTATTACTTCAAAACTATTTTTAATAAAACGCTCTGCATACTTAATTCCGTTACCTAAAATTACTGGTGTTGTTAGGTATTTATTGTGTCTTAATTTAGTTATTCTTAAAGTTATATTGTTATTGTACACTTGTTCTACTTTAATAAAACCAACACGTAAATTAAGTTTTAATGTTTTAGCAATATGTGTACTGTAGTTATTTAGTGCACTTATGATTGGTTTAACAAGAGTATCAGGCATAATAAATGTAGAACCATCACCTCCAAAAAAATAAGGTATTTCAATAGATTTATCAATAGACTTTAATGTATTTAAAACCGTAATAATACTACCTGTAGCACACAAATTTACATTATTATGAAACCCTTTTGCAACTGCATCTGTACTATTTTGGATGTCTGTAATTACAATTGTCCAATTTTTAGGAACACTAGAAAATAGGCTTTCATCTTTTAAAAGTTCGGTTAATGGCAACCTATTCTTATAAATATTTTTATAAAAATCTAAATCGTTTTTCATAATAACAAAGAGCAAACAAGACTATACTCAGGCTTCAAAGGTAATACTTCTACAGTTTTTAAAAACTAGAAGAAAATAAAATAATATAACATCATTCCAAAATTATGTAACATGACACACAAGCTGCTACATTAATTTTGCAACATACTATTTAACAATACAAACACATCTTGAAAGCTATGACTTTGGTTGGTTATTAATTTAGTTAGTAAAGATGTGTTTATATTTAAAACCAATACTATGAAACCTAATAAAATATTACTTCTAATTACCTTAATTTGTGTGACGCCTTTAATAATAATGTCTACAAATAATGATGTACAAATTGTAAGTAAACTAAAACCTATTAGCGACAATAGTATTAATAGTCAAAATACTGCTTATAATAACAGTACAGATTTAAAAATTGGTGATAGCTACTTTGACATTAAAGTCAAAGTGCCACATTTTAAAATAAATAACAAAACCAAAAATGTAAGTATAAATAGCCCTTCAAACATTTATATTTTGGACCAAACAGCACACAAAGATTTAACAAAATACACAATTGCTAATACAGTAAAAATTATTGATATTATTACTAAAAAGTAATCTTAATTAATTAGTTAATACTTAAGTATTATCTTTATTTTGCAACTAAAGATTAATTATGACATTATTTTTTAAATTTGATTTTAATGCCATTTGCCAAACCGTTTTAGAACAAGTACTTAATAACAATAATATTAAGTACAAAAATGTAGGTTTTGGAGAAATTGAAGTACTAGAAAAAATCACTCCTGAAAAACAACAAGATTTACAAAATGAACTAGATACATTTAACATTGAAATTGTTGAAAATCAAAAAAGCATTTTAGTTCAAAAAATTAAAGACACTATTACAGATATGGTTTTTAATGAAGATACAGTTGTAAACGTAAAAAGCTCTGTATATTTATCTGAAGCTTTAGGACACAGTTATGGATATTTATCTAATTTATTTTCTGAAGTCACTTATACTTCCATAGAAAACTTTATCATTATTCAAAAAATAGAATACGCTAAACAACTAGTTATCAAACAAGATTTAAGTTTAACAGAAATAGCTTTTAAACTTAACTACTCTAGCGTAGCACACTTAAGCACGCAGTTTAAAAATACCACAGGTATAACACCAACAGCTTTTCAGCGTATTATTGCAAAACGAAGAGATTTAAACCAACAAAATAATTAATAGTATGCAAGAAGACTATATTAATATAATATTAGCAGATGATGATGAGGATGACAGAATGTTTTTTACTGATGCTTTTGAGGATTTAAAAATGACTACAAAAGTACAAACCTTTAATGATGGTGTGTACTTAATGGATTACCTTAACAGCACTGAAGCAACGCTACCAAATGTGTTATTTTTAGATTTAAACATGCCAAGAAAATCTGGTTTAGAATGTCTTCAAGAAATCAAGCAAGATCCTAAGTTTAAAGATATAGCAATTGCAATATACTCAACCTCAGCGTCAGAAGAAGATATTGAAAACACCTTTGTACAAGGTGCTAACATCTACATAAAAAAACCAAGTAGCTTTAAAAAATTAAAAAAAGTATTGTCTGAAGTAGTCACTATCAACTGGCAATATCACACTAATAACATGAATAAAGATAACTTTTTGCTACGTCTTTAACCTATGATAAAAACACTATCAAATAATATCTCTTTTTTAAGAGCTATGTTGTACATAAGTGCACTAGTAATATTAGTTGTAGGTGCGCTAACTTACAGAAGTGTTACTGAGGTTACAAAATCATCAGAGATGATCACTCACACTTACAAAGTCAATGTAGAACTAGAACAGATTTTATCTTACCTAAAAGATGCCGAAACCGGACAACGTGGTTATATCATAACTAACGACTCTGTGTTTTTAGAGCCATACCTTTCTGCAAGAAACCGCATTAATAATAGTTTTGCAGAACTTAAGGTATTAACAAAAAATACACCTCAATTAAAATCTAAATTAATTGATGTTAATACATTAATTAATAAACGACTTATAGCTTTTAAAACATCCTACAGATCTTTACCAAAAAAGGACATTGAAGACCCTAACTTTAAATCTAATTTTAGGAATGGTAAAACTTTAATGGATAGTATTAGAGACCAAATTAAAGGTGTTATAAAATTACAAAACAACTTACTTAATAAACGTAGTGATGAGTACAGAAGCGACCTTATGGCAACACCATTACTATTGTTTTCATTATTACTTTGTTCGTTAATATTAATATATTTAGCTTATAATAGCATTTACAAAAACATTAAACGTCTTAAAATTGCTAACGAAGAACTAGAAATTTTTAAAGAATCGACTAATCAATCAGAAATAGTAAGTAAACATGGTAGTTGGACTTGGGATCAAAATAATGACGTATTTACATTTTCTGACAACTTATATAGATTATTAGGTGAACAACCACAATCTTTTGAGCCTACCATCCAAAATTTTATGCAATATGTACATCCAGAAGATGTAGAACAGTTAAGTCAACAGGTAGAAAACATGAAAAAAAATGTCGAACTTCCCTATATATATTATCGTGTAGTACATAAAAACGGAAATATCAAACACCTTAAAGCCTACGGTAAATCTATAATAAATGATGAAGAAGAAACCGTTTTACTTGGTACAACAGCAGATATTACAGACGAAATTATAAGTTTTAGAGCATTAGAAGAACGTAACCTTGAGTTAGAAAGAAACAATCAAGAATTGTCATCCTTTAACTATGTTGCTAGTCATGATTTACAAGAACCATTAAGAAAAATTCAAACTTTTTTATCTAGACTTGAAGATGAAGAAGCTGAAAAATTATCAGATCGTGGCACAAGATACATTGACCGTATACAAAATGCAGCTACTAGAATGCGATTATTAATTGATGATTTACTTCAATTTTCAAGGTCCAATAAAGCAGACAAGGTATTTGAAGAGTCTAATATAAACTTACTATTAGAAGCAGCAAAACAAGATTTAGCTGAAGTTATTTCAGCCGAAGATGCAGTTATTACTTCAGACGCATTTCCTTCCATGACAGTAATACCATTTCAAATACAGCAGTTATTTGTCAACCTTCTTGGTAATGCAATAAAATATAAATCAGAAAAAAGATCTCCTGTAATTAATATTACACATCAAGTAATAGAAGCAGATAATGATCCTCAAATTACAAAACCAACCAAACCTTTTTATCATAAAATAACTTTTACAGATAATGGAATTGGATTTGATAACGAGTACGCAGATCAAATATTTGTTTTATTTAGCAGGTTACATAACAAGGACGAGTATTCAGGAACAGGTATTGGATTATCTATATGTAAAAAAATAATAGAAAATCATAAAGGACATATAATTGCTAAAGGCAAACCTAGTATAGGTGCAACCTTTATAATTTACTTACCAATAGATTAAATAAATACAAATACACTTCTAAAACCTTACTATCGTAAGGTTTTTTTTATACAAAAAACTTTCCTTAAGTAGAAATCATATAACTAAACAAAAAAATGATGTAACACAAAACCTGTAGTTATGTCGCAACTTTGCATTGTATTTAAATAGAAACTAAAACAAGTATGAAAATTCTATAAACAATACAAAAAATGATGTAACACAAAAATTTAATAACGGTTGCATCTTTGTAACATGAAATTATTTACAATGAAATATTTAAAAACTAGAAGATTTACAATTTTAATCTTGTTAGTAATTACAACAATAAGTTTAAGTTTTAATTCTTGTGACGAATTAATTAAAAATAAGGATAAAGAAAAGCAAGAGCAAGAACAAAAAAATAAATCAATAACAAATAATAAAAACGAAGCTAAGCTTTTATTAATGCTATCTAAAGATAATCATGAAGTTATTAAACTTAGTAAAACCTTACAACAAATAATTACAAAAGATAGTATTGCAGACTTAGTTAAAACCATTGAAAAGACTCACATTAACATTGCAAAAGAATTTAGCGAAGTTGCAAGTGATAAACTAATTTCAATACCAAATTATACTGAGGTTACAATGCAACAAACCATTGATCATGATAATTTGAATTACAAAATACAAACATTAAAAAAGCTTAGAGCTAAAATTGATAATCAATTGTATTTGCTAGAAAAACTGTCAAAAACAACTAATAGCAAAGACTTTCAAAACATTTTGTCAGAAACAGACTCTAAAATCAATAAAAGCTTGAATAAAGCTGATAACATATTAAATAACCTGAATACTAACAGTTAAAAAAAAACATATTATGAAAACTATATTCACCTTACTATTTGCAACAACTATAACATTATCAAGTGCAGCAGAACTTGACATCATAGACAGTCAACTTTTTGACAGCAACCCAACAGAGGTTATTGACAACAAAGTGAAACAACAAGTTTACCAATGGACAGTAAAAACAACATCAGGAGTATTTACTGGTACAGCAGATAATTTATCTGAAGCTAACCAACAAATAGCAATGGTAACTAAATCGTCTCAAATTATTGAGAAAAAGATTTCAAACATAAACTTAAGTAACGCCAAAGGAAGAGAGCGTATTTATACTTGGGGAGTTGTTACAGATCGTGGTTATGCTACAGGAGTATCAAAAACATTAAACCAAGCAAAACAAATGGTAAAACTTATGGGTAATATAGAAGTACCAAAATCTAAGATTATCGAATCATTTAAAACAACCAAATAATTATTAACCAATAAAAAACAAAACACCATGAGAGGACTACTTTATATTATAGCAGTAATACTTGTAATAGGTTGGGCATTAGGATTTTTTGTCTACAGCGCAAGTGGATTAATACACATATTATTAGTCATTGCAGTAATTGCAATATTATTAAGATTAATTGGAGGAAAAGGCGTCTAATTATTTAGACTCATAACATCAACAAAAACAAAATAAACAAAATAAACAAACTAAAACCCAACATGAAAAGATTAATATTATCAATTGTAGCTATTACCATTACAGCATTTAGCGTAAATGCACAAGACATTTCAAAAAATGCACTAGGATTAAGATTAGGTGATAATGATGGACTTGGAGCCGAAATATCTTACCAAAGACATCTTAACGATAACAATAGACTAGAGTTTGATCTAGGCTGGAGAGACTCAAATAATTTTGACGTAGTTAAAATCGTGGGACTTTACCAATGGGTTATGCCAATTGACAATAATTTTAACTGGTACGTTGGTGCTGGAGCAGGATTTGGATCTTATGATGCCAATGAAGTTGACGGAACATTTGCTTTACTTGCAGGTGATATTGGTATCGAATATAATTTTGATATCCCTTTGCAACTGTCTCTAGATTTTAGACCAGAAATTGGATTTGATGACGATTACAGTGACGATGTCGATTTTGACATTGCATTAGGTATACGTTACAGATTCTAAAAAAAACAATTACAAACCACTAAAAAACACACTATGAAAACGACACAATCAAACCAAGAAGTAGTAAGTTCATTACAAGATTTATTACAAAAAAATTACGATGCAGAAGCAGGTTATAAACAAGTTATGACCAAAACAGATAACGAACCATTAAAAAACTGGTTACAACAAAAAGCATTACAACGTAACACTTTTGCTACAGAACTAGATTATCAAATTAGAAAACATAACGCAGAGCCTAAAGCATCTGGAACAATCAAAGGAGATTTACACAGAGGTTGGATTAATATTAAATCTACATTATCTGCAGATACAGATGAAGCTTTAATGGAAGAATGCATTAGAGGTGAAAAAGCTAGTATTAAAGAATATGAAGACCAATTAAAAAATTTTAATACTGATACAGAAATTCAGACTATCGTACAATCACAATTAACCACTGTAAAATCAGCTCTAAACACTGTTAAAAGACTAGAAGACATTATAGGCTAATCTAAAACTTAATAAAAATTACTATGAAAAAGATAATATTTACAGTTTTAGCCTTAACCGTTTTAACCACTACTTTTATTGCTTGTAGAGAAGATAACAACAAAAAAGAAGTTATACAAGACATGAAAGATGATGGTGCAAAAATACAAGTTAAAGACGATAAAGTAAAGTTGGAAACCGAAACTAAAAAAGTTAAAATTACCGACGACGAAATTAAAATTAAAGACAAATCTTAAAACCAAAAAACCATGAGAAAAATAGCATATACAGGTATTATTATGTTCTGTTTAGCAATTACGTTAACAGGATGTAGAGAAGAAACCACAGGAGAAAAAGTAGAAGACGCTGTAGAGAGCGCTGCAGATGATGTTGAAGATGCGGTTGATTAATTACAATTTTTTTACACAAAAAAGGCTCGCAATTATTTGCGAGCCTTTTTCTTTTTATAAAGTACTGTCTACTTTCCAAGCATTAACAACTCATTGCAAACCACTTCGGTTGTATAACGCTTCATACCATCTTTATCTTCCCAAGTTCTAGTCGTAAGCTTTCCTTCTACAGCAATTTCCTTTCCTTTTAAAACATACTTTTCAATAATATCAGCAGTTTTTCCCCAAGCTACAACTTGATGCCATTGTGTATCTGTAATTTTTTCGCCTTTAGAGTTTTTATAACTTTCGTTTGTAGCTAATGTAAATCGTGCTAATTTTTTACCAGATTCTAGATTAATAATTTCTGGATCTTGTCCTAGATTTCCAATTAATTGTACTTTGTTTCTTAACGTATTCATAAGATAAGTTTTTTATATTATTGAATGTCATTAGTTCTATTCAACACTGCAAAGATGATTTATTAACCAACTTTTAGTCGGTTGTTACGCATTTAATGTCGATTGTAAACGTTTGTTGTCGTTTGTAAACGGAAATAGTGTATCTTTAAAACTTAAACCAGCGTGTTATGAAACAATTACTTACACTATTAGCATTAGTTATTTATTTAACAAGCTTTGCACAGAGTAATACTATAAAATTTGATGAGACTATATCTTCACCTAAAGCCAATTTATCACAAGTTTCTTGGATCCAAGGTCACTGGAAAGGTGAAGCTTTTGGCGGAATTACAGAAGAAATCTGGAGTCCACCACTTGGTGACTCTATGATGTTTAGTTTTAAATTAGTTAGTAATGGAAAAGTTGTTTTTTATGAACTTGGTGGAATAAGAGAAGTAGATAACACATTAATTTTTCAGTTAAAACATTTTGGTAATGATTTTAAGGGTTGGGAAGAAAAGGACGAAACTGTTGATGCTAAATTGGTCAAAATTGAAGATAACAGAGTGTATTTTGATCAGTTTACTTTTGAAAAAATAAGTGATTCTGAAATCAATATTTATGTAGTTGTAGAGGATAACGGAAATACTGAAGAGATTAAATTTAACTACAAAAAGTAAACATGAATATTAATATTGAAACTGAAAGATTACTGCTTCGCGAACTTAGAAGTAGTGATTTAGAAGGTATGTTTGAGTTAGATTCTAACCCAAATGTCCACAAATATTTAGGTAATAAACCTATTAAAACAAAAGCAGAATCTAAAATAATTTTAGATAGTGTTTTACAACAATATCAAAATCGGGGTATTGGAAGATTTGCTGTTATAGAAAAAGCTTCTGGAGACTTTGTAGGTTGGTCTGGCATACGATTAAATACAGAATATAACATGAATGGTTTTACCAGGTATTATGACATTGGCTACAGATTAATTGAGCGCTTTTGGAACAAAGGTTATGCTACAGAGTCTGGAAAAGCTAGTCTAGATTATGCTTTTAACACTATGAAATTATCTGAAATTTTTGCAACTACTGAAGTTAACAATCAAGCGTCACATAACGCGCTTTTAAAAATAGGTTTAAATTATATTGAAGACTTTTATTTTAAACAAGAACAATTAAACTTACGTTGGTACGCCTTAAAAAACCCTAATTTATGAATAAAACTTGTCCTGAATGTGGAGACAAAATAGTTGGTCGAATAGATAAAAAGTTTTGTAGTGATGGTTGTCGCAACAGCTTTAACAATAAAGTTAATAAAGACGGAAAAAACTTAATTAGAAATATTAATAACCGCTTACGTAAAAATTGGCGAATTTTAGAAAGTCTAAATCCTGAACAAAAAACCAAAACAACTAAGACTAAATTAGAGTCCAAAGGTTTTGATTTTAATTATTTTACAAGCATTTACACTACAAAAGCTGGTACAATATATTACTTTGTTTACGACCAAGGATATTTACCTTTGGATAACGATTTTTATGCACTTGTAAAACGACAATAATATTATGAAATATTTTTATTTACTACTAATAGGCTTAAGTTTGGGTTGTACAAAAAACACCAAGTCTAGTGGCAAAGCTTCGGTAAAAAAAGATACCATTGCAATCCAAGTGGCTCCTATTCCGCTTGACGGAAAAAAAGCGAATTATTTATACACTTTTGCATACAATTGTGTGGATCAAGAGTATCCTAACAAACTTAATCAGGTACTTGGTGATGGTAGTTATTTAAAAACACCTCAAGCGTTACATCCTGCTTTTTATGGTTGCTTTGATTGGCACAGCTCTGTACATGGTCATTGGACTTTGGTAAATATTTTAAAATCGTTTCCAGAGTTTAAGCATCGCGAGGACGTTTTAAAAAAACTTAAAACAAGTATTACCGAGTCTAATATTTTAAAAGAAATTGAATATTTTGATGATCAGTACAACAAAACTTTTGAACGTACTTACGGTTGGGCTTGGTTACTTAAATTATCTGAAAGTCTTAAAGATTGGAATACTACTGAAGGTACTACTCTAGCCAAAAATCTAGAACCATTAACACAACTTATTGAAGAAAAATGCATTGAATTTTTTAATAAATTAAATTACCCTATTCGTGTTGGTGAACATCCAAATACTGCTTTTGGGATGAGTTTTGTGTTGGATTATGCTAAAAAATATAGCCCTAAATTGAAGCAAGTTATAATTAAACAGGCTAAATTATTTTACTTAAAAGATAAGGGTTGCCCTATTACTTGGGAACCTGGTGGTTTTGACTTTTTATCACCTTGTTTACAAGAAGCTTCTTTAATGGCTAAGGTGCTACCAAAAACAGACTATATTACATGGTTAGACCAATTTTTGCCTGGTTTTAGGGATCAACCATCAAACTATATAAGTACTGTTGAAGTTGTTGATAAAACAGATGGGAAAATGGCACATTTGGATGGTTTAAATTTTAGTCGCGCTTGGTGTTTAAACCAAATAGGGCAAACATTAAATAACAAAAAAATGTTGACATTGGCTAATACTCATTTTAATGCAAGTTATTCTAAAATGGATTCTGGTGAGTATGCTGGAGCCCATTGGTTAGCTTCTTTTGCCTTATATGCTTTACAAACAGGACAGCAAAACATGTAACGTATTTTAAAGTTGTTAGACTTATATTTTAACACCCTTAAATTAATTTAGTTTTATGAAACCACCTATGATTATAATTGTAATACTTTGTATTGTCATAACTATTGGCATTTTAATCTACTTTTTTAATCCTAAAGCTATTATTTTAAGACGATTAAAAGCATTGCCATTTAGCAAAATAGGAAGTTTACAAAACAACAAATTTGCTAAAATTGAAGGTACAGCTTTAAATATTGATGCGCCTTTAATTGCACCACTAAGCAAACGTAAGTGTGTATTTTATAAAATTACTATCCAGAAAAAAGTAAACAATGGAAAAAATTCACATTGGAAAACGGTTGTTAATGAGATTAAAATTCAAGATTTTTTTATCGAGCAATCAAGTGAACGTCTAATTGTTTTTCCTACTAGCTATAAAGATTACTTAGTAATAGATAACAAAGCTAATAGTGGTACTTTTAATGATCCTTCACCTAAATTTAGATCCCTTTTAGAATCTTACAATATTAAAACAGAAGGCATTTTTGGTATGAATAAATCACTGCGTTATACAGAAGCTATTGTAGAGGTTGGTGAACGTATAACGGTTGCTGGACTAGTTAAGTGGAGTAAACTTGAAAACCCTGTTGCTGGTTACAACTATAGCAGTATTGCGTCGTTGACATCTAAAGACAAAAACAAAATTATAATTACAGATAGTCCAGATGCATTAAGACCTAAACATGGACGTGTTTAATATTATTTCCAGTTATGACCTTTTAATTGCATAGCTGCTTTAAGGATATCTTTTTGACTGATTTGCCCCACTAATTTTCCGTCTTTAACTATTGGAAATCGTCTACGTTTAGAGTCTAAAAACTTTTTGGCTGCATCAAATACATCAAGATTACCATCAATAGTTTCAACATTTTTAACCATGTGTTTTTCTACACTATTATTATCTGATGGCATATTATAATATCTACTTTCGCTAATTTGCTTAATACAATCGCCTTCGGATATAATACCTATCAACTCATAATTATCATTAACAACTGGTCCACCTGAAATTTTATGTTTAATTAAAGTATCAATAACCTCTTCTACACTTTGCGTGGTTTTAAAGGTAATTAAATCTTTAGTCATATAATCACTGACTTTTAAAGATTGATTATTTACCACTTGTTGTTGTCCTTTTCTTGATCCTTCAAAACTTTTAATTCCCATAGTTGTTTGTTTTATCCATTTTAAAGTTACTGATTTTTAATTAGTTATCCTAAAAAAACTAATAACATCAGTATTAACAAGATACTTATCTTTAATTAAAATTATCATGTTTTGATAAATAACAACTCTCTTTAAACCACAAATAAATGTGTAAATATTATTTTAAAATCATGATTTTAAAAACGTTTTTGAAACTAGAAAAACTACTGTTTCAGTAAATAATTAATTATTAATGTTTTAAGATTTTACACCAAAATATTTTTATAATTTTGATTCAATTAAAATTATAAAAATGAAAAACATATTTTACATACTTGTTTTAAGTATTAGCTTTAATGCAATAGCACAAAATAACGATGCTTTGTCTTCTCACTACGAAGCCTATTATAAACAAATGAAAGCGCAAGGTGACGTTCAAGGGATTATTAATGCATTGACACATTTAAATGTTTTAAAGCCATCTGAAGCAAGAAAAGATACCTTAGCTTATATTTATCTTAATGATGGAAAGTTTACACAAGCACTTAATACTATTGGTATAGAACAAAAAACTAACGACTCTGATATTGCCTTAGAGGTAAAAGCTGTTGCATTAAAAACTATTGGTAACCTAAAAGCTGCGCTTCCATTTTATGTTGCACTTCATGATAAATACCAAAATGCTCAAGTGGCTTACGAAATAGCTGAAATAAACTTAAATCTAATAAATCTTACAGAAGCAAAAAAATATGTTGATTTAGGATTAAAAACAGTTAATGATAATCAAGGAAAAACTTTTTATGAAACACAACAACCTTACAAAGTACCTTTAAAAGCAGCTTTATATTATGTAGAAGCTTTAATTAAATTTAACGAAAACAAAGAAACTAATAAAGCTGCTGCAGTTTTAATTTTAGATAAAGCGTTAGCTATAGAACCTCAATTTAACATGGCTTTAATAGCTAAAAATGCATTGTCGCAACCTGTAGAATCTAACGAAACTAAAAATTAAACATTAGCTTAAAGTATAAAAAAAGCCTTCCAAATTTGGAAGGCTTTTTTTATTTAAAACTTCATAATTATTTGACTATTATAAATTCACTACGTCTGTTTAATTGGTGTTCTGACTCACTACACTTTACACCATCACTACATCTGTTTCGTAATTGTGTTTCTCCATAGCCTTCACCTGTTAATCTTGACCTATTAATACCTCCTACATTTACTAAATAGTCTATTGTTGCTTTTGCACGTCTGTTTGACAAATCTATATTGTAAGCACTAGTATTACGACTATCTGTATGTGAACGTACATCTATGTTAACTTTTGAATACACATTCATAAAGTCTATTACTTTTCTTAACTCAACCTCTGCATCTTTTCGGATAAATGACTTATCTAAATCAAAGTAAATAATATTTATTCCTAATAAAGGAGCAATATCTGTTCCTAATGGAGCTGGTATATCTTCGGATGGACGCATTTGTAATGTTCTCTCTACTTTACCTGTTCTACTTGGAGTATTAAATACCTTCTCTGCAGGTAAATAACTTGCTTTAGTTGATCGTATTGAATAAATTTGACTACAATCCAAATCAAACTCAAAACTACCATCTGGTCCTGATAATTTTTCTTCAATAACTTTATTTTCTTCATCTAATAAATATACAGTTGCTTCTGCTATTGGTAGCTCATTGTTTTTTTCTAACACTACGCCTGTTATGGCTTGTTGACAACGACTTATTAATGGTTTGTACATCTTAAAACTATAGATATCATCATCTCCAACTCCACCTTCTCTATTTGAAGCAAAATAACCTAAACCTGTTTTACTGTCCATTATAAATGTAAAATCATCTTCGGTTCCATTTATTGGACGTCCTAAATTAAATACGTCTCCTAATGTTTCATCTTCATTAAATTCTGATACAAAAACATCTAATCCGCCTAGTCCTACATGTCCATCTGAAGAGAAGTATAATTTATTATCCTCACTTACAAAAGGGAAAGTTTCTCTTCCTTCTGTATTTATAATATCACCTAAACTTTCTATTGGTCCAAATACACTGTCTTTTATAGCTACTTTGTATAAATCTGACAATCCTTTTGTTCCTGGCATGTCACTTGCAAAATACAAGGTCTTCTCATCAGGGCTAAGTGCTGGATGTGCTACTGAGTATTGATCACTATTAAACGGTAACTCAACTACATCCCATTCTGTGCTACCTCTGTCTATTCGTGTTGCTCTGTATAACTTTAATCGGTTTGTGCCTTGATCATCCTGCTTATAATCTTCATTTGTATAATTATTTCTAGTAAAATACATGGTTAATGCATCTTTTGTGAAGATAGCGGTAGACTCGTGATAAATTGAATTAATTTTACTACTAAACTTTGAACTAGTGGGCTTTAAAACCTCTGTACTATTTAGTTTATAAAGCTCCAAAAATGGTTGTTCATTCCAATCGTGAACACGTTTTGTTGCTCCGCGTTCTTCTCTGTTTGATGAGTAAATTAAACTTCCTTGGTAATAAGAAGGTGCAAAGTCTGACAATGCAGAGTTAAATGGCACATTAATTATCTCAAACCTACCAGATTGCATCTCTATTTCCTCTAAATAATTTCTTTCGTTTATAAACAAATTAGCTCGATAGTCTTCTCCTTTACTTGCATAAAACATTTCCATTACTTCATCTGAAGCTAAATAACGCTTATCACTCTTTAACGATAATGCATAGCGATACATGTATTCCGGCTGAATGCTATCTGCTGAGTAAAATAACTGACCATACCACTTTGAAGCATTTTTATAGTCGGCATTAAAATAATAAGAATCTCCTAATTTTTTTAATAACTCATCGGATTTGTAACCATTATTAGCTGCTTTTAAATAAGAGTCTCTAGCTTCTATAAATGCAAGATTTTCAAATTCTTTATTACCTTCTTTTTCTGCCTTTTTCTCTTGGGCTAATAAAACATTTATTGAAAGAAAAAATAAGCTAATACCTATTGTAATTATTTTTTTCATGTTAATTATTTTTTTGAATTAGAAGAATCTTGGAGAGATCATACGGTTATTTCTTTTAAATAATTCGAATCTTAAAAACACCTCATAAGAACCATCATTATACTGTTTTAATTCTGTTGTCTCACGATCATAAGCAACTCCCAACATTATCTGATCAGAAACCTGAAATCCTGCCATAGCACTTAATGCTGCACTCCAACGGTAGGCAGCACCTAATGTTAACTTCTCTTTTATTAAAAAATTAGCTGACAAATCCACTTGTAATGGTGCTCCATCTACAAACTTAACTAATGTTGATGGCTTAAACTTTAAGTCTGAATTTAAATCATAAGTGCGTCCTGCCATAATGTAAAAATTAACTCGCTCTGTAGCTGTAGCAAAAGAATTGTTATTTGCTGCATTCTCATCAAAATGTTCTGTCTCTAATATATTTGGTGCACTCAAGCCTAAATAAAACTTGTCTGTATAATAGTAAACGCCTAAACCAAATTGTGGCGAAAACTTATTATCTATATTTATCTCTGACTCTGAATCACCAGGATTGAAAGCTCCTGTGTTTAGTTTATTTGTATCAATATTTAAAAAGTGACCTCCACCTTTTACTCCTAGAGCTAATTTAGAATCATCTCCTAAATTTAAGGTATAACTAAATGATAAATCGATATAAGTCTCGCTAGTTATAAAAATCTCGTCTTGTGTTATATTAAGTCCTAATCCTACCTTTTCACCTACTGGCGAATGCAATGAGGCTGTAAACGTATCTGGTGCACCATCTAATCCAACCCATTGTGTTCTGTACAAACCAATAAAACTTAATACATCTCTTGATCCTGCATATGCAGGGTTTACACTTAAAGTGTTATACATGTATTGCGTGTATTGAGCATCTTGTTGACCATAACTTTGGTTAGAATAAAATCCTAATCCTAGTAAGCCTAAAATAATTATGAAATAGTTTTTCATTTGTGTATGAATTTTAATCAGTAACTCTAAAGGGTTACTGATATTAGATAATTTATTTTCTGTTAATGTATAATGGTCCAGCTTTCTCTATAGACTCTCCTGAATTATTTACATAGATCAACACGTAATAATATGTTCCTACAGGAAGTTTTTCGTCTTTTTTAACAGTAACTCGTCCTTCAGAAGTTCCTCTAAATAATCTTCCTTCAGATCCATAACCGTCTACATCATATACCTTAACTCCCCAACGGTTATAAATCTTTAATGTATTTGTTGGAAATTGTTCTATACCACTAATTACAAACACATCGTTAAGTCCATCTCCATTTGGTGTCATAATATCAAAAACATTAATACCATTTGGATTTGAAGGTTCTCCATTATTACACTCTGCATAATCTGGTATTCCATTATCATTACTATCTTCTAATTCATCTCCGTTTACAAACCCATCACCTTCGCCATCACAATCACAATCTGCATTTAACCAATTATCTGTGACAATAGAAATATCTTGACTATTATAATCATAATCACATGCATTTGCTGGATCTGTACCATCTTCAATTTCTTGACCGTTATTTACTCCATCTCCATCACAATCAATATCTTCCCATTCTTCTGTGTAATCTGAAGTTTGACTGCTAACATTAAAATCGCAGATATCAAACGGATTAGTACCGTCTAAAATCTCATCTCCATTTGTAACACCATCTCCATCACAATCGGAATCATTAAATATTGAACTTGTTGTCACTATTTGACTGGATACAATTAAACTACATGGATCTAATGGGTTTGTCCCATCTATAACTTCATCTAAATTAATCACTCCGTCGCCATCACAGTCTAGATTATCCCATTCTGTAGATGGTGTTTCTGTTTGGTTTTCTAATACAAAATCACAAGCATCATTAGGATTAGTTCCATTATCTATTTCATCTCCATTTATAACCCCATCTCCATCACAATCTAAATCATCAAAATTCATTGTAATTATGGCAATATTTTGACTATCTGGATCAAAATCACAGGGATCCAATGGATCTGTTCCGTCTAATATTTCTTGATTGTTTATAACTCCATCACCATCACAATCAAGCATATTCCAAGTTGTAGATGTCATAACTGTTTGGTTATCTAAAATAAAATCACATGGATCGTTTATATCAGTACCATCAAACAATTCATCTTCGTTAGTTACACCATCACCATCACAGTCTGCAACCAACCAATCTCCTGAAGTTGAACCTATTTGACTTGTTGGTTCAAAATCACATGGATCTAGTGGATTAGTTCCATCAATTATTTCTGTACCATTTATAACACCATCACCATCACAATCTGAATTATTCCATAAAGATGTCACAATGCTTAAATCTTGACTAGTGACTAAATATTCACATGAATCTTGAGGATTTGTACCGTCTAAAATCTCTTCTCCATTAGTTACACCATCACCATCACAATCCATAAGCAACCACATAGTACTTACATTATTAACATCTTGTATTGAAATCAAATAATCACAAGCATCATTAGGGTCTGTACCACTTAAAATTTCATCTCCATTAGTTACACCATCACCATCACAATCAGCGTCTAACCAAATACCATCTTGACTACCTGTTACATCTGCAATGTTAAAGTCGCACGGATCTGTTGGATCTGTTCCGTTTGCGATTTCATCTGCGTCTGTAACTCCGTCACCATCACAATCTACTGTACTTGTAACTGCTACAGTTACACTTGAAACATCATAATCACATGGATCGTTTGGATCCGTTCCGTCTGCTGTCGTTGGGTCTCCATCTGGTCCGTTTATCTCATCTACATCTGTAACACCATCTCCATCACAATCTACTGTGCTGGTGACTGGTACTGTAATGTCGCCTACATTATAATCACAGGCATCCGTTGGATCTGTTCCACTTGAAATCTCATCTGCATCTGTAACGCCATCGCCATCACAATCTACTGTGCTGGTGACTGCTACTGTGATATCTGCTACGTTATAATCACATGGATCCGTTGGATCTGTTCCACTTGAAATCTCATCTGCGTCTGTAACTCCGTCGCCATCACAATCTACTGTACTTGTAACTGCTACAGTGATGTCTGCTACGTTATAATCACAAGCATCGTTTGGATCTGTTCCGTTTGCGATTTCATCTGCGTCTATAACTCCGTCACCATCACAATCTACTGTACTTGTAACTGCTACAGTTACACTTGAAACATCATAATCACATGGATCGTTTGGATCCGTTCCGTCTGCTGTCGTTGGGTCTCCATCAGGTCCGTTTATCTCATCTGCATCTGTAACACCATCTCCATCACAAT
>NZ_JAEMEF010000011.1 GCF_016785945.1 Olleya sediminilitoris | reverse complement strand
CTTTTTTTTAACACCTACTACAAATAAAAATACGTAGTTCTACGTATTTCATATCTCTAATATTCACTCTACCTTTACAGTGCTATTAATCAATTTGGGAGAATTGATAAAGCTCTGAAACAGTTTATTGTTTTGGAGCTTTTTTTTTGACACCTACTACAAATAAAAAATACGTAGTTCTACGTATTTCATATCTCTAATATTCACTCTACCTTTACGATGTTAACAATCAATTTTGGGAGAATTGATAAAGCTTTAAAACGATTTACTGTTTTAGAGCTTTTTTTTTGCTTCTATTGGGAAAAAATACGTAGTTATACGTATTTTATATATCCTTAACAATCAATACCTTTACCATGCTATTAATTAGTTCTTAGGGAGAATTATTTAAAGAAAACTCTGTATTGTAATGGTACAGAGTTTTTAACTAAAACAAGTATGTAAATATGATAGATTTAGAAAAAAGAACAAAAGAACAGAATACAATTATAATTGCATGTATTACAATACTAACTATTGTTATTGTTGCATTTAATATTTTTATCTTTTTTAAATAAAAAAAGGGAGCAATTAAATTGCTCCCTTTTTTTATTAATTAATTAGAATTATTATAATTCTAATGCTTTCTTGATATCGTTATTCATTAATAACTCGGTTGGGTTTTCTAAAGCTTCTTTAACAGCTACTAAAAAGCCTACACTTTCTTTACCATCAATTATTCTATGATCATAAGATAACGCAACATACATCATTGGATGTATTTCTACCTTACCATTTACAGCTATTGGTCTTTCAATAATATTATGCATACCTAAAATACCACTTTGAGGTGGATTAATAATAGGTGTAGACAACATACTACCAAATACTCCTCCATTTGTAATTGTAAATGTTCCACCTGTCATTTCATCTACTGTAATTTGTCCATCTCTAGCTCTTAGTGCTAAGCGTTTAACTTCAGATTCAACACCTCTAAAAGTTAAGTTTTCTGCATTTCTTATTACTGGCACCATTAATCCTTTAGGACCAGATACTGCAATACTAATGTCTACAAAATCAAAGCTTTTCATTTCTTTACCATCAATCATTGAGTTTACTGCAGGATACATTTGTAATGCACGAACAACTGCCAATGAGAAGAAAGACATAAAACCTAAGCTTACACCATGTTTAGCCTTGAAAGTTTCTTTATATTCTTTTCTAAGTTCAAAAATAGGAGCCATATCTACTTCGTTAAAAGTAGTTAGCATAGCTGTTGTATTTTTAGCTTCTACTAAACGTTCTGCTACTTTACGTCGTAACATTGACATTTTAGTATTTGAAGATCCACGATTTCCTCCTGTTGGAGTTCCCATAGACGGTACAGCTTTTACTGCATCATCTTTTGTAATACGTCCATCTTTACCAGAGCCTTGAATTGTTGAGGCTTGAATATTTTTTTCAGCTAAAATCTTTTTTGCTGCAGGACTAGCAGTACCTGAGGCATAAGTTTCTGTTGCTGGGTTAGCAGCTTTAGCTGAATCATTATTTGGTGTTGATTTTTGGTCTTTAGCCAAATCTTTTTCAGCATTTGAGTTACCTCCTTCATCACCACCTTCAAAAGTGCTACTTGCTGGAGCTTCAGCACTTGTATCAATTAAACACACTACTTGGCCAACTGCTACAGCATCTCCTTCTTCCGCTTTAAGCGTAATAATTCCGCTTGCTTCTGCAGGTAGCTCTAAAGTTGCTTTATCACTATCTACCTCAGCAATAGCTTGGTCTTTTTCTACATAATCACCATCTTGAACTAACCATTCTGCTATTTCAACTTCTGTGATAGATTCGCCTGGAGAAGGCACTTTCATTTCTAAAATCATCGTAATGTAATTTTATTTTGTTGTGTTAATTTTATTAGTTGATTGAATTTATTTCTAAAAATTCAAGTTTGTTATCTGTTCCTGCTTTGAAATACGCATTATAAACTCCGTTTTCAAAAACCATTGTATAGTTATTTCCAGATCTAACAGTATCTACATATTCTATTGATTTCATTTTACCTAAAGCATTCATTTTTAATTGATCCTTGAAGTAAGCTTTGGTTTTTTCTAATGTTAAAACCTTTTTGAAATCGCTGTTAAACATACTATAAATACCATCTACATCTCCATTATTATAATGTTTTTGAAAAGTTGACGCTATAGTTTTAGAAGTTTGACTTTCTTGAGCGAAGCCTATTGTTGAAACTAATAATGCTAGTATAAAAAGTATTTTTTTCATAATGGAAATATTTAATTACGTTGGTTATTTTTTGATTTATCAAATACAAAATCGATAACTTCTTTATGACGTTTTTTAGATCTTACAGAACTACCAGCTGCTGGTGCACCATAAGGTCTTCTAGAGGCCAATCTAAATGTTTTAGCTTCGTCTAAATGCATTAACATGTGTGCATACGCTCCCATGTTTCTTGGTTCTTCTTGTGCCCAAACTACATCTTCAACATCTTTGTATTTGTCTAATATATTTTTAATATCCTGTGTTGGTAATGGAAATAGTTGTTCTATTCTAATAATAGCAACATCATCTCTGTTTAACTTAGTACGTTCTTCGTCTAAATCGTAATAAAACTTACCTGTTAAAAACACTAATGTTTTAACTTTTTCTGCTTTTACCTCTACATCATCAATTACAGTTTGGAAGCTTCCGTTAGCAAACTCTTCTACTGTACTTACACATTTAGGATGACGCAATAAACTTTTTGGTGTAAACACTATTAATGGTTTACGGTATTTAGATTTTACTTGACGTCTTAATAAGTGAAATATGTTAGCAGGAGTTGTACAATCTGCAACAAACATATTGTCTTTAGCACATAATTGTAGGTAACGTTCCATGCGTGCTGAAGAGTGCTCTGCTCCTTGACCTTCATAACCATGAGGTAATAACATGACTAACCCATTTTGAGTTTTCCATTTATCTTCACCTGCAGAAATGTATTGGTCTAACATGATTTGCGCGCCATTACTAAAGTCTCCAAATTGTGCTTCCCAAATGGTTAATGTATTTGGACTTGCCATAGCATAACCGTAATCAAAACCTACAACTCCATACTCTGAAAGTAATGAATTAAAGATATGAAATTGACCTTGAGTATCACTAATTTGGTTTAATAATAAAATTTCTTCCTCGCTATCTTCTACCTTTACAACTGCATGTCTATGAGAAAAAGTACCACGCTCTACATCTTGACCAGACATACGTACATTGTAACCTTCTTCTAATAAAGTACCATAAGCTAAATGCTCTGCCATAGCCCAATCTAATCTGTTTTCGTCAAACATTTTTTGACGCTCATTTATTAGACGCTCTATTTTTCTGATAAACTTTTTATCTTTTGGTAAGTTAGATATTACTTTAGTAATTGCCTTTAATTTATCTGTAGAAGTTGTTGTGTCAACAGGTTTCATCATAACAGTTTCATCAACTTGTGTAAATGCTTTCCATTGTTCTTCCATAAACGGAGTGATTACCGTTTTATCTTCTTTACGAGAATCTTCTAGCTTTTCTTCTAAGCTAGATTTATAATCTTTTTCTAATTGTTTAACATGTCCTTTATCAATAATACCCTCTGACATTAATTTTTCAGCATAGATGTCTCTTGGGTTAGCATGTTTTGCAATTACTTTATATAATTTAGGTTGCGTAAACCTAGGCTCATCACCTTCGTTATGACCATATTTTCTGTAACCTAATAGGTCAATAAATACGTCTCGCTTAAAATTCATTCTAAAATCTAAAGCAAATAACATAGCGTGTACTACAGCTTCTGCATCATCTGCATTGACGTGTAATACTGGAGACAATGTTACTTTACCTATGTCTGTACAATACGTACTTGATCTTGCATCTAAATAGTTAGTTGTAAATCCAACTTGATTATTTACTACAACGTGTATTGTACCATTTGTTTTATAACCATCTAATTGAGCCATTTGCACAACCTCGTACACCAATCCTTGACCAGCAATTGCTGCATCACCATGCACTACAATTGGTAATACTTTACTAAAGTCGTCGCTATAAAAATTGTCTTGTTTTGCTCTAACAATACCTTCTACTACTGCTCCTACAGTCTCTAAGTGAGATGGATTTGGTGCAATACTTAGGTTTATTTTTTTTCCTGTATTGGTTTCTCTGTTACTAGTCCAACCTAAATGGTATTTTACATCTCCATCAAAAACTTCTTGCTCGTAATCTTTACCATCAAACTCGCTAAAAATATCTTTAGCTGATTTACCAAAAATATTTGTAAGTGTACTTAAACGACCTCTATGAGCCATTCCCATTACAAACTCTTTAACACCAAGTTCTGCAGCTTTTTCAATAACTGCATCTAATCCAGGAATTAAAGACTCTCCTCCTTCT
Source organism: Olleya sediminilitoris (assembly GCF_016785945.1). GTDB lineage: Bacteria > Bacteroidota > Bacteroidia > Flavobacteriales > Flavobacteriaceae > Olleya > Olleya sediminilitoris. Next base: position 120,450 of record NZ_JAEMEF010000011.1, on the reverse strand, counting down.
AGAGAAAAACGTTTTTGTCCTACATATTTAGTGTGTAAAAAACTTTCAAACGATACTGCTTCATTTAATTTTTTAAGGATATGCTTTTTTTGCTCTCCTGAAAAATTGGGTTGGTTATCGTTAATATTTAATTTATTCTGAATCCATTGTATTTCATCAGGCTTTCTAATATACATATACTCCACACCTATAGCATCACAATAAATGCTATTAAGATGTTTTAGTATTTCGCGTAAAGTTTGTGCACCAATACCAAGTATATCACCAGCATTAAAGCTTGTGTCAAGATCTGCATCTGATAACCCAAAATTTTCTAATGCTAAAGTTGGTTCGTATTTTCTACGATCTCTAACAGGATTGGTTTTTGTAAATAAATGCCCTCTGTTACGATAACCATCTATTAATTTTACTACTTGAAATTCTTTCTGAACATGTTCTGGTATTTGACTAGAAACATTTTCAGTTAGTACTCCATCTTCAGTATAGTTTTCAGAACCAAAGTCGTAACCTTGAAAAAAGGCTCTCCAACTAGGCTCAACTGAGTCAGGATTTTTTAAGTATTGTTCGTATAAGTCAGCAAAGTATGCTGTATGTGCTGCGTTTAAAAAGGAGTATTTATCCATTATTTTCTTTAAGACGTGTTCGCTTCAACAAAATTTTATCAAAAATACAACATTTACCAAAAATAAAGATGCTTTTATTATATTTATAACATTGAAAAATTTCTAAATTAATTATTATGAAAATTAAATCGATTAAACTTCCTAAAATTATTGTTTTATCAGTAATCGCTTGTTTTTTATCAACTTTTGCTAATTCTCAGAACAATTTACCTCAGCAAAAAAGTGATTTTTGGAAAAACGTACGTTTTGGAGGTGGATTAGGTTTAAGTACTGGAAGTAATTTTTTTAGTGCTACTTTAGCTCCAAGTGCTATTTATCAGTTTAACAATACTTTTGCTATGGGTGTTGGTCTAAACGGAACATATAACAAAAGTAAAAACGTTTACAAATCTACCATTTTAGGAGGAAGTGTTATGGGTTTGTTTAATCCTATAGAAGACATACAGCTTTCTGCCGAGTTTGAACAGCTTAATGTTAACCAACAATTTGAAGGTGCTTTTTCTGAAAATGCAGATAGAAACTATTGGGTACCTGCTTTATTTATTGGTGCAGGTTACAGAACTAACAACGTCACGTTTGGTGTTAGATATGATTTACTTTATGATGAAGCTGATAGTGTTTACGCTAATGCTTTTGTGCCATTTGTTAGAGTTTTCTTTTAAGAATATTTTTGCCTAAACCACACTTTTTGCCATTCTCTTTTTAAGATTAGAAATGAAACGTCTTCAGATAATTGTAATGTATCACTACCATCTAATTTTTTAATCGCGTCTTCTGACACATCTATTATATAAAGCAAGTTAAGATACTCGGCAAACTTTTCCTGAATCAGCTTATATACTGTCTCACGCAACATTAGTTTTAAACTTGAAGGTAAAATATCAAGACTAAAATCCAAATCTATATTAGCATACAAAAAATCTTTATTTAATTGTTGCACTAATTTTTGATACAAATTTTGTGTACTTGCCTGCTCTATTAATTGGTTAAAATCTGATGGTAAATCCATAACAACTAGACACTTCTTGTCATTAAATTAGTCCCAAAAGTTTTAAGCATTTGTTTTTTATCTTCAGATATACTTAGTGTGTCTAACACTTCAAAAGCTTTATTGGTATATTCTTTAATAGCTTCCTTAGTCGCTTCAGCAGATCCAGAGGCTACAAAATACTGTTTTACAGTTTCGATTTTATCACTATTATCTTCTAAATTAACAGAAAACAATTGTTCTAATCTATGTTTGTCACTATCATCTAAAGCTTGTAATGCTTTTAAATAAAGGTAGGTTTTTTTATTTTCAATTATATCTCCTCCAACTTGTTTACCAAAAGTTTTTGGATCTCCAAATGCATCTAAATAATCATCTTGTAATTGAAAAGCTATACCTAAAAGACGACCAAATTGATAAATGCTATTTTGATTATCTTCAGAAGTTTCAGCAACAATTGCTCCCATTTTCATGGCTGCTCCAACTAAAACTGCTGTTTTGTATTCAATCATTTTTAAATACTCAGGTATAGTTACATCATCTCTTGTCTCAAAATCAACATCATATTGTTGACCTTCGCAAACCTCTAAAGCTGTTTTGCTAAATAATTTTGCTAAAGACTGAAATACTTGTGGATTATAGTTTTCAAATAACTGATATGCCATAATCAACATAGCATCTCCAGACAAAATACCTGTATTTATATCCCACTTTTCATGAACTGTTTGTTGACCACGTCTTAAAGGTGCATCATCCATAATGTCATCATGTACCAATGAAAAATTATGAAACACCTCTATACTCAAGGCTGCATCTAAAGCCTTAGTATGATTAGACCCAAAAATCTCGGCAGTCATTAAAGTTAACACTGGTCGTAAACGTTTACCACCTAGTTGTAATATATAATGTATAGGGTTGTAAAGGTTAGCTGGTTCTTTTGTTGACGCATACCCTTTAAGATAATCCGTAAAAGCAGTTTGATATGATAAAATATTTTGCATTCTGCAAAAATAACGCAAATCCTATTAACAAACTAAAGTCTATGTAAAGAGCTGTGTTAAAAAACTATTAATACTTTGGAAACTTTTATTGTTTTTAAAGTTTCCTGTCGTACATTTGTGCCAAATTATGAGAGAAAAAATTATACTTAAATCTGCCGAACTATTTTTAACACTTGGCTTTAAAAGTGTTACAATGGATGAGATTGCCAATGCCTTAGGTATTTCTAAAAAAACAATCTATCAACATTTTGATAATAAAACTAAATTAGTGGAGGCAACTACGACACAAATTTTTGAAAATATATGTGGAGGAATTGATTGCATTTGTGATAAATCACATAATCCAATTGAGGAACTATATGATATTAAAATGTTTGTTATGACGTATTTAAAAAACGAAAAAGCATCACCACAATATCAATTAAAAAAATACTACCCTCAAATACATAATAACTTACATTTAAAACAATTTGAAAAAATGTATGTATCTGTTAAAGACAGCATGCAAAAAGGTGTAGACACAGGATTGTTTAGAAAAAATATAAATGTCGATTTTATTTCTAGAATGTATTTTAATGGTATGTCTGGTATTAAAGACGAAACTATTTTTCCGACAAGTATTTTTACAATGGAGTATCTAATGGAAAGCTATTTAGAATATCATTTAAGAGCCATTTGTACTGAAAAAGGATTACAAACACTAAATAAATTTATAAACAAAACCACCCTTAACTAATGAAAAACTTAATCTTAGTATTTAGTTTAATTCTGACGTCCATAGCAGTTGGTCAGGAAGCACCTACCAATATGTCATTACAAGAAGCTATTGACTATGCGTTAGAAAACAACAGAACTGCAAAAAATGCAGCGTTGGATATAGAAGCTGCCATTAAACAAAAATGGGAAACTACAGCTACAGGTTTACCTCAACTTAATGCTGCAGTAGACTACCAAAACGCACTAAAACGTAATGTATTTGTATTTGGAGACCAAGTAATACAAGTTGGCTCTAAGCACACATTAACAGGTACTGCTACTCTAAGTCAATTATTATTTGATGGGTCGTACTTAGTAGGACTACAATCCGCAAAGGTATATTTAGAGATTTCTAAAAACGCAAAAACAAAAACCGATTTAGAAGTTAGAAAAGCTGTAATTAATGCCTACGGAAATGTGCTTTTAGCAGAAGAAAGTGTTGCTATTTTAGAACGCAACATTAGTGTACTAGAAAAAAACCTAAATGATATTACCAAGATTTTTGAAAATGGTTTAGAAGAAGAAGAAAGCGTAGAGCAATTAAAAATAACATTATCTAGTGTAAAAAGTAATTTAAACAACACAACACGTTTAAAAGACTTAGCTTATCAAATGTTAAACTTAACTATTGGTAAACCTATTAACGACGCTACTGTATTAACTGAAGACCTAGATGCTTTAGCACTTCAAAACATTAAATTAGAATTATTAGATACTGATAACAGCATAGAAAATAATATAGATTACAAAATAGCCCAAAACGACAAAACGTCTAAAGAGCTATTAGTTAAGTTAGAAAAAAGCAAAGCATTACCTAGTTTAAGCGCCTTTATAAACGGAGGGTATACAGGAAACAGAGAGTCTTTTAATTTTACAAATACAAACGAAAAATGGTATGGATCATCAATATTTGGTGTGAGCTTAAATGTACCAATATTTAGCTCTGGTATGCGTAGTGCAGCAACACAACGTGCTAAAATAAACTTAGAAAAAGCAGACATTAACCTTACCGAAACAGAGCAAATGTTAAATCTGCAAATAGAATCTGCAAAAAGCGATTACCAATTTGCTATTGAAGATTACCAAAATAAAAAAGAAAATCTGACACTTGCCGAGCGTATTGAAACTAAAAACCAAACCAAATTTTTTGAAGGAATTGGTTCTAGTTTTGAACTAAGACAAGCGCAAACGCAATTATATACTGCACAACAAGAATTACTTCAAACTATGCTAGATGTCATAACAAAAAAAGCAGAACTAGAAACTTTACTTAACACTACAAACTAATCAACCTTACAAAACAATAATTATGAAACATATAATAACACTTTCATTTGCTGCTATTTTATTAGCTTCATGTGGTGGAAATAAAAAGAATTCAGTCGAAAAAATATTAGAAAAAAATAACCTTGAAGACATTCGTACTAAACGTGCAGAATTAGTTACAGATCAAGAAGCTATTCAATCTAAAATAAAATTATTAGACGAAAGAATTAAAACCCTTGATACTACTCAAAACATTCCTTTAATTACAACCATCAAAGCTAAAGAAGAAGTTTTTGATCACGTATTAGAATTACAAGGTAACGTTACGACAAAAAACCTTTTAACTATTACACCAGAATATAATGGGATTTTAACTAATGTTTATGTCAAAGAAGGTCAACGTGTATCAAAAGGACAAACCTTAGCCAAAATTGATGATGGTGGATTAAGCCAACAATTAGCGCAACTTAAAATACAGTCTGCTTTAGCCAAAACTACATTTGAACGTCAAGAAAGATTATGGAATCAAAAAATTGGTAGCGAAATACAATATCTTCAAGCAAAATCGTCTTTTGAGGCTCAAGAAGAGGCTATAAATCAATTACAACAGCAACTAAACAAAACTTCAGTTAGAGCGCCTTTTTCAGGAACTATTGATGATGTTATTACAGAAAAAGGTAGTGTTGTAGGTGCAGGACAAACACCATTAATGCGTATTGTAAACTTAAACGACATGTACATTGAAACTGATGTGCCAGAAAGCTACATACCATTTGTAGTAAAAGGAAAAAAAGTAACTGTAGAGTTTCCTGTTTTAGGAACAACAATAGACACTAAAATCCGTCAAGCTGGAGATGTAATTAATGCTGCTAACCGTACTTTTAAAGTAGAGGTTGATGTACCAAACAAAGACAAAACAATTAAGCCTAACTTAACTGCAAAACTTAAAATAAACGATTATACCAACCCAAAAGCGATTTTAATACCACAAAGTATTATATCTGAAAATGCAGAAGGCGAACAATATGTTTACGTTGTAAAAGACAAAAAAGACGACAATAAAGGCACTGTCAGTAAAGTCATTATTAAAACAGGAAAAACACAAGGTGATGTTATTGAAGTTTTAGAAGGTATTGCAGGTGGAGCCGAATTAATCCAAGAAGGTGCACGTAGTGTAAAAGACGGACAAACTGTTAAAGTAATTAAATACTAAACCAACTAAATAATGACTAAAAAGAAAAAACAAGTCGATAAAGAATTTGGTTTGTCGTCGTGGGCAATTAATAATAAAACCACGATGTATGTACTAATTGCAGTAATCTTTTATTTAGGGATTTCTGCGTTTTTTGACATGCCAAGAGAAAACTTTCCGGAAGTAAACGAAACTAAAATATATGTTAGTTCAATATATCCAGGAAACACTGCAGAGGATATTGAAAAACTAATTTCCGATCCTTTAGAAGATAAATTAAAAACAGTTAGTAATGTTGTAGAAATTACTTCAACATCGCAAGAAGATTACTCGATGCTAATTGTTGAGTTTGATGATGGTTTAACTGTTGATCAAGCCAAACAAAAGGTAAAAGATGAAATTGACACTGAAACTTCTGGCGAAGATTGGCCAACCTTTAATGGAGCAAAAGTAGAACCAGATGTGTTTGAGTTAAGCTTATCTGAAGAAATGCCAATCTTAAACATTAATATCTCTGGAGATTATCCTATTCAGAAACTAAAAGAATATGCTGAATATCTTCAAGATGAAATTGAAAATCTTCAAGAAATAAAGAAAGCAGATATTCGAGGTGCTCAAGAAAAAGAAGTTGAAGTTGCAGTTGACATTTATAAAATGATGGCTGCTCAAGTTACTTTTAACGATATTATCGCAGCAATAAACAATGGTAACTTAACCATGTCTGCTGGTAACTTAAAAGCAAGTGGACAACGTCGTACTATAAGAGTTTTAGGTGAAATTGAAAAACCTTCAGAACTTGAAAATTTTGTTGTTAAATCAGAACAAGGAAATGCAATATACCTTAAAGACCTAGCAACGGTAACTTTTAAAGAAGAAGACAAAACAACTTTTGCAAGAGAGTATGGACATCCTGTAGTAATGCTAGATGTTAAAAAACGTGCTGGTAAAAACATGGTTGCTGCAGCAGAGCAAATTCAAGTTATAGTTGCAGATGCAATAGACAATGTATTTCCTCCAGACTTAACTGTAACAGTTGTCAACGATCAATCTTCAAAAACTATTGGTCAAGTCGATGATTTAGTAAACAATATCATCTTTGGGGTTATCTTGGTAGTAACCGTTTTAATGTTCTTTTTAGGATTTAAAAACGCCTTATTTGTCGGGTTTGCAATCCCAATGTCTATGTTTATGTCCTTAATGATATTACAATTATTAGGGCAAAGTTTGAATACAATGGTATTATTTGGTCTAATTATGGGACTTGGTATGCTTGTGGATAATGGTATTGTTGTAGTTGAAAACGTGTATCGTTTAATGGAATCTGAAGGTATGAGCAGAATTGAAGCTGCTAAAAAAGGTATTGGCGAAATTGCTTTTCCTATTATTATATCTACAGCTACTACAGTTGCAGCCTTTATTCCGTTAGGTTTATGGCCAGGAATTATGGGAGAATTCATGAAAATTTTACCTATAACATTATCTGTAGTATTAGGTTCTTCATTATTTGTGGCTATCTTTTTCAATTCGGTTTTAGTATCAAGATACATGACTATTGAAGACAAGGATATGCCTTTAAAGCAAATCATTAAAACCTCATCTATTATTGCTATTATCGGTATTTTAATATTAATGTTTGGAGGCGCTTACAGAGGCTTAGGTACAGTAATGATTTTTACTGCTGTAATGCTTTGGGCTTACCGTTTCTTTATTAGAAAAGCAGCTAATTATTTCCAGAACAAAACTTTAGTTTCATTAGAAAACTGGTACGAACGTAAACTTCGTGCTGCTCTTTCAGGAAGAAAACCTTATTTATTAAGTGTTGGGACCTTCTTATTATTAATTGCATCGTTTATAGCATTTGGTATGTCATTAGGCGCAAAACGAACCAAAGTAGAGTTTTTCCCAGATAATAAACCAAATCAGATTATTGTTTACATAGAATATCCTGAAGGTACAGCCATAGAAAAAACAAATGCTATTACCAAAGAGATAGAACAACGTGTATTCACAGTATTAAATGATGACCATTACATGGATGATGGTTATAATTATTTAGTAGAAAGTACAGTATCTCAAGTTGGTGAAGGTGCAGGAAACCCTCAAACCGATGGTGGATCTGCTGCAGAAATGCCACACAAGGCCAAGATTACAGCTTCAATGCGTGAGTATAAATTTAGACGTGGCGAAGACAGTGAAGCGCTTAGACAAAAAGTACAAACCGCTTTAGTTGGTATTTATCCTGGAGTTTTAATTTCGGTTGAAAAAGATGCTAATGGACCTCCTGTTGGACCTCCTATTAATATTGAAATTGAAGGCGAAGATTACGACGAGTTAATCGCTACTGCAGAATCTATGCGAGAATTTATTAACACTAAAAGTATTCAAGGTATTGACGAGCTTAAGATTGATGTAAATAAAGCTAAACCAACCATGCGTGTCACTATTGACAGAGAAAAAGCTGGTGAGTTAGGTATTAGTGCTGCACAAGTTGGACAACAATTACGTAGCTCTGTATTTGGATCTAAAGCTGGTGTTTATAAAGAAGATGGTGACGATTACGATATTTATGTTCGTTTTAATAAAGAAAACAGATACAACAAAAGTGCTTTGTTTAATCAAAACATAACGTTTAGAGACAATACTGGCCAAATAAAAAGCGTACCAGTTTCTGCTGTAATTAAATACGAGAACAACTCAGGTTTTAGTGCTATTAAACACAAAGACACTAGACGTGTCGTAACTGTTTATTCTGCATTATCACCAGGTTTTACAGATGCAGCTGCTATTGTAAGTCAAATTCAAAACGAAATGAAAAGTTATGAAAACTTACCTAAAGGCATCAAAATAGATTACACTGGTCAAATTGAAGAGCAAAACAAACAAATGCTATTTTTAGTTGGCGCCTTTTTTACTGGACTTGGGTTAATCTTTTTCATTTTAATATTCCAATTTAATTCGGTTTCAAAACCAACAATAATCATGATTGCTATTTTCCTTAGTTTTATTGGTGTATTTGGTGGTATTGTAATTTCAGGAAGCTCTTTCGTTATAATGATGACCATGGTTGGTATAATATCTCTAGCCGGAATTGTTGTAAATAATGGTGTGGTATTATTAGATTATGCTCAACTTCTTATAGACAGAAAGAAAGCTAAATTAGATTTAGATGAAGACGACTATCTTACAAATGAAGATTTATTTGAAAGTATTGTAAACGCAGGAAAAGCACGTTTAAGACCAGTATTATTAACTGCAATTACTACCATTTTTGGATTAATACCGTTAGCTATTGGACTAAATATTAACTTCTTTACTTTATTTGCAGATTTTAATGCCAACATATATATGGGAGGAGATAACGTAATATTTTGGGGTCCATTAGCTTGGACTGTAATTTACGGATTACTTATCGCTACTTTCTTAACATTAATTGTGGTTCCAATATTATTTTTCTTAACCATAAGATTTAAAATGTGGTTAAAAAATAAATTTTCTTCTAATGTAAATGAAGAAGAAATTGTAATAGACACTGTAATTGAAGAATAATTTTCAGTTTACAACATACAATTAAATGATTTAAACAAAAAATCCGAAGTCTTTACTTCGGATTTTTTACTTTTGCATTTCTAATAGATAATTATGTACAGAAGTCACAACTGTGGTGAGCTAAACGCATCACATATAAATACAGAAGTTACCCTTTCAGGTTGGGTACAAAAATCAAGAGATAAAGGATTTATGATATGGGTCGATCTTCGTGATCGTTATGGTATTACTCAACTTATTTTTGATGAAGAGCGTACCTCAAAAGACATTCTTGAACAAGCTCAAAAATTAGGTCGCGAATTTGTAATACAAGTAAAAGGTACTGTTATTGAGCGTGCTTCTAAAAATCCAAATATTCCAACAGGAGATATAGAGATTTTAGTATCAGAATTAACTATTTTAAACGAAGCGCTTTTACCTCCTTTTACTATCGAAGATAAGACCGATGGTGGAGAAGATATCAGAATGAAATACCGTTATCTAGATATTAGAAGAAATCCTGTTAAAAACAATTTAATTTTCAGAGCAAAAGTGACTCAGGAAGTTAGAAACTTTTTATCAAATAATGACTTTATTGAAGTTGAAACACCTTACTTAATCAAATCTACGCCAGAAGGAGCAAGAGATTTTGTAGTACCTTCTAGAATGAATGAAGGTGAGTTTTACGCACTTCCACAATCACCTCAAACCTTTAAGCAATTGCTTATGGTTGGTGGAATGGACAAATACTTCCAGATTGTAAAATGTTTTAGAGACGAAGATTTACGTGCAGACAGACAACCAGAATTTACGCAAATTGACTGCGAAATGGCATTTGTTGAGCAAGAAGATATATTAAATATTTTTGAAGGTTTAACACGTCACTTACTTAAAGAAGTTAATGGTGTAGAAGTTGACAAATTTCCACGTATGTTATATGATGATGCCATGCGTTTATACGGAAACGACAAACCAGACATTAGATTTGGAATGGAGTTTGGAGAGCTTAACGCTGTAGCGCAACACAAAGATTTTGGTGTTTTTAATAATGCCGAATTAGTAGTTGGTATTGCTGTTCCTGGAGGAAACAGTTATACACGTAAAGAAATAGATAAATTAATTGATTGGGTAAAACGTCCACAAGTTGGTGCTTTAGGTATGGTTTACTCACGTTGTAATGACGACGGAACATTTAAATCTTCTGTAGATAAATTTTACGACCAAGACGATCTAGCAAAATGGGCAGAAGTAACTGGAGCCAAAGCTGGTGATTTAGTTTGTATATTATCTGGAGACACTAATAAAGTACGTGCACAACTAAGTGCTTTACGTATGGAATTAGCAGAGCGTTTAGGTTTAAGAGATCCTAAAGTATTTGCTCCATTATGGGTTATAGATTTCCCGTTATTAGAACTTGATGAAGAAACAGGTCATTACCATGCTATGCACCACCCATTTACTTCACCAAAACCTGGTCAAATAGAATTATTAGACACTAACCCAGGAGATGTAAAAGCAAACGCATACGATTTAGTCCTTAACGGAAACGAAATTGGTGGTGGATCTATACGTATACACGACAAAGCAACACAAGCAATCATGCTTAAACATTTAGGATTTAGCGAAGAAGACGCTAAAGCTCAGTTTGGCTTTTTAATGGATGCTTTTGAATATGGCGCACCTCCACATGGTGGATTAGCCTTTGGACTAGATAGATTAGTATCTATTTTAGGTGGACAAGAAACCATTAGAGATTTTATTGCCTTCCCTAAAAACAATTCTGGACGAGACGTCATGATTGATGCTCCTGCTCCAATTGATGATGCACAATTAAAAGAATTAAATCTTAAACTAGATTTACGATCATAAAAATAAAAAATCCTGCAAATCGCAGGATTTTTTATTACATTTAATTAATGCCTAAACAACCACTACATAAACGTTTTTTTATCTGGAGAATTAAAAACATCTCAGAAAAAAACTTCACTTATATTTTAAGCGGATTGGTTGGACTATTTGCTGGATTAGCAGCAGTAACATTAAGAAACATAACATTTACCATAGAAAGCGCTTTAGATAATTTAGTCGTGTTTTCTAAAAATCAAATCTATTTTATACTACCTGTTTTTGGATTGTTTTTAGTGTATTTATTTACAAAATACGTCACTAAAAAAAAGGTAGAACATGCCATACCTTCCATATTGTTTAAGTTATCAAAACGTAGTGGGTTAATAGAGCGCTCCAAAATATACATACCATTAATAACCGCACCTTTAACTGTTGGGTTTGGAGGATCTGTTGGATTACTAGGACCAGCTATTGCTTCAGGATCTGCAATTAGTTCTAACTTGGGCAAGCTTTTTCATGTTAATCAGCAAACACGTACTTTACTAATTGGTTGCGCAGCTGCAGGAGCCATTTCGTCTATATTTAAATCACCAATTGCAGCTATTATTTTTGCAGTAGAAGTCTTTAGTTTGGATTTGACCTTTGCTTCATTACTACCATTACTTATAGCTTCAGTTGCTTCGGTGTTAACCTCTTATTTCTTTCTGGGTGACGACTTATTATTCAACTTTAATTTTTCAGATAAATTTCAAATTAAAGACACTTTATTTTACGTAGTATTAGGTGTAGGTACTGGATTTGCTTCGATTTATTTTACTAAAATGTATTTCTTCATTTTAAAATTCTTTGAACGGTTTAGATCAAGACTCATTAAATTAATTATTGGTGGATTGGCTATTGGTGTAATGTTATATTTTATTCCACCATTATATGGAGAAGGTTTTGGTTTTATAAATAACCTATTAGCCGGAAACCATTTGGCTGCTTTAGGCACGACACCTTTTGATCATTTTAACGACAATATTTGGGTTGTTATAGCATTACTAATTGGCATAACTGTTTTTAAAGCCATAGCCATGACCACTACATTTGCAGCTGGAGGAGCTGGAGGAATTTTTATACCGACTATGGTAATGGGTAGTGCTTTAGGTAATGTAGTTGCCAAAATAATCAACAATTTAGGTTTAGGTTTTAATGTTTCAGAAACCAATTTCACTTTAATTGGTATGGCTGGTTTGATAGCAGGTGTATTGCATGCTCCCTTGACAGCTATTTTCTTAATTGCTGAAATTACTGGTGGTTACGAGTTGTTTATTCCGTTAATGATAGCAGTAAGCATGTCTTTCATTATCAAAAAAAACGCAATAGATTTTACCATTTACACTAAAGAGCTAGCTTTAAAAGGCGAATTATTAACCCACAATAAAGATCAAAGCGTATTAACTTTAATGTCTTTGGATAGTGTGATAGAAACCAATTTTGTTAGACTTAACCCAAACATAACTTTAGGTGATATGCTACATAAAGGTGTAGCAAAATCTACACGAAATTTATTTCCTGTAGTCAACAAAAACAAAGCGCTAGTTGGAATTATACTTTTGGATGACGTACGCGAAATCATGTTTAACCAAGCACTTTACGACACCACTTTGGTAGAAGACCTTATGCACAATCCACCAGATATTATAGATTACAAAACAGATTCTATGAAAACAGTAATGGCAAAATTTCAAGATTCTAACGCCTGGAATTTACCAGTAATTAAAGACGGTAAGTACATAGGTTTTGTTTCAAAATCTAAATTATTAACCGCTTACAGACGTCAATTAATAAACTACACGACCACTTAACTAAGCATTTTATATCTTTACAAAAAAATCTAATTTTAAAACATGAAATACCTTATCGCATTATCTTTTATCACATCTGTAGCAAGCATAATTTGTGGCTATTGGTTAGAAGTTGATTACGGACAAAAACTAATAGGTTTTGGTGTTTTAGGATTGTTTTTTGTAGTCATCCCATTATTTACGTATCACAGATGGAAAGACAGAGATGCCAAAGAATACATGTTAACTAAAGAAAAAATAGAAGACATGCGTAAAAAAGAAGGCGATAAGAGACGCTTTTAGTATTTTATTTGGGCATTACCCTTTTTCCGCTGAAAAGCTACAAAGGGTCGCGCTATCCACTATATCTTTTTGTTTTTTTTAGTAAAACAAAAAGGATGTCGTTACTATCCCTAATGCACTAAACCGCCAACACTGGTCTTTTAATTTAAGTTTCGTTTTTCTATAAAAAAACGTTTTAATAAAGCCGAAGCTTCCTCAGCTAACACTCCACCAACCATTTTTGTTTTAGGATGTAATTTAGTATTTAATGCAATACACCCACGATCCTCATCTCTTGCTCCATAAACAATTTTAGATATCTGACTCCAATACAATGCTCCTGCACACATTTGGCAAGGTTCCAAAGTGACATACAACGTACAGTCTTTTAAATATTTTCCACCTAAAAAATTAGCAGCAGCAGTAATTGCCTGCATTTCTGCATGTGCTGTTACATCATTTAAAAGTTCGGTTAAATTATGTGCCCTAGCAATAATGCGGTCTTTTATAACAATTACAGCACCAACCGGAATTTCGCCTTTATCAAAAGCATCCTCAGCTTCCTGAAGTGCTTTTTTCATAAAATAAGTGTCGTCGTATGGATTTATCATAAATTCAAACTTACAAATTATTAATAAAACTATATATTTGATTTCAACTTTAAAAAACCAACAAATGAAAATCAAATTATTATTAGCAGGAATAGCATTATCGTTTATGTCTTGCGCAGGTACTCCTGAAGAAGAAGCTGCAAAACGTTTTTGTGAATGCTCAGGTGATATGGCTGAACTTACAAAACAAATGAAAGAAGATCCTGCAGCGATGGATTTTGCTAAATACACTAAAGTGATGGAAGATTTTCAGAAATGTGTAGATCCAGATGGCGAAATGAAAAAGAAAGAAGATGCCATGAACGAAGAAGAGAAAAAAGCTTATGGAGAAAAAATGAAAGCGTTAGTAGCTGAATCATGTCCTGATGTTGCAAAAGCAATGGGAATGGAATAAGTTTTAATAACATAAAACGACTTAAAAGTGGGAATTGTCAAAAAACAGTTCCCATTTTTTTTACATAAAAAACTCAATAACAAACGGTTCGGCAAGGCTTTTGATAACTATTAAAAAACTATTTTAATATGGCCAACTACTACTCTATTAAAATCCCAAAACCATGTCATGAAAATTGGGATACAATGTCACCACAAGATAAAGGTCGCTTTTGTGGATCATGTAATAAAACGGTTATTGATTTTACTAAAATGGATACCTATCAAATTCAAGATTTTTTACAAGAAAATAAAGACAAACGCATTTGTGGTCATATCAAGCAAACACAACTAGACTCGATAAACTTAACAATTCCGTTAAGCTTAATACAGCAAAAGCATAGTGTTTATAAATCGTTCTTTTTAGCAGCCATGATTATTATGGGAACAACTTTATTTAACTGCTCTTCTAAAAACGGAACACCAAAAAAAATTGACACTATAGAAGTTATTGATTCGACTAAAAATGAAGTTATTGATGTTTTAGGATTAATCAAGATGCCTATTGAGACAGATAGTTTAATTACAAAACAGAAAAATTGTAAAGCTCCACAAATAATTAAAGCTCCAATCCCTCCTGTTGATGGTATTTTAATCGTGGAAAACGTTACTACTGGCGAAATTATGATGGATCCCGATCCTGTAAAAATAGAACCTCCAATAATAGATATTATGGGAGATGTAGAATTTATAGAATATCCTACAACAGAACCTTTTTCAATTTATAATGTAGAAACACTACCAAAGTTTCAAAACACGACTCAAAATTTATCAAAAAACGAAGAACTAAACTACTTTGAATCACAATTAAGCACTTTTACAAAAGCCAATTTCACTAAAGATTCAGCTATTAATTTAGAGTTAAAAGGGAAACAACGTGTTTTCATAAATTTTAAAATTGAAAATAATGGTTCTATTAAAATACTTAATATTAGAGCACCTCATCCATCACTTAAAAAGGAGGCAGAACGCGTAATGAAAAAATTACCAAAATTTATTCCTGCAAAAAAGGATGGTAAAAACGTTTCCGTTTTATATACTTTACCCATAATTTTTAATACAGAAGACTAATAAAATCTTGTATTTTTGCTAAGTGCAAAATAAACTTTTAAATACCATTGATTCCCCAAAGGAACTTCGTCTTTTAAGTCAAGAAAAATTACCGCTTCTTGCTAAAGATTTACGCGATTTTATTATAAATATAGTAGCCACAAAAGAGGGACACTTAGGCGCTAGTTTAGGAGTAATAGAACTTACTATTGCTTTACACTATGTATTTGACACACCAAAAGATCTATTAGTTTGGGATGTTGGCCATCAAGCTTATGGACATAAAATTTTAACTGGAAGACGAGACACCTTTGATACTAACAGACAAATTGGTGGATTGAGCGGTTTTCCTAATAGGTTAGAAAGTGATTTTGACACCTTTGGTGTTGGACATTCATCCACTTCAATTTCTGCTGCATTAGGTATGGCTATTGCTTCTAAACTAAAAGGAGATTTTGACACACAACATATTGCTGTAATTGGTGATGCATCTATAGCTAGCGGAATGGCTTTTGAAGGTTTAAATCATGCAGGAGTTACAAATGCAAACTTACTTGTAATATTAAATGACAACGCAATAGGTATAGACCCAAGTGTTGGTGCTTTAAAACAATATTTAACAAACGTAAAAAAAGGTACAGAAAAGCAAGACAATATTTTTGAAGCTCTTAATTTTGACTATTCTGGACCAATAGATGGTCATGATTTACCATTATTAATCACAGAATTAAAGCGTCTTAAAAATACAAAAGGCCCTAAATTTTTACATGTAATTACAACCAAAGGTAAAGGTTTACGTCAAGCCGAAGAAAACCAAGTTACTTATCATGCACCTGGAAAATTTAATAAAGAAACAGGCGAATTAAATCCTAAATCAAACATTAAACAACCACCAAAATATCAAGATGTTTTTGGACATACTATTGTTGAATTAGCAAAACAAAATAAAAAAATAATTGGGATTACACCAGCAATGCCTACTGGAAGCTCGTTAAAATATATGATGGAACAAATTCCGGATCGTGCTTTTGACGTTGGTATAGCAGAGCAGCATGCTGTGACATTTGCAGCAGGATTAGCAACTCAAGGTATGATTGCGTTTTGTAACATATACTCTACGTTTTTACAACGTGCTTATGATCAAATTATACATGATGTAGCCTTGCAAAATCTTCCTGTTATTTTTTGTTTGGATCGTGCAGGTTTAGTTGGTGAAGATGGCGCAACCCATCATGGTGTTTTTGATTTAGCATATTTACGCTGCATCCCAAATCTAATTATCGCAGCTCCACGTAATGAAATAGAGCTACGTAATATTATGTATACAGCTCAATTAGGACTTAAGCATCCAATTGCTATAAGATACCCAAGAGGTCGAGGTGAAAACTTAAACTGGCAACAACCATTTAGTAAATTAGAAATCGGAAAAGGTGAATGCTTAAAACAAGGAACAAAAACAGCCATTTTATCAATAGGTAATATGTATAAAAATGTTGTTGAAGCTTTAGAATTTTTAGAAGAGGCTTCAGCATTTTCTCATTATGACCTTCGCTTTATAAAACCATTAGATGAGACTATGTTACATGAAGTATTTAAAACTCATGACACTGTAGTTACAATTGAAGATGGGACCTTATTAGGAGGTTTCGGAAGTGCTATTGCAGAGTTTAAAACTAAATACAATTACCCTAACAAATTAATTTTAAAAGGCATTCCTGATCACTTCATAGAACATGGAACGGTTTTAGAATTACAGAAAACAATTAATTTGGATTCTAAAAATTTGAGTTTGTTCCTAAAAAAAATGACAGACTAAATTAGCCTGTCATTTATAAGTAGTTATATATTTATGTAGATTAATTTGTCGTAAACGTCCAAACTTGCCCTATACTTTTAGTACCATTATTATCCTTAGTATCTATCTTCCAATAATAAGTTGTACCAGCTACTGTTGTTACATCTAAAGTTGTTGCTGTAACATCTGATTGCAGTAAATCAGGAGTATCTGTTGTACCAAAAAACACATCGTAAGTTAATGTATCATCTACATCAACGTCACTTCCTGACCATTGTAAAGATACACTTCCGGAATCTAAAAATGCATCCATTTCTGGAGCAATAATAGAAGCTGCAAAGGGCACATAGTTAGAAACACCTTCTCCTTCTGTATAAAACGCTAAGGTTGGAGACGCTTCTGCTTCATCTTCACCATCAGAAGCCACAACATTCCAATAATATGCAATTCCTGGATTTAAAGTAATTAATACAGAAGTATTACTAGTTGTTTGTTGAGCTACAATATTAGTTTGGTCTCTATCTGTTGCTACTCTTATTGTGTACTCTAAATTATCATTATCTGCATCTGTAGCTGCTGCCCATTCAAATTCAATATTAGTATCAATACAAAGTAAATCAGAACTTGGATAAATTAAATTTGATACAGCTGTTGGTGCTGTATTTGGAGTTGGAGGAGCTGAACCACCATCATCACTTCCTCCACAAGCCATAAATGTAATTGCTATTAGCATTACAGGAACTATTTTTATTAACTTATTCATATGTCTTTATTTTTTTATAATTTTAATAACCTCAGGAGAATCTACATTTAATTTAATGAAATAAATACCTGGATTTAAGTTTGCAAAAGGAACTTTAATAAAGTTTGAATTTCCTTTTACGTAGTTTTTATTGACAACCATTTTACCTGTAACATCATAAACTTGAACAATTATTTCTGGTTGAGTTACAGCATTAGGCAATGTGATTTTTAAATCATTTATCACTGGATTTGGACTAGCGATAATACTTAATGTATTTTCTATTGAAGTTTTAAATGTTCCTTCACAAGCTTCAGCTGTTTTAATTTCTAGTTCTCCTGAACCTACTAGGTCCAATTCAAAATTTTGATCACTAGTGATTTTAACAATCTCACCTTTAAATAGTACTGTATAAGGTGCTGTACCTCTACTCACTTCCACGTAAGTGGTATCACTATCAATATTGTTGTTTACTATTTGTAAATCAATAACATCAGCTTCATCAATATTAATTTCAAAACATTGCTCGTGAGATGTTCCATTAACAGAGACACAAACAGTATACGCACCAACTGCTAAATCATCAAAAGTGAATGAGTCAGCTGTAATTTGTTCTGATAAACTGACCCCATTACCTACAACAGTTGCTGTGTACGTTACGTAGGTTTCGTTTACATTGACAACTACAGATCCATTGTTTTGATTTTCACATCTTTCAGAAATAACTTCTAATGAAATATTATCAGCATTTAAATAACTTGTATCACAAGCATCACCAATACCATTTCCGTTAGTATCTTCTTGATCTGGATTTGCTGTTTCTAAACAATTATCAACATCATCAAAGACTCCATCACCATCATCATCTTGGCAAGCATCACCTACTCCGTTTCCATCGGAATCTAATTGATTAGGGTTAGCTATTAATGGACAATTATCATCAATATCTAAAACTCCATCACCATCTGTATCTTGACAAGCGTCTCCAATACCATTTCCATCGACATCTGCTTGATCTGGATTAGATGTATTCAAACAATTATCTAAATCATTAATGACACCATCTCCATCTTCGTCTCCATTTCCATCTATTTTAAATTCTCCAGAAAATATTCCACGTCCATAAGTAGCTGCAAAAACCATATTGTCATCACGTACATCTAAATCTGTAACTTTCACATTAGACATACCATTAAATGCTTGATTCCAGTTAGGATTTGCATCTGAAAAATTATTAGTAAACCATACACCTAATTCTGTACCAATTATAACTTCATTAGGACTTAAAGGGTTCTGTAAAATTGTTTTCACAGGCATATCTGGTAAATCACCTTCTTTTTCTAACCAAGTTGTACCTCCATCGTTTGTATACCAAATACTTTGAACACCATAATTATGTACTGTTAAAAATATTTCATTTTCTGATATTCCAAATTCAAGATCAGAAACGCTTCCCACAATAACATTATTAATATCTAAATCAATAAACACAGGAGAAGTATCTGCATTTTCAACTTTAAAAATACTTCCTAAAACAGTTCCAACTAACAAGGTTGAAGATGAAGTAGTATAGGGAGAAACACTAAAAGCAGTAGGAGCACTATTTAATTGAGGGTTTGTAATATTAGAGGCGTCTAATGTATTTTGAGCTTTAATACCTGTGTATCTTCTTATTAGAAATGCACCACCAGAAGAATAATTTGAATATAAAATATCTAGATTTGAATCTAGTGCTTGAGGATTTATGAATGCCCCATTTGAATTTGACTCTCCGTTAATGGTTATGTTAGAATTAGTAGCGAAATTATACAATTCTATTCCTGAATTATATACGTAATTTCTTATGAAGTATTGATCAACTCCATCTTGATCAAAAAAGGTATAAGCTCCATCTCCTCCATAAGCTTCAACTGAAGCAGAGGTTTGATTCGGTGATGCATCTTGAAACAAATGTGTTCCGTTATCTTGTAAACCACCTGCAAAATAATCTCCTTCAAAGGCTGTAGTCGGCGCTACACCTAGTGTATAAAATTGAGAAGTATTAAAATCTTTATTTCTTGAAGTAGTGGTTGCACCAGCATTTGCTGAATAATAAACTCCTCCATCATTTCCAAAAGCAAAAGTTGTTGATGATCCATTAGCAAAAGTCATAGCATGTTGATCTGCATGAACGTCTTGATAACCAAAGCCACCATACCAATGAGTAAATTGAGTCCAATTAGCGCCAGCTGTGGTAGATTTAAATAAGTCTATTCCACCTGCATAGATTATCTGATCGTTATTAGGGTCTACCTCAATCATTAAATCATAAAAAGCTTGTCCTCTAGTAAAATCATTAGCGTCAATTCCTGTATCCGCATCATTAGGCAAAGTCATAGAGTTATTAGAGGCAAATGCATCTGATGTTTTTTCCATTAATACAGGAGCTGAACCGCTACCTTCTGCTAAAACATAAACTAAATCAGGGTTAGATGTAGAAATTGCTATTTGAGTTCTATCGGCATTTGGAATAATCCTTTTTACAACGAAATTCACTCCATCTACTGAATTAAGTATAGTTCCACCTCCATCTCCAAAAATAACACTATTAGTTGTTGACAGCCAAAGTTTATTATCTGAGCCTATTTCAATATCATTAGGACAAAATTTATTACCGTTGGATGTTAAAGGCATATTGATTTCATTCCAAGACGAGCCTTCATCAATTGATTTATATAATCCATAATCTGGACCAGTTAGAAATGTTGCAGAGCTAGCTGCACTATAGAAACCATCTCCTGCAGCCACATAAATCTCAGAAACACCATTATTATCTCTTACTTTAATATCGTTAACAAATTGTATACCTGGAACTAATTGACCATTAAACACACCTGTCTGAGGGTTTAAAGAACCTGTTACAGCACCTGTACTTAGTGCTGCTTCAATAAGATCTCCATCAGCTTTAGATATCATTACAGCTGGAATAACTATTGAGTCATCATCACCGGACATATTGATTAACGCACCATCCGCATTATTCATCACAATCACTCCTACAGCGCCAGCATCCTGAGCAGATTTTACTTTTTCAACAAATGTACAAACCCCTCTTCTAACTAGGGCTATTTTACCAGTCATATCTATAACTGATGGACCACATCCTTCTTCAGGAATATCGGAAGTTTGACCATTAGTACCTGTAAATGGTACCGCACCATTTGCGAGTACAAACTCTCCTGTAATAACATTATTAATTGTACCACCAAATATGGTTGTAGGATTAGAAATATAATCTCCTGCAATTACACTTGGTGAATTAACTGTTATACTATTTGTAATAGCATCTGATGTTGTAGGTCCTGATATACCACCAAAAACTTTTGTCCATGTCGTTCCTGCATCCTCTGATTTCCATACTCCATCTCCATTTACATCTCCATTTACATAGGACTCTCCTGTACCTAGATAAAAAGTATTTAAATTATTTGGATCGTAAGTTATACAACTTACAGCTAAATTCTCTGAAATATCAACCCTTTGCCAACCTGATTCAGGATTAGATATATTTGTGTTTTTCCATAAACCTCCACTTACACCACCTGCAAATAAAGTTTCGTTTGTTGTATCATTAGGATCAAACATTATAGCTCTAGTACGTCCACCAACATTATTTGGACCTCTTTCAATCCAATTATTATCTATAGCGTCTCCAGGTACTCTTCCCGAAGCTAAAAAGTTTTGTCGTTTTAATTTTTGATCAGCTCTAATTTGTTTTAAATTCTCTGATGTTGGCCTACCTAAAACAGGATTCATTGTTAGTTCCCATTCTTGCTCATAGTATTTATTAGGAGTAAGACCTGCTGCCTTTCGTTCTGGCTTAGACAGTTTCAACACTTCCTTATAAGGGCTTGCCTCAAGGTGTTTTTTATGAATTTCTTTTACGCTAAGTTGTTTGGAAGTTTCTGATTGTTCAAAATTAAACAAACCAAAAAACGCAACACATGCAATCGCAAATGTTGCTAGAATAGTGATTTTCTTTTTCATTAGTTATATTTAGGACGTCAAAAATAAACATTTTTAACATTTATTTAAGAGATTTTTTGTTAAAAAAACAAAACAAAGCTTAAAAAAACACTATAAATTAAATCCTCTAACTTTTTTGTATTCTAAAATAGCTTGACTATCCGTCATTAAAGAAACGTAATGACAAACATTTAATAGCCTGTGATACAGGCTATCATTATTAAAATCTAAGACTTTTGGCAAACCTTTTAAAATTAAAGCATCATAATTAGAACTAAGTACTAAATAATTATTGTTTACAGCTTTAGAGTAAGTATGCAAAAGCGTATTTAAGACTTGATAACCAGAAATTTCTTTATCAACAACTTCTTTAGATTGATAAACTTTCTGAACACTAACTTTGATTATATCGTTGATTTGTGCTTCGTATTTACTTTTATCTAACAGACCTATATTAAATTCTCCTTTTAATATAGCTTCTTCATTATCCATAAATATACTAACAGCTTCATTTATTAAAGTATTAATAGCTAAAGCTCTTAAATAACTAATTCTATCCTTGGTATTAGTTAATTGATGATATTTGTTAGTATTAATAGTATCTCTAACCAGATTAATCAAATACTCTAAAGCGTATTCTTCTTCTATTAACCCTAAATTAATTCCGTCTTCAAAATCAATTATTGTATAACATATATCATCTGCAGCTTCAACTAAAAAAGCTAATGGATGTCTAGAATAGCTTACTGAATTACCATCACCTCTACTAGACATACCTAGTTCATTTGCTACATCAATAAATGCTTCTTTTTCAGATTGAAAAAAACCATATTTTTTATCAGCAATATGCTTTGTTGGTTTTTTAGGTAAGGATTCTTTTGGATATTTTGTAAAAGCACCTAAAGTTGCATAACTTAGACGCAAACCACCTTCGCGACCAGCCCTACTTTGTGTAACAATTTTAAAACCATTGGCGTTACCTTCAAAATCACATAAATCTTGATACTCTTTTTTAGATAAATCTTCTTTATACTTTTGTCCTTCTCCAGATATAAAATACTCACCAATAGCTTTCTCTCCAGAATGCCCAAATGGAGGATTCCCAATATCATGTGCTAAAGCTGCTGCTGCTACAATAGCACCAAAGTCATTAGGTTGATAACCATGAACAGTTTGTAAATGTGGGTATTTAGCTAATATTTTTTGACCCACACTACGTCCTAAAGATCGTCCAACAACACTAACCTCTAAACTATGCGTCAATCGTGTATGTACAAAGTCTGTCTTAGACAAGGGTATTACCTGTGTTTTATCTTGAAGACTTCTAAACTCTGAAGAAAAGATTATACGATCATAATCTACCTCAAAACCTAAACGTGTTTCGTCTTGTTCTTTTCTTAATCTTTTATTAGTATCTCCAAAACGCTTCAAGGATAGCAGCTGTTCCCAATTCATATCATTTATTTTATATGGCAAGATAAGTAAATGCAATAAATTCTTGCACATATTTTAATGTTAACTAAATGTTTTCAAAACCTAAAAAATACAAATACCTCATAACATTAATCTAACCTTTTAGTGATTAACAGTTAATTTCTAGTTAACATAGACTTTACAGTTTAGAAGTTTCTTTGTGAAAATATTTAAAACAAAAAAACACAACTAAATTTTATAAAATGAAAAAAGTATTATTACTATCGATTGTCTCATTATCTATGGCACTTACATCTTGTATTCAGGATGATGACACTCCTATTGTTATTGAAGAAACAACTATAATAAATAACAATAACTCTTCTACTGAAGACACTTCTTGCATAGTAAAATCTGGTGGTATAGCAATTGACGAAACTTGGACCGCAGACAACTGTTATATTATAGACAGAAAAGTAGTTGTACAAGAAGGTGTAACTTTAACAATTGAGCCTGGAACTATCATCAAAGGTCGTGCTGGACAACAATCTTTATCTTCTGCATTAATCATTGCTAGAGGAGGTAAAATCATGGCTGAAGGAACAGCTGCCCAACCAATTATCTTTACTGCTGAAGCAGACAATATCGAAATTGGAGCTACTACAGGTACTAACTTAAACGAAACTAACGTTGGTCTTTGGGGAGGAATTATTATCTTAGGAAGAGCTACTTCTTCTTTACCTGGTGATGTTACTGAAGCTCAAATTGAAGGAATTCCTGCTAGTGATACTTTTGGATTATATGGTCCTGGTGATGAACCAGCTGTTGATGATGAAAATTCAGGAGTTTTAAAATATGTTTCTATTCGTCATGGTGGAGCTTTATTAGGAGAAGGTAATGAAATTAACGGATTAACACTTGGTGGTGTTGGATCTGGAACAACTATTGACAACATTGAAGTTGTTGCTAATAAAGATGATGGTATCGAATTTTTTGGAGGTACAGTTAACGCTTCTAATTTATTGGTTTGGGCTCAAGGTGATGATGCATTAGATGTTGACCAAGCTTGGTCAGGTACAATTACAAACGCTGTTGTAGTATTAGGAGACGATTCTGATCACGCTTTAGAAATTGATGGACCAGAAGGATCAATAAACGGGTCTTGTATATTAAACGACTTAACTTTAATTGGAAATGGTGATATTGGATCAGAATATGCTGATTACAGAAGTAATGCTCAAGTTTCAACTAACAATGTTTACGCTTATGGATTTGACCCTTCTTCTGATGTAGAATTAGATAATGATGGTGTTGCAACAAACTACAACAACGGTTTAGTTAGCTTTAGTAACTGGGAAGTTGTTTTACCAACTGGTATCACTGCTGTTGAAGACATCTTTGTAAACAAAGCAACGACTGTTACAGTTACAGGTTTTGGATCTGAAGCAACTGCTGTTACACAAGGAAGCCAAACTACAGGAGCTAACACTGCTAACCTAAGCTGGACATACTCTAATGTTGCTGGTGGTTTAGGATTCTAAAAACATTAAATATTAAATGCTCACATCCTTTTGAAATATACTGGAGTGAGCATTATTTTTTATCTCTCATTCATTCTTAATTAAAATGAAAAAACTTAAACACATATTACCTTTTATTCTTTTTCTTGTAACCTTTTCTGTTTTTTCACAATCAGGATATGTTACAGGTAAAGTAATAGATGGTGACATAAACGACGTATTAGCCTTTGCTAATGTTGTCGTTAAAAACACAACAAAAGGGACAACTACAGACTTTGATGGTAGATATAGTTTAGAACTAGAAGAAGGTACTTATACCATTGAGTATTCTTTTTTAGGTTATGAAACTAAAGAAATCACTGATGTTGTTATTTCTGCCAATAAAGAAGTAATTGTTGACGTAACAATAAATCCTGCTAACAGCCTTGATGAAGTAGTTATAACAACTTCAACTAAAAGAAATACAGAAAGTGCGTTATTAAGCATACAGAAAAAATCTGTTGTAATGCTAGATGGACTATCTGCACAATCTATTAAAAAAACAGGTGCTGGTGATATTGCAGCTGCAGTTAAAAGTGTTCCAGGAGTTTCTGTTCAAGGTGGTAAATACGTTTATGTTAGAGGTCTTGGAGACCGTTACACAAAATCTATTTTAAATGGTGTTGATATTCCTGGTTTAGATCCAGATCGTAACACAATACCAATGGATATATTTCCTACAAACATCATTGATAATGTAATTGTATTAAAATCTGCTTCTGCAGAATATCCTGCAGATTTCACAGGAGGTATTGTAAATATTGTAACTAAAGATTTTCCTACTAAAGCAGAATATTCATTATCTGTTGGTACAGCATACAATCCTGACATGCACTTTAAAGACAACTTCCTATCTTATAGCGGAAGTAATACAGACTTTTTAGGATATGACAATGGTAAACGCAACAGAAAAATTAACAGGTACCAAAACATACCTGGAACTTTTGAAAACAAAATACTACTTACATCTTTAACTAAAAGATTTGATTCACAACTTGGTGCAGACGTTACAACTAGCAATCCAAATTATAACTTTGGATTTACTCTAGGTAATCAATATGATGTTGGTAACGATAACAGATTAGGTTATCAAGCTTCTTTCTCTTATAAAAGTAACACTACTCTTTATGAAGACAGAGTAGATGGAACTTATATAAAAAACCGTTTTGACTCTTCAGTAACAGACTTAGGTATTAACAGAGTTGTAACTGGTACATCTGGTCATGAAGAGGTACTTGTAAATGGACTATTAGGTTTAACTTATAAAACAAATCGTTCTAAATATAAATTAACCGGTTTACATATTCAAAATGGAGAATCTACAGGTGGACGTTATAACTTAGTTATAAGTGAAGATAATGCTGGAGGTGCTTTACTAGATGCTACAGGAGACGAGATTTTATATACACAAAGATCTATTACAAATTTTGCTCTAGAAGGAGATCACTCGTTAAATGGTGATTCTGATTTAAAGTTTGACTGGGTTTTATCTCCATCTTTTTCAACTGTACAAGACAAAGACCACAGAACAACCACTTTAAGAATTGTTGACATAGGAAATGATATTCAGTATCAAATTGACCCAAGTTCTGTTGGTAACCCAACGCGTATCTGGAGAAATTTATCTGAAGAAAGTTGGGTGTTAAAAGGAAACATCACTAAAAATTATAAGCTATTTGACAGAGCTGCTAAATTAAAATTTGGAGCTGCATACACTTATAAATATCGTGATTTTAATTCTGATCAATATATTTTTGAAACAACATCTTCTGTTGTAGAAAACGGAGACGTTAATACCATTTTAGCTGATGAAAATATCTGGACACCAACCACTGGTGAAGGGACATATTTAGATTCAAATAACATTTTTCAACCTGCTAACTCATATGAAGGAGAATCTAACGTTGCTGCAATGTACATCTCTAACGAGTTTAATGTAAGTGAAAAATTAAAAGCTATCTTAGGTCTTAGAACAGAACAATACTATTTATTTTACACAGGTGAAATTGATGGCGAGTCTGTTACCGGAGAAAAAACTATAGATGAGTTTGATTTATTTCCTTCGGCAAACTTAATATTTGCTTTAAATGATGACTCTAACTTAAGAGCCTCTTATTCTAGAACAACTGCAAGACCTTCATTTAAGGAAGCTTCGACTGCACAAATTTTTGATCCAATTACAAACAGATTCTTTATTGGAGGTTTAGACAACAAAACTTTTGACCCAATCAGACCTACATATGTAAATAACTTTGATGTACGTTATGAGTTGTTTAGAGAAAAAGGTCAAATGATTGCTTTTAGTGGATTTTACAAAACTTTTACGGATCCAATCGAGTTAACATTTTTCCCTTCTGCTCCAAGACAAATGACTGCTGCTAACTTTGGTGATGCACAAGTACTTGGTGCTGAGGTAGAGTTTAGACAAAATTTAGGATTTATATCTGAAGACTTTAGTAACTTCAACTTTAATTTTAATGCCTCTGTAATAGAGTCTAGATTAGAAATGACTGACCAAGAATACAACAGAAGAGTCACTAATGCTAGAGATGGAGAAACTATTGAGGACACTCGTGATTTACAAGGTCAGTCTCCATATTTAATTAACGCTGGATTAGATTATAATAATTCTGAAATAGGTTTTAGAGCTGGTTTATTCTTTAATGTACAAGGAGAAACTTTAGAAGTAGTTGGAACAGGAGATGTACCAGATGTTTACACATCACCTTTTAACAGTTTCAATTTTACTTTAAACAAAACTTTTGGCGAAAACAAAAACTCTGCAATTGACTTTAAGGTTAAAAACATCTTAGGTGATAAAAGAGAAAGTGTTTACCAATCTTTTGGAACTGAAGATCAATTATTTTCTTCTAGAAATCCAGGAACTGAAATCTCTTTAGGTTACAGCTACAAATTCTAGATATAGATTTAATTATCATTAATAAAAAAGAGCTTTTACATTAAATATAAAAGCTCTTTTTTTGTGTTTTATACTTTTGTATAATTTAATCTCTTGTAGCAATCGTTGACTTGTTATTCCAAGTATTAACCGTTACAATAGCGTTATTAGAATAATCTACTTCGCTTAAGTTATTGTCTGACCAGAAAAACCACTTTCCAACCTTTACGCCTTTGTTGTACTTACCAACAGCTAATTTCTTTCCTACAATATCATACTTAGTCCAAACACCTTGTAATTTGTTGTTTTTAGTAAAAAATCCTGTCTGTGCAACTTGACCATTGTCATGAAAAAAAGTAGCTTCAAGTAAATTTCCTTTTTTCTCTATAATTGGATTGTTAGTGTCCTGTGCTGATACAAAAGCTGTAAATAATAAAGCTAATGCTAAAAATATCTTTTTCATATTCGTTTGGGTATTAATGATTACATAACAAAGATAACATTTATTTTACAATATACAAACAATTACGTAACATTAAATTAACATTAGAAATACAAGTATCTGGTTTTTAGATGTTTAATTTAAAACCTTCAAACCATTTATAGTAACATTATAATGCTATTAAGTATATAAATAGGAATTTAATAAGAAATATTAGGATTTTTTATGATTAGAACATAACATTAAATTAACATTGCGTTCGATTTAAAACAAGAAATTTGTGCTCGAATATTACATTTTTTTCAATGGAAAACATTTATCTATT
Organism: Olleya sediminilitoris; assembly: GCF_016785945.1. Taxonomy (GTDB): domain Bacteria; phylum Bacteroidota; class Bacteroidia; order Flavobacteriales; family Flavobacteriaceae; genus Olleya; species Olleya sediminilitoris. The sequence goes on along the minus strand of NZ_JAEMEF010000011.1, from coordinate 91,867 downwards.
TATGATTATTGCGTTAGCTATTTTAGCTATTGCAGATTTAGTTGTTGGTGTTAGCAATGATGCGGTAAACTTTTTAAACTCCGCTATTGGATCCAAAGCTATTTCGTTTAAAACCATAATGTTAGTTGCTAGTATTGGTGTGGCGCTTGGAGCAATATTTTCTAGCGGATTAATGGAAGTTGCTAGAAAAGGGATTTTTAATCCTGAACAATTTATGTTCAGTGAGATTATGATAATTTTTATGGCAGTTATGATAACTGACATATTATTATTAGACTTTTTTAATACGGTTGGAATGCCAACATCAACTACTGTTTCAATAGTTTTTGAATTACTTGGTGCTGCGGTAGCTGTTTCGTTATTAAAAATATGGAGCGAAGGCGGTTCTTCTTCAGAAGTTATCCAATACATAAATACGTCTACAGCAACAGATATTGTTGTTGGTATCCTACTCTCGGTCGCTATAGCCTTTTCAATTGGAGCAATAGTACAATGGTTTACAAGAGTATTAATGTCTTACGACTTTCAAGATAAAGCTAATTGGGTTGGTGCTCTTTTTGGTGGTATTGCATTGACATCTATAACATATTTCATTTTTATAAAAGGAATAAAAGGAACACCATATGCAAATCAACAATTTGATTTTACTGACGGTTTAAAGATTAAAGACTATCTAGAAGCTCATGTTTTTAAAATTGTTAGCATTAGTTTAATACTCTGGACAGCTGTTTCATTTTTAATTATGACTGCTTTAAAAACTAATATTTACAAAATAATCATTTTAGTAGGTACGTTTGCATTAGCATTAGCTTTTGCTGGTAATGACCTGGTTAATTTTGTTGGAGTACCAATTGCTGCTTGGCAAGCATTTCAAGAATACGCTGCGCAAGGTATTCCTGCCAACCAATTATCTATGGCATTTTTATCAAAAGCAGTAGAGACACCTACCTTACTATTATTTATAGCAGGTATGATTATGGTTGTTACTTTATGGTTTTCTAGTAAAGCAAAGGACGTTGTAAAGACCTCATTAGATTTATCTAGTCAAAGTGACACCAAAGAACGTTTTGAACCTAACTTTTTATCTCGTGGATTTGTACGTCTAGCTGTAGCAGCATCAGAAATGAGTAGCTACATTATACCTGAAAAATGGCAGAAAAAAATTGACAAACAGTTTGAACAACCAGCTGAAACCATAGTATATAAAGAAGATGAAAAACCTGCTTTTGATTTAGTCAGAGCTGCTGTTAACCTAATGGTTGCTGCTGTATTAATATCAATAGCAACATCAATGGGACTACCATTATCTACCACATATGTAACTTTTATGGTTGCAATGGGTACTTCTTTAGCCGATAGAGCTTGGGGAGCAGAAAGCGCAGTGTATCGTGTTGCTGGAGTTATAAATGTTATAGGAGGATGGTTTTTTACTGCTTTAATAGCTTTTGTTGCTGCTGGACTTATTGCTTACTTATTAAGTCTAAACGTTAGGTTAATGACACCAATATTACTACTTGTTGCCTTTGGTTTGTTAATTAGAAATTACGTATCACACAACAAGAAAAACAAAAAAAATAAAGAAGAAGATAGTTTAATAAAGGCAGAAAGCAGTTCTGTACAAGGTGTAATTCAAGAAAGCGCTCAAAATATTGCTAATGTAATAAGACGTGGTAATAAAGTCTATACAAATGCAATTAATGGATTAGCAAAACAAGATTTAGATTTATTAAAGAAAAACAAAAAACAAATCACCAAATTATCAAGTGAAGTTGATGATTTACGTGATAACATTTTCTACTTTATTAAAAATTTAGACGAGTCTAGTTTAAGTGCTAGTAATTTTTATATAAATATTTTAAGCTATTTACAAGACATGACACAATCTTTAGAATACATTTCTAAAGTCAGTCATAAACATGTACATAACAACCACAAAAAGCTAAAGTTTAGTCAAATTAAAGAATTAAAAGAAATTGACGAGCGTTTTGAGCGTCTGTTTGAAAATACTCATGTCATTTTTGACACAAGATCTTTTGAAGATATTGGCAGACTACTAACTAAAAAGAATGAGATTATAGGACTTGTAACGTCTAAAATACAAAAGCAAGTGGAACGAACTAGAACTGAAGAATCTAGTCCAAAAAACACAACACTTTACTTTAGTCTATTATCCGAAACTAAAGACTTACTTAGTGCTACAATGAATTTATTAGAAGAATATCATAACGCACATGATAGTTCCGTTCCGCCAGCATCAATAATTGACGAGTCAGAATAAATCATATATAGATTACAAAACACTAAAACCATCAGTTTAACTGATGGTTTTTTTATACATTAGTATCAAACACAAGCATTATCATGAAATCATTTTACATACTAGCATTCATTTTAACATCAACATCAATTACAATTGCACAACAAATATCAGGTCCTCAATTGCTTGATAAAGCAATACAATATCATGATCCACAAGGTCATTGGTCTACATTTAATGACACCTTAAATATTACTATGACTATGCCAGAAAGCAACGCTAGAACTAGCCAAATTGTAATAAATATTCCTAAAGAATATTTTTCTGTTACAGCAAAAAAAGATACAGTTACAACGCAATATACCATCATAAAAGACTCCTGTACTATAAGTCTAAACGGAAATAAAAAATTAACAAACAAACAAATAAAAAGTAATAATCTAAGTTGTGATCGTGCGACGCTGTATAAAAACTACTATACGTATTTATATGGTTTACCGATGAAGCTAAAAGACAAAGGCACAATAATAAGTCCTGAAGCAAAAACTGTAAACTTTAAAAGTAAAACCTATTTGCAACTACAGGTAAATTATAATGCTGAAGTCGGTAAAGATGTATGGTATTTTTATTTTAATCCTAAAACATATGCTATAGAAATGTATCAGTTTTATAAAACAGATAATATAGGCCAAGTGGATACAAATACAGGAGAATACATTATACTTAATGATATTAAAACCGTAAACGGAATAAAAATTCCTAAAATCAGAACATGGTATTACAATAAGGATGACAAGTATTTAGCAACAGATAATCTAAATTAATTAACATAAAACATCTAAAAGTACTTTTTCTGCGTAGATACTATAACTAAAAATTTTAAGTATTTATGAAAAAAACATCCATAGCACTAATCGCTTTAGTATTATTAAGCTCATGTGTTTCTAAAAAGAAATACGTTGCATTAGAAGAAAAAAACGGAGAAATTGCTAGTCAACTACAAAAAACTCAAGTTGAGAAAGAAGATTTGGAAGCTAAATTCGCTAAAATTGAAGCCAGAGTTACCGAGTATAATTCTAAAATAAATAATCTAACTGAAGAAGTTGGTGTACTTACAGAAGAAAATCAAACAAAATTTGATGCAGTTGGTAATAAAGCTGTAGTTTCTGAAAAAGCAAAAATAGAAATGCGTAAAACGTTAAGTGACGTTAATCCTGAAGTAATGAAATATTACACTACTTTGGAAGATTCTATGAACTTGGCCTTATCACTTAACTTAAAGCAATTTGTAGACACTACAGATTTAGATGAAAGTGATGATATCGCAATTAATATTGACCAAACGGTTGTTATGATTTCTATCTCTGATAAAATGTTATTTAACAGCGGAAGCTACAGAATAAGTAATAAAGCAGATAAGATTTTAAAAAAATTAGCGGACGTTATTAATTCTGAACCAAGTATTGATGTAATGATTGAAGGTCACACAGACTCAAGAACAATCAGTACAGACAAGATTGCAGATAATTGGGACCTGAGTGTACTTCGTGCAACATCTGTGGTTAGAAAGCTTCAAAAAGACTTTGGCGTAGCTCCAGAAAAATTAATTGCATCTGGTAGAAGTAGCTATCAACCATTAACAGAAAATGATTCTAAAGATGGACGCTCTAGAAATAGACGTACACGTATTGTTATCTTACCTAACATCGATAAGTTTTTTGCTTTAATGGCATCTAAATAAAACCCATTTATAACACTATTAAGAGCATCCAGAAATGGATGCTTTTTTTTGTCTTAAAACGAATAAAAACTATAATAATCCAACATAAGAATTATAAAATTATGTAGAAAATGAATTATAATACCTAACCAAAGCGTATTGTATTTATATCTTAAATAACCCAACAGTAAACCAAAAGGAAAAATCCACAAAAAAGAAAATATTGAAAAATGAATCAATGCAAACAGAAAAGCTGTTGCTATTATTGTCAGTTTTTGATTGGTAACTTTTAACAACTGATTAAACAAAACACCTCTAAAAGCTAACTCCTCTATAATTGGCGGTAAAATAGCAATAAACAATATGGACCAAAATAATGGATAATCAAGGTATTGGTAAGATTCGTAATAATTTGCTGCTTCAACATCTGAAAACAAATAATTAGCATATTCTATAAAAAAATAAACAAAAAAGCTAGTAATTATTGGCGTAAGCACAGCAAAGCCAATAAGCTTAAGGTTTAATTGTTTAATATTATAGAGACGTAGTACTGGTTTAAAATTTAATGAAGCAAAACCTAACACGATACAAGCAAAACCGGTTTCTACTATTAAATCGGCTTCTAAATTAAAAGGAAAATTAAGATCGATAAAATATACTATTACCATAAACACTAGCATAGCAATGTAAAAACTAATAATAATATTTACATTTTTTATTTTAGTATTGGTTACTGTTTTTACAACAGACTGCCCACATTGCGAGCAAAACTTGACTTTTTGCTCTAATAAATTATTACAGTGCTTACAGTTTATATCCATTAGGCTAATTTATTAACAGAAGATGCCGAGTGAATTCCTTTACCTAAATAAGCTATTATTACAATTTTCCAAATAATACCAGACACTAAAGTCTTTGGCTCTGCAATAGCTGTAATTACAATAATGGTAAGATACAATAATAGACCTAAAAGTAATGCTATTAAAGGCTTTTGCTTAGACCAAGTCCCTAAAACAATATAAATAACACCTACAATAATATTAATAATTAAAGCGGTAACATCTTTACTACTTAAAAATATAAAGAAACCAAAAACCATTATAATTCCGGCTATCACATAAAGTGTTGTTCTAGCAGACTTAATCTTTTTTTCGGCGTCCTTAGATTTTCTTTTATCCATGACACGCTTTGCATAAAATTTAGCAACATCTTCTTCTGTTCCTTTTAAAGGGTAACCACATTCATGACAAAAAAGGGAGGCTTCATCATGAGGTGTGTCGCAATGTTTACACTCTAATGCATTGGTTATAATTTTTGGTGCTTCTTCCATTATTGATTAGTTAAGGAGTAGTAATATACTATAATATTATAGTTTTTAAATAAAAAAAGCATCCATTTCTGGATGCCTTTTAAGATTATAACACTATAATTTGACAAGCCCTAGCAACCTTGTCATTATTTCTGGTGAAAGTTAACTAATTATATACTAACCTTCACAACTTGCGCATTCCTTTTTCTGTTTAAATTTTTGAGCTGCATTCATACTGTGTTGGTAGTACAATGACTTAACTCCTAATTTCCATGCTGTAACATATATATTATTAATCTCTTTTACAGGCATATCTGGATGCACCATAATATTTAAAGACTGACCTTGGTCTATATGATTTTGTCTATTTGCTGCTTGATAAATGATTGTCATTTGATCAATTTCAGAATAAGTTTTAAACACTTCTTTTTCGTGCTCTGTCAAACCATCTAAATGCTGTACAGATCCATCAAAATCACGTATGCTTTTCCAAGTCTCTACGTTATTCATGCCTTTTTCTTCTAACAATTCTACTAAAAACGGGTTTTTAATAGTTGTCTTTATTTTAGCAATGTCTTTTACATAACTATTAGACCAAATTGGCTCAATACCTTGTGACACTTGCCCTAAAATAAACGCAGATGATGTTGTTGGTGCTACAGCATTTAGTGTAGTATTACGTCTACCGTATCCTTTTAACACTTCTGGCTCACCAAATAACTTAGCTAATTCTTCTGATGCTTTTTTAGACTTTTCACCAATGGTTTTAAAAATCTCACTATTTAAATTGAAAGCTTCTTGACTATCAAAAGACATCATTTTTGATTGTAATAAACTATGCCATCCTAAAGCACCTAGACCTAAAGCTCTGTTTTCTTTAGCAAAGTTGTATGCTTTTTCCATAAACATAAACGTCTGTCTATCGTCTCTACTAGGCGAATCTCTATAATCTTCTAACTTAGTAATAAACTCTTCTAAAACAGCGTCTAAAAAGTATACCATTGTCTCTACTGCATCAGTATCTTTCCACTTATCATAATGCAATAAGTTTATTGATGATAATACACATACAAAAGACCATCTGTCGTTTGTTGGCAACATGATTTCTGAACACAAGTTACTGGCATAGATTTCATGATTTTTATCTTGATACACATCTGGTGAAGTGTTATTAGCATTATCTTTAAAGAAAATATAAGGATATCCTATCTCTCCTCTACGCTGTAATACTTTTGCCCAAATGGCTCTTTTATCTGTATCTCCATCAATCATTTCTTGCATCCATTGGTTACCAACAGTAACACCATGCGTTAATTCTTGTATTGGATTACCTTCAGTTCCTATTTCTAAAAACTCATGTATATCTTCATGCTCTATTGGTAAATAAGGCGAAAAACGTCCTCTTCTAACCGATCCTTGACTTACAACATCAACCATTTTTTCAAATAATTGCATGATGTGTACAGCACCAGAAGACTCTCCGTTATTTTTAACAGGAGCACCACGATGACGTAACTTACCAAAGTAACCAGAAGTACCACCTCCTAATTTTGACATCATTCCCACTTCAGATTGTGTATATAGGATGTCTCCCATATCATCATCAATATGAGAACCAAAGCAACTAATTGGCAGTCCTCTTCTCTTACCAAAGTTTGACCACACTGGAGAGGCTAAAGAGTAGTACCCTTCTGCCATATAACCGTAAAACTTATCTGCAAATCCATCAATTTTTAAGATAGATTCTGCTCTTTCAGCAATTTCTCTAATTCTTTGTTCTGGAGACGTTCCTTCTGTTAAGTAACCTGACGCTAAAAATTTGCGACTATTTTCTGTTAACCATTTTATTTCTGGTTCATCTTTATGAGCTTCTTTTCTGGCTTCTTTTCTAGCGTTAATTAATTGATCATAATTTGAAGCTGTAGCTTCTTGGCTTACATTAGCCTCAGTGTTTTGTTTTGTTTGATTACTCATATTAAAATAAATCGTCGCTAGTTATACTTTTTGTTCTTTTACTGTAGTTTATTGAACGCTTAACAAAGAAATCTCCGTGTTTTGTTCCAATTATTTCGTCATCAAACCATTCGGTTTGTGCAATTAATGCTTCATTAACTTCAAATACTTTTCCAATACCAATACTTTCTAAAGAATTATTGAAACGGTTTTTAATAAACTCGTTAATCACATCTTTTGGTAAGAAATCTAATTCTCCTGCTTCAAAAATCCAGTCAATAATATCGCTTTCAGAAGCAAAAGCTTCTTTACATAGATCTTGTACTTGTTTTGCATGCGCATCATCAAACCATGTAGGGTTTTCTTCTTTAATAATTTTGATAATATCAATACCAAAATCTCCGTGTATTTGTTCTTCTTTAGAAGTCGCCTCAACTACATTAGATACTCCTTTAAGCATATTTTTATGCTTATTAAAAGCCATAATTATTAAAAACTGAGAAAATAAAGACACATGCTCAATAAACAATGAGAATAATAAAACAGATTCTGCATACTCTTTATTGTCTTCGCTTTTAGAATTTTTTAATGCTGTTTCCAAATAATGCACACGACGCATTATTACTGGTTTTTTCTTAATGTTTTTAAACTCATTATTAAGTCCTAAAATTTCTAATAAATGAGAGTAAGCATCTTGGTGACGCACTTCACTCTCTGCAAAGGTTGCTCCTACAGATCCAATTTCTGGTTTTGGCATTTTGTTATAAATTTCTCCCCAAAAATTCTTTACTGCAACTTCAATTTGCGATATAGCTAACATTGTGTTTTTTATCGCATTTTGCTCTACAACTGTTAACCTGGTTTTAAAATCCTGAATATCACTAGTAAAGTTAAATTCAGAATGAATCCAATAAGAGTGTCTAATAGCATCTACATAGTCATTAAGTGCTGGATACTCATAAGGTTTTAAGTTAATACGCTTTTCAAAGATGTTTGTTTTTCTATTTCTGGTTTGCTCATCTCTGTATAATATGTATGCTTTTGCTACATCATGAAATTGGCTTCCCATTAATTTTTCTTCCACAAGATCTTGTACTTGCTCAACGGTAGGTACGTATCTATAATCTTTTTCTTTTCTGTCTAATAAAGCTTGTAATACATTTCCAGAAATAGTATTTGCATCTGCTTTTGATCCATTTCCAACAGAAAGCATTGCTTTTTCAATAGCGTTAGAAATTTTATTTAAAACAAAGGGACTTGTTTCATAATCTCGTTTAATAATCTGAGTAATCTCCATAATCTTTTAGTTAAATAGCTGGTCATTTTTCCGGAATGAAAACTCATTCTAAAAACGACAATAATAAATCTGTAAAAACGTGTTATATTTTCCTTTTGAGGGAATAAAAAAAGGGCGTATTATTAAAAAAAAATGGATTTATCCTTACTTTTTATTTTCAAAAAAATATTGAAAATCTATTTTGTTTTTGCCTTGAGCAAAGATTGACATTTAGCCTCTAAAATGAAAGGGGATTCTGTAAACGTTGTCAACAAGTTTTTAACAAAGCTTGTAATCCCTTTGTTTTAGGGGACTCTGACAAAAAACCGCACAACTAATTGATTTGCAGCGATTTTTTAACTTAAAAAAAGCTAAAAACAAGCTACTAAATTAAGCGTCAGCGCTTTATTTTAAAGTCTTTTTTAAGCATTTTTTTATTTAGAAAAAAAGAAAAAAAATGATAGTATTTAAGCTTACAATTTACTATAAATAATACTCATTTTTTTAATAAACAAGAGCCTTAAAGATAAATTTTAACAAGAAATTTCATTCTTATTTTTTTTAAGCAAAAAAAATGATAAAAGTTTAAAAAACTTTAAATTTTAACGTCAAAAAAAAAGCTTTTTCTGTTAAAAAAAAGCGTTTTAATTTTATCTATTTAGTTAAAAAATTCTACCTAAAATTTCTAAGCGTTATTTCATCGATTATTTTGTCATTTTATCTGCTACTTTTTCTAATTCAGAGTACCAATCTTCACCAAATTTTCTAATTAAAGCTTCTTTTACAAATTTATAAACTGGTACTTGTAATTCTTTTCCTAAAGAACAAGCATCATCACAAATATCCCATTTATCATAATTTACTGCAGAAAATTCAGAGTAATCTTTTGTTCTAATTGGATATAAATGACAGGAAATTGGCTTTTTCCAATCTACATCACCTTGATTATACGCTTCCTCAATACCACAAAGCGCTGTTTTTTTCTTATCAAAAATCACATAGGCACAATCTGCACCATTTATTAAAGGCGTTTCAATATCTCCAAAAGGAGTCACAATAGTGGTGCCTTGAGCTTCAATTGCCTCTATACCTTCTTTACGCAAATAAGGTTTTACTTTAGGATAAATCTCCTTCATAATTTGCGCTTCTTCTTTACTAATTGGTGCACCTGCATCACCATCAATACAACAAGCCCCTTTACAGGCAGACAGATTACACACAAAATCTTTTTCTATTATCTCCTCTGAAACAATGGTTTTACCTAATTGAAACATAAAGTTTTATTTTTTAGCAAATATAAATTATCTTACTAAAGTAAAAAGTTGTTTCGATTAAAACCAAAAAGTAATTTTATATATTATTATTTTTTAGATGAATAAAACTACTTTTACCAAAAATTAAGAACCTTTAATTTATACTAACTATGGCTATCAATTTTAAAGAAATATTTACTGTTTTTATGGTGCTTTTTGCTGTAATAGATATTGTTGGAAACATCCCGATTATTATTGATTTACGTAAAAAAGTAGGTCATATACAAAGTGAGAAAGCAGCAATAATTGCTGGAGTGATATTAATTGCTTTTTTATTTTTAGGAAAAAGCATCTTAAACCTTATAGGTATTAATGTTAGCTCTTTTGCAGTAGCAGGTTCTTTTATACTATTTTTTATTGCTTTAGAAATGATTTTAGGGATCACCTTATATAAAGAAGAGGACACCAACCCAATTACAGCGTCTGTTTTTCCGTTAGCATTCCCTTTAATTGCTGGTCCAGGTAGTTTAACAACCTTATTAGCTTTAAGAGCTGAATATGATATTAAAAACATTATAATTGCTGTTATATTAAATGTTATTGTCATATATATTGTACTAAAAACATCAAGACGTATTGAGCGCTTTATCGGACAAAACGGAATTAGTATTATTAGAAAAGTATTTGGGGTAATATTATTAGCAATAGCAGTTAAGTTGTTTACTGATAATATCAAGATACTGTTAGCCTAATTTTGTATTTTTGCACAAACATTTATTACAATGAAAATCTTTACCTATATCGTTACTGTTTTAGCAATAGCTTTAATTGTTTATAACTCTACTAAGATTGACTTTTCTGCTTTATTTTCAAACGAAAGTATTGTAGCTTTAATCACGATCTTAGCATCATTATGCGCAATAGCATTATTACAGATTTTACGAATTTCTAAAAAAATTGAAGCTAAATCAAGGTTGTAATGGATTTTGACACTTTAATTATTGGTGGTGGAGCTGCAGGATTGTCTTGCGCTTTAGTTTTGGGCTCTGGATTAAGCAAACCTTTTGCTAAAAACAAAACCGTTGGTATTATTACACACCAAAAGACTTCTCACCTACAAAATGCTTTATTTAATAATGTTTTAGGATTAACTCCAGGGACTTTAGGTAAAGATATTTTAGAAGATGGCAAACAACAATTAACCCATTTATATCCTGAAGTTGTACAAATTGATAAAGAAAAAGTTGAAGCTATAGCTGAAGTTGAGCAACATTATCAAGTTACAACAAACAAAAAAGCATATACTGCACAACGTGTAGTTATAGCTGTTGGCTATACAAACTTATTAAACATTACAGGTTTGGAAAACTATATTAAACCGCATCCAAAATCTGCTATTGAAAAAGACCGCATCTGGTTAAAAAACACAGATCATTTAATTAAGGATAACTTATATGTAGCTGGTACGTTAGCCGGTTGGAGAAGTCAGTTTGCTATTGCGTCAGGAAGTGGTGCACATGTCGCAACAGATATTTTAACACTATGGAATAACGGTAAGCATACCAAAGTACACGATAAGACACATAGCTAAATTAATTGCTCTGAACTTGGCTTAACGATATTACTTTATCAATCATAATATCATGCTTATTTAGTATCTTATAATAAGCTCCATATCCATATAATTGCTCAGCAAGTGTTGCTTTTAAATAATGTTTAACTTCGTTTTTATAAGCTACAAATACAATATTAGATCGTGTTTTTAGCTTTAAAAAATCTTCTAAAGACTTTATAACACTATCTGTTACTGTAAAGTTTTCAAAAAACTCTTGTCTAGAAATATCATTAAACTTATTTCTATCTTTTTCTAATTCTTCAAAAACAAAATTATCTAAAAAGCCTCTTCTTTCTAGAAATGTTAAGGTTTCGTTTTGCATTTGCGTATCATAAGGCACAAAAACATCAGGAATAATTCCTCCTCCACCATACACAACTTTACCTTTAGGTGTTGTGAACTTTAATGAGTCTGCTACTTCAATTTTATTTTCATCTAACAATTCACCTCTATTTAATCTATCAGCATAATCATCATAATAATCTCGGTTTCCGTTTTCATAAGAGCGTTGAATAGATCGACCTGTTGGTGTATAATATTTAGAAACCGTTAATCTTACAGCACTACCATCACCCAAATTCATTTCTCTTTGGACTAAACCTTTTCCGTAAGATCGTCTTCCTACTATGGTACCTTTATCATTGTCTTGTAATGCACCTGCAATAATCTCGGAAGCAGAAGCCGAGTTTTCATCAATCATGACATAAACGTGACCTTTTTCAAAATCACCTTTTGTAGTTGCATAACTGCGGTCTTCTTTTCCTTTTTTATTTCTTGTATAAACAATAAGTTTATCATCCTCTAAAAACTCGTCTACAATTGCTACTGCTATTTCTAAAAAACCTCCAGGATTACCCCTTAAATCTAGAGCTAAACTGGTTGCTCCTAGTCGTTTTAATTTATCTAAAGCTGTTTTAAACTCTTGGTAAGTACTTTCGGCAAAACGGTTAACTTTAATATATCCTAAATTATTGGTTAACATATAAGAAGCATCAATACTTTTGATTGGCACAACGTCTCTGGTAACATTAAAAGTCAATAATTCAGGACTTCCTTTTCTAAATACTTTAAGCTTTAATTTAGAATAACGTTCGCCTCTTAATTTATCAACTAAAGTATCATTATTGTAACCTCCACCTAAAAGTGACTCTCCGTTTGCAGATACAATCCTGTCACCTCCTTTGATTCCTACTTTAGCACTTGGACCATTTTCTACAGTTTTTATAACTGTTATAGTATCTTTAAAAGTGTAAAAATTAATACCTATACCAACAAAGTTTCCTTTCATGTTGTCGGCAACTTCTTGCATGTTTTCTTTAGGAATGTAAACCGAATGTGGATCTAGATTATTTAAAATACCATTAACCGTAACATCAACAATACTGTCTGTATTAACGTCTTCCACATATTCATAATCAATATAATCAATAAGTCTATTAAGCTTATCCTTTTTACTGTTAGAAGAAAACAACCTGTCAGACGTATCAGCAAAATCTAATTTTCCACCAATAAAAATGCCAGCTGCAATTGCTGCACCAAGTATAAACGGAAATAAAATTTTGCTTTTTGACATTAATCTTCTAATTCTTCAATTAATTGAATATCGATTCCTGCTTTTTCTAAAAACTTTAAGCCAGAATCATCTTTGTAACCTTGATTATACACCACACGTATTATTCCTGCTTGATGTATTAACTTACTACATTCTTTACAAGGCGACATGGTAATATATAATGTGGCTCCTTTACAAGATTGAGTGGATGAAGCTACTTTTAAAATGGCATTAGCCTCAGCATGTAAAACATACCATTTAGTGTAACCTTCATCATCTTCGCAAAAATTTTCAAATCCACTAGGTGTACCATTATAACCATCAGAAATTATCATTCTGTCTTTAACAATTAATGCACCTACTTGTTTTCGTTTACAATACGATAGTTTTCCCCATTCTGTAGCAATCCTTAAGTAAGCTTTATCGTATTTAAGTTGTTTGTCTTGTGGCATAATTAATTAAATAGAAATAATAAGCATCAATAGATACTTAACAATACTAACGAAGATACTCGCTTCATATTTTAATTACAATTCTTAATCTTAAGATTTATGAAAACTTTAATGAAAACTAGCCTAAAAATGGACTATTTAACAACATTGGTATAACTAAACCAATAACAATTGCAGAAATCACCATAATCCAATCACGTTTAGAAAACCTAAATACAGTTTGAAAAATATAACCTAAAAATAAGATAATAAAAACAATAATAACTTGGGCAATCTCAATACCTAAAGCAAATTCAATTAATCTTAAAAACTTACTATCTCCTTTATCTAAGCTCATTCTAAATTCTCTAGCAAATCCAAAACCATGAACAAGTCCAAAAAACAAAGTAGAAACAAATAAAAGACCAATTTTCTGACTTTTTGCAGTTTTACCTGCTGTAAACACGTTATAAATTGCAACAATCATAATAGTCACAGGAATCAAAAACTCGATTAAATTAGCATCAACTTTTACTTTTCCGTAACTAGCCAACACTAATGATATAGAGTGTCCAACCGTAAACATTGTTACTAACCAAAGCACACGCTGCCAGTCATTAAACAAATACGGAACAGCTAATACTATTAAAAATAAAACATGGTCATAAGCGTTAATATCTAGTACATGGTTCATACCATATTGTACGTTTATCCAAAATTCTTGGAACATAAAAAATCAGTTTTAGGGTTGTTGTAAATATACATAAAAACAAAAATGCTAACCAAAATTGTAAACGAAATACATTACAAAAAAAAGGAATACTCAAAAAACTATTATATATAATGATAGTTTGGTAAATTTGCCACAAATATTATTTCAAAAAACGAAAGTTGTTTGATGCTAAATTACAAGTATTGTTATGAAAAAAACCACATTAAAAGATATAGCTAATCATTTTGACGTTTCAATATCAACTGTATCAAAAGCTTTAAACGACAGTCCCGAAATTAGTAAAACTACTTCTGAAGAAATAAAAGCATATGCTAAACAAATAAACTACACACCAAACTTTAATGCCTTAAGTTTAAAAAACCAACGCACAAAAACCATTGGTGTAATAATACCAAACATGCTTAACTATTATTTTGCGCAAGTTTTAAAAGGTATTGAAAAGACAGCTACAAAAAAAGGGTATAAAATTATTACTTGTATTTCAAACGATTCTCTTCAAAAAGAAATTGAAACTATTGAAATGTTATCCTCTGGAGTTGTTGATGGGTTTATTTTATCTGTAGCAGAAGAAACAGAAGCAAAAAAAGAATACAACCACTTTAAATCAAGTATTGCTAAAGAGATTCCTTTAGTAATGTTTGATCGTGTTGTTGAAGATATTGATTGCGATAAGGTCATCACCAATGATTTTATGGCTTCAGTAAATGCTGTAAATTATTTAAAAAATAAAGGTTGCAAAAAAATCGCTTTTGCAGCAGCCAATATGGATTTAAGTGTTGGTAAACTTAGGTGTGATGGTTATTTAGCTGGTCTAAAAAACAATAATCTAGATAAAGACGATAGCATTATAATTACTACTCATGAAATGTATTATAAAAAACATGAAGCCATCGTAAAGCCATTATTTGATCAATCTTTTGATGCAATTATAGCCTCAAACGAGTCCGTAGCAATTGCAGCTTTAAGAGTAGCCAAAGACAAAGGTATCAAAATACCTGAAGACCTATCTGTAATTGCTTTTTCTAACGGAATTTTAGCAAGACATTCTAACCCAAGATTAAGTACAGTTAGTCAACACGGAGAGATTATAGGTGAAAAATCTGTCACACTATTAATTAACAAGTTAGAAAACAAAATTAAAACAACAACTTCAGAAACTGTAGAAACTGATATTGTAATCAGAGATTCTTCAAAATAAAAAAAGCTCTAAAACATTACTATTTTAAAGCTTAGTACTCAAAGTGGGAATCGAACCCACACTCCCGAAAGAACTGGATTTTGAATCCAGCGCGTCTACCAATTCCGCCATTTGAGCAATTACGCTTGCAAAAGTAAATATATTTTGGATAAATCATCTAAAAATAACATCTAATATCTTTTAAAGCTCAAAAATTATAGTAAATTTGCACCTCATAAAAAATCACGTAGCCTAAAAAGCTACATAACAACATTTTAACAATGCCCAACACAAAGCCTGAAGCTAAAATATTTTCGATTACGCAAAGTAAAGCTTTAGCAGAGAAAATTGCTGCTGCTTATGGATCTGAATTAGGTAAAGTTATTACCTCAACTTATAGTGATGGAGAGTTCCAACCTTCTTATGAAGAATCTATAAGAGGTTCTAGAATTTTTATTATTGGATCTACAAATCCAAGTTCTGAAAATTTAATGGAAATGTTATTAATGATTGATGCAGCAAAACGTGCGTCTGCAAGACACATAACAGCTGTATTACCTTATTTTGGTTGGGCTAGACAAGACAGAAAAGACAAGCCTAGAGTACCAATTGCTGCTAAATTAGTTGCTAAAATGTTAGAAACAGCAGGAGCCACTAGAATTATAACAATGGACTTACACGCTGATCAAATTCAAGGGTTTTTTGAAAAACCTGTTGATCACTTATTTGCTTCAACTATATTTTTACCATACTTAAAAGAGTTAAACCTTGATAATTTAACCATTGCTTCTCCAGATATGGGAGGATCGAAACGTGCATATGCTTACTCTAAAGCATTACAAAGTGATGTTGTTATATGTTATAAGCAACGTGCTAAAGCCAATGTCATTTCGCATATGGAATTAATTGGAGACGTTACAGGCAAAAATGTTGTGCTAGTAGATGACATGGTCGATACTGCAGGAACTTTAACAAAAGCAGCAGATTTAATGATGGAACGTGGTGCTTTAAGCGTAAGAGCAATATGTACACACCCAATTTTATCAGGTAATGCTTATGAGCGTCTAGAAAATTCTAAACTAGAAGAATTAATTGTTACAGATTCAATTCCTTTAAAACAAGAAAGTAAAAAAATAAAAGTATTAAGTTGTGCCGATTTATTTGCTGAAGTTATGCAAAATGTACACTTTAATAAATCAATAAGCTCTAAATTTTTAATGTAACTTAAAGCTTACAATCAAGTATATTAATAAATAAATATAAATAAAAATGAAATCAATTACAATCAACGGATCTAAAAGAGAAAGCGTGGGTAAAAAGGTAACTAAAGCCTTACGTAATGCTGGTCAGGTTCCTTGCGTATTATACGGAGGAGACAACCAAGTGCATTTCTCTGCACCAGAATTAGCTTTCTCTAAACTTGTATACACTCCAAATGCGCATACAGTTGTTATTGAGTTAGAAAGTGGAGAAAAATTTGATGCTATCTTACAAGACATCCAATTTCACCCAGTTACAGACAAAATCTTACACGTAGATTTTTACCAAACATTCCCAGATAAAGAAATCACAATGGATATTCCTCTTAATTTTACAGGAAATTCTCGTGGTGTTAAAAGTGGTGGTGTTTTACGTAAAAACAGACGTAGCTTAAGAGTTAAAGCTATTCCAGGAAACTTACCAGATTTTATCGATGCTGACATTACAGATCTTAAAATTGGAAACAAGCTTTACATTACAGCTTTAGAAACTGAAGGATACAAATTCATGCATCCTGATAACACTGTAGTATGTTTAGTAAGACGTTCTAGAGCTGCTATTACAGTTGACGAAGATGATGAAGATGAAGATGTACCAGCAACAGAAACAGATGATGTAGCTGCTGTTAAGTAATAATCATATTACCATAATTTTATAAAAGCGTCCTGTTAATTCAGGATGCTTTTTTATTTTTACAAAAAACACTTATTATGTTTGAATGGCTTATTAAATTCTTAAAAAACAATAACTCATCAAATACTACTGAAACACAAGATCCCATGAAAAAATTTTTAATTGTTGGCTTAGGTAATATTGGCGAAAAATATGAGAACACACGTCACAACATAGGCTTTAAAATTTTAGATTTTTTAGCTAAAAAGGAAGACATCACCTTTGAAACACAAAAACTAGGAGACGTAGCAACCTTTAGATTTAAAGGTCGAACCTTTATATTACTTAAACCAAGTACATATATGAACCTTAGCGGAAAAGCTACATTATATTGGTTAACTAAAGAAAAGGTTCCTTTAGAAAACCTACTAGTAATTACTGATGATTTAAATTTGCCATTTGGTAGTCTAAGAATAAAAACCAAAGGAAGTGATGGAGGTCATAATGGTTTAAAAGACACACAAGACAAATTAAACACCTCAAAATACAATAGGTTTAGATTTGGAATAAGTGATGCTTTTTCAAAAGGAAGACAAGTTGATTATGTTTTAGGTGAATGGGAAGAAGAAGAGAACAAAAAACTTCCTGAACGATTAGAAAAATCTGCTGAAATAGTCAAATCATTTGGTACAGCAGGTATTAACAATACCATGAATTCATTTAACGGTAAATAAAAAAAGGAAGCTTAATAGCTTCCTTTTTTCATTAATAAACACTTTACTAAATTTACTTGATTACAAGCTTTTTGGTCATTGCTGAATTTCCGTCAGAAACATTTAATAAATATAAACCTGATTCAACGTTATTCAATTTAATTCTTTGTTTAAAATCATTTGAATTCACAAACGAAGTATTGTAAACTTTTCTTCCTCTAACATCATAAACAACTACATTCAATTTATTATTTAAATTATTATTTTTTAATTCAATAGTAAATTCCCCATTATTAGGGTTTGGATATACGTTAAAACTACTCGCAAAATCAAATTCAGATATAGATAGAGAGGTTTGCACATTAACTGTATAGTCTTCAACTTCTGCATCATGATTGTTATCACAAGACCCAGCAGCTGATGAATATTTAGTGGTTATACGCATTGTTGTAGCTCCTATAACTGCATCAGAAGGAACAACTACATTTAAACCTGAATTACTAGTAGGTCCATTTACTACGTTTGTCGCAGTACCTAAGTCGTAAAACTCATTAGAATCAAAAATACAATTCTGATTCCAATCAATCCAAACACTAGAAGTACAAAGGTAATTACCATCTGTATTTTGATTAACCGTTAAAGTATAAGATGCATCTCTATTTACATCTGTAGTTTGAGTAGCTGTTGGTGCAATACGATAATCACTATAACCAGATGGTTTCCCAGATGAATTATCAATATCTCCAAACTGCACTAAAGTTGTACTTGTATCATAAGTAGTATTTGCAACTGAAGTGCATAAACCATCTACAACTGTTAATTCTAAATCTACTGCTTTAGTTTGCGAAGTAGAAGTACCAGTTACTGTGATAGTATAATCACCAGCTGAAGCTCCTGTTAAACCAGACACATTAACCAAAGTTGAACCGTCAGAATTTAAACTTGAAGGTGTAAATGTTACAGTAGCAGCTAACGCTGGACTAATTGAAGATGTAAAATTTGTTGTTTCTGAAAAACCATTAGCAGTTATCATATCAACAGTATATTCAACCTCATCAATAGCACAAGCTGTTCGATCTCCTGATGAATTGCTTAAAACAAATGAAGGTGTACTATTTATTGGAAAGACCTCTGATAAAGCATAAAATATATTATCTGCAGCTTCTACCATTACTCTAGCATTATTGGTATCTGCTATACTAGGAATTGTAACCGTTTCTGAGCCATCATTTGAAACTCCAGAAGCAAGAGTTGTTGGAAAAGTTAATCCTCCATCTGTTGAAAATAAGATATTAACAGATTGACAATTAATTATAGCACCATTAGTATCACCAACATTCCAAACTAACGTTTGATTACTTCCTGAAGCCCAAGCTGGAGGAGTAACAACAGTAAAAGGCTGATCACCTACTACATCAACAGTCATTAAATCAGCATCTGTTTGACCTATTCCATTAGCAAAACCACTAGCATTATCTCTAACTATAAAAGAAAAATTCATAGTACGAGCTACTGATGGTGTCACTTCCCAAGTTGGTGTTAAATTACCTGCAACTACATCACTATAGCTAGGCATGTATCTATCAGGCGAATCTGAAGGCAATATAGATCTATACATTGGACCTGTCGTCCAAGTAGGCTGAGGTGCACCATTTGAAGGGGCTTGAGATGGGTCATTAGGACTCCAATTATAAGTTAAACTTGCTAATCCATCTGGATCAGTAGCGGTACCTCTTAATACATAAGCTGTACTTGGCGGAATTGAATAATCTAAACCAGCGTTAGCAACTGGAGGCTGATTTGTTAATGCCATAGTAGCTCCACAATCACTTGTTCCACCTGGTTGAATATTTGCCGAAATATCTCTTATATTGACATAATTGAAATGTGCATCACTATTAGATTGTACATTGGTAGCACAAATACCTGCATAACCCATTATTGAACTTCCTGAAGCAGGCTCAACTTCTGTCATTCCATTTCCTGAACGACTACATGTATTCATACTATGCCAGCCATCAAATTGGTGACCCATTTCATGAGCCACATAATCAATATCAAATGCGTCACCTGTTGGATTTGCTCTTCCTGTATATCCTCTTCCTTTTTGATTTCCAGTATATGGAGGTGCTCCATCCAAACAAACACAGCCTAAACAACCTGCACTACCACCTCCTGAAGTATTGAAATTGTGACCAATATCATATAAACTTTCATCATTTAAAGTTGTTGATATAACTTCTTGAGTTTTGGTATTAAATTCATTAGTCCAAGGATCTGAAGCTGGATCATAATAAATTAATTGATCATTTTGATTAATAAAAACTAACGTTACTGCTAAATCCCTTTCATAAACTTCATTAACTCTATTAATAGTTATAGCCATTTGAGCTTGAATATTTTGTTTCTTTTGAGCGTCAGTACCAGTTCCTGCAAAAAGAGCTCCATAACTACTATTACAAGTTTGGGCTAACCTATAGGTTCTTAATTGCATATCACCTGTATCAGCTAATTGACTTGCTCTTTCGTTAGTTAATGAAGATAATTCTACATCTTTATCAGTTAAACATTCAAAACCCTGTAAATCTTGACCTAAGGCATTTCTTTCATATACAATATAAAAGTCGTTAGTGGTTGTATAGGGATCAATAAACAACGAGCTTCGTTTACCTGACAAAGACATAGTGTGTAATCCAAATTGCGTAACACTAAAACTCATAGTGGCAGTTTGGTCATCCAATCCAGCAGCCTTGTATGTTTTAATCATCGGGTATCTTGCTGCTAATTCAGACTGCATAATCGGAGCTTCAGTTACACTAAAACGCTCTAACTCGCCTTTAGCATTTGGAAAATAGACAATAATATTTGATTTACCGATATTCTCCCCTCTTACAGGAGCATTAATTATTTGAGTTTTAAACTTCTCGATATCTAAAGAAAAAATCTGATAATCAGAAGGAAAAGATGCACGTCTGACTTTATCCAAATTTGCAACTTTGTCTTCAGAACTTAATGTCCAATAATCTTGTTGACCAAAAGCAACAACGCAAAGCATCATTGTGATAATTTTAGTTAAATTAAGTAATAGTTTTTTCATACTAATAAATAGTTAAGGGTTAATTATATCTAATTTAATAAGAATTCTCAACAAAACAACATATAACTTAAAAAATTAACAGATTAATTATGAAAAAAAACATAATTTTACCGAATAATATAAATCCTTCCTAATTAATGAAAAAAATTACTTTATACCTTTTTATTGCTTTCTTTATATCAAGTTTGACAGCAATATCACAAATTCCAAAACAAAAACAAATATCAAACATAGAAGAAGTCATCAGATGCCATGCTGATGAACATAACAAAGAATTATTAAAACACAATCCAGAAATGATGGGAAGTGTTAATTTTGAGAAAAAAATTGCTGCCAAAATAAATGAATTGAGCCAGCAAAGAAATTCTAACCAAATGGTTGTTTTAAATATACCTGTAGTAGTACATGTATTTAATAATGGAGAACAAATAGGCTCAAATGCTAATATCTCTGAAGAACAAATTTTATCACAAATAGAAGTTTTAAACGAAGACTTTAGAAGAATGTTTGGAACTAGGGGATATAATACAAATCCGGTTGGAGCTGATGTAGAAGTTCAATTTTGTATGGCACAAACTGCCCCAGACGGTAGTCCAACAAATGGTATTAATCGTGTTAACATTGGACAAAATGGACTAACAGGAACAGGAGCAAATGCAGATGCGATTTCAAACGACCTTATAGCTCAAGTAGAAGCGTTAAAACCTAATAACATATGGGATCCATCATTATACATGAATATGTGGTCGGTAAAATTTAATAACGGTGGCTTACTTGGTTATGCTCAGTTCCCCGGAGGTGATGCTAGTACAGATGGAGTAGTATCAAGACACTCATCATTTGGCTCTAATGATGCAGATGGAGTTAATATTCCAGGCTCATTTAACTTAGGAAGAACTATGACACATGAAGTAGGACACTTTCTAGGTTTGTTCCATACCTTTCAGGGTGGTTGTGCTGGAACAGGAGCAAATGCTGGTGATTTTTGTGCTGACACTCCTGCTGTAGCAAATTCATCATCAAACGGAAGCACCTGTAATACTGGGAATGATTCTTGTCCAGCAGATCCTGGTTTAGATATGGTAGAAAATTACATGGATTATAGTATCGATTCTTGTATGGATACATTCACTCAAGATCAAAAATCTAGAGTACAAGCCGTATTAGCTACTTTTACTAATCGAGCGTCTTTAACGTCATCAAACGTTTGCAACTCACCAACAACTCCTTACATCAACTTCTCATCTGGATCCATATCTCCAGGACAGGTAGCAGAAGGAAACAATTGTGATTTTACTGATTACACTATTGATTTAAACATGAATATTCCTGCTAATGCAAACGCTACTGCACAGCTAATAAACAATGGTACTGGAATAGAAAATGAAGACTTTGTTTTAATTAATAACTCCGTAACATTTACTGCAGGATCTACAACACCAAGTAACACTATAACTTTAAGATTATATAATGACAATGCTGTAGAATTGGATGAAACAATAGAGCTATCAATTGGCGTAAATACTACTGGTGATGCAATAGCTGGAAATGGTTTGTATCAAATTACAATTGAGAATGATGATATATCTCTTATGGCACAAGGTAATACCGAAATTTTTAATGATGGTTTTGAAACATATACAGATTTTGCAATAACACCAGTTGGAGGATGGACTTTGATAGATAATGATGGAGATTCTACATATTCATCCGATAGTAGTGATTTTTTAAATGAATCTTACACAGGTTCTTTTATCGTATTTAATCCATCACAAACAACACCTGCTTCAGGGACTGGTTGGGAACCACATACAGGAAACAAGGGATACTATTGCTTTAATTCAACAGGGTCTGTAAGTGGTACACCATTAAATGATGACTACGCTATTACTCCACAAATATCATTAAACGGCACTAATAGTCAATTATCGCTTTGGGCAAAATCTCTTACTAATAATTACAATGGAGGTGAACGTTTTAAAGTAGAGGTGTCTACTACGAACACTAATGCAACAAGTTTTACAACTATAAGTCCAGCACCATATACTATACCTCCTTTAAATTGGACAGAGTATATCTATGATTTATCAGCCTATGATGGTCAAGACATATACATTGCAATACACGTTGTGTCTGCAGACGAGTTTGTTTTCCTTCTTGACGATATATCAGTAACTGCTGATGTTACAACTAATGTTCAAACAACTGAAAATTCAGGTACTGTAAATCAAATTAATATATTAGGTCAAGGCCAATCATTTTGTACAGATGCAACTTCTGGAAATATTATGACTGATATAGACAACATTGGTGGTGATGATTACGGTTGTACAACCGTATCGGTATCTAGAGACATTACAACTGCTGGAGCTGCAGCTGTAGCTTATAATGGAGGAACTGATACTTCTGGTTTTGTAACTGCAAAAACATACGATATCACAACCACTAATACAGCAACTGGTACTGCAACAGTAAACTTCTATTTTACAGAAGCTGAACTTGCTGCTTGGGAAAATATGACTGGTCAAAACAGATCATCATTATTTGTTAAAAATAATACAACAAATGAGTTGTTACCTGTAACAATATCTGCTTTTGGATCAGACTCTAAACTATCTGCCACTTTCACAAATGGATTAACAGGCACATATTACTTTGGCTCTCAATTAGCCTTTTTATCAGTTAATAATTTTGAACTAGAAAACTCAATCAGCATCTACCCTAACCCAACGGTTAGTTCATTAAATATTAAAACAAGTAATAGTAACGATTTACCAAATACTTATAAAGTTTATAACATGCTAGGTCAATTAGTTTTAGAAAAAGCTATAAATTCTACTCAAGATTTAACAATAGACACTACTCCATTTAGCAATGGTATGTATTTTATTAAAATATCTAAAGATGGTAATGCAGCAACATTTCCTTTTATAAAAAAATAAGACGGTAATTTTTTAAATAACTTAAAAGCCAATTGAATTAATTCAATTGGCTTTTTTTACTTTTGTAAAATAACTACAAGGCATTGAAAACAAATCCTAAACAACATACTGTATTAACCATCGGAACTTTTGATGGTGTACATATTGGTCATCAAAAAATTATCAAAAGATTAGTTGAAGTGGCTAATATAAAAGGTTTACAACCGTCATTATTAACTTTTTTTCCTCATCCTAGGATGGTTTTGCAAAAAGATGCTAATATTAAATTAATAAATACCATAAGCGAGAAAGAACAACTTTTAAAACACTTTGGCATTACTAATTTGGTTGTTAAAAAATTTACAAAAGAATTTTCAAGATTGACTGCTCTAGATTATGTTGAAAACCTACTAGTTAATCAGTTAAAATCTAAATATATCATCATTGGTTATGATCATCATTTTGGCCGAAACAGAAATGCTAACATCAATAATTTAAAACAATTTGGAGAAGATTTTAATTTTGAAGTTGAAGAAATATCTATGCAAGATATTAACGACGTTGCCATATCTTCAACCAAAATAAGAACCGCTTTAAATGAAGGAGATATTAAAACAGCTAATACTTATTTAGGTTATAATTTTATGCTTACTGGTACGATAGTTAAAGGTAAAGGTTTAGGCAAAACCATACAATACCCAACAGCTAATCTACATATTGAAGAAACCTATAAACTAATACCAAAACAAGGGGTTTATGTTGTCAAAGCATTAATTGATGATACTATCCAATATGGCATGATGAATATTGGAAACAACCCAACCGTCAATGGACAATCACAAACCATAGAAACTCATTTTTTTAATTTCAACAACTCTTTGTATGATAAAAACATTAGTATTCAATTACTAGAACGTTTAAGAGATGAACAAAAATTTGATGGATTAAAACAATTAACAACACAATTAGACCAAGATAAAACCCAAGCTTTACAGTATATACAAGACTATGCTAAATAAAATTTTATTTAAACAAATAGACAATAGTGCATTAATAGTATTCAGGATTATTTTTGGACTACTTTGTTTTTTAGAATCCGTTGGCGCAATTTTTACAGGTTGGGTAAAATATACTTTAATAGACTCAAAATTTACTTTTAATTTTATAGGCTTAGACTTTTTACAACCCTTACCTACTCCATGGATATATGTGTATTATATCGTTATGGGAATATTTGGTTTAGGAATTATGCTAGGTTACAAATACAGGTTTAGTATAATTGCATTTACCGTATTATGGACAAGTATATATCTAACACAAAAAGCCTCTTATAACAATCATTATTACTTATTGTGCTTATTAAGCGGGATTATGGTATTTTTACCAGCCAACACCTATGCATCAATTGATGTAAAATTAAATCCTAAAATTAAAACTATAAGCATGCCTAGTTGGTGTAAATGGGTATTTGTACTTCAGTTATTTATAATGTATACTTATGCAGCTGTCGCAAAAATATATCCAGATTGGTTAGACCTAACAGTCCCAACACAACTCATGCAAGGTAAAGCTAACTACCCTATTATTGGAAGTGGGTTACAACATCCTTTTGTACCATATTTAGTTGGTTATGGTGGTATTTTATATGATGGTTTAATTATACCTCTATTATTGTTTAAACCAACAAGACGATTAGCCTTCTTTGGTTCAATCTTTTTTCATTTATTTAACTCTATTGTCTTTGGAGTTGGAATATTCCCATATCTAGCATTAGCATTTTCGTTATTCTTTTTTGATGCTAAAATTATTAAAAATCTCTTTTTAAAGAAAAAAGAATTTTATTCTATAAACCAAATCAAACCACTTAACTATAAACCCTACTTACTTACAATAGCTGGTATTTACTTTATCGTTCAAATTATTTTACCAATAAGACATCATTTTATAACCGACAATGTACTGTGGACAGAAGAAGGTCACAGACTATCTTGGCGCATGATGCTGCGCTCTAAATCTGGTTACGCAACATATAAAGTCGTTAATAAAAAAACTAACAAAACAACTATCGTCAATTTAGACCATTATTTGTCAAGAAAACAAAAACGGATGATTGCCACAAAACCCGATGTTATTTGGCAGTTTGCACAACATTTAAAGCGCGATTACAAAACTAAAGGTCAAGACATTGCTGTGTACGTTAATGCCAAAGCAAGCGTTAATGGCAGACCCTACAAAACACTTATAGATCCTAAAGTTGATCTGGCTAATGCCAAATGGAACGTCTTTAAACATAATGACTGGATATTACCATCTCAATTAGATAAATAAAATATTTTTAGCTACGCAAAATCTTACTACTTTTACATCATAAATTTGTAGTCATACTATTGCGTCAAGCATTACTCGTTAAATTCCATTTTACAAACAAATACTTGTTTTTGAAGTGGCATCGTTTTTTACTGAAATAATCAGTAAAAAAATATAACAAAAAGCCTGACCTTTAGGTAACGCCAAAAAACAAAAACACATGTTACAAGTACCATTTATCAGAGAAAACAAACAGCTAGTTATTAACAGATTATCGGTTAGAAATCTGGATGCAACAGCAATGATTGAAGATGTAATTAATTTAGATGAAGAGCGTCGTGCTTTACAAACTAAATTAGATGCTGTATTGGCAGAATCCAACTCAATCTCTAAAGAAATTGGTATTTTATATAAATCCGGTCAAGCCGAAAAAGCAAATGCTTTAAAAACTAAAACATCAGAGCTTAAAGAAGAGTCTAAAGTTTTAAACGAAGCTTTAAATACCAAGACCGAAGCTTTAAACCAATTACTTTACAAAATCCCTAACGTACCACATGAATCTGTACCAAAAGGTAACAGTGAAGAAGACAACGAAGAAGTATATACAGAAGGTGATATTCCAAAATTACACGATGGCGCATTGCCACACTGGGAATTAGCTAAAAAGTACGACATTATAGATTTTGAATTAGGAAATAAGATTGCAGGAGCTGGATTTCCTGTTTATAAAGGAAAAGGTGCCAGATTACAACGTGCTTTAATCGCCTATTTTTTAGATAAAAATACAGCTGCAGGTTATACTGAGTACCAATTACCACATTTAGTAAATGAAGCATCAGGTTTTGGAACAGGACAATTACCAGATAAAGAAGGTCAAATGTACCATGTTACAGAAGACAACCTTTATTTAATACCAACTGCAGAAGTACCAGGAACAAATATTTTTAGAGATGTTTTACTAAACGAAGCAGATTTGCCAATTGGTATAACTGGTTATACTCCTTGTTTTAGACGTGAAGCTGGTAGCTATGGTGCACACGTACGTGGTTTAAACCGTTTACATCAATTTGACAAGGTGGAAATCCTTCGTGTAGAACACCCAACCAAATCGTACCAAGCATTAGATACTATGGTCGATCATGTCAAAGAGATTTTAAACGAACTTAAATTACCTTTCAGAATCTTACGTTTATGTGGTGGTGATACTGGATTTACTTCCGCTTTAACCTATGACTTTGAAGTGTTTTCAACTGCTCAAGATAGATGGTTAGAAATTTCTAGTGTCTCTAACTTTGAAACTTTTCAGGCCAATCGCTTAAAACTACGTTTTAAAAATAGTGATGGTAAAAATGAATTAGCTCATACCTTAAACGGAAGCTCTTTAGCGTTACCTAGAGTACTAGCTGGAATATTAGAAAATTATCAAACTGAAGACGGAATTAAAATACCAGAAGTTTTAGTGCCATACACTGGTTTTGATTACATTAACTAAACTTAATTAAATTATCACTTACTAAAAACGCTAGTTTACCGACAAAAATTTAAAAAAGACGTTGTTTAACGTCTTTTTTGCATTGTAATTTTGTTTCCATTTTAAAACAACCTTTATTTTAGATATAATTTGTTTACAATAAATAAATTATTGTAGATAAACTCCAATCAAGTAATTGAATCTTATATTGAATATATATGATTAATAGCACATTTATTAGATTGGCTCAATGCCTAAACTTTGTTTAGGCATTTTTTTTGCATAATATTTACAAATAGTAGATTTTGTATTTTTATATTTACAGTTATGATGCTTAAACGCCTAATTATATTATTTCTCTTTTTTTTAGCTTGGTCCACACAAGCTCAAGAAGAATTTCTTGCTAAACAATATTTCAAAGAAGGCCAGTTTGAAAAAGCTTTATCTAGTTACAAAAAATTATACATAAAAAATCAAAATTCCGAAAGCTACTTATTAAAAATTATTGCAATCGAACAGCAATTAGAGTTATACAATAGTGCAGAAAACCGCATATTAAAATATCTTGAAAACAACAATAAGCCAGATTTTTTAGTCGAATTAGGATTTAATTATCAATTAAAAAAAGACACTATAAATGCTAATTTATATTATAATAAAGCAATCACTAGCCTAGATACAAAACCTATCTATGCTTTTCGTGTTGGTCAGGCTTTTGAAAAACATTCCTTGTTAAATCAAGCCATTACGACTTATACTAAAGCAATGGAACTAAAACCATCACTAAATTTTAATTTTCAATTAGCAAAAATTTATGGTGCACAAGGTGATGTAGAAAAAATGTTTAATAGTTACATCAGTCTAGTAGAAGACAGTTATGCCTACCTCAATACTATTAAAAGAAACGTAAGCGAATTTATTACTGAAGATAGTAATAATGAATACAACATATTATTAAGGAAAATTCTCTTAAAAAAAATCCAAACTACACAAGATGTCATTTGGAATGAAATGTTAAGTTGGCTATTTATACAGCAAAAAGACTACTATAAGGCTTTTGTACAAGAAAAGGCTATTTATAAACGTGAACAAAAAAGCCTCTCAAGATTAGTTGAATTAGGGTTGATTGCTCAAGACCAAAAACAATATCAAGACGCACTAACAGTATTTGACTACATAACAGAAACCACACAAGATATGTCTATGCAGTTATCTGCATTAAAAAAAGTATTAGAAATTAAAACTGAAATTGCTACAGCTAAAGACTATCAATCTATTAATAATAAATATATTGAAGTACTTGACACTTTTGGTAAAACACCCCAAACATTAGATTTACAGATTAATTACGCTCATTTTTTAGCTTTTTATTTAAATCAAGAAACAGAAGCTATTAAACTACTTAAGGACACTTTAAAATATAATGCATCAAGATTACAACTAGCTAACGTAAAACTAGAATTAGGAGACATTTTAGTGCTTCAAGAAAAATTTAACGAAGCCTTGATTTACTACACACAAATAGAACGTAATTTAAAAAACAGTACACTTGCTCAAGAAGCAAGGTTTAGAGTAGCTAAAACAAGTTATTATAAAGGTGATTTTAAATGGGCAGAATCTCAGTTAAAAATCCTTAAATCATCTACATCACAACTTACAGCTAATGATGCCTTAGATTTAAAACTATTAATTAGCGATAACAAAGCTGAAGACTCATTACAAATAGCTTTAGCAAAATATGCAAAAGCAGACCTATTAGCATTTCAAAACAAAAATGTTGAAGCTATACAACTTTTAAATCAGATTTTAGACGACCATAAAACCGAAGTTATTATACCTCAGGCCTTACTTAAACAAGCCTTATTATTTGAAAAACAACATAATTACCAAAAAGCCAAAGCTAATTATCAACGTATAATTTCAGACTATAAAGACAGTATCCTTATAGATAATGCATTATATTATTTAGCCGAAATATTTGCAAATAAATTAGCACTCCCAGAAGAAGCAAAAGCACTGTATGAAAATTTGTTATTCAATTATTCTGATAGTATTTATGCTGTTGACGCAAGAAAAAAGTTTAGAGCACTTCGTGGTGATGCAATAAATTAAAAATTATGATAGTAGCAGAAACCCAACGTCTTTTAATTTCTAAATTTACATTGGACGATGCTCAGTTTTTTATAGAGTTAGTTAACACTCCAAAATTCAAAAAATTTATTGGTGATCGTAAAGTCCAGACTATTGAGCAAGCGCAAGAGCGTATAAAAAATGGACACCTTAAAAATTACGCACAATTAGGTTATGGTTTTTATAAACTGCATTTAAAAGCAGAAAACAATAAGCTTATAGGTACAAATGGACTAACAAAAAGGGCTACCTTAGAGTTACCTGATATTGGATTTGCAATGTTACCAGAATATGAAGGTAAAGGCTACGGATTAGAATCGTCATTAGCAATATTAGATTTAGCCAAAAACACGTTTAATCTCAAAAAAGTTGGAGCTATAACAAAACCTAACAACAAAGCATCAATAAAATTAATAGAAAAATTAGGTTTTAGCTTCACAAAAAAGGTAAAACCCTTTGAGGACGACTCAGAACTTATGTTATTTGCAAAAAACTTATAGACAATGTACATATATAACGTCACAGTAAATATAGATGATAGTGCTCATGACGAGTGGTTAATTTGGATAAAGCAGCACATTCCAACAGTTTTAGCAACTGGTAAGTTTGAAAAAGCAACACTAACAAAAGTGTTAGTGGAAGAGGAAATGGGTGGACAAACCTACTCTATACAATACAAATCATATTCAAGAGAAGCACTAGATGCATATTACAGAGAAGATGCAGAAAAATTAAGATCAGAAGGATTAAAAAAATTCGCTGACAAAATGTTAGCCTTCAGGACAGAGCTTCAAATTGTAGATGAGTATTCTGTAACCTTTAAATAATTTCGGCTTAAGCCGAAAAAACCTCAGTATCATGGCAAAACATAAACAAAATAATGACCATCAAGTCAAAGCAAAAAAGTTTTTAGGACAACATTTTCTTGAAGATGAAAGCATTGCTCAAGACATTGCTGATGCCTTAACTTTAAACGGTTATAAAAACGTCCTAGAAATTGGTCCAGGAATGGGTGTTTTAACAAAGTACTTACTAAAAAAACCGATCACAACTTATGTGATTGAGATTGATACAGAAAGTGTAGAATACCTACAAAACAACTATTTAAATTTAGCATCAAGAATCATAGAAAAAGACTTTTTAAAGTATGATTTAAGTCAAACTTTTAACCAAGAGCCTTTTGCAATAATTGGTAATTTTCCATATAATATTTCGACGCAAATAGTATTTAAAACCTTAGAGCTTCGTGACCAAATACCTGAGTTCTCTGGAATGTTCCAAAAAGAGGTAGCAAAACGTATTTGCTCTAAAGAAGGCAGTAAGGTGTATGGTATTTTATCGGTTTTAACGCAAGCCTTTTATGATGCCGAATATTTATTTACAGTTCCTCCAACAGTGTTTAATCCACCACCAAAAGTAGACTCTGGAGTATTGCGTTTAATACGTAAAGAAAACTACACATTACCTTGTGATGAAAAGTTGTTTTTTAGGGTTGTAAAACAAGCTTTTCAACAACGTCGCAAAACCATGCGTAACAGTTTAAAAACATTTGATTTGTCTGATAATCTAAAAGCAAATAGTATCTTTGACAAGCGACCAGAACAAATCTCAGTAGCACAATTTTTAGAGTTAACTAGTCTAATAGAAAACGACAAATAAAGCATTAGTGGAAGACAATAAAAACATACAGTTTCAGCTTACAGATGCACTTATAGAACAAGTAGAATTGCTTATCGAGCAACAAGACGATAAAGCATTACGTAAAGTTTTAGAAGAGTTTCATTACGCAGATATTGCAGAAATCTTAGATGAAGTTAATCTAGATGACGCTATGTATGTTATCAAACTCTTGGATTCTGAAACCACGTCTGATGTCTTAATGGAATTAGATGAGGATAACCGAGAAAAAGTGCTTAAAAATCTTTCTGCTAAAGAAATTGCAGAAGAAATTGAAGAACTTGACACAGATGATGCTGCAGATATTATTGCAGAGCTACCAGAGTCTCGTCAAGCAGAAGTAATATCACAAATAGAAGACCAAGAGCATAAAGCCGAAATCCAAGAGCTTTTAGCCTATGATGAAGATACAGCTGGAGGACTTATGGCTAAAGAGCTTGTTAAAGTTTATGAAACTTGGACAGTTGCTGGATGTTTACGTCGCATACGTGGTCAAGCACAACACGTCAGTCGTGTACATTCCATTTACGTAGTAGATAAGCAAGAAAAACTACTTGGTCGTTTATCTTTAAAAGATTTACTTACCGCAAAAAGCGAACAAAAAATAGCCGAACTCTCTAACTCAAACGTAGACTATGTTTATGTAGACGAAGATGCAGAAGAAGTCGCAAAAGTCATGCAAAAATATGACCTAGAAGCCATACCTGTTGTAGACCAAAACAAAACACTTTTAGGACGTATTACTATTGATGACATCGTCGATGTAATTCGTGAAGAAGCAGATAAAGATTACCAAATGGCTGCTGGTATATCTCAAGATGTAGAGGCAGATGATAGTATTATAAAACTTACCAAAGCAAGATTACCATGGTTATTTATTGGGA
This sequence comes from Olleya sediminilitoris, assembly GCF_016785945.1. GTDB lineage: Bacteria > Bacteroidota > Bacteroidia > Flavobacteriales > Flavobacteriaceae > Olleya > Olleya sediminilitoris. Next base: position 59,519 of record NZ_JAEMEF010000011.1, on the reverse strand, counting down.
TGTTTGGTGGTTTAGGTGCTGCAAGTATTATTGAGGGTTTTAATGGCTCAATGGGTGAGTTTATAGTCCTACTTAGTTTTGTCCCTTTAATTCAAGCCACAGCAGGTAATGTAGGTGTACAATCCTCTGCAATTGTTGTTCAAGGTCTAGCCAATAATAGTATAGATGGCAACATTTTAAAACGCTTATTAAAAGAGTCTATTCTAGGTTTAGTCAATGGTCTAGCGCTAGCCCTAGTCGCAATAGCCATTACACATTTTGCTTTTAAAACACCATATATTATATCAATAACCATATCCATTGCATTGGTTGCTGTAATAATAATGGCTGCATTAATTGGTACATTTATACCTATTTTTTTAGATAAAAGAGGCATAGATCCAGCAGTAGCAACAGGTCCTTTTATTACCACAAGTAATGACGTATTTGGTATATTACTATACTTTGTAATAGCTAAATCTATTTTAGGATTTTAAAATTTGGGCGTTACTCTTATTTACTTTTTTACTAAGTAAATAAGCGTCGTGTCATCAGTTATATCTTTTTTGCTTCTATCTAGCTACCCTTCTGTTTTTGTTTAAAAGTACGCTTTTAAGTAAACATTATACTTTCAAAAAAGTAAGCAAAAAAGGATGCCACTACTACCACTAACGCTTAAAATCCGTACATTTAAATCAAAATCAAACAATTAAATACGACTCTACATTTATGAAAATACTTCATATAGACTCCAATCATCCATTATTACTTAATCAGTTAAACGATTTAGGCTTTACTAATCATGAAGATTACGCCTCTTCTAAAGCAGATATTCAGCAAAAAATTAAAGACTATGATGGATTCATTATCAGAAGTAGGTTTAGTATAGATAAAGATTTTATAGATGCAGCAACAAACCTAAAATTTATTGGACGTGTTGGTGCAGGATTAGAAAATATTGATTGTAATTATGCACAAAGCAAAAACATCACATTAATAGCAGCGCCAGAAGGTAATCGAAATGCTGTTGGAGAGCATAGCTTAGCAATGCTGTTGTCTTTATTTAATAAACTTAATAAAGCAGACAAAGAAGTTAGAGCTGGTAAATGGTTGCGCGAAGCTAATCGTGGTTTAGAATTAGACGGAAAAACAGTGGGCTTGATTGGTTATGGTAATATGGGTAAAGCGTTTGCTAAAAAGTTACGTGGTTTTGATGTAAATGTTTTGTGCTACGATTTAAAACCTAACCAAGAAGATCAAAATGCAACTCAAGTAAGCTTAACACAACTTCAAGAAAAAGCAGATGTCTTAAGTTTACACACACCAGAAAATCCAACAACAATTAACATGCTAGATACAGCATTTATTAATGCATTTAAAAAACCCTTTTGGTTAATTAATACTGCACGTGGTAAAAGTGTTGTTACAAAAGACTTGGTGTCGGCTTTAAAATCTGGACAAATATTAGGTGCAGGTTTGGACGTGTTAGAGTATGAAAAATCATCTTTTGAAAATCTTTTTAGCGATAATAACATGCCTGAAGCTTTTAAGTATTTAATACAATCAGATCAAGTTATTTTATCACCACATGTTGCTGGTTGGACTGTAGAAAGTAAAATTAAACTAGCACAAACCATAGTGGACAAAATAAAAGCACAATTTGTTAATTAAATTCCAAATTTAAATGACATCAAAAGCAAAAACAGCAGAAGAATATATTAGCCAACTTCCTGAAGATAGAAAAACACCTATAACAAAACTGCATAACTTAATTGTTAAGAATATGCCTGAAGGTTTAGAGGCTGGTATGGGTTATAGTATGTTAGCGTATTATGTACCAAAATCTATTTATCCTGCAGGATACCACTGCAAACCATTTCCGCCATTACCATTTATAAATTTGGCCTCTCAAAAAAACTTTATAGCATTGTACCATTCTGGTCTATATGCAAAAAAAGAACTTTATGATTGGTTTGTAGAACAGTACCCTAAATATTGTAAATACAAATTGGATATGGGTAAAAGCTGTATCAGATTTAAAAAAATGGATGATATACCATATGATTTAATACAAGAGTTATTGGGTAAAATGAGTGTTAAAGAGTGGATAAGTTTATATGAAGCTGCCATAAAAAAATAGAATAAACATAATTAAACTAACCAAAACTAAAACTATCACAAATGAAAAAACGCGTCACAGGAATTGGAGGTCTATTTTTTAAAACAAAAGACCCAAAAGCATCGAAAGATTGGTATAAAAAACATTTAGGTTTTAATACAGATGATTATGGATCAACGTTCTGGTGGAAAGATAAAGAAGATAATGACTGCTCAACCCAATGGAGTCCTTTTCCTGAAGATTCAAAACATTTTGAGCCATCTAAAAAAGACTTTATGTTTAATTACAGGGTTGAAAACCTCTCTGAATTAATTGCAACACTTAAAGACGAAGGTGTTACGGTTTTAGGTGAAATTGAAGAGTATAGTTATGGAAAATTTGGATGGCTTTTAGACAACGATGGAAATAAAATAGAACTTTGGGAACCTATAGATAAAGCCTTTCAATAATATATATTTATAATTGTAATATATTAGTGGTCAAGAACTAACCTAACAATTATGAGTGAAGATTTGAAAAACCAGGAAAACCAAGCTAAAAATGCTGCGGACAATTTAGAAAACTCAGCAAACAACAAAACTAGTGAAGCTAATAAGGCGTCAAAAGAAACTTTAGATGAAGTAAAAGACAAAACTAATGAGGTCTTAGATAAAGCAGAAGCTAAATTTGAAGATATTAAAACTGAAGCTAAAGAAACCTTTGAAAAGGCAAAGACAAAAGCTACTGAATTTATTAATGAAGACGCTAAAGAGTTTGTTGATGATGCCAAAGAAAAAGCATCTAAAATAGCTAAAGAAGCAGGACAAAAATTAGACGAATTATCTGAAGATGCTAAAGAGACCTATGATAAGGTTAAAGCAAAAGCAACCGAATTTATAAATGAAGATGCTAAAGAATTAATGGATGAAGCTAAAGAGAAAGCTTCAAAATTTGCTGATGAAGCTGGAGATAAACTTGAAGATTTAGCAGATGATGCTAAAGAAGTCATTGAAGAAACTACTAAAAAAACTAAGAACTTTTTCCAAAGATTGTTTAGTAAATAAGAGGATAACGCAAATAAAAAACTGAAGTCTTTGTTGATTTTAGTTTTTTATTTATATTTATCATTGTGATATTGCAATATCACGTTTTATTTAAAACTAATAAGTATTTAAAATTATGGGATTTTCAAAAAGACAACTTTTTAATGATTCGCAAAATCAGGTAGCAAATTACACTAAAGTATTAGGTCATCCAGCTAGAATAGCAATGATACAACACATTAGCGAAAATAATAATTGCAATTGTAATCAACTAGTTAAAAGCACTGGTCTATCACAACCTACAATTTCTCAGCATTTAGGAGAGATAAGAAAGATAGGCCTATTAAAACAAAACGTAAAGGGTAAAAATTTATTCTACTCAATTGATTTAGACCAATTAAATGAATGCAGACGAGTTGTCAATGACTTTTTTGTAAAAACTCAAATCAATTGTAATAAATCTTAACTACTCTAAATTATAATCTGAAGGTAACATATTTACTATACGACTCTGTCCAAAAGCACCTCCAAATAAAATACTTTCAATAGGATAATGTATTCCAAAGCTATCTATATAAAACACATTATCTGTAGTATTTGGCAATAAAAAAGCCTGATCTAAATTCTCAAAACTTACAACTATTTTTTTAGTGTCTAAAAATGATACTTGAGTTTTATCTATATCAATTATCTTAGTGTTGAAAACTTCAGATTGTGTGGTTTCAAATAACGGTTTTGATTGCTTTTCATCTTCACATTTAAATAACCTAAATCCATTTTCTTTTAGAGAGTTATCGGCTAAGCTTCGCATAAAATAAAGTAGTGAGGTTTTATAAACAAAACTTCGGTTTTTAATGTAACGTTTCTTAATGTTCTTCTTACTGAGTTCAGAAAAAACACTTGTACCACTGTAAAGCACTTTATTAATATAGGTAAAACCAGAAGCTGGTATTTCGAAAATAATTTCAAAATCAATTAAGTTATATTCAACTTTATAACCTAAGTATTTATTTATTATAATTATAGGTTCGTCAGCCATAGCATACATTGTTTGGTCAACTTTACTATACCTAAATCTGATTTTATCAATGTTAGTAATTTTACAGTCCTTACTATAAATAGATCGTCCTAAAAACTCCCGTTTAAAATACCTTAATTTCTTTTCTCTGGACCAATCGTCATCAGTGACTATAACCTCATCTAAATTTGTAGTTTGTGGCTGTAGTTTTATTATTGGGTTATTTAAAAGACTTTCCTTAGCTACAACTTGAGTCTTGTAACCTATGTAACTAATCACTAAAGGTGCATTTATGGTCTGTTTAGAAGCTATGTTAAACATACCATCAAGATCTGTAATAACACCTATAGTAGTACCATCAAAATAAACAGTTACACTTGGTAAAGGTTGGTTGGTTTTTGCATCTAGAACTGTACCTGAATAGGTTTGCGCAAATCCAATTGAATGAACAAAAAAAGCAATTAAAATTACTAATTTGTTATTCATTTTGTTCAGTAACTTTACGTTCCAGTTCTGCTTGAAACTCTTCCATAACAGGTCTAACGGTACTTTCTGGTAAGTCTTCAATTTTGATATACATTAATCCATCAACTGCATTATTAAATAATGGATCCACATTAAAAGCTACTAAACGTGCATTTTGCTTGATGTATTTTTTAAGTAAAACAGGTAGTCTAAGAGCTCCAGGTTCTATCTCATCAATAATCTTATCAAACTTATTTAAATCGGCTTCAGTAGCATCAAAAACAAAATCTTTATCTGCATCCTTAAGTTTAACTTTAAACTCTTTTTTAGGATGTACATATTGTGCTATGTAAGGGTCATAATAATGAGATTTCATAAACTCAATCATTAAAGATTTTGAGAACTCAGAAAACTGATTACTAATACTTACTCCACCTATTAGATATTTGTGCTCTGGATGACGTAATGTTGTATGAACTATACCTTTCCAAAGTAAAAATAAAGGCATCGGTTTTTGTTGGTACTCTTTAATGATAAAAGCACGACCCATTTCTATGGATTGACTCATCATTTTATATAATTCTGGCTCAAACCCAAATAAGTCTTGTAAATAAAAACCTTTAATACCAAATTTTGAATAAATTTGAGAACCTAAACCCATTCTGTAAGCTCCTGCAAGCACTTGAGCTTCACTGTCCCATAAAAATAAATGATGATAATAGTTATCAAATTCATCTAAATCAATAGGTTCATTTGTACCTTCTCCAACTGCCCTAAAAGTAATTTCTCTTAGACGTCCAATCTCTCTTAATAAGTTTGGCATGTCTTCGGCTGTAGCCAAAAATACTTCATAATTTTTACTAGTTAATAGTTTACAGTCTTTGTCTCTTAAAGCATCAACTTCTGCAATCATTGTTTCTTGACTTACAGGAGTTACAATTTGTTTAGGTGCTTTAGAGGATTTAGGCGATTTTAAACTAGACGAAATACTATCTATAATTTTTTCTTTTGGTTGAAAAGTATTAGATAGCATGTATGTTTTTCTACGAATAAATTCGGAAAAATCAGAAAGTGATTTATGGTCTTGTTGGTCTTTAACAGATATAGGCTTACCTATTCTGACTTTAATGACACGTCTTTTTTGAGTTAATAATTCTGATGGTAATTTAGCGGTTCTAAACGTATCACTTATTTTAGATAACTTATAAAATAATTTACTGTTTTTGGCATGAAAATATATTGGTACAACAGGTACATTTGCCTTTTGTATTAATTTCATGGCTGCTTCTTCCCAAGGTTTATCAACAACCAATTTACCGTCTCTGTAAGTAGACACTTCACCTGCTGGAAAAATCCCTAAAGGATGTCCATCTCTTATATGTGAGATTGCACTTTTAAAACCTGCAATACTTGATTTTACATCTTTCCTGTCTTCAAATGGATTAACAGGCATTATGTATGGCTTCATAGGCTCTATACGATGTAATAAAAAATTAGCAATAATTTTAAAATCTTCTCTTTGTTCAAGCATTAATTTTAAAAGTAATATACCATCAATACCACCTAAAGGATGGTTAGATACTGTAATGTAGGCGCCATCTTTTGGTAAGCGTTTTAAATCTTCTTCAGGAATTTCAAATTTTATTTGAAATTCGTCCAAAATACCATTTAAAAACTCCAAATGTGACAAATGTTTGTTGCGATTATAGATTTTATTTAAAGTAGAAATCTTTAAAACCTTCATCAATAACCAACCAACAAAAGTCCCTAAAAACCCATATTTACTAAGGTTTATAGCTTTTGAAACTTCTTTTGCTGTGACTAATCCCATTTATTTTTTTCGTATTAGAAAGTACAAATGTAATTCATTAGATTTATTTAGTTACTATTTGTAGTGTCTCTTGAAACATTTGTTTTAATAAAACTGTTTTACCTTGCTCTAAATTAGCTACAGATTTTGAGTCATAATGTCTTATAGTATAAAGTGCTACACCTTCATGGCATGTCACTTTAAACTTTGCTTTTAAATGCAATAATAGTGGCTCTAAATTATTAAAATTATTATCAAAACAAACCGAAAAACTAATTGCTGAGTTTTGAATAACATCCACTTTCATTTTATACTGCGATAATAGGTTAAAAATTTCGCTAATATTATCTTCTACAACATAAGAAAAATCTAAGGTAGATAACGATAATAATACTTGATTTTGTTTAACAATAAAACATGGTGTTTTAGGAACAATACCTTCTGTTTTATTAACCACTGTGCCTTGACTTAATGGTTCTAAAAAAGACTTAACATATAACGGGATTTCTTTACGCTGTAATGGTTGTAACGTTTTTGGGTGTATTACTGACGCTCCATAAAAAGCTAGCTCAATAGCTTCAGTGTATGAAATAGAATGCAATAATTGTGTGTCTTTAAAATATCTTGGGTCTGCATTTAATACACCTGGAACATCTTTCCAGATAGTTACACTATCTGCATTTAGACAATAGGCTAAGATAGCTGCAGTATAATCGCTACCTTCTCGACCTAAAGTAGTTGTAAAATTATTTTTATCGCTTGCAATAAAGCCTTGAGTAATATTTAATGTATTGATATCAATAGACTGAGTTACTATTTGTTGAGTATTATCCCAATTAACTGTTGCGCGTCTGTAATAATCATCAGTTTTTATTAGTTGTCTAACATCTATCCATTGGTTGTTTAATCCTTCTTGATTTAGATATTGACTTATGATTGTAGTAGAAATTAACTCGCCATACCCAATCACTTGATCATAAACAAAGTTATAATCAGGAGATTTATTACTATGTAAAAAGTTTTTTAGCTCGTCAAAAAGTAATGTTATTTGTGCAAATACATAATGGTTTTTAGACTTAAAAAGCTCCAAAGCAATATTATAATGAAAATCTTCTACAGTTAATAAAGTCTCATTAATTTTAGGTTTATCTTCAAAATAACAACCAATAATCGCTTCTAAAGCATTAGTCATTTTACCCATTGCTGAAACGACTATAAGTGTATTATTGTAACCGACTTGCTGTAAAACAGAAACTAAATTTTTAACACCATTAGCATCTTTAACAGAAGCACCACCAAATTTAAATACTTTCATTTATATATTTTCGATATAATTATTGATACTTGCTTCGTCCATTTGGACCAAATACCAATCTTTTAATAACGTAGCGCCTTTACTTTCGTAAAATTTAATAGCAGGATCGTTCCAATCTAAAACTTCCCAACAAATGCGCTTTACACCAAGATTATGACCGTATTTAATGACTTCATTTAATAATAAAGTCCCTAAACCAGAGCCTCTGTGTTCTTGATTAACCATAAGATCTTCAAGATGTACTGTTTTACCTTTCCAGGTAGAAAAACGTATATAAACCAATGCTATAGCAACCACTTTTTCATCTTTTTCTGCAACAAAACATGTAAATAATGGCTGATCTCCAAAACCATGTTGTAACAAATCTGCTTCAGTTACAAGGACTGCATTAGGTTCTTTCTCAAAATCTGCAAGCTCTTGTATCAAGCCTAAAATTGCAGTAACATCTTTTTTTTGTGCTAATCTTATTGTGTAATCCATACTAAATTAATTTAATCAAATATAGTTTAAGTATAGGTATTAAACCAAAATAACATATACTACAACGTTATAATTGTTAAAAATTGCGATATTTGCGCAAACAACTACAACTTGAAATCATGTCTAAAAAAAATCAAACTTTAGGAGAATTTATAATAGAAAACCAAGCGTCTTTTAAGTATACTTCAGGAGAGCTATCAAGATTAATAAACTCTATTAGGTTAGCTGCAAAAGTAGTAAACCATGAAGTTAACAAAGCAGGTCTTGTAGACATTATTGGTGCTGCTGGTGACACTAATATCCAAGGTGAAGATCAACAAAAATTAGATGTATATGCTAACGATAAATTTATACAAACACTAACAAATCGTAATATAGTTTGTGGTATTGCTAGTGAGGAAGAAGACGATTTTATTACTATAAATAGTCAAGATGATAACAATCAAAACAAATATGTTGTTTTGATAGATCCACTAGATGGCTCGTCAAATATTGATGTAAACGTATCAGTAGGTACTATATTTTCAATTTACAGACGTATTACTCCTGTTGGAACTCCTGTAACTTTAGAGGATTTTTTACAACCAGGTAATCAACAAGTAGCAGCAGGTTACGTCGTTTATGGTACATCAACAATGTTAGTTTATACAACAGGACATGGTGTAAATGGTTTCACTTTAAATCCAGCAATTGGTACATTTTACCTTTCACATCCTGATATGCAATTTCCTGAAGACGGAAATATCTACTCTGTAAACGAAGGTAATTATACACACTTCCCACAAGGTGTAAAAAACTACATCAAATATTGCCAAATGGAAGAAGGTGACAGACCTTACACTTCTAGGTATATTGGTTCTTTAGTGTCTGATTTTCATAGAAACATGATTAAAGGTGGTATTTATCTATATCCTAAAAGCTCTAAAAACGAAGACGGAAAACTTAGATTATTGTATGAATGTAATCCTATGGCGTTTCTAGCCGAACAAGCTAATGGAAAGGCAAGTAATGGTTTTGAAAGAATCATGGACATGCAACCAAAAGAACTGCATCAACGTGTGCCTTTTTTCTGTGGAAGTAAAAATATGGTGCTTAAAGCCGAAGAATTTATGCAAAATACCGATTAAATACCTTTGTATCTATTTTTTTGATACTTTTGATAATTAAATTATCCTAATGGCAAATACAGACAAAATCAACGAGGGAGCAACTAACGAAACTGCAGAAGCAGCTTCTAAAATTGACGCAATAAAGCAACTTATTTTTGGTGAAAACATGCAAGCTTATGATAGCGAGTTTGAAACACTTAAAAATGATATATTAACAAAGAAAAAAGAATTAGAAGCTTTAATGGATGACGTTAAGTCTGAAATACTTCAAAATATTGATAATTTAAGTACTGATATAAATATTAGAATTACCGAGTTAGAAAACAGCTTTGAAGATAAAGCCGAAACTTTAGAGGACAAAAAAATGGATCGTAAATTATTAGGCGAACTATTTACAAAATTAGGCGAAAAAATAAGTCAATAATAACTTGGCTTGCGCATGACTCAAGACGATAAATTAAAAATTTTAAAAGACATTTTGCTTAAAGATGAGCATGAATATGCCTCATCCATAGAGATTAAACTTAAAAAGCTTGAAGAGTTAATCACGCAACAAAATAATTTATCAAAACATATAGACCCAATCCTAGAAGATAAACTAGATGAGTTTATAAAAGAAATGCCACAAACAATAGGACCAACCATTACCAAAACTCTTAAAGAAGAAATTAAAAATTCTCAAGATGAAGTTGTTGAAGCATTATATCCAATCATGGGTAAAATGATCAAACGTTACGTCCAAAAAGAAATACAAATACTGTCTGAAAATATTAACCGAAGCATGAGTAATGCTTTTTCTTTTAAAAATATCTTCAGAAAATTTAGGTCAAAAAAATCAGGAGTATCAGAAGGCGATCTTCTGATTCAAGATCAATTTAAGCCAAATATTGAACAAATAATGGTTATTGAAAGTGGTTCTGGTCTAATCGTATCAGAATATTCTAAAACTAACAATATAGATCAAGATACAGTAGCTGGTATGCTAACAGCTATTAAAAGTTTTGCAGAGGATGCTTTTGTAACAGATATACAAAACCTAGAATATATCGAGTATGAAAACTACCATGTGCATCTTCAAAATTTCTCAAAATATTACATTGCTGTAGCAATATCTGGTGCATTTACAGCTACTTTTAGAAGTAAACTAGAAGATAAACTCCTAGATTTTGCTCAAAACATAATTAACAAAACAGATTTAAATAATAGTGAGCAATTTAGCTCTAAATTAAAAAGCTTCTTCCAAAATGAAAATTTCTAAAAAAATAGTTTTAATAGGACACTTTGGTGTAGGAAAATCATCTTTAATTAGACGATTTGTAGAAGATACATTTACGGAAGACTATAAAGTAACCATTGGTGTGCATGTATTAAAAAAGGAAGTGAAATTACCAGAAACAGATAAAGATATTACATTAGTAATTTGGGATCTTGAGGGTAACGATGATATTACCAACACAAGACCATCCTACCTAATTGGAACTAACGGATTTTTATATGTTTTTGATTTAACTCGTCCAGCAACGTATGAAAAACTATCAAACGATTTAGATTACATCTCAGAACGTTTCCCAAAAACACCAATAAAAGTTATAGGAAACAAAAAAGATTTAGTTACCAACGAGTTTATTAAGCAAAACAAAGAGGTTTTTGGACGTTTCGTCGATTTTTACACAAGTGCTAAGTCTGGTAAAAATGTTGAAGATGTATTTACTAACTTAGCTAAAGCTTTAATAAAATAAGTAAAACATCATGTTAGATAATTATAAAAAAGAACATCCTCAATCTGTCAATCAGTATATGATTGTACAATTAGATGGTACTATAACAGAGTCTGACGACGTTATATACAAAAATATAGTAGGAGAAAATATTTCAGAAATTCATCCTTTTTTTGAAAGTATACATGAAGCTTTACAAGAAAAAAACAAGAGACATGTTTTTTCATGTATACATCTAACAGATCAAAACAATCAAACTATAATTACAGATATTGTAGTAAAAACTTTTGATAACGATAAGTTACCAATGATTGTTATTTTAGATCTAACACTACATTACGATAATTATCAAACCACAGCACAAGTTAGAAATGAATCTGTAATAAACTCGCAGATTTTAGAACTAAAAAACGACTATTTACAAGAAAAAGAAGCCTTTAAAAATGCTTTTATCGCTAATTTTAGTCATGAATTAAGAGACCCATTAACTGGTATTTTAACTTTTTCTGACATATTAAAAAAAACAGGTTTAAATGATGAGCAACTTAACTATCTTAAGGTAATAGACTCTTCATCAAGCTATTTAAAACAATTAATTGAAGATATTTTAGACATTTCTAAAATAGAAGCTGGAAGACTAGAATTAGTAATCACACCTTTTGACATTAGAGAGCTCTTAGAAGACATTAAAAAAGGGTTTAAAATAAAAGCTGAGCAAAAGGGATTAGAATTAATAACTAATTTTAATAATAACTTACCACTAATCGTAGGAGGAGACCCATTAAGATTACGACAAGTTATTAATAATCTTTTAGAAAATGCTATAAAATTTACAGAGGTAGGTACCATTACATTCAATGTTTCATTAAACCAAATTAGAGCACAAAAAGCAAGTATTCATTTTCAAATAATGGATACTGGAATTGGTATTGCAGAAGATGATGTAGAACAAATTTTTACCAGCTTCACACAATTAAACAAGGCTAGCACATACAAAGGTGCAGGTTTAGGATTAGCCATAGCAAAACACTTAGTAAGTCTTACAGATAGTAAAATAAGTGTAGACTCTACTTTGGGAGAAGGTAGTACGTTTTCAACAAACATAAACTTCAAATTAGACCACAATTACAAATTAAAATCTATAAAGAAGACCAAAGAGATCAAACCAAAATCAGACAAAAAATACAGCATACTATTAGTTGAAGACTCAGAAATCACACAACTTTCAATACTTAAAATATTAGCCTCAAAAGGTAATTACTTTTTAGACATTGTAACTAAAGGTGAAGACGTTGTACCAAGGATTGAGCAATCAGAATTTGACCTAATCCTTATGGATATAAAATTACCAAATAGTTATGGTGACGAGATCACAAAACTAATCCGTAAAATGCCAGATCGCGATCATAAAAAAACACCAGTAATAGCATTAACTGCACGTGTATTTAAAGACGATTTAAGACGCTACAAAAAAGCAGGAATCAATGACGTTATAAAAAAGCCATTTGATGAAGACGCATTACTATCTAAAATAGAAGAATATCTAAAATAAAAAAAAGCGAACTTTAAAAAGTTCGCTTTTTTAATATCGTTACAACAAAGACAACTATCTGTTCATCGTTTTAATTTCTTCAGTAAAAGTATCTAAATCCACGCCTTCATGCACTAACTCTAAAGCCTTATGCGTGATATATTGTGCATTACTAGAGTTAAACCCTAACCCAACACATAAACGCTCTAAAATAGCTGTTTGCTTAGGACCTTCAATATGATCAGCCCAAACCATTCTAGCCAAGTCGTACAAACGCTCTAAACGTTGGTCGTAAGATGTAGGAGGATTAATTGGATGCTCTTTATAGTCCACTAATATTTGCTTATACTCGCTTTCACTAATATCTAAATTACGTGCTAAACGATCCAAAAACGACTTTTCTTCCTCACTAATCACACCATCACTCATTGCAACACGTACAATTGCAGCAAAATGATCCTCATTACGCTTTTTAAATCCACTATCGAATAAATCTGAAAATGACATACTTTTTTGTTTAATTTATAGAGTACAAATATAGTTAAACCCAACACCTTTTAAAATTAAAAGTTTCTTTTTTTGGGCGTTTATTTCACACCTTTTCAATAAGGTGTAAAAAACCAGGCTCTCACTACTCGCTCTCTGCGAGGAGCTCAAACAGACCGTTCCATCCTTAACGCAGTAACGCCAAAATGTTTCCTAAAAGTTAAATTTTGTAAATCTAAAAGCAAAGTTTTTAGTCAATGCTTATATTTGCATAAACTAAAATTACGTGAGTAAAACTTTAATCTCGCAAACCTATTTACAGTCTTTGCAATTGCAAAAACTGCAAACTGGTATTGCCCAAACCAAAAGTAAAACCCATCTAAAAGGTTTAGTAGGCTCTTCTCTATCCTACAGTATTACCCAAACATTTAAAAACACAGACCTTCCGTTTTTGTTAATTTTTAATGACAAAGAAGAAGCTGCATTCCACCTTAACGACCTAGAGCAATTAATAAACAAAACCGATGTTTTGTTTTATCCAGGAAGCTATCGTAGACCATACCAGATAGAAGAGACAGACAATGCAAACGTACTATTACGTGCTGAAGTTTTAAACCGTATCAATTCGCGTAAAAAACCAGCAATAATAGTAACGTATCCAGATGCATTATTTGAAAAAGTAGTCACCAGAAAAGAGCTAGAACGTAACACACTAAAAGTAACCGTAAACGATAGCCTATCCATTGATTTTGTCAACGAAATACTTTTTGAATATAAATTTAAACGCGTAGATTTTGTTACAGAACCTGGTGAGTTTTCAGTTCGTGGTGGTATCGTAGATGTGTTTTCTTTTAGTCATGATGAACCTTATAGAATCGAATTTTTTGGTGATGAAGTAGACAGTATCAGGACCTTTGATGTAGAAACCCAATTATCTACAGAGCAAATTAAAAAAATTAGCATTATACCCAATGTTGCTAATAAATTAATAGACGAATCTAGACAGAGCTTTCTAAAATACATCGCACAAAAAACAGTTGTTTTTGGTAAAAACTTCGATTTAACTTTTGACAGAATTGATGACTTTTTTAATAAAGCCGAAGACGCTTTTGAAAAATTAAACAAAGACATCAAACATGCAAAACCACAAGAATTGTTTTGTAATTCAACCGAGTTAAAAAAACAATTACTAGATTTTAGTGTGGTCGAGTTTGGCTCAGCTTCCGTATTTAATGCAACCCAAACTATTGTACACAATACAACACCTCAACCAGCTTTTAATAAACAATTCAATTTATTAATAGATAACCTAAACAGTAATCATAATAACGATTACACTAATTATATTGCTTGTGTAAGCGAGCAACAAGCCAAACGTTTTCATGATATTTTTGATGACGTAGACCAAGAGGTACACTACCAAACCGTAACCTTATCTTTATATCAAGGATTTGTAGATCACGACCTTAAAATTGTAGTGTACACAGACCATCAAATTTTTGAACGCTATCATAAATTTCAACTTAAAAACGGTTATGCAAAAAAACAAGCCATAACTTTAAAAGAGTTAACAAATCTTGATATAGGTGACTATGTTACACACATTGACCATGGAATTGGAAGATTTGGTGGACTACAAAAAATTGACGTTGAAGGCAAAAAACAAGAAGCCATAAAATTAGTTTATGGAGAGCGTGATGTGTTATACCTAAGCATTCACTCTTTACATAAAATAACAAAATTTAATGGTAAAGATGGCAAAGCACCTAAAGTTTATAAATTAGGTAGCAAAGCTTGGAAAACACTTAAAGAAAAAACTAAATCTAGAGTTAAGCACGTTGCATTTAATTTAATAAAATTATATGCAAAGCGTAAACTAGAAAAAGGATTTCAGTACAAGCCTGACAGCTATTTACAACATGAGCTTGAAGCATCGTTTTTATATGAAGACACTCCAGATCAAAGCACAGCAACTGCAGATATAAAAGTTGACATGGAAAGTGAGCGTCCAATGGACCGTTTAATTTGTGGTGATGTTGGTTTTGGTAAAACCGAAGTTGCTATTCGCGCAGCCTTTAAAGCAGTAGATAATGGTAAACAAGTCGCAGTATTAGTGCCAACAACTATTTTGGCATTTCAACACCATAAAACCTTTTCACAACGTCTAAAAGATTTTCCGGTTACGGTAGATTATGTTAACCGTTTTAGAACTGCAAAACAAAAACGCGAAACATTAGAAAAACTTGAAAAAGGTCATGTAGATATTATTATTGGTACACACCAATTGGCCAATAAAAATGTAAAATTTAAAGATTTAGGCTTACTAATTGTAGATGAAGAGCAAAAGTTTGGAGTCGCTGTAAAAGAAAAGCTTAAAACCATAAAAGATAATGTTGACGTATTAACTCTTACTGCAACACCAATACCAAGAACCTTGCAGTTTAGTTTAATGGCTGCAAGAGATTTATCTGTAATAACAACACCTCCTCCAAACCGTTATCCAATAGAAAGTAACGTCATCCGTTTTAATGAAGAGTCCATTAGAGATGCTGTTAGTTATGAAATTGAACGTGGTGGACAAGTGTTTTTTATTCATAACAGAATTGAAAATATTAAAGAAGTCGCAGGTATGATCCAACGTTTAGTACCAGATGCTAAAATTGGTGTTGGACACGGACAAATGGATGGTAAAAAACTAGAAAGTCTAATGCTAGGTTTTATGGATGGTGCTTTTGATGTTTTAGTTAGTACCACAATTATAGAAAGCGGTTTAGATGTACCAAATGCAAACACAATTTTTATCAATAACGCTAATAATTTTGGATTAAGTGACTTGCACCAAATGCGTGGTCGTGTTGGACGTAGCAACAAAAAAGCCTTTTGCTATTTTATAACACCAGAATACTCTGCAATGACAGATGATGCTAGAAAACGTATCCAAGCCTTGTCACAGTTTACTGAGCTTGGTAGCGGATTTAATATTGCAATGAAAGATTTAGAAATCCGAGGAGCTGGTGATTTATTAGGAGGAGAACAAAGTGGCTTTATAAACGAAATTGGTTTTGATACCTATCAAAAAATATTAAACGAAGCTATTGAAGAACTTAAAGAAAACGAATTTAAGGACCTTTATGACGAACCATTAGAAAACAAAATTTACGTTAAGGATGTTACCATAGATACAGATTTTTCGTTATTATTTCCTGATGACTACGTTAATAATATAGCTGAAAGGTTAACCCTTTACACCAAATTAAACGACTTTAAAACGGAAGACGAATTAATTGTTTTTGAAACACAGTTAATAGATCGTTTTGGCGAATTACCAACACAGGTTGTAGACCTAATTAACAGTGTACGCATCAAATGGATTGCTACAACTTTAGGTATGGAAAAAGTAATAATGAAAAAAGGCAAACTAATTAGTTACTTTATAAACGATCAACAAAGCGGATTTTATCAAAGTCCAAACTTTACTAAAATTTTAAAATACGTTCAAACACATCCACAATCTTGTAAAATGAAGGAAAAACAAACCAGAAATGGTCTGCGTTTATTACTTACCTTTGATAACATTAAATCGGTTAAAAATGCCTTACAAGCATTACAGCCAATTTTGGAATAGTTTTTGAAATTACCATAGAAAATCACACATAATGTATAAGAAATTATTTTTTTTACTAGCCCTATTACCAAGTGTAATAATGGCACAAAATACCATAAAAGGGACCTTCACTCCTGCTGAGCAATTTAAATTTGCTTTTTTATATCAGGTTACTGCTGACACCTCAATATTTGTTGACAATGCAGACGTAGCAGCAGATGGCACCTTTACTTTTAACCTTAAAAAAGGACAAACTCCAGGAACATATCGTATAGTTTACGCACAACCACAGGAAGAATACAATTTTGATTTTTTATATAATAACGAAGATATCGAGTTAACTTTTGACCTTGAAAAAGGGTTAGATTTCATCACATCTGATGAAAACAAACTATGGATTTCATACAACAAAAGTATGTCTAGAATTGGACAAAGCTTAAATGCTTTTTATACAGCTGGTGGTAAAAGTGAAAGAGATTTTAAAAAAATAATTAAAATACTAAACACAACACAATCAGAATTTGAAAAAGCAGCTGAAGGCAAATTAGTACTTAATTTTATTACAGCTAGTCAACCTTACACGCCTGAGCGCTTAATTGATGCAAAGACATTTACTAAAAATGCTAAAAACGCTTATTTTAATCATATTAATTTTGGAAATCCAATCCTTCAAAATTCAAATTTTTTAATTGAAGCCACTTTAAATTATGTCTTTAATTTTATTGATAATCAAGATCAAAATACGTCATACATCAATAATATAAACACAATTGAAAAAGCAATTGGAAACAATCCAAAAGTTAAAAAGATTTTATTAGAAATTTTATGGAATCAGTTTGCTGTTGAAGAAATAGAACCTGTTGCAAACCACATTGCAAGTACTTACTTATTAGATATTGCAAAAGAAACAAATGACAAAACGTTAGAAAATGACTTAACTTACTTTAAAAACGCGTCCATAGGTAATATTGGACAAGATTTTGAAATAATTGTATATGATGAAGAAGGTCATGCCGAAGTAAAAAAAATGCATGGTTTAGATGAAGCTAACCACTATTTAGTTGTTTTTTGGAGCACAACTTGCTCACATTGTTTAGAAGAAATACCTGAGTTACATAAACTAGTTGAAACGTTAGATAAAGGCGAATTAAAAGTCATTGCAATTGCATTAGATGAAGACCGTTACAGATGGAAAGACATGACTTATAAATTCCCGGAGTTTTATCATGTTTTTGGCGAAGGAAAGTGGGACAACCCAATTGGTGACAATTACAATGTAAAAGCTACACCAAGTTATTTTGTTTTAGATAAAAACAAAAAAATTATCAAGAAACCATACGATGTTAAGGCTTTTGAAACGTATTTTAAAACACTACCTAAGCCAGAACCTAAAGTCAATAAGGATGAAAAAATTAACTTAGAAAAGGAATAATTATTCCTTTTCTAACAACTCTTTATAACTTAAAAAATAAGACTCTTCGCAAGGCGTCATTGCATGAGGATAACTAGGTGTTAACTCCACACCTTCTGATGTTAGATTCCATTGCTTATAGTCCCAATTAGCTTCATAAGTAAAGACTTCACATTCTTGTTGGAACTCGTCCTCTGGATCATAATATTTTTCTTTTAGTAATTTAAAGAAATCAAGATTAGGATACAAAGTTTCTATGTCATCAAGATTAGTCAAAGTATTTAAATCAAAATTATAGCTTACTGCACCATGTGATGGATGTGCACCTCCACAATACACACTGTAATGCTGTGTAAAACTCACGTATTTTGTACTAACTAGATTAACTGTATGACCAATTTCAAACCAAGAGTTACAATCTAAACCAGTAATAGCATTTTCTAAATGTAAATTGTCTAAAATAGGATTAAAAACAGCTCTTTGTTGTGATGTAAACCCATTACCAAGTCTAAATAATTTTTGATTGCTATATTTTTCATGCAACCATACTAATTGCTTGTCATTATAAACCGAAATACTATCTCTAATAAAAGTCAGTTTAGGGTTTCTAAAATCTTCAATTGGATCCTCTGCTGTTTCGGTTAATGTAACTTTGTAACGCTTCTTTTTAATGGTAACAGATCCTACTAATTGGTTTTCTACTTTTTTTAACCTAAACACCTCATCAGACTCCTCAAAAGTATCTTCAAAATAATGATAACCATCCACTATGGTAAATTGCTCTTTATTAAAAACACCTCGTAACGGAATGTTAATTAGTTTAGAATTGTAAAAATAATAACCATCTACCCTTCCTTTTGAGGGTTGATCTTCATCTTGATCTGCATAAATTTTAAAATGAATAGGAATTGTTCCAACACGACCAACATAAGATTGTGACCAAGTTAGTAGCGGAAATAATAATAGTACAAAAAGGTTTTTCATAATAAATATTTAAAACTAACAATATAAGATTTGAAACTTAAAGCTATTGCTTCTTTTTATGCAAAGTCAAGCTTTACATAATTAACTAATATTATTCATAATACGCAAAAACGCTTGCAATATTGCAAGCGTTTTATTTTAATTAGTATAATGACATATAATTTATTAAAAGAGATTGCTTAGTTCCTCGCAATGACGTTTCCCTTTTAGTTACCCAACAATATTTACGATTTTACCAGGTACAATAATTATTTTTTTAGGTGTACGACCATCTAATTGCGCTATTGTTTTTTCATGAGCCATAACTGTTTTTTCTATGTCGTCTTTAGACATATCCATTGGCAACTCTAAAGTAAAACGCATTTTACCGTTAAATGATATTGGGTAATTTTTGCTACTCTCTACCAAATGGCTAGCATCAAACTCTGGGAATGGTGCAGTACTTATAGATGTTGTATTACCTAATTGGCTATAAAGCTCTTCGGTAATATGTGGTGCATAAGGTGACAACAACACCAATAATGGTTCTAAAACAGCTTTACTTGTACATTTTTGTTGTGTCAACTCGTTAACAGCAATCATAAAGGTTGAAACCGAAGTATTAAAAGAAAAATTCTCTATATCTTCTTGTACTTTTTTTATGGTTTTATGTAACGATTTTAGGTTGTCTTTAGTTGGCTCAGCATTATTAACATTAACTCCGTTTTCTCCAACATATAATTTCCATAGCTTTTTTAAGAAACCATGCACACCTGTAATACCAGCAGTATTCCAAGGTTTGGCTTGCTCTAAAGGTCCTAAAAACATTTCGTATAAACGTAAACTATCTGCTCCATACTGCTCGCAAATATTATCTGGATTTACGACATTCAACCATCTCTTAGACATTTTTTCGACCTCCCGACCAACAATAAAAGTTTCATTTTCTTCTGAAATAAATAAAGCTTTTAAATAATCTTTACTTGTTTTATGACTTTTAAACTTTTCAACATCTACTTCATCTGAAGCATTAACTAAATTAACATCAATCCTAATTGGGTTTATATAATAAGTTAAAACAGCTTTTCCTTCTAATAAATCACTTTTAATTTCTTCTTCTAAATTTAGAGTATTTAAAATTTCATTGAAAAGCTTATTTTGCTTTGAAGGATCATGATGTAGTTCACTAATAGCTGATGAGTTAACAGAACTCTTCATATTAGTACTTTCAAATAATATTTCTTTAGAAACTATAACATTAACTTTCGTATCCGTTCCATAATTCAGACGTTCAATTGAAACATATATTTTATCATTATCAACTTTATATGGTTCTTTCAATTTAGAAACTCTGACGTTAGTAATATTAAAAGCTATAGCACTAGTCCCAAGTATCATTCCTTGGTTAATTAGCTTTTTAAAAGGCTCTTCTACTCCAACAAAACCTCTATCTTTCAAAAACTTCACCCAAAAACGTGAGTATAATAAATGTCCTGTGGCATGCTCACTTCCACCAATATAAAGGTCTACGTTTTCCCAGTAGTTAAGTGCATCTTTGCTTGCAAAATCCTCTCCTCTGTTGGCTTTTTCTTCCATATAACGGAAAAAGTACCAAGAGCTTCCTGCCCAACCAGGCATTGTGTTTAACTCTAGTGGGTAAATTCCGTTATCTTTAGACGTCTCGACTGCGCTCGACGAGACAAGAGTGTTAGAAACCACTGTATTTGTATTAGTATCCCAAGCCCAAACATCTGCACGACCTAAAGGTGGCTCTCCTGTTTCGGTTGGTAAATATTTTTCTACTTCTGGTAATGTGATTGGTAAATGCTGTTTATCAATCATTTGTGGCATTCCGTTAACGTAGTATACTGGAAACGGTTCTCCCCAATATCTTTGACGTGAAAATACTGCATCACGCAATCTGTAGTTTGTTTTTCCTTCGCCTTGTCCTAATTGCTCCAACTCGTAAATAGCGCGTTTGGTTGCTTTTTTATAGTTCATTCCGTTAAGGAAATCGCTATTTGCAATTTTCACATTGTCTTTAGACGTAAATGCTGCTTCACTAATATCTGCTCCTTCAAAAATATTAGGAATATCAATATTAAAATGTTTTGCAAAGTCGTAATCACGTTGGTCACCACAAGGTACAGACATGACTGCTCCTGTACCATAACCAGCTAATACGTAGTCACCAATCCAGATTGGAATTGGCTCCTTACTAAATGGATGCTCTGCGTAAGCACCTGTAAATGCACCAGAAATGGTTTTTACATCTGCCATACGATCGCGTTCGCTACGTTTTGAAGTTGCTAAAATATAAGCATCAACCTCTGCTTTTTGTTCTGGAGTTGTTATTTGAGATACCAACTCATGCTCTGGAGCTAAGGTCATAAAACTAACACCAAAAATAGTATCTGGTCTAGTTGTGAAGACTTCTATTTGATGATACGTCTCGACTGCGCTTGACGAAACAGAAGGAATAACATTGAAAGTTACACTTGCTCCAACAGATTTTCCAATCCAATTACGTTGACTTTCTTTAAGTGAGTCTGTCCAATCTATAGTATCCAACCCTTGTAATAAACGTTCTGCGTAAGCAGAAATTCGCATACTCCATTGCGTCATTTTTTTACGCATTACAGGATGTCCACCACGTTCTGACACTCCGTTTACAATCTCGTCGTTTGCTAAAACGGTTCCTAAAGCAGGACACCAGTTTACTTCTGTTTCGGCTAAATACGTTAATCTATATTGTAATAGTATTTCTTGTTGCTTTTCGGGTGAAAACTCATTCCATTGTTCAGCTGAGAATATTTCGATATTATCATCACAAACAGCGTTTACATTAGCATTTCCTTCCGTAGAAAATATTTTAATTAAGCTCGAAATTTCTTCAGCTTTATTAGTAGTGTTATTATACCAAGACTCAAATAACTGAATAAAAATCCATTGCGTCCATTTGTAATATTCTGGTGTAGATGTACGTACTTCGCGACTCCAATCGAAACTAAAACCTATTTGATCTAGTTGTCTTCGGTAAGTTTTTATGTTAGTTTCTGTTGTAATTGCTGGATGCTGACCTGTTTGTATTGCATACTGTTCTGCTGGCAAACCAAAGCTATCATAACCTTGTGGATGCAATACATTAAACCCTTTATGACGTTTGTAACGTGCATAAATATCTGACGCGATATAACCTAATGGATGACCAACGTGTAATCCTGCACCTGATGGATAAGGAAACATGTCCAAAACATAATATTTTGGTTTATCACTAGTATTAGAGGCTTTAAAAGTTTGGTTTTCGGCCCAATATTTTTGCCATTTGGCTTCGATGTCGTTAAAATGGTATTGCATTTTTGTGTTTTACTGCTTAATTAAGCAACAAATTTAAACTTATTATAAGACTATTAAAAGTTTGACGTTGTAATTATAGAATATATGAATAGGTTTCATTTTTCTTTTATATTTTTACATTATAAACTAACATCAATTTATGAGTTCTTCTTTTGAAAGATATCAAAAACGCAGATTAATATCGTCTTACTTTTCAGTGGTACTTAGTATTGCTTTAGTCCTTTTTTTATTAGGAATCTTAGGGCTTTTAGTCTTAAATGCTAAAAAAGTAGCAGACTTGTTTAAAGAACAAGTTACTGTTACAATTTATCTTAAGGACAATGCTAAAGATGTAGAGGTTAAACAACTTGAAAAAAGTTTAGCATTAGCAGATTATGTAAAGTCAACAGTTTATGTGTCTAAAGAACAAGCTGCCGAAGCTATGAAAGCTGAAAACGGAGAGGATTTTATGGCATTTTTAGGTTTTAATCCTTTACAGAATAACATTGATGTAAATTTAAAAGCCGATTTTATGACTTCTGAAAAACTAGAAGAATTAGCAGCTTCTGCTTCTGAAAAAAGTTTTGTTGATGAAGTTAGATATGATAAAGACCTTGTAACCTTAATGAATAGTCGTGTTAAAAAAATTAGCTTCTGGGTACTGTTACTTAGTGCTATTTTTACTCTAATAGCTGTTTTACTAATTAATAGTAGTATTAGATTGTCTGTTTATGCTAAACGATTTACAATTAAAACCATGCAAATGGTTGGAGCTACTAAACGTTTTATAAGACGTCCTTTTGTTTGGAAAAGCATAAGATTAGGTGTACTTGGAGCCATAATTGCGTTAATAGGCTTAGGGTTTATTGTATATTATGTAGATAAGACCTTTCCAGAGTTAAGTTTACGTCAAAACCCAATACTAATTGGTAGTTTGTTTGGTATTGTTTTTCTTTTAGGAATTATCATCTCTTGGCTTAGTACTCACTTTGCAACACAACGTTTTTTAAACCTTAAAACAGACCAGCTTTATTAATTTAATAAGTTTTTAACTAATTTTCTAATAATAGTTAGTATATTAGTCGACTATATTTACTTAACCAATAAATTTAAAATTCGCTATTGACCAAATAATACTTAAAATGATTAATTAATCTTAAAAACTAATGATTATGAAACGAATCACATTTGTATTACTAGGTATGATTGCTATTGTTGCTTATTTATTAACAACAACGCAAAAAATGGAAACAAAAATTGTACACTCTGAAAAAGTATCTGCAAACAAACAACATGCTAATTACTATTTAAAATAAGCATACATTAAACTTTTTAATTTTAGATTAAGATTAAAAAGTTTAAATTTGTTTAAAATATAAATCTTTTATTTTGGGAGAAAGCACTAAAAACAACAAACTAAGTTTAAAATCCGAACCAATTTTTGGAAAGCATAACTATAAATTTATGTTTATTGGATTAGCATGCATCGCTCTAGGATTTATATTAATGTCTGGAGGAGGTAGTGATGACCCAAATGTATTTAGCGACGCTATTTTTAGCTGGAGACGTATACGTTTAGCTCCTGCTCTTGTAATTATTGGTTTTGGTATACAAGTTTATGCCATACTATCAAAGCCTAAAAAGGACTAACTTTTGTCCAACTCAACGCTATTATGGTTTTGAGTATTAAATTATAACTTCAAATTATCAATTGGTCATAGTATTTTAATACTTTTGCCAAATGGATATTATAGATTCAATTATATTAGGTATTGTACAAGGATTAACCGAGTTTCTTCCTGTGTCTTCAAGTGGTCATTTAGAGCTTGGTAAAGCTATTTTAGGTGACAATAGTATTCCTGAAGAAAGCTTATTATTTACTGTAGTTTTACACTTTGCAACTGCTTTAAGTACTATTGTGATTTTTAGAAAAGATATTTTGGATATCCTTAGAGGGTTATTATCTTTTAAATGGAATGAAGACACAAAATTTACAACTAAAATTATAATATCTATGTTACCTGCTGTTATTGTAGGTCTATTTTTTGAAGAGCAATTAGAACAGTTATTTGGTGGAAGTATATTACTTGTAGGATGCATGCTACTAGTAACTGCAATCTTATTATATTTTGCTGATAAAGCAAAAAACACAAACAAAAATGTATCGTTTAAAAATGCATTTATAATTGGTATCTCTCAAGCAATAGCAATGCTACCTGGTATTTCTAGAA
Source organism: Olleya sediminilitoris (assembly GCF_016785945.1). GTDB lineage: Bacteria > Bacteroidota > Bacteroidia > Flavobacteriales > Flavobacteriaceae > Olleya > Olleya sediminilitoris. The sequence goes on along the minus strand of NZ_JAEMEF010000011.1, from coordinate 34,922 downwards.
GTGGAGCAACCATATCAACCTCTGTATTATTAGGTAATGATAAAACAAAAGCAGCACGATTTTCTTTTTTAATGGTTGTGCCTTTAATTTTGGGTAAAATAGCTAAAGACGTTTTGGGTGGAGATTTAAGTTTTGAAAGCCAAAATATTACAGCTTTATCTGCAGGTTTTATTGCAGCTTTTGTTGCTGGTCTTTTTGCATGTACATGGATGATTAGCTTGGTTAAAAAAAGCAAATTAAGTTACTTTTCTATTTACTGTGCAATTGTTGGTGTTATTGCTATTATATTTTCTTTTTTAAACTAACGTTATGACAGGAGACGACTACCAAGCAGGACAAGTATTATTAATAGACAAGCCTTTAAATTGGACTTCTTTTCAAGCTGTAAATAAATTACGTTGGGAAATCCGTCAAGCTTTCAATATTAAAAAAATAAAAGTTGGTCATGCTGGTACATTAGACCCTTTAGCTACAGGATTACTTGTAATATGTACAGGTAAAATGACTAAGCAAATCAACACTTTTCAAGGACAAATTAAAGAATATACAGGAACCATTGTTTTAGGTAGCACAACACCTTCTTACGATCTGGAAACAGAAATAAACCAAACCTTTGAAACTTCTCATATAACCGAAGCTTTAATTAATGAAACTACACAGCAATTTATTGGTGAAATAGACCAGTTTCCACCAGTTTTTTCTGCGCTTAAAAAAGAAGGTAAACGACTATATGAATATGCAAGAGCTGGTGAAGAAGTTGAGATTAAGTCTAGAAAAATAACCATACAAGATTTTAAAATCACTAAAATTGATGGTTTAAATATAGACTTTAAAGTGGTTTGTAGTAAAGGAACTTATATACGATCTTTAGCTCATGATTTTGGAAAAGCATTACAATCTGGTGGTCATTTATCTGCATTAAGACGTACAAAAATTGGCGATTTTGATGTAAATGATGGACTTACAATAGAAGACTTTATTAAAAATCTACCAAAAAAAGACTAAATCACATCTTTTTAAACCTAAAACACGTATATTAAAAAGAAAGGCAATAGATATTGACTCCCAAAAGATGACATTAAATAATTCTCATAAAGCGTTAGCTATCACATTTTTAATCATAGGCACATTAGTATTGTCTCTGTTAAACTTAACTGTATTTAAAACTAATCCAGCTTTAGCTGAAACCATTTATGATATTGAGCAAGTTGAAATTGAAACTCCTGAAGACATTCAAGAGCTAATACAAAATTCAGACTCAAAATCTACAAATAAAGCCTTTAACACCAGTGAAAAATACAAACATTTTGCTGAAGCTTATAAGCCCATTGCTCCTCCAGAGGATTATGACAATCCAATGTTACAGACTTACAAAAACAGTTTAAAGAGTGATGTACCCACTGAAAAAAGCGACGTTAAATCTGCTATATCTGAAAAGACTTTAACAAGCTTTAAGGGTGTTAATGAGGTTTTAAATAAACGTTCTCAAAACAAAAACGCTAAGCAAGGTAATACTGCAAACACCAATAGTAGTGTCTACTATTCATTAAAAGGAAGGACTGACAAGTCACTTCCTATACCAATTTACTTGTGTGATGCACAAGGTAAAATAATCATTAATATAACTGTAGACAATCAAGGACAAGTTGTCGATGCTTATGTCAATAATGCATCAACATCTAATAATCTTTGCTTACAAGAACACGCATTAGAATATGCAAAAAAAGCCACTTTTGACAACTCTGACAAGTCCAAACAATTAGGCTCAATAACCTTTGAGTTTAAAGGTAAATAGTTTTAATTATCTAATAAAGGCACCAAGTCAGCAATAACTGTTTGTCCTTTATCTTTATTATACCATTTTTGTAAATCTTCTTTAAACTCTGGTGTTAAACCTCCATGTTTAGCCTTATAATCATTAACTAATGCAGTTGCAGTACTTGGTCTTGGACCGTAAGTAGAAACAACATTTTGTGTCTGATTATCAATAATAATTAACTTAGCAATAGATCTTGATCCGTTGGTTAAAAAATTATCCATTAAAGCTTCATTTTGGTCTCTAAGCACAATTTTAAAGTTAATCCCTTGGTTTAATTCTGCTATTTTATTAATAACTGGCATTACGTGTGCTGCATCACCACACCAACTTTCAGTAATAATTATCCATGTTTGATCCATTGTTTTATTAGCAATGGAAGCCGATAAACCTTCGTCTATTTTAACAGTTTTATCCCAACGTTTCATGCGTCTATCATTCAACATTGTATAATTAGCTAAAGCTTCAGTAACTTGGTTACCTGTGTTAGAATTGGTTTCGACTAAAGTCGAAACTAAAGCTCTGTATTCAGCATAACTCATACTTCTGGTTAAACTATCCTTGATAATTTGTTTGATATTATTATGTGTTGTTGTTTCCATATTACAAAAGTACAGCAACTATTATTTTTTTTAAGTTACTGTTGTTACATTAGTAGAAAATATTGAAAATTCCTTACAATGCTTTCTATTCAAAAAATTAAGACTATTTTACTCATTATATTTATAGCTTTATTAGCCTGTAAATACTTTGACTTAATTCCTAATTATCAAATTTTCAAAAACTTATATTTATTTGATTTAAGACATCTAATAGTACTTATTTATATATTAATAAATATTAACCAATATCGTAAAATGAAGAACAATGAAAAAGCATAAATGTGGATGGTGTGTTGGTGATGCACTTTATGAAGCTTACCATGACCAAGAATGGGGAACACCTGTTTATGACGATGAAACTCTTTTTGAATTTTTAATATTAGAAACCTTTCAAGCAGGACTTAGTTGGATTACCATTTTACGAAAACGCAATAATTTTTTTGATGCGTTTGATCAGTTTGACTATAAAAAAATTGCGAACTACAATGAAGATAAAAAAGCTGAGTTATTACAAAATGCTGGTATTATAAGAAATAAGCTTAAAATAAACGCAACAATTACTAATGCTAATTTATTTATTGATATACAAAATGAATTTGGAAGTTTTAGTGATTACATATGGGCTTTTGTAGACAATAAACCCATAAAAAACAAAGTGCAAGATTATAAAGACGCTCCTGCAAATACAGAGTTAAGTGACACTATTAGTAAAGCCCTAAAAAAACGAGGTTTTAAATTTGTTGGATCAACGGTTATTTACGCTTTTATGCAGGCTATTGGTATGGTAAACGATCATGAAATAGACTGCTTTAGGTACAATGAAGTTTAAATTAAATACTTTAAAAATTGATAACGAGGTATATCTATAGCTCCTAAACTTTCAAGATGGTTAGTATAAACTTGACAATCTATTAGCTTATAGTTAGTGTTTTGAATAAAACTTATAAAGCCTACTTTGCTAGCATTACTAACTTTAGTAAACATACTCTCACCACAAAATACGCCATTATTTAAATCAATACCGTACAATCCTCCGACCAATTCTTTATCTAACCAAACCTCTATTGATTTTGCATAACCCAATTGGTTTAATTTTGTATAAGCTTCAATCATGCCCTTTGTAATCCAAGTATCATCCTGACCTGGTCTATTAGCTGCTGCACAAGCATTAATTACAGCTTCAAAATTTGTGTTGACTGTGACTTCAAAATCTGTATTACGTAAAACTTGCTTCATACTTTTAGAGACTTTTAAATCTTCTGGAAACAAAACAAATCTTGGATCTGGTGACCACCATAAAATTGTATTATCATCTTCAAACCAAGGGAAAATTCCTTTTTGATAAGCATCGAGCAGACGTTCTGGACTTAAGTCTCCACCAACAGCTAATAAACCATCTTCGGTAGCTTGAGACACATCAGGAAAATTATTGCTAGTGTTTAAAAAATCCATACTTTATTAATTAATTGAAAAATAAGTAAAAGTGTTATAATAAAAAAACCTCAATACGTTAGTATTGAGGTTTTATATGTTAATACTGTTATTACAGTATTATATTTACTAAAATGGTAAGTCGTCGTGATCTTCTGACTTTACATCTTTAGCTGGCTCAAAAGCTTGTGCTGGTGGTACTTCTGGCATACCTTGAGGTGCTCCTGCTTGTACACCTTCAATTCTCCATCCTTGAATAGAGTTAAAGTACTTAGTTTCACCTTGAGGGTTTACCCATTCTCTACCACGTAAATTAATATTTACTTTAACATCTTGTCCAACTTGATAGTTGTTTAATAAGTCACATTTATCTTGAACAAACTCTACTAAAATATGCTGAGGATATTGCTCTTCTGTAGTTACAACTAACTCTCTTTTTCTAAATCCGTTACTACCAAAAGTTTGTGTTTCTCCTACTAGTTTTACTTTCCCTTGTACTTCCATTTTCTATATAATTATTAAATATTCGTCTAAATTAAAATCGCAAATTTACGATAATAACACTTTCCAAGCTCCTTCAATATCATTAAAACTTAAAAGATCTTTTGCTTTTTGGTGTTTTTGTTCAGTGGACAAAGAACTTAAATTATGTTGGTTTTTAAAAGCCAGAATGCTTTTTTCATCAGGGAAGTTTTCAACATTTCCTAAAAGCCCTAAATCATTTCCTGTTAAAACCACACTTTCTCTAACAGATTTAGGTAGTGCATCTACACCTATACCCAAGGTTGATAACGGTTTAGGGATTTCAAAAAATCCTGATTTAGCACGACTATAAAAACTACCACCTGCTCTAGACACTAAGTCTAATTTATTTTGGTTTATTGCTTTATTTTCATCTAAAACAGATTCTGAAACATGCATTTTTACAACCTCACAGATTATTAAATTACCAGCTCCTCCTTCTGTACCAAGTTTTACAATATCGTTGACTTTACATTCCATTTGCACAGGACTTTCTGCAACCCTAAATGGTTTTACAATATCAGATTTAAGCATAGTTAAGCCAGCTTTATCAAATTCGTTTACACCTTCTGCATATTCTGTGCTACTTAACGACATTTGTTGTACAATGTCATAATTAACAACATTAATCACTACTTCTTTAGTTAGTTCTGCATTGTGTAAAGTATGCTTTGTAGTATTATCCCTAACGCGTCTTGCTGGCGAAAAAATTAAAATAGGAGGATTAGCACTAAACACATTGAAAAAACTGAAAGGTGATAAATTAGGCTTACCATTTGCATCTATAGTACTTGCAAACGCTATTGGTCTAGGTGCCACAGCACTTAGCAAATAGCCATGTAATTTTGCGGTCGGAAATTCTTGAGGAGTAAAAGATAACATAGTTGTCTGTTTGTTTTACACAAAAATACGGATTCTGTTAACCAACCAAAAACTAATAACTATACATGCATCACAATATTATTAACAGAATTACATTATATTAACAACAAAAAATTATATCATGTTTTTTACAAAACATCGTCAGCTGTTTCGCTGGATTATTATTACTGCTTCATTTGCCATTATCTCTTTAATTTTATGGAACACCTATGTGTTTTTTCAAAAGTTTAAAGCTGAAGAACGTAGAAAAATGGAAACTTGGTCCTATGCGCAAAGTGATTTTTTAAATAGTTTTAGAAATGGTTTGGATGGCGAAGTTAATAATGTAACCACGTTTATTATAACAGATTCTACCTCAACAACACCAATGATTTTAGTTTCGCCAACAGGCGAAATAAGTAGTTTTAATAATTTAGACACTTTAAAAATCAAACATGTCGAAAGATATTTATTAAAGAAAAAAGAGCAGTTTAAACAAGAAAACAGTCCAATACCATTATCCTATTTTAATAATACCACTAACAAAGATGAAGCTATAGGGACTTTATACTACGGAAACTCGCCACTATTGAACAAATTAAAATACTATCCGTTAGCTCTTTTACTAATTATAGTATTGTTTGCTGCAGTTGTTTACTTTTTTTACCGAAGTAGTAAAATTGCAACACAAAATAAATTGTGGTCAGGAATGGCTAAAGAAACTGCACATCAAATAGGTACACCTCTATCTTCTTTAATTGGTTGGACAGAAATATTAAAAATTGAAGATACAAATCCTGAATACATCAAAGAAATTGAAAAAGATATCCATAGATTACAAACTATTACAGAGCGTTTTAGTAAAATTGGATCTATACCTACACTTGAAAAAGCGGATATAATATCAGAAACTCAAGAAGCCTTTGACTATTTAAAATCAAGATCATCTAAGCTTGTAAACTTTGACATCAAATTACCAGAACACCCAATTTATGTTAATTTAAATAAGCAACTTTATGGTTGGACTATTGAAAATTTAGTTAAAAATGCAATAGATGCAATGAAGGGAAAAGGTGATTTACAGCTTAGTATATCTCAATTAGAACAACAAGTAAAAATTACAGTAACAGATACTGGAAAAGGAATAAGTAAAAACGAATTTAATACTATCTTTGAGCCTGGTTATACCACAAAAAAACGAGGTTGGGGACTTGGATTGTCCTTAGCAAAACGTATTGTAGAAGATTTTCATAACGGTCAGATTAAAGTATTAAACTCTGAAAAAGGAGTTGGTACAACTATGCAAATTAGTTTAAAAACTATATTATAAATGTCAGAAAAATTAATAACAATAAATACTGTAAATTTAATTAATAATTGCCCTGAGTGCTTTAGTACTAAAGGTTTACAATTAACTTTTAAACAGCGCTTTATTGAAACTATTTTTTATAAAAGCATTACACAGGAGGTAAGTACAGAAATGAATTGTGTAGTCTGCCATACAGAAATATATCCTGCACGATGGACTGATGATATAGAGCGTATTTACAATTACCAAATGAAGGCTTTTCAGCCTAAAAAGTCATCAAAAAAATACAAAAGTCTTTTTTGGATATTATTTACAGTACTTGTATTAAGTCTAGCTGCCGTAATTACTTTTTTAGTTTATAATTACTTATAAATTAGCATTAATAGCTTTAGCTAAAGCTTCAAACTGGTCTTTTTGTAAAGCTACTTTGTTAATAAACCTTGCATCTTCCATAGTGTTTAACGGAATTAAATGCACGTGTACATGTGGCACTTCTAACCCAATAACGCTTACTCCTACACGTTTACATGGTACAGTTTTTTCTAAAGCTATTGCTACTTCTCTTGAAAATTGCATTAATCCAATGTAAGTCGCTTCATCTAAATCAAATAGTTTATCTACTTCTTTTTTAGGTATACAAAGCGTATGACCTTCCGCATTAGGGTTTACGTCCAAAAAAGCTAAAAAATCTTCAGTTTCTGCTACTTTGTAGCAAGGGATTTCGCCATTAACAATCTTTGTAAAAATAGAAGCCATATATTTTAGTTTAAAAATTAAAGATAAAAAAAGATTCCTGCTAATCTGATTTTTGTTTCAGAATAAACAGGAATTTTAAAAGTTTTATATTTTTAGGGATTTCCGCGAAAGCGAAAACAGATTGTTTAATTTTTATCTTGATATTTCAACAATATCAAATTTAATGATACCACTTGGCACACTAATTTCTGCTACATCACCAACAGATTTACCTAATAAACCTTTACCTATTGGACTGTTTACAGATATTTTTCCTGAAGCCAAATCAGCTTCTCCATCTGCTACTAAAGTGTAATTCATTTCCATACCATTGGTTTGGTTTTTGATTTTTACTTTAGATAGTACTAGTATTTTTGAAGTGTCCATTTGAGACTCGTCTATAACGCGTGCTCCTGCCATTTGGTCTTCAAGTTTTGCAATTCGCATTTCTAACATACCTTGAGCTTCTTTGGCTGCATCATACTCTGCATTTTCACTTAAATCACCTTTATCTCTTGCTTCCGCAATAGCTCTTGATGCTTTTACGCGCTCTACATCCTTTAATTGCTTAAGCTCTTCACGCAACTTTTTTAACCCTTCTGCTGTATAATAAGATACTTTACTCATAACTTCATCGTTAATTAAATAAAAAGATGCCGAATTAAATTCAGCATAAAAAAAATCTCGTCGCTACGAGATTGTATTACAAATATACAAAATATTTAATTCAACGTCGTATTTGTTGTAAATTGCGATGCTAAAAAACTATTAAAATTTATATGTTAAGATCTTTATATACACTTATTTTATGTTCTGTCATCTTGTTTTCTTGCCATAATAACAATGATGATGATAACGGTAGTAATTTTATACCTGATATTACTTTTGACACCGCAAATACTATAAATACCACCTTACCACAATATAATGATTTAGAATTTCCTGGTGGTACTGTTGTATTAAATGGCTATGGTTATAATGGTATTGTAGTTTATTATACCGGAAATCAATATTATGCTTTTGAGATTACAGACCCTAACCATGTACCTACTAACTGTTCTGTATTAACTATTGAAGGAGGCATAGCCACATGCGGTTGTGATGATGCCAATAGCTATAGTATTGCTGGTGGTGGAGTACCTTTTGATGGAACTGATGTACAATTTAGTTTAAAACCTTATTTTGTTGAAGCTAATGGAAACGTTATTAGAGTTTACAATAACTAAAAAAGCACCTCTAAATTAGAGATGCTTTTGGTGGTTTACTTAAAAAATTGTTGATTAAAATTTTAATGTTGCTCCTACTAAAAAGTTAGTAGTTGCTTGTGGGTAGTATCCTGTACCTTCAATTGTAGTTGTTGTATTTGGATCAGACCAAGTATCATCATATGTGTAATAATATCCATTTGAAATATATTCTTCTCCAAACACGTTATTAATCAATCCTGATAATAGAATTGATTTGAAAATTTTGTTTGTCTTAATTTCATAAGAAACATTAAAATCGTTTACAAAATAACTATCTAATTTTGATGCTTGAGAGTCTGTATTACTCATATATTGCTCTCCAATATACTTACTTAAAAACGACAGCTGAAGCGCATTTATTGGCTTAAACACTATAGCATTTGACGCTACTATATCTGGTGAAAATGATATGTTAGTTTTACCTAAATTTACTAAACTGCCATCTTTAGAAATTATAGTTTCGTCATTTTTATTAGAACTTAATGTGACATTTGGTTGTATTGAAAATTGATCATTTACTTTTACAACTGCTTCTAACTCTAAACCAAGACGAGAGCTTTTTCCAGAATTCTCTCTAATTGGAGCTCCTACATCATCAAGCGCTCCTGTTAAAACTAACTGCTCATTGTATAACATATAGTAGGCATTAGCATTAAAAACTAAATTTTGATTTTTATATCTCCAACCTAATTCAAAGTCATTTAACTGTTCTGGTTTTATGTTAGGGTTACTTTCAAAATCACTTCTACTTGCTTCTCTGTTAGCTCTTGCATAAGACAAGTAAAAATTATTATTGTTATTTAAATTATAAGATACTCCTGCTTTTGGATTAAAAAAATTGTACGTTTTATCTATTACAAATAATTCTAAATCAGAATTAATTCCGCTTGTATCATAATTAACACTTCTAAATTGTAAATCTACAAACAGACTTAATTTTGAATTAAGTTGATAATTAGCTTTTGCAAATGTGCTAAAGTCATATTTATCACCATCACTATCATAATAATGATCTCTTATTTGACTATTACTAGCATATTGAGACCATATAACTTCTCCAAAATGATCTCCATGGTAAGAACTATAAAATAAACCAGAACTTAAATTTAATTTATCGTCTGTATAGTTTACGTTAGCATTTAAAACATAAAAATCATTATCTAACCAACGTCTTCTAATAACATCTGTTTGATCGATAGTCTCACCTCCAATAACCAATTCATCAAAACCATAAGTTTCAAAATCTTCATCTTCTTTATATTGTTCAAAATAACCAGAACCTTTTGTATAGTTTAACCCTAAATTAGTTGACCAATAGTTATTAATTTTTTGATTCCAATGTAATTGATAATGATCTTGTTGGTAATTATCAACTTCATTATCATAAAACTGCAGATTACCGTCTTGATCAAAATAAGCTCCTGACACGTTAAATGTTCGATTTTCTTCAATATTAGGATTAGCACCTAAAGCACTGACATAATCTGGATCAAACCCATTCCAAGATTGATAAGTAACCTCTTTACCTCCAAAAGTAATGGCTTTTATTAAAGTATTATCATCGATATATGCACCTTGTAAAAAATAAGACTTTAGGTCAGAAGTAGCTCTATCTATATATCCATCAGAATTAATTTGAGATAATCGTCCTGATATTTCAATTTGATTATTTAATAAACCTGTACTATATTTTACAGTATGTTTACGTGTATTATAGCTCCCAAAACTATTAGAGACTTCACCGCTAGCCTTTTTGGACACAGCATCAGATAACACATTAATACTTGCTCCAAAAGCACCAGAACCATTAGTTGATGTTCCTACACCACGTTGCAACTGAAGACTTTCTACAGAAGATGTAAAATCTCCTAAATTTACCCAAAAGGTACCTAAACTTTCAGAATCATTATAAGGAATACCATTAATGGTTATGTTAGTTGACTGAGCACTAACACCACGAACACGAATACCTGTATATCCGACTCCTGCTCCAGCATCACTAGTTGTAACTACAGATGGCAAGTAATTTAATAAAATAGGAATGTCTTGTCCTAAATTACGAGATTCGAGATTTGCTTTTGTTACATTAGAATGGGTAATTGGAGCATCATCTTTTACACGAATAGATTGTATAAGAACCTCATCAAGTTTAGTCACTTTAGTCGTATCCAATTGGGTTGACTGTTGTTGTGCACTAGCACAAATTGATAACATTAAAAATGTTAAAAAAAGAAATAAATTTTTCATTACGATTACATCGTTAACCGAATAAAAAGAGGTAATTATTCTTTAATAATTATTAAAAAATGGTGTATATACTTTTTCAAAAAGACATTACACGTTAACACAATAAATGTGCTTAAAATTCCTAAACAGCATTACCTGTTCTAGGTTCAATGGGTATGATCTCAGCCGATATAGGCACCCCTTTTTTGAGAACGATGCAAAGGTAGATTAGAATTTTGATTTATGAAATATGAAATTGATTTATTTTTTTACTTTAAAAGAAAACCAATAATCAATTTAAACTACAAACATTAAATTATAAGATCAATCAAGCTCAGGTTTTCTCCTGTTTGCTTTTCGCTGAGCATTGATTTTTTTACTTTTCAAGCGTCTTTTAATAACAGCTTTAGGAACTTTAGTAGATTTACGGATTTTTCTGGGCTTTAAAGCCTCCTTGAGCATTTGCACTAAACGTTTTAAAACAATTCCTTTATTTTTTAATTGACTTCTAGTTTCTCCACATTGTAATAGTAAAACTTGATCTTTAGTTAATCTGTTTGATAGCTTATCTAAAATTATGCTTTTTTGATTTTCATTTAAAACTAAAGAATCAATAACAGAAAAACTTAATTCAATTTTAGTAGCAACTTTGTTAACATGTTGCCCACCACTACCAGAGCTTCTAATGGCTTTTAAATTACATTCGTTTTCTAAAGCTTTTATATCAAACATTTATGAAACCTGGTGTGTTGGTTTTAATAAATCATTAACCGTTTTTACAGGATTAAAAGTTACTAAAGGGACTTCAACAAAAATAGTATTCCAGTTAGCCATACTACCATTCCATAAACCTGGTAACTCAAGTGCTTTTATCTCTTGACCCGATTTGGTTTTATTGGTTATAAATGCTGTTTTATGATCTACATACTTATGTAAATCGTAAGATTCTCCTTTATAATTTTTTGTACTACAAACTAAATCCACAGGATTAAAATGTGTCGCGTTTTTGACAATGTTTTTTTGTGACTTTACTTTTTTATCAATTTGTGCAGACTCTACAATTTGTAGTGAAATATTTGCGCCTTCATCTTTCACCCAAAAAGGGCCTCCTCCTGGTTCCCCTTCATTTTTAACCATACCACAAACGCGTATTGGCCTATCAATTTTATTTTTTAAATATTCTATTTGATATTGTGTAGAATATTTTTCAAATTCAGGAGATATAACCACATTCAATTTAGATATTAAAAACTCTGCTATATCAATAATATCTGTACTCTTTAATTCTTTTTCATCTAAATCTCTAGCATATTTAAAAGCCTGATCTTTAACTTCAATTAATAAACCAGCTAGCATTTTTTTATGTTTAGCGACTTCGACTTGATACTTATTAACAACGACATTATCTATGTTTTTAATAAAAATAATGTCTGCGTCTAAATCGTTTAAATTTTCAATTAAAGCACCATGACCTGAAGGTCTAAAATACAAGTCTCCATTTTCTTCTCTAACAATTTCATTTTTAGTAGATACCGCTACAGTATCTGTAGCACCTTTTTGGTAAGAAAATGAAATTTCAAATTTAGTGTTTGTCTTTTGTTCTACTATATTCTGAATACGTGTAAACTCGTTAGTAAATTTATCTTTATGTTTATCTGAGATAGTGAAATGTAGTTTAGCTTGACCGTTTGTTGAAGCATATAACGCAGCTTCAAACAAATGCTCTTCAAAAGCACTGGCTAAATGATTCTTATATTTATGAAATGGTAATAAACCTTTAGGGTATTGACTAAAAGATAATTTATCATCATGTAAAATAGCAGCAATAAAAGCTTCTAATTTTTCATCATTATTAAGGTTTTTATAATTTTTATTATGATTCTCTAGATAGTTTATGACTGTATTATAGAAAGGAAACTTTTCTAGAGCAACAAAAAACAAAGATAGATTAGACGCTTTATTTTTGTTTATAAAGGCATTAACAGTCTGTTTTTTAGACTTGTATTTCTTAGAAAATTCAAATAAAAATTTAAACATTCTTGTTGCTGCTCCAGAAGCTGGAACAAACTTAACAACCTCTAATTTTTCTTTTTCAGCGTCATACTTTTTAATTAACTGTATAGTTTTTTCTTCTGAAAATTGTAAAATGCCATCATCCAGTGTTGCAGCTCTCTCTAAATTAATAAAAGGTAACCCTGTTTTAAACAACTCTAATTGTTGTTCTACTTTTTTTAAAGACAGTCCTTTTTGCTCTAATAATGTTATATCTTCTTTACTAAAATTCATTATTGGTTTTTGGTTTGTAATAATTGATCAATATAAATTGTCGCCATTTTTAATCTTGTTTTCTTATCACCTTTTAACAAAACATAAGGTCGCTTATATTTTATTAATTCTGCCTCAAAAGCTTTGAACATAGCTTCACGTTCTTCTGGCTTATCGCGTAAATCATCAGCTTCCCAAGGTGTATCAATATACGTTAAAAAGTATAAATCGTAGGTGTTTTTTAAAGCATATTTTTCTAACACTGGATCACAAATTCCAGAATAATAAGCTTCGGAATAGACTTTAGTTTCAAGTAAATCGGTATCGCAAATTAAAACTGAGTCTGTTTTTTTAGCCAAATCATTCTCTAATTTCATTTGTCCCTTTGCTATAGGAAGTAAGTCTTTTGTTTCGCAAGTTTTACGCTCGTTATTCCATTTATTTTGCAAATATTCACGTGCATATTCTGGCACCCAAACCGAGTGGTAATGTCGTGCTAATTGTTGCGACAAAGTAGTTTTACCAGTAGATTCAGGTCCAAACAAAACTATTTTTACACAGTTTGAAAGTTGTTGTTCAAGTGCTTTTTCCATGCTAAATAGCCATATATGGCAATAATTGTAAATCCTAAATACTGAAAGGATGTAAATGTAAATCCTTTATAAAAATATAAAGGAACTGAGATAATATCTCCAATAATCCATAAAATCCAGTTTTCAATTTTACGTTTAGCCATTAACCACATACCCACAAAAAAGATGGCTGTGGTAATGGTATCAATATAAGCAACCCAACTGGTCCATTTATCAAATGTTTGATATATAAAAAACACAAAAAATAGTGTTGCTATAAATATTAAGAGACTTATTTTTTTTTCTTTGTTTGTTGTTTTAGAGATTGGTGTAACTTGACTATTATCAACTTTTCTTGTCCAAATATACCAACCATAAACACTCATTATAAAATAATAAGCATTTATCATCATATCTCCTAACAACTCCCATTTAAGCAATAAATATACAAAAATGACTGTACTTATCATACCTGTTGGAAATACACAAATTTTATTTTGTTTGGAAAACCACACAGATAAAAACCCAAAAACAACTGCTGTAATTTCTAAGATTACATCTGTAGTTTCATAATCAAAATATTGTCCAAAAAGGAAATCAAAAATGTGGTTCATAATCGCTTCTGTCTGTTTTAACAACTTTCATAGTTAATACACAAATGTCTTGATTTTCAAACGAAGCTTTAATCTTTTCGTTTAAAAAAGGCATTAATTGGTCAAATTCACCAAAAATTTGAGTACTTAACGGGTTTTCTAAAACCGTAAATTCTGAATCTCTCAACATTTTAATAAAATCAATAACATGTTGCTCGTAATCATTACTTAAAGGTGACAAGGTTAAGTCTACCGAAATATTCATATTTATAATTTTAGTTCATTAAAAAAATTGATATCATTTTCAAAAGCAGTCCCAATGACTACTATATCTGCTCCTGAATAATAAGCTGCATCTAATTGCGCTTTACTTCTTATTCCACCTCCAACAATTAAAGGTATACCTAAATCTTTTTTAACTGCTTCAATAATTTTTAAAGGGACTGGATGTAACGCACCACTTCCGGCTTCTAAATAAATTAGTTTTTTACCTAATAACTCTCCTGCTTTTGCTGTGTCAGCAACCAATTGAAGCATATTAACTGGTATTGGCTGTGTTTCTGTTACTTTCTGAACCGTTGTTTCTTTACCATTCTCAATTAAAATATAACCTGTTGGTATAACTTCTAAATTGGTGTTTTTTAATATTGAAACTGCTTCAATTTGTTTCTCTATTAAGTATTTAGGATTTCTACCAGATATTAAAGATAAAAACAAAATAGCGTCTGCATTTTTAGCTATTTGAGTAACGTCTCCAGGAAATAATACAATTGGTAAATTTACTAGTGGCTTTAGTGCTTTTACAAGTTGTTCTGTCTCCTCTTTTTCAACAGTACTTCCACCTACAAAAACATGAGTAATGATTGATTTATTAATTTTATCGGCAAATTGCGATATTATATTTAAGTTAAAATTATCAGGATCGATTAATATGGCTAATAATTTCTTTTTTTTCGCTTTCGCGGAAAGTATGTCGTTGTAAACACTCATTATTCTATAACATAAGCACAAGTAAAACCTTCAAATTCCAAGTAATTGGCAGTATAACGCTTTTTCAAACCCTTATAATCTATCCAACACACGGTTTGATCGTCATGCATTGTAAACGGAATAACTAAAAAATGCTCTCTAAACAACATTCCTGGTGTTGCAAACAATTTATAAAGAGATTCTTTAATTCCCCAAATCACTGTTAATTTGTTAATATAATCAGACGCTTGCTTGTCCAAATATTCAAATTCATACTCTACAAACTTTTTTGCAATTACAGCTATTTTATCTCGTCGTTGCTCTATATCAATACCAACATCTGTATCACTAATAATTACACCAGAAAACGTAAAACTATGCGTTATAGATATATGCTTTCCATCTTTTAAATGTGGTTTTCCATTAGTGTCATAATACAAATCTTGATCTGTGTAACCAAAAGCTTTAAGCAAGTGTCTAACACTTAAAAATCCGCGTTGGTGCAGTTCACTTTTCATACCTAAAACACGAGTTAAGCTTTCAGGTTTTAAATCTAACGGATTGATTAATTGGTCATAAGACTCTTCAATCTTCCAGATTTTAACAGTAGTTTGTGAATTAGGAGTAATGGTTTTATATAGAGGCATTTAATATTCTAAATTCTATTAGTTATCTTTGCAAAGCCTAAGGCTAATTATGCATTTTAGTTAAGCGAATTTAACCATTTTAAGTGCTAATTCCCAAAGGTGTTTCATTTATAAAATAAAGAGATAAATAATATGAGTACAAAAAACGTTGCTTACGTACCTAACAAGGTAAAAGACATGTCGCTTGCGGCTTGGGGAAGAAAAGAAATTAATTTAGCCGAAGCAGAAATGCCAGGACTAATGAGTTTACGTGAGGAGTATAAAGACGAGCAGCCATTAAAAGGTGCACGTATTGCAGGATGTTTACACATGACTATCCAAACTGCTGTTTTAATTGAAACTTTACAAGCTTTAGGTGCAGAGGTTACTTGGAGTTCTTGTAACATTTTTTCTACACAAGATCAAGCTGCTGCTGCTATTGCAGAAGCAGGAACTGCTGTTTATGCATGGAAAGACATGACAGAAGAAGAATTTGACTGGTGTATAGAACAAACCTTATTTTTTGGTGAAGATCGTAAACCATTAAACATGATTTTAGATGATGGTGGAGATTTAACAAACATGGTATTAGATAAATATCCAGAATTATCTGATGGAATTAAAGGATTATCTGAAGAAACTACAACTGGAGTACACAGATTATACGAGCGTGTTAAAAACGGTACATTAACAATGCCAGCTATTAACGTAAATGACTCTGTAACTAAATCTAAATTTGATAACAAATACGGTTGTAAAGAATCTGCTGTAGATGCTATACGTCGTGCAACAGACATTATGTTAGCTGGTAAACGTGTAACTGTTTGTGGTTATGGAGACGTTGGTAAAGGTACAGCTGCATCATTTAAAGGTGCTGGATCTATTGTAACAGTTACAGAAATTGACCCAATTTGTGCTTTACAAGCAGCAATGGACGGTTTTGAAGTTAAAAAACTTGAAACAGTAGTTGGAAACAGTGATATTATAATTACAACAACAGGAAATAAAGACATTGTACGTGGTGAGCACTTTGAAGCAATGAAAGACAAAACTATTGTTTGTAACATTGGACACTTTGATAACGAAATCCAAATGGCTTGGTTAAACGAAAACTTTGGTGATACTAAAGACACAATCAAACCACAAGTAGACAAATACAATGTTAATGGTAAAGATATTATTATCCTAGCCGAAGGACGTTTAGTAAACCTTGGTTGCGCAACAGGACATCCTAGTTTTGTTATGTCTAACTCGTTTACAAATCAAACTTTAGCACAAATTGAACTTTGGAAAAACAGTGAAAAATACGATAACGACGTATACATGTTACCAAAACATTTAGACGAAAAAGTAGCAAAATTACACTTAGCTAAAATTGGTGTCGAGCTTACAGAACTTGCACCTTACCAAGCTGAATACATTGGTGTAACTGTTGAAGGACCATACAAGCCAGAACACTATAGATATTAATTAAAAGAGAATCTTTTAAATGTAATATTAAAATCCCAAACACTAAGTTTGGGATTTTTTTTATCTATTAACTTACAATATCAATTTTATAATTTCAAGGTTAATTGTTATCTATAATTTGTACCTTACCTAGTATAAATAAAAATTTATGAGTTTACAAAAGCTAACTACAACCATAAACACATTAGAATATCATATTCAAAACCAAGAAGCTAACAACAAAGCTATTTCTAAAGAAAATGTAGCTTGGCATATAGATCATAGCCTTAAAGTGATAAACAATGTCTGTAATGCTTTAAAAACATCAGACCCAAGCACATATTCTAATAATTTTAGTGTTTTAGGCAAGGTATTTTTTACGTTAGGTTTTTTTCCAAGAGGTAAAGCTAAAGCACCTAAACATGTAAAACCTCCAGAAGTTATCTTAAAAGAAGATCTTATAGTTCAAATTAAAGAAGCTAAAAGCAATATTAGTAAAATTACGGATCTAGACACAAACGCCTATTTTAAACATCCTCTATTTGGACATGTCAATACAAAAAGAGTATACCGCTTTTTAATTCTTCACACTACACATCATTTAAAGATTATAAAAGACATACTTAAATAGTAAACTATAAAAACCCCCTTTCTAATATTAGAAAGGGGTTGAAAAATTAATTCAGTTTTAATAACTCTAAATCATGAAAAAAGAAGTTTTTTTCATCATTCATAGACACAAATAAACCATTAGGAAATTTGCTACTTAAAGCTACAGTTGTAATATCACAACCATCAGTTTCAATAGTTCCTAAATTAAGTTCTTTTATAAAAGCATTAGTTTTTAAATCAAAAACATTGAAAGTATGTGCTTGCTGGTTAGAAACTATTAAAAAACCTTTATCTTGGTATTTTGCAATAGCTATACCTTCTATATCTTTAGTAAAATACTGGCTACCAAAACAACTTAACTCTTCGTTGCCCATACTTGGTTCTGCATAATATTTACGTATACAATGTCCTTCATCTGAATAATAAACTATTCCATTTTCATTATCTACAGCAATAGCTTCAATTTCTTTTTTTCCGCTAAAACCGCCAAATTTTCTAACCAAATTAGCATGTACACCTAGACTATCAGAATTTAATTTATATTGATATAAATATCCTGTTTCAGGTCCTGATTTTCTACCAACAATAGCGTAAATAGATTTAGTTATTGGTGATTTATACAGTGCTATTCCCATTGGTAAATTATGCTCTGGGTCTTTAGCATCTGCAAACACCTTGAAACCACCATTATCTAAAGGCTTCATGTCTGGCACAGAAAACACTCGGATTTGTTGACGTTCTCTTTCGGTAAACGCAATTATATCTGTTGTAGTAGAATCGTTTAACTTAAATCCATATTCCAAATCCACATTATTAGGACGTTTTATATTGGTTATACTTTTTTCTTTAATAATTTTTCCGTCTAAATTAAAAGCATAGACACCTCCATTAGTTTCTTTATCAGTACCAAAAACAATACTTTTTGAAGCATCATTTGGATTAACCCAAATAGCTGGATCATCTGTATCATTTGGTGTTTTTTCGGTAATTATAGTTGGCTGGATTACTGGTAATTGTTTTTTACATGAAACAATTACTAGTAAACAAAATCCATATAATAATTTTTTCATATTTATTTTTTAAATAAATCATATTTTAAACCAATTGTAAAGCGTTGTCCATAATGCTCACTTTGCATTGTACGACTACTCACTCCTTGGTAAAAGCGTAATGGTTGATTTGTTATATTATTTAAACTTGTGTAAACACTTAAGCCTTTTCCCAAAGCATACGTTGCATTAAAATCTAGAAAAAATTGCTTGTCATAATATCTGTCTTCAAAATCATTTCCTCCAATCTCATCTATATAAGAGTCTGAAAAATTACTTGACAAACGTATGCTTAAGTTTTTGTTAGCATAACCTAAAGAAGCATTAAACATATTTGGCGCTGTGTTAGGTAAAGCTAAATCGTCACGCTCATCACCATCTTCATTTCTAATTCCATTGGCATCAGACGTTAAATGCGTATAATTTAAGTAAACACTAAAATCCTGAGCAAAACCTGGCAAGAAATCTAGTTTTCTTTGAAAAGCAAATTCAAAACCTAAAACCGAAGCATCATCTCCGTTTAATGGTTGATACACTTCGTAACCTGCTGTATCTTCACCATAAGTATCATCTGTTGTTTCAGTTTGGTAAGTATAAATAAAATCGTTTATTTTTTTATAAAACACACCTCCAGAAAGTATACCAACAGATTTAAAGTAATGTTCTGCCATAACATCAAAATTCATTGATGTAGTTGGATTTAAATTTGGATTACCTAATACAACTTCACTGTCTTCGTTTATAATTTCTGCTCTTGGAATTAAATCTACATAATTTGGTCTTGCCAAGGTATTTGTCCAAGCAAAACGAAACACAGTATTAGTATTTAAATCGTATTTAAAATGTAAACCTGGTAAAATATTGACGTATGAGTTATTTTTATTTACTGCCTCAACAATAATGTCTTCATCAATACCTGCATCTTCATCTTCTTCTATAAAAGTTAATCTATATCCTTCAGAATCTAAATTTGTACTTTCAACTCTTACACCAGCTAAAACACTTAATTTATCTGTTAATTGTTGATTAGTCATGATGTAACCAGCAAAAACATTTTCATTAACATCAAAATTTCCGCTTTGGTATTCATCTACTAAATCCTCACTTTCAAATTGTGCTATATTATTTAAATCTAAACTCCCTATAAACTCTGGTGTTGCAAAAGTCCCTATTTGATATTGACTACCTGCAAGAAAATTAGTATCTGTGTAGTTTTTAGTTGGTAAATTACCCAATAAATCGAAAAACGCATTTTCTGGAGAATACTCGGTAAAATCGTTATCTCTATTTTTATTTTTAAATCGACCACGAACACCAAATTTTAATGATCCATCTTCGCTATCAAATAAATTTAATGGTAATTTGAAGTTTACAAACACATTCAAGTCTGTTTCTTCTGTGTATTGATTTTCCTCGGTTAACTCATCAAACTCAAAATTGTTGTAAGCAGCAGCATCTACATCAACTGGCGTGTAAAGCGGAAATTCTAAATCGTTATTATAATTAATAAGATATTCACTTTCGTGTACCAAATAACGCTCATTTAATCGCTCTTCTGAAGCTTTTGCAAAAGAGGTCATCCAGTCTATTTGTAATTTGTTTGCTAAATGGTTTCCACCTAAACTAAAGTTAAACATACGTTGATCTTCTAAACGTCTATTTTTATTTCGGTTATTATCTATACCAGCTTTAGTTTCGCGTTTTACTTCAACAGGAAACATGGATAAATTACCATTGGCATCAACAGTAAAGTCATCTGCTTCAATATCTTCTCCATCAAGAATTGCATGTTCTAAAACAAAACGATTTTCTCTGTCATCTCTCCAATTATAAATAGACTTAAAATAAACACTGTTATTATCGTTTAATTTATAATCTAAATTTGCTGAAAAACTTCTACGGATACGTTGTACTAAATATTGTCTTACTTCAAAAACGTTGGTATATGGATTGACCTCAACTTCTTCTAAATTATCTTCATCACCATTATTGTATTCAAACTCATCAGTCCATTCGGCTTCAAAATTATCACTCCCAAAATCATTATCGTTGATTGATGCAGAAACCATCCAACCCAATTTACCGTTATAACTTCTGTCTCCTAACAAAAACTGACCGTTTAAAATACGCTTACCTGTAATTGAATTTACTCCAGAGCCAGCTGTTGCAGACAAACGAAAACCTTGAGGCGAGGTACGAGTAATTAAATTTACAGAACCACCCAAAGCGTCTGCATCCATGTCTGGAGTAACTGCTTTATTAACTTCTATTGTTTGGATCATGTCTGAAGGAATTAAATCCATTTGCACTTCTCTATTATCTCCTTCAGCTGAAGGTATCCTGCTTCCGTTTAACGTCACGGAGTTTAATTGTGGTGCTAAACCACGAATAATAATATTTCTAGCTTCCCCTTGATCTACCTTCATCGTTATTCCTGGAATACGTTTTACTGCATCACCAATATTAGCATCTGGGAATTTACCAATTTGGTCTGTAGATACAATATTAGTAATGTTTGTTTTATTTTTCTGAGTATTTAAAGCTCTAGCTTGACCATCTATATAACCTGTGATTTCAACAGTATCAAGCTTTGTGTTTTGAGATGACAAATGAATAACTACAGAAATGGTCTCTCCTAAACTAATCGACACAGTTTTTTTATAGTCTGCATAACCTAAATATTGAATTAATAATGTATAATTACCTTCAGGAATATCTACTAAAGTAAATTTTCCATCAAAATCTGATACTCCTCCTTTTTTTAATTCTTGTAATACCACTGAAGCTCCTGGCACAGTAATACCATTATCATCTGTAATAACACCTTGAATATTTCCGTTTTGCGCAAATACAAAAGCTGATATTAATAGTGTCAAAAATGATAAAAAATGATTTTTTTTCATGTTGTTGTTTGATTAATTTTTGTTTGACACAAAGCTATATTTAGTCGCTATTGTTTAGATAAAATTGAGGTTAACAAACAGTAACAAGCAAGTCAATTACACCTATAAATGATAGCAACATTAACAATGCAATAACATTGGATTAATGTTGTTTTAAAATTCACTAAAGATTTAAAATGAAGGATTGTAAATCGTCTTTAGACGTTAACGGAAGCTTCTTACGCATTCTATAGCGAGCCACACGAACACTGTCAGGTGTAATATTTAAAATTGAAGCTATAGCTTTTGAAGACAAGTTTAAACGCAATAACATGCATAAACGCATTTCAGAGGATGTTAACTCTTCATGTGCTTGAGATTTTAAGTCTTTAAAAAAATTAGGGTTAATTTGACTAAAATAGGTCATAAGTTCTGACCACTCATTTTCTTTTGATAAGTCAGAATTTATAGTCTTAACAAGTTCTATTAACTTCGTTTTTATCAGTTCAGGATTTCTACCTTTTATATTGTTAAGTGTTCTAGAAACATCTGTTAACAACTTATTTTTATGAGCAAGGTTTAAACTGTAATTGGTTAATGCCGAAATTTTAATATCAATTTCACGTTTTAAGGACATTTCTTCGGCTATTTTAATATCTAAATCAGCTCGTAGTAATTGTTGTTTATAAGTTAGTACTTTTTGTTCGTGCCTTTTACGTTTTTTTAAATGTATTAACCCAATAACAAATACTAAAATAACAGCTAAACTTATAATAATTATAGCAATTTGTCTTGTCCTATTTAATTGGTTTTGTTTATTAAGTATAGCTAATTGAGCTTCACTTTCCTTAACATTATATAACACTTCCATAGCACTAACCAGTTGTAAATTTTGATTTTTAAACTCTTTTTGATTTATTAGATTTTGTTCATTTAAATACTTGTAAGCATTCTCAAAATCTTCTAATTCCGCATATGTTCTAGCCAAATCTTTAAGTGCACTTTCTTCTTGCTGTTTATTATTTTTATTTCTTGCTAAGCGTAAAGCTATGTTTGTTAATTTAAGTGCTTGATCAAATTGTTTTAGTTTTCTAAAGACATCAGACTGATTATTAATAATGTTAATTTTTAAATTTGAAGTGGTTGATTTTTCAAAATCATGGGCTATATTAAAAAAATTTTGAGCTAAGTCATATTGCTCTAAATCTTCATATATACTACCTAGATTTTCATTAGTTAAAGCTATTCCTGTACTATCATTTAAAGACTCAAAGAGCGCTAAACTTACGTTTTGATAATTTAATGCATTTGTATAACGTCCTTCTTTTTCGTTAACGCTACCTAAAATAGCATTGGCATTAGCTAAACCTTTATAGTAATTTAATGATTTTGCTATATAAATACTTTTTTTGGCATATTGTGATGCCTGAGAAAATTGTTTTAATTCTAAATGTATAGATGCAATCTGATTATTAGTGTATACAAAAAGCGTATCTTTTATTAAATAAAGTTCTTGAGCATTATGATAGTTTTTTATAGCCTCACTACCTAAGCCTAAATCTTTGTAGAAATCAGCTAAAAAAATAAAATTTTCAGCAATACCTAGTGTATCGTTTTTATTTTTTGCAGAATTTAGATTGTACTTAATTGTGTTAATTTTAAATATCGCCTTTTCAGACACACTATCTTGAGCAATTAATAGTGTTGTAGAAAAAAAATAGAACATTAAAAAAGAAAGAAAGTTGAGTAAGTTAACCATTGGGTATAGTATAAATCTTCAAAGTAAATTTTACACTTTAACCTAATGTAGGTTTAATATTAATTTTCTATTAATTAAATAAAAAAAGCCCTTTCCGTATCAGGAAAGGGCTTTTTATTTTTTAAGAAATAAAATTATTAAGCTTGGAAAGGCTCAATAGAAACGTAAGACTTATTGTCTCTTTTCTTTGTGAATTTTACTAAACCATCAACTTTAGCATGTAAAGTATGATCTTTTCCTTGGTATACGTTTTCACCTGGATGGTGTGTATTACCTCTTTGTCTTATGATAATGTTTCCAGCAATAGCAGCTTGTCCACCAAATATCTTAACGCCTAAACGTTTCGATTCTGATTCTCTACCATTCTTCGAACTACCAACCCCTTTTTTGTGAGCCATGATCTTAAGTTTTTAAATTGTTATACTTAAAGTGATTTAGCAATTATGCTTTACCACCATCTAATTCGTCTTGCCATTTCTTTAACTCATCCCACTTACCATCAGCAGCTAATTGTGCTTGTGCTGGCCAAGTATCAGTTACGTGATTACCACGTACACCTGCAATGATTTCAGAAATTTTAGCTGCATCAGTTTTAGCTAATTCAGCAAAAGTACTAATCCCAGCTTCTACTAAAGTAGATGCAATTTTAGGTCCAATACCTTCAATTTTCTTTAAATCGTCAGCTTTCCCTGTAGCTTTAGCAGCTTTTTTAGGTTCAGCTTTCTTAGTTTCTTTTTTCGGAGCTGCTTTTTCAGCTTTAGCTGCTGGCTTTGCTCCTGAAGCTACTATATTTTCAATTACGATTTCAGTTAAGGCTTGTCTGTGTCCATTTTTGACACGGTAACCTTTTCTTCTTTTCTTTTTGAAAACAATAACTTTATCACCTTGAAGGTGCTTTAAGACTTTTGCACTTACTTGTGCTCCGCCTATAGCTGGGGCGCCTACAGTAATGTTAGAACCATCTGCTACTAAAAGAACGTTATCAAATGATACGTTTTGTCCTTCTTCTGTTGCTAAACGGTTAACAAAAACTTTTTGGTCTTTTTCAACTTTAAATTGATGCCCTGCTATCTCTACAATTGCGTACATAGCGTAACGTTTTTATTAATTAATTTGTATAAAATAATCTCATTTTCCTTAGAAAACGGATGCAAATATACTGCTAATTAATTAATCTACAAACGTTTTATACATTTTGAGGGATATTTCTACTCTTTTTAAATAACTGCATGCAAGTTAGTGTCATTACAACCGTAGTTGCAAAACCCATAATAGCAACAACAAAAGCGACTAAACCTATGTGCACGTTATAATCGCTTTCAAAAACGGTTAGTAATTGATTTAAAAAATCAGGATTAATTTCGGTAGCATAAAAAGTAAAAAAAATGGTAAATAATACTGAAGCAATAAAACCTGCAACAATACCAACTGTAAAACCTCCAGTGTAACTAAAATAGTCTGCTTGTTGTAATTTATAATATTTTATGGTTTCATAAATCCCAAATCCGGTTATAAAACCATTAAATAAACTAAAATAAGGATTGGTATGTAAGTTAAATAATGCTAAAATTAAAAAGAAAGCTATTAAGCAGGCACTAATAACTAAGCCAAAACGAATTGGCAACGATATATTTTTCATAACAATTTGATTTATTGGTTAATACTTTCTTTAAATTTCGTAAAAACAAAACAATTATTTTACAAAATGATGTTAATTTTTAATAAATTAAGCAGTAAATACGTACATGTATTGTTATTTTTGTTAAAATCATTGTAACAAAATCTTGCAATGGTATACTAATACTTAAACTGATAAATTAAATAATCAAAACATGAAAAAAAGTTTATTCTCATTAGCTGCTTTGCTTTTAGCTGGTTTTACCGCTTCTGCACAAGAAGTTAAGTATGAAGAGTTAGATTTAGATAACGGTTTACACGTTATCTTACATCAAGACAATTCCGCTCCAGTAGTAACAGTTGGCGTTATGTATGACGTTGGTGGTAAAGACTTAGGAGGAACTCCTGAAACAGGATTAAGAACTGGTTTCGCTCACTTTTTTGAGCACCTTTTATTTGAAGGAACAAAAAATATTGATCGTGGTGAATGGTTTAAAATCGTATCATCTAATGGTGGAAGCAACAATGCAAACACATCTTTAGACAGAACGTATTACTATGAGGTATTTCCTTCAAATAATTTAGAATTAGGATTATGGATGGAATCAGAACGTATGCTTCACCCTGTAATTGATCAAGTAGGTGTTGATACACAAAATGAAGTTGTAAAAGAAGAAAAAAGATTACGTTATGACAATTCTCCATACGGACAATTTTTATTTGCTGTAAGCGAAAACTTATTTCAACAACACCCTTACAAGCACAAAAACATTGGAGAAATGTCTGATTTAGACGATTCTACTTTAGAAGAATTTCAAGCTTATTTTAAAAAGTGGTATACACCAAATAATGCTGCTTTAGTTATTGCTGGTGACATTGATGTAGCTGAAGCTAAGCGTTTAGCTAAACTTTACTTTGAAGAAATCCCAAGTGGTGAAGTCCCAGTTAGAAACTTCCCTAAAGAGGCACCAATTACAGAAGCTATTGAAGCTAAATTTTACGACGCAAACATCCAGATACCTGCAATTATTACAGGATACAGAACACCTGGATTTGCTGAGCGTGACTCGTATATTTTAAACATGATTTCTACTTACTTAAGTGATGGTAAATCTTCTAAATTATATAAAAAATTAGTAGACGACCAAAAAATGGCTTTACAAGCAGGAGCTTTTAACCTAGCACAACAAGATTATAGTGTGTATGCAATTTACGGTTTACCTTTAGGTGAAACATCTTTAGAGACATTACTAGCTGAAATGGATGAAGAAGTTGTTAAACTTCAAACAGAATTAATTTCTGAAAAAGATTTCCAAAAGCTTCAGAATAAATTTGAAAACCAATTTGTAAATTCAAATTCAAGTGTTCAAGGTATTGCAGCTTCATTAGCAACAAACTACATGTTATACAAAGATGTAGATTTAATTAATACCGAAATTGATATTTACAGATCTGCTACTAGAGAAGATATTCAAGCAGTAGCTAAAAAATATTTAAACCCTAATCAACGTGTTGTTTTAGAGTATTTACCTAAAAAAGACGATAACTAATAAAGAAATTTTAATAGATATGAAAACAAAAATAACAGCCTTATTAGCGGTATTATTTATATCCATTTCGGCTTCAGCCCAAATAGATAGATCTAAACAACCTAAACCAGGTCCTGCTCCAGCAATTACATTAGAAGTTCCTGGAGAATTTGAATTAAAAAATGGACTTAAGGTCTTAATTGTAGAAAATCATAAATTACCAAGAGTATCTTACTCATTAACAATAGACAACCAACCAATTACTGAAGGAGACAAAGCTGGTGTGGCATCACTATTAGGTACTATGCTAGGTAATGGTACAACAAGCATTGCTAAAGATGTTTTTAATGAAGAGATTGACTTTTTAGGTGCTAGATTAAGTTTTAGTTCTGATGGTGCTTTTGCAAGTGGTTTATCAAAATACTCTGATCGTATTTTAGAATTAATGGCAGATGCAGCAATGAATCCGTTATTTTCTCAAGAAGAATTTGAAAAAGAAAAAGAGCGTATTCTTGAAGGTTTAAAAAGTAATGCTAAAAGTGTTGACGCTGTAGCTAGTCGTGTTGGTGGTGCTTTATCTTACGGTAAAAAACACCCTTACGGAGAATTTGTAACAGAAGAAACAATTAACAACATCAACCTTGATAATGTTAGAGCGTTTTACCAAAAATACTTTAACCCAAACAATGCTTACTTAGTAATTGTTGGTGATGTAGATTTTAAAACGGTTGAAAAACAAGTTAAAAAGTATTTCAAAAAATGGGATAAAGGAATCGATTTTTCAACAAATTTAATCGAGCCTAATCCAAACGTTGCAAGTACACAAATTAACTTTGTGGATATGCCAAATGCTGTACAATCAAACATTTCATTAACTAACAATGTTAAGTTAGAAATGAATGATCCTGACTACCACGCAGTTTTAATTGCAAACAAAATTTTAGGTGGTGGATTTAACAGTTACCTAAACATGAATTTACGTGAAGCAAACGGTTGGACTTATGGTGCACGTTCTGGTATTGGTACTTCTCGTTATGGAGCATCAAGATTTACTGCAGGAGCTGCAGTACGTAACATGGTTACAGATAGTGCTGTTGTAGAGACATTAAAAGAAATTAAAAAAATTAAAACAGAACCTGTTACTGCAGAAGCTTTAGCCAACGCAAAAGCTAAGTATGTTGGTGATTTTGTTTTAGCTTTAGAAAGCCCTCAAACTATTGCTAGATATGCATTAAGAATTAAATTAAACAAGTTACCAAGTGACTTTTATAAAACATATTTATCAAAAATAAATGCAGTTACTGTAGAAGATGTACAACGTGTAGCTAACAAATACTTTAAGCCAGAAAATGCTAGAATTATTATTGTTGGAAAAGGTAGCGAAGTTATTTCTGGATTAGAAGCAACAGGAATACCTATTAAGTATTTTGACAAATTTGCTAATCCTGTAGACAAACCAGTATTTTCAAAACCAATCCCAGAGGGTGTTACAGCAAAATCAGTAGTTGATAATTACATTAATACTATTGGTGGTACAGATAAAATCAATGCTGTTAATACAGTAAAAATGAATGGAGATTTTGTTGTTCAAGGTGCTCCACCATTGACCGTTGAGATTAAGCAAACTAAAAATAATAAAGAGTCTATGGAAGTTGCTATGCAAGGTATGGTAATGATGAAGGCTAAATGGAACGGAACGACTGGATACAGAGAACAACAAGGTCAGAAAATGCCTTATTCTGAAGCTGAAGTAACTGCTAAATTAGCAGATTCTGGTTTATTTCCAGAGACTGGTCTTGACATGGCTAATGTAACTTTAGAAAGCATTGTGTCTATTGATGGTGCAGATAACTACAAACTAAAAGTTATAAAAGGTGAAGATGCTTCATATCGTTATTATAATGTTGAAACAAACTTATTAACTCAAGAAGAAAGCACAACTGAAGCGCAAGGTAAAGAGATTAAAACAACAGTAAAATATGACAATTACTCTGAAGTAAACGGAGTTAAGTTTCCATATGCACAAACTATCATGACTGGTCCACAAACCATGTCAATGAATATTAAAAATATAGTTGTAAACGAAGGTGTTACAGACGCAGATTTTGAATAATTAAAATCTATATAATTTTTAAAAGTCCGAAGCCTAAACGCTTCGGATTTTTTTTGCTTTTCTATTAGCTAAATACACACCAAAAAGTATAACCAATGTTCCTAAACCTTGAGTCCAACTAAAAGACTCACCATCTAGCAAACCCCAAATTAAAGCTACAATAGGCATAATATAAGTAACAGAAGACGCAAAAACTGGTGTAGATATTTGGACCAGAGTATTAAATAAAACTTTAGCCAAAGCCGTACCAAAAAAAGCTAATATGGTGACATAACCTATAGATTTGGCAATATCAGGATTATTAAAATTTTCAGCAGTAAAAAATTCAGTTAAAAACAAAACAATTAAAGCCGGAATAAATATCACAACATAATTACCAACAGCAATAGCTAAAGGCTTTACATCTTGCAAATAACGCTTTATAACATTAACATTAACAGCATACATAACTGTAGAAGCAATAACAAAACCTGCATACCAATAATTTTGATTTGGATTAAGGTCTGCGCCTTCTAAAATCAATATAGAAGTTCCGATAAAACCAATAACAACACCAATAACTTGTCGTGTGGTACTGGCAATTTTAAAAACAGCAGCTCCAAGCAAAACCGTATTTAAGGGTACCAAACTGTTTAAAACAGAGACAACAGCACTATCAATTTCGGTCTCAGCAATAGCAAAGAAAAAAGCAGGAATAAAAGACCCAACAAAACCTGATAATGCAATCCATTTCCATTGTTCTTTTTTAATAAATCGTATTTTTTTATAACCTGCTGCAAACAAAAACAAACCTGTAATCAAAGTCCTTAACGCACCTAATTGGTAAGCATTTAAACCTATTAAAGCTTTTTTAATTAATATAAAAGAAGTACCCCAAATAAGAGATAAAACAAGTAAGTACAACCATTTTGATGTCGCTTTTTTTTGCATAGCTAAGTTTTAACACTACAAAAATCCAATTTTAAAACTTAAAAAGTATAATATTTAGTAATTTTGTATCAATATTTATATCAATTAATTTTATACAAGATGAAATCATTTAAACACATATTAGTACTAGCCATAGTAACTGTATTTACATTTAGTTGTAAAAACGAAGCACAGCCAGAAGTTAAAACAGCTCCAGCATCAACAAGTACTAAAGTAGAAACAAAAAAAGCAATTAACCCAAATGCTAAATTAGCTAAAGCCGAATTTAAAATTGAAGGTATGACTTGTGCTATGGGTTGTGCAAAAACTATTGAGAAAAAAATGGCTAAGATGGAAGGAGTAAAATCTGCAGTTGTAGATTTTGATCGAGAATTAGCGATGGTTGAATATGATGAAGCTATTGTAACTCCTGCTTCGTTAGAAACTACTGTAACTAGTGTTGCTGACACATACAAAGTTAAAGACATGCAAACGGTAGATAATTTTTCTTCTGTAAAAAAATAACATTTAAAACACCTTAACCAATTAAAGCCTAGAATTATCTAGGCTTTTTTTTTGTTTTAATTTTACTATTTTAGAACAATCAAAACAGTGTGCTATGCAACAACTTCCAACAGTTACTTTAAATAACATTTATTATAAACAAGCACATCAAATCAAAATTAGTTTTAAGTATAACACTACACTTATAAAAATATTAAATAAAATTCCAAATGCTACTTGGAGTAGAACTTTAAAAAGTTGGTATATAAAAAATACTTCTCAAAATTTACACCTTCTCCATAAAGTATTAGAAAATAAAGCAAATATTGATGACAAAAATTTGTCAATCCAAAAACATCCTGAAAAAAGAATAAGAAACCTATCTGATTTCAACAAAAACTTGCTAAATAATTTCTATAAATACTTAAAAGGCAAACGTTACAGTAAAAGCACTATAGACACTTATACACTGCAAATAGCAGATTTTGTAGAATATTACAACACAAAATTAAATTTAGTCACAAACAAAGATGTAGAATTATTTATAGAAGATATTTATATTAAAAGAAATTACAGCATCAGCACACAACGCCAATTTATAAGTGCATTAAAATTATTTATCCTATATTACCCAAAGCTTAATATAAATAATTTAGAACTAGCTAGACCTAAACAATCAAAAAAGCTACCAATTGTATTATCATAAGCAGACATTTTAAATTTAATTTCAAATACTAATAACCTAAAACATAAAACAATAATAACACTATTATATTCAAGTGGATTAAGGATAAGCGAATTAATTAATTTACAATTAAAAGACATCAGTCTAGACAGAAAACAAATACATGTACAAAGCGGAAAAGGCAGAAAAGACAGAATTGCAAGTATTTCAGACCACTTTATTCCAATGGTTGTAGAGTACTACCGTAGCTACAAACCTAAAATTTATCTTTTTGAAGGCATAAATAAAGGTAAATATAGCGCACAAAGTGTAAGGCAATTTATTACAAAAAGCTGTAAGAAAGCAAAATTAAACAAGCCTGTAACACCACACACATTAAGACATAGCTATGCCACGCATTTATTAGAAAACGGTGTAGACATCAGGTATATCCAATCACTATTAGGTCATGCTAAGCCAGAAACAACCATGATATACACTCATGTACAACGAAAAGATCTTATGTCAATTTCAAACCCTTTAAATATAGCAATACAAAAATTTAACAACCCTAATAAAACAACAAAAAAGTTGTCATAACGGGAAATATAACCCCAAAAACAACTATATTAGTTGTCATATAACCAGTTGCAAGTAATAGCGGAAACTCACTCAGATTCTAAAAACACCGAATTTGAAACTTTAGATCTTTTACAAACTCATCTCTGAATTCATTACTCAAATGTTGAATTTTACTCTTGTGAATTTTAGCCAAATTATCAAAAAAAATGTTGCAGAATTTCACTTTCACTAAACGTAGTAACTAACTTGAATTAAGAAATAAAAACTGTTGTGCTGAACCTCACTCTTACGAATCAACAAAACCGATTTTTAGCCATTATACGCAACTAAAATATGAAACACTACTACTTGCAACATCGTATAAAATTAATTGCTTATTTTAGTCAAATCAAAAGTAGCTGTGTTTTTGGCTAATGCTGATTTTCCTACGGAAAATAAGCCTCGTCAAAAAGCAACTAATCTTATACAAAACCGTTGGCATTCATTTTGGACAACCTATGAAACATATTTTTTACATTATAATTTTCGCTTGTTTTTTAAGTTGTAAAGCTCAAAAAACGGAATCAAAAGTTGAAATATTTGACACGTCTGAATTTGAACACTCTGAATTGATTTCCGACTTTATTTCAGCCGAATGGGAAAAAGTTTTTAAAGCAAAAGACAGTTTATTAAATATCGGAGAAACTGTAATTCCTGATTTGCTAAAATTAATGAATAACCCAAAAGCTTTTGAAAAATTACAAAATACGGCTGATCTAATTTATCCAGGCGCAACTGAATTTTGGGGACACGGTTGGGTAGTTGACTATGATTTAGACTGGATTGCTATTCGAGCTGGTTGGGCAATGGAAAATTTGACTTCACAACATTTCGGATTTACAGAAAATGTGATAACCGAAAAGGAGTTAATGGATTTACACAAAAAAGATTATGCCAAATATATTGAGACTGGTAAACACGATGTGAATTTTGAAAGACAGAAGTTTAAAGAATTGGATGCGATAATTAAAAAAGCCAAAGATTGGTGGAAAAACAACAAAGATAATTGGACGCCATTAAGCGGATTAAAAGAGGCAATTTTTAGTAATAACATCAACAGGCAATTAGATGCAATTCAACAAATGAGATTCACTCGATTTAAAATCAAAGGATATAATCAAGAATGGTTTGACCGAGAAATAAAAGCTCGGATTATCGAACTGAATAAAACGAATGACGAGGAACTGAAATTACAAACTGGATATTTATTGCGGAATTAAAAAAAACGAAATGCCAACACCGTGTATAATTAATTGCTTTGTTCTAGCCTATTTGCGAAAATTCCTGCGGAATTTTCACGGGTTCGTAAAAGTTTGCTAAATTAGTTGCTTAACCACGCAACTAATCATACACAAACACGTTGTATGCAATTTCAGAAACCGAATAAATGAGCGAAAAACAAAAGGAAAAATATTTCAAATTGGTTAAAGAGAATATTGCGGAATATGGATTTCATAACACTTATGTTATGGAAGAAATTGGATTTACGCCTTTTGGATACTCAACTGGAATTTATAAAAGCTTTGGAATTCCTGAACTTTTCATTTCTGGACTTCCAAATGGACTGACAAACACGTTGATTAATAATTATGCTGAAAGATTTAAATTCAAAGAAGTACCGCTGAATGAAAAAATTGACAATTTAATTGACCGTTTTCCTGTTTACTTTATTGAAGTGGAAAATGATAAACTAACTGAATACACATTAAGCTCGTTTAAATTTTATGAGAATTCGGAATTCAAATATTTACAGCTGATTTTTCCCGACTTAAATGGGATTTTCCCAAACGAAGCTGAATATGACTATGACCAAAAAATATTAGGCGAATGAAGAACATTCTGATTTTAGCAATATTCATTTTACTTTTTGGTTGTGAATCAAATGTTGAGGGAATTTTTTATATCTCGAACGGAAGTAAAGACCAAACTGAAATTCCTTTGCGATTGATAGTGGATAACGACACTATCTTTGACCAAACCGCTAAATACACAAATATTGCACCTGACTTACAGTACATTGAAAACAAAACGCTCACTAAAGGAAAACACAAAATTATTTTTGAGCTTGGAAATTTGGGTTTGAGACGAATAGAGAATGTGGAATTTGAAAAAGATAAATGGATTTTTCTATCGTATGAATTTAAAAAACCAGCTGATTCAATAAGAAGAGCTGAACTAGATAAAAGTTTTGGTGGAAAAAAGGACTCAACGAACCTTTTTCTGTATAATGGACGAAAACCAAGTCTGACTTTTCACATAATGGAAAATGAACCAATACATCAATAAAAAACTGCATACAACAACGTATATAACTCATAGCTAATCAGTTGCTTAATCGAAGTTAAGTTTTATTTGCCAGTCCGCCAAATTTTTTAATTTGGCTTATTGAGAAAAAAGATAATAAGAAAAATTAAAAAATTCGGCTCGTGCTCAATCCGAAAATAATTTCATAACTTGCACGCTACGAGCCATATACATAGACGTTCTACGCAATTTGAGAAAAACAGTACTTAATATAATAATTCTGACTTTAATTTTGATTAGTTGCAAACAAAACAACAAATCGGAATTAAATACTCGTGAATTAACTCAGATTGAAATTACCGATGAATACAAACTTGAATTTCTGAATCAAATCTTCTCAGATAATTCAAAATCGAGAATAATATTTGATAAGAAGGAGTTGATTTCTAATATATCTATAAATATTCCCCCAACTTTACCAGTAGACTTAAAAAATCCAAAACGGACCATATCTCATTCTGAATTCATATCTGATACTTTAAAAATAAATGATATTGACTTTGTAAAAGGACAGTTCAAAAAGAACAAGGATTTCAACATTTCGAGAATAAAAGAATATGGATTTAATGTCATTGACATAAAAAAATATACTGAGAACAAAATTGAGTGGGATTCTATAAACAAGATTGCAGAAAAATATTATGCGGAAAACAGCGTAGCAAATATTTATTCAATTTTATACATAACAAAACCCATTTTCAATAAAGAACTGAATTTGGCTTATGTAAGGATTAGACAAGGTTCTGGAGGAATGACCGGAATTTATGAAAAACAGAATAAAATTTGGAAATTAAAATATGAATTAGATAACTGGGTGGAATAAAAACTGCGTAGAACAACGTGTATAATTAATGGCTAGTTCTCGTCTACTTACGAAAATCCTTGCGGATTTTATATTCAGTTTTTATTTGCTAAATTAGGTGCTTAAACACGCCACTAATCATACACAAGACCGTTGCCCACAATATGAGAAATGAACTTTCCTGAAATAGGTTGACTAAAAATCAAACAATTAATTACAGTCACTTATGAAAACACAAAATGAACACTGGCGAAAAAAAAGCTACCAAAAAGCCACTTTAGAAACCAAACTTTTAGTCGTTGACCAAATCTTAAATGGGCAGATTTCAAACAAC
>NZ_JAEMEF010000010.1 GCF_016785945.1 Olleya sediminilitoris | reverse complement strand
CTAAACTTACTGTAACGGTAGCATCATCGCCTTCTGTTACGGTTACATCACTGATACTTACTATTGGAGCATCATCATTATCTAAGATAGTTACTGTTCCACTTGGATCTGTGTTACTCGTGTTTCCACTAGTTACCGTTCCGTCGACTGTAAAGTCTTCATTTGGCTCGTCTGTTGTATCATCTGTTGTTGGAATCACAACATCTACACTTGTATCACCTGCTGGGATTGTTACTGTAGTCGTTACTTCTGTATAGTCATCCGTGCCTGCTGTTCCGGTTGTCGTTACAATATCAACTACTGTATCAACACTACTTGGATTGTCTAAACTTACTGTAACGGTAGCATCATCGCCTTCTGTTACGGTTACATCGCCTATTGTGATATTAACTTTACATTCATCATCAAGAACTGTATCATTTTGCGCAGAACCAACAGTTTGACCATTATTAACATCGACATCACTTGGCACTCCTGTTGAACTGTTTACTGTTCCTATTAAAACTCCATTAGCATCAACAGATGAGCTATCAATAGCATCTCCTCCTTCAAAAGCATCAAAACATCCATCATTATCTGAATCTAAATCTAAATAATCAGGAGTACCATCATCATCAGTATCTACACTTTGACATGCTGACAAAATTAATTCAATTCCATCAGTACCTGTTCCAAATAATCCACCTTGAACAAATTCTAAAGTAAAACTTGAAATCTCACCATTTATCTGAAGTGATCCTGCTGCTGTTCCGTCCGGATCATTTTGAGTACTTTCTTGTGTATGACCAGAAGCTGCTGTAGGTAAATTAATACCTGAGTCAGAAGCTGTATTTGAAGTTACGTTAAAATCAGAAGTACCTGTCGATATTTGTGACCAACTTAAACCATTTAACAATGTTACTATAGCACCATTCTGAGTTGAAGCACCATCAGTTCCTCCTAATCTATCTAAATGTATAATAGGATTTGTTACAGTAATAGGATTACCTAATTCATCAACATAATTAACAGTAATAGAAGTTCCCCATACATAAGAACTTTCTAATGAAACTGAATTAGCTAATGTTTCTGACCAGAAGTCACCATTACTAAAGGACCCAGAAGTTAATGGTAACGAATTAGTCGTTGTTATTTCTGCTATAATTCCATTTCCAAAATCATATGAAGCTGTAGAGCCACTTATGTTCCAAGTACCTGATAAAATTTGAGAAGCACAGTATCCTTCGTTAGTATCTAAAATACCATCATTATCATTATCTAAATCACATCCATCAGGAACATTATCATTATCTATATCAATGGTATCATCAGAACCATTACAAATATCATTAGCATCAACAACACCATCATTATCTGAATCACATTGACCGTTTGAGTCAGAAGGGACTCCATCTTTAGAACCACCTACTGTTTGACCGTTTGTAGTGTTTACATTATTTGGAACTCCTGTAGTAGAATTAACTGCACCATCAAGAGAACCATCAGAATTAAGATTAGTTAATAAAATATTATCTCCACCTTCTAAAGCATCAAAACATCCATCATTATCTGAATCTAAATCTAAAAAATCTGGAACACCATCATTATCTGTATCTGTAGGCACACAATAGATTAACTCATAAAATTGCATAGTAACATTTGAGCTATTAGCAACCTCTTTACCTACAGTAATTGAAATTTCTGTTACTGGACCAAGTACTGACACTTGTACTGCATTACTAGGAGCGTTACCATTACTAGCACTACTTATTACTGTTTGCCCAAAAAACTCACCATTAGCTCCCAAATTTATATCTGTTAAGAGAACAGGTACATCATCACTTCCATTTAAAGCATTAAATTCAGCTACATCAGAAAAATCCAATCCACCAAATTTAAATTCAACATTGTATACTGGTTCTGAAAAAGTATAAGTATATACACCTACATCTCCAGAATAAAAACCAGTATTATTAGGCTGAGTATTAACATAAGCACCTGAAACACCTGCATTATTTTGACTACTAACTCCTGAATTCCAAGTAGCTGAACCTTGCAACTCGAATGAAGCATCTACAGTTACACCATTATATGAGTAAATATCAGTTACAAAAAAAGGATTTGAAGTATTA
This sequence comes from Olleya sediminilitoris, assembly GCF_016785945.1. GTDB lineage: Bacteria > Bacteroidota > Bacteroidia > Flavobacteriales > Flavobacteriaceae > Olleya > Olleya sediminilitoris. The sequence goes on along the minus strand of NZ_JAEMEF010000010.1, from coordinate 132,443 downwards.
TTACTGAAAGTACGTCCTAAATCAATAAAGTCTGAAGCACACTCAAAACCTTCATTAACATCTAAAATCCCATCATTATCATCATCTAAATCATCATTATCAGCTACACCATCTTCATCTGCATCATTTAACACAACAACAGTTACTTTTGCTGTATCACAGTTTGTAGGATTAATTGTTTCACATATTTGATATTCTAAAACATAGACACCTGCTTCAACAGATGCTGATACAGAAACTGCACCAGTAGAAGTATTTAAAGTAATCCCTGAGTCAGTAGAACTTACCTGAGTTAAAGTAACATCTGACAAAGAAGGAGAACCTGTTTGAAATACATCATTATTTAAAACGTTATTTATAACTTGACCACCAACGCCTTCTACTACTGTATTTCCTTGATCATTTACAGCTTCAATATTAGATGCTGCTCTAACCTCAAAACCACCAAAAAAACCAGCTCCTCTAGTTCCTCCAGTATTTCCTAAATCAGTATAAACAACTTGTATACTAGTGATTACTTTAGATCCAAAATCTATAACAGCAGATCCATCATCATCATCATCAGAAGATCCGCGAGTAATCGCAGATTGAATTGTATTATTTGTAACTGTATCAATTTCAGTATTAGCAGGATCTACTATTGTTATAGACACGGGATCACCATCATTACTTGTAATGAAAACTCTATCAATTCTATTTTGATTTTGATCAATATCAGATATTGTAAAACTAACACCTGTTACAGGTGCGCTAAAAACCAAATCTATAGTAATTGGTGAATCTTGATTAACTCTACCATTATCATTAGGATCTATAGCTATACCCAAATCATCTATACCTCCAAATTCACCACCAACATAATCTATTTGAGGATATGTACCCTGAGCACCATTAAAATAAACACCATCTGAGGGGTTTAAACTTGAAGTAATAGTTACAGAAACTGGATCATACCCAACAGGTGTTGTAAAAGGAATTGTTCCGGTAGTTGCACCAGGAGTCCAATTTGCTGTAGACCAATCTAAAGTAGATTGACCAAAAGTATTAATCACTGAAAATAAAGTAATTAATATAACCAATAAAGATTTATTGAATACAGAAGTATTCAATAATAATCGATTAGAAATTTTCATAATGAGAGAATTGATTTTTTTCTAAATTTTAATACAGGGCTTTTATTGCTGTGGTAAAAACCGCACAGCGAAAATATAACATAGATTAAGTTTAGGGTTGAGTTAGACACTTAAAAGTGTTGATTTTCGTTAAAGTGTCAAATATAACGTTGATGAACACAAATAAAAATTAAACAAAAAAAAATAAAATCATTCAATAATAGCACATAATCATGGGTTAAAAACAAAAAAAAACCGTTTAAGCGTGTGGTTTTTAAAAAAAATAAACTAATTGATTAATTCATCGGAAATTCCGACCATTGGAAGAGGAAAATACACACAAAAATCATTGTAAAACTGTAAAAAAAATATGAGTATTAAATTGAAAAAAAATAAAACTAAAATTCCAATTATTAACTGTAGAAAGGATAAAACTAATCAAGATTAACCAACCTTAAAACTTTTATATTTTATATTTGCACAAATTGATTTTAATGAAATTTTTAGAAGAAATACAAAGAAGAAGAACATTTGGAATTATATCACATCCAGATGCAGGAAAAACAACATTAACCGAAAAACTTTTACTGTTTGGAGGAGCAATTAATGAAGCTGGAGCTGTAAAAAGTAACAAAATAAAAAAAGGAGCTACAAGTGACTTTATGGAAATAGAACGTCAACGTGGTATATCTGTTGCAACCTCTGTATTGGCTTTTGAATATAATGGAATAAAAATCAATATTTTAGACACTCCTGGTCACAAAGATTTTGCAGAGGATACATTTAGAACATTAACTGCTGTTGACAGTGTAATAGTTGTTATTGATGTTGCAAAAGGGGTTGAGGAGCAAACTGAAAAATTAGTTGAAGTCTGTAGAATGCGTAATATACCTATGATTGTTTTCATCAATAAAATGGATAGAGAAGGTAAAGATGCTTTTGAATTACTTGATGAAATAGAACAGAAACTGAAATTAAAAGTAACACCACTAAGTTTTCCTATAGGAATGGGTTATGACTTCAAAGGTATTTACAATATTTGGGAGAAAAACATTAACTTATTTAGTGGTGATAGTCGTAAAAATATAGAAGACACCATAGAAATTAGTGATTTAAACAGTAATGAATTAAACACTTTAGTAGGTGACAAAGCTGCAGAAACATTACGTGAAGAAATAGAATTAGTTGAAGGAATTTATCCTGAATTTACAAATGAAGAGTATTTAAAAGGAGAGTTACAACCTGTATTTTTTGGATCTGCATTAAATAGTTTTGGAGTAAGAGAATTATTAGATTGTTTTGTTGAAATTGCACCAAAACCACGACCTAAACATAGTGAAGAGCGTTTAGTCAAACCTGAAGAAGATAAATTTTCTGGATTTGTATTTAAGATACACGCTAACATGGATCCTAATCACCGAAACAGATTAGCGTTTATTAAAATTGTTTCAGGTGAGTTTAAACGAAACACTCAATATCTACATGTTAGACATAATAAAAAAGTGAAATTTTCTAGCCCTAATGCTTTTTTTGCTGAAAAGAAAGAAATAGTAGACATTTCATACCCTGGAGATATTGTAGGCTTACAAGATACAGGAACTTTTAAAATTGGAGATACACTTACTGAAGGTGAGATACTGAATTACAAAGGGATACCAAGCTTTTCACCAGAGCATTTTAGATATATTAATAATGCTGATCCACTAAAATCTAAACAATTATATAAAGGTATAGACCAATTAATGGATGAAGGTGTAGCACAACTTTTTACGCTTGAATTAAATGGACGAAAAGTTATTGGTACTGTTGGAGCTCTACAATATGAAGTTATACAGTATAGATTAGAACATGAATATGGAGCAAAATGTACATACGAAAACTTAAATGTATACAAAGCTTGTTGGATTGAGCCTACAGACAAAAAAAATGATGAATACAAAGAGTTTTTAAGAGTAAAACAAAGGTTTTTAGCAAAAGACAAAAGAGGACAATTAGTTTTTTTAGCAGATTCAGCTTTTTCGTTACAAATGACTCAACAGAAATATCCTAGTATTAAATTTCATTATGTATCAGAATATGAATAAATAATTATTTTAAGAGCTTTTAAAAAACTTTTTAATAATAATCTATAAAACGGTAAGCAAACATTTTATTTTAACTTTAAAAGACTATATAAATAAGCTTCTGAAATAGAAATTATAAAAAAAAACTATTAATATTAATCTTTCAATTACTAATTACTATTAAATTAGTATTTAATAAAAAAACCTCTTTATAAAAATTATAAAGAGGTTTTTTTTATGCTTGACCAGTTGGACCAAAATTTAAAGGAATTGGTGGTTGTTCATAATCCTTAATTTCACCATGAGCTTTTTCAAAACGATTTACATTTTCACTTAAAGCTTTCATTAATCGTTTAGCATGTTGAGGCGTCAAAATAATTCTTGACTTAACTTTACTTTTAGGCGTACCTGGCATTATGCTAACAAAATCCACAACAAATTCTGATACTGAATGATTAATTATGGCAAGATTGGAATAAATCCCTTCTGCAATTTTTTCATCTAATTCAATATTAATTTGACCTTGTTTTGTTTTATTATCTTTAATATCTGACATTTAATTTATGTTTTAAACAAAGAATCCTGCATGTAAGCAGGATTCCTTTAATTATTATAATATAGAATTTAATCTATGAAACTAAAATTAGTTATAATTAACTTCTTGTTTAGCTTTCATCATTTGGTCAAATTCTTCTTTAGAACCCACAATTATGTTTTCATACGCACGCATACCTGTACCTGCTGGTATACGATGACCTACAATAACGTTTTCTTTAAGTCCTTCAAGTGTATCTACTTTACCACTTACCGCTGCTTCATTAAGAACTTTAGTAGTTTCCTGGAATGATGCTGCCGATATAAATGACTTAGTTTGTAATGATGCTCTTGTAATACCTTGTAAGATTGGCGTAGCTGTTGCTGGCTGTGCGTCTCTTGCTTCTACAAGTTGTTTATCTTCACGACGTAATATTGAATTTTCATCTCTTAATTGGAAAGCAGATATGATCTGACCTTCTTTTAAGTTTGAAGAATCTCCAGCGTTTTCAACCACTTTCATTCCGAAAATATTGTCATTTTCTTCAATGAAATCAGATTTATGAGCTAATTGATCTTCAAGGAAAATAGTATCTCCAGAATCAATAATTCTTACTTTACGCATCATTTGTCTTACAACAACCTCAAAATGCTTATCATTAATTTTCACACCTTGTAAACGATATACTTCTTGTACCTCGTTAACTAAGTACTGTTGTACAGCAGATGGTCCTTTAATATTTAAGATATCATTTGGTGTTACAGAACCGTCAGATAATGGCATACCAGCTTTGATAAAGTCATTTTCTTGAACCAAGATTTGACTAGATAACTTAACTAGATATTTTTTGATCTCACCTAACTTAGACTCTACAATAATCTCACGATTACCTCTTTTTATTTTTCCAAAAGAAACAACACCATCAATAGCACTAACAACTGCTGGGTTAGAAGGGTTACGTGCTTCAAATAATTCTGTTACACGTGGTAAACCTCCTGTAATATCTCCTGCTTTAGCAGACTTACGTGGAATTTTAACTAAGATTTTACCAACTTCAACTTTATCTCCATCATCAATCATTATATGTGCACCTACTGGTAGGTTGTAAGAACGAATTGCTTCACCTTTACCATCTTCTACAATAAGTGTTGGAATTAACTTTTTATTTCTAGATTCAGAAATTACTTTTTCTTGGAAACCTGTTTGCTCATCAATTTCAACTTGATAAGTTATACCTTGTTCGATATTTTCATATCTAACTTTTCCAGCAAATTCTGAAATAATAACTCCGTTATATGGATCCCAAGAACAAACAACATCGTCTGCTTTTAGTTTATCTCCGTTTTTAACAAAAACGTGAGAACCATAAGGAATATTATTAGTACTTAAAGTAATACCTGTCTTTTTATCTACTAACTTAAGTTCTGAAGTACGAGAGATAACTACATCTACTTCTTTTCCATCGTTATCTAAACCTTTTACAGTTTTAAGATCTTCGATTTCTGCAACTCCATCAAACTTAGCTACTAATTTATTTTCTTCTGAAATGTTACCTGCAATACCTCCTACGTGGAAAGTACGTAGTGTTAACTGTGTACCTGGTTCTCCAATAGACTGTGCAGCAACAACACCTACAGCTTCACCACGTTGTACCATTTTATTGGTAGCTAGGTTACGACCGTAACATTGAACACAAATTCCTTTTTTAGCTTCACATGATAATGGTGAACGTACTTCTACAGCTTCAATTGGTGAATTTTCAATTCTTGCAGCTACTACTTCATCAATTAATTGACCTGCTTCAGCTAAAACCTCTTCAGTTAAAGGATCGTAAACATCGTTTAATGAAATACGACCAACAATACGTGCTTCAAGTTTTTCAACTACTTCATCATTTTTCTTTAAAGCTCTTACTTCAACACCTCTTAATGTACCACAGTCTTCACTGTTTACAATTACATCTTGAGAAACATCAACTAAACGACGTGTTAAATAACCTGCATCAGCAGTTTTAAGTGCTGTATCGGCTAATCCTTTACGAGCTCCGTGAGTTGATATAAAGTATTCTAAAATTGAAAGACCTTCCTTAAAGTTAGATAAAATCGGGTTTTCAATAATAGATCCTCCTCCTGCTGTAGATTTTTTAGGCTTAGCCATTAATCCACGCATACCTGTTAACTGACGAATCTGTTCTTTAGAGCCACGAGCTCCAGAATCAAGCATCATAAATACCGAATTGAATCCTTGCTGATCTTCTCTAATACGTTTCATTGACAGTTCTGTCAATTCTGCATTTGTTGAAGTCCAAATATCAATAACTTGGTTATAACGTTCGTTATTGGTAATTAATCCCATGTTATAGTTACCAGTAATACCGTCTACTTTAGTATTTGCAGCATCAATCATTGATTGCTTTTCTGGTGGGATAATAATATCTCCTAAACTAAATGATAAACCACCTCTGAAGGCAAAGTTATATCCTAAAGTTTTAATTTCATCTAAGAATGCTGCAGTTTCAGGTACACTAGTTACTTTTAAGATATTACCAATAATATCTCTTAAAGATTTTTTAGTTAATACCTGGTTAATATAACCTGCTGCTGCTGGTACTTTTTCGTTAAATAATACACGTCCAACAGTAGTTTCAATAATCTGGTAAACTAACTCACCAGCTTCATTGAAATCTTTTGTTCTTACTTTGATACCAGCATTTAATTCTACTCTTTTTTCATTGTAAGCAATTGTTACCTCTTCAGCTGAGTAAAAAGTTAATCCTTCTCCTCTAACTGGTACTTCTGGAGTAGAATATCTGTGCTTAGTCATGTAGTAAAGACCAAGTACCATATCCTGAGAAGGTACCGTTACTGGAGATCCATTTGCTGGATTTAATATATTGTGAGATGCCAATAATAATAATTGACATTCTAAAATCGCTTCAGGTCCTAATGGTAAGTGGACAGCCATTTGATCTCCATCAAAATCGGCATTAAATGCAGTACATACTAATGGGTGTAATTGTATTGCTTTTCCTTCTATTAACTTAGGTTGAAACGCTTGAATACCAAGTCTGTGTAACGTAGGAGCACGATTTAAAAGAACTGGGTGTCCTTTTAAAACATTCTCTAATATATCCCAAACAACTGGTTCTCTTTTGTCTATAATTTTCTTTGCAGATTTTACTGTCTTAACAATACCTCTTTCAATTAATTTTCTAATTACAAAAGGTTTGTAAAGCTCTGCAGCCATATTTTTTGGTAAACCACACTCAAACAATTTAAGTTCTGGTCCAACAACAATTACAGAACGTGCAGAATAATCAACACGCTTACCAAGTAAGTTTTGACGGAAACGTCCTTGCTTACCTTTAAGCGAATCTGATAATGACTTTAATGGTCTGTTAGAATCTGTTTTTACTGCAGAAGATTTACGTGTGTTATCAAATAATGAATCTACTGATTCTTGTAACATACGTTTCTCATTACGTAAGATAACTTCTGGTGCTTTAATTTCTACTAAACGCTTTAAACGGTTATTACGAATAATAACACGACGGTATAAATCATTTAAATCTGAAGTTGCAAAACGTCCACCATCTAAAGGCACTAAAGGTCTTAATTCTGGCGGAATAATTGGCACTACTTTCATGATCATCCATTCTGGACGATTCTCTCTATTCTCATTAGACTCACGTAAAGCTTCAACAACTTGTAAACGCTTTAAAGCTTCCGTTTTACGTTGTTTAGATGTTTCAGTATTAGCTTTGTGACGTAACTCGTAAGATAACGCATCAAGGTCAATTCTTGCTAATAAATCAATTAAACACTCAGCTCCCATTTTAGCAACAAACTTGCTTGGGTCAGTGTCATCTAAATATTGATTATCTTGAGGAAGCGTTTCTAAAATATTTAGGTATTCTTCTTCAGTTAAAAAGTCTAATTTTTGTAAAGGTTCACCTTCTTCATTTTTAGCGTTACCTGGTTGGATTACTACATAACGTTCGTAGTAGATAATCATATCTAATTTCTTAGATGGTAATCCTAATAAGTATCCTATTTTGTTAGGTAAAGAACGGAAATACCAAATGTGTGCTACTGGCACAACTAAATTAATATGTCCAACTCTGTCACGACGTACTTTCTTTTCTGTTACTTCAACTCCACAACGGTCGCAAACGATACCTTTATATCTAATACGCTTATATTTACCACAAGCACATTCATAATCCTTTACAGGACCAAAAATACGCTCACAGAATAAACCATCACGTTCTGGTTTATGTGTACGATAATTGATAGTTTCTGGTTTTAAAACTTCACCTCTAGACTCTGCTAAAATAGACTCTGGTGATGCTAAACCAATAGAGATTTTATTAAACCTCTGTACTGTATTCTTATCTTGTTTTTTTGCCATAATTCTTATAGTGTTCAGTTTGTAAAGCAGTTTTAAGGTTTAAATTAAAACTGCTCGACTCACTTAAAATTATTCTTCTAATCTAATGTCTAATCCTAATCCTTTCAATTCGTGCATTAATACGTTGAAAGATTCTGGTAATCCAGGTTCTGGCATTGGTTCTCCTTTAACAATAGCTTCGTAAGTTTTAGCTCTACCAACTACGTCATCAGATTTTACTGTTAAGATTTCTCTTAACGTTGCTGATGCTCCATAAGCCTCAAGTGCCCAAACTTCCATTTCTCCAAAACGTTGACCTCCAAATTGTGCTTTACCACCTAAAGGTTGTTGAGTAATTAATGAATATGGTCCTATTGAACGAGCGTGCATCTTATCATCTACCATGTGCCCTAATTTAAGCATGTAGATAACTCCTACTGTTGCAGGTTGATCAAAACGATCTCCTGTTCCACCATCATATAAATATGTATGACCATATCTAGGGATACCAGCTTCATCAGTTAACTCGTTGATTTGATCAATTGTTGCACCATCAAAAATTGGAGTAGCATAAGTACGACCTAAGTCTTGTCCAGCCCAACCTAAAACGGTTTCATAAATCTGTCCGATGTTCATACGAGATGGTACACCTAATGGATTTAATACAATATCAACTGGAGTTCCATCTTCTAAGAAAGGCATATCTTCTTGACGTACAATACGTGCAACAATACCTTTGTTACCATGTCGTCCTGCCATTTTATCACCTACTTTTAACTTACGTTTTTTAGCAATATAAACTTTAGCTAATTTAATGATACCAGCTGGCAACTCATCTCCTACTGATATAGTAAACTTCTCACGTCTAAGAGACCCTTGTAAATCGTTTTCTTTAATCTTGTAGTTGTGAATTAAATCTGCAACTAATTTGTTAGTATGGTCATCTGTTGTCCATGTACCACCAGTTAAGTGGGTATAATCATCAACAGCATTTAACATTTTTAAAGTGAATTTTTTACCTTTTGGTAATACTTCTTCACCTAAGTCATTGTATATACCTTGAGATGTTTTACCGTTTACAATAGTGAAAAGTTTTTCAACTAATACAGACTGTAATTCATCAAATTTAGTATAATATAAATTCTCTAACTTGTTAATATCCTCTTTGTCCTGAGCTCTCTTTCTTTTATCTTTTACTGCTCTAGAGAATAATTTTTTATTAATAACAACACCATGTAATGATGGAGAAGCTTTTAATGAAGCATCTTTAACATCTCCTGCTTTATCTCCAAAAATGGCACGTAAAAGTTTTTCTTCTGGTGTTGGATCAGATTCTCCTTTAGGAGTAATTTTACCAATTAATATATCTCCAGGTTTAACTTCTGCTCCAATACGGATCATACCGTTTTCATCAAGATCTTTGGTAGCCTCTTCAGAAACGTTAGGAATATCATTAGTTAACTCTTCGTTACCTAATTTTGTATCTCTTACATCAAGAGAATACTCGTCGATGTGTATAGATGTAAAAATATCTTCACGAACAACTTTTTCAGAAATCACAATGGCATCCTCAAAGTTATACCCTTTCCAAGGCATGAAGGCTACTTTCATGTTTCTACCTAAAGCTAATTCACCTTTTTGAGTGGCATAACCTTCAGATAAAACTTGACCTTTAGATACTTTATCACCTTTTTTAACGATAGGTTTAAGGTTTATAGAAGTACCTTGGTTAGTTTTTCTAAATTTAACTAATGGATACGTTTTAATATCACTATCAAAACTTACTTTAGCTTCATCATCAGTTCTTTCGTATTTAATTACAATTTCGTTTGCATCAACGTATTGTACAACACCTTCACCTTCTGCATTAATTAAAACACGAGAATCAGATGCTACTTGTCTTTCTAATCCAGTTCCAACAATAGGAGCTTGAGGACGTAATAACGGTACTGCCTGACGCATCATGTTTGATCCCATCAATGCACGGTTAGCATCATCATGTTCTAAGAAAGGAATTAATGACGCTGATATAGATGAAATTTGATTTGGTGCTACATCTGTATAATGAATATCTTTTGGATCCATTACTGGGAAGTCACCTTCCATTCTAGCAATTACCTTATCATGTAAAATTTTACCGTCTTCATCAACTTTTACAGTTGCTTGAGCGATTAATTTTTCTTCTTCTTCTTCAGCACTTAAATATGTTGGAGCACTTTTAATATCAACAACACCATCTGTAACTTTTCTATAAGGAGTTTCAATGAATCCCATTGAATTTACCTTAGCGTACACAGATAATGAAGATATTAATCCAATGTTCGGTCCCTCAGGAGTTTCAATTGGACAAAGTCTTCCGTAGTGAGTATAGTGAACATCACGAACCTCGAATCCTGCTCTTTCTCTAGATAAACCTCCAGGTCCTAATGCAGATAAACGACGTTTGTGAGTAATCTCGGCTAATGGATTAGTTTGGTCCATAAACTGAGACAACTGGTTTGTACCAAAGAAAGAATTAATTACTGACGACAACGTCTTAGCATTAATTAAGTCAATAGGTGTAAAAACCTCATTATCACGAACGTTCATACGTTCACGAATAGTACGTGCCATACGAGCAAGACCAACACCAAACTGAGATGATAACTGTTCTCCTACTGTACGAACACGACGGTTAGATAAGTGATCAATATCATCAATCTCTGCTTTAGAATTAATAAGCTCGATTAAGTATTTTATTATAGTAATGATATCTTCTTTAGTAAGCACTTGCTTATCCATTCCGATATCTAATTGTAATTTTTTGTTCATTCTATAACGACCTACTTCACCAAGAGAGTAACGTTGGTCACTAAAGAATAATTTGTCAATAATACCACGTGCAGTTTCTTCATCTGGCGGCTCAGCATTACGTAGTTGACGGTAAATATGTTCTACAGCTTCTTTTTCAGAGTTTGTTGGATCCTTTTGAAGTGTATTATGTATAATTGCGTAATCTCCTTGTTGAGCAGTTTCCTTGTGGATAAGGATAGTTTTTACATCAATTTCAAGAATTTCTTCAATATTTTCTTTATCTAATTCTGTATCACGATCTAAAACAATTTCGTTACGCTCAATAGATACAACTTCACCTGTATCCTCATCAACGAAATCTTCATGCCATGTGTTAAGTACACGTGCAGCTAGTTTACGACCAATAATTTTTTTAAGACCTGATTTAGAAACTTTAACTTCTTCAGCAAGATCAAAAATTTCTAATATGTCTTTATCACGCTCAAAACCAATAGCTCTAAAAAGAGTAGTTACAGGTAACTTTTTCTTTCTATCAATGTAAGCATACATTACTTGGTTAATATCTGTAGCGAATTCTATCCATGATCCTTTAAAAGGAATAACTCTAGCTGAATATAATTTGGTTCCATTTGCATGGAAAGACTGTCCAAAAAAGACACCTGGAGATCTATGTAATTGAGATACTACTACACGTTCTGCTCCGTTAATACAAAAAGTACCTGAAGGAGTCATGTAAGGTATAGTTCCTAAATACACATCCTGGACAATGGTCTCGAAATCCTCATGTTCAGGGTCTGTACAATATAACTTTAACCTTGCTTTTAGCGGAACGCTATAGGTTAGTCCTCTTTCAATACATTCTTCAATAGCGTATCTTGGTGGATCAATAAAGTAATCTAAAAATTCTAAAACGAATTGATTACGTGTGTCTGTAATAGGAAAGTTTTCCATGAAGGTGTTATATAAACCTTCATCACCTCTTTCTTCAGATTTTGTTTCTAACTGGAAAAAATCCTGAAAGGATTTAATCTGAATATCCATGAAATCTGGGTACTCTGTTCTATTTATTATAGACGAGAAATTTAATCTTTCAGCTTGTGTTACTAACATCAATGGACGAAATTTTGATTAAAAAAATATTATTTTATATAGCTAATCACTATATACGACAAATGGTTTAGGTCGTAAAGCGCATGCTTCAGACCTAAACCTTTGTAAAATTATGTGGTAAGCTTACTTAAGCTCAACCTCTGCTCCTGCTTCTTCTAATGAAGTTTTTAAAGCTTCAGCTTCGTCTTTAGACACTGCTTCTTTAATTGGGCTTGGTGCACCATCAACTAATCCTTTAGCTTCTTTTAAACCTAAACCAGTTAATTCTTTAACTAATTTAACTACTGCTAATTTAGAACCACCAGCTGCCTTTAATATAACATCAAATTCAGTTTGCTCTTCAGCAGCATCACCTCCTGCAGCAGGACCAGCTGCAACAGCTACAGCAGCAGCTGCAGGCTCGATACCATATTCATCTTTTAAAATAGTAGCTAACTCATTTACTTCTTTTACAGTAAGGTTAACTAATTGTTCTGCGAAATCTTTTAAATCTGCCATTTTTCTATCGTTTTAATAATTTTTTAATATATAATTGTAAAAGTGCGTTCTTTTAAAATTATCCCTCTTTTTGAGATAATGTTTTTAAGATACCTGAAAGTGTTCCTCCACTAGATTTAAGAGCTGAAACAACGTTTTTAGCTGGTGATTGTAATAATCCAATGATATCACCAATTAACTCTTCTCTAGACTTGATGTCCACTAACATATCTAACTGGTTATCTCCTAAATAAACAGCTTCTTCAATAAAAGCACCTTTTAATAAAGGCTTTTCAGATTTTTTTCTGAAAGCTTTGATTAATTTAGCTGGAGCATTTCCAGTTTCAGAATACATCACAGATGTATTTCCTTTTAATACAGATGGTAAATCTCCGAAATCTCTATCCGAAGCTTCCATCGCTTTTTCAAGTAATGTATTTTTTACAACAGATAATTGTATGTTTGCTTTAAAACAAGCACGACGTAAGTCTGATGTAGTTCCTGCGTTTAAACCTGATATATCTGCTATGTAGATATTAGAATTGTCAGCTAATTGTGCAGTTAAGTCTTTAATTACTTGTGATTTATCTTCTCTTGTCATAATATAAAGTTTTTAACTACTTAACCTATTTTAGTATCAACAGCTATACTAGGGCTCATTGTAGAAGACATAAAAATGCTTTTTACATAAACTCCCTTTGCAGTTGTCGGTTTAAGTTTCATAATTGTTGTTAATAATTCGTTTGCGTTATCTTGAATTTTATCAGCACTAAAAGATGCTTTTCCAATTGAAGCGTGAACGATACCAGTTTTATCAACTTTAAAGTCAATTTTACCAGCTTTAACCTCAGTAACAGCTTTTGCAACATCCATTGTTACAGTACCAGTCTTAGGGTTAGGCATTAAACCACGAGGACCTAATACACGACCTAAAGGACCTAATTTACCCATAACGCTAGGCATAGTAATGATTACATCTACATCTGTCCAACCGCTCTTGATTTTATCAAGGTACTCATCTAAACCTACATAATCAGCACCAGCTTCTTTAGCTTCTGCTTCTTTATCTGGAGTTACTAATGCTAATACTTTAGTGTCCTTTCCAGTTCCATGAGGGAGAGATACAACACCTCTAACCATTTGATTAGCTTTTCTTGGGTCAACCCCTAAACGAATTGCTAAATCAACTGATGCGTCAAACTTAGTATTAGTTATTTCTTTTACTAATGCTGAAGCATCTTGTAAAGAATATACTTTATCCTTTTCAATTTTTGCTACAGCTTCTTTTTGTTTTCTTGTTAATCTTGCCATTTTTAAAATCTTTTTAGGTTAATTTGGTGCATCACCACCTTTAACAGTTATACCCATAGATCTTGCAGTACCAGCAATCATCTTCATTGCAGAATCTATAGTAAATGCGTTTAAATCTACCATTTTGTCTTCAGCAATAGTTTTGATTTGATCCCAAGAAACTTTTGCAACTTTCTTTACGTGTGGTTCTCCCGAACCTTTCTTTACTTTGGCCGCTTCTAATAACTGTACAGCAGCAGGTGGAGTCTTAATTACAAAGTCAAATGATTTGTCTTTGTAAACAGAAATCACCACTGGTAAAACTTTACCAGCTTTATCTTGAGTTCTAGCATTAAATTGCTTACAAAACTCCATGATATTTACTCCTGCAGCACCTAGAGCGGGTCCAACCGGTGGCGAAGGATTCGCTGCACCTCCCCTAACTTGTAGTTTAACTACTTTTCCTAGTTCTTTTGCCATTTTAAATAAATTAATTTGATGTTTTTAGTTAAGTGGAAGCTTAACCAACATATATTAGTGTAACACTTATTATATTTTTTCTACTTGCATGTAACTTAACTCTAATGGTGTTTTTCTTCCAAAAATCTTAACCATTACTTCTAACTTACGTTTTTCTTCATTAATGTTTTCAATAGTTCCGTCAAAACCATTAAAAGGTCCATCGATAACTTTAACAGTTTCTCCTTTTGAATATGGTATAGCTACATTTACATCAGCATCAACTGATAGCTCATCAACTTTACCTAACATTCTGTTAACTTCAGATTGTCTTAAAGGTAAAGGATCACCACCTTTAGTAGCACCTAAAAAACCAATTACATTTGTAATTGATCTAATTATATGAGGTACTTCACCAGTAAGATTAGCTTTAATCATGATATAACCACTAAAGTATACTTTTTCTTTATTGATTTTTTTACCATTACGAATTTGAACAACGTTTTCTGTTGGCACTAAAACTTGCTCAACATAATCTTGCATACCTAATCTAGCAATCTCGTTTTCGATATAAGTTTTAATTTTATTTTCTTGACCACTTACAGCTCTAACTACGTACCATTTTTTTTCTCCAACTTCAGCCATAAAAACCTATCCTGTTATAAGATTAAAATATAAACTAATAACTTTACTAAAAACAGTATCAATTCCCCAAATTGCTAAAGAGAAAATAATTGAAAAAACAGCCACTAAGATTGTTAAACTTTGTGCTTCTGACCAAGGTGTCCAAGTCACATTATTCTTTAACTCACCGAATGATTCTTTTATATAATTTACTATTCCAGCCATATTGTTCATTTAACATCTTCTTTTTGAAAGAAGACAATTATACTATTTCAAAACAAGCAAAATACAACTTGTTTTAATTTGCACGGGTTGAGAGACTCGAACTCCCGACACCTGGTTTTGGAGACCAGTGCTCTACCAACTGAGCTAAACCCGTAAATATAAATCAAGGCACTTTGAAAACAAAGCGCCTTAATTTTATATTTTATAAACTATAATTTAGTCTAAAATTTCAGTTACCTGACCTGCACCTACAGTTCTACCACCTTCACGTATAGCGAAACGTAGTCCAACATTCATTGCAATTGTGTTAATAAGCTCAACAGTAATTGTTAAGTTATCTCCAGGCATAACCATTTCTACTCCATCAGGTAAAGCAATGTTTCCTGTTACATCAGTTGTACGTACGTAAAACTGAGGACGATAGTTATTATGGAATGGAGTGTGACGTCCACCTTCTTCTTTTTTAAGAATATAAACCTCTGCTTTAAATTTAGCGTGAGGTGTTACAGAACCTGGTTTAGTAATAACCATACCTCTTGAGATTTGAGACTTCTCAATACCTCTTAATAAGATACCAGCATTATCTCCAGCTTCTCCTCTATCTAATATTTGACGGAACATCTCAATCCCTGTAATTGTAGATGTTAACTTTTCAGCTCCCATACCAATTATCTCAACAGGATCTCCTGTATTAGCTACACCAGTTTCGATACGTCCAGTTGCTACTGTACCACGACCTGTAATAGAGAATACATCTTCAATAGGCATTAAGAAAGGCTTGTCCATATCACGAACTGGCTCTTCAATCCATGCATCAACAGCTGCCATTAATTCCATAACAGTATCAACCCATTTTTGCTCACCATTTAAAGCTCCTAATGCAGAACCTGACACTACAGGTCCATTATCACCATCATACTCATAGAAAGAAAGTAATTCTCTAACTTCCATATCTACTAATTCAAGCAATTCTTCATCATCAACCATATCCACTTTGTTTAAGAATACTACGATTCTTGGGATACCAACCTGACGACCTAATAAGATGTGCTCACGAGTTTGTGGCATTGGCCCATCTGTCGCAGCTACTACTAAGATTGCACCATCCATTTGAGCAGCACCTGTTACCATGTTTTTTACGTAATCGGCGTGACCTGGACAGTCAACGTGTGCATAGTGACGATTAGCTGTTTGATATTCTACGTGTGAAGTATTAATTGTAATACCTCTTTCTTTTTCTTCAGGAGCGTTATCGATAGTATCGAAATCTCTTGCTTCTGATAAACCTGCATCAGCTAATACTTTAGTAATAGCAGCAGTTAAAGTTGTTTTACCGTGATCTACGTGTCCAATTGTACCAATATTTAAGTGTGGTTTTGAACGATCGAAAGTTGCCTTTGCCATGTTTTAATAATTTAATCTTAGTTATATAATAATATTAGTGTATCCTTACTTATCGTCTTTAAATTGAGCCAATGACGGGAATTGAACCCGTGACCTCTTCCTTACCAAGGAAACGCTCTACCCCTGAGCTACACCGGCTTAAATATTAGAGCGAGAGACCGGGTTCGAACCGGCGACATTCAGCTTGGAAGGCTGACGCTCTACCAACTGAGCTACTCTCGCAATTATTTAAAATCCTTTTGTTTAAAATCACTTTTAAAAAAAGTGGGGAGAGCAGGATTCGAACCTGCGAAGACGTAGTCAGCAGATTTACAGTCTGCCCTCGTTGGCCGCTTGAGTATCTCCCCTATTTTAAACTTATCACTCTATTAAAGAACTTAAACAAAATTAAAACATTTTTTTTATTTTAACCTTATTTTTTTGAGCCGATGGAGGGACTCGAACCCACGACCTGCTGATTACAAATCAGCTGCTCTAGCCAGCTGAGCTACATCGGCTTTTTTTGCTATTTTTACTTCTAAAAAAAGCCCGCTATTTCTAACGGACTGCAAATGTAAATATTTATTTAATTATTCAAAACATTTTTTTAAAATATTTTAAAAATTTTCTCTAATTTTTTCTTTTCGCTTTTTTAATTGACGTTGAAGTGAAGCAATTGCTATGTCTGTACCCTCTTCAAAAGACTTACATTGTTTTTTAACTACTAAACTATCTCCTGGTATATTTATCTTAGCTTCAAAGATTTTATTAAGCTTGTTGCTTCTTTTTTCAACTTTAAGATATACTTCAGACTGAATGACTTTATCATAATACAATTCTAGCTTATTCATTTTTTTTTGAATAAACTCTAATAACTGAGGTTCTGCATTAAAATTGATTGCTTGTGTGTTTACCTTCATAATTTACTTTTTTGTGGTTAAACATTTATTTTTTACTTCTTGGATGGCTTTTAGCGTAGACTTTTTTTAATTGCTCTATACTATTGTGTGTATAGACTTGTGTTGCTGCTAAACTTGAATGCCCTAATAACTCTTTAACTGCATTTAGCTCTGCTCCTTGATTTAATAGATGTGTTGCAAATGAATGTCTAAGTATGTGTGGACTTTTTTTCACCTTACTTGAGGCTATACTAAAGTAATCATTTATAATCCTGTAAACAAGTGTTTCGTATATTTTAACTCCTTTTTTGGTTAGAAATAAATATTGATCATCATCTATTAATTCTAGTTTTTTTCTAACTTCAAGATACTTTTGAATACTGTTAATTACAGAATTTAATAGTGGAATTAACCTTTCTTTGTTTCGTTTACCTAAAATTTTGATGGTTTTATTTTCTAAATCTACATCACTTAATTTAATATTTATTAACTCAATACGTCTTATTCCTGTTGAATAAAACAATTCAATAATTAATTTATTTCTTAAGCCTTCAAATCCTGAAGCCAAATTAATTTTATCTAAAACTGTTTCGATTTCTTTTTCAGAAAATGGTATTTGAAGTTTTTTACTTGTTTTTAATGCTTTATGTTTTGAAAGCGGATTAACTTTTACTTCTTCTATTTTTAGCAGAAATTTATAAAAACTATTTAATGCAGACACTTTTCTATTTATGCTTCTATTAGTTAAGCCACTTTCTACTAAATTAATAATCCACGTTCTGATTTGTGCATAATTAACTTCTGTAATAGAGTTTAAAGCATCTTGTTCCTCTAAAAAAAGTAAAAAAGACTGAATATCTTTATTATAAGCATTGACCGTTAGCTTGGAATATTTTTTTTCAAGCAATAAGTAGTCTATAAAAGCATTAATTAACATTGATTGAGACTATTTTATATTTATAAATATAGTGTTTTGTGATTGACTACAAGTAAAACGAAAAAATCCCACTAAAAATAAAGTGGGATTTTAATTATTATAATGCCTGAGAAGTTATACTGCTTCTTGATCTCTTAATAATTGAACGTATTGCGCTTTTTGCACTTTAGCTCTGTTTTGTACTGAAGGTTTTAAAAACTGCTTACGACCTTGTAAAGCTCGTCTAGTACCAGTTTTATCAAACTTACGTTTGTAGCGTTTTAAAGCTCTTTCTATATTTTCTCCTTGTTTAATTGGTATTACTAACATGGTGTCTTAACCTCCTCTCTTTTAAAATTTTGAGGTGCAAATATAAGAACTAATTTAAAATTCTCAATTTTATTTTTAAAATAACTTAACGACTTACAATGTTGACCAAACAGAATAACTTTTAGGAGGTGCTTGAATTTTAACCCACTTACCAGATTGTGTTACTGGTTGCCAACTTGAATGTCCCGTATAATCTTTTATTGTAGTACTTGACCAATTAGTTTCTACCCATCTTTCTTGCCAAGTATCAGAATTATTAATATAAACGATTAAACCTGATGAATTATTACCATTACGTTTAGCGATGTATTCATCGTTATCTACATGTAAAATAGAAGTACTTCCACTAGCTAAATTATTATGAATCCAAATTAAGTTATTTAGACTTGCTTTATTTAACCACTCTTCATAATCCTTATAGAATATTGTTGGATAGCCTTCATGTGTTAAAATATAAGCATAGGCTAAAATCTTATTATTTATAATCTCGTCAGTATCATGGTTTGTAACAAATGTCATTGCTTTAGATGCATTTTGTTTCCAAAGCATATTATCATTTAATGCATTTAAATTATTTCCCATAAAAGCATCTTTCATTTTATAATAACAAGCAAAATCAAAAGCACTTGCATTTGCAGAATTTGTCCACCAATCTAATGTCGAAACATTGCTGTCCCAATATTCTCCAACTGAAAAACCACCAACTTCATCTTTCCAAGCCTTAACTACCCATGGCTCGAAACCTTTAACATAATCAAAACGCCAACCATCAAAACCTATAACATCTCTGTAATATTTAGCGACGCTATTTGAATTTTTCCATAACCAATCTTGTACATAGGTTTGATTATGACACAAATCAGGAAAGCCTCCAAATACACCAGAATCATTTGAATGTGCATTATTAGGATGAAAATCTGTTGCGGATCTGTAAAATTTACCAGAAAGTGGATTAAAATCTGTCCATGTGCTTCCACCTGTATATGGATTTACTTCACTATTACCTCCACTATTGTGATTAATCACTATATCAGCAATAACACTTAGTCCACTTTGGTGTGCTAAATCTATTAATGACACGAGTTCTGTTTTAGAACCAAATCTAGTTTCAACACTTCCCATTTGGTCATATTCACCAAAATCGTAATAATCAAAAGGATCATAACCCATAGAAAATGGACCATTTTGTGCTTTTGATACAGGTGGTAACCAAATAGCGTCAATACCTGCATTACTCCAATCTTGAACTTTTGCTTTTACTGTATTCCACCAATTACCTCCAGCTGGAACGTCCCAATAAAAAGCTTGCATCATTACACCTGAGCCAATGGGTTTTAAACCTGCTCTTTGACTACTAGTATTGTTTACGGATTTTTCTTTTACAGAATCTGTAAGTACGTCATCATTACTACAACTGTAAGTAAAGACTATCGAGACGTACAGAATTATTAATTTTAGTTTTTTCATGTTATTTGGGATTAGATTATACCTAAAACTAATCCATTACACATCAAAAACAAAACGTTTTATTTCACGAAAACGTTTTCGTGTTGACAAATAATTAAAAAAAACATGTAATTTTATCAAAAACACAAAATCACACGCTTGTTTTGATTTTATTATACTTTTGAAATATTTACTCTTTCTTATATAAAGATGATCTTTTGGTTAGATCATTAATTAATTTTTCATCTTCTTCACTTTCTAATAAAGTGTTGTAGTTATCCCAAAACTGTTTGTTATATGGTTTAACTGAAAAAATATCAGGATCCCAATCTTGTTGTAATGCTGTTTCGACCTTATCTGGATCTTGAATAATTTCTGTAAATAAAATCTCTTGTACTGTATAATAAAAACGTTCTTCTTTATTAAACTGCGCTTCTTCTTCTTTATTAATTTTACCTGTTGGTTTATAACCTACGTTTACTAATTTAGGAGTCTCATAGTAAATATAGTTAGGATACATCCTATCTTGATACTCTGTATAAGAGATCACTAATTTGTGATTAATTTGAGTATCAAATAACGTTTTACTTCTACTTTTTTGAGCTTTAGATCCTGCTTTAAGTTGGTATTCAATTTTTTTAACAGCAAAATTATCCCAATAAATATAAATCCAACCACCAGCAATATAACCTTCGTTATAAATGCCTTTTGTATTTAAACCTACAAAATCTTCACTTTTATTGATTTGAATCTTGTAAATTTTTCTTTCGTTGTCTACCAGAATAGTATCTAATTTAAATTGATGTGTTTTTAAAATATTGTCACCAAATAAAGCTTTAGGACTTTTTGAATTACGAACAAGGTTAAGTTTTCCTTTAAATAAATTTTCTAATCCATTAACACGCGTATCGTTCCATTTTATAGACTTTATTAATGATTCTTTTTTAATAGTATCACGTCTTAAATTTTTGGGTCTTAAATTAACGTTAGCATTGTATTTTAGGTAAGTTGAATAGGAAAATAAACTATCAACATCACGTAGGTCATAACTTTTTCTAACTTGATCGACATTGATTTTAAGGTTGTCTTTTCCGCCAGACACATAACTGGAGTCATCATATAAAGTGATTGCACTTTCAACTAACCACTTAAACTGTTTTTTATTTCGCTCTTTATGTCTTAAAAATCCTTTCTGTAAATATTGTTGTTCTGGCAAATTATCTTGTAATTTTTCTAAAGCACGAAGTACAATATCATTACCTGTTTTAGGTCTGTTTTCTGCAACTATCAAAATTTCGTCTAAAGACGCGACATCTTCTTCAAGTAAAATATCAAAATCATTATCAAATTGATCGACAGTAGTTTTAAAACTTTTAAATCCAATTGATGACACAACTATGGAGTCGTTTTCAAACTCTTTAGGAACTAACAACACAAATTTACCATCGGCATTTGTTATTGTTCCTATGGTTGTATTTTGTACATAAACACTTGCGTTTTCAATTGGCATCATCGTCATAAAGTCAACGACCTTATTTTTTAATTCGGTTTGACCAAAAGAGAAGCTTCCAAACAGTAACAATATTATAATTACTGTTGGTTTAATGTTTAAAAATTTCATTTTAAAATAATTGTATTTATAAGTTTATGTAGCTAGTCTAAAATCTAAAACAATATTACCATTTTAGCGATAATTAAAAAACTAATTTTCGCTAAAACAGTAACCATTATATTATGTAGCTGGCTTATAATCTTTACCATCAATTACCATTTTAGCGATAATTAAAAGACTAATTTTCGCTAAAACAGTAATCTTTATATTATGTAGCTGGCTTATAGTCTTTACCATCTATTACCATTTTAGCGATAATTTCTCTTAAAATTTCAGAGGTACCACCACCTATTGGTCCTAGTCTACTATCACGCAATAGTCGTGCCAATGGATATTCTTCCATGTATCCATAACCTCCTAAAAACTGAAGACAGTCATAAATAGCGTCATCTGCTACTTTAGTAGACTTTAACTTAGACATTGTTGCTTCTTTAACAACATATTCTCCTTTACCTAATCTATCTGCAACTGTATAGTTAAACGTTTTACATATTTGCACATCAGTTATATGATCTGCTAGACGATGTCTTAATGCTTGAAAACGATCTATAGTTTTTCCAAAAGCTGTACGCTCTGACATATACTTCATGGTGTAATCAATAGCAAATTCTGCTCTAGCATGGGCATTTACACCCATTATTAATCTTTCTGAAGCAAAGTGTTGCATAATGTATGCAAATCCTTTATTTATTTCTCCCATTAAATTAGACGCAGGAATAGTTACATTATCAAATGCTATTTCACCAGTATCTGATGCTCTCCAACCTAATTTATCAAGTTTGGTTGCAGACACACCAGGTGTATCTCTATCTACTAAGAAAATACTGATTCCTTTATTACCTAATTCTGGGTTAGTTTTAGCAGCTACTACAAGATAATCACTATACACACCGTTTGTAATAAACGTTTTAGAACCATTAATTACATAGGTATCTCCTTTTTTTACAGCTGTAGATCTCATACCTGCAACATCACTACCACCAAAAGGCTCTGTAATACATAAACATCCAATCATGTCTCCAGCGATACTTGCAGTTAGATATTTTTGCTTTATTGCTTCACTACCTTCAGCTTTTAGATGTGTCATTGCTAAGTATGCATGTGCCCACATTGCAGCAGCAAAACCAGCAGAGTTTATTTTTTGTAATTCTTCAAGTAAAATTACCATATAGAAAATATCCAAATCTAATCCTCCATACTGTTCAGGATAACTGATTCCGAAAAAACCCATATCTCCAACTTTTTTCCAAATAAAGCGTTCAATTTGACCTGTTTTCTCCCATTTATCTATGTGAGGTACGACTTCTTTTGTTAAAAAATCGCGTAAACTTTCTCTAAATAAATTATGCTCTTCACTGAAGTACATATTTCCCATAATACGTTGTGTTATTGTTAAGTCTTAATCTAGACGTAAAGATAACTTAATTATCTGTATTTTATTAACAGGAAAACCGTTAACTTTTGTTAATTCGTCAATGGATTTAAACCCATCACGCAAGGTACGTTCTTCAATTATATTATAGGCTACTTCGTAGTCAATGTACTTAATGGTTACCAATTGATCTTTAGTAGCTGTATTTAAATTAATTTTGGTTATTACTCTTGGTGTTCTTATAGTGAAATTATTTTTAATATTTTGAATTACTTCTGGTGTTAATCCATACACTTCTTGCAACTCTATAAAACTATGAAACCCATTTATTTTATGTCTGTATTTTATAATTCGTTGTGAATAGGATGGACCTATACCATATACTTTTTGTAATTGTTCAGCTGTAGCTGAATTTAAATCTAACTTTTGACTTTCAGTTTTTGGTAAATTAGAAAATGATTGACTAAAATTGTTTTGTTTAGGCTTTGGATTAGTTACCCAATCTGGAAATTTAAAGTAAGGTGATATTTTTGCTAATAACGAATCTGAAACCTTTGTTACGGATTGAAACTGATTTACAGAATTAATCCACTTATTTTGTTTTCTGAAGGCTAACAGACGATCAATTTCTTGATTAGTCATACCTAATGCATACCCTTTATGATCTGAAATAAAGTTAGGGTTAAAAGGATAAATTTTAGGTTTTCGTTTTTCTAACTCGACTGCTTTTAAAGAATCTATTTGATCTATAAATGTACTTATGGTACTATCTTTTGTATTAAACTCTGGATTATTATCCATTAATTTTGGTAACACAAAATGATAAAATATTTGTATTGATATAATAAGTAGTAGTAATAAAAAAATCCCACTTCGTTGTTGTCTTGAAAACTTGAAGTGGGATTTGATATTCATTTTAAATGTTTTTAATCTTACATCTCATCAACTAAATCTGTTGCTCCATCTTCAATAGCGTCTTCTTTTTTATTGATGGCATTCATATATTTAGTTAATTCCTTTTTAATTATTGGTGATAACATAACCACACCAATAATGTTTGGTACAACCATTGCAAATATCATTGCGTCTGAGAAATCAATAACAGCTCCTAAACTTATAGATGCTCCAACTACTACGAAAAATAAGAATAATATTTTATATACTAAATCTGTGATTTTTCCTTTTCCAAATAAGAATACCCAACCTTGCATACCATAGTATGACCAAGAAATCATTGTACTAAAAGCAAATAATATTACTGCAATAGTCAATACAATTGAGAAATGAGGAATAACACTATCAAAAGCAGTTGCTGTAATTTCTACACCTTCTTTAATCTCTACACCATATTCCATGAATCCACCATCAAAGTTAGTAATTACAATTACTAAAGCAGTCATAGTACAAATTACAACAGTATCTACGAATGGTTCTAATAAAGCTACAATACCTTCACTAGCAGGATACTTAGTACGTACTGCTGAGTGAGCAATTGCAGCAGAACCAACACCAGCTTCGTTAGAGAAAGCTCCACGTCTTACACCTTGTATCATAACTCCAATAATACCTCCTAAACCAGCTAAAGGTGTAAATGCACCATTAAAAATAGCTGCGAAAGCATCATCAATTAAAGTGAAATTAGCAAATAATATAATTAAAGCAGCCAATACATAAATACCTGCCATAAATGGTACTACTTTTTCTGTAACAGAAGCAATACGTTTGATACCTCCTATTATTACAATAGCAACTAAAACAGCCATAACAATACCAAAATACATTCCTGCATTTTCTCCTGTTAGATCAAATAACTTAGTAAATTGTGCTGCTGCTTGGTTAGCTTGAAACATGTTACCACCTCCAAAAGATCCACCAACAACAAAAATTGCAAAAAGTACAGCTAGTACTTTACCTATTCCTCCAGCTCCTTTTTCTTTTAAACCTTTAGTCAAATAATACATTGGACCACCATAAACAGTTCCGTCTTCACCTACATCTCTATATTTAACACCTAAAGTACATTCTGCAAACTTAGATGCCATACCTAATAATCCTGCTATAATCATCCAAAATGTTGCTCCTGGACCACCAATTGATAAGGCTACTGCAACACCTGCAATATTACCTAAACCTACAGTTGCCGACAAAGCTGCGGTTAATGCTTGGAAGTGAGACACCTCTCCGTCAGCTCCTTCTTTTTTCATGGTTTCGATAACATCCCCTCCTGGAGTTTGATCTCCATAAAGTGAATCTACACCATGTTTTTCAATATCTTCGTATTTACCTTGCACCACTTTAATTGCTGTTCTAAATCCAGTAAAATTGATAAACTTAAAGTATATCGTAAAAAAAAGTGCACCTCCAATTAACACTAATAATACCCAAGGAATTTTGATTGTATCGGTAAATGGAATTTCCGAAAAAATGCCTTCAACAAACCAGCCTGTATACTTTTTAAATGCAGCATCAATTTGGTCTGCAGTACTACTTTGCGCAAAAGTTAGTATTGGTAATATTAATGTAAAAATCGAGAGAAGATATTTCTTCATAATAAATATTTGTTAGTTAATTTTGAATTAAGATTAGCAAGATGCAAAAAAATGATGAATTTTTAAAAGAAAAGCTGTTAAATACCTATTTAATCTAAACTAAAAATAGTATTTAATTTCTGAATTTGTTCTGGCCTACCAAGTACAATAACTTTTGAGTTGGGTACTAACTTGAGTTCGGCCTCTGGGTTTACAATATATTCGCCATGACCATTTTTAAAACCAATAACAGTGCAACCTGTTTTGTGACGTAAGTCTAAATCTTTAATTGTTTTAATACCTGAATCGGGATTATACAATTTTTCAACCTGAACTTCTTCAATATTAATGTTAGCTTCTCCAACAATAGCTAGATTATCTATAAACTCTATTAAGTCTGGAACAACCACTAGGGATGCCATATGGTCACCTCCAATTCTGTCTGGTAAAATAACATTATTAGCACCTGCTAATTTTAATTTATTATAAGATGTTTCTTGTGATGCACGACTAATAATTCTTAGATTTTTTTTCATTTGCCTTGCTGATAACACAACAAATAAGTTGTCTGCGTCATTTGGTAATGCAGAAATCAAAGTACTAGCTCTTTCAATACCTGCTTGTAATAAAATTTCATCTTCATTAGCGTTACCTAATATAAAAGGAGTGTTATCGTCTTCAAATTTTTCAATAGTTTCTTTATTTTTTTCAATAATAACAAAAGGTCTTTTGTGAGCTAACAATTTGGTAGCTGCTTGCTTTCCGTTTCGACCATAACCACAAATTATGATATGATTGTTAAGTGCATCAATTTTTTTCTGCATTTTCTTTTGTTTTAATTCTTCAAGGTTACTTTTACTTAAAATAAATTCGGTAATAACAGATAGTGCATAACCTAAAATTACAACACTATTTAATATTAAAAATATCGTAAAGATTTTTGCGACATCATCTAAAGGTTGTACTTCTCCAAAACCAACGGTTGTAATTGTAATTACAGTCATATACAAAGCGTCTACCCAACTGTAATTAGACATCATTCTAAACCCTAAAACACCAACTAATAAAAGTAGTAATAGTAGTGAAATAGCTGTATAAATTTTAGATCTATATAAAGTAATTAAAGGATTGGTCATATGGTTTTAAAGATCAAAAACTGAAGATCGTTTTGTGTAAATAATATCTTTAATGCGCATCCAAAAGGCTAAAAACAAATATAATGCAAAGCCAAAACCTAAGGTTGCAAACGTCAAATACATAAAACTAGTACGTACTACTTTGGCTCTTATACCTAAACGATCTGCAATACGTTGACAAACATGATACCCACGTTTTTGAAAATAATGTATTGGTTTGTATAAAAATTGCATACTGCAAGATAATTAATTTTGCGTTAGTATAGAATTACCAATTACACATTTTAAGCACATATTTTTGTCACAATAATTATTTTTAAGTTGAATTAAAGCCTGACTTTGTAAAGCAGATTCTGATTTTACTTTTAAAACTTTAAACTTATCTACAATGCTGTTTTTTTCTGGCTTTAATTGCTCTATAAGCTTAATAATTGTATCGTCAATAGCTTTACCTTGTTGCTTTGCATAACAGAATTTAAGCGGAATGATTGTATTTATTAATAGTAAGTTTATAAAACTTTTGGTGATTTTCTTTTTACTAGTTTTTGAAACTTTATCAAATGTGTAATGATCCTCCCAAAAAGTTGATGTTGACACAGAGAATAGTTTGTAAATATCGGTTAAAGTATCTAATGCAATGACTTTTGAAAACAAATTTTGATGCACATGATATAGATTTGCTAATTGTGACAATCTAATGGTTGGAAAATTTGGTGGACGTAATCTAAAAAACTGAAACGGAATGACACTTTTATTATCTAACCCAAATTTTTGCTTTAAAAACGCATAATCTTTTTGAAGGTTTATATAATATGCCTCTTGAACATCTTTGTCCAACATATTAGCTTGGCCAAAAAATAAAGCCTCTAAACTTTGTAAATTATTTTGTTGCTTTCTGACTATTGAAAAATCAATACTATTTGCTAAACTTAAAAACGCATCACTATTGACTTTTAATCCAAAGTTTTTAGCAAGTAATTTAAACAATACTGCTTCAAAATTATTGTTAGATGTTTTCAGTAAGACTTCAATATCTTTTGACTTACGTTCTAAACGTTCAAAAAACAAGCGTTCTAACCAATTATTAACTTTAAAAGAATCTACTTTTGGGATAGTATTTTCGCAATTAATCCAGGTTTGATTTTTATTAAATAATTTATAATAATTATTTAATGCTCTTACTGAGACATAATCCCTAAGTTGGATGGTTGGTATTAGAGTGTTATTTTTACGGAATACTTCTGTATCATGTTCCCAAACGACATGTAATATTACGTTGTCATAATTAGGATCTACTTCATGATTATGTACAAACCAATCGCTAGATTTAATGTGTATCTCTATATTCCCTGCCCAAAGCTGATTATCAATAGTAATTTGACCGTTAAAAAAATCAGGTCCAGAATGCTGGTTATGCGAACCTATTGAATTTATTAATACGGCTTCATTATTAGTAGTTTTTAAGTTTTGAGTATCAAACTTTTTAAACTTCCAGAGATAATGTAAAAAATCTTCTTGCATGTTTAAATGTAAGACTAGTGATTGATATTTACAAATTAGCAGAATAATTTGTAAGAACAAACCTTTTTACAATTGCTAAAATTGATTTAATAACGTTAATTACTCATAACCATTTAATTGATTAAATTAGACTAATATTTATTAACACTATATTTATACTAATATGCATTTAACCAAAAAACATTATTTGTTTATAATTTCACTTTTTATGCAAATTAGTATGTTTGCTCAAGACAAATTTGATATCGTTTTTGGAGAAACTTTTACTCTTAAAAACAATACTATTACTAATGTTGGTTATCAAAATGAATTTATAACTATTGAATTAACGGATTTAATTGAAGAATGGTGGTATGATGCACCTCCTGAAGATAAAAACCGTAAATATCACTCTGATATACAATACACGTTAAAAATAACATTTGATGACATTGAAAAACAATTCAGTTTTTATCGTTCTGAAATAAAAAAAGACAATCTATACACTATAAAGCTAGATGGCTATAAAACAGTAATTATATCTGACAAATATAATAACGCCTCTGGATCCATTACAATGAAAATTATTAAGTAGTTAAATAATAAAAACTCACAATGTAAATTGTGAGTTTTTTTTATTTAATTATTGGAGCTTAAAACTACTCAATGTATCCTTTTTCGCGCATCCAGTCGTCATTAAACATTTTACCAACATAACGACTTCCATGATCATGAAATAAAACCACAACAACATCATCTTTTGTAAAGTGTTCTTTTAATTGTAATACTCCTTTTATTGCTGCTCCTGCACTATTACCTAAAAACATTCCTTCTTCTTTGGATAGTCTCTGAGTATAAACTGCTGCATCTTTATCTGTTACTTTTGTAAATCCATCAATAATATCAAAGTCAACATTTTTTGGCAAGATATCTTCTCCGATTCCTTCTGTTACATATGGATAGATTTCGTTTTCATCAAAAACACCTGTTTCGTGATATTTTTTAAATACTGATCCGTAAGTATCTATTCCCCAAACTTTGATATCAGGATTTTGTTCTTTTAGATATTTACCGACTCCAGATATGGTTCCTCCTGTTCCAACACCAACGACAAAGTGTGTTATTTTACCTTCAGTTTGTTTCCAAATTTCTGGTCCTGTACTTTGGTAATGTGCTTTTGCGTTACTTGGATTATCGTATTGGTTTACGTACCAACTGTTTTCTATTTCTGTGCTTAATCTTTTTGATACAGAATAGTAAGATCTTGGATCTTCAGGCTCAACTGCTGTTGGACATACGACTACTTCTGCTCCTACTGCTTTTAGTATGTCTACTTTTTCTTTACTTTGTTTGTCTGCCATTACAAATATACATTTGTAACCTTTGATTATTGCTGCTAACGCTAATCCCATTCCTGTGTTACCTGAGGTTCCTTCTATAATAGTTCCTCCTGGTTTTAAACGTCCATCTGCTTCTGCATCTTCAATCATTTGTAATGCCATACGATCTTTAACAGAGTTTCCTGGGTTAAAGGTTTCGTATTTAGATAGTACTAAACATGGTAGCTCTTCAGTTAGCTTGTTTAATTTTACTAATGGTGTGTTTCCAATGGTTTCTAGTATATTGTTTGCGTATTGCATGCTTTACTTTTTATTTTATTTTGCAAAAATAAGTAATCTTTTTGTTTTATGTTCCATTTGATTGAACACTTAATAAACTGTTATTTTTAGTTCCTAATTTTAACATTATGATAACTACTAAAACCTTAAGTTTAAGCTGTACTTTATTTTAATTACTTGCCTTAGGATAGGTTGCGTTAGCGGTAGTAACGACATCCTTTTTTGTGCGCGCTTATGCGCAAAAAAGATATAGTGGATGACGCGACCCTTAACTTGATTTTTTTTCAAGTTAAGGGTAACGCCCAAATTATTTAATCAAATCTAATAGCTTTTACTGGAGATATTTTTGAGATAATGTAAGATGGTATTAATAGCATTAATAGACATAATACAAAGGTCCCAATATTTAATGCTATTATGTAACCTATGTTTATATACACAGGCACTGCAGAGACGTGATAGGTTTGTGGATCTAAAGGAAAAAGTCCAAAGTATTTTTGTAAAAGCAATAAGGTTAATCCTATTAAATTACCCCAAAACAGACCTTTTAATATTAGATAACTTGCGTTGTATAAAAAGATTTTACGTATACTGGTATTGGCACTTCCTAATGCTTTTAGAACACCTATCATTTGGGTACGTTCTAGAATTAAAACCAACAAAGCTGTTATCATGTTTATACCTGCTACTAAAATCATGATACCTATTATAGCATAGATATTATTGTCAAAAATTTTTATCCAATCAAAAATGAATGGATATTCTCTGTCTACTGTTTTTGCATTTAAAGTGGATGGTACTGCTATAAATATAGCATTTCCTGTGGTTTCTAGATTATCATAATCGTCTATAAAAACTTCAAAACGTCCAACTTGGTCATCATCCCATTTGTTTAGTCGCTTAATATGATTAATGTCTCCAATGACATATAATTGATCCATTTCTTGTAAACCAGAATTATAAATACCAACAATATTAAAAGTTATACTTCTTGGTGGTTTTGTTGTGTCTTCTCTTAAAAAATAAGTATTTATACGATCTTTAAGTTTTAGCTTAAGTCTGTTGGCTAAATACTGAGAAATTAAAATGTCTTGATTTAATCCGTCTGTATAGTTTGGCAGTTCTCCTTCTATTAAAAACTCTTTAAAATATTGCCAATCATAATCTTGACCAACACCTTTTATAACGACGTATTCAAAATCGTTTTCTAACCTAATTATCCCAGATTTAGTTGCTGTAGCCTGAATATGAGTCACACCAGGAACACTAGAAAAATTTGGATAAAAATCCTGATTGGTAGATATTGGACGTATACTTTCTTCGGACTGATTATTATCGTAATTTTGAATGATACTATGTCCATTAAAAGCAATTACTTTTTCTCTGATTTTTTGTTGCAACCCAATACCAGTTGCTATAGCAATCATCATTACAATAATTCCCAAAGCAATTGCTACAATACCAATTTTTATTATTGGTGCTGATATACTACTTTTATACGCTTTACTATCAATTATGCGTTTAGCTATAAAAAACTCGAAATTCAAACTAGATTATGCGATTTAATATTTTCAAAAATACAGTTTTATTATTTGTTATGGTACTAAATTCTTGTGCTTATAAAACGAAAAATAATATTACTGAAACAACTGCTATTTTGGCTAAAGCCGAAATTACTACTGATAACTCTATAGATAAGCCAATTATTGTTGGAGCAAATCAAACCAAAGCCTATTTACCTTTGCTAAAAGACAAACGTGTTGGTGTAGTAGCTAACCAAACAAGTGTAGTTTTTAAAAAAGAAACATATACACATTTAGTAGATAGTCTTTTAGATTTAAACGTAACTGTAAAAAAAGTCTTTGCACCAGAACATGGTTTTAGAGGTCAAGCAGATGCAGGTGAAGTGGTTAAAGATGGTATAGATACTAAAACAGGCTTACCTATTGTATCATTATACGGAAAAAATAAAAAACCAAGCGTTGCACAATTAAAAGATATTGATATTATAATTTTTGATATTCAAGATGTAGGTGCGCGTTTTTACACCTACATATCATCTTTACATTATGTCATGGAAGCTTGTGCTGAACAAAACAAAACTTTAATTGTATTAGACAGACCAAACCCAAATGGCCATTATATTGATGGTCCAATTCTAGAAAAAGAACACACTAGTTTTGTCGGTATGCATCCAATACCTGTTGTACATGGCCTAACAATTGGTGAGTATGCACAAATGATTAATGGTGAGCATTGGTTAAAAAATAAGGTAACTTGTATGTTAGAAGTTATAACTATTAAAAACTACAACAGACAAATGACGTATGATCTACCTATTAAACCCTCTCCAAATTTACCTAATGCTCAAGCTATAAATTTATATCCAAGTTTATGTTTTTTTGAAGGGACTAATGTTAGTGCTGGTCGTGGTACAGATTTACAGTTTCAAGTTTATGGTTCTCCATTTTTACCTCAGACATCGTATAGCTTTACCCCTAAATCTAATGCTGGAGCAAAATACCCTAAGCATGAAAACAAAATATGTCATGGATATAATTTAAGTGGTAACAAACCTTTATCTAAGCTTAACCTAAGCTATCTTATAAATGCATATAATAGCACCAATGATAAAGGCGCATTTTTTATTAAGAATGGCTTTTTTACAAAATTAGCTGGAACAAAAAAATTACAAGAACAAATTGAAGCTGGTTGGAGTGAAGACAAAATAAAAGCCACTTGGACAAGTGGCTTGAATGATTTTATGACTAAACGTAAACCTTACTTATTATACAATTAATCTTCGTAAGGTAATCCGTTTGGTCTTAAATTTTGTTTTCTGTATTCTTCTCTAGTTTGTTTTTCTAGACTGTTATTATTTATTTCAGAAATATTGTATTTCACCTCTTTAGTATCAACTTTTTTTTTTGAGCTAGCTAAAGTGGCTGCATGCTGTTTTAAAATACGTTGGTTACGCTTGTAACGTGCTGCAACAGTATTAACTTCTTTTTCTTTAATTTCATGACGTTTAGCTTCTTGTTTTGCCAATCTTTTTTGTTCTGATACTTTTTTATTAGCTTCAGCTTGAGCAAATACTTGCTCTTTCATGGACTTTGCTTCTACTTCACGTTTGATGCGTGCATTATATTCTCTTTGTCTCAGGACAACTAACTTACGCTCTTTAGCCAATTTTTCTTCAAAAGAAATTTCATCTTCTTCAATAGTCGCACTAGCCAAACGTGTATCTTTATTAATAGATGCTCTTGGCGTAATACTACGTTTACGTTGTTCTTCTTTAGATAAACTAGCACGTAAAACATCTTCTTCTAAATCTGTTACAGCGTTAGTTGGTTTTGCAATATCTTGAATACGATTTAAAGATATTGGATATACAGCATCTTCACGATAAGCCACAACAGTATATCGACCAACATTAAAATGGTGTAATGGAATTTTAGCTTCCTTATTACCTAAATCCATCATTATAGATTCTTTTTTATTATGAAACAAAAAAGTAAACCTATAAATGTCTTTATTACTTTTTAATACAATAGTGTCTCCTGTTTTATTAAGCCCGTGAATAAGTCCTGCTTTGGTAGCATTTACATTTTCGACAATGGTTGTTTTACTTCTTGTTTGAGAAAACATTGAAGTGGTTAATAGAAAAGTAAAAACTAATACTAATGTTATTTTTTGCCTAATCATAATTGTATAATTAATTGTTACGCTAAAAGTCAGTTTAAGAGGATTCCAAAAGTATTATGAAATACTATATATTTCACACTAATCATAATGCAAGTTATACATTTTTAGTCAAAATGCACAAAAAACCGATGAACAGACATTTAACCTTACTATCAATAACTTAAATGAAAAAAAAACAATGATTTACAACAAAATTTCAACAAAAAGAACAATAAACTACAAAATCAACAACAAAATGAAGTGTAAACAAAATTATTCTAAAAAAAGAGAAGCATAGCCTATTGAGAATTATTAATTATTTTTTCAATAACAACTCAACTTTATTTAAATCAGATTGTGATAAACTATCACGCCATTTTATAGCTTGATCCATATCATCCAAGCCTCTAAAAGTTACATAATTTAAAAACGAAAACAAAGATTGATTTAAGTCGTCAATTGATTCAGTTTCATGTTTTTT
Source organism: Olleya sediminilitoris (assembly GCF_016785945.1). Classification (GTDB taxonomy): domain Bacteria; phylum Bacteroidota; class Bacteroidia; order Flavobacteriales; family Flavobacteriaceae; genus Olleya; species Olleya sediminilitoris. Next base: position 98,460 of record NZ_JAEMEF010000010.1, on the reverse strand, counting down.
AAGAAAACGACGCGCCTTTTTAAATTTACCTATTATTAAAAAACCTTCAATTTTCAATAACTCTTGTTTTTGATGTAAAGCCTCTTTATGTTCTATATCGCTAAGCTTCAATAAATCTGTAGCTTCATCCATATATAAATCTGATAAAGCTATTAATTCTTCTTTAACAAAATCTTCTGCATACATAGCAAAATCAAGATATTTATTAGCTAATCTAAACGCTGAAGCATAATTTTTATGTTCAAAATATTGCTTCATTTCATTTGATAAAAATGAAGTGTCTAGCGCGTATTTCTGTATTAAAAGCGACATGTTAGTCATACTAAAATCATCTCTTTCAGATAGATTTAATATGTTTCCATTGGGATCCATTACTTTTAATTTGTCATCATTAAACCTTTCAATATAACTAACTCTCCTGTTTTTAACTCCACCATGATAAAGTTTATCATAATTAGACTCGTTAATTATAACTGGTACAAAATACTCCCAGACCAACTGTTTTATTTTATCACTTTCAAATAACTCTACAACAATTTGAGAACCCTCTTTAGTATCCACCAATAAAGGATAAGAATAATTAGCAGCATCCTCCCAAATAACTAACATCATTTTATTTTTAACCAATGCTAATTTTTTAGCTAACGTATAAGAAGTCAACCATTCTTGAGCTATGGTACTATTTATAGAACATAAAACAAAGGCTATAAGGACAACTATTTTTTTCATAGATATTATTTAAGCAGAATTACAATTTAATTCTAGATTTCATCTTTTCTACAATATTATAAGCAGCAGGACAAATGGCAACGTTTTTTAACGTTAAATTAGATATTTGTTGAAATTTTTTACGATCAGTATGCGGAAATTCGGCACAGGCCTTAGGTCTGACATCATAAATAGAACAGTAATTATCTGGACCTAAAAAAGTACAAGGTACAGACTTTAAGACATAATCATTTTCTTCATCCACACGTAAATATTGATCAATAAACTGTTGTGGCTTTTGTCTAAAATATTTAGCAATACGCTGCACATCTTTGTCTGTAAACAAAGGTCCAGTAGTTTTACAGCAATTAGCACATGTCAAACAGTCTGTAGTTTCAAACTCCTGTTCATGCAATTCTTGCATAATATAATCCAATTGCTTTGGTGGTTTCTTTTTTAGCTTTGTAAAAAAGGTTTTGTTTTCCTTATGCTTATCTTTGGCAAGCTTTGGTAGATTATTTAAAAATACTTCCATAGTGCAAAAATAGTATTTTAAATGAAAGACCTTTTCGGAAAAGCATTATTAGATTATCAAAATGGTAATTATACAGTAGATCTTATAACATCTACCAACATATCTGATGACGATGCACTACCACTTCCCTACTTATTTAGAAGTTTTAAAGACATGCCTAAATTAGAGCAGCATGCATTAAAACTATCTAAAGGTAATATCTTGGATGTTGGTTGTGGCTCAGGAAGCCACACTTTATACCTTCAAGACAAAGGATTACAAGTTAAAGCAATTGACATTTCTGAAGGTGCTATTACCGTTTGTAAACAAAGAGGTGTTTTAAACGCTGAGTTAAAAGGCTTATTAGATGAAACTGAAACTTTTGATACCATATTATTATTAATGAATGGTACTGGTATTTTTCAAACTGTAAAACAAGTCTCTGCATATTTAACACATCTTAAGTCTTTATTAAATACCAATGGTCAGATACTAATAGACTCAAGTGACATACAATATATGTATTTAGATGAAGATGGTGGTTTTTGGCAGGATATTAATGCCAATTATTATGGTGAATTGGATTACTTTTTAAGCTATAAAAATGAAAAAGAAGACCCTATGAAATGGTTATACTTAGATTTTAATTTACTGCTTACTGCTTGTCAAGCTGTTGGTTTAAAATGCGAAATGCTCGCGGAAGGCGAGCACTATGATTATTTAGCAAAGATATCTGTTTAAAGATCGTATCCTTTTTCTGACAATTTTGAAATAACGCTTTTATATAAATTACCACTCCATATTACAGAAATATCACTCATAGATGAATTCATAGATTCTTGAGAGCTAACAATTTTTTGTCCTGTTTCACTTTGATAAAATTCTTTTAAAAAAACTTTATCACCTTCGGTTAAAGCATCTGTTTTAAACATGTTTTTACCAGCTTTGGTTGCATATAATTTGTTCATGTTTTTAACATCTTCATGTGTAAAATGCGCTTTGTAAGCACTAACAATCATTAGAGACAACTCGTCCATTGCTTCTGAGTTACCTTTTTTTAAGTCTGTCCAAACAGTTGCTGGCACTTTTTGAGCCACAAACTGCTCTTCTAGCATCGTATACATTTGTTCTATAACACCTTCATAATAACTATATGTTCCGTTACTTTTAATACACGTTTTAACATCTTTACTGTATTGATCTACTTGAGCAAAGCCTGATGTACCAATGACCAAAAAGCAAAATATTGTGATTATTTTTTTCATTTTAATTAGTTTGTATAATTAGTTATTTACAAAATAGCAACTACTGTGCCACTCCGTTAATGTAAGTTTCTTTAACTGTTATATTTGGGATTTCATTTTGATCTACAGTCATTATATCTTTATCTAAGATAATAAAATCGGCAAACTTACCTGTTTCTATACTTCCTTTTTCTTGTTCTTCAAAGTTAGCATAAGCAGCCCAAATGGTCATTCCGCGTAATGTTTCTTCTCTTGACAACCCATTTTCTATATTAAAACCACCTTTAGGAAATTGTTTTAAATCCTGTCTAGAAACCGAAGCATAAAAGGTTAAAAATGGACTTACTTTTTCTACTGGAAAATCTGTACCTAAGGCCACTCTTCCGCTTTTTTCTAATAATGTTTTATAAGCATAAGCGCCTTTTATACGCTTACTCCCTAATCGGTCTGCTGCCCAATACATATCACTTGTAGCGTGTGTAGGTTGGATAGAAGGAATAATATTTTCATTTTTAAAATAATCAAAATCATGATCAGTAATTACCTGAGCATGTTCTACTCTCCAACGTCTATTAGCTTCATTTTTTAAAGTCTTTTCATAGGTTTGTAACACAAATCTATTGGCAGAATCTCCAATAGCATGCGTATTCATTTGATAACCTGCTTTTGCTATTCTTTCAGCTAAATCCTTATAAGCGTCAGTACCAATAACTAGAGCTCCAAAATGATCATGTTGATCTGTGTATTCTTGTTTTAAAGCTGCACCACGTGACCCTAATGCTCCATCTGCATAAACCTTTACAGATTGGACGTTTAAACGATCTGTTTTTACTTTTCCTTTAGTTAAATAATAATCTAAATTTTCTTTTTTATTACTAATCATAGCATACACACGCATATCCAATTTACCTGCTTTTTGTAAGCTATCAATTAACTGAATAACTTGCTTATCTAATCCTGCATCTGACACTGTTGTTAAACCTAAATCTGTACATATTTTTTGAGCAGATAATAAGGCGTCAATTTGTTGCTGAACTGTTTGCTCAGGAAAAACAGCCTCTACCAACTCCATTGGATTGTCAATTAATACACCTGTTAATTTTCCATTTTCTTTTAAAATCTCACCACCATCGATTTTAGAATCTACTGTTATTCCTGCTAAATCTAAAGCTGCTTGATTACATAACATAGCATGACCATCTACTCTAGTTAAAGCGACTGGTGTGCTTGGATATAGTTTATCCAGCAACAATTTATTAGGATACTTTTTGTCTTCCCAATCGTTTTGATCCCAACCTCTACCTATTATAAAGTTAGTTGGTTTATTATTATAAAAGTCAATAGTTTTTTTCATGACATCATCAAAACTAGTCGTCCCTCTTAAGTCCACATTTAATTGGTTTAATCCTAGTCCATAAAAATGACAATGTGCATCTATAAATCCTGGTACAATTGTCTTACCATTTGCATCAATAATATTAGTTGACAAGTACTTATTTGTAATTTCTTTTGTTGTTCCTGTAGCTACAAATTTTCCGTCTTTAATTGCAAACGCTTCTGCTTTAGCAAACGTTGCATCAACAGTATAAACATTAGCGTTAGTTACTATGGTGTCGACATCGGTTTTGTTAGTTGAGCATGAGGCTACTATACAAAGTAACAATGCTATTTTTAATAATTTCATGGTTAGATATTTTTAAACAAATATAAGAATAAAAAAAACCTCTAAACAGAGGCTTTTTATTGTTATATCTTAAGATGAAATTATTTAGTATAGACTAAAAATCAAATTTGTAAGTAGCTCCTACTAAAAATTGAATACCCTGAACAGGTGTGTTTTGCCATTTGTTATATTCTTCTCCAGCAATATTATTAGCTTTTGCAAAAACTGAAAAACGATCGTTTATATGATATCCTACATGTGCATTGGCATCAAAATAGCTATCCAATGTAACTTCTCCAGACGTTGGTGTTATTAAGCTTGGCACATTAAATTGGTCCTTACGCTCGCCTACAAAATATAAATTAGCACCTGCAAACCACTGTTCTGTAATTTGATAATCTAAAAAGACAGAAGCTTTTAAATTTGGTAAATTCCAAGCTTCAGTTTCGTTATTAGTGTCATAATTAAAATATTCTCCTTTGACACCTAAAGTGATGTTACGGTTTACGTCTACATTAAGCTCTGCAGACACACTTAAAGTTGTAATATCGTCATATATTATTCCAAATGAATTTCCGAAGGTATAAGATTCTGTTGTTTGAGTAATATCGTTATTTATAAATAAAGCTTTATTTTTTTCTGAACTATAATTACCACTTACCGAATAACTCATTGTATTTGTTAACTTCCCTTTTAACCCAGCAAATGCTTTATATTGCTGATCCGTTGGAGTTATAAATAAGTTAGGCGAAACAAACGGATTTTCTTGTGCATAATCGTAATACGAATTTTGATTTAATCCACCACTAACACCTCCAAAAACAATTAAAACTTCGTCTACCAATCTATAACTTGCTGCAATATTTGGATAAATAAAGAATTTGCTTTTACCAGCTTCTGTGTCATTAAAATAGACTGCTTTTACACCTAAATCTACAGTTAAGTCATCTTCTTTTATCTGAAATTTTGGAGAGACACCAAATAAGAAATTACCATAATCTAAAGCTTGATCTGAGAAATATCCTTTTTCAAAACTACCACCTAAATAGTCTGCAAAAACTTCTATATCCACATCATTATCTTGAATATTTATTGTTCCTGTAGCAACAGCTTTTAACCTATTTTCTCCAGATCCATAATCGTCACCAAAATGTCTAAACAAGATATTAGCTGATGTTATTGTGGCATCTTCAAACATAATATCTCCTCCAACATATCCGTTTATAAAGCTATGTCCAACATCCAAAGCATCTGCTATTTCTTGATCAAACAGAGGCTGTTGTAAACCATACCAATTAAACGTTTGGTATTGAAAACCGCCTAATGCTGACCAAGTATAATCACGATCTGTTTTTGTATAGTTTAAATTAATTTTTGAATCTGAAAATCCACTATCTGTTAATGCATCTTCTACATCTCCAATAGACGAATGATGCCCTAAATAAGCACTTACAACCTCATCACGACCTAATTGCTGATTTAAATATGCTTCGCCTAAAATAGTGGTATAAGTACCAAAACCTAAAGTCGCATAATTATTATACAATTTTACTTTTTTTGCTTTATCTACAACTGCTGCTTTACCTTTAGCTGGTGTAAAGGTTGAAGCAACTGGAAATGAAAAAATATTATATTTTACTTCTTTTTTTACAGAAGTTTCATTGTCATCTAAAGATGGCGTTTCTTTTACTTTAAACGCATCTGAAATGGTTGGTGTATATGGTTTAACAACGTCTATCACTCCTGTTTGAATAGTATCTCCTTCACGCTCTTGAGCAAATGTAATTAGGGTTACTACTAATGATATTACTGTTAATATGATTTGTTTTTTTGTTCTAAACATAATTTATATTTATGAATTACGACGTCTGGATTGATGTATTTTAGTCTTCAGTGATTACTGAAGAGTTTGTTTTAGCTTCTTCTGCTTTGATTAAGTTTAATTGGGTTTGTGCTTCCGTTTTAACGTCTTCAAAATTGCTAAAGTTTTTAATTACACTTTCTAAAATATAGGTCGCCTGAAAGGCATCACCAAGAGCATAAAAATTCTTAGCCATAATTACCAATCCTTTGGCTCCATAGTATTTGTAACCTGAATAATCTTTAGCCAAACGTTGTGTTACTGTGTTTGACTCGGCATACAAACCGTCTTTATTTTTAAAATAAGCATTGTAATATAAAGCTTCGGCTGCTGTTTCGCCTGTCGCAAAAGTTTCTACTTGTGTGTAGGCAGTTCTAGCTTTAGCCATATCATTAGTTTTAATTGCTGATCTTGCAATAATCACATAGGCATCACTTCTAACTTTATTATCTAAATTATTCTTAGCAAGCACCTTTTCCGCGTAAGCGACTGCTTGATCATAATTATCTAATTGGTAATTGGCTTGCATTAAATTGGATTGTGCAAACAAGCTGTTTTGTGGAAAATTAGCTTCGGTTTCTAAACGTTGTAAAGTCGGAATAGCTTCTGTCCAATTATTGTTATCTAACTGAATTTGTGATAGACGCAGTAATGCTTCTTCTGAAAACTCGCTTTGTGTTTGTGTTACGACATAAGCATAATGAGGTTTTGCATTAGATTTTAAATCCTTTTTAAAATACAACTGAGCTAAATAAAAATGCGCTTGTGTTGCGTGTAAGCCACTTGGAAATTGATTTAAATAGCCATTAAATTGTTTGATTGCAGAATTAACGTTTTCATCTAAATACTGAATTTCTGCTGCTTGATAAGTTGCATTGTCTAAGTCGGCATTTGTAACTTCAACAAAATCTAATGTTTTTACCCAAGTTGCATATTGATCTACTTGACCTAAATCTATATATATTAATCGTGCTGTAGATACTGCCTGATTGGCTTCTGGTGTGTTTGGATAGTCTTTTGCTACTGCTTTAAAAACGGTTAAAGCTTGCTGGTTTTGATTTGCGTTATAATAAACCAGACCTTGACGCAATTGACCTTTACTTGTAAATGGACTTGTACGATATTCTTTTTTTAATTGTGTATAAATACCAATTGCTTTATCATCAAGACCTGCTTTTACATAGCTATTACCTAAAGCATACATAGCGTCATCTCGTAATTTAGATTTTGGATATTTAGCAATAAATTGTTCTAATTGACTGGTTTGTGTGTCTTGCTTACCAATGTAACCATAACTCATGGCTTTTTGGAAATAGGCATAATCACTCTCTATAGTTCCTACTTGCATGGCTTGGTCATAAGCTGCAATAGCTTTGTTATAACTACTTGACACAAAGTAACCATCGGCTAATCTTAAATACGCATCGTTTAATCTAACTTTATCTGTTGCGTTTTTTTGAATAAACTGATTGAAATATGTGGTTGACTGATCGTAGTTTTTTTGCTTAAAATAGGTATATGCGATGTTGTAGTCAAGGTTTTGATATTCGGTAGTCACATTAGCTTCACTGTGTTGTGCAAATTGTTTAAAACCAATTAAAGCGTCGTCATAATTTGTTAGGTTGTAATCCGTTTCGGCTTTCCAAAATATTGCTCTTGCAGTAAACTTTTGATCTTGTTGTTCTTTTAAAGAATTATCAAACATTGCTTCTGCATCTTGATATTTACTTTCATTAAACAATTCTAAACCTCTGTAAAACGCTACTTTTTGATAAGCTACTTTACTTTCAAAACTATTTTTATTTTTTAGTAGTACTAAAGCTTCTTTATAGTTTTTTGATGTTATGTAAGAGTCAATTAATAGTGTTTCTATTTCATCTTTATACTCGGTTTCAGGGTATTTTTCTAAATAAGTATTTAAAACCTGAGGTACAGATTGATATGCGTTACCAATTTGGTAACTAATTTTAGCGTAATTTAACCATGCATCTTCCTGAATTTTTAAATCATAATCCATTTGTGATGCATTTCTGAAGGCATTTAATGCTTCTTGTTTTTTACCTACATTTACATAACTTTCTCCTAAATGGTAATAAGCATTTTGGGCTACACTATTATCTGCACTTACAATTTTATTAAACTCTGATATTGCTTTATCGTACTCTTTTTGTTTGTAATAAGCATAACCAATTTGGTAGTAATCTGTATTACTCCATTTTCCTTTTTTTCCTTTATATTCCGTTAAATACGGAATAGCTTTATCGTACTGTTCTAAATTAAAATAACTTTCTCCTATTATTTTGTTAAGTTCTGAAACTTCATTACGATCACTGGTTTCTAATTTAGGTTCGGCTAATTGAATAGCTTTTTCAAATTTACCTAGTTTGAAGTTTAAATCTGCTTGAAAATAGCTTAGTTTCTCTTTGTATTTTTCTTGATCACTAACTTGCTCAAAATACTTATTAGCACCATCATAGTCATCGCCTTGATAAGACATAAATCCTAAATAATACTTGGCTTGAGACCCATATTTTTGAGACGTTTCTACACGTGTTAAATATTTTTTAGCGTCTTTATAGTTTTTAGTAACAAATGATGCGTAACCATTATTAAAATTATAGCCTTCACGATCTGTTCTTGATAAAGAAGACTCGTCAACCTTAGCATACCATTTTTGAGCATAAGCATATTTACCATTTACAAAGTAATACTCTGCAACATCTACAAATGCCGTATTTTTTTTTGTGCTTGTTGGATAATCTTCCACAAATCGCTCCATTAACACATCAGCATTTTGCTGGTTTAATCTTATAGCTGCATTAGCAATATAAAACGCACAATTACTTTGTATGTTAGGATCTTGAGATTCTTTTTTAATTTGTGTAAACAAATTTTGGGAAGCCAAATATTGTTGGCTATTATAAAGCTGAAGAGCTTTTTGGTAATTTGCTAAATCACTTGTATAAACAGCGGTTTGCTGTGCAAATAATTGTAGACAAAAGGCTAATGTAATAAAAAATGTAAACTGTTTTTTTAATGACATTGATACTATTTTTAAATTCAAAATCAAATATAAATTAATCTATAAGTCTAACGTTAGATTTAACTAATAATTATAAATGGACCTACTAAATATGATGTTAATAATTAAATTAACTATGCTAATTAAGTCATAAATGATGCTAATTATTTTCCTTATTATTTATTAATTGTTTACTTTGGCAGATACAATTTTTTGCTTCAAAAAAGCGTTACCAAACAATAACTCACTTTATGTCAAACACAGTTTTAGAATTAAAAAATGCCTCAATATTTCAAGGTAAAAGTCTTGTATTATCTGATGTTAACTTAGAAGTTAAAAAAGGAGAATTTGTATATTTAATTGGTAAAACTGGTTCTGGAAAAAGTAGTTTTATGAAAACACTTTATGGTGATTTAAAACTAACACAAGGTAAAGGGTATATTGTAGACTTTGATTTACCGACATTAAAGGAAAAAGAAATTCCGTTTTTAAGACGAAAACTTGGTATTGTATTTCAGGATTTTAAACTTCTATCAGATCGTACAATAAACGATAATTTATTATTTGTCTTAAAAGCTACTGGTTGGAAAGATAAAACTAAAATGAATGAACGTGTTACTTCTGTATTGGATAAAGTAGATATGAAAACCAAAGGTTTTAAATTTCCGCATGAATTATCTGGTGGAGAACAACAGCGTGTTGCTATTGCACGTGCTTTGTTAAATGATCCTGAGCTTATTTTGGCTGATGAGCCAACTGGTAATCTTGATCCACAAACTAGTATTGAAGTTATGGAAGTACTACAAGACATTAATAAAAATGGTAATACCATTTTAATGGCGACTCATGATTATGCATTATTGCTAAAATACCCAAGTAAGACTTTAAAATGTGGTGATAATAAGGTTTTTGAGGTTGTGCAACGTAAATCTTAATTAAAGTTTACATGTTATCTGTATTAATCCCAACTTATAATTACGATGTCACAAAGTTGGTTAATAGCTTACACCAACAACTTATATCACATAAAAATTGTTTTGAAATTATTATTTATGATGATGGATCTAAAGGTGAAACAATATTAATTAATGATACCCTAAATACATTAGAAAATGTTACTTTTAAAAGTCTTGTTACTAATGTAGGTTTAAGCAACAACAGAAATTTATTAGCAGAGGCTGCACAATATGAATACTTATTATTTATTGATGGAGATTCCTTAATCATTTCTGATCAATACATCGTAAACTTTTACAAAAGTATAAGTGACAATTCAGATATTATTTATGGTGGACGTATACATCCAGAACAAGTCCAAAACAAACGTAAATTAAGATGGAAATACGGTAAACAACGAGAAGATTTAACTGCAAAACAAAGAAGTCAAAACCAATACAAATGTATGTTTTGTAACAATACATTAATGACCAAAACTATTTTTAAAGCTATTGGTTTTGAAAAAACATTATCACAATATGGTCATGAAGACACACTGTTTGCTTATAAAGCAAGCTTGATAAAAGCAAATATAAAGCATATAGACAACCCTATTTTACATGGTGATGTTGATATTAGCAACGTATTTATAGATAAAACAAAAAAAGGGCTAGAAAATCTTAACTATATTTACAAAACAGATTTGATTAAAGTAGAATTTATTCCGTTTTTAAATTATTACACAACTTTAAATCGTCTTAAAGTCAACTACCTAATAGCCTATAGCTTCCCATTAATAAAAACCATTACAAAACGCAATTTAACGTCCAAACACCCTTCATTATTTCTATTTGATTTATTTAGAATTAGCTATTTTTGTTATATAAATCGTAAAAAATGAGTCCTTTCTTTTCTGTTATTATTCCGCTTTATAATAAAGAAAAATACATTTTAAAGACCCTTAAAACCGTATTAAACCAATCGTTTCAAGACTTTGAAATTATAATAGTAAATGATGGTTCAACAGACAATAGCGTTGATATTGTAAATAACCTAGCCAACGATAAAATTAAGTTGATACATCAAGAAAAACAAGGTGTTTCTGTTGCTAGAAATAATGCGATAAAATTATCAAAGGGGAATTACATAGCAACTTTAGATGCTGATGATTTATGGAGAAATAATCATCTTGAGGCATTAAAACAAACAATTACTAAATATAAAGATGCCATTCTATTTTGTAATAATTATGAAATAAAAAGAAATGACGGATTTATAACACCTGCAAGATTTAATTTTAAATACGACACTGACTGCCTGTTAATCGATAATTTTTTCGAGGCAAATGTTATTAATTATATACCTCACTCGTCTTCTGTAGCATTTAAAAAAGAGGTCTTTTTTAAAATAGGCGCATATAACAATTCTTTAATAACTGGTCAAGATATAGACTTATGGATTAGATTTGGTCTAAACGGAAAAATTGCATTTAATCCTACTGTTACAATGCTTTATAATTTTTATGACCCAAATAGCCTATCAAACAGCAACTTAAATGACAATAGGTTATATTTAATAAATCAGTATAAAGAGAATGAAAAAAATAACCCAGATTTAAAACGCTATTTAGATATAAAACGCTACGCATTAGCTATAAGATACAGATTTAATAAAGATTACGACAAAGCCCAAATGCTAATTAAAAACATCGATAAAAACCATCTTAACATAAAGCAACGTTTGATATTACAATGTCCTAGATTTATATTAATAGTGCTAAAACGTTTTCAAGATTTATTAATAAAAAACAAGATTTATTTATCAGCCTTCAAGTGATAAATAATGATTAAAATCTCTTATGTAGTCGGACTCTTCATAAACATCAGAAGCCAATACAAGACAAACGGATCCTGATGAAAAATTTTCAAGTTCTCTCCAAATACCAGGTACTATTAACAACCCCTTGTCAGGCTTATTTAAAGTTATAGTTCTGGTCGTACTACCATCTTTTAAAATAACATCAAAACTACCACTTACAGGAATTAAAAACTCATATTGTGCTTTATGAGAGTGACCTCCTCTAAACGCATCACTAGGTACATCATATAAATAATAAACACGGTTTACTTTATAAGGTAAAATATCTTTTTCAACAATAGCTAAGTTTCCTCTAGCGTCTTTCACTTTAGGAATTTCAATTACAACAACATCATCGTTATTAGCCATATTTATTTTTTTAGCGATTTATATTTTTTTATTCCTGATAAACCTACTTTAAATTTTCTAAAAATTTGACTAGTATTAATTTTATTTTGATTAAAAAGTAAATATAGGTGATGTATTAATTTAAAATATGAAAAAACTCCATAATACTTACAAAATAGGGCACTCACTCCAAAAATATTTTTATCAGTAGCATCTAATTGTCCGGAACTAAATACTGGATGTGATAAAATTAATTCAGGTTTAAATCGAGGTTTTAGATTAAGTTTTAAAGCATCACGCATGAAGATGTACTCGTCTGCTGTTTCAAATACTGATCCTAAACCAAAATTGACATCAAACAATAAATTACTTGCTAATATTTTTTCTCTTTTAAAGGAAATCACTACAGAATTTACGGATTGAATAGAGTTCAAATCATGTTTCAAAACTTTTGGATAAGCCTTGAACAACTCTCCATCAAAGTTTTCCATTTTAAAAGTTATAATAGCAGCTTGCATATTTTGTATATGAGCTTCTAAAATCAAATAATCAAAATTAGATTTGAATTTAACATCATCGTCTACAAACAAACAAATATCTCCTGTTGCCTCTAAAATTGCAAGGTTTCTACTTTTGGACAAACCCTTTTCAAAACTATTAACAACCTTTATGTTTTCTATATCTGAGTGTAACAGGTTAGCTTCGGTAGTTTGATTAACTATTAAAATATTAAATTTTTTGTAGTCACTAAACGGAAACAAATCTACCAAAAAATGTAAAGAGGACCGATTCATTGTTGCAATTAGCAACTCTAAATTAACATCTTTTATTTCAGCATTACCCATTAAAAATTATCTTTGAAACAAATGTATAAAATATAAATGAAGATTTTATTAGTTGGGGAATACAGTAGACTCCATAACTCTTTAAAAGAAGGGTTGGTCGCTTTAGGGCATGAAGTTACAATAATTGCTTCTGGTGATGGATTTAAAAATTATGATGTTGATATTGACATCTCTTCAAAGCTTAAAAATGTACGACTATTTTCATTTTTAAATAAAATTTTTACCAGACTTTTTAAACTCAATTTTATAGCAGTTGAAAATGCTTATCGTTTTAAAAAACAACTTCCAAAATTAAAAAACTACGATGTAGTACAATTAATTAACGAAGACGCATTGCATATCAATCCTAAACAACAAATTAGACTTTTAAAGCAATTAAAAACTCAAAATAAAAAACTGTTTTTACTCTGCTGCGGAGATGATTATATTACTATAAAGTATTACTTACAAAACACAATTAAATATTCTATTTTAACGCCATATTTAGAAGATAAATCGTTGAAAGGAAAATATGATTACTCACTTAAATACCTTTCAGATTCTTATAAAAAATTACATGATTTTATTATAAAAAATAGCTATGGTACTATTGCAACAGATATTGACTATCATTTACCCATGCAATCTCATCAACATTATTTAGGATTGATTCCTAATCCAATAAACATAGATAGTATAAATTATCACTCTTTGAGCACTAAAGGTAAAATTGTGATTTTTCATGGCATAAATAAATTATCAAAAATTAAAAAAGGAAATATTTATTTTGAAAAAGCACTAACTATTATTAAATCCAAACACCCTGATAAAGTAACAATCTTATCTAGTGAAAACGTACCCTACAAAACTTATATTAACACTTACAATAGTGCACACATTATTTTAGATCAAGTGTTTGGTTTTGATCAAGGCTATAATGCTTTAGAAGCAATGGCTAAAGGTAAAGTTGTATTTACTGGAGCTGAAAAAGAATGGTTAGATTATTATAATATTGAAGCTAACACAATTGCGATTAATGCACTTCCTGATGTAGATTATTTAGCACAAAAATTAGAATGGTTAATACTAAACCCTAATCAAATTGAAACTATTTCAAAAAACGCAAGAGCTTTTGTAGTTAAAAATCATGACTATAAAACTATAGCTAAGCAATACGTACAGACTTGGAAAAATGCTTAACGTATTATTATTCATTTTTTTCTGGAATGACACCAAATAACGACGAATAAAATATTAATAATATGATTGCATAATACAAGACATAAGTTACAAAATGTGCCATATTAGCACCAACTAATCCAAACTCGTCTATTAAAATTTTACTTGTAAAATAAAGCACTACTACTGAAAATGCTTCAGTTATTATATAATGCCAAAACATACGTTTTGCTAAAAACTGATAAGCTATAACAATAGATAACACCTTGATAAAATCACCTAATAATTGCCAAAAAAACAATTCCTTAACAGGCAAAAATTCTTCTGTTAAAACAACTCTAACAATAAAATGTCTCAAAAAGTAAATTACAATTAACCCTAATGCGAAAATTGGAATAATTGTTTTATAAAAACTAAAAACTTCTTTTCTAAATTCCTTAATATTATCAATTTCAGAAAATCTTGGTAAAATATATAAAGTTAATAACGAACTGATAAACAATAAATAATACTTAGATATACGGTTCATTGCTTCCCAAAATCCAGCTTCTTTCAAACCAATATTATCTATAATATAAGTTCTAATTAAAATAGCGACAACTGGCAATATTATTGCAGAAAACAAAGCCATACCAGAATAAGACCCTAATTTTTTAGCAAAACTAAAACTAAAGTTACTAGCTCTAATTAATTTTACCACATTACGTCGATTTAAAATACCCACTAAAGTAATTAAAAATATTAAGGATTCAGTTGTAACAACAGCTATTAACGCTCCATCAATCTGCTCTAACCAAATCAATAATATTGTAACTATTGCTCCTAAAACTTGACCGAAAATATTGAATATTATTAAATATTTATATTTAGAAAACCCGTTTAGTATTGAAAAAGCAAACATATTTAACGCATAAAACGGTAATGCTACAGCAAAAATCTTAATGACATAAGCATAATTGTTATCCTCTGTAAATATTAACTCATTTATATAGTCTGCCTTAAAATACACAACAAAACAAGTTAACAGGGACATTATAAATCCTAAGTAAAAAACAGTCGATAAGGTTTTACTAAGTTGTACAACATCATTTTTAAACTCTGCTATATATTTTACAACCCCTTTGTACAAACCCAAAATAGATAATGATTGTACAGATCCAACAAAGTTTCTTAAGTTACCGACCAAAGCCATACCCTCTGACCCAACATAAATTGCAATAAACTTAGAAGTTAAAAATCCAGCTATTATTTTTATAATAACAGATACTGAGTTAAGTGAAGCAACTTTAACCAGAACATTATTACTTATGTATTCTAGGATTTTTTTCAATTAATAATTATTAATTATTGTTATTACTTTTTTGACTTGATCTTCACTCATCACTGGACTAATTGGTAAACTAACACAAGTGTCGTGAATTTTTTCTGTTATTGGAAGTTTTAAATCATTAAATCGACCAAGTGCTTTTTGCTTGTGTGGTGGCACTGGATAATGTATTGCTGACTGTACTAAATTAGCTTCAAGATAGTCCATAAACTCTTTTCTATTCTCCACTAAAACGACAAACAAATGAAATACATGATTATCTGAACCATCATAATAAGGCAAAGTAATTTTACTGTTTTTGATATTAGCTAAATAACGTTTTGCTATTGCTTTTCTATTTTGATTGTCTTGATCTAAGGCTTGTAATTTAACAGACAAAAATCGTGCTTGTACATCATCTAATCTGTTATTTACACCTAATCTTTCATTATTATATTTAGATATTGTGCCATAATTACGAAGTTGCTTAACTACAGTAGCTAATGTGTTATCATTTGTAGTTATTGCTCCTGCTTCACCTAAAGCCCCTAAGTTTTTACTTGGGTAAAAACTAAATGCTGCAGCATGACTTAAGCTACCTGCTAAACCTCCTTTACTATCTTTTGCTCCATGTGCTTGTGCTGCATCTTCAATTAATAATAAATTATTATTTTCTGCTAATTCTAAAATAGCTTTAGCATTTGCTAATTGTCCATACAAATGAACCATCAAAATAGCTTTTGTTTTTTTTGTGATGTGCTGTTTATATTGATTAGCACTACAGTTAAACGTTGCTAATTCTGGCTCAACAAAAACAGGAGTTAATCCAACTTCTAAAATTGAAATTATTGATGCTATATACGTATTGGCTGGTACCAAAACCTGATCTCCTACTTGTAATTTTCCTAATTGAATATAGGCTTTGAAAATTAATATTAAAGCATCTAAACCACTACTAACACCTACACAGTGTTTAGTGTTACAATACGTTGCAAACTGAGATTCAAAATTTGAGACACCTTCACCTAAAACGTAATGACCAGAATTTAAGAAGGATGTAAATTGTTTTTTTAAATCGGTTTCAAATCGATGATTAATTTTATGCAAGTCTAAAAATTTAATCATTACAATTCATTTTAAAAGTATCCTGAAAATATATCTGACAACCTAACTCTTCCTTTTGTTTTAAAAGTCCTTCATTTACACCAAGTGTACTATTATCCATTACAGTTCCCATTGAGAAGTATTGCTTTCCTTCGAGTTTATATTTTTTAATCAAATACAAAAAAAGATAATCTAACGCTCTATATTTTTCACCTAAAACTGTAGTTGCTCCATATTGAGATTTAACCACAGTTTGTGTTTCAAAAATTGTTATTCCTGCTAATAATTCTCCGTCTTTAATTATATTAAACTGCTTGATATTATCAGGAAATTTATTACTTAAATTTTCAATTTCTTTTAATGTATGAACAGGTTTTACATTATGTTTTTCTATTAATCTTGGCGACAAAACTGTATTCCAAAACGAGGTGTATGATTTTGTTTCTACAATATCAAAGTTATAAATTTCACCTTTTCTATAATGTTTTAGTTTAGTTTTATGTATTTGTAATGGTTTAGAATAGTCTATTGCCAATACTAACGCTCTATTTTTTAACATCGCTTTTTTAGACAATACATAGTCTAAATATTTAGCTGAAACTTTATAATATATTTGAGGAATTAATTTACAATAAAACCAATTAATTTGTTGTGATTTAAAATACGTTTTTAATGACTCTGTAACCTCATAAACAAAATTCATCTCGGTTTTATTTACAAACACCAAGCCTCCATAAGTTAGACCTTGATGAGAATAAATACTATCATTACTTTTATTAGCAGGAAGTAATGCTACTAGTGTTTCGTTTTTATAAATCATTAAAGAAAAATCTGTAAACCTATCTTTATGATATTCCATAAAGTCACGATTAAAAAGAAATGTTCCGTTTATTGACTTTGAAACAAACCTATTCCAAACTGCATAGTGCTCTTGATTATATGGTTGTATATTGTAAATAATAGATGTTTTTTTTAAGTAATCGAAAATACTAATTAATCTTCATTTAAATCACTTTTAGTTAGATAATGGATTAAACACGGTATTTCCTTCTGCATCAATATATTTATAGACTCCAAATGGAGCACCTTTATCAATAATAATATAACTACTGTCTTCCTCTAGATAATTAAGGTGTTTTTTATCTTGACTTAAATGAGAAAATAATATTCTAAAAAAATTAACTGGTGTTATAAATTTATAATCAAAATCAGGTGATTGATCATTCCATTTTATTGACAACATAGCGCTATAAATAGAATAAATCAACCCTTTATCTTCCACCTTTGTTGCTGACTCCTTGGTATTATTAAAGCCAACAAATCCTCCATGATCTGCACTAATTATAATTAATGCATTTTTGTCTTTGTTTTCTATTATTTCAATAGCATTTTTTAGCCAAAGATTAGTTTCTTCTAAACGATTTAAATAAGCTATTCTTTCTGACTTTTTATTAGCCCAATCTGCAGACATATTAGTTATATGTGATGGTAAAAGTTTTTCAATAAAATAAAAACTTGGTGACACCAATTCTTGGGACAAAACCTGCTGCAAATCTTTTAAAACTTCTTTTTTAACTGAAAAACCTTTGTCATTGTAGGCAATCTCACTAGGATTAATATTACAATAATCATATCCTATTTTTGGTCTATTTACTAAAAAGTAAGGATGCTCCAACAATAAATGAGTTTTATAATTGTTCTTTTTAAAAATTTGCAAAACAGGATTATCAGTCACTATTACCTGTCTAGCATTAATCAATTCATTAAAGGCTTTTACAGGTTCAGAATAATAATGATGTTTCATTGCAAAAAGAGAACTGTTCGAGCTTAGAGTAGAGAAATAATTACTCCTATAATTTTTATAGTTTTTAAAACCATTAGTTTTTAGATAATTATTAAAATTTGAATTATCAAAATCATAATATCCTTTATTTAATACTTCTAAATTCACATAACCATCCACTTGTATCATGTAAATGTTTGGCTTCGTTTTAAAAGTCACATTTTTAATAGCATCTGGTTGATCTAACCACTGATTGTTGTAAGAAAAATGTCTCAATAGTATTGGCACAAACATAACGCTTGACAGTAATCCTAATAGCAATTGAAACACTACTATTTTTTTAAAAAAATTATAAAAAGCTATTGCACAAATTATTGATAAAAAAGCAATAAAAAACAAATATTTAGCACTAATCCCAATCGTACTAATCATTAATAAATAGCCAAACCACGAGATATTAACTCCTAAATATAACTGCTTTTTATATGTCTTTAAAAAAGTTGTTTTTGTTAAAAGAAAAGAAATACTTAGCATTACAATTACTGGAATGGCCAAATAAACTAGCAAAAAAAAGAAAAATTGATAAAATGAATTAACCTGAGTGAAATTTGAATTATAATAGTAAAACATTGGATACAATCCTGAAGCTAAACCTGTAATAACAGGGTAATCTGCTTCACTATTTACAAATTTCAGAATACGTTTTTTCATTTAACTTTCATTAAATACAGTACACGATGTGTGCCTGTGATGTGTTGTTTTTCAATAATTTGAAAATACTTTTTGTAACTATTTTCAAAATTATCTTCATTATAAAAATCAAAATACGCTTTAAAATCGGTTTTGCTGTTTAATAAACGTTGTACCCAAGAATCTTCTCGTTTAGGAAATTCAATAATAAAATCTTTTGAAAACGAAGCAAAAAACCTAGCAGACATGTCAAAACTAACATTTCCGCTTAATGACATATGATGTATTACAGCTAAAGCCAATGTTGTATCGGGAGCAAAGTCTTTGATTCTTTTTAAAAACGAAAATCGCTCTAAATTATTAAAACCTATACTTGCTGAAGGATTTAAAACATCTAAAACAAAAGGCGTGATGTAACTATCTTTATTTGTATTTATAAGTTTAAAATTGTGGTCTACAGCATTATTATCTATATCACAAACTAAAGCATGTTGCAATGATGCTTTTATTTTTCTAACAAAAGTACCATCATTACCACCAATATCTATAAGTGTTTTAGTGTTTAAATTATCAACCCATTGGTTAATTATTTTTGACTTAAAGTCGAATGAACTATCACAATAATTAATCTTGTTATAGTAATTACCCCATTCGCTACTTTCTTTTAAATTCAGCTTTTTTATATAATCATACAGGCTTTGTACAATATTTAACTGTGCTTTTTTACTTAATGTGCTTGCTTTTGTTTCTCCTTTATAATCTTGGTTATGCTTATCTTCAAACTTGGCTAAAAGATGAATATTTGAATACAAAAAAGGATTCAATTTAGTCTTAAACGGAAGCATAGAAGCTAACATTTTAAGAGGAATACCATCCATAAAATTACTAATAAGTTTTAAAGACTGTGAGCCATGATAATGTGCTAAAACTAATGGTCCTAAAAAATGAGTTATAAATTGCTTGTAAGCTCTCCAAGGTGAGTTTTCTATATAAAAATCAAAAGATAACGTGTCTATAAAAACAGCTTTACCCTTATTAAAAGTAACATTAAATGCAGAAGCGTCTTTTAAAGTAAATCCATGCTCAATAGCAAATTTCTGAAGCTTTAAAGTTAATAATGCTGCAGCTTTGTATTGATTAAAACTCCACTCATAAGGGTAAGTAATAAAAGAGATGTGCTCTGGTTGTAAGACTATTTTTTCTGAAGACGAAAAAACTTCGTCGTGTTTAACTAGTAATTGATTATCAAATAACTGTTTAAAAAAACCAGATTCTTTTAAGGCTTGATATTGCTTAAAGTAAATAGGATTAATTTGTCTTTTAACAACTCCTGCTTCAACAAAAACAAAACCAGAAGGATCTTTATAGGACGCAGTATGATTAGTTATATTGGTCACTAGTTACTTGTGTTATCTATATCAGATTCTTTAACATTTATATCGTCAAACAACTCGTCATTATCTTTTTTAGTCAATCCAAAAAAGGCTTTGACTTTATACAAAATGTTTTTTGAAAATAGCAGGATTGCTGCTACTGCTGCTACAATAGACTGAATAATCATTGCACCTAAACCTGGATCAAAATAAAGACTATACATTGTTTGTTTTTTGTAAATATAAACAATGTAATAGTGCTTTTAAAAAATAGATACTATTTAACGTTTGGATTTTGTTTTATATCTCCATTTAAACGCCAATCAAAAAAAGTAAGGGTTGAGTTTATAATATAAAACACATATTTTACAATATTTGCAATATTACCTTGAATTACATTTTTTATAATTTGTGCTAAATTATAAAAGGACCAAGTTAAAAAGGTTTGCTCATATTTAAAGGCTGTACTTATATTTCCAACCAATGATATACCAAATATTATAGCTACTGTATGCTTAAAAAACTGATTTTTAATATTAGTTCCAAACCAATAAAACCCTAAAAACACAAGTGTATAAGACACTATAAAAGCCAAAGCAATTAGCAGCCAATACTTAGCATCTGCTTTTTTTACTTGTTCTCCTTCGCTCCATTTTTTTGTAGCTAAAATAGCAATAATAAAAGTTAAGGGATAGGTAATAATAGCAGAGTGATTACCAAACAAATAATCTATTATTCCGGAATTAACGGTTGTAAAAACACCTATTAAATTACCTAGATTTTGTTGTTTAACAATCATTCTTGCTGCTAGTAAAGACACCACAGCTCCTAATGTAGATAATAAACCAATTGGAAAAGCGCCTTTAGATATGTAGTCACTAAAACTAGAAAGAGGTATCCCAAATTGGATACCTCCTTGATAATATATAGTTTCATGAAAACCTCTGTAAAAACAGATAACAGTTACCAAAACCACACCAACAATATCAATATATTTAGAGTGTACTACACGTCTAAGTGTTGGATTTGCTAACTGTATTGGTTTCAAATGTTATGCAATCTTGTTTCTTTTACGATCGTTTTCTGTTAACCAGATTTTACGTAAACGCAAGTGATTTGGCGTAACTTCGACATACTCATCTTTTTGTATGTATTCTAAAGCTTCCTCTAAACTAAACTTGATAGCTGGTACAATTTTAGCCTTATCATCTGCTCCAGAACTACGTACGTTACTTTGCTTTTTAGCTTTAGTAATGTTTACAGCCATATCATCTTGACGAGAGTTTTCTCCGATTACTTGACCTTCGTAAATATCTTCTCCTGGTTCAACAAAAAACTTACCTCTATCTTGTAATTTATCAATAGAATAAGGAATTGCTTTACCGTTTTCCATAGATATTAATGATCCTGATATACGTCCAGGAATATCACCTCTTAATGGTTGGTACTCTTTAAAACGGTGTGCCATAATAGCTTCACCTGCAGTTGCTGTTAATAATTGGTTACGTAAACCTATAATACCACGAGAAGGAATTAAAAACTCACAGATCATACGATCTCCTTTAGTTTCCATACTTAATAATTCTCCTTTACGTAATGTTACAAATTCTACAGCTTTTCCAGATACTGTTTCTGGTAAGTCAATAGTTAATTCTTCAACTGGTTCACATTTAACACCATCAATTTCTTTAATGATTACTTGTGGTTGTCCAATTTGTAACTCATAACCTTCACGACGCATTGTTTCGATTAAAACAGATAAGTGTAATACACCACGTCCAAAAACCATAAACTTATCAGCAGTATCAGTTTCACCTACTCTTAGCGCTAAGTTTTTCTCTAATTCTTTTTCTAAACGATCTTTAATGTGTCTAGAGGTTACATATTTACCATCTTTTCCAAAGAATGGAGAATCGTTAATAGTAAATAACATACTCATTGTAGGCTCATCAATTGCAATAGATTTTAAACCTTCTGGGTTTTCAATATCTGCAATAGTATCTCCAATTTCAAAACCTTCAATACCTACAACTGCACAAATATCTCCTACTTGTACGCTTTCTACACGTTTACGTCCTAAACCTTCAAATATAAAAAGTTCTTTAACTCTACTTTTAGCAACAGTACCATCTCTTTTTACTAACGAGATTTGTTGCCCTTCTTTTAATTCACCTCTTTGTAATCTACCAATCGCAATACGACCTGTAAAAGAAGAAAAATCTAAAGATGTAATTAACATTTGTGTTGTTCCTTCATCAAACTTAGGTGTAGGTACATGCTCTACAACCATGTCTAATAATGGCTCAACGTTGTCAGTTTCAACTTTCCAATCTTCACTCATCCAGTTATTTTTAGCCGAACCGTAAACTGTTGGAAAATCCAACTGCCACTCCTCTGCTCCTAACTCGAACATTAAGTCAAATACTTTTTCATGTACTTCGTCTGGAGTACAGTTTTCTTTATCTACTTTATTTACAACCACACATGGTTTTAAACCTAAGTCAATCGCTTTTTGTAATACAAAACGCGTTTGAGGCATTGGTCCTTCAAAAGCATCAACTAATAACACAACACCATCTGCCATGTTTAATACACGCTCTACTTCTCCTCCAAAATCGGCGTGACCAGGTGTGTCAATAATATTAATTTTAGTGTCTTTGTATATAACAGAAACGTTTTTAGAAGTAATTGTAATTCCTCTTTCACGTTCTAAATCGTTATTATCTAAAATTAAGTCTCCTGTATTTTCGTTTTCACGAAACAATTGACAGTGGTACATAATTTTATCAACCAACGTTGTTTTTCCGTGGTCAACGTGTGCAATAATTGCAATGTTTTTGATATTAGCCATAATTGTGCCTTATTTTAAGCGTGCAAATGTACTTAATTTTTATCGAAAAAACAGCTTAATTTTTTTTTTGATAAATTTTTAAAAATAAATGTAACATTTTTATAAGAAGACACACAGATAGTTATGTTAACTTAAGGTAATGGTTTGATATTTATTTTGTTAAAAATATTATATCATTAGCTTTGTTGACATATTAATCAATATCCAAATTTTATTCTTAAAAAATGAAAAAACTATTATCCCTTCTTACCATCACCTTTTTATTTGCAAGTTGTAGCAAAACCATTGACGAAGCTTACCTTGTACCTAAAGACGCTATTGGTGTAATGTATATTAACTTAGAGTCTTTATCTAAAAAAAGTCAAGATTTAGACTTTAGCAAACTAAGTATAAACACAATAATTGAAGACAAAGCACCTGAAGAAATCAAAGACTTTGTAAATCAGTTAATGACGCAAGACAATATTAACAACACTTTTAGAAAAGAATACATCTTAGGTTTTGGGTCTTTTAAAAGAATGTCTGGAGTTGGTGGTTTAATATTACCTATTAAGGACGCTGCATCATTTGAAGCCTTTATTAAGCCAATGATAGATAAATTAAGTAATCTAGAAAAAGAAGACAATGTTGGTAAAGACAATGCTTACACAGTGTATTCTGACAGAGAGTTTGCTATTGGTTATAATGATAAAACTGCTTTAATTATTGGTGCTAATAATTATGCTGCTGCAGAATTAAAAGATTTAACAGACCTAGAAAGACAAGAGTCTATTTTGGCAACCAACTATTTTGATGACTTTTTTGACACAAAGCAAGACATTGGTGTGCATGTAACATCTACACCTTTAGGAGATACTTTTGATGGTATATTAAATGCTTTTTCTGGATTTGATATTGATTTAGAAAACAATAACATTACTTACTACGGAAGTTTTGAAAACGACCACTTACATACAGACACTAAGCTAAAATTAAATAATGACATTAAATCTTTAATAGCTTATGACAAGTGGATGACTACATCATATAGCAAATCTATGTTAAATGCATTACCTAACGACCCATTGGTTGTAACAAAAATGTCAATAGATTTTGAAGCGTTTTATGAGCATATTGTTAGCCTTCAAGACAATAAATTATTACCAGTTCAAATTAGAGAAGAACTTAAAAAAAACATGGAAAGATCAGATCGTGAAGCGTCCAAAGAAATTGGTATGACTACTTCTGACTTTACTGCGTTATTTGACGAAACAATAATGTTTGCCTTAACAGAAGGTAAAACAGTAAAAGATTCGGTTTACAGTTATGATTATTATTCAAGAGAAGAGTCTTATAAATTAATAGAAAAAAAAGTACCAAATATGTATGGTGCAATTGCTATTAAAGATAAATCTAAAGTTTCAAACTTTTTAAGTCTTATTAAAGAAAAAGGAGCGCCTTTACAAGAAATTAGTAAAGATTATTATAGAGTAGACAACGAAGCTTTTGTGGTAATTACTGACGATTTAATTTTGATTACTAATGATGAAGAACGTGCTAGCCAAATGAAAAACAATGGTCAGTTAACTAATAACTTGTCAGATTTTAAACATAAAGACAAATTATCACACTCAATGTATGTGTATTCTAAAGGAAACATTGGAGCAATTACTAATGACTTTTCAAGTTCATTAACTAACATGTTCAATCCTTATGGTCGCTATAACACCTATGATAGTAATAATGCTATGAGTAAATTATCAGAAACAAGCAATGAACTATATGAAAAATATTATGGTGAAATTCATTATTTTGTTGATGTTGATGGTAGTGAATCTTTCTTATACACCAAAGGTGGCAAAAACTCGTTAATACAATCTATCAAATATGGTGACGAATTAGCTAAAACTATGAGTACATTTGAAGATGACCTAAAAGAAGAAGAAGTGACTGAAGAGGTTATTGAAGAGATAATTGAGATAGAAGAAGTTGAAGAAACAACTAACTAACACAAGCCTAAGTGCATATAAACATACAATCTATTACACCAGATTTTTTTACTCCAGCTTCGTCAGAAGTCTGGAGTAAAAATTTTGAATTACTTCCAAATTCAAAATATCTAGTTAAAGCAGTTTCAGGAAGCGGGAAAAGTTCTTTTTTTAACTTCCTTTATGGATTAAATAATCGATTTTCGGGTACCATACAATTTGATAATTCGGCTATAGCTTCATTATCAGAAAACGACTGGACGTCTTTAAGACGAAACAAAATAGCAATTGTGTTTCAAGGTTTACGTTTGTTTCCAGAATTAACAGCTATGGAGAATATTCAACTTAAAAACACTTTAACTAATCATAAAACTGAAACCGAAATCTTAGCAATGTTAGCACAATTAGACATCGATCAATTAGCTAATAAAAAAGCAGACACGTTATCTTATGGACAGCAACAACGTGTCGCAATTGTTAGGGCTTTATGCCAACCTTTTGAGCTATTACTACTTGATGAGCCTTTTAGTCATATTGATAAAGCACAAATTACAAATGCAGTTAATTTGGTTAACCAACAAGTAGAAGCCAATCAAGCAACACTTATTGTAGCTAGTTTAGGAGACACTTATAACATCAATTATACTAAAACTTTATTATTATGATTGATACATTATTAAAAAAACAAGTTGATAAATCTCAACTTATCTTTTTTGCTTTAAGCTCTAGCTTAGGCTTAGCAATTTTATTAATCGTTATTCAATTATTTATTGATACACGCTCAGTTTTTAACTCTGAAAACGATTTGTTAGGCAATCAAAACCTAATAATTTATAAAGATTTAGGACGTGATAATGCATTTACAGATCAAGAAATAAAAGAATTACAACAACAACCTTTTATTAATAAAACTGGTGACTTTACACATGGTACTTACCGTGTTTTAGCAAGTGTAACACTGCCTAATTACACTGGTATTTCAACCGAAATGTTTTTAGAAGCAGTTGGCGACCAATTTATTGATATCAAAAGTATTGATTGGTCGTGGCAACCAGGAGACAGAGAAGTCCCAATTATAATTCCTAAAAATTATATAAACTTATACAATTTTGGATACGCAGCAAGTACTGGAATGCCTCAGATTAATGAAAAAATCATAAGACAAATCCCAATCGAACTTAAACTTACTGGCTCAAGTCAAACCAAAATGTATTCAGCTTACATTTTAGATGCTTCAGAAAAAATAAATTCGATATTAGTACCAGAATCGTTTTTAAATCATACTAATAAAACGCTAAGTCCAAATAAAGCTAGCAAAATTTCTAGAATAATATTAGATGTCATCAACCCATCAGATCCAAAATTACTAGAGTTTTTAGCATCAAAAAACTACAATTATTTATCAAACGATGTACAAAACTCAAAATTAAGCTATGTATTAAAATTAATATTAAGCGTGGTTTTAGCAATTGGATTGTTAATCACATTTTTATCCATTTATTTAGTAGTTACTAACATTAACCTACTGATATTAAAAAACAAACAGACCATAACACAGCTTCATTTTTTAGGATATTCTAAAGTTCAGATAGCTAAAGTATATCATAAAATAGCTTTTAAAATCTTAGGTGTTTCAATTATCATTGCTTTACTAATCAGTATTGGATGTAAGTTTTGGATTGCTCCTTATTTAGAAATTTTACATGTTGACAGTACATTAATTACCATTGCTTACCTTATTATTATAAGTATTATAATTTTTATTGGTTTGGCTGTATATTATCGCAAACACACCAATAGCAAGATACAGCAAATGTTAAGACCAAACACTAGTCTACTAACTACTGAAAATTAACGTATCTTTGTTGCCTAATTTATTTAAAATAATGACACTTCAAGATATACCAAAAATAAAACATACTGATAGTAAAAACTTTTTTTTGCTATGTGGACCTTGCGCTATTGAAGGCGAAGACATGGCTTTTAGAATTGCTGAAAAAGTAGTTACAATTACCAATAAGCTAGAAATCCCTTATGTATTTAAAGGTAGTTTTAAAAAAGCAAACCGAAGTAGAATTGACAGTTTTACAGGAATTGGTGATGAAAAAGCTTTAGAAATCTTAGCTAAAGTTTCAGAAAAATTTAATGTACCAACGGTTACAGACATACACGAAGCTAGTGATGCTGCAAAAGCTGCACAATATGTAGATGTATTACAAATACCAGCTTTTTTAGTTAGACAAACAGATCTTGTTGTTGCTGCTGCAAAAACAGGAAAAGTTGTTAACCTTAAAAAAGGTCAATTTATGAGTCCTGAAGCTATGAAGCATGCAGTACAAAAAGTAAAAGATGCTGGAAGTGACAAAGCCTGGATTACTGATAGAGGTACAATGTTTGGTTATCAAGATATGATTGTAGACTTTAGAGGTATACCAACAATGCGTCAATTTGCTCCTACTGTTTTAGATGTAACACACTCTTTACAACAACCAAATCAAAGTGCTGGTGTTACTGGTGGACGTCCAGATATGATTGAAACTATTGCACGTGCTGGAATTGTAAATAATGTAGATGGTTTATTTATAGAAACACATTTTGATCCTGCTAATGCCAAAAGTGATGGCGCAAATATGTTACACTTAGATAATCTTGAAAATTTACTAAGCAATCTAGTCGCCATAAGAAAAACTATCAATAGTTTATAATTACCAAAATTTCTTTTTTAAATAATGAAAAATTTAACGCTAAAACATTTAGCATTATTAAGTCTTGCGCTATTTTCAACATTAGCGTTTGCCCAAAACAACAACGACACGCAGAGATACACTGCAAACAACAAAGGAAAATTTTATATCAGTTGGGGAGGAAACAGAGAAACGTTTTCTGAATCTGACATCAGGTTTCAAGGTGATGGTTACGACTTTACTATTAAAAACGCTACTGCAGAAGACAAACCTAAAGGTTGGCATGTAGACTATATTAATCCAACTAGAATGACCATACCACAAACCAATTTTAAAGCTGGGTATTTTATTTCTGACAAATACAATATATCACTTGGTGTGGATCATATGAAATATGTAATGAACAGAAACCGAAGCCAAAATGTAACCGGTTATGTTAACCTTCCTGCAGATGAAGAAGGGAGTGTATTTAACCAAGAATTTGATGGCAGTGAATATGTTGTATCTGAGGACTTCTTAAAGTTTGAACACACCAATGGATTAAATTATGTGTATGTAGAAGTCAATAGATTTGATGACATATCGTCCATATTTAAAATAAATAATACAGACAAGTTTCAATTAAATATAACAGAAGGTCTTGGTGCAGGTGCTTTGTATCCAAAAACCAATACGACGCTTTTAGGTAAAGAAACTTATGATGAATTTCATTTATCTGGTTACGGAGTTTCAGCAAGTGTAGGGCTAAACTTCACCTTTTTTAAATACTTTTTTATTCAAACCGATTTAAGAGGTGGCTATATAAACATGCCAGATATTAGAACAACTAGTAATGCTAATGAAAGTGCTTCACAACACTTTTGGTTTTTACAACGTGTATTTTCAATTGGTGGACGTTTTAGATTATAAAAACTAATACAAAGTCAATGCATCCTTTAAAACAGTAATAATTACAGTATCCTTTATTTCATCTACAGATTGATACCTTAAAGACATCATTTTCTTTCTGTTTTCAGTAATATGATGAGACTTATATGCAGTAATTTGTGTTCCTTTTACAAAAGCTAAATCTACAAATTGCTTTTTATGACTAGCGTTTAAATAACAAAAAGGCATTCCGTTTACATAGTAAAACGGAATGCTCCATTTGTATTTTAATTCAAAATCTGTTATTGTGTATTCTATAATAACCTGCAAATGCAACAAAATAGAACGATACGGTTCTGGTTGTTTTATTATATAATCTTCAGCAGGATTCAATAGCTATACTATAAAATATGTAGTAAACTTAACACACCAATAGCTAATAAAGCAATTCCAATAATAGCTTTAAAAGGCATTAATTTTCCAGATACTTTTTTTAAGGTTTCTTCTAAAGCTGGCACTTTTCCAAACACGTGAGTTAACAATAATAATCCACCAATAATACTTACAATCCCGTAAATACTAAAACCGCCAGATAAAAGCCCGAGTATTGGTAGCACTATTAATGCGCCTCCAATTACTGTCTGAAAAGGAGCTAAAACACCTGCAATTTTATTAAAAAAGTTAGCGTCACCATCCCATTTATCAAGTGTTGCTAATCCTAATAACACACCTCCTGAGATGTTTGCGATGTCTAAAAGTAATCCTGTTAATGCCATAATAATTTATTTTTTTAATTGGTTAAAGGATAAATTTATGAAAATAAACCGCACAAAAGCACAAATGTTAAAATGAATATTAAGAAACTTTTAACTTGTGTATTAAAACAAATTAAATTTACTTTGCAATTCAAAGTACTTTTACCATGAGCGATACAGATTATTTAAAAGACATTAGCGAGATTAAAAATTTAATGAATAAATCTTCAAGATTTATTTCATTAAGCGGTCTTTCTGGGATTCTAGCAGGTATATATGCATTAATTGGTGCTGCAACTACTTACTATTTGGTTACAAAATATAGCTACGGAACGTTAATATTAGATGGTTGGGTATTTAGAAGTGTATTTTTAATTTTAATAATGGTAGCTGTTTTAAGCTTTATAACTGGAGTGTATCTAACTACAAAAAAGGCAAAACAAAACGGAGAAAGTATTTGGGATAGCTCGTCAAAACGGTTAATCTTTAATTTTTTAATTCCGTTAATAGCTGGAGGATTATATATTTTAATAATACTTAGTCAAGGACGCTATGGACAAACTGGTGGTTTAATGCTTATTTTTTATGGTTTAGCATTAGTTAGCGCATCAAAATATAGCATTGGTACAATAAAGTATTTGGGCTTTGCCGAAATTATTTTAGGACTAACCGCAACCCTTTATCCTGGTTATGGGTTTTGGTTATGGGTTATTGGTTTTGGAATAATGCATATTGTTTACGGTACATATATGCACTTTAAATATGATGTAAAAAATAAGTAATATTTTAGCGGACGCAGAAATTAAATAAATGAGCATAATTACTAACATCAATAAAGTATTTGACCACAGAATTAGACTTGGTATCATGTCTGTTTTAATGGTTAACGAGTATGCAGATTTTAAAACACTAAAAGAACTACTTGGCGCAACAGATGGTAATTTAGCAAGTCATACTAAAGCTTTAGAAAAAGCAGAATACATAATTGTTGAAAAACAATTTATAGATCGAAAACCTAATACAAGATATAGTGTAACCCAATTAGGTCAAGCCGAATTTAAAAAGCATATTAATGCGCTTGAAAAACTAATTAAAAAACAATAATCCTTTTTTTTAACTTTTAACTTTGAAAAACAAAGTACTTTAAAATGATAAAACAACGTAAACAAATCATCGCTTGGCTATTTAAAGTCACTCAATATGTATATACAAAATACTTTAAACGCAATGCACCATGGAATATCAAAAAACAGCAATTATTACAATTACCTCAGCATACCTTTGGTCACCATTTGGGTGCATTTTTAGATACAAATGGATTTGAATTAATCCCAAAAGCAGAACGTCATGATGCCTATCACGTGTTAACTGGCTACAATAGTAATGAACAAGATGAAATTGCTTTACAATACCTGTGCTTTGGCAATGGTAAACGCAGTTTGTATTTGTTTGGTGTAATAATTATAGGAACAATAATATTACCAGATTACTGGACGTATTATAAGCAATCTTATAGTATTGGCAAAAAGGCTAATTCCTTTTACAACTTAGACTATAAAGGTTTATTAAACACCTCTTTAACAACATTAAAAAGTACAATATTTACAAACCCTAATAACATAACAGAATGAAAACTTACATCAAACGTTTTTTAACCTTAACCATTTTAATGATACTTGCTGTAATATTGGCAAACTTTCATATTGAATATAGTGCACAAGGAAAACTGTTTAATAATATTGAAGATATCCCTAAAAACCGAGTGGGTTTAGTCTTAGGTGCTGGGAAATATGTTGGAGAAAGTAGTCGTGTTAATTTATATTATAAATACCGTTTAGAGGCTGCTTTTTCACTCTTTAAAAACAAGAAAATAGATCTTATTTTAATTAGTGGAGACAATAGTAGCATTGATTACGACGAGCCTTCAACCTTCAAACAGGACTTAATACATTTAGGAGTTCCGGAAGACAAAATAGTATTAGATTATGCAGGTTTTAGAACTTTAGATTCTATTGTCAGAGCTCATAAAATATTTGGTTTAACCAATTTTACAATCATATCACAACAATTTCATAATGAACGTGCCATTTACTTAGCCAACAATAACCAACTAAATGTTATTGCTTTTAACGTAAAAGACATAAAAGGCAAATATGGATTAAGGACTAAAGCAAGAGAATATTTAGCCAGAACAAAAGCCATTATAGATGTTATTATAAACAAACAGCCTAAATTTTTAGGCCCTAAAATAGAACTATAATGTCTTTAAAATTTAACCCTATATTTTTTGCCCTAACAATAACTTTATTAGTTATAGAAATTAGTATTGCTTACTTTTTAAACAGTGGATTTATCCGTTTTACACTAGGCGATTTTCTAGCATCAATACTTGTGTATTGCGCTATAAAAACAATTTTAAAAACGTCCACAGTTACTGTAGCTATTATTGCATTAATTATTTCATTTAGTATCGAGTTTGCCCAACTAGCCAATCTACTAGATTATTTAAACCTAAGACATAACACACTAACTTCCATAATACTTGGTAGTCATTTTAGTGTTCAAGATTTAATTGCTTATGCACTTGGTATAATAACTATATATTTTGTTGACATTAATTACATCACGACTCATGAAAACTATTAGACACATTTTACTTACCCAATACAAAACAATACAATCAGTAATTATATTAACAACATTTAGCATACTATTACTACTACTTAGGATAAAGTTAACCAACACATATTATTTCATATTTTTAATTTGGAATTTATTTTTAGCAGGAATCCCTTATTTAATAAGCAGTTATTTGTCAACTTATAACACTATAAATAAAATGTCGCTTTTGACTATTAGTTTTGTTTGGTTGCTATTTTTACCTAATGCTCCATATATAGTTACAGATTTATTTCATTTAAAATATAGCCATCAAGATTTACTTTGGATAGACACACTTATCATTATAGTATTTACAATAACAGGACTACTATTGTTTTACAAATCGATAAAAACAATGTGTTTAATTTTTGAGACTTACGTCGAAAAGAGAGTTGTTACATTCAGTCTACCAATACTATTCATGTTAGTTGGTTTTGGAGTATACTTAGGTAGATTTTTACGATTTAATTCATGGGAAATAATAAATAAACCTTGGACTATAATTGAAACCATTATGTCCATAATTTTACATCCAATAACATATAATTATGCATGGATATTTTCGATTGTATTTGGAGCAACTTTATATGTTGGTTATTACATTTCAGACTCAACAGCTAATAAAACAAAAAAAGCGTCCTAATTTAGGACGCTTTTTTATTCTTATTTAACCTTTA
The DNA here is from genome assembly GCF_016785945.1 of Olleya sediminilitoris. GTDB lineage: Bacteria > Bacteroidota > Bacteroidia > Flavobacteriales > Flavobacteriaceae > Olleya > Olleya sediminilitoris. The sequence continues at coordinate 65,586 of NZ_JAEMEF010000010.1, read as the reverse complement.
AAAATCTAAGGGATCGTTAGGATCGGTTCCATTAATTGCCTCTTGACAATCATCAACTCCATCTCCATCACTATCTGCTGCATTAGGATCTGTAATATTACCATTTGGATCACAATTAGAATTAACATTGTTAACTCCTGTCAACTCCTCACAATCTGATAAACCATCTTGATCACTATCTATAGTATTTATTCCTAATAAATCAATTTGTCCAATATAAGATTGATTAGAAATAGTATTTGTAGATACTACAAACACCACATCAAGCATATTTGAATCATTGTAATAACTAGGATTTATTATAGAGTTTGCACCTGTTTCTGCATCTGCTTCAGTTTCAAAATAAGTAAATACTGTATTTGGATACGTCGCTCCATAAGTTTCAGTCAAATCATATTGTAAATTAGAGCTATCACAATTATTAGCCCAAATCTCTGTACCAAAAACAACCACATCTACAGAATCTAAATAGTCTGGTATTTGATCTGCATCACTGTCTTCATTCATTGGGTTTCCGTCGTTATCATAATCTTCATCAATAGTATTTACACCATCATTATCATCATCTTCATCTAAATAATCTGCAATACCATCTTGATCTGTATCGTCATCATCTAGATTATTATTTCCGTTTAAATCTTCATTAAAATCTAATACACCATCAGCATCGCTATCTGTTAGATCTGTACATGACATTTCTGTACCTAAGTCCGTTAAAGGATCAGTAAATGTTCCTGTAACCACATCAGAACTTTGACCGTTTTCTAGATCAAAAAACTGCGCACTAAAACCAAGATCTGTATCACAATAATCAATAACTAAATTTAAATTCCCGTCAGTGACAGGTATAATACTTGATGAATTATTATAAAACAATTGTACATAACCATTGGTAGCTACTTCCCCTGAACAATTATTAAAAACACCTGTTAGGTTTGTAGTCATAACATTGGTATCTTCAACAGTAACTGTAATTGTAGTATCTTCAGAAAAAGGTCCAATGTTTTGTATATAATCATATCCAATACAACCAAAATCTGGTAGTACTAACGTTAAGGTTTCATCACTTGGTATTAAGCCACAAACACTACCATTTTGATTAGTTATACCAGAGGAAGAAGAATTCCAGTCTGTTGACTCACGTTGTAATTGCACATAAGTATTTTGTAATGGGTCTCCATTTTGGGTTACTAAATTAACACACAATTCTGACGAAGCAAAAGGATCATCACAATTCCAGAAACTAAAATGAGTCACTTGACCAACATATTTATCACCTTCTATAGTTGCATAACCTTCTTCTACCCAGTAACCATAGACCTCATCAAAATACCATAATGGTATTGTTGAAGGAGGATTTACAGCATTGGCAGGAACAGGTATAGTTATTGTTGCTTCTGTGCCATCAGCAATGTTAAGACTTTCTCCATCACTTGCAATTAACTCTACAGCAATCATTCCGTAGGTTTCTAAAACGCGTAAATCTCCACTTTCATTTTCAGCAATTAATGTTCCTGGCATTTGTAAATCCATAGTATCATCATCTGGATTAAGATGTTTTAATACAACCGAAACCTCTCCTTGATAGGCAAACCCATTTTGGTATTCATACGTACTTGGTAAATCTATTGATGTTCCATCAGGTAAACCAATATTAAATTCTTGTCCAGAGTATATAGTCGCTAAAGGCTCTGCATCAAGCATCATAATTTTTACTTGATTAACTCCATCTGAAGGTACTAAAGACCTTGATCCATCTATAAATCCAGACTTACTAGCTTTAATGTAGGCAAACTTTTCATAAACTGTAGCTTCTTCAACCGAAAACACTCCGTTAGCATCTGTAAATGTTATTGAATTTCCTATTGAAATTTGTACTCCCGAAATTGGATTTCCAGCTTCATTTATAACATTACCCATAAAACGAGCAGATATTGATCCTCCAAAATTGTCTAAAAAGGCATTACCAGTTGCACCATCAACTTGTTGTTGATTTAAGGGTGTGTTATTATCTTTTTCGCAAGCAAAAACAAATACTAACAATAGTATTGGTAGTAAACATCTAAGATTTTTCATTTATATCGTTTTGGTTATTGTAGTAATAGAACATCTCAAGTATTAAAACTCCTATCTCAAAATTTTATTCTTTACCATCCACATAATCTTGTAAATAACTAAAACGTTTAGTTAATTTACCAGCTTCTGTCATTTTAGCACGTTTTAAAACGCCATGTTCGTCGTTGTTAAAAAATGCAGGTATAACGTGTTTTAAAAACATATCTCCAAAACCTTCACTGGCATCTTTAGGTAACTCACATGGTAAATTATCTACTGCCATAACAGTTATTGCGTTTTCAGCATCATAAGCAACTTCTGTTTCGCTAATTGGGTCATAACCATAAAATGGGTCTGCAATTGTAGAGGCTCTTAATGTTGACGCTACAGGACCATCAATATCACAAGAAATATCTGCAACTAAATTTATTTTAAATTCAGGATGCTTTGCATCTTCACGCGTAAATAAATAAGGAGCTCCATCGCCATAAAAATGACCAGCAATAAAAAATTCTGTCTCTTTAGCATAAGGCATAAAATTACTTTCATAACCAGATGCATCTTTATAAAAAGCCCACTTATCTCCTACTTTACCGTCTTTACGTTTAGCGTATTCCATAACATCTATCATGCAATACACAGGCTCAGTAAATTGAGACGTCAAATACAACGCATCACTAACCTGCTTAATCTTTAAATGGTCCAAAATTTCTTTAGCTCCTTTAGCTACTTTTCCGGATCCTGTTAATAGTATTTTTATGTTAGGTAACTTTATTTTATCTAGTTCTGACTTTACCTCATCTAAATCTTTTAAAGTTTCAACTTTAGGTAATTTAAATAATCCATCACGCAAACCTAATGCTCTAAATCCATTGTAAGCACCTACTAAACCTGCGTAACGTCCAAAACCTATTAAACGTGCTCCATTCTCTTTAACTATAGTTTCATGGTCATAAAGCTCAATGTTTTTTTTCAAAATAGCCTGTAACAATGTTCTGTTATATGGTTGTTTTTTTATTGTATGACTAAAGAAAAAGTATTTTTTATTAGGAATCAGTGCCTCTATTGGCACTTCTTTTACACCAAACATAACATCTGCATCCGAAACGTCTTCAGAAACAGTAATATTTTCTTGTTTATATTGGTCATTATTAAACACTCTTATATCTGAAGCCTCTACAACAAACTCAGCCTCAGGGTAACTCGTTTTTAATTGCTTTAAATAATTAGGAGAAAATACCACACGTCTATCTGGTGGATTTTTACGTTCTTTTATAATTGCGAATTTCATTTAAATATAATTGGTATAAAGTTTGCACTAAATTAAGAGTTAATGCATGGTTAAACAAACTTTTTAGTAATTTTGCATTCTTATAATTTAATTAAAAATGGGGTCGACTGGTTTTGACAGCGAGATTAATTAAACGGTAAGCACGTCGAGTAATGATTTTGAACTCGTTAAACGCTAAGTCAACTTTTTAATCGGCGAGAATAACTACGCTTTAGCTGCCTAATCTGAATTATAGTAGGATTAAGCCTCGGCTCACAAGGTGAGCAAGCTTTATGTCTCCGGAAAGCCTTGATTGACGGCGTTCCATTTTGAGGCATCGAAAATGTCAATATAGATTAAGTAGCGCTTTGATGCTTTTTCGAAACTAAAAAAGATAAGTTAAAAGTGGGTTGTCTTTAACCAGCTTTTAATCGAAAACCTAAGAAAAGAATAAACGTGTAGAAAGCCCTTTGGTTACTTGTTTGGACGAGAGTTCGATTCTCTCCGACTCCACAAAAACGCTGTAAATAATTTATTTACAGCGTTTTTTTTTATGATTTAAAAGATGAATCTCTAATTACTATATTACTTTTTATTTCAACTAATTTATTGGTAATATTATCTTCAGGTAGATTTATTTCATTTATAAGATATTTAACTGCTGTACGACCAATTTTTTCTCCTGGCTGATCTACTGTCGTTAATTTAGGTTCAATTATAGTTGAGTAAACTGAGTTGCTAAATCCAACAACTGCTATATCTTCCGGAATTTTGACATTAAATTTATTAAGAGTTTGTATCACACCAATTGCTGCTCCATCAGTTATTGCAAAGATAGCATCAGGACGCTCTTTAGAACTTAATAAAATATTAGTCATTCGTTTTCCTTCTTTTATTGATATATCTTCAACACTAATAACCATTTTAGGATCCAACGCTATATCGTGCTCTTTTAAAGCTTTTAAATAGCCTGAATAACGTTTTTCAGAATTATAAGAATATTCGCTTTCCTTAATTATTGCAATACGTTTTTTACCAATATTAATTAAATGCTCAACAATATTATAAGCTGCTTCCTCATCATTAATAGTAATTTGGGTACACGGAATTTTATTAGACACTTTATCAAATAAAACAATTGGAATATTATTTAAGGTTGCTAATATATGATCTACCTCTCTGGTGCGTTTGGTTAATGATGCTAAAATACCATCCACACCAAACTGAATCATTGTATTAAACATTTCCTTTTGTTTTTCAATATCATTATTTGACTCTGATATAATAACTCTAAACCCTTTACTCTCTGCTTCTTCCACAATACCTCTTACAATAGTGGTGGTAAAATAATGTGTAATATTTGGTACTATAACACCAATTATATTAGATCTATGTTTTCTAAATCCTTTTGCAAAAATATTTGGGACGTAATTTAGTTTTAAGGCTAAAGCTTTTACTTTTTCTTTAGTATCTATACTTATATCTGGATGATCATTTAATGCTCTTGATACTGTTGATATTGACAACTCTAAGGTTTGCGCTAATTTTTTTAATGTTGTGACTTCTTTCTTCATTTAAAATAAAATTTCAAACGTTTTCGCAAACGTTTGCGTGTAAATATCGTACTTTTTTACATACAAAAATGATTAATTCGTATTTATATTAGCATAAAATTAACTAATTCTTAATAAAATGAAAAAACTAACGACCACTCTATTATTATTATTTTGTTGTTTTTCGATGTTTGCACAAACAGAAATATCAGGAACAGTAAAAGATAATTCTGGATTACCTATTCCTAATGCTAACATTTTAATTATTAACTCAAATGTAGGAACTTCAACTGATTTTGATGGAAATTTCCAGTTTACAGTATCTGACCTTACAGGTAGTAAAGAGTTACAGGTTTCTTACATTGGATATACTACTTTAATAAAAAAAGTAAATTTAAACGGTAACCCAATTATACTTGATATTATTTTAGAAGAAGGTAATAATTTGGATGAAATTGTACTTACTGCTTCTTCTACTTTTAGATCACAAAAACAAGCGCCTTTGTCAATAAGTAGTAAAGGAATTAAAGAAATTACTAGATTATCTGCCAATAGTCAAGCAGATATTTTAAGAGATGTACCAGGTATTACTGCTGAAGGCGGTGGTGGAGAAACAGCAACCAACCTTTTTGTGAGAGGACTTCCCTCTGGTGGACAATATGTTTTTAACCCTTTGCAATATGACGGCATGCCACTTATGAGCACGTTTGGTTTAAACTCATCTGCACACGATGTTTATGCAAGACCAGATGTTGGTTTTAAAGGGGTAGAATTTGTTAGAGGTGGATCTGCTGTACTATATGGAGCAGGATCTGTTGCTGGTATTATTAATTACACTAGTAAAACAGGAGATTCTAATGACGAAAATTTAATTAACATTGAATGGGGAAATAATGGAAGACTAAAAACCGATTTCTATACTGGTGGACAAATAGGCAGTGAAGATTCTAATACCTACTATGCATTTACTGGTTTTATAAGAAAAGATGATGGACCAATTGAAACTGGACTAGCTACAAAAGGAGTTCAATTTAGAGGAAATATAAAACAAAAATTTGAGAATGGATCTTTTACTGTTCATGGTCAATACATTAATGATAAAGCACAATTTTACTTACCATTACCTCTTGATGGAGGGTCAAGAGAAAGATTAAATGGTAATGATGGCGAAGAGGTTAGCCAATTACTATCTGGTGAACTTGCTAACACTTCATTTTTAACACCTGGAGGAGTTTATGAAAGTCCTATTGAAGATGGTGTATACACTAAAGGTGGTTATCTTTTAGCAGATTTTAATTATAACTTAAACGATAATCTTAAATTTAAATCTAAAGTCAAGTACGCTAGCTATCAACACAATTTTGCATTATATGTAGGTGGTAGTGGTGACTATGGTAACCCTATTACTATAAATGATTATGTTGCAGCTGTCGCGCCAGATAATACCGCTTTTAGTGCAAGCTATCAAGGTGGAGCTGGTAACCAAATTAATGATAATGATTTGGTGGTAGAAAACTTACACGTTGACAGGTTAAGACCAATGACAGACTATTCTGGTGAAGCTAGTTTTATATTAAAATCTGATGATGGAATACATACTTATACAGCAGGAACGTTTTTAGCCAGAACAGAAGCCGAAGATGTAAATTATCAATACAGAGTACTATCAGAATTTAATAACAACCCACAACTTGTAAACCTAAGCTACACAGATGCTGGAGGAAATAATGTAATTTATTCTGAAGGTGGCTTGTATAACAGAATTGGTATGACTGCTAATAATTACTTAACACAAAGCAGAACTGCATTTTATTTGACAGATGAAATGGTTTTTGATAGATGGCGTTTTGATGTTGGTTTTAGAATAGAATCAACTACTGGAACATTTAGAAGAGGTGGTTTAGAAGAAACTCAGATTTATGAAGATGCCGAATTAACAACTAACTTACAAAACGTACAATTTGCTGATGGTACTTTTACTACAGGTGAAATTAAAGATACAGATTGGGCAATATCATTAGCTGGTTTATACAAATTAACTGATGCTACAAACTTATATGCTAACTTTTCTAAAGGTTACTTTTTCCCACAACAACGTGGCTTTGGTCCAACTCCAGGAATAAGAGATACAAATTATGAGGCTGAAACAATTTTACAAGGTGAAATTGGTGCTAAATTTGGGGTTTCTAAATTTTCAGGATCAGTAGCTGCTTATTACGTTGGATTGAGTGATCGTATTCGTATAGATCAAGCCATTTCTGGTGGTCAATTAGTAGACCAAGCTAGAAGCGAACAATCTACACAAACAATAGGTTTAGAAGCTACTGGTAAATATAAATTTACAGATTATATAAATGTATCTGCTACCTTAACTTACCAGAACCACGAGATTACAACTAATCAAACTGAAGATTTAGTTAATGGTACAACAAGTACGATTAATGAAGGTAATGAAATTGGTAGACAACCCAAGCTATTAGGAAACATTGGTCTTAATTATGACAATAAAGTCTTTGACGCAAGCTTTGCAATCAACCACACAGGTAAAAAATTTACAGACGATACTAATAATGTAGAGTTAGATGCTATTACAATTGCAAGGTTAGGCGCTGGATATACACTACAAACCAACGAAGACACTTCGTTACGTTTTGGATTATCAGTATTTAATTTATTTAATAGTTCTGGTATTACAGAAGGTAATCCAAGAGCTGGTATTGCGGGGCAATCTGCAGATGGAGAGTTTTTTGTAGGAAGACCAATATTACCTAGACGTCTATTTTTAACAGCAACATTCAACTTTTAATTTACACTATTAATTAGTCTTATAACTCATCATTTTAATTATAAAAATGATGGGTTATTTTTTCCGAAATCAAAAAAACTTACAATCTTTAAAGTATATGAAGGATTTACAAAACAACGCTATTACAGTATTAAACAATAACTGGAAAGACAAATTTAGCATACCATGTGCCAAACTATACCCTTTTCAATGGTTCTGGGATTCAGGATTAATTGCAATTGGTTTTGCACATTTTGATATGCCTAAAGCAGAAAAAGAAATAGAGACATTATTAGACGCTCAATGGAGTAATGGGTTTATACCACATATTATTTTTCATACAGAAAGTGATTCTTATTTTCCTGGACCAGATTTTCATCGTTCAGATTTACATCCTCAATCCTCAGAAAAATATAAATCTACAGGTATGACTCAACCACCTGTAACAGGATTTGTGCTTCAGGATTTATACCGTATTAGTAAAAACAAAAAAGCAACGTTAAGTTTTATTGAAAGTACAATTGATAAAGTGTATAAAAACCACGAATACTTTTACAACCAACGTGATCCTCAAAATGAAGGTCTAGTTTATATCTACCATAATTGGGAATCAGGTACTGACAACTCCCCTATATGGGACGATATTTGGGACACCATGAATCCTCCTGAATATACTTTTGAAAGACGAGACACAACCCATGTAGATGCTACACAAAGACCCTCTAAAAGAGAATACGATCACTATTTACATATTATCGAAATAGCAAAACAAAATAATTATAACGATCAAAAAATAGCCCAACTTTCTCCGTTTTTAATTCAAGACCCATTGTTTAATGCAGTCTTACTTAAATCTAATCAAAGTCTTATTGATTTATACGGTATCATTGGTAACAATGAAGACAAAATTGAACAACTTCAAAAATGGCAGAAAAAAGGAACAGAATCTATTAATAGCAAACTTTACGATTCAGAATTGGGTGTATACGTGCATTATGATTTAAGAAACGAAAAATTATTAAGGCACATATCATCTTCATCTTTTACACCACTTTTTGCCAACTTACCTAGTAAAGAAAGAGCTAAAAAAATGGTTGACATTATGATGGCTAAATTTGGGGATTCAGACCAATACCTTTGTGCTTCTTTTGATCCTACAAGCGACAGATTTAATCCTAAAAAATACTGGAGAGGACCTGTATGGGTTAATCTAAACTGGATGTTATACTATGGTTTAAAACAAAATGGTTTTGATGATGTTGCAAAACGAATAAAAGAAGATACCATTGAAATTATTAAAAATAATGGCTTTTATGAATATTTTGACCCAAGAAAAGAAGCTCATAAAGATGGTAAAGCAGGTTATGGAGGACATAATTTTTCATGGAGTGCTGCATTATTTTTAGATTTAATAAACCAATAAACAATCAACTAATTAAAACCAGATGAATTATATAGACTACATCATAATTGTATTATACTTAATAGGATTTTTAGGGATTGGTTATTTTTTTAAAGAAAACAAAAACTCTAAAGATTACTTTTTAGGTGGTCAATCTATGGGTTGGTTTCCGTTAAGTTTATCAACTATGGCTACCCAATTGTCTGCCATAAGTTTTATTTCGGCTCCAGCCTTTGTAGGTCTAAAAGATGGTGGAGGATTACAATGGTTAACTTACGAGTTTGGCGTACCATTAGCAATGGCATTTTTATTAATTGCTATTATACCTACATTATATAAGTCAGGCATTGTAAGTGTTTACGAGTTTTTAGAACGTCGTTTTGATGCTTCATCTAGATTATTAATAAGTTTTGTTTTTCAAATAAGTCGCTCTGTAGCAACAGGTGTAATGGTTTACACTATGGCTCTAATATTACAGGCCACTATTGGAATAGAGTTTTGGATTTCAATATTAATTATTGGAGTTATAACCATGATTTATTCATTTCAAGGTGGTATGAAAGCTGTAATTTGGGGAGATGTTATACAAATGTGTATTCTATTTTTCGGAATAATAATTTGCCTTTTTTATGGTTTAAGCGAATTAGGTGGTTATGATAATTTTATAACTCTAGTTGATAAAGACCGATTAACAGCTGTTGATTTTTCTAAATGGGGATTTAATAATGCCGATAAAAATGATGAGTTTGGTTTTTGGCCTATGATAATTGGAGGTTTCTTTTTATATGCGTCCTATTACGGAACTGATCAAACACAATCGCAACGTTTATTATCTGCAAAAGGACTACCAACTATTAAAAGGTTATTATTAGCTAATGGTCTATTTAGGTTTCCTATAACTTTAACTTACTGTATAATGGGACTAGTCTTAGGTACTTTAATCCTTCAGGATGCTAGTTTTCAAGAACTTTTAAACTCTATTTATCAAAGTAACATTACAAGTTTAGAAGGTAAAAAAGCCGATTTAATGGTACCTGTTTTTATAATTAAATACTTACCTAATGGTGTAATAGGTATTTTAATTGTAGCAATAATGTCTGCAGCAATGTCGTCTTTAAGTTCTACAGTTAATTCTTTATCAGCAGTCACTTTAGAAGATTTTATTAAACGATTTAAACCTGACATGCCAGATAATAAATATGTCCAATATTCTAGATTTCTATCCGTTTTTTGGGGATTGGTTTGTTTGTTTTTTGCCTTTTTTGCTGGAAGTATTGAAGGTACAGTTATAGAGGTTATTAATAAAATTAGCTCTGTGTTTTATGGTCCTATTTTAGCAGCATTCATTTTAGCTATTTTAACTAAAAAAACACATGCATTAGGTGCTAATTTAGGAATTGTAGCTGGTGTATTATTTAATATTTATTTATGGTTATATGTACCAAGCATCTTTTGGTTTTGGTGGAATGCCATTGGGTGTATAATCACTATAATTATTGCATTAATTGTAAGTAAAATTATTAAAAAAGAAACCAAACCAGGTTTAGACATAACGGTTTATAAAGCAGGTAAAAAAGAAGTTATAATTTTACTATCTTACTTTATTTTTATTGTCTTTTTTGCCACGTATATTGGTAGACTTTTAAGCTAAAAAACAATATGAAAATAGTAATTGCTCCTGATAAATTTAAAAACTCTTTAACAAGTTTAGAATTTTGTGATATTGTAGAAAAACAGATCAAAAAAGAAATCCCAAATGCAAATATTATTAAACTTCCATTAGCAGATGGTGGTGATGGCACGATAGATATTGTTAAGTATTATCTAAACGGAAAAACCATTAAAACCACTGTTAGCAATCCTTTATTTTCTGCAATTGAAGCCAGTTATATTTACGCTTCAAAAAATGAAACTGCTTTTATAGAAATGGCAGAAGCTTCTGGATTAAAATTGTTAAAACCCGAACAATTAGATTGTAAAATCACGACAACAATTGGTACTGGAGAACTTATTTTGGATGCTTTAAATAAAGGTGCAAAAAAAATCATACTTGGTATTGGCGGAAGTGCTACCAACGACTGTGGCATTGGTATGGCAACTGCATTAGGTTACCGATTTTTAGATAAAAAATTTAAAACCGTTAACCCGATTGGCAAAAATTTATCCTCTATCAAATCCATAGATATCTCTCAAGTTAACCCCAAAATTTTTCAAACAGAATTTCAAATTGCATGTGATGTTACCAATCCTTTATACGGAAAAAAAGGAGCTTCATATGTTTACGCAGCTCAAAAAGGTGCTAACAAACAAGACATATTACTATTAGATAAAGGTCTTAAGGATTTTTCTAGATTAATTAGTCTTATATTTAAAATAGACCCTCAAACAATACCAGGTTCTGGTGCTGCAGGAGGAATGGGAATTGCTTCTAAAATATTTTTAAACGGAAATCTTGAAAGTGGTAATAAATTAATCAAAAAATTATCTAATTTTGACAATCAAATTTTAAATGCTGATTGGATAATAACTGGTGAAGGTAAATTAGATAATCAGACCTTAGCAGGTAAAACTATTCAAGGTGTGTTAGATGTATCAACACAAAATAATATTAAGGTCGCAGTTTTTTGTGGTGCAATTGATATTAATGATAAACAATTAAACACCATGGGTATTAATTATGCCTCACAAATTATAACTGAATCAAAAAATTTGGATGATGCTATGCAAAACACTCGCATTCATCTTAAAGCTATTACTAAAAAATTTATTAGCCATATCAAACAACTAGCTTAATATGAAATTATATCCCTTAACTTTTAATCCTGTCTATAGTTATCGAATTTGGGGAGGAGATAAACTAAAAACAGTTTTAAATAAATCCTACACACAAGATAGTATTGGTGAATCTTGGGAAATATCAGACGTTAAAGACAATCAAACGGTTGTAAACAGTGGTAACTTAGAAGGTAAAACTTTAAAAGATTTAATTAAAACTTATAAAGCTGATTTTGTTGGACAAAAGGTTTACGATGCTTTTGGTAACGATTTTCCTTTATTAATAAAGTTTATAGATGCCAAGACACCATTATCCATTCAGGTACATCCAAGTAATGAGCTAGCTAAAGAAAGACATAACTCATTTGGAAAAAATGAAATGTGGTATGTCATGCAAGCTGAAAAAAATGCTGAATTAATTGTTGGTTTTAATCAAGATGTAGAAAAAGATCAATACATCAATAATCTTGAAAACAATACTTTAAATAAGATTTTAAATATTGAAACCGTAACTTCTGGAGACACCTTTTATATTCCTACGGGACGTGTACATGCTATTGGAGCTGGTGTTTTATTAGCAGAAATTCAACAAACTTCTAATATTACCTATCGTATTTATGACTATGATAGAGTTGATAAAAAAACAGGAAAAAAAAGAGAATTGCATACAGACTTAGCATTAGATGCTATAGATTATAATGTATACGACACTTATAAAACTAATTATAATATTACAACTAATGCACCAAGTCCTTTAGTTAAATCTCCATATTTTGAAACCAATATTATTGAGCTTAATAAAACTATAACTAGAGACCTAACAACTTTGGACTCGTTTGTTATTTATATGTGTGTTGAAGGTGAGGTTATAATTAGAGCCAAAAATGACACAATGGATTACAGTCTTAAAATGGGACAAACTATTATTATTCCTGCTTGTATTAACCATATCACTATACAAGCAAAAGCAGCTAAACTAATAGAAGTCTATTTATAGCATCACTAAAAAAAATCCCAATCTAAATTAGATTGGGATTTTTTTTATTTTTTATATGGCAAACCTTCATGTTGCCATTTGGAAAATCCTCCTTGCATATCATATATTTTTTTAAAACCTAAGTCAATCATTTTTTTTGCGCATTTAGCACTTCTACCACCTTTTTCACAATATAATAACACAGGTTTTTCTTTATCCAATATCATGATATCGCTTTCAAAAGTTGGAGACATAAAGTCTATATTTTGGGCTTCAGCTATATATCCTTCTTTAAACTCGGCATCAGTTCTGACATCTACTAATTGGACCGTATCCAATTGTAATAAAGTTTGCATCTCTTCTGGAGACACCATTTTTATTTCGCCTTCAATCTCTTCTTTACAACTAAAAACTAATAAAACCATTAGGCTTAATAATAGTGATACTTTTTTCATAATTAAAAAATTTATTCGACGTCTCCTGTCCACTCATTAAACCCTCCTAAAAGGTTATAAGTTTTCTCAAAACCTAATTGATTCATAATATTGCATGCCTGTGCACTTCTACCTCCTGATCTACAATATACATAAAAGCTTTTGGACTTATCCAAAGCATCTACCTCATATACAAATCCTTGACCTTTATAAATATCTATATGTAGCGTGTTTGGTATTTTACCTTCGGCTACTTCTGCTGCTGTTCTAACATCTAGAATTACTGCATTTTCATCTTCTTTTAATTGGTTTACCCAATCCGATTGTGTTAAATCTGCCATTTCAATATACGGTTAATTTGTTGTCAAAATTAAGGTTTCTTTAATAGATAGACGTAAAAAAATCCGAAATGTTACATTTCGGATTTCATTTAAATATCAATCTCTATTATATTATACCTTAATAGAGCATCCAATAGCCTTAGTTTCTTTAACTTTAATTTCTCTACCTGTTAAAAGTGTATCAACAGCATCTTCTACATATTTGCTTTTTACCTGACTTGCATCTTGGTAATTGTCATCAATAGCTCCAATATATTTAACAATATTACCTGTTTTAGTTTTTTCTAAGATATATATATGTGGTGTTTTTGTTGCACCATATTGTGGATAAATATCTTGTCCTGCATCTAATAAATAAGGAAATGTAAATCCCTTTTGATCTGCTCTTTTTTGCATAGCCTCTATATTATCTCCAGGTTTTACATCTGTATTATTAGGCATTATGGCTATTACAGGATAACCTTTTGAAGCATATTTTTTATTTAACGCCTCTATTCTATCTTCATAAGCCACAGCATATGGACAAGTATTGCATGTAAAAGTAACTATAAACCCTTTAGCGTCTTCAAAATCTGACAAAGACACCATTTTTCCGTCTATATTTTCTAGCTTAAAATCGGTTGCTACATCTCCAATTTTGTAACCTGATTTTTCTTTTTCTGTTTTGTTAGTAAATGCGCTAACAACTACTAATAATAGTAATGCTGTTGTAATTTGGATTACTTTTTTCATTGTAAGAAATTATTTTAAGAATGTTTTTAATGTATTTTCTAAATCATTGTAATCAAAAGATTGTTCGTAAAACTCAGATTTTTCACTATTGTAAATTAAGGTTGCAGGTATTGCTCCTGACCAATCTTTATTTACTTTTGGTATCCATGTGTTAGCATCAACATCATTTAATAAAACAACTTCACTTTGTAGTTTATTGTCTTTTAAAAATGGTTTTAACCTAGTATCAATTTGTTTAGGAAAATCTAGACTAACTAGAATGACTTCTACATTTTCTGAAGCATAGTCAGTATTGATTTTCTCAAAATAAGGTAACTCTTTTACACATGGAGCACACCAGGTCGCCCAAAAATTAATGACATAAGTTTTGCTTTTATCTTTAGTTTTTAGATAATCTTCAAACTGTTTGTAATTAAAAATTTTAAACTGCTTACTAATAGACTTATTCTCAATTGGCTCAACACTAATATATTCTCCTTTAGTTGATTGAGTAATTTTCACAGATTGTGCTTTACTAACAAAAGACAACGTAGCTAATAAAATTATAATAAAATATCTCATACAGTAAATTTAATAAATAATTAAATACAAAAAACATTTGAAAACTAAAATTTGATTTATATCTTTGAACTTTACAATAATTATGAACACAATTTTAAATCATACTTGGTGGTGGAACTCTCGAAACTCAACATTCGTGAACTAACGCTATTCGTATTATTTAAATAACTATACAAAAAAAGCTTGTCAGTCACGACAAGCTTTTTTTTTGTTATATTCTGAACATAATAAAAATATATCAACCAACAATTAACGTCTCTATAAAGTGACAATAAAGGAATAAATAAGACCTGAAAAATGAAAACATTTAGTCTATACACACATTACAAAAAAATATTAGCCGATACCATTACACCAGTAAGTATCTACCTTAAGATTCGGGATAAATTTCCTAACAGTATATTGCTTGAGAGTAGTGATTATCATGCTAACGATAACAGTTTTTCATACATCTGTTTTAATCCAATAGCTTCAATTAAGGTTGATGACACCTCAATTACTCAAAAATTCCCTGATGGAAGCGAAATGAAAAATAAAGTCCGTAATGTGACTGAAATGATTCATAAATTCACAAAAAGATTTAAAGTTAAATCTGAAAAAGAATTTAAATTTATTAATAACGGAATCTTTGGTTATACAGCTTATGATGCGGTTAAACATTTTGAAGATGTCGAAATCACAAAAAAACCTGATTCGTTAGACATACCTGATGTATATTATGCAGTATATCAGAATATTATTGCTATAAATCATTTTAAAAACGAAGCTTATATTTTTGCGCATTGTTTTGAAACAGAAAATAATATTGACGAAATATTACAACTTATAAAGTCTAAAAACTTTGCGTCTTATAATTTTAAAACAGACTCTGATATTACCTCTAATTTGACAGATGACGAATATAAGTCACATGTTGAATTAGCAAAAAAACACTGTGCAAGAGGAGATGTCTTTCAATTAGTATTATCTAAAAAATTCTCGCAAGGTTTTAAAGGTGACGAATTTAACGTGTATCGTGCTTTACGTAGTATTAATCCATCTCCTTACTTATTTTATTTTGACTACGGTAATTTTAAAATCTTTGGAAGTAGCCCAGAAGCACAATTAGTAGTTAATAAAGGCCAAGCCGAAATACATCCCATTGCAGGAACTTTTAGAAGGACTGGTAATGATGAAGAGGATCAAATTTTAGCTAAAAAACTTGCTGAAGATGTTAAAGAAAATGCAGAGCATGTTATGTTAGTTGACTTAGCGCGTAACGACTTAAGTAGACATGGTAGTCAAGTTAAAGTAGTTACATATCGTGAAGCTCAGTTTTTCTCTCATGTTATACATTTAGTTAGTAAAGTTACTGGTAAAGTGCATAAAAACACACCAACAATGCAAGTAGTTGCAGATACATTTCCTGCAGGAACGCTAAGTGGTGCACCAAAGCACAAAGCCATGCAACTTATTGAAAAATACGAAAAAACAAGTCGTACCTTTTATGGAGGAGCTATAGGATTTATGGATTTTGATGGTAATTATAATCATGCGATAATGATTAGGACATTTATGAGTAAAAACCACCAACTACATTGGCAAGCTGGTGCAGGATTAGTATCTAAATCTGTTCCAGAAAACGAGCTTCAAGAAGTGTACAATAAACTTGGAGCTTTAACCAATGCTATACAATTAGCCGAACAGATTTAGGTTTCCACAACATAAATTGACAAAAAAATAAATCGTAAAAAACCCTAAGTTTCCGTTAAACGGAAATTAAAAAAAAGAAAAATGAAAGTATTAGTAATAGACAACTACGATAGCTTTACATACAATTTAGTTCATTATCTTGAAGATTTAAATTGCGAAGTTACTGTCAAACGTAATGACAAACTAACTTTAGATGAAGTGGATGCTTTTCAAAAAATAGTATTATCACCTGGTCCTGGTATACCTGATGAAGCAGGTTTACTAAAACAAATAATAAAAACCTATGCTCCTACTAAAAGTATTTTAGGGGTTTGTTTAGGTCAACAAGCAATTGGTGAAGTATTTGGAGGTTCGCTTATAAACCTACAGCACGTTTATCATGGTATTGCAACAGACGTTAACATAACTGTAGATGATGAAGTGTTATTTAAAAACATGGACAAAACCATTGAGGTTGGTCGTTATCATTCTTGGGTTGTAGATGCCAATTTACCAGACCAATTAGAAGCAACTTCCTTTGACAGTAACGGTCAAGTCATGTCGTTAAGACATAAAGTTTATGATGTTAGAGGTGTACAATACCATCCTGAAAGTGTACTAACACCTAACGGAAAGCAAATTTTAAAAAACTGGATTAATAGTTAATATGAAACAAATACTAAATAGATTAATAAATCAAGAAAGCATCTCTACAGAAGAAGCTAAGTTATTATTAGTTAATATTTCTGAAGGTGCTTACAACCAAAGTCAAATTGCATCCTTTTTAACTGTTTACATGATGCGAAGCATTACCATTGAAGAACTTCAAGGGTTTAGAGACGCCTTATTAGAACTTTGTATATCAGTAAATTTATCAGAATTTAATGCTATTGATTTATGTGGTACAGGAGGTGATGGTAAAGACACATTTAACATTTCTACATTATCTTCATTTATTACTGCAGGAGCTGGTGTTAAAGTAGCTAAACATGGTAACTACGGAGTTTCATCTGCATCAGGATCTTCAAATGTTATGGAAGAGCTAGGAGTTAATTTTACTAATAACATAGACACGTTAAAACAAAGCATAGACCAAGCAGGTATTTGTGTAATGCATGCGCCTTTATTTCATCCAGCTATGAAAAACGTAGCTCCTATCCGAAGAGAACTTGGCGTCAAAACCTTTTTTAACATGCTAGGACCAATGGTAAATCCTGCATTTCCAAAAAATCAAATGGTAGGTGTTTTTAACTTAGAACTACAACGTATTTATGGGTATTTATACCAAAACACAGATCGTAACTATAGTATTGTACATGCGTTGGATGGTTATGATGAAATTTCATTAACCGGAAAAACAAAAATCATTACTAATAATTCAGAAACTATGTTAAGTCCTTCAGATCTTGGCATAGAACAAATAGAACAATCTGAAATTTTTGGAGGCTCAACGGTTAACGAAGCTGCTAAAATTTTCAAAAAAATAATCACAGGTAAAGGTACTGAAGCACAAAACAATGTAGTTTGCGCAAATGCTGGTTTAGCAATTGCAACAGTAAATAAAATTTCGCATCAAGAAGGATTTCAACTAGCAAAACAAAGCTTAGAAAGCGGAAAAGCAAAAGCAAGTTTACAAAAACTGATAGATTTAAGTAAATAATGGATATACTATCCCAAATAGTTAACGACAAACGTATTGAGGTTAACTTGCGTAAGCAACTAATACCAATCAAACAATTAGAACAATCAATATTGTTTGAACGAGAAACAGTTTCACTTGCAAAAAAATTAAAAAACAGTACCTCAGGTATCATTGCAGAACACAAAAGGCGTTCACCTTCAAAACAAGTCATAAATCACGATTTAAACGTTTTTGATGTCGCCAAAGGTTATCAAGATGCTGGCGTTTGTGGTATGTCTGTGCTTACCGATGGAAAATATTTTGGAGGAAGCCTAGACGATTTACTAACTGCAAGAGCTAGTAGTAATTTACCTTTATTAAGAAAGGAGTTTATCATAGATATCTACCAAATTATTGAAGCTAAAGCTTATGGAGCTGACGTTATTTTACTGATTGCAGCTATTTTAACTAAAGAAGAAATAAAGACATTTTCAGAACTAGCAAAAAGTCTAAATATGGATGTGCTTTTAGAAGTCCACAACCAAACGGAATTACATAAATCAATAATGCCAAGTCTTGATATGCTTGGTGTTAATAATCGTAATCTAAAAACCTTTGAGGTTAGTTTAGAGACCAGTAAGCAATTAAGCGATTTAATACCTAACGATTTTGTTAAAGTATCAGAAAGCGGAATTAGCAGCATTCAAGCCATAAAAACATTACAACCTTTTGGTTACAAAGGCTTTTTAATTGGCGAAAATTTTATGAAAACCAACAATGCTGGTGAAAGTGCCAAACAATTTATCCAAACATTAAACAACTAAGACTATGAAATTAAAAATATGCGGAATGAAAAATGAGAACAACATCTTGGATGTTGCAGATCTTAATCCAAATTATATGGGTTTCATTTTTTACGAAAAATCATCACGTTATTTTAATGGTATTATTCCAGAATTACCAGAAAGCATAAAAAAAATTGGAGTCTTTGTTAATGCGACTTTTGACTATATAAAAGGAAAGGTAGATAAACATGATTTACAAGGTGTACAACTTCATGGACAGGAATCACCAGAACTATGTCAACGTTTAAAAGATTTAGACATCACTGTAATAAAGGTGTTTTCTATTAAAAACCAATTTGATTTTTCGGTTTTAGAACCTTATGAAGAGGTTTGTGACCATTATTTATTTGACACCAAAGGAAAAGAACCAGGTGGTAATGGTTACACCTTTAATTGGAATGTATTAAAAAACTACCCATCTTCTAAACCCTATTTTTTAAGTGGCGGAATTGGTTTAAAAGAAATGGATGCTATACTGTTATTTTTAAAAAGACCAGAATCTTACTTATGTTTTGGATTTGATGTTAACAGTAAATTCGAAACTGCAGCAGGATTAAAAGACACTACAAAATTAAACGACTTTAAACAAAAATTGATAGCACACAATTATGAGTTTTAATATTAACGACAAAGGATATTACGGAGACTTTGGAGGTGCATACATCCCAGAAATGCTATATCCAAACGTAGAAGAGCTACGTCAAAATTATTTAAAAATAATGGCAGAGCCTTCTTTTAAAGAAGAATTTGACCAATTATTAAAAGATTACGTAGGACGTCCTTCTCCACTCTATTTTGCAAAACGCTTAAGCGAAAAATATAATACTAAAATCTATCTTAAACGCGAAGATTTAAACCATACAGGTGCACATAAAGTAAACAATACCATTGGTCAGATTTTAATGGCACAACGTTTAGGTAAAACACGTATTATTGCCGAAACTGGAGCAGGACAACATGGTGTAGCAACAGCAACTGTATGTGCTTTAATGGGAATGGAATGTATCGTGTATATGGGAGAAATTGACATAGCACGTCAAGCACCAAATGTTGCCAGAATGAAAATGCTAGGTGCAGAAGTCCGTCCAGCATTATCTGGAAGTCGCACCTTAAAAGATGCAACAAATGAAGCCATTAGAGATTGGATTAATAATCCTGTAGACACACATTACATTATTGGTAGTGTGGTTGGACCACATCCTTATCCAGATATGGTGGCACGTTTTCAAGCAGTCGTATCAGAAGAAATCAAATGGCAATTAAAAGATAAAGAAGGTCGTGAAAAACCAGACCATGTTATAGCCTGTGTTGGAGGTGGTAGTAATGCAGCAGGAGCTTTTTATCACTATTTAGACGATACAGATGTTAACCTTATAGCTGTTGAAGCAGCAGGAAAAGGGATTCATTCCGGAGAAAGTGCTGCAACTTCCGTCCTTGGTAAAGAAGGTATCATTCACGGAAGTAAAACCCTATTAATGCAAACTCACGATGGACAAATCACAGAACCATATTCCATTTCAGCAGGATTAGATTATCCAGGTGTTGGACCAATGCATGCACATTTATATAAAACTGGTCGTGCAGAGTTTATATCTATCACAGATGATCAAGCCATGACAGCAGGATTAGAATTAAGTCAATTAGAAGGTATAATTCCAGCAATAGAAAGCTCGCATGCATTTGCAGTATTTGATCACAAAAAGTTTAATCCAGACGACGTAGTTGTTATTAATTTATCAGGACGTGGTGATAAAGATTTACAAAATTATATAGATTATTTTAAACTGTAATATTTGGGCGTTACCACAAGGGGCAGGCTTTCAAGGCTCGCTCTCTGCGAGGAGCTCAGACAGACCTTTCAATCCTTAACGCGAAACAATTAGCAAAACTAATGTGAATCTGAAACAAGTTCAGATTGACGTAACTTAATAACACAGTAAATCACAAACACAACGTCATACTGAACTCGTTTCAGTATCTCACAAGAAAATAAAAACAACACAATAAACACTGCAATTGCAACACTAAAATAATGTAAATCTGAAACAAGTTCAGATTGACGTAACTTAATAACAAAGCAAATCACAAACACAACGTCATACTGAACTTGTTTCAGTATCTCACTAGAAGAGTCAAAAAATAACAAAACTAGTTCCTGTATCTCATAACAATGAAAACAAGCTACACTTACATAATCACCAATAAGTACAGAACAACATTTTATGTAGGCCTAACAACAGATTTAAACAAGAGAATTACTGAACATCAAAACGGAATTGGTTCGGTGTTTACAAAAAAATATAATTTAAAAGATTTGATTTACTACGAAATATTCACCGATATTAATCAAGCTATATTGAGAGAAAAACAAATTAAAAATTGGAAAAAGGAATGGAAACTAAATTTAATTAAAGAACAAAATCCAACCCTAAAAACACTAACAATGTAAATCTGAACCAAGTTCAGATTGACGTAACTTAATAACAAAGCAAATTACAAACAAAACGTCATACTGAACTCGTTTCAGCATCTCACAGGAAACAAAAAAATTCATTTAAAAATGAACAGAATAAATCAAAAACTAAAAGAAGACAAAAAGCTATTAAGCATATACTTCTCAGCTGGATATCCAACACTAAACGACACTGTTTCGATTATAGAAGACCTTGAAAAAAACGGAGTAGACATGATAGAAATTGGACTTCCGTTTAGCGATCCATTGGCAGATGGGCCAACAATACAAGCTAGCTCTACACAAGCTTTAAAAAACGGAATGACAACAGACACGTTATTCAATCAACTTAAAGACATCAGAAAAACGGTCTCTATTCCTTTAATAATAATGGGCTATTTCAACCCTATGTTACAATATGGTGTTGAAGCTTTTTGTAAAAAATGTCAAGCCATCGGTATTGATGGTTTAATCATTCCGGATTTACCTGTAGATGTTTATAATGAACAATACAAAACTATTTTTGAAAAATATGGTTTAATAAATGTCTTTTTAATCACTCCACAAACTAGCGTAGAGCGTATTAACTTTATTGATTCGATCTCTAACGGTTTTATTTATATGGTAAGTAGCGCAAGCGTTACGGGAAGTAGCTCTGGTTTTGGAACAGAACAGACCGACTACTTCAAACGTATTGCAGACATGAAACTAAAAAATCCACAAATAGTAGGTTTTGGTATCTCTGACAATAAAACATTTACTCAAGCTACAACATACGCTAAAGGAGCAATTATTGGTAGTGCATTTATAAAACACTTAACAAAACATGGCAATACCAATATTGACAATTTTACAGATTCTATTTTAAAATAAAATTCAAGTATGGCTGCAATTACGTTTAGAGAAGCAACTTTGGAAGATAAACCAAAATTATTACAATTTGAACAACAATTAATTGCCTATGAACGTCCATTTGATTCCGTTTTAAAAGAAAATTGTACTTACTATGACTTAGATTATTTAATACAGTCTAATGACACTAAATTAATTGTTGCGACAACAAACAACCATTTAATAGCCTGTGGATATGCAAAAGTTGTTAAAGCTAAACCGTATCATAACATTGACACATATACTTATATGGGTTTTATGTATGTAGATCCAAAATTTAGAGGTCAAGGTATAATTCAAGATATAATCGAGCAACTAAAACAATGGTCTATTAGTTTAAATATTTTTGAAACTAGACTTGAAGTTTATAGTGATAACGAGTCTGCAATAAAAGCGTATCAAAAAAAAGGGTTTAAAAACAGGATGATTGAAATGAAAATGATACTTAAGTAACCTTTTAAGAGAGTTTAACACTTAGGCTAAAGACTTTAACTAAGCCTTGTGAGACAATAGCTTAAGTAAACAGTATCTTTATTACGAACCAAAAAAAATAAATTATGGGAATGATAAAAGATAGAAAGAAATTTAAAACTACTGTTGAACAAACTAATCCAACAAATCCAACAGCGAACACAAAAATGGATACAAACGATTTTGATATTGATAAAGCAACTATCAAAAAACAACAAAATAAAACGATTAGCTAATTTAAAAATAGCTTTATATTTAATGCCTATTCAGTATATTTGAATAGGCATTTTTTTTATGAAACTACTTAACGATTTTAGACTAATAATACTATTGTGTTTAACTCTTGGATTAGCTCCTTTTTTTCCGGAACCACACATTTGGGGCAAAATTAAATGGATTGCTGGAGGAGCCAATGGTATGCAACTAAAAGATTGGTTTGACGTGGTCTTACATGGACTTCCTTGGGTGTTGTTAGTTAGATTAATAATTGTCACATTAACTAAAAAATAAATATGTTAAACATTGTTTTAATAGAACCAGAAATACCAAACAATACAGGAAACATAGGCAGACTAGCCTTAGCGTCTGGAAGCACATTACACTTAGTTAAACCTTTTGGTTTTGAATTAAGTGACAAACGTTTAAAACGCGCTGGATTAGATTACTGGAAACATTTAAATGTTGTAATGTATGAATCAAAAGAAGATTTTTTTGAAACTAATAAAAACGAAAAATTTGCTTTCTTCTCTAGTCACGGAACAAAATCTCATTGGGAAATTCCATTTGAAGACAATCAGTTTTTAGTTTTCGGAAAAGAATCTGTTGGATTAGATAAAAATATCATTAAAACACATTCTGATTCTCTTTATAAAATACCACTTTACAGCAAACATATTAGAAGTTTAAACCTAGCCAATGCTGTAAGCATAGTTATTTATGAAGGTTTGAGACAGTTACAATAATTTATTACTTTCTCAGAATTTTATACTAACTTCGTTTAACGTCAGATATAAGTCTATTAATGAGGGTTGTAGAAGTATTAAAACTACATCAAATCTGTGAAATATTACTTGATATTAAAAAAGATTCTAATGCAAATATGAAAAAAGACAAACCTTCTTCCTCAATTAGCAAGCATTCGAATTGGCTAAAAGAACATCTAAATATAATAGTATTAGTACCTACTTTGATAGGAGGAATTTGGCAAATATGGGAGCTATTAATAATTTCTCCTTCATATATTCGCTTTTTTTCCGTAACTCAAGTTATTGCAGACGGACTACTTTCTCTTTTTGTTTTAACGATGATTTATTTTGCGATTAGACTCGGGTTAATGAGGTTTGTAAGCGGTAAATTGGAAAAACCAGGTAATTTAAACACAAAACGGATTATTGGTAAGATTGTTTATTTATTTGTAATATCTGGTGTTATTTGGTACATAATTTACATTATTTTGATACCACAACAAAAATCAATAGTTGAGGAAAATTCACTTTTTATTCTATTATTAACCATTATTATCGCCATAGTTGTAATTGGATTATTAATCAATCTTATTTTTGGAATCATTAACATTCTCAGATTCATCCCTTTAATTAATAAACTCGTGAATAAATTGGAACAAAGCCTTACAAACGAGAAAAAAAGCGATTCAAATTCATCTAAAACCACAGAATTCAATGAATCTCCAAAAAAAATAATTATTGGAACGATAGTCTTTATATTAAGTTTTAAATTCTTACTAATACCTATATTAGGCATTATTGGTCAATTTAGAAATGAATTTATTCTCCCGAAAAACTTTAAAAACCTGGAATTTATCGAATGTAGGATTAATAGTATTTATAGTAAAAATACTGACTTTAAGATAAGATACTTGAATGACACTTACATTTTTGTTTCAGTATCACAAGATGAAAATCAAGAAATTGTTGTTTTAAAGTTTGAAGATTTACTGACAAATAATTGTAAGTAACACAGTAAAAAAATAATTATGCCTTATTGCTTAATCAAAAGACTGCTATATGTTTTAACGTCTGTTCTTCTTTGGAAAACTCTTTACACAAAGACGGATAAAACCACGAACAACTAAAAGCTACTCCTCCAAAAACTACTTACTATTTTCTTCAAGTAATTTAAATACATGTGTTCTACTTTAGTTCTAGCCCAAGGTGTACACGCAAAAATTTAATAGTAAAATTAGAGTCATTACAATCCAAGCTTATAAAATGTTTTTTCTATTCAGATCTATAAACGATAACAATAAAGGATAAAACCCAAGTAAACTCTTCTAAAGACATTTATTAATATTTCAATTTTGCAACTGACTTTTAATTAAAAAAAGAAACTCAAATAGACACTAATTCATAACATTAAATTAAACAAAAGTCTAAGTTAACAATGTAGATTTGACTATGTTTAAACTTAAAAAAAAAGATTCTTTAACCATTTAATATTCTAATTAAAACCCTAACAATTGTCACAAATCAATTATGAGAAAAACATCAATAACTTTAATTCTTACATTAATCACTATAATTTTTACAAATTGTAGTAGCGATGAATCACCCCAAGAACAAGCCCCTCAACAAACCCCTGAACAAAGTCAAGATGTAATAAACATTGAAGATGCTAGATTATTAGACTTCCCTTTACTAGGAATAACACCTGTTTCAATTAATATTACACAACCTACAATTGTAAATAATCAGGAAACAAATTATGGTGAGATTAATATTATAATTTCAAATACAATTTCTCTAAATGGAATTGCTTCTGCTATCACATCAAACGAGTTAAATTTAAGTAAATTCAATATTTTACCAGGACAAAACACCAATCTAAATTATGAAACACAAAGCCAAATTCATACTATAGTAAATGTTTTAGATGAAACAGAAGAACTATTACACTACACAGTAACGATTGAACACGAAGCAACATCAACACTTTCGACATTAACTGTAACAGATTTCAGATTTGAGGGTATTAAAAACTCACAACTAACAGATGATGTTATCATAGAACGAAGAGTAACTAATGTTGACAAAGAAGATATATATTTATTTGTTCCAGCTGGAACTGATTTTTCAGACCTAACACCAACAGTTACATTTGATGCTGAGGAAGTATTTTACACTCAAGATTCGTCTATTTCTATTATAAACGTTGATACACCATATCCGACTGGTGAAATTAGTTTTAATTTTTCCTACCCAAAAAGATTTATTATTGTAATGAGAGATGATGCAAACAATAGAATAAAATGGACTAATGTATTTGTTGACGTCAAAAACCCAGTAGAAATTGAAAATCCTGATCTTACTACTCCTGATATAATCACATCAAATTCATCAGAATATTTTACTGGTATTACAAGATGGAAAAATATAGGGAATCATAAAATCGAATATCAATCAGCAACTATGTATGAAAATAAAGTTCCTGATATCAACACAAATTTAATTACTGCAACAAGAGTCTTAATTGGAGGTGGTTTAGCACCTGGAGAAAGTGCTAATGTAAATGTACAAATAATTGGTAATTTACCTGTAGGTACATATAAAACAACAGCAGTCTTCTTCACTAGATTTACTGGGCACAATATTGTAGATGACTTAATTGAATCTTCAAATTTGAATATTATGTCAAATATCATAAACTAAAAAAAAAACAGACCTTTTATCTTAAAAGGTCTGTTTTTTTTTTATATTAAATAGTTAATTAAAAATCCAAAATTATATGTTAGCTAATTTGAAACACAAAATAATTTACCATTCAAAAAACTACTTAGTATTTTTCTTCAAGTAATTTAAATACATGTTTTCTACTTTAGTTCTAGCCCAAGGTGTACGACGCAAAAATTTAAGACTAGATTTTACAGACGGATTATCATTAAAACATTTTATATTAATAACGTGTCCCATATATTCCCAACCGTAATGTACTTGTAAGTCAGTTACAATTTGTTCTAACTTAACACCATGTAAAGGGTTGTTTTTTTGAGTTTCCATTTAACTGTTTTCTATTAAACGTTTAATCTTGACTGCTTTTTCAAAATGATCTAATTGGTGTGTTTGTATCCACCAAGTTGCAGCCTCCATTAACAACTCTGGGTTGTCGTTTTTATTTTTAAAAAACGCATAAAAGGAGACACCAACAGTATCTCCTTTTTGAGCTATTTTTTTATCACAAACTTCAATAATTTTATTTTTTAAATTTTGTGTCATCTTTTATTTAGCTATTAGATCGTCTATCGTTACTTCTATTTCTATTTCGGCTTCTGTTGCGACCACCAGAATTTGAAGTAGTATTAGATTTAGATTTATTTTTTTCGCCTTTAGGCTTATTATTTCTTGATTGATTACGTCTGTTTTGTCCTGGTTTAATAGGTGCAGTTGACGCATTTGGATCTGGTTCAAACCCTTCTAAAATCTCAACAGGTAATTTCATACCTATTAACTTTTGGATATCACGTAAAAAAGTAGTTTCGTCTGCACTAACTAAACTTATAGCTTCACCATTGGCTCCTGCACGACCTGTACGACCAATTCTATGAACGTAGTCTTCTGATATATTAGGAATTTCGTAATTAATAACATGAGGTAATAACGGAATATCCAAACCACGTGCAGCAATATCAGTTGCTACTAAAACACTAATGCTTCCACTTTTAAAACCAGCCAAAGCTTTAGTACGTGCACCTTGACTTTTATTTCCATGGATTGCTGCTGCTTTAATACCATCACTAATCATTTTTTTGACTAGTTTATTGGCTCCATGTTTTGTACGTGTAAAAACTAAAACTTGCTTCCAATTACCATCTGTTATTAGCTTGATAATTAGATCTGTTTTTTTAGCTTTTGCTACACGGTAAATTTTTTGCTTAATTGCATCAACTGTTGAGTTTTCTGGAGTGGCTTCAACTTGAACAGGACGATTTAAAATACCTTGTGCTAATTTTTTAATGTCTTTAGAGAATGTTGCCGAAAACATTAAGTTTTGACGTTTGTCTGGCATTAGCTTCATGACACGTTCAATATCACGTAAAAATCCCATATCTAACATACGGTCTGCTTCATCTAAAACAAAAATCTCGACACGTTTTAACGATAGTAAACCTTGACTTTCTAAATCAATTAAACGACCAGGTGTTGCTACTAAAACATCCACACCTTGGCGTATTGTTGCTGCTTGCGGTTTTTGATTAACACCTCCAAAAATCACAGCACTACGCAAGTTTAAAAACTCGCTATACTCTTTTACATTAGCATAGACTTGTGCTGCTAACTCACGTGTTGGCGTTAATATTAACGCACGAATTGGTCTAAACTTTTGTTTAGGGTTTTCTGATAATATATGTAATAATGGTAATGTAAAACCTGCTGTTTTACCAGTTCCGGTTTGTGCAGACGCTAAAACATCATGACCTTCTAAAACTGGAGGTATTGCTTTTGCTTGAATTGGACTTGGTGTAGTGTATCCTTTTTTACTAATTGCTTTTAGTAAGGCTTCAGATAGGCCTAAAGATTGAAATGACATAAATACTGTTTATTGAGATAAACACTATGTATTAGGTTACCTCTTTTATTTAATGCAAAGGTAGCGCTAATTAATGGTATTATTATTTTAATTGACTATTGTTTAATTATTAACCGAATGATATTCGATATAACACTCTTTTTTTGTACATTTATTTAAAAGTTTTAAATATGAGTTTTCTTGCCAAACTATTTATAGATAATCAAGTTAGGAATATACTTAACGTAAACCAAGTATATAGTAAGCTAGCAGATATTAATGGACGTCCTGTATCCAGAAGTATTGGTCATAAACTTGAATTTGCTATTGAATCTACATCAGATGACACTTTTTTTTATGAAAGCATGTTTTCTCCTACAAGTAAATGTCAAGGCGAAATTGTCTTTTACAAACGTGATGGTGTAAGCACCATGTTTAAAATGGAATTTGCAAACGCACAAATATTAGACTTACAAGAGTCCTTTAATGCTGTAAACAACCTACCATTGCACATGAATATTTCTATTGGCTGGGGAATAATGAAAATGAGAGGTGTTATACACGAAGAACCTTGGAATCCTGATAATCCTTTTGTAGAAATTGAAACAACAACTAGACAAGAGGAAGAAAAAGAAGTAACACGTTATTTTGTTACTGATGTTGAAGGTAATGAACTTGATGAATACAAAACAGGAGAAAAAATCATTTTAAATATTGAAACAAAAAACCGAATTGGAGACAGTATTACCATTCATTTAAATGATAAATCTCACGATTTTAAATATGGTGGACAAATACTTGATAATGATAAATTAAGTAATTACGTTATCAATAATGATTTAGAACAAATAGAATTAGACGTTATCAACATACAATAAAATGGCAGTAAATACTTTTAAATTAGAATTTGAAGATGGCGTAACTAAAACTTTAGACGTTGTAGTTGTTAGCCCTACAGATATTATCATGTTTGTAGCAGGAACACAAGATCCAGTTAATATTTCGGCTTTAAACCATCAAGCAAACCATAATTATTGGAAAGCTAGTAAAGACAATCTTTGGGGAAAAGTTTTAGAACTAAAACCACAATTTCATGACTTAAATATTGAAGCCAATTTTTTTAGTTGGAGTGGAGATAATAGTCAAGATGAAAGAAATAAAGCTGCCGAAAGGTTGCTAGATTTAATGACAAGAGAGTATCCTAAATTTAAAAACAAAGAAACACATTTGCATTTAATTGGACATTCTCATGGAGGAAATGTTATCAATCAATTTACCGAATTAATAACGACCGACAGTCGTTTTCCTAAACTATGGGAAGTAAAAAGCATAACCTATTTATCAACTCCGTTTTTTAAAGAAAAACACCAGCTTAACCATGCCAAATTACATGAAGATTGCCAAATTATTAATGTTCATAACGATTACGACATCACACAAAGGTTTGTAGCAGATTTCTCTTTAAATAATTTAGAAAAATTAATACATGGCTTTAATGCTTACGAGTTTTATAAATCCAAACAAAGAATAGACTTAATTATGTCTTCTGGTGTTTTTGCTCCTTTAACTTCAATATCTATTGTTAGCGATTCTAAACATGGTGTATTAATATGGCAAAGAGTATCATTGTTACTAGATAGCGTAAATGATATTTTAGATCTAATCATTACAATGATTAATAATCCTGAATTAAAAAATTTAAGTACAGAAAAAGCTGAAATAACCAAACTTCTAACAGACTTAAAATCTTGGATTCCAACAGCAAAAACAAGACTAAACAATAGAGTTACTCAATACCAACAAAAAATAGAAAACATTAATAGTAGTAGTGAAGAGGAAGGTTTTTGGGGACAACTTAAAGATAACTTAGGAAAAGCTGCTGACAGCATAAGTAATAGTTTTAGTGACACGTTTGAGACTACAGATTTGATAACTGATTTAAACATGGAAAGGCCTTTAAAGGTGATCAATAAAATACTTTTTATTGACAAAGGTCTTGAAGATGCTTATTTATTAGGGTTATTAGAAAGAATATTTACAGAACAAGCAGGAGTTACAGACACTATTGATAATACGTCTTGGGATCCAAAAGACCAAATTAACGGAAAGTTTGATGTCATTGACGTACCTATAACTGAAGAGGATGTATATCACTCAAGAGGATTAAAATCTAAGTTTGAAAAATTTGTATCAAGTGCCGAAAAAAGTATTGAAGACGGAAACCTTAAAGAGTTTTTAATCATATTAGTCAGTCAAATAATATCTAGCGAATCTATTGAAGATAAAGGTACTGCACTATGGTGGGCAGATTTATTATTTAAAGATGAAGCTGACGACGAATTTAAAAAATTGAGAAGAGATTATCTTCCTAACTATACCAAATTAATAAAAAAATATGAAGCACATTTAATAGCTCCACAAGATAAGCCTAAAGAAGAAAAATCTAAAAAAGATAAAAATAAGACTCCAGATGCATTTACTGAAGCTGCTAAACTAAAATTTAACTCTGATCTAATTGCTATAAACAACATCTCTAAACAACAATGGGAAACCATAGTCAAAGAAGAGAAAGAAAAAAACAGAGAAGATGAAGAAAAAAACCCACCATTACCACCAGTAATAGGAAGTTTAGCTCACTTTGCAACAGTCTCTCATGGTTTAAGTCATACAAGATTATGGGACAAAGTAGAAGAAGGATTAAAAAGTAGTTTTAGTTCTGGTAAAAATCCAGGCTATAAAGGATAAGCATGAAAAAAGCACTCAAGTACCTATTGTTTATTCTTTTATCAGTAGCATTTTCTATTTTTATATTCTATTTGTATGTCGAAGATAATACTGTAGAGGTTTTTGGATTATATTACATTGCGCCTCCTACTGGTTTATTAACTGGAATTATTTTTTTGCTGATCAATCATTTCTTCCTTAAAAAACAGACTAATAAAACAACTTATTACCTAACAAGAGCGTTACTATATGTGTTACTTTATGTAATAATTTGCTCTATCTTATTATTTGGAGGAGATATTATTTATGAGCTTTCCAATTAATTTAAATGTAATAAGACTTAAAACAATAACTTTATGAAACAGTTTTTTACCATAATAGCATTATTAATTGTTTCATTAGTTAATGCACAATCTACAAGAAAAATCATCAAGGATTTTGATGGAGATAAATGGATTGACACAGTATTTATAGATTCTGAAGCCAAAAAATTATTTAGTGTACTGTCATCAAATAACTACCAAAGGGTATCAAGCTTTAAAATTAGAAGCTTAAATTTTGGAAACACACTAGTAGACACTAAAGATGGTTTTGAGTTTTGGAATGATTATGATCGTTCTGGTTGGATAAACACATTTACCTACAATCCTAAAGAAAAGAAAATGCAACTAATAAAAATAAGTCGCACTGACTACGATTTAAGTAGTACAACTTATGGCGAAGCTGTGCGTGATGGTAGCGGAAAATCAAGTATTAATCTACTTACCAACACATACATTGGTGATTTTTATTATTTCAAAAATGATAAACTAAACAAACTGCCTACTATAAAAGCTACTATGGTTTTTACGGACACATACCTTTACTGTTTTAGTGATCAAATTAATTTTGATTTTGAAAAACAATGTGTTGAACTGTATGAAAAAGCTAAAAAAGAACAGTAATTATCATTCAGTAAAATTACTGTATCAAGTCTTTTACCTCATCAAAATTTAAACCTCCATAATTACCACTACTCATTAATAATAATGATTTATTATTAAAATTTTGAGAGAATAAATAGTCTTTAAAATCGTCTGGATTAGTATATATAATTAAATCGTCACGCTTAAAGGCGTCTGCTATTTGTGTTTCTGTGACGTGGTCTAATTTTTTAATTTCTACAGCATGAGGACTGTAAAATACAACTGCAACATCTGCAGCATCTAAAGCGCCTTTATATTCGTTTAAAAACTCTGCATTTAAACTACTATAAGTATGTAGCTCTAGACAAGCAACCAAAGTTCTGTTATTATACTGTTCTTTAACAGCGTTAGTTGTTGCTTTTACTTTACTTGGCGAGTGTGCAAAATCTTTGTATGCAACACTAGTATTACTTTCTGCTATTTTCTCTAAACGTTTACTGGCTCCTTTAAAAGTTGAAATCGCTTCATAAAAATCATCTTCGTCAATTCCCATATGTTGACAAATCCATTTTGCTCCTGCTAAATTATTTAAATTATGCTGTCCAAAAATTTCAATTGGCATTGGTCCTTCAGGAGTTTCCAGCAAAGTTTCGCCATTTTCAACAGTATACTCAGGTGTGTGATAAGCAATTTTACGTATAGGATTTTCTGAAGCTTCAACAACACGTTTTACTTCAGCGTCTTCTTCGTTATAATTAATACTTCCTCCTTTTACAATGCTATCTACAAAAATACTGAATTGCTCAACATAATTATCGTACGTAGGAAACACATTAATGTGGTCCCAAGCAATTCCGCTTAACAATGCAATGTTAGGTTTATATAAATGAAACTTTGGACGTCTATCAATTGGGCTACTTAAATACTCATCACCTTCTAAAACAATAAAATCGTTATCCTCTGTTAACTTTACCATCACATCAAACCCTTCTAGTTGTGCACCAACCATATAATCTACATCACGATCATGGTAATGCATCACGTGTAAAATCATTGAAGTGATAGTGGTTTTACCATGACTACCACCAATTACAACTCT
This sequence comes from Olleya sediminilitoris, assembly GCF_016785945.1. Classification (GTDB taxonomy): domain Bacteria; phylum Bacteroidota; class Bacteroidia; order Flavobacteriales; family Flavobacteriaceae; genus Olleya; species Olleya sediminilitoris. Next base: position 32,503 of record NZ_JAEMEF010000010.1, on the reverse strand, counting down.
TGTTTTATGTTTAGATTGCTCATACAAAAACTCAGGATAACTGTATATTTTTAAACCTAAATCTTGTGCTTTTAAAAGCTCAGGATTATCAGCTTTAGCATGCATACCAAGTACAATCGCATCTAAATTAGCAGTTACTTTTTCTGGGAACCATCCAAAGGCTTCAGGCAATAATCCTTTAGCGTCTAATCTAGATTTAGAAGGTTCAAAAATAGTATCATCACTTCCTGTAACTTGGTAACCTTTATTGTGTAATGCTAGTGCTAAATTGTGCATCGCACTTCCACCAATAGCTATAAAATGTACATTCATTATCCTTGTTTTGTAGAGTATTCAAAGATAATAATTACTTGAACAAGTAAAACCTTTTTTGTGATATACTATAAATCTTCTTTAAAATCCTGAAATACTTCTATTTTAGGTAATTCGGCAATAGCCAAATTAATGTATTTTAAAGCATTTGTAGTATCGCTTTTATGTTTATAAATCTGTGCCAATCTGTAATTAGCCCAAGCTTTAGGAACACCATCTTTTGCAGAGTGGTTTTGTAAATACACCACTAAACATTGTTTACCTTTATCTAATTGCACATTGTAATCTGCACACACTTTTCCTATTTGATAATGTAAACTATTACGTTGATGTTTAATTTGTGAAGCTTCAATATTGGTTATTGCTTTTTCTGGTTGTTTTTCTTTTTCATATAAAGCAGTTAATTTTTCATAACAGGTTAAAGAGCCTCCAACTTTAATAGCTTTTAAATAATATTTTTCGGCTAATTCTGGCTCATCATCATATTCATAAATATAACCTTTTGCTAAATAACCATCTACTTTTGACAAAGCCTCTAATTGGTTAGCGTATTTTAAAGATTTACTTTTGCTTCCTCCTATTATTCCTGGTAATTGCATATACAATTCCACTAAAGCCCAACGCGTTTCAATATGATTTGAATCTAATTCGGCTGCTTTTAAAAAAGACGATTTAACATCTCCTATAATACCCAAAGCAGAAACTTTGCTAACAGATAAAGCTTTCATCCCTAAGGCACCTCCATATTTATAATGGTAATTAGCAGTTTTTGGCTTGGCTTTGATTAACTTTTTATATTCTGCAGCAGCTTCGTCCCATTTTTTTTGATGTCCATATGCATCGCCTAGCAACTCAATTGCTTTTAAATTATCAGAATTAGACTTTACAAAAGCGTTTAAAACCTTTTCAGCTTTACTAAATTGTTTTTTATTGATGTAGCCTTCTCCTAAATCTACTGTACTTTGAGCAAAAATAGCAATAGGTAATAATAAGGCAAATAATAGTGATTTCATATTGAATATTAAAGGTTTACAAAAATAGTATTCTATTGGTATTGTTTTTGATTTAATTGAAAAAATATTAACTAACTTTAAATCCGTAACACGTTACTCATTCAAACGTACACTTTACGCAATTGTACTTTAACAACATCAAATACTAAAGTATATTGCTTAAAAATTAACAAAATGAAGCATATATCCACACTTTTAATGATTTTACTTTTTGCTACGTCACATGCTCAAAACAACAACTATTCCAATTTATGGCATCAGGTAGAAACGCATGAAATTAATGGTTTACCAAAAAGTGCTATTAAAATAGTTGATAATATATATAATAAGGCTGTTGCCGAAAACAATACAGACCAACGCATTAAAGTACTGCTTTTTAAAAGCAAATTTGCTTTATTACTTGAAGAAGATGCGCAACTTAGTGTTGTTAATAATTTTAAAACCGAAATAAATAACAGTCAAGCACCAACAAAAAATGTACTTCAAAACATGTTGGCTACATTATACTGGCAGTATTTTAACCAAAATAGATATAAATTTTACAGGCGTACAAAAACTGAAGAAAAAGCAGACCAAATTGATTTTAGAACATGGGATTTAAACACTTTATTTTTTGAAATAAAAACGTTGTATGACCAATCTTTACAAAACGGATTAATATTACAACAAACACCAACATCCAAATTTGATGCTATTATTACAAAAGGAAAAGATAGTCAAGTATACAGACCAACCCTTTTTGATTTTTTAAGTCATAATGCGTTAACCTTTTATGGCACTTCAGAGACTCAAATCACTCAGCCTGCTTATAAATTTTCAATTGATAATCCAGAATTATTGGGCAATGCTAATGCTTTCACCAAATTTAAAATAACCTCTAAAGACACTACATCTTTACAAATACAAGGTCTAAAAGTCTACCAAAACTTGATTAAATTTCATTTAAAAGACAAGACTCCTCTTGCCTTAACCGAAGTTAATATAAGCCGACTAGATTACGTTTACAATAATGCTGTTTTAGACAATAAAGACGACCTATACCTACAAGCCCTTAAAACCGAAGCCAACCAATACAAAACACACCAAGTCTCTGCTTTATACAATTTTAAAATAGCTTCATTATTTGCTCAGCAAGGTTTTGCTTATAATAAAGACAGTAATCCTGAAGTTAGATTTAAAATTAAAGAGGCTATTAATTTATGTCAACAAGTAATAAACGACTTTCCTGATAGTAAAGGAGCCCAATTATGCAAAACACTAAAAACGCAATTACTTTATCCTTCTTTAAATATTACAGCAGAACAATTTGTACCAAACAACACACATTCTAGATTTTTAGTAAATTATAAAAACGTTGAGAATATAACGTTTGATGCTTATAAATTAACAAGAAAACAACGAGATGAATTTTCGGATATATATAAAGAAGATGAAAAGAAAGCCTTTATAAAAAAGCTTAAAATTGAAACCACTTGGAATTCTAATTTAAAAAACGAAAACGATTACCAACAACACACTACCGAAGTTTTAGTACCAAAATTAAATAACGGTCTTTATCTAATTGTTGGACAATCTACAGACTTAGAAAATAACTTTTTTGCAACTACATTAACACAAGCTACCAACATAGCTATTGTAAATTATGAGGATCAAAATCAAGAATTTTACCAAGTAATCAATCGCAATAACGGGAAGCCTTTAGCTAATGCAAAAGTTAGTATTGATTATAAATATCGTGATGAATTTTTAAAAACAATCCAAACCACAACTAACTCTAAAGGAATTATCTTTATTAATAAAACTACTGAATATAATAGAAATCAAATAGCTCTTACAGTAGACACAAAATCAGATACTGGATGTTTTGGCGATTATTATCTAAACAGATATTACAAAAAAGACAAAAACAACGACACTAATTATCGTGCTTTTATTTTTACAGATCGCAGTATTTATAGACCTTCACAAACCGTTTATTTTAAAGCGATAGCTTTAAAAAACAAAAACGATAAAACTGAGGTAATGACTAACAAAAAAGTGGACGTTACTTTATATAATACTAATGGCGAAAAAGTAAGCACATTAAATTTAACAACCAATGATTTTGGGTCTGTTTCTGGCGAGTTTATTTTACCTAACGATGGTTTAACTGGTAATTTTAGTATTCAAGTTAGTAATAATAACGTGTATGGAAACACATCTATTGCTGTAGAAGAATATAAACGTCCAAAATTTGAGACTAACTTTAAACCCATTACCGAAACTATAAAAGTCAACGATAGTGTTACTGTAACTGGTGAAGCTATTGCATTTGCAGGCTCAAAAATTACTAATTCAAAAGTAATATATCGTGTGGTTAGGAATGTACAATATCCTACTTGGCACAGATGGTCTAGACCTAATTATACAACTAGTGAGTCACAAGAAATCACTCATGGTGAAACTACTACAGACGCAAATGGGAATTATAATATTGTATTTAAAGCCATACCTGACTTAAAATCTGACAAAGCAAATTTACCAATTTTCAGCTATCAAGTTTTTGCAGATGTTACAGATATTAATGGTGAAACTAGAAGTACAGAAACGACAGTTAGAGTTGGTTACCATGCACTAACAGCAAACATTATTGTTAATTCAAGTATTGATAAATCAAAAAAAGACAATCAAATTACCATTACAACACAAAACTTAAATGGTCAGTTTGTTGCAGCAAAAGGAACCTTGAAAATTTATAAATTAGAGGCTCCTAACAACGTACTAAGAGACAGACCTTGGACTGCACCAGATTATCCTGGATTTACAAAACAGACTTTTAAAGATTATTTTCCACATGATGCATTTAGCAATGAAGATCAACCAGAAAATTGGAAAAAAGGAAATCTAGTTTTTGAGACTGACTTTAACACAGAAAAATCAACAACTATTGATTTAAAAAACACTAAAAAATGGTTATCTGGAGCTTATATTATAGAGCTTGAAACTAAAGACAAGTTTGGACAAGTTGTTAAAAATAAAGCTAAAACTACATTATTTTCAGACAAAGATAAAGCACTAGCAGATCAACAATTAATTACTGTAACTACTGATAAAAACAGTTATAAAGTTGGTGACAATGTCACGTTAACTTTAGCTACTGCAGCTAAAAACATAACGGTTACTGTAAGCATTGAACGTGATTATCAAATAAAAGAAAACCATATTATAAACCTAAATCAAAACAAAAAAAGCATTACAATACCTGTTAACAAAAACGATTTAGGTGGATTTGGCATCCATTATAGTTTAGCTGCTTTTAATAGTTACAAAGCAAGAAGCATGACTATTAATGTACCTTATCCAAAAACCGATTTAGAAATAGAAACTTTGACCTTTAGAGACAAATTACAACCAGGAGCAGACGAGACTTGGAGTTTTAAAATTAAAGGTGCAAAAGGCGAAAAAGTAGCATCTGAGTTTTTAGCAAGTATGTACGATGCCTCTTTAGACGAGTTTAAATCTCACTATTGGAATTATTCCAACTTTACACCAAGTAGTTATTACACGTCTTATAATCGTAATAATGGTAATAGTTTTGGCAACACCTATTTTAGAGTTGACAGACAATATAATTACCCACAATTTAATAATACTAAAAACTTTGATCAGTATAATTGGTTTGGGTTTACCATGAATAATAATAGCTGGGCTTACAGACAATATATAAATAGATTAAGAATAAACAGAATTAAAACCTCTTTTGATAATACAGTAAAAAAGGGATTTGTTACTGGAACTATTACTGATGAAAATGGATTACCTCTTCCAGGTGCAAATGTAATAGTTAAAGGAACCTCTATTGGAACTACTACAGATTTTGATGGTGATTATATTATTAAAGCTATAACAGGAGATATATTAGTTTTTAATTATGTTGGCTATCAAACTATTGAAAAAACAGTTGGAGCAGATAATGTTATTAATATTAGTATGAATACCGATGACAATACTTTAGATGAAGTCATTGTTGCTGCTTATGGTTCTAATAAAAGAATGAAGTCTTCCAGAAAAATGGCTGCTCCTGCTGCAGAAATGGATATACTTGAAGAACGAGCTTCTGGAATACAAGTTGAAGATTCAGAAATGAGTTCAGGTTACCTAAATGGTAATGAAATTAATATTAGAGGAGCTGAATCAATAAATGATTTATCCAACCCTTTAGTTATTGTTGATGGTGTAATTTATAATGGAGATTTAGCCTCATTAAACACTAAAGACATATTAGAAATATCAGTCTTAAAAGGTGATGAAGCTACTGCATTATATGGTAGTAAAGGTGCTAACGGAGTTGTCATAATTACTACAAAAAACGAAGACAAAGAAGACTTTTCTAACGTTAAAGCTAGAACCAACTTACAGGAAACTGCTTTTTTCTTTCCGCAATTAGCAACCGATAAAGATGGAAATGTCTCTTTTAATTTTACAACTCCAGAAGCTTTAACCAAATGGAATCTTAATTTATTTGCTCATGACAAACAAGGTAATTATGCTAAAAGCACATTACAAACAGTGACGCAAAAGGATTTAATGGTAATACCAAATGTGCCACGTTTTTTACGTCAGGGTGATCAAATACAAATTAGCACAAAAATTTCTAATCTTAGTAAAAAGGATGTGTTAGGTACTGCTGTGCTTCAATTGTTTGATGCTTTGACTGGCAAATCTATAGATGCTGACTTATCAAACTCTGTAAATCAGCAATCGTTTTCCGCAAAAGCGAAAGGAAATACACAAGTCACGTGGACATTAAACATTCCTGATAACATTAGTGCAATTCAATATAAAATATTAGCTAAAGCAGGTAATTTTAGTGATGGCGAACAAAATGCACTTCCTGTTTTAACCAACAGAATGCTAGTCACAGAAACGCTTCCTATGTGGATTAAAAGTAACGAGAGTAAAACTTTTACATTGGACAAGTTAAAGACCTCAACTTCTTCAACTTTAAAACACCACAAATTAACCTTAGAAATGACCAGTAATCCTGCTTGGTATGCTGTACAAGCTTTACCATACTTAATGGAATATCCATACGAATGTAATGAGCAAACCTTTAGCCGATTTTATGCTAATGCATTAGCTAGTCACATTGTTAATAGCAACCCAAGAATTAAAGCGGTATTTAACCAATGGAAAAACACGGATGCTTTACTTAGTAATTTAGAAAAAAATCAAGAGTTAAAGTCCATTTTAATTCAAGAAACACCTTGGCTACGTGATGCACAAAGTGAAACGGAACAGAAAAAACGAATGGCTTTATTATTTGATTTAAATAAAATGACCAATGAGTTAAATCGTGCTAGAAAAAAACTACAAAACAACCAAATGGATAATGGTGGCTGGTCTTGGTTTGGAAACTATCATGCTAATCGCTTCATTACACAACACATTATAACTGGTTTTGGTCACCTTAAAAAACTTAATGTGGTTAGTGATAAAGAGGAAGATATTACTGATATGGTAAAAAAAGCATTAGACTTTTTAGATAATAAATTTGAAAAAGAATATAATGATTTAACAAAATTCACCAATGATGTAGATTATACCAAAGACCATTTAAGCTATACGCAATTACATTATTTATATATGCGAAGTTTTTTTCCTGAGTATAAATTATCAAAAAAGCATCAAGATATACACAAGTATTATTTATCACAAATTAGAAACTATTGGTTAAAACGTCCTTTATATGCTAAGGGAATGATGGCGTTGATTATGAATAGACATGAAGATCAAGAGACAGCAAAATCAATTTTAAAATCTTTAAAAGAAAATAGTATTACCTCTGAAGAATTAGGAATGTATTGGAAAGAAAACACCAATTCTTACTACTGGTACCAAGCCTCTATCGAGACACAAGCCTTAATGATTGAAGCTTTTACCGAAGCTGGTCCAACACTACAAAGTGAAGTAAAAAACCTTGAAGACATCAATAATCTTAAAATATGGTTACTTAAAAACAAACAAACCAATAAGTGGAAAACAACAAAAGCAACTACTGAAGCAGTCTATGCATTACTACTTCAAGGAAATGATTGGTTAAGCGTCACAGAAATGGTTGATGTAGTTTTAGGTGGCGAAAAAATAACACCAGAAACCTTAGAAAACGTTAAGATTGAAGCTGGAACTGGTTATTACAAAACCTCTTGGTCAGGAAAAGACATTACTCCTAAAATGGCTGAAGTTAAGCTGACTAAAAAAGGTAACGGTATTGCTTGGGGAAGTTTATACTGGCAATATTTTGAAGACTTAGATAAAATAACTTCTGCTGAAACACCATTAAAAATCAAGAAACAATTGTATTTAAAAACCAATACAAATACAGGTGAAATTATTACTGCCATAACAAATAATACTAAACTAAAAGTTGGGGATTTAGTAAGAGTTAGAATCGAACTACGAAGTGATCGTGCAATGGAATTTGTACACATGAAAGATATGCGAGCTGCAGGTTTAGAACCTATCAATGTGCTTAGTAAATACAAGTACCAAGATGGATTGGGCTATTATGAAGCCACTAAAGATGCGTCAACCAACTTCTTTTTTGATTATTTACCAAAAGGAATTTATGTGTTTGAATATGATTTACGCGTCAACAATGCAGGAAATATGAGTAATGGAATAACAACCATACAGAGTATGTATGCTCCAGAATTTAGTAGTCACAGTGAAGGTGTGCGTATTGAGGTGAACAAAATAGATTAAGTATAGAAAAAAAATTATTAATCATGAAAATTTTCACAACAACAAACCTAGTACTAATAATTATATGCTCAAACATATCTTTTTCTCAAACCCAAAAACCACAAACACCACAACCACCTTTTAATTATATAATTGAAGAGGTCACATTTATAAATAAAGAAGCAGATAGCATAACATTAGCAGGTACATTGACACTGCCAAAAAATATTAAAAATCCTGCAACAGCCATTTTAATAAATGGCTCTGGTGGACATGACAGAGACTGTACAATGATGAATCATAAGTCTTTTTGGGTTATAGCAGATTACCTAACTAATAACGGTATTGCTGTATTACGTTTTGACGAACGTGGTATTGCTAAATCTGAAGGTGATTTTATTAAAGCAACCACTTTTGACTTAGCAAATGATATAGAATCTGGTATAAAATACTTAAAATCTAGAACAGATATTGATACATCAAAAATTGGATTAATTGGTCATAGTGAAGGAGGATTAATTGCACCAATTGTAGCCTCAACTAATACAGATGTTGCTTTTATAATCATGCTTGCAGGACCAGGTGCAAAGGGTCAACATATATTACAGTCTCAAAGTGAAAAAATAGCAAAACTACAAGGTGCAACAGATGAAGGTATTGCATTTAATAACACTTTAACCTCTATTGCATATAAAGCAATGTTCTCTGAAACAGAAGTTGAAAAACAAAAGACTGCTATTGAAACTGCTTTACAAAATTTTAAAAATAAATTAGACACTGAAGATAGTCCTTTTAAAGTCTATATAAATGAGTACACTATCAAACAATTAAAAACACAGCTATCTAACCCTTGGTTACAAGCTTTTATTAAAACAGACCCAAAACCGTATCTTGAAAAAACGACTTGTCCAATTTTAGTTTTAAACGGATCAAAAGATGTACAAGTTTTACCAGAAATTAATTTACCTGAAATTGAAAACCATCTTAAAACAGCTAAAAATAAAGATGTAACAATTAAATTATTAGAAGGCTATAACCATTTATTTCAAACTGCTAAAACTGGTCTTATGGATGAATATTTTACAAACAAAGAGACCTTTTCTCCTATTGTTTTAAAAATAATGACTGATTGGATTAATGCTAGGTTTTAGAGTAATTCTTGATATTATATAAAATAGGTTATGTGTTACAAAGCTGAAACAAAAACCATATACATAAAAAAAAGCTTCCATATGGAAGCTTTTTTTTATGTAATATAGTTCAATCTCTAGTTAAGCATTTTCCAAAGTGTATCCTTCAATTCGGTTAATCCTTGTTGTGCTACACTTGAAATAAACTGGTAAGGTATTGGTAATGCTTTATCTAATTCTGCTTTCATTTCTGCTTTAAGTTCATCATCCAACATATCTGATTTTGAAATTGCAATCATGCGATCTTTATCTAACATTTCTGGATTATAACGTCTAAGCTCGTCTAACAAAATTTCGTATTGTGCATTAATATCTGGTGCATCTGCAGGTATTAAAAACAGTAATATCGAGTTACGCTCTATATGACGTAAAAAGTAATATCCTAATCCTTTACCCTCTGCTGCTCCTTCTATAATACCTGGTATATCAGCCATTACAAAGGTTTGATAGTCACGATATTTTACAATACCTAAATTAGGTTTTAATGTTGTAAACTCATAATCAGCAATTTTTGGTTTTGCAGAAGTTACTACAGATAATAATGTTGATTTTCCTGCATTTGGAAAACCTACCAATCCTACATCTGCTAAAACTTTTAACTCTAAGGTTATAAAGTTTTCTTCAAGTGGCATACCTGGTTGTGCATATCGTGGTGTTTGATTGGTTGGTGTTTTAAAGTGCCAGTTTCCTAATCCTCCTTTTCCTCCTTCTGCAACAATACGCTCTTCTCCTTCTTCTGTAATTTCAAAAAGAATTTGATCCGTTTCAGTATCTCTAACAACTGTACCTAATGGTACATCCATATAGATATCTTCTCCATCTGCTCCAGAGCTTCGGCTTTTACTACCATGTCCACCATGTCCAGCTCTGACGTGACGTTTAAATTTTAAGTGTAATAGTGTCCAAAGGTTTGGATTACCTCTTAATATAACGTGTCCACCACGTCCACCATCTCCTCCATCTGGTCCTCCTTTTGTAATAAATTTTTCGCGATGTAAATGCACAGATCCTTTTCCTCCGTTTCCAGAAGTGACATGCATTTTTACGTAGTCTACAAAATTTCCTTCAGTCATAATTTAGTTAAAAAGTTAAAAACGTTAACAGCTAAAAGTTTTCACTAATACTTATTAACTCAAACAAAATTGTTTGTATTACAGTTTGTCTATTACTGTGTTTAGACGTACTGTTATGTCTTCAATACTACCTATTCCGTTAACACCAAAATATTTATTTTGTGCTGCGTAATAGTCTTTTAATATTGCAGTTTCGTTGTAATATACTTTAATACGATTACGGATGATAGCCTCATCAGAGTCGTCTTTTCTTCCACTAGTTTTACCACGCTCTAATAAGCGTTGTACTAAAACCTCATCTTCAACTTCTAAAGCTACCATTGCGCTAACTTCAGAATCTTTTTCTTCCATGATTTGATCTAAGGCTTTGGCCTGAGCTTCATTTCTAGGAAAACCATCGAATATAAACCCTTTAGCATCTGCGTTACGCTCTACTTCTGCTTTAAGCATATCAATAGTTACTTGATCAGGCACTAAGTGCCCTTTATCCATGTATGATTTTGCTAAAGTCCCTAAAGCTGTTTCGTTTTTAATATTATACCTAAACACATCTCCTGTAGATATGTGTATTAAATCATATTTTTCTTTTAAAAAATTAGCTTGTGTTCCCTTTCCTGCTCCTGGAGGTCCAAATAGCACTAAATTAGTCATGTGTTGTGTTGTTTTTAATTGGTATACTGCTGGTAAATCACGTCCTAATCCATCATAATCTAATCCATAGCCTACAATAAATTTATTTGGTATTTCTAGTCCAACATAGTGCAACTTAAAATCTTTTTTATAGGCTTCTGGCTTATAAAATAAGGTTGCTATTAATAATTGTTTTACGTTTTCGTTTTTAAATATACGATGTACTTCATGAAGGGTATTACCTGTGTCAATAATATCTTCTAAAATCACAACTGTACGACCTGTTAGATCTTGAGTCAAGCCTATTAAGCGCTGGATGTCTTCTGTTGATTTTACACCTTCATAGGATGCTAACTTAATAAAAGTCACCTCACATGGCTTTGGATATTTTTTTACAAAATCACTTACTAACATAAATGACCCATTTAAAATACCAATAAAAACAGGCACTTCGTCACCTAAATCTTCTGCTACTTGAGCTGCCATTTTTGTGACTACATCATTTATTTCTTGTTCAGAAATAAATGGTTTAAACTGTTTGTCGTGAAGTGTTATTGTTTGCATTTTATAAATTTAAACCGCAAATATACGTAATTGTGACTGCTTTACAGATATTTGAATTCGATTTTTAGGTGGTGTTTTGGTTTTAAAATGTATTTTTGTTGCTAACACGATTTAGCACCAATGAATTATTTTTCTTCAGACTTTAAATTAGGTATTTTAGGAGGTGGCCAATTAGGTAAAATGCTACTTTATAATACCCGAAAATTTGATATTCAAACTTACGTTTTAGATCCAAGTAACGAGGCACCAAGTCGTATGGCTTGTAATACTTTTGTCCAAGGTGACTTAATGGATTATGATACAGTTTACAATTTTGGAAAACAGGTTGATGTTTTAACTATTGAAATTGAAAATGTTAATGTTAATGCTTTAGAAACTTTAGAAGAGGAAGGTATAAAAGTCTTTCCGTCTGCTAAAACATTAAAGCAAATACAAAATAAAGCGACTCAAAAATTATTTTATCAGGATCATAATTTACCGACTGCTCCTTTTAGCAGATATGCTTATTTATCTGAAATTGAAGACGCTATTAGTAATGACGCATTAAGCTTTCCGTTTGTATGGAAAGCTGCACAATTTGGTTATGATGGTAATGGTGTAAAAATTGTACGTCAACTTTCTGATTTAAATGATTTGCCTAAAGGCGAATGTATTGCCGAACAATTAGTCCCTTTTAAAAATGAATTGGCTGTTATTGTTGCTAGAAGCTCAAATGGAGAAACTAAAACATACCCTGTTGTAGAAATGGAGTTTCATCCAGAAGCTAATCAAGTGGAATACGTTATTTGTCCTGCTAGAGTCAGTCCAGAAGTTGCCCAAAAGGCACAAGATGTTGCGTTAAAAACCTCTAAAGCTTATAATCATGTTGGTTTATTAGCTGTAGAATTATTTTTAACCGAAGATGACACGATTTTAATTAATGAAGTTGCACCTAGACCTCATAATTCTGGTCACCAAACCATTGAAGCTAGCTACACCTCTCAATTTGAACAACATATTAGAGCCATTCTAGGGTTACCATTAGGCTCAACAGATAATACTGTTGCTGGAGTTATGGTTAATTTAGTTGGAGCTGAAGGACATACTGGACAAGTCAAATACCAAAACATTGAAACCATAATGGCTATGAATGGTGTTACACCACATATTTATGGTAAACAACAAACACGTCCTTTTAGAAAAATGGGACATGTTACAATAACCAATAAAGACTTGAATACAGCGCGTCAAATTGCTGAAGAAGTAAAAAGCAGTATTAAAGTTATCAGCATTTAAAATTTAAATCCACGAGATAACGGAATATGCTGACCGTTAGTCATGACAACCTCTAAACTATTATATTGCTTAATGTAATTTTTATTAATAATATTTGAGCGATGGCACTTAACAAAGTTTGGAGGTAATTGCTTTTCGATTTCCGATATTTTGCCTCTTACAAACTCTTTTCCTGATGTGGTAAACAGATTAAGATAATGTCCATCAGACTTTACACAAATTAATGCTTCTAAATACACTTTAGATTTGTTTTTAAGTACAATGTGATCGTTTATAACTAATGCCTTTACTGTTTCTAACTCGGTTTTAGTTTTTTGATTTTCAATATTTAAAGACTGATTTTCTTTATCCAACTGAGACTTTATTCTGTCTGTTTTTTTCCATCGCACAAAAGAGTATAACGCTAATAAGAAAACTAAAAACAATAAAACACTGTATACGATCTTATTATTATTAAATGTCTTTTTGAATGAAGATAATTCTTCTATTTTTTTATCTTTTTCTTTTGTTTGATGCACAACATCAATTTCATAAAAATTGCTGTTTTTACGAAAGTCGTCAACTAAGCTGTCATATTTAGCTAAGTATAGCTTTTGGATTTCAGAATTTTTAAAATCTGCAAGACTATCGTAAGCTCGTTTTTTTAGACTGTGAACAATTCTATTTATTTTAATTAAATACTTTTGATTGGGTATTTTAGAAGCTTCATCAAGGTGATTTATGGCTAAAAAATAATTGTTTTTGTATATTTCATTGACACCTAGATTAATTTTAGCGTAAGATTGGTTTAGATAATCATTATTTTGTTTTGCAATAAAATAAGATTCGTTTAAAAATCTAGAAGCTTCTTTATAATTATTTAATTGAATATTAAAACTACCTAAATTTAACAACACACCTGTTTTAAAGTTTTGATTTTCCTTATAATAACTAGACTTTTGAAGCCTTAACATTTTACTGTAACCCAAATTATATTTCATAGAATCTATAAAATTTACAGTGGCTAATTCTTTATTTACAATGGATGACCATTTGTCGTTTTTATCTTGATTTGATAATTCTTGCAGTTCATTTAAAAAACGGTTAGTTTCCTTAAAATAATTATGCTTATTTGTTTCAGTTTTATGAACTTGTAATAAAAGCTCTTTAAACTCATCTTCATTTAGTGTTCTAGAAGTTTTTTCTTGCTCATATATTTTATAATATCTTGAATATGCAGAATCTTCACAATTAATTCTTTGGTAAATTTCAGCTATTTCAAATTGTGCTTTAGAGCTAAAAGGTTTGTCTTTTTGTAGTTGTTTTAAAGACACAATTTGTTGTAGCTCTTTCTCATAAAAATATTCATAAGAGATAGAGTCTAATGGAATTTGCTGAGCAACAACAAATTGTGTAAATAATATAAAGATTATTTTTTTCAATTAACCACCACAAGTTATTAATCCTACAACTCCACCTGTTCCGGTTTGTTTAGGTGTTACGACTTCTTCAAGAGATGGGTCGTCATTAATAAAAAAAGCATACAAACCTTCTATATCAGAATCTTTAAAACTGGTGTAAATGACAGCTTCTTCTTTACCTTCTAAAACAGCACCTCCTTTACCATCAGATATTTGAAAAATAACATGATCTGGATTAGAGTGTACTTTAACATTATTTACTTTAAATTGTCTAGAATTAACATCTTTAGAATCTACGTTAAAAAAAGTTATTTTTATTCTATTTGCTACATCACTACAAATTTCTACTTTGGCATTAAATGGTTTCATTTTTTTTGATTTTTAATTGGTTAAGTGTTAGTTTTTTAAAAAATTGAATCAAATATATTAAGTTATATTCTAAATTATTATAGACCTGGATATTATTGTTAGATTAATCTTAATAATTATCAATTCAATAATATATTAATTACAGGATAAATTTGAGTCAAAATCTAAGCGACTTATTGTAATTATTGTTAAACTTTGCTGCTATTTACTTTTTGATTTTGAATATATTTTAAAAGGAATACCAACACGTAATCTAGCAGTAAAGTCCTTATTTATTTTTGTATTGTAAATAGAATTATCAAAACCAATATCAATACCAAGTACAACACCTTTGTCTTCTTTTCCTGTTGCTTTAAAAATTGGACCAATTAAAGCAGTGAAATTGTTTTTATAAAACACTTCGTCAGGCTTTTGTATTAAATAATTATGTCTGAGATTTAAGTTTACCCCAAATTTTTGAGTTTTACCAAAAAACAATGCTCCATAAGCACTAAAACTACCATAACTCATAGTGTTGTCTATAGTATTAAAATTTCCTTTTAATGCATTATCTTCAATATTACTTTCGTCAATTATATTTTGGTTTTCATCTATTTTTGGTGTTCCATTTAGCAAATTAGAACTTAAAAATGATCCATTATGAAATGCTATACCTGCTTTAAAAAACAATAATCTTTTATTATTTTTAGTAGTGTAATTATAATTAATCTGAGCTGTGATTTTTAGTTTGTTTTTAGATTTATCAAACTTTAAACTATCGTTTAAAGACACATATAATACATTATCTATATTAGCTTCTTCAAACTTGTAGCTTTCATTAGTTATTGAGAAATCTCCATCAAACCAATGTAAAGAATACCCATAAGTGATGTCGTTTTTTTTATCGAAGCTTGTTAATTCTTCCACAATGTAATTTATAGCTTTAACAAACTCTTCACCTCCAGATTTTTCTAACTCGTTTAAAGACCTACCATTTTTCAACACAAAAACTGTATCAGGTAAAAGATTGGAATTATAAAGTAACTTATTATGATAATTAGTTAATGTTAGATTTGGATTTACATTTTTGAAAATAGAATTAAATGTCTCTATCTCTTTTTTTATAGTAACTAAACTATCTTTTTTATGATAATAAGTTGCTTTGCTTGTATCCAGTTTACTTAATAAAGTATTTATTGTTTTTAATTTTTTGGCATAAGAAAGTTTAATCTTCATTAACGAATCAACAAATTTTAATCGTTTCATGCTTAGTTTTTCAGCTTCGTTATCGTTGTAAGAAGTTGAAGAATTATTAGGTTTATAGATATAACCCAATGTCGCGCCAACACCACTACTCCAAGTATTGTTATTATACAAATTAAATGGAGATGAGGATCCTTTGGCGTGAATACCAATTTTAAAAAAATGGCTGTATGACGAACTTAGTTTAGTAACACTATTAACAGATACAGTTTCTTTAGAGTCATTTTTTTGATAACCAATAGAAGATCCATTTGAAGCTAAATCCGAGTTAGCAAATACAACAGTATTAAATATTTTATTAATATTATCGTCTAATAATTGAGGCTGTATAACAATACCATTGGAATTTTCGCCAAAATCATATTCTGAAACCTTGTATAATAACAGTTTTTCATAGGTAGACACAACTGTATCATTTGCTAAAACCTTATATAACTTTTTGCTGTCGATGTGATCATATTTATTGCCCTGTGCTAAACTCAAAACACTATGTAAGAGAATGAAGGATATGATACTTATTTTTTTTTGCGTTTTCATTTTATCTTTAAATTTAACATTATCAAAGGTTATATCTCTATTAGCATTTAAGCAATCACCTGTTTATATCATTCTAGACTTATGACTGATTGTTTCTATTATAGAAAAAGCATCAATCCAATTAAAATTATTATTTTCTATTTGTTTCCAAAAAAGCCTTCTATTGATCTAGAAAATCCAACCTGTAAAAACATACTTCCGTCATTAGAAACACCTCCAATGTCTCCTGTAGAAGGATAGTTAGAAAACACTTCTAAATACAATCTATGGGTATGATCTCTTTTCCACTCGAAGAAAAAACCTGATGCAACATAATTTGGTATATTACCATTTAGATTAATAAGTGGCTCTCCTGGTTCTTCTCTAAAAGAAAACACTTCTGCTGAGTTCTCATCAAAATAGTTTTCCATTATACCTAAGATTATGTGATCTCTTTTTGCAGTTCTTGTATTACGGTAATACGAAAATTTTAAACCTGCTCTCAATTGTGTGTAAGATGTAGAAGACTTCCCACCTTCACCAATTTCTTCAGGATCAATCCAGTTGTTTGAAGAAAAACTATGAGTTCCCATTTCATATCTACCATATAGTTTAATATTTTTATGACCACCAAATATTTCTGCTCCATAGCCATGACTAGTGTTAAAATCAGTGAAAATAGGTGAAAAACCTGGTTCAAATCTTCCGTATATATTACCTCCTCCATTTTCTACTTCATATCCAACTTTAAAAGCTAATCTTAAATCAACTGTTATTGCAGAAACAGTAGTCTCTTCTTCTGTAGTTTGCTCATCTCCATTATAATCGACAGCGGTTCTAACACTATTATAGGATAGTGGAAAAGCTGAAACACCGTAACCAAAATCAAAATTTATATGAAAATTATTACCTGTATATAAGTCTTTACCAGGTAATCCCATTTTGTTATAAATAACACCTCCTAGTAGATATAAAAAACTAGCCGAAGATGCAGCAGAAGCAGCTGCTATTGCATTATTTTCTTTTTTCTGGTTAGCAATTCTATTGTTATAGGCGTTAATTTTTTCTTGTCTAATTCGTTCTTGCTCTTCTGTTCGTTTTCTTTCTGCTTCAGCTGCTGCTGCTTTTTCTCTTTCTTCTTCTTTAGCACGTTCTAAATCTTCTTCCTCTTGTTTTTTATTTTCTGCTATAAGTTTTTCGGCTTCTTCCTCCTCTTTTAACTGTTGTTCTTGATCCGCTTTTTCTTGTTCTTCTTTCTCCTTTTCTTCTGCTTTCTTTTTATCTTCAATTTCTTTTGCTTTATCGCTTTCTATTTTGTTTAAATAGCTTTGTAAAGCACTAAAACCTGTAAACTTGACATTGTAAAGCTTAGCATTTTTTATTGTATAACCTTCCTTCCATATTTTTTTTACATTGTCCTCGCTTACTCCTGGCCATAATTGGTCCCAATCTGGACTTCCAGGTATAAAAGACACAGAAATTTCGTTTTCAAGTTTTACAGTTGCAATTTTTCTAGAGCCTTGATAAATGTCAAACGAGACATTAATTAATCCTACCTCTACCTGATTAAATATTTTGTCTCCAATATCTTTTCTATAGTATTTTTGGTTATTGTATACAATAAAATCTCCTTCAGATATTTTTTTTGTTCTTGAGCTAAAAAGTGGTTCACCAAGAAAGGCATCATACTTACAAGCAAAATTTAAGTTTAAATCTTTCCCGTTGTTGTTATTGGTTTTATAATTAATATTTTGTTGGTATGACTTTTCGTATTTCTGAGCAAATAAAAAGGAAAACATTAGCTGAAATATGCTAACAATTAAAATAGACTGTAACTTCATTGGATAGTATTTTAGTATTTTGGATATTTTACATTATGCTGATCAACACTTCAAAACTCTAACAAAATCAAGGGTTATAAAAATAAATGTCGTGAAATGCAGTAGATATATCACGAAATGCAATCCAACTTTCAGAAAAAATCAAGACAAAAAAATTATGATAAGACAGAAATTAATTAAACGTTATAAAAACGTATTTTTGAAATAATTTTAAAATCAAACACAACTAACAAACACACAAGATGAATAAAGTAGCTGTAATTATGGGAAGCAATAGTGACATGCCAGTCATGCAAGATGCTATTGATATTTTAAATCATTTTAATATTGAGATTGAAGTAGATATAGTATCTGCACATCGTACTCCCGAAAAATTATTTGACTTTAGTAAAAACGCACATAAAAATGGTATTAAAGTCATTATTGCTGGTGCTGGAGGTGCAGCACATTTACCAGGTATGGTTGCTTCGCTTAGTCCATTACCTATTATAGGTGTACCAGTTAAGAGTAGCAACTCCATTGATGGATGGGACTCTGTATTATCAATATTACAAATGCCAGGTGGTGTACCTGTTGCAACTGTAGCTTTAAACGGAGCAAAAAACGCTGGTATTTTAGCAGCTCAAATAATTGGAGCTTCAGATCCTTCTGTATTAGAAAAAATAATAGACTATAAAGAAGCCTTAAAAGCAAAAGTAGAGCAAGCTGCAAAAGACATAAAATAGTAAAAACAGAAAACCCCAACACTTAGTTGGGGTTTTCAATCGCTATTAATCTTTTCTAAATGAGGAAATTTATACTCACATCAAAAAAACTATTTACAAAGTTGCTTCATATCCTTGTATTTAAATAATTGTTAAGTAGAGAAATAAGCGAATTCGATTAAACACAAATAAAACTGTTGAATTGCGATCTGAAATCCACAAAAAAAGCCCCAAACTAAGTTTGAGGCCTCCATCGCTATTATTTTCTATATTATGAGTAATAAACACTCACATTTAAAAAACAGTTGCAAAAACGTCACTTTTCATTTAAATCAAGAGAAATGTTAAAGTTTTTTCATATTATTAGTTAAAACGTAATATTTATACGTTTAAATACGTATTTAACAAAAAAAAGCCTCAGAAGTATCTGAGGCTTTTTATCGCTATTAATCAATAATTTTTAAGTGAGTAACCAACTCACGGGAAAAAATCTTTGCGAAAATACACATTTAAATCATTAGTAAGCAATAAAAAACTTAATTTTAACATCAAAAAATTTCTTTTTAAGAAAAATGAACATACTTATAGACCATTTTACAACAAATTATAACTCAGCACCTTTTGATTTAATTCAAAATAAAGATTTCAAACCAGCCATATTAAAACTTATAGAAGCCACAAAAAAAGAGATTGATGCAATCGTTACAAACACTGCACAACCAACTTTTGAAAATACTATTGAAGCACTAGAGTTTTCTGGACAGCAATTAGATCGCGTTACTAGTATCTTTTTTAATTTAAATTCGGCTGAAACTAATGATGAAATTCAAAAAATAGCTCAAGACATCTCTCCTATTTTATCAGAGTTTGGTAATGACATTACTTTAAACAACGACTTATTTAAAAAAGTTAAGCATGTTTTTGATAATAAAGACCAATTAAATCTTACTACAGAACAAAGTACTTTACTAGATAAAAAGTATAAAAGTTTTTCCAGAAATGGAGCTAATTTACCTGAAGACAAAAAACAAGAATTAAGAGCAATTGACAAGCAATTAGCAAGTTTAAAATTAAAGTTTGGCGAAAACATTCTTGCCGAAACAAATGCTTTTGAAATGTTAATTACAAATCAAGAGGACTTATCTGGTTTACCCGAAGGTGCTATTGAAGCTGCAAAACAATTAGCCGAAAGTAAAAACAAAGAGGGTTGGCTAATCACTTTAGATTACCCAAGTTACATACCTTTTATGACTTATGCTGATAATAGAGCATTACGTAAAAAACTATCTTTAGCTTTTGGTGCAAAAGGCTTTAATAATAACGATTATGACAATCAAAAACATGTTTTAAAAATTGCTAAGTTAAGACACCAACGCGCTAACCTGTTGGGATATAAAACACATGCAGATTTTGTACTTGAAGAGCGTATGGCACAAACACCAGAAAAAGTAACTTCTTTTTTAAATGAGTTATTAGAAAAAGCTAAACCTGCAGCTGAACGTGAGTTTACTAATCTTCAAAATTTTGCTAAAGAATTAGATGGTATTGACGTATTAGAGAAATGGGACTCAGCTTACTACTCTGAAAAATTGAAACAAAAATTATTCAATTTAGATGATGAACAATTAAAACCTTATTTCAAACTTGAAAATGTTATTGAAGGCGCTTTCCTTGTGGCAAATAAATTATTTGGACTTCAGTTTAAAAAAATTGAAACCATAGACAAATATCATGAAGATGTGATGACTTTTGAGGTTTTAGACGATAACAATAATCTTGTGTCATTATTTTATGCAGATTTTTTTCCAAGACCTGGAAAACGTAATGGAGCTTGGATGACTTCTTTTAAACCTCAATATATTAAAGATGGTGTCAACCAAAGACCACACATATCTAACGTATGTAATTTTACTAAACCAACAAAAAGTAAACCTTCTTTATTAACCTTTAATGAGGTAACAACATTGTTTCATGAGTTTGGTCATGGCTTACATGGTATGCTAGCCAATACGACTTATCCAAGTTTATCTGGTACAAGTGTCTATTGGGATTTTGTTGAATTACCTAGTCAAATTCTTGAAAATTGGTGTTATGAGAAAGAAGCTTTAGAGCTGTTTGCTAAACATTACCAAACTAACGAGGTCATACCAATGGATTTAGTTAATAAAATTAAAGAAAGCGCAACGTTTCATGAAGGTATGCAAACCTTACGTCAGATTAGTTTTGGATTATTAGATATGAGCTGGCATGGTACAGATCCATCATTAATTGAAGATGTTAAAGCCTATGAAACTAAAGCTTTTGAAAACACTAATTTATATCCTGAGGTAAAAAGCAATTGCATGAGTACTGCTTTTGCACATATTTTTCAAGGAGGCTACTCTTCTGGATACTATAGCTACAAATGGGCAGAAGTATTAGATGCTGATGCTTTTGAGTATTTTAAAGAAGAAGGGATTTTTAATAAAGAAGTGGCTGCTAAATTTAAAGATCACGTCCTATCTCAAGGAGGAACAGAAAACCCAATGACACTTTACAAACGTTTTAGAGGTCAAGAACCTAAACCTGAAGCACTTTTAAAGCGTGCTGGTTTAATAAAATAATAGATTAAAAAAGAAGGTTATTAACTTAGCCTTCTTTTTATTTTAAATAAACTTTCAATAATTATTGAAAGTTTAAAATTAATTGATATATTTGTGACATGGAATATTTAGAGGCAAAAAATAAATTTATTAGTACTTGGGGAAGTTTAGGTTCACTTTGGGGAATCAATAAAGCTATGGCTCAAATACAAGCGCTTTTATTTATTTCGACCAAACCATTATCTATGGAAGAGATTATGGAAGATCTTAAAATATCTAGAGGAAACACTAGCATGAATTTAAGACAATTAATGGATTGGGGAATTGTAACTAAAACATTAGTAGCAGGCGAGCGTAAAGAATTTTTTACAACCGAAAAAGATGTTCAAGAATTAGCTAGGATTGTTGCTGTTGAACGTAGTCGAAGAGAAATTAAACCTGTTGTTAAAGTTTTAGAAGAGGTGTCGACCATTAAAGATGATGGAACTGCTAAAACAAAAGAGCTTATTAAACAAACCAAAGCACTTCATGAACTAACCGAAACTATGGACATTATGATTAATAAATTAGTAAATCAAAAACAAAATTGGATTACAAAATCTTTATTAAAACTATTTAAATAAAAAAATTTAATACAAACTTTCAATATTTTTTGAAAGTTTAATAAATACAATAAATGTGAAAAAACTTTATTACTTCAACAAAATAATACTGATTACAACAGCCATTTTTTATTTAACAATAATATTAGGTTTATATGCTCAAATTGCATTAGGTATAATACAAATATTAAGTGCAATTGGTATTCTCGTTTTATGGAAAAACTATGATTATAATCAAAAAAAACATTTAAAGACATATTGGTTATTTGTAATAATATATGGCTTAAGATGGTTATTTTTTAAAGAAAGTGTTGATGATATATGGTTATTAGACATCATTATTTTACCAATGACACTAGCAGTATATTTTGTTTGGATACTACATAAATTAAAAGAAATTACATTATGAAAACATTACACAACCAAACATTAATTTACGATGTAGATTGTCCACTTTGTCAGGTTTACACTAAGGGTTTCATAAAAACCAAAATGCTAGATAACAATGGAAGAAAACCATTTAAACTTTTAAACGAAGATGAACAGAAATTTGTTGATATAAATCGTGCTAAGGATGAAATAGCTTTAATTGACAATAATAAGAAAATAGTAATTTATGGTATTGATAGTCTTTTAAAAATTATAGGTAATTCATTTCCTTTAATTGAAAGAATAGGAAATTTCAAACCAATAAATATATTTTTAAAAAAAATATACTCTTTTATTTCATACAACAGAAAAGTAATTATTCCAAGCAAAATATCCGAAAACAAAAACTCTGAATGTGTTCCAAGTTTTAACATAAAATACAGAGTAACTTATATCATATTTTCAATTTTATTTACAGGATTAATATTATTTAAATTTTCTGAATTGATACCTAAACTTCCAGAATCGACAATATTAAGAGAGTTAATTTTAGCTTTTGGTCAGATCATTTTTCAAATACTGTTTATAAGACATTTTAGTAAAAAAGAAATTTTAAATTATATAGGCAACTTAATGTCTGTATCCTTATTTGGTTCTTTAATAATTATACCTCTTCTGATAATTAACACCTTTATAAATTGTCCTGAAATTATTATTATATTATACTTTGCTTCAACAGTAATCATTATGTTTTATGAACATTATAGACGTATTAATTTACTAAAACTACCTTTATTCCTTTGCTATACTTGGATAATATACAGACTAATAGCATTGCTAATCATTTTGAATTAAAATCATGAAAACAATAGTCATAGCAGGTGGTTCTGGCTTTTTAGGTCAAACACTTAACAACTACTTTACAAAACAAAATTTTAAGGTTATAATTTTAAGCAGAGATCCAAAATCTAAAAATGAAATATTTTGGGATGGCACAACATTAGGTCCTTGGACTAAACATTTAGAAAACGCTGAAGCATTAATTAATTTGGCAGGTAAATCTGTTGATTGTCGCTACACAGATAAAAACAAAAAAGCAATCTACAATTCTAGAATAGACACAACAAATTTATTAGGATTAGCTGTAAACCTATGTAATAATCCTCCAAAATATTGGTTTAATTCTTCTACTGCAACAATCTACAAAGGGTCTTACAACAAACTAAATACAGAACAAAACGGAATTATTGGTGACGATTTCTCTATGAATATCGCAAAGTCTTGGGAAGCGACTTTTAATAACATAATCACACCAAAAACAAAAAAAGTAATATTACGCACTTCAATTGTTTTAGGCAAAAAAGGAGGTGCAATCATACCATTAAAACAATTGACAAAATTTGGTTTAGGTGGTAAACAAGCTTCAGGAAAACAAAAAGTAAGTTGGATACATGAAGACGATTTTACAAATGCAATTCAATTTTTAATGGACCAAAATTTAGAAGGTGTATTTAACCTTTGCGTACCAGAACCAACAGATAATAAAACATTAATGTATAGCTTAAGACAAATATTAAATATTCCATTTGGTGTATCTCATCCTATTTGGTTATTAAAACTAGGAGCATTTTTTTTAAGAACGGAAACTGAGCTTGTTACTAAAAGTAGAAACGTAATACCAGAAAAACTTCTTAAAAATGGTTATACTTTTAAATATAAAAACATACAAACGGCATTAAAAGATTTATTGTAGAATATGAATTAAAAAGAATAATTATATGCATTATTGTAGGTTTAACATTTAAACAACTATAGGTATTAAATTATTACCTGTAAAAAATAGTAATTATTTTGTTCTAATTTTACTACATTTAGCCTGAAAAAGAAAAACAAAAATGATATGCCTAACCATAAAATAGATCCTAATAAATGGATTGATTTATACAGTGACTATCTGTTTAATTACACTATAACACGTGTAAATGACCGAGTTATTGCTCAAGATTTAGTCTCTGAAACTTTTTTAGCAGGTCTAAAAAGTATGAAAAATTTTAAAGGAGAAGCAAGTGAACGCACTTGGTTAGTTTCAATTTTAAAAAGAAAAGTCATTGACTATTATCGTAAAATAAACTCAAACAAAGGTAAGGCTGAAGTTAGAATGTCATATAATAGTGATAATGAAACCGAAGGTGATTGGCTAGAAGAACGTGTTGCAGATCCATTTGACAAAACTGCAGAAGACCAAATAGAAAACACAGAACTAGCAGACGCTATTGACAGTTGTCTATCTAAACTTCCAAAAAAACAAGCTAAAATATTTGAAATGAAAACCATTTTAAATTATGAAACAGAAACAATTTGTAATGAATTGGAAATCACTTCGTCTAATCTATGGGTCATAATACACAGAGCACGAGTATCTATGGCAGATTGTTTACAAAATAATTGGTTTTAAAAAATGATGAAAAAATTTATGATTTCTTGTGAGGAATCCGGACACATTTGTGACAAATCACAATACCATGAAGCAACGTTATGGGAAAAAGTGAAATTTAAATTTCACACCCTATTTTGTGCAATGTGCAAACAACACTCTAAAAACAACACAAAACTTACAGCTTTAATTGATAAAGTAAAGGCTAAAAACTTAACCTCTTCAGAAAAAAACTCTATAAAATCTGCTTTCAATAAAGAATTAGACAAGCATCAATAACATCCAAATTATTGGTAAGGCTTCGACCCAGAATGAAGCATAATATTTATTTCTATTATTACCAGAAAAATAAATAAACATAGCTAACATCAGACTTATTACAAACGTAATAAGCAAATAGTTACTTTGGATGTTATCTTTAAAATATTCTAAAAAGTAAAATAGTAAGACCAATCCAAAACCTACAACTTTGGTACGTTTTATTCCTATTTTTTGTGGTATAGTAGCTAACTTAATACTATCATATCTTAAGTCTCTGATCTCAAAAGGCAACATTAAAGCCATCACAAAAACAAAATGTTGTGCAACTGTAATAATAACCGTTTCACTAAAAGCAACTTTATTATTTACTAAAGGTAATACAACTGTTACACCACTCCAGACTAAGGCAATTACGTAAACTTTTAAACCACTAATATCTCTTAAATTTTGTTGTGTATCTAAATACCAAGTTTTAGGTAAAAAAGGTATGGCATATAAAAAAGTTATTACAGCAAAAATAGCAATGGTAATTAATGTTTCTTCTTGTAATTTTAAAGTAAAAAAGCACATTAAAAGAAAACACAGCAAGCTAAAAACCTGTATCACTTTTAACCACTTAGCAAGACTTCTGTGATGCCATTTGGCTATACCAAAATACTTTACAAAATTATAACCTGTAATAGTAGCAAAAAAGTTAAAAAACAACACGTTAACATCATAAATAACACCAAATCTTTTTAAAGTCACTACACTTAAAGCGTACACTGCAAAAGCAACATGTATACTGCTGTTTAAGTAAAAATCTAAGAATTGTTTTAACCACTTCACAGCACAAAAATAATTAATCTGTTAATAAAGGTGTGGATTAGTTGAAAACTTTCAATTTTTAACAAAATTTTACTGTTAGTTTTCGTTAATTTTGCAAACATTAAAAAAGCAACTATAATTTTTTGTCAGTCCTATTAAATTAGGACATTAACAACACAACTCACAATGAATACAAACGCTTTCGCATTACGTCACATTGGACCTAGAGAAGAGGACCAAAAACTAATGCTTCAAACAGTAAACGCAGATTCAATTGAACAATTAATTTCTCAAACTGTACCTGCTCCAATTCGTCTTGAAAAAGATTTAGATTTAGACGAAGCAATGACAGAATACGAGTACACTAACCACATCAACAATCTGTCAAAACTTAACAAAACATACAAAACTTATATTGGTTTAGGGTATCATCCAACAATTTTACCTGCTGTTATACAACGTAACATTTTAGAAAATCCAGGTTGGTATACTGCCTACACACCTTATCAAGCAGAGATTGCTCAAGGTCGTCTAGAAGCATTACTAAACTTCCAAACCATGATTACGGACTTAACAGGAATGGAACTAGCAAATGCCTCTCTTTTAGATGAGAGTACTGCTGCTGCAGAAGCCATGAGTTTATTATTTTCGGTTAGAGCTCGTGACCAGAAAAAAGCAGGTATTAACAAGTTTTTTGTTAGTGATGCTATTTTACCACAAACTTTATCTTTATTACAAACACGTGCGACACCAATTGGTATTGAGCTTGTCATTGGTAGTGAAACTGACTTTGACTTCACATCAGACTTTTTTGGAGCCTTGTTACAATACCCAGGAAAAGATGGTCAAATTACTGATATCAAAAGTTTTATTGAAAACGCAAATGCCAATAATATAAAAGTAGCTGTTGCTGCAGATATTTTAAGTTTAGTTAAACTGGAAGCTCCTGGTAAATTTGGAGCTGATGTTGTCGTTGGTACTACACAACGCTTTGGTATTCCAATGGGTTATGGAGGACCACACGCAGCTTATTTTGCAACTAAAGAAGCTTACAAACGTGATATTCCTGGACGTATTATTGGTGTAACTAAAGATGCTAATGGTAACAGAGCCTTACGTATGGCTTTACAAACCAGAGAACAACACATTAAACGTGACAAAGCAACCTCTAACATTTGTACAGCGCAAGTATTATTAGCAGTTATGGCTGGTATGTATGCAGTTTATCATGGACCAAAAGGATTAACTTTTATTGCAAATCAAGTACATAATGCAACGTCAACATTAGCCAATGCCTTAACTAAAATGGGTGTTGAGCAATTAAACACTTCATTTTTTGATACGCTTCAGGTTACAGCTAATGCTTCAACTGTAAAAACAATTGCAGAAAAGCACGAGGTTAACTTCTATTATCCTAATGACAATACGGTTACAATCTCAATCAACGAGACAACTTCTGTAAAAGATATCAATCAAATTATAGCAATTTTCGCTGAAGCGGAAACAAAGCCGACTGTAACAATCGATAGTTTTACAGAGGCAAACAATATACAAGACAGCATACAACGTCAATCTGAGTTTTTAACTTTAGACGTATTCAATACGCATCATTCTGAAACCGAATTAATGCGTTACATAAAAGGTTTAGAACGTAAAGATTTAGCCTTAAACCACTCCATGATTTCTCTTGGATCTTGCACAATGAAGCTTAATGCTGCTTCAGAAATGTTACCTTTAAGTAACCCAAACTGGGGAAGTATTCATCCTTTTGTACCACAAGACCAAGCTACAGGTTACCAACAAATGCTTACAGCTTTAGAAGATCAATTAACAGAAATTACTGGTTTTGCAGGTACCTCTTTACAACCTAACTCTGGAGCTCAAGGTGAGTATGCAGGTTTAATGGTTATTAGAGCGTATCACGAATCTAGAAACGATCATCATAGAAACATCTGTTTAATACCTAGTTCTGCTCACGGAACCAATCCTGCAAGTGCAGTAATGGCTGGAATGAAAGTTGTGGTTACTAAAGCTGATGAAGACGGTAATATTGATGTAGATGATTTACGCGAAAAAGCCGAATTACATAAAGATAATCTAGCTGCTTTAATGGTTACATATCCATCCACTCATGGTGTTTATGAGTCTGGAATTAAAACTATCACACAATTAATACATGATAATGGTGGTCAAGTCTATATGGATGGAGCCAACATGAATGCTCAAGTTGGATTAACAAATCCTGGAAATATTGGCGCAGACGTTTGTCACTTAAACTTACACAAAACATTCGCTATACCTCATGGTGGTGGTGGACCAGGTGTTGGACCAATTTGTGTTGCAAAACAATTAGTGCCATTTTTACCTGGAAATCCAGTTGTAAAAACTGGTGGAAACCAAGCTATAACAGCTATTTCTGCAGCTCCTTTTGGATCTGCTTTAGCATGCTTAATATCTTATGGTTATATAAAGATGTTAGGTACTGAAGGATTAAAAAAATCAACCGAAATAGCTATACTAAACGCTAATTATATCAAGCACAGATTACAAGGTGCTTATGAAACCTTATATTCTGGAGAACAAGGTCGTGCTGCGCATGAGATGATAATCGATTGTCGTCCATTTAAAGAGCATGGTATTGAGGTTGTTGATATTGCAAAACGTTTAATGGACTATGGTTTTCATGCTCCAACTGTATCTTTTCCTGTTGCAGGAACCATGATGATTGAACCAACAGAAAGCGAAAGTAAAGCTGAAATGGATCGTTTTTGCGATGCAATGATTTCTATTAGAAGAGAAATTGATGCAGCAACTAAGGATGACAATAATAATCCGTTAAAAAATGCACCACACACTTTAGCTATGTTAACTAACGATGAATGGCTATTACCATACTCGCGTCAAACCGCAGCTTACCCACTTGATTACGTGATAGACAGTAAGTTCTGGCCTTCAGTACGTCGTGTGGATGATGCTTATGGTGACCGTAACCTATTTTGCACATGTGCTCCAATAGAAGAATATGCAGACGCTAATTAAGCGTTGGACATCGTAAAAAAATAACCAATTAAAATTGCCTTTAATTATTACTGCTTATCTTAGCAGTTAAATTATTAAAGGCAATTTCTTTTTATGAATATTAAGATTACAGGTACTGGAAGTTTTATTCCAAGTACCATAGAAAAAAATGAAGATTTTTACAATCACGAATTTTTAAATGCAGATGGTTCAAAAATAAATAGCCCTAACGAAGTTATTGTCAAAAAATTTAAAGCAATAACAGGTATTGAAGAAAGACGCTATATTAAACCAGAATTACTAAATTCTGATATCGCTTTTTATGCTGCTGAAAAAGCAATTACTAATGCTAAAATAGATAAAGAAAGTATTGACTATATTATTGTAGCACATAATTATGGAGATGTAAAACATGACTCTGACCAAAGTGACACAGTGCCTAGTTTAGCCTCTCGTGTTAAGCATTTACTTCAAATTAAAAATCCAAAATGTGTAGGTTACGACCTACTTTTTGGTTGTCCTGGTTGGATTGAAGGCGTTATTCAAGCCAATGCTTTTATTAAGTCTGGTATAGCCAAACGCTGTTTAGTTATTGGTACAGAAACACTATCTAGAGTTATAGACAAACACGATCGTGACTCTATGATTTATAGTGATGGTGCAGGAGCTGTCATTGTAGAACAATCTGATGAAGAAGGAGGAATTATTGCACATGAGTCAGCAACATTTGCATTAGACGAAGCCCATTTCATATATTTTGGAGAAACCAATAAACCAGAATCTACAAGTCAACGTCGATACATAAAAATGTATGGTCGTAAAATATACGAGTTTGCTCTAACAAACGTCCCTTTAGCCATAAAATCATGCTTAGAAAACAGTGGCTATGGCATCAAAGATGTAAAAAAGATATTGATACATCAAGCTAACGAAAAAATGGACGAAGCT
This sequence comes from Olleya sediminilitoris, assembly GCF_016785945.1. GTDB lineage: Bacteria > Bacteroidota > Bacteroidia > Flavobacteriales > Flavobacteriaceae > Olleya > Olleya sediminilitoris. The sequence goes on along the minus strand of NZ_JAEMEF010000010.1, from coordinate 2,630 downwards.
ATTGTTAAACGTTTTTACAAATTACATGACATGGACATGCCAGAAGGTATTATGCCAATGAGTATTAACACACTTGGTAACTCTAGCGTTGCAACAGTCCCAACCTTATATGATTTAATTTTAAAAGGAAAACTAGACAATCAAAACATTAATAAAGGTGATATTATTATTTTTGCAAGTGTAGGTGCTGGTATGAATATTAATGCTATCGTTTACAAATATTAATGATCACTAATTTCAATAGGTTTTCGCTGTAGCGGAAATTAAAATGAAACATATTAATGTACGAACAAACTTTTCCGCATAAGCGTTATAAATTAACGTATCAATTTTTAGAAAAACATATATCAAAATCTGAATCACTTTTAGATTTAGGTGTCAAAAATCCGTTTACTAAAATATTAAAAGCCAATAATTACAATGTCGAAAACACTAAAGGTGAAGATTTAGATTTTGATGTTTCGAGCATCAAGAATTCTGAAGCCACAGTCGTTACTGCTTTTGAAATTTTTGAACACTTACTTAATCCCTTTACTGTTTTACAAAATATTAAGGCAAATAAATTAGTCATAAGTGTACCTCTTAGATTATGGTTTGCTTCTGCTTATAGAAGTAAAACAGACCAATGGGACAGACATTACCATGAGTTTGAAGATTGGCAATTAGACTGGTTACTAGAAAAAACGGGATGGAAAATTATTGATAGAAAACAATGGACTAATCCAACTAAAAAACTTGGAATTAGACCAATTCTAAGATGGTTTACACCAAGATATTATATTATTTATGCCGAAAGAATTTCTAAATAAATAATATGAAGTTTTCAATTATCATTCCTGCACACAACGAAGAAACATCTATTGGATTAACACTTCAATCATTGGTTGATCAAACATTAGCTCCACATGAAATTGTGGTCGTTAATGACAATTCAACTGACAAAACCAGGAGTATTGTTGAAGAATTTCAAATGCGTTTCAATTTTATAAAATTGGTAAATGTCACCTCGTCAAACAAACATTTACCAGGTACAAAAATCATTAATGCGTTTTACAAAGGCTTCGCTAAAGCCAATAAAGTCTATGATGTTATTTGTAAGTTTGATGCCGACTTGATATTTCCTTTAAATTATCTTGAAACTTTAGCATTTCATTTTAATAAAGATAAAACTATCGGTATGGTTGCTGGCTATTGCTACATTAGAAAAAATGATGATTGGATTTTAGAATCTATTACAAGCAAAGACCACATTAGAGGTGCTTTAAAAGCATACAAAAAAGAATGTTTTGAAGACATAGGACAGCTTAAAACCGCAATGGGTTGGGATACCATAGATGAGCTTTTAGCAAAATACAACAACTGGAATATCGTTTTAGATGACTCTTTACATGTTAAGCACTTAAAACCCACAGGAGCTAGCTATAATAAAAGCGCTAAATACCTTCAAGGTGAAGCAATGTACAAAATGCGTTACGGATTTTTATTAACTTTAATTACAGCTTTAAAAATGGGTTTTAAAAAGAAAAGTTTCCGATATTTTAAAGATTATATTATTGGGTATTTAAAAGCTAAAATTAATAAACCTGATTATTTAGTAACTAAAACCGAAGGAGAATACATTAGAAAATTACGCTGGAATGGAGTAAAACAAAAGCTTAAAGCTTAGTATAAAATTTAAAAGCTCCAACCTTTATAACTACTAGAAGCTTCTAATTTATCTTCTTTAACGTCATCTAATTCCGCAAAGAAATCAATACCTGTCAGTTGCTCTATCTCATCAACAGAAGTAACAAATTTATACAATGGTAAATCAGACTCTTGATGATCCATTAAAAAAGCAATAACTTTAGTTTGACCTGAATTATTATCTATCAATACTTTATAAAACTGATTAGGAACAGCAACTTTTTCTGTACCAATAGTTTTCATTTTCCCTTTTAAAATCCCTCCAGTAACTACAAAAACACCATCATATTTTTTAGCCCAATATCTTGTTTTTTGCTCCAATCTATTCCAAACTCCAGCATTAAAATTATGTATTTGGGGCGAAATATTACTAGTCAAAAACGTTTCGTCATGTGCAGCTTTAGTATACTTCCTATCTCCTGCAGGACACAAATGACCACGATCATATCCTGATTTTTTATAATTACGCCAGTGTGCTGCTCCTGTTTTTACAGCATCATCAATTTCAAAATAAGGACGTTTAAAATCAGCATTACTTAAATGCGTTTTTTTAAGCTCATAAGCAACCCATTCAGCTTGTTCATGTGGCTCGCTATAGCTTAAACTGTAACCATCATGATGTACAATTTGACCAGTTGTACTAGTTGGTAAAAAATACTCATTAGTATCAGATTTAACTGCTTCTCCTTGTGAAACAACTTCTGCTTTGTCTTTAATATCAAGATATTCTTTAATACCATAAGTTGCAATGACAACTAAAGCAGTCAACAAAGAATATATAGTTTTGTTAGTCATTTATTGCTTCACAAATTTAAGCGTTGTTTTTACTCCTGAGGTTTCTATTATTTCTGCAATATAAATTCCAGATGTTAATGCAGACATAGACACTTCTTGAGTTGTAACAGAATCAAACGATTGTATAGCTTGTCCTAAAATGTTATATA
>NZ_JAEMEF010000001.1 GCF_016785945.1 Olleya sediminilitoris | reverse complement strand
CTCATCTGCGTCTGTAACTCCGTCGCCATCACAATCTACTGTACTTGTAACTGCTACAGTGATGTCTGCTACGTTATAATCACAAGCATCGTTTGGATCTGTTCCGTTTGCGATTTCATCTGCGTCTGTAACTCCGTCACCATCACAATCTGCGCCACTGGTGACTGCTACAGTTACACTTGAAACATCATAATCACATGGATCGTTTGGATCTGTGTTATCTGGACCTGAAGTACCATCCCTATCTGGATCTACTTCTGTTCCATTTATTACTCCATCACCATCACAATCGGATATATACCAATCGCTAGTCGTGTCTGTTAAATCTACATTTGGTAAACTACCTCCTTCACATGGATCTGTTAGATCTGTTCCGTTTGTCAGTTCATCTCCATTATTCTCTCCATCTCCATCACAATCAGCAGTTAAATAATCTCCACTTTGAGATAAAGTTATATTTGCTGAATCATAATCACATGGATCTGCTGGATCTGTGCCATCCGTTATTTCATCGCCATTGGTTACACCATCGCCATCACAATCTTCTACTAAGTAATCTCCACCTGGTGCAACACTAATATCTGAAACATTAAAATCACATGAATCATATGGATCTGTGTTACCAGGACCTGAATTACCATCCATATCTGGATCTACTTCTGTTCCATTTATTACTCCGTCACCATCACAATCGGCTACATACCAATCGCTAGTTGTATTGGTTAAATCTACATTTGGTAAACTACCTCCTTCACATGGATCTGATGGATCTGTTCCGTTTGTCAGTTCATCTCCATTACTCTCTCCATCACCATCACAATCAGCAGTTAAGTAATCTCCGCTTTGAGATAAGGTTATATTTGCTGAATCATAATCACATGGATCTGCTGGATCTGTACCATCCGTTATTTCATCGCCATTGGTTACACCATCGCCATCGCAATCGGCTAATAAATAATCTCCACTTGGTGCTAAGCTAAGATCTGAATCATTAAAATCGCATGGGTCTATTGGATCTGTGTTACCAGGTCCTGAATTACCATCCATATCTGGATCTACTTCTGTTCCATTTATTACTCCGTCACCATCACAATCGGCTACATACCAATCGCTAGTTGTATTGGCTAAATCTACATTTGGTAAACTACCTCCTTCACATGGATCTGATGGATCTGTTCCATTTGTCAGTTCATCTCCATTACTATCTCCATCACCATCACAATCAGCAGCTAAGTAATCTCCACTTTGAGTTAAAGTTATATTTGCTGAATCATAATCACATGGATCTGTTGGATCTGTACCATCCGATATTTCATCGCCATTTGTAACACCATCGCCATCGCAATCTAAATCACTATAAGTTGACACGTCACACGGATCTATAATAGTTGTACCTAAAGTTACTGATTGTGAATCTGTAGCTGGATTCCCTCCAAAATCTGTTACATCCGCAGTAACAGTAATAGGCCCATCTGTTAGACCTGATATATCAGCATCTGTAGCTGTCCAAATACCGCCTGTTACAGTTGCTGTTGTGGTAACCGTATTTGTACCATCAGAAAAAGTAACCGTAACCACTTGTCCATCTTCAACATCTGTGGTGGTTCCAGTAATAGTTACATCTTGATCTTCTGTATCATCAACTATATTATCACCTTCGATAGGTGTTGAAATAGTAATTGTAGGTGCTGTTTTATCACCATTGATATCAATTATTAAATCTGCAGCACTTGAATTACTTCCATCTGTTAATAAATAATTGAATGTTTCTGTAAGTGATTGACCTGTTAACAATCCTGCTACAGCAGGATTACTTGTGTCTGGAGTGTAAACATATGAACCATCTGGATTAACCACAATCGTACCATACATACCAACAAAACTTGACCCAACAGATACGGGATTACCATCAATTTCTAAAACTATAATATTACTAGCTATACCTTGCCAGTAAATATCTGATATACCTGCAATTTGTCCGCCTTGATCAGGGTTAGTAGCATTTGGTCCATAATTATAACTTAACCTTAACTGATTTATTGGCTCCTCAAAAAGCACATTTACATTACCAGTTGCATCACTTTCTATAGCGTTACCTGTACCGTAGAATGTGTTGCTTCCAGCATCCACTACTCCACCTGTGGTAACATACGTAAAATTTGAAACTACACCATCAAGTGTTCCATTTATTGTAATCTGATCTTGCCAAACAGGTGCTTGAGAAAAATCTATATCAACAACCAAAAAACCTAAATTAAAAACAGGCTCATCAAAATCTATGATTAATTCTGTATCACTAGAAGGATTGGTGCTAGCGTCTATTGAATATAATAAATAACCTGAATGGCCACCATTTGTACCTACTTGAAAGACCGTTTGGTTTTGATCAGCAACCCCTATATTGGAAGGATCAGTTGAAGTAAAATCAAGAGTAATACCATCTACGATTTTTGTTTCACCATCAACTGGTCCTGATATACCTCCAAAAACACCACCACCAGTACTAAATTCAGTTTCCCAAACAAGAATAGATAAGCCTCTATCAATAAAATCTGCACCACTAGGTCCTACATCTGTTATTACATTACCAGAAACATCAGTTTCTGTAACTGCAGTTATAGAAGTGTTATTATCTAATGCCACTGGTGCTTCATCTACACCATTAATAGTAATAGTTAAAATTCCGTAATCTATAATATCTGCGTTATCTTTAACTGTATAAGAAATTATATCATCTAAAGACTCGCCATTTTTTAAACCAATGACAGACGAGCTAGTTTCATCTACATCATAAGAATAGGAACCATTAGATTGAATCGTGATCGAACCATATAAAGTTTGGTAAGAATTACCCACTTGACCAGGATAAACATCTACCTCTGAAACAGTAATTGAATTACCAGAATCATTTGTCAACACATTACCTGTTATGATTCCTGCATTATTTGCTAAAACACTATTAGCTTCATCAACCACATTTGGACCGTTATTATATACCCTAATAATATTTTGGGCACTTGCTGTTGCTAAATTAGGATCTGTAACTTCTATATTTGCAATTCTAACACCAGGAGTTGCAGTATTAGTTGCATTTCTGTAGAAAAGTGTATTTAAAAAGTCTAAAAAATCACTGTTTGAAATTGGATTACCTGCTAACTCAGTAATTGTAAATGTGGTAAAATTTTGAACCACTCTAATTGTGATTGAATTAACAGAAAAATCATTTGTAGAATTTGCCGTATCAAAATTAAACTGAAAGGGACCGTTTGTAGAGTATAAAAATTCTGTTGGATCAATTTCACCCGAAAAACTAACAACAGCAGATAAAATACTATTTGTGTCAGAGCTTAATGTTGGTATTACTGACATTGGAGATAAGTTTCCTGTCGTAGGAATAAATTGAACCACATGATCTACACCTGCATTTACAGAATTTAAATCTAATACAGGGTTTGCAAAATATTTAGTAATAACATTATTTTCGCTATTTGAATTAGCAATGTATGGCATAATAAATATTGCAACTGCAAAAATTTTAAAAGACCATTTTTTATTTACTAAAACAGAGTAAATGAATTGTTGAAATACATTACTAACTGCACTTAAAAAATTACTAGAATTAATTTTATTGACTTTAGCATAATTTAAAAATGAAGATTTTTTTAAAATCGAAAAAAATGTAATTACATCCATATAAATAGTTGTTTTTATTTCACCTAAATTTTAAATTCAAAAAGCATTATTACAAAATATATTTTTAAATAGCTGAATTTTAAACAACTAATTTAAAACATGTTTTATTAAAATTTACTTTACAAATTGTTTTAAAAAGTTATGAAACAAAATCAAGCTTTATAAGGCCTGAATATTAATTTTGATAAAACGCTCATTTAATCGGTTAAAATACATGCTTAGAATGATTTTAAACAGTTGTTTTAAGTATTAATGACTCTATAAATATAGTTTGACTATACAAAAAAAAAAAAGAGCAACTAAATAGTTGCTCTTTTTAAATGTATAAAATCGAACGATTTTCTACCAAATTCTTACACGGTTTTCTGGTGCGATATACATTTTATCTCCTTCTTTTATATCAAAAGCTTCATAAAAAGCATCAATATTTAATAAAGGCTGAACTGCTCTTGTCATTCCTGGAGAATGTGGATCAGTTTTAATTCTAGTTTTTAATGCATCGTCTCTCATTTTTGTTCTCCATACGGTTGCCCAACTCATGAAAAAACGTTGTTCTGCAGTAAATCCATCTATTGGTTCTGGTTTTTCACCATCTTGTTCAAAACTCATTTGTAAAGCATCATAAGCTGCTAATACACCTCCAAGATCACCAATGTTTTCTCCTAAAGTAAATTTACCATTAATGTTAGTTTCTGGTAAAACTTCTATAGCGCTGTATTGATTAGCTAATGCTTCACCTAAACCTTCAAACTGTTTTAAATCTTCATCTGTCCACCAGTTATTTAAATTTCCGTCTTTATCATAACGAGAACCAGAATCATCAAAACTATGAGAAATCTCATGACCAATTACTGCTCCAATTCCTCCGTAATTTACAGCATCATCTGCATTGAAGTTATAAAATGGTGGTTGTAAAATCGCTGCAGGAAATACAATCTCGTTATATGCTGGGTTAAAGTATGCATTTACAACTTGTGGAGCCATATACCATTCTGACTTATCAACTGGCTTACCTAACTTTTCAATATCTTCTTTAAAATTCCATGCACGAGCATTTAAAGAGTTTTGTAAATAAGACCCTCCGTTTTCTACACTACTAATTTGTAAATCAGAATAGTCTTTCCATTTATCTGGATATGCTATTTTAACTTTGGTAGCTCTTAATTTTTCAATTGCTTTTTCTTTAGTTTCTGGACTCATCCAGTCTAATTTATTGATACGGTTTTCAAAAGCTAAAATGACATTTTTAATCATCTTTTCTGCTTTAATTTTTGCTTCTGGCGGAAACTTTTTGTCAACATATAATTTACCTAAAGCTTCACCAACAGTTCCGTTTAACGAACCTAATGCACGCTCGTCTCTAGCACGTTGTGCTTTTGCTCCGTTTAATTCTTTTCCATAAAACTCCCAATTAGCAGTTTCGATATCTGTACTTAAAAAGCCTGCTGAATTATTAAATGTCAACCATTTTAAATAAGCTTTCCAATCGCTAACATTATTATCTGCTAAGACTTCTTGTAATCTATTAAAATACCCTAAATCACCTACAATAACAGTATCTAACTCTTTAACTCCAATACCTGACAAAAAGTTTTTCCAATTAACTTCAGGAACCATTTTTTGAACGTCCTCAATTGATCTTGGATTGTAACGTTTACGTGCATCACGACGATCTACTTTATCCATTTTAGCTTCTTCTAACCTAGTTTCAAATGCTAAAATTTGCTCAGCTTGTTGTTTAGCTTCAGCTTCAGTATCACCTAAATATTGTAGCATTCTAGTAATATGAGCTACATATTTTTCTCTTTTTTCTTTTGAATCTGCATCATCTTTGATGTAGTAATCTCTGTCTGGTAAACCTGTTCTTCCTCCACCAAGATAGGCTACATTACGGTTACTATCTTTTGGATCTGATCCAACTCCAAAACCATATAAACCACCACCTCCTTGAGGCTCCATTTCGATCATATATGCTTGAAGATCTTCAATGTTGTTGATAGCTTCAATTTTTGCTAAATAAGGTTTAACCGGATCTATACCTAAGTTATTACGTCCTACAGTATCCATTATTGTTTGATAATAATGTACTGCTTTTTCTTGATCAGAACCTGGTAATACTTTTATATTGTCTAAATCTTTATTATCTGACATTGCTGCTTTTAAAATACTTAAAGCATCAGCATCTGTTTTTTTACGTAATTCTTGAAAACTTCCCCAAGTAGATTGGTCATCCGGAATTTCGTTGTTTTCTAACCATTTTCCGTTTACGTATTTAAAGAAATCTTCTTTTGGTTGTGTTGACTTGTCCATGTAATCAAGATTGATACCTGGAACTACTTCTAACTGAGCGGTAGGCTTTGTTTCTTCTTGCTGTTTCTGCTCTTCTTTACATCCCATGATGGTCAAGCAGCTAACAACACCTATTACAGTTGTTTTTTTAAGGTTGATTTTCATATTACTTATATTTAAAAGGCTTTTTAATAAGGGTTCAAGATATAAAAAAAGCACCTTCAAGTAATTATGAAGGTGCTTTTTTTATGTTTAAATTAACAATTAGTTAACAATTAGTTTTTTAGTTAAAACAGCTTGTTCTGTCATAATATTAACGATATACACTCCTGTAGAATAACTACTTAGATCTAAAACAAAATTAGTGTTTTGTGGTTTTGCTTTTACAATACTTACAATCTTTTTACCTGTTATATCATAAACATCAATATCAAAATCTTGATTGTTTTGAGTCTTAATATTAAAAATACCTTTTGATGGGTTTGGATGAATTAAAAAGGACGCTGTTTCAAACTCATTAACACTTAATACATTTCCTGTTATAACAAAATTATCTACTATAGCTCCTTCTTCAACTACTGACTGGTCAGAATGAAAAACAAACCTGAACATTATATTTGTTTCATTATTAAAAGCTGATAAATCATAACTATATTCATTAAAGTTAGCATATTGAGGGTTAGTTCCTGTCCACTGTCCTCCAGGACAATTAAAACAAGTATTATTTTGTCCACTTGTTGTTGCACTTGTGTACCAATTTAGGTCTGAAGCAGAGCCTAATAAATTCCATGTTAGACCTTGATCTGAAGAATATTCCATATAAACAATATCCCAATCGTCTTCAAGTTGAAAGGCCATATCAAATTTTAATTCTGGATTACTAAGAATAGATAAATCATAACATTGAGATACTAAATAACTTTTTGTTAGATTATCATGATCTCCATTAAGATTAGTACCATATACTTGATTTTGAGCATCAACACCTGTATTGTTTAACGCTAAACCATTTGGAATACCACGTTGCCAATATTGTGTATCACTACCATCATCTAAAACAAGAAGTTCTTCCTGTTGTGTTTCAAATGTATTTACAACATCAACAATACCACTATCATTTACATAAAATATTTTTTCTTCGGAATTATTATTAACTTCATATTCATCATTTGTAACCGTTGAGCTAACTTTGAAAGTATAATTTCCTTTTGACAAATTTAATTGAGGCAGATCTACAACTATTGAAGCTTCAGAAGCCAAATTACCTGTCCAGTTAAAATTATTAGACACTCCGTTTATGTAATAAGTAAAGTCCACTGAAGTGATAGTATTAATACCATTATTTCTAATTTCTGCTTGAGGTGAAACATTATCACTACAATCTATAGTATCACTAATACCAGATAGACTAACTAATTTTACGTCTGTTGGAGCTAATTGGGTTGGTATTTCAGATTGCCAAACACCACGACCATATGTTGCAGCAGTTATTTTATTATCAAAAGTGTTAATTTCTATGTCTGTGACTGCTACATTTGGTAATCCAATATTAAATAACTCCCATAATAAAGTTTCATCATCATAACGATACACACCTAAACTTGTCCCTAAATACAATGGGTTTTTAGAATGTAAATCTTGATGCTTGATACTATTTTTAGTCACGTTTGGTAAACCATTAGAAATATCTGTAAAACTAATACCTCCATTTACAGACTTAAATACTTGACCATTTGTACCTGAGGTAGTCACATAAACAATATTGTTATCCGTATTGTTTACCTCTATTGAAGTTATGTTAGATGAAAATGGCTGTATCGAAGTAAAAGTTACACCTGAGTCAGTACTTTTTCTTAATGTTCCATTAGTCGCTACATAAATATTATTAACATCAATAGGATCGATTTCTAATACATCTATATTAGTTCCAAAAGAAGGCGAAACTGCAACCCAATTATTATTTTCAAGTCTATATAAAGCACTAAAACCAGAGTATAATTGACTATCACTACTCATTGCTAAAGGAGTAATCCAGTTACCGTCTTCTCCAATAGGAGCGCTAATTTCGGCAGATAAACTAGACCCAGAAGCTGTTGAAACATATAGACCACTTCCGTTTTGTATAAAACCATAGTAATTAGAAGAGTTTGCAGGATCAATAGCTGTATCCATACCATCTGCTCCATAATAGTTCTGCCATTGTCCGTTATTAAACGCATGACCACCATTATCTTGTAAACCACCAACCATTTTGTTTGAAGTTTGTTTAGATACAGACACTCTATAAAATTGACTAATTTGCATACCTGCAGTTAAATCTGTAAAACTCACTCCTTTATTAGAGGACTTATAAAAACCTCCATCTGTACCTGCATACAACTCGTCGTCAAAAAATCTTAAATAATGAATATCTGCATGAGAATATGAAGAAGCAAAAGGAGAACTCCAGTTATTTAATTTTGTAAAAGACGTTTGTGTGCCATTAACTACACCTTTCCATATATTTAAAACACCTGTATAAAATTCGTTTTCGTTTGTATCTGAAACAGCAAAAGCCATATCAAACCAAGACTGGGTAGACTCGAAAATATCGGTTATGTTTGAGGCTACTTGTAAAAAACTCAAACCTGAATCTGAAGATTTATAAACACCTTTAAAACCGTAAGCATTTGTAGAACCTAATACATACACAACATTTGGGTTAGCTGGTGTTACATCTATTACATATCTTGAAGTATCGTTAGAAGTTAAACCAGAAGTCACAATAGTAAAAGTATCACCTGCATTAACAGATCTGTAAAAACTATTTGATGTAACAATATAAATAACATTAGGATCTTGAGGTTTAATTTTAATATCCTTAACATTAAAACCTTGTGTACCATTAATATTAGTCCATGTCACACCAGCATCAGTAGTTTTAAATACTCCGTTGTTAGTAGCAACCCATAACATATTTGAATTGTTAGGATTGATGTAAATATCGTTCATAGAACTTGGAGCATTATTAGGGTTTAAGCCTGTAGTATTCCAAGTTAATCCACCATCAATAGATTTCATTACACCAACACTATATGAGTCTCCAGCATCATCATCTCCTGTTGCTATATAAATTACATCTGAATTGTTACTATCTATTGCTATTCCTGAGACACCAATTTGCGGTAAATTATCTGTAGTTGTAATCCAAGATAATCCAGCATCTGTAGATTTCCAAAGACCACCTGCTGGTGCTCCAGCATAAATTATATTATCATTATTTGGGTCTTTAACAACAACATTAATACGTCCTTGACCAGGAGACCAAGATCCTGTATTGGTATGAGAAAATGGGCCAACAGGTAACCAATTGCTCTCGTCAACCATTATATTATTACTTCTATTACTAGCATTATTATTTGTAACCTCTAAATAGGTGTTCCATAACTCTAAAGAGGTTGGCAATGTACCGTCTTCTTTTACGTAATTAGTCCAAAATGTTTCCCAACGTTTAAAAGGTTTATATCCACTACCTTTAATATTTGGATCTCTATTTTCCCAATAGACATTAAACGCATTAACTACTTCATCAAATTTTAAAGACTTCTGTTTTGATTGTGTATTAAATCCAGACATCCATGGTGCGTCTTGATTAAATTGAGCTAAAGATATTGTGAAGGTAAAAAGAAAACCAAGGGACAATAAATATTTCATAGTAATGATATTTTTTATCAAAAATAATTGTTTTTGGCAAAAAACACGATGTTTTAACAAAAAACATCGATAAAAAACACATTATAAATAAATTAAACCTTATTTATTAAGAATTTGCTTAGTAATACTATCCGTCTGTTTTTTCAAGTTTACAATGGTTTTGACATTACTATTAGGAATTGTAATGGACAAAACATAATGCTGTATTTTCCATTGATTGTCTTTAAAAACCATAACTCCAGATCCACGACAAATCTCCATTTGTGTATCCAGTAACTCATCAAACCAAGCTAAAGTATTATCTTCATTTAAAAACACATTACGTTGAAGCGCTTTAAAACTCCATGCTTTACCTTTATCAAAATAAGGTTTAGAATAGTCCTTAAACTGGTTTAGAGTCCAGTTTTCTGTTGCATCAGTACCAATAAATATAGCATCAGAAGTCATATTTTCAAAATAAGCGTCAAAATCAGCATTAGCTGCTGCGTCATGCCATGCATCTAAACTCATATTTATAGCTTGTTTAGTAAGAGCTTTATTCGCCTTATTTTTTTTAGTATTACATGATAAGAATGAAAAAACTACAATAATACTAATAGCTATATGTTTCATACTAATATGGTTTTACAATTACTTGGCTATCTTTTTCTACTTTCTTGTTAATTTGTAAATTAAGATTAGATTGCGCTAAAAACACTTGCTTAATAGCTAATAACAATTCGGTTTTAGTACTAGTGTCTAGACTTTCAATTTCTTGAAATTTTAACATCATAGTTTTCAAAACCAAAACTCTAGCTTTTATAGCCTGTGTATTGATGGATTCTGGAATGGTTTCTTCTAAATCTGTTAAGGTAGAATTAAACAAATCTACATCTGCATTAAAAAAAGTAAAATCAGGTAACGTTAAAGCTTGTATACCATTAGAAACATCTAAATAAGCTTGCCAATTAGATACAATAGGATTAGATTTTACATCTAAAGCAATATCTTGATAATTAATTTTTGAGATATCTTCTTTAGTTATTTTTAAACTATCTAGAACACCTAAATCCTCTTCAGGTTTAGTGACAGTGGTTTCTTTTTTACAAGCAGTAAATAACACTAAAACAACTAATGAAAGCTTAAAAAATCTCATAATTAAATTGATACGTTTGATAAACAAATATATTAGTTTAAAGAGTTAAATTTTATTAAATGATAAAATTGTTTTTTTTGTAATCACTTTTATATTTTTTTTATTAGAAAATCTTTAAATAGTTATTACTTTTGAGCGCATATTTTATAAATAATCCAAAAAAATGAGCGAAAAAATATTAATTATAGGTGCTGCAGGTCAAATTGGATCTGAGTTGACATACAAGTTAAGATCCATTTACGGTAAGGATAATGTTATTGCAAGCGATTTAAACTACAATAATATTGAATTAGTAAATTCTGGTACGTTTGAGATTATTGATGCTATGGATTATGCGTCAATTAAAATATGTTGTGAAAAACACAATATAGATACTATTTACTTAATGGCTGCCATGTTAAGTGCTACAGGAGAAAAATACCCTATGAAAGCTTGGGATCTAAACATGCAATCTTTATTTCATGTTTTAAATCTAGCTAAAGCAAAAGCTATTAAAAAAGTATTTTGGCCTTCAAGTATTGCTGTTTTTGGTCCTACCACACCTACAACGGATACACCACAACACACCATAATGGAACCAACTACAGTATACGGAATCACTAAACAAGTTGGTGAGCGTTGGTGTGAATATTATAATGACAAATATGGTGTTGACGTAAGAAGTATACGTTATCCTGGAATTATAAGTTGGAAAACATTACCAGGAGGAGGAACTACAGATTATGCTGTAGAAATCTATCACGAAGCTTTGAAGAATAAAAACTATGAATGTTTTTTAAGTGAAGATACAGCCTTACCAATGATGTATATGGATGATGCAATTGATGCTACTGTTGCATTAATGACGGCTAATGCTGAAAAAGTTAAAATAAGATCTTCTTACAACTTATCTGGTATTAGTTTTACTCCAAAAGAAATAGCAAATGCTATTAAAAAAGAAATTCCGGATTTTGAAATTACATACAAGCCTGATTTTAGACAACAAATAGCCGATTCTTGGCCAAGTAGTATAGATGACACCTCTGCAAGAGAAGATTGGAACTGGAAACATAAGTTTGACTTAGATGGCATCACTAAAGACATGCTAAAAAACCTAAGTAGCAAATAATATAATCCTACAATATAAAAAAGCCTCTAGATAACTTCTAGAGGCTTTTTAATGCGTTTTGACTAACAAAATAAGCCAGACTTTAATCCATAAAAAAAGCCACTATTTCTAGTGGCTTGTTTAAACTTGCTCCTCCTCTTAGGCTCGAACTAAGGACCCTCTGATTAACAGTCAGATGCTCTAACCAACTGAGCTAAGGAGGAGTGTTTTTCGCTATTGCGAGTGCAAATATAAAAGCTTTTTTAAGTTCTGCAAAATAATTTTTAATTTTTTTTAATTAAATATTGCTTTAAAGATGTCATTACCGTTTGCAAACAGCACTAACCCTATCAAAATGAAGAATCCAACTAGCTGAGCTTTTTCTAAAAATTTCTCACTTGGCTTACGTCCAGAGATAATTTCGTACAACAAAAACATGACATGTCCTCCATCTAAAGCAGGAATAGGCAATAAATTAAGCACACCTAACATAATAGATAAAAATGCTGTTAAACTCCAAAATGCTGGCCAGCTCCAAGTACTAGGAAAAACATCGTAAATAGCCTTAAAACCACCTACACCTTTGTATGCTCCTGTACTAGGATTAAAAATTGCTTTTAATTGACCAAAGTAAGATGTTATTTGTCCAGTAAACTTATTAAGCCCTACACCAAAACTTTCAGTAAAACCATATTCTTTTCTTACTACTTTTAAATAGCCTAGTTTTTCTAAATCTGAAGCTTTGGTTTGTGTTAAAATATCTAACTTACCTTTATCATCTACTTTTAAAGTTCTTTCAATATTAGTATTACCTCTTTTAAATACAGTTGTTATAGTTTGTCCTTTAGACTGCTCTAAAACTGGTAGGACTTGGTCATAAAATTCGGCTGACTTTCCATTAATAGACATAAAAATATCTCCTTCTTTTAAATCTACACCTTTATTAAGAGACGTATCTAAAACCTTGCTAACTATGAAAGGTTGTCTTAAATCAAACAAACTCCTGTCTTTACTAGAAGATAATTGTCCTAAAAAATCAACTGGTAACTGTATTGTTTTTTCGGTACCGTTTCTTTTAATAGTAACACTGTTGGCTCCTATAATATTTTTTCTGATATCAGATTCGTTAATAATTTTAATATCATCAATTTTAACAACATGATCACCTGTTTGAAAACCTATGTCTGTTAGCAAAGGGTTTTCTATTAACATTCCTCCTTTTATACTTGCAGCATCAATATCTGTATCTCCATAAGCAAAAGACATAACCACATAAATAACGTATGCCAACACAAAATTAACAAATACACCACCTAACATAATAATTAAACGCTGCCAAGCTGGCTTGGATCTAAACTCCCATGGTTGTGGTGGTAAAGCCATTTGCTCTTTATCCATACTTTCGTCAATCATACCAGAAATTTTGACATAACCTCCTAAAGGCAACCAACCAATTCCGTATACTGTTTCGCCAATTTTCTTTTTAAATAACGAGTATTTTACATCAAAAAATAAATAGAATTTTTCAACTCTAGTTTTAAATGCTTTTGCAGGAATAAAGTGTCCTAATTCGTGCAAAACAATTAATAATGACAGACTTAACAAGAATTGTCCAATTTTTATAATAAACTCCATGTAGTGTTTCTATTCTTTTATATTAGTCGCCAAAAGTAACTATTTAGACTTAGTATTAAAAGTAATAGCATTATTGCTTTTTAAGAATTAACAAATTTTATGAGTAATATCATAAGACAAGCTTGTGTTTTCATTGTATTTTTGCATTATAAAATTAAAAACACTTAAAATGCTTTCTTTTTTTAAAGATTACAAATGGTTTGCTGTTGTTTTTAGCATCATTTCGATAATAATAATATCAATATTTTATAATATTTTAAAGGTTGAAAAACCTTTACCTGTCTATCAACCTGCTATGGTAAATACAGAGTTAGTTGATAGTACCATACAACACAAAATTAATTATCATAAAATTGCCGATTTTAGTTTAATTAATCAAAACGGAAAAACCATAACACAAGCAGATTACAAAAACAAAATATATGTAGCTGATTTCTTTTTTACCACTTGTCAAACTATTTGTCCAATAATGACTGGCAATATGGAAAAAATACAACAAGAAATTATTAACGATGATGAAGTTATGCTACTTTCCCACTCTGTCACACCAGATATTGATACTGTTGCACAACTAAAGCGTTACGCAATAAAAAAAGGCGTAAATGACAAAAAATGGAACCTAGTTACAGGTGATAAAGGTCAGATTTATAGATTGGCTAGAAAAAGCTACTTAGCTGTTAAAGACGACGGAATGCCTGATGATTACGGAATGGTTCACACCGAAAACTTTATGCTAATTGACAAAAAAAGTCAAATTAGAGGCTATTATGATGGCACAAAAGCCGAAGATATCACCAAACTTTTAAATGATATAAAAAAGTTAAAAAAGGAGAACAAAGACTAGTTTTTGGCTCTCAATTTTTTTAACGACAAATTTTGCCATATTTTTGTTTCTTTAAAATCAATCTAAATAAGCTTGGATAATACACTAGACACCTTAAAAAGAGGAGAACGCGCTGTAATTATAGACGTATCTTCACATTTAATTCCATTAAAACTATTAGAAATGGGATGTTTACCTGGTAATAGTGTCGAACTAGTTCAAGTTGCACCTTTTGCAGATCCTTTATACTTAAACATAAACGGAAGTCACTTGGCAATAAGAAAAGAAACCGCTATTCATATTATCATCGAAAAAGAAGTTTAATGAGTAAGCAAATTAATATTGCCTTAATTGGTAACCCAAATACAGGAAAAACCTCTGTTTTTAATGCCTTAACTGGTTTAAACCAAAAGGTTGGAAATTATCCTGGTATTACAGTCGAAAAAAAAGAAGGTATTTGCAAATTACCAAGAGGTGTTAAAGCACATATTATTGACCTTCCTGGTACTTATAGCCTTAACGCTTCGTCTTTAGACGAAAACGTAGTTATAGAATTATTACTTAACAAAAACGATAAAGATTTTCCTGATGTTGCAGTAGTAGTTAGTGATGTTGAAAATTTAAAACGAAACCTACTACTATTTACTCAAATTAAAGATTTAGAAATTCCTACAATTTTAGTCATTAACATGGCTGACAGGATGAAATCCAAAGGAATCTCTCTAGATATTGAACATTTAGAAGAAGAGTTAAAAACTAAAATAGCAGTTATTAGTACTAGAAAAAATGAAGGTATTGATAAACTAAAGCTACTAATTAGTAACTATAAAGAGTTACCAACAACACCTTGCCTTAATGCTTCAGAAATTGACAAAAATTACTTCGATAAATTAAGAAACGCCTTTCCAAATCAATTAACTTACAAATTGTGGTTAGTAATAACACAAGATGTAAATTTTGGAAAAATGGATCGTAATGAAGTTGAAGCTATTGCTAGTTTTAAAACTAAATCTAAAAACGATTTAAAACGTTTACAACAAAAAGAAACCATAAAACGTTATCAGTTTATAAATAACACACTTAAAAAAGGACAAACTATTGACGCTAGTCAGGCTACTGATTTAAGATCTAGGTTAGACCGTATTTTAACTCATAAAGTTTGGGGTTACCTTATATTCTTTTTAATACTGTTGGTTATTTTCCAAGCTATTTACGATTGGTCAACAGTACCAATGGATTTAATTGATGGACTATTTGCAAACCTTAGTGATTGGGTTAAAAACACATTACCTGAAGGTGCTTTTACAAATTTATTAGCCGAAGGTATAATATCTGGATTAGGAGGAATTGTGATATTTATACCTCAAATCGCCTTTTTATTCTTGTTTATTTCCATATTAGAAGAAAGTGGGTACATGAGTCGTGTCGTGTTTTTAATGGACAGAATTATGCGACGTTTTGGTTTAAGTGGTAAAAGTATTGTGCCTTTAATTTCTGGAACTGCTTGTGCGATTCCTGCAATTATGGCAACTAGAAATATTGAGAGTTGGAAAGAACGATTAATAACTATACTTGTTACTCCTTTTACAACATGTTCGGCTAGATTACCTGTTTACTTAATTATTATTGCATTAGTAATACCTGAGGGACGTTTTCTAGGTTTAAGTTACCAAGCTTTAACCTTAATGTTGTTGTATTTATTAGGATTTGGAGCTGCAGTTTTATCGGCTTACATCTTAAATAAAGTTTTAAAAATTAAGAGTAAAACCTTTTTTGTGGTAGAAATGCCAAACTATAAACTACCTTTATTTAAAAATGTAGCACTTACAGTTTTAGAAAAAACAAAATCTTTTGTTTTTGGAGCAGGAAAAATAATATTAGCCATTTCAATTATACTTTGGTTTTTAGCATCTTATGGTCCTGGAGAACAATTTAATGATGCTGAAAATATTATTAAAACAGAATATGCGTCTCAAAATTTAAATGAAGAAGAAATTAGCCAAAAAATTGCGTCACATAAACTAGAACATTCGTTTATAGGTATTGCAGGACATGCTATCGAGCCTGTAATTAGACCTTTAGGTTACGATTGGAAAATAGGTATAGCAATAGTAAGTAGTTTTGCAGCAAGAGAGGTTTTTGTAGGTACATTAGCAACCATTTACAGTGTTGGAAATGATGATGAAGACACCATTAAAAACCGAATGGCTGGAGAAGTCAATCCAATTTTAGGTGGTCCATTATTTAATTTTGCTTCTGGTATATCACTACTATTGTTTTATGCATTTGCCATGCAATGCATGAGTACTTTAGCAATTGTCAAAAAGGAAACTAACACCTGGAAGTGGCCAACCTTACAATTAGTAATCATGACAGCTATTGCGTATATAACAGCATTAATAGCGTTTCAATTTTTAAAATAAAATCATGAACAGTATTATTCAAAACATATTAGTTTTTATAACATTAGGTTTCGCTTTATTTTTTCTATTTAAAAAATACTTCTTAAAACCTAAATCCAAAAAAGCATGTGGTACTGACGACTGTGGCTGCCACTAACCTATACATTTTTACGATTAACTACACTTCTTTTAAAAACAAGTTTTTAGCTACGTTTTGAGACACCATTAATTCATTATCTTCAAACTTAATTTTAACAGAATTATCGTAAGGCTCTTTTTGAACAACAACAATCTTAGTTCCTAAAGCAATCTTATTACTATCCAAGTATCTCAAAAAAGCGGAAGAGGTATCATCTACACCTACACATTTATAAGTTTTACCTATAACAGCTTGTGATAACATGATTTTTTCGATGTGTTTAAAATTCCCATGTTTATCTGGAATTGGATCTCCATGTGGATCATGATTAGGAAATTCCAAAAAAGCATCTAATTCATCAATCAATTTTTCTGATCTGATATGCTCTAAATGCTCAGCAACTTCATGAACTTCATCCCAAGTAAAATTTAATTTTTCTACCAAAAACACTTCCCAAAGTCTATGCTTTCTTATAATGTTGATTGCTACAGACTGACCTTTTTCGGTTAAATTAACACCTTGATACTTTACATAATTAGCATATCCTTTTTCAGATAATTTTTTAAGCATATCAGAAACCGAAGACGCTTTCGTGTGTATAGATTCTGATATAGCATTGGTACTAACAACCTCTGTACCTTGTTTACCTAAATGATAAATTGCTTTAATATAATTTTCTTCTGTTAGTGTAATCATAAACCTAAAATAGCTAGATAGCAAATATAAGAATTAAATAAAACAAACATTAAATTTAGATTAATCTAAATTTGTATTTATATTTGCAAAAAAATATTTTAAGACATGAAGTATATTGTTGCGATTTTCTTTTGTTTTTCAGCTTATAGTCAAGCTCAGAATAATTATGAAATATCAGGAGTAGTTACCTCAGAAGGACTACCTTTACCCTTTGCCAACGTTTATCTTGAAGGCACAAAAAAAGGGACGACAACCACAGATAATGGTTACTTTAACATCCAAAACATAAAAGAAGGACAATACACACTTATAGCTTCATTTACCGGTTTTAATACCATTAGAAAAAGAATTGACGTAAAAAATAATTTGAAAATAAATTTTGATTTAATACAAAATCAATCGTTAGACGAAGTCGTTGTTACTGGAACTTTAAAAGCTGTTAACAGATTAGAAAGCCCTGTTCCTGTTGAAGTATATACTAGCGCTTTTTTAAAAAAGAATCCTACACCAAATATTTTTGAAGCGCTTCAAAATGTAAACGGAGTGAGACCTCAACTAAACTGTAATGTATGTAATACTGGAGACATACACATTAATGGTTTAGAGGGACCTTACACCTTAGTACTAATAGACGGAATGCCTATTGTTAGTGGTTTATCTACGGTTTATGGCTTGTCAGGAATACCAAATTCATTAATAGATCAAATCGAAATTGTCAAAGGTCCTGCTTCGTCTTTGTATGGTAGTGAAGCTGTTGGTGGTTTAATAAATGTCATTACTAAACATCCTGACAATGCACCTATATTTTTTGCGGACAGCAATATTAGTGGTTGGGGAGAAATAAATACAGATATTGGTTTTAAAACTAATGTTGGCGAAAAAGCAAGTGTTTTGGTAGGTGCTAATTATTTTAACTATAGTAATCCAATTGATAATAACAACGACAATTTTACAGACTTAACATTACAGGATCGTATTTCTGTTTTTCAAAAATGGAATTTTAAACGTAAAAACAATAAAAAATTATCTGTTGCTGGTCGCTTTTTTTATGAAGATCGTTGGGGAGGAGAACTACAATGGAACAAAAGTTACAGAGGAGGAAATAAAGTCTATGGTGAAAGCATTTACACAACTAGATATGAACTACTTGGTGAATACCAACTTCCTGTAAAAGAAAACATGAATTTTCAATTTTCATATTCAGACCATGATCAAAATTCAGTGTATGGTGACACACCATACTTAGCGCAACAACGTATTGCTTTTGGACAATTAACTTGGGACAAACCAACAAAAAATAATGATTTATTATTTGGTATAACAGGACGCTACAATTACTATAACGACAACACAACAGCAACTATTGAGGCCGATAAAATATTTATTCCTTCGGTATTCGTACAAGATGAAATAACCTTAACAGAAAAACAAAAACTTTTATTAGGACTTAGGTATGACTATGATAAGAGACATGGTTCAATAATAACACCAAGGTTAGCTTACAGGTATAAACCAACAGATAATGATATATTTAGGGTTAATGCAGGAACAGGCTTTAGAGTTGTTAATTTATTTACAGAAGAACATGCAGCACTTACAGGATCTAGAGATGTTGTTATTGAAGAAACTTTAAATCCGGAACAATCGTATAACATCAACCTTAACTACCTAAAAAAAATATACACAACAAAAGGCATGATTTTTACTGTGGATGCGTACTTGTGGTACACACATTTTACAAATGCCATTATACCAGATTATGACACAAATCCTAATCAAATAATTTATGATAATTTAGATGGTTATTCTACCTCAAAAGGAGCCAGTTTAAATGTCGATGCCATTTTTGGTAGTGGTATAAAAGGAAGTTTGGGTATAACATTTCAGGATGTAAACCAAACTGAAAACGACGTAACAACAAGACAAATTTTAACCGAAAAGTTTACAGGTACATGGTCTTTTTCATATAAAAACTATGCAACAAATTTAACCTTTGACTATACAGGAAACATTTATGGACCAATGCGATTACCATTATTAAGTAATTTGGATCCTAGACAAGAATACTCGCCTACCTGGAGCATTCAAAACATACAGGCAACTTATGATGGTCTTGAAAATTTTGAAATTTATGGAGGTGTTAAAAACCTATTAAATTGGACACCTAATAATGGCAATCCATTTATCATTGCCAGAGCAGATGATCCATTTGACGACAATGTACAATTTGATGCTCAAGGTAATGCACAAGCAACACCAGACAACCCTTACGGATTAACATTTGATCCTTCATATGTTTACGGACCAAACCAAGGTAGACGAGTTTTCCTAGGTATAAGATATACATTAAACTAATTGTTTGTATTTTAGTACTTTCGTAATAAATATTTAGACCAATGAAAAAAATAATACTCCTTTCCATAATAACCTTAGGTTTTTTTAGCTGTAATAACAATGCAAAAGATAACGGAAAGTTAAATATTGTGACTACAACCACAATGATTACTGATTTAGTAAAAAACATTGGTAAAGACAGTATAAATGTTAATGGTTTAATGGGAAGTGGTGTGGATCCTCACTTATACAAAGCAAGTGAAGGTGACGTAACCAAATTAGTCAATGCAGATATAATTTTTTATAACGGTTTGCACCTAGAGGGAAAACTTGTAGAGGTATTTGAAAAAATGGAAAACTCAACAAAAACACCAATTGCTTTAGGAGAGGATATTGACAAAAAAACATTGATAGGTTCAGATTATTTTACTTCTAATTACGATCCACATGTTTGGTTTAATATTGAATATTTTAAGCAGTTTGCAAAAAAAGTTTCTTCTATTTTAATCGAAAAAGATGCTAAAAATGCTGATTACTATAAAGCTAACGAAACTGAATACATAGCAAAGTTAAATACACTACAAAAAAAGATTACCTCTAAAATTGAAACGCTTCCAAAAGACAAACGCATATTAGTGACAGCACATGATGCTTTTAATTATTTCGGGAAAAATTACGGATTTGAAGTCGTAGGTTTACAAGGTTTATCTACAGCAACTGAAGCAGGAGTAAAAGATGTTCAAAATTTAGCTAATTTTATAATTAAAAAACAACTTAAGGCAATTTTTGTTGAAAGCTCTGTGCCAAAACGTACCATTGAAGCTTTACAAGAAGCAGTAAACTCAAAAGGACATGATGTACAAATTGGAGGAACATTATATTCTGATGCATTAGGAAGCGCAAGAACCATAGAAGGGACTTACATTGGTATGTTTGAGTACAATGTAAACACTATAGTTAATGCTTTGAAGTAAATAGGTATAAACAATAGTTATTTCAAATAATAAGCTCCTGAAACAAGTTTGCTGTAACTATATTTTTTGATTCGTTTTTTTTAAATAAAAATGAATATATTTTTAATTTAGTAAAACTCCCAATGACTTGGGAAACAGTTATGAAACAAAAAATAGCAGTAAAAGTAGACGACCTAACAGTAGCATACAACTACAAACCCGTACTTTGGGATATTGATTTAGAAATCCCAGAAGGCGTCCTTATGGCTATTGTTGGACCAAATGGAGCTGGTAAATCAACACTAATAAAATCTATTTTAGGCATATTAAAACCAATAGCAGGAAGCGTCACTATTTATGACAAACCTTATAATAAACAACGCAAACTAGTAGCCTATGTACCACAAAAAGGAAGTGTGGATTGGGACTTTCCAACAACAGCTTTAGATGTTGTAACAATGGGCACTTATGGAAGTTTAGGTTGGATAAAACGTCCAGGACAAAAGCAAAAAAAAGCAGCATTAGAAGCTTTAGAAAAAGTAGGCATGTTACCCTTTAAAGGCAGACAAATTAGCCAATTGTCTGGTGGACAACAACAACGTATATTTTTAGCTAGAGCATTAGTACAAAATGCTTCAATCTATTTTATGGACGAGCCTTTTCAAGGTGTAGATGCAACCACAGAAATTGCTATTATTAATATTTTAAAAGAATTACGTAAAGCCGGAAAAACAGTCATTGTAGTACATCACGATTTACAAACCGTTCCCGAATATTTTGATTGGGTAACGTTTTTAAATGTGAAAAAAATAGCAACAGGTCCTGTTAAAGACATCTTTAACGATGATAACTTAACCAAGACTTATGGTATAAACTATAAAGTAAGTATTCAAGAATAATGGATTTACAAGAATATTTTTCTTTAGTATTTAGCGACTACACACTACGAACCATTACACTTGGAACAGCAATTTTAGGTGCAGTCACTGGTATGTTAGGTAGTTTTGCTGTACTTAGAAAACAAAGTTTACTTGGAGATGCTATATCACATGCTGCTCTACCAGGAATTGCAATTGCATTTTTAATAACAGGTGCAAAAGACAGCAATACTTTACTTTTAGGAGCCTTAATAAGTGGATTAATTGGAACCTTTTGGATTAGAGGTATCGTCAAAAAAACACATCTAAAAAGTGATACCGCTTTAGGACTAATATTATCTCTCTTTTTTGGTTTTGGGATGTTATTACTGACTTTTATTCAAAAACAACCCAATGCTAATCAAGCAGGTTTAGACAAATATTTATTTGGTCAAGCTGCAACTTTAGTTGAAAGCGATGTTTGGCTAATGGCTATAGTTACAGGATTATGCCTATTTGTATTGTTGCTATTTTGGAAAGAATTTAAAATTTTACTCTTTGATGCTGATTACACTAAAACCTTAGGTTTTAATACTAAAGTCATCGATGTTTTAATTACCAGTTTTATTGTTTTAGCTATTGTTTTAGGGTTACAAACGGTTGGTGTTGTTTTAATGAGTGCTATGCTATTAGCTCCAGCAGCAGCAGCACGACAATGGACTAATAGCTTATCAAAAATGGTGCTTTTAGCAGCTGTATTCGGAGCCTTTTCAGGAGTCTTTGGAACAGCCATAAGCGCTAGTCAAACCAACCTATCTACAGGACCTGTCATTGTATTAGTAGCAGCTGTATTTGTAGTAATTTCTTTTGTATTTTCTCCTAGTCGTGGTTTATTATTTAAACAGATTAGATTTATAAAAAATAGACGCGATTTAGAACTTCATAAAACCTTAGCTTTTATGTACCATATTGCTGAAACACACGAAAACATTTCGCATCCTCATACCATAAAACTTCTCAATAACTTTCAAGGATTTACACGTAAAACACTTCAAAAGTTAGTCGAAAAAAATTATGTGACTCTAGATGGAAACATGTGGAGTTTGACAAAAACAGGTTTTGAAACTGCTTCCAACCTTTACACAAAACAATCAACAAAAGATGAATAGCGCTCAAATAGAAATACAATTAATTGCTAGTTTAGTTGCTATTGCATGTGCTATTCCTGGCACCTTTTTAGTGCTACGTAAAATGGCAATGATAAGCGATGCAATAAGCCATTCCATCTTACCAGGAATTGTTGTTGGTTTTTTTATTACGCAAGATTTAAATTCGCCATTATTAATTGTATTAGCTGCATTAACTGGTGTAATCACAGTGGTGTTAGTAGAATATATCCAAAAAACAGGTTTAGTAAAAGAAGACACAGCTATAGGTTTAGTATTTCCTGCATTATTTAGTATTGGTGTTATATTAATCGCTAAAAATGCTAATGATGTCCACTTAGATGTTGATGCTGTTTTGGTAGGCGAATTGGCTTTAGCTCCATTTGATAGACTAATCGTTTCTGGTGTTGATATTGGACCAAAATCACTATGGATAATTGGAACAATACTATTAATAACTATCCTTTTACTATTTGCCTTTTTTAAAGAATTGAAAGTAAGCACCTTTGATAAAGGTTTAGCAGCTTCATTAGGATTCTCTCCAGCAATTATACATTATGGATTAATGACAGTATCTTCCGTGACAACGGTTGGTGCTTTTGATGCTGTTGGAGCTATTTTAGTTGTAGCATTAATGATTGCTCCTGCTGCAACCGCTTATTTACTAACTACCAACTTAAAAAAGATGCTAGCTTTAGCAGTATTTTTTGGAGTATTTAGTGCTATTTCTGGTTATTGGTTGGCGCATTTATTAGATGCTTCCATTGCAGGATCCATTACCACAATGTTAGGTTTAATATTTTTAGCTGTCTATTTATTTGCTCCAAGTAAAGGTGTAATAGCGGTTATGCATCGCGAAAAACAACAACGTACAGAAGTTAGCTTACTAACCTTTTTATTACATTTAAAAAACCATACTGAAGTTGAAGAACGTCACGTAAACCATTTACGCGAACACATAAATTGGCAAAAAGTAAGAGCCAAAACTGTATTAGAATTGGCTCTTAAAAACAATATGATTCTTGTGAATAATAATGTTGTTTCTTTAACAAAAAAAGGAGATACATTTACCTCAAAAGCTATTGATTACATTATCACTAATGAAGATGCTCAAATTGAGGATATGAAAGACGATTTCTTTTTGTTTAGAGGGTAGTCACAATTAAAACCCTCTTTCTTTCTGAATAAACTCGTACGCTTTTTGCACTTGCTTAAATTTATCTTCTGCTCCTTTTTTGTGCTCTTCTCCTAAATGTTCTACACGATCTGGATGGTATTTTTTAGCCATATTTCGGTATGCTTTTTTTATCTGATCTACAGAAGCTGATTTATCAATCTCTAAAATAGTGTAAGCATTATCAACACTATTATAAAACATGGCTTTAATACTTGAATAGTCACGATTACTAATACCTAAATAATTAGAAATACTATGGATTTGATCTTCTTCTTCATCAGTAACCATTCCATCTGCTTTTGCAATCCCAAATAGAAAATGCAATAGTTGTAAACGAGAAGAATGATCCATCATTTGCTGAATTTGCATGGATACATCTCTTGTAGATATACTCTGGTTACTTACTTTTTTAAATAACTTAAAAGCTTTATTAGCTCTATCTTTTCCGTATAATTCAACAAATTTATTTCTAACAAAATCTAATTCACGTTGGTCTTGTTTTCCATCCGCTTTAATAACCACAGATGCTAATATTAATAAACTAACCTCAAAATCTCCTGAAGTGGTTTGGGCTCGTCTTTGTTGTTGAGTCCTATAATTTGGACGTGATCTGTATTTTGGTTCTTGTTTTTGTTGCGTATTTGGATTACCCGAACCTAACAAATTACCTTTATCAGACATAGCGTCTCCAAGACTTCCAATTGCTAAACCTATAATTGCTCCTATTGGACCTCCTAAAGACCAACCTAAGGTTGCTCCTATCCATTTTAATCCTGCCATATTTTAATAATTATTTAAAAAGTAAAGATACTACTTTGTTAGTAGACTTAAAATGGCTTTTGTTACTACAGTTTACTAATAAATAAGTGTAAAAATTTTATGTTTTATTAATTTGAAAGAAGGCATAACCTGACCTTATGACACCATAAACTTTATCAAGTAACACCATAATAACATTTGCATGGTTTTTGACTATCTTTGCTTAAGATAGATTTACAAATAAAAAAAAACAAAAATATGTATCCAGCAGAATTAGTAAAACCAATGCGTGAGGATTTAACCAAAGTTGGTTTTGAAGAATTACACACAGCTGATGCTGTAAATGAAGCACTTGCTAAAGAAGGCACAACTTTAGTAGTTGTAAACTCGGTTTGTGGTTGTGCAGCTGCTAATGCAAGACCAGGAGCTACAATGAGCTTAGCTAATGCCAAAAAACCTAGTAACATTGTTACTGTTTTTGCAGGTGTTGATAAAGAAGCGGTTGATCAAGCAAGAGCACACATGGTACCTTTTCCTCCAAGCTCTCCAAGCATGGCTTTATTTAAAAACGGAGAGTTAGTACACATGTTAGAGCGTCATCACATTGAAGGTAGACCAGCAGAATTAATTGCTGAAAACCTTATGGATGCTTACAATGAGCATTGTTAAGCCCTTATTAAATCATAAATTTAGCATTACAAAAGCTAAGTATTAGTGAAAAACCACGTTTAATAAACGTGGTTTTTTTATTTTTGACATACAGAACTTTTATGACGTAATGAGAAAAATTATTGCCTATCCCTTATCAATTATTTATTTCCTTTTTTTTGGATTATCCTTGGTTATTTTTCACCCAATTCAATGGTTCTGTTTTAATGTTTTTGGCTATCAAGCACACAAGAAAAGTGTAGACTACTTACAGTTTTTCTTGATGCGTTGTGTAAACCTTTTAGGTACTAGCCAAAAATTTATTAATCCATATCAATTAGATACAACTCAACCAGTTTTAATTGTATCTAATCACCAAAGTATGGCAGATATACCACCTTTAATGTGGTATTTTAGAAAACATCATGTCAAATTTGTTAGCAAAAAAGAACTTGGTAAAGGCTTACCTAGCGTATCTTATAATTTACGCCATGGTGGATCAGTATTAATTGACCGTAAAAACCCAAGACAATCCATAGTTGCTATCAGAAAATTTGCAGATTATATTGAAACTACAAATCGTGCTGCTGTTATTTTTCCTGAAGGCACAAGAAGTCGTGATGGACACCCAAAACCCTTTCATACCAAAGGACTAGAAACCTTAATAAAATATATACCAAGTGCAATAATTGTCCCTGTCACAATAAATAATTCTTGGAAAA
Source organism: Olleya sediminilitoris (assembly GCF_016785945.1). Lineage (GTDB taxonomy): Bacteria > Bacteroidota > Bacteroidia > Flavobacteriales > Flavobacteriaceae > Olleya > Olleya sediminilitoris. The sequence continues at coordinate 503,746 of NZ_JAEMEF010000001.1, read as the reverse complement.
ATTTACGCTACGGAAAATTTCCAATGGGAATATTTAACAATATTACATTTACAGCTCATAAACCTGTAAAATTAAATGATTTTAATACAACCCAAGAGCTATTAAATCATATAGAAACTACTATTAAAAATAGTATTAAAATATAACATTATGTCATTAAAAAACGTAAGATTAGAAGTGATGTCTTTTTTAGAAAAAGACGTTGAATCATTGATAAAAAAATATTTAATTCCTGTTGAAACCATTTGGCAACCAACAGATTTTTTACCAAACTCTGAAAGTGATACTTTTTTAGACGATGTTAAAGAAATAAGAGAATTGTCAAAAGAATTACCATACGATTTTTGGGTTGTTTTAGTTGGTGATATGATTACTGAAGAAGCTTTACCAACTTACGAATCTTGGTTAATGGATGTGGAAGGTATTAACCAACAAGAACGTAATGGTTGGTCAAAATGGATTAGACACTGGACTGCTGAAGAAAATAGACATGGAGATGTACTAAACAAATACCTATATCTTTCTGGACGTGTAAATATGAAAGAGATTGAGCAAACGACACAACATCTTATAGCAGACGGTTTTGATATTGGTACAGCACAAGATCCTTATAAAAACTTTGTATATACTAGTTTTCAAGAGTTAGCAACTTACGTGTCACACAATCGTGTTGCTAAGCTTGCTAAAGCTAAAGGCAACAAACAGCTATCAAGAATGTGTAAAATTATTGCTGGAGACGAAATGAGACACCATCATGCCTACAGCGAGTTTGTAGAACGAATTTTTAAAGTAGATCCTAGTCAAATGATGTTAGCGTTTCAACACATGATGAAACAAAAAATTACAATGCCTGCCCATTTTTTAAGAGAATCTGGTGGTAAAATAGGTACTATTTTTGAAGAATTTTCAAACACTGCACAACGTATTGGTGTATATACCTCAACAGACTATGTAGATATTTTACAAAAATTAATTAACCGTTGGGAAATTGATAAAATCACCAATCTTTCAGACGAAGCTGAAAAAGCAAGAGATTATTTAATGAAGCTGCCTAATAGAATGATGAGATTAGCAGACCGAATTAAAATACCAGAAAACTCATACCAATTTAAGTGGGTCGAACCAGCAAAGCTTTAATATATGCTAAATCATGATTTAATCGAAGCCACAAAAACTTTTGTAAAAGAGACTTTAAAAGATGCCGAAGGTGGTCATGATTGGTTTCATATACAACGTGTTTACAATAACAGCTTACTAATTGCTAAAGGCGAAACTGTAGACCAGTTAGTTGTTGTGCTTGGTGCTTTATTACATGATATTGCAGATAGTAAATTTCATAATGGAGACAATACTATTGGCACTAAAATTGCTGGTGCTTTTTTAGTAAAAAACAACGTGGATTCTGTTACTATAAATCATGTTATTAAAATTATTGAAAACATTTCATACAGCTCAAACATTGGTAAAACTGACGTATTCAAGTCAAACGAGTTAGATGTTGTACAAGATGCTGACCGTTTAGACGCGTTAGGTGCAATTGGTATAGCAAGGACATTTAATTATGGTGGTTTTAAAAACAGAACCCTTTATGATCCTGATATTAAACCCAATTTAAACTTATCAAAAGCAGAATACAAAGCCTCTAAAGCGCCTACAATAAATCATTTTTACGAAAAACTATTACTATTAAAAGATACCATGAATACCAAAACTGGTCAGCGCATTGCTAAAAAACGTCATGAATACATGGTTGGCTTTTTAGACCAATTTTATGATGAGTGGAATGGAGAAAAATAAATTAAAATTAATTTTCTTTGGCGACTTCTAAAGCTGTAATTTTATATTCAAGAATAGACATTTCTTCTCCAAAATGAATGATTTGATCTGCTGTTAAACTACTATTACCATTTACAGTATCTAAAATACTTTGACGCTGTTGGTTATAGTATTTAAGAGCTGTTTCAATTTTATCATTCATAATTACAATCTTTTTATTACTGGATCATTGCTTTAATTTCACTTCTATATTTAGAGGCTGGCTTACCAACTACATCATTAAACACTTTATTAAAATGAGAAAAATTATTAAAACCGCATTCAAAACAAATGTCAGTAATACTACTTTGACTCTCTGTTAATAATTTGGTTGCATAAAACACACGATACTCGTTTACAAATTGTGTAAAAGTCTTGCTGGTTATCTTTTTAAAGTATCTACAAAAAGCAGGAACAGTCATGTTTACATGATCTGATATTTGATCTAATGTAATATGCTCTTGAAAGTTTTTATTGACGTATTTATAAACTTTATCTATTTTATCTGTATCCTGTGGCTGTGTTTCTAGAACATAACCATTTTCATTAAGTAATGTATAATCATTAGTTAAAGCTAAAAGCTCTAAAATTTCAAGTAATTTAGTAATACGTTTTATTCCTTCATATTTTGGTAGCTTTTCTATTTTTGGGCCTACTACACTTTTTATTTCTGGTTTAAACAAAATGCCATGCTTTGCACGTTCTAATAACTGCAAGATGTTTTTTAATTCTGGTAGATTATTAATTGATTGTCCTAAAAAATCTGGATGAAACTGTATTAATGTTTCTTTTCCTTTAGAAGTTAATCGATCTGTAAATCCGTTATGTGGTAAATTAGAGCCTATTAATATTAGCTGACTATTATTAAAGTAAGATAAATGATTACCAATATGTCGTCTTCCTTTTCCTTTATTAACATAAACCATCTCTACCTCTGGATGAAAGTGCCAAAAAGCATCACTACGCTTACGTTTTTTAGTTTTATGCACAGCAATTACCGAACTTCCAAAAGTTGGTGTAATTTTTTTAAATGTAGGTTTTGTATTCAATTTAAAAAACTTTAAATAAATATAACAATTATTAGTTTGCAAATATATGCAAAGTTAACACTAAAATATACTAAATTAACCTATAACGTTTTCGCTAATAATAATCTTGTTAATATAGCACACATATTTGATAATTCTAATGTTATTTAAACTGCTTTTGTATTCTAACTTTGCCAACATAATCAGTAAACCTATTGAGATTATGAAAAACTTTACAAAAAACCTATTAGTATTAGCAATCGTATTTGCTACACTAAGCAGCACAGCAACAGAGATGAAAACTTTATTTAACAAAGAGGATGGTAAGACACTCTTGATGTTTGATAATGTAAATGAAGGCGACCAATTACTTGTAAAAGATGCTTTTGGATTAATTCTTTATAAAGAAGCTATTAAAACAAGTGGAGAATACAACAAGTCTTTTGACTTAACAACCTTACCAAACGGAAATTACATTTTTGAATTAGATAAAAATTACCAAATTAGAATCTACCCTTTTATAGTAGAAGCTAATAAAGTGACTTTTAACAAAAAGCAATTATCTGTAATAAACAAGCCAAAGGTTAGTAGTGACAACCATACAATTTACATTACTGCTTTTAATGCAGAAAAGTCAGACTATTCTATTGAGATTTTATACAAAGATTCTGAAACTATTTATAGCGAAACTATTAAAAACACAACATCTATTGGAAAAAGATTTAAGCTTTTAGAAGATAAAGATGACGATTACAAAGTAGTAATTACAGCTAATAATAGAACATTTACATACGATGTAAACTTATAATAACTACAATATTTTTTGCCCTTATAAAAAAAGACACCTTAAACAGGTGTCTTTTTTTATATAATATATTTTAGTAAATATTATTTACCAGGAAAATCAGCTTTACGCTTTTCTAAAAAAGCTGTCGTACCTTCTTTAAAATCTTGTGTACCAAAACAAGCGCCAAATTGCTCTATTTCGGTTTCAAAACCATTAACACCATCTGTATAATTTGCATTAACAGCTTGGATTGCTTTACTTATAGCTACAGATGAGTTTCTCATAATTTTACTTGCTAATTTTTGAGCAAGAGGTAATAATTCTTCTTGAGAAACCACATGGTTTACTAAACCATAACTTAATGCTGTTGCTGCATCAATCATACCTGCTGTCATAACCATTTCCATAGCACGTCCTTTACCAACTAATTGTGGCAAACGTTGTGTACCACCATAACCAGGAATCACGCCTAAACTAACTTCTGGTAATCCCATTTTTGCATTATCACTAGCTATTCTAAAATGTGCTGCCATAGCCAACTCTAATCCTCCTCCTAATGCAAAACCATTTACAGCTGCAATTACTGGAGTATTAAGGTTTTGAACAAAATCGAATAAAATCTCTTGACCTTTGGCTGCCAATTTACCTCCATTTTCAACACTAAAGTTAGAAAATTCGCTAATATCTGCTCCTGCAACAAAAGCTTTTTCTCCACTTCCGGTTACAATAATAACTTTAGTTTCTGCTGCTTTGTTAGCTACATCAAATGCTTGGTGCAACTCTTCGATAGTTGCTTTATTTAATGCATTTAATTTAGAAGGCCTATTAATTGTAATAGTTGTTATTCCGTTTTCTGAACTGCTTAAGATGTTTTCAAAATTCATTGTAAGTATGTTTAGTTATTTCCGCGAAAGCGAAAATGATTTATTATTATTCTTTAGGAAATCTAACCGTAAAGGTTGTCCCAATATATTTTTGTGTTACAAAGGTAATTGTTCCTTTATAAGTTTCGACAATATTTTTAACCATTGCTAGACCAAGACCCATTCCGCTAGATTTAGTGGTAAATTTAGGTTCAAAAACTTTAATTTTATTTTCTTCTGAAATACCTATTCCGTTGTCCGAAATTGCTAAAACAACATGTTCCTCTTTTTCTGAAACACTAACTATTATCTTAGGTGTTTTCTCGTCTGGTATTGCCTGAATCCCATTTTTTACTAGATTAGTCAACACTCTTATTAACTGAGTGCGATCAAATTTGGCAATAATTTCTTCCTTTTCTGCTTCAAAATGAATGTAATCTTCATTAAAAATATCTAATGCTAAATCCACAATTTTGACAACATTTAGCATTTCGTTTTGTTGTGCTGGCATTTTAGCAAAGTTAGAAAATGCACCAGCAATAGAACTCATGGTGTCTATTTGCTGAATTAACGTTTTACTATACTCGTCTAATTTAGAGATTATTTCTGGGTCTTTGGGGTCAAACTTGCGCTGAAAACTCTGCACAGTCAATCGCATTGGTGTTAATGGATTTTTAATCTCGTGTGCCACTTGCTTTGCCATTTCTCGCCAAGCTTGCTCACGCTCGCTTTTAGCAAGTTTTACAGCACTTTCTTCAATTTGATCAATCATACTATTATATGATTTTACAAGCGTTGAAATTTCTTGAGTTGTACTTTTTATTTCAATTTTTTCGTTACGTTTTTCTAAACGTGTTTGATTCATTTTATCACTAATTGTCTTTAGTGTTTTTGTAATGTATTTAGATAAAAAATAAGCTAATGCAATTGCAGTAATTAGCATTAAAAGGTAGGTATAACCTAGACGTTCAAAAAACTCGTTTAACTCTCTAGAAAGGAAGTCGTCGTTTTCTAAATACGGAAGGTTTAAAATGGCTAATGGTTTGTATTTTTGGTCTGTGATATACGTGTAGGATGATCTAAAATTTTCGCCTTTTTCTTCTCTAATATCAACAAACTTATGACCCGAAGTATTAGATAAATTATTAAGTATTTCTGCTTGTATACAAGACTCAACATCATCAAGAGGTAGACTGGCTTTAGAAGAAATTAGTAATGATCCTTCTAAATCATACAGGTTAACTTTAAGTCCATGTATATCTGCAATTTTGTAGATTTCATCTTTAAATATTAAAGGTAATTTTTCTGGAATGACCTCAAAAGTCGTTTCTCTTATTACAAAATCTAAGTGACGTTTTATATTTTTTTCTTTACGCTCTAAACGTTGCTCATGATAATCTTGAGTCTCTTCAGAATATTGGTATGCTGCTACTAATGCAATTAAAATGGATGCTAATAGCACCAAAAAAATCATAGCAAAAAATATACGAAGTCGTAATGAGAGTTTAGTTATTTTCATTGTTTAAATATAGCAATAATCAAACCAAAAAATAGACTGGATAAGCTACTGCTTGAATTATGCATCTGGATTTTTATCTCTGATACGCTTATACACCTTAAAACCTAGCATTAACAACACTCCTAAAATAAAAATACCTATAACTCCAAACACCCAATTTATAGCACTTTTAAGTATTACTAAAAAGACAACTGCAAACAGTATAAATGTAGCACCTTCATTATACATACGCATAAAGTTAGATGTTTTTTTAACGACATCGTTTTGCAATTGTTTAAAGTAAATATGGGTTTGGATTTGGTATAAAAACAATAAACCTACAAAGGTTAATTTAACATGCATCCAAGGTTGTTGCAACCAAAAGGGCTGAAGTATTAACAACCAAATAGCAAAAATGGTTGCTAATATTGCACTTGGCCACGTTATGATAAACCATAAACGTTTGGTCATAAGTTTTAATTGTTTACCAAGAATTTCTTTATCAGGAGAGGGTTTGTGAAACGCCTCAATTTGATACACAAATAATCTAGGTATATAAAACAAGCCTGCAAACCAGGTGACCACAAAAATTAAATGCAAAGCTTTTATATAATTATAATATTCCATTAGTCTTGAACAAATAAATAGTTAAGTTGTTTAGCGTTAAAGGCTGTATTAAAAGCTGTAACCTCATCATTAATAAGCCTATTAAAGCATTCTAATTGCTTATTAATTTTTGTGGTTAATTCATCTTTTACAGCAATATCTTGTTCCGTTGGTGCAAAATCTCCCATTCTAACTAATGCATTCAAATGCCCTAATTTATTTGTTAATCGAATAGGAAAATTTAAAGGATCTTGACCACTTTTATTTTTAGTTTGGTATAGGGCTTCTTCAATTTTAGTAAATTTCTCCTTTAATGTTTTAGCCTTATCTAATAAGTCTTTTAAATTTTTATCATCTTTATATTGCTTTTCAAAAGTTGATAATTGCTGACTTACTTTACGCATACTTTTAATCGCTTGATGTGCGTTATCAATAGTTTTATTTACATCTTTTATAAACAAAAATTGTTGATCCATATCTTTTTGAGTGCTTTCAGCATTTGGATTAGCTACAATAGTAAAAGGTTGCGATGTACTAACACCATTTACATTTAAAGTCACTTTATAAGTTCCTGGAGTTGCTTTAGGGCCTTCTAAACTTGCCCACCATAAAATCATTCCATCTAATTTTTCGGCACCTTTATAAGTCATATTCCAAACAAACTGATTTAAACCTTTTTTAACTTCTAACTTATCCTCTTTTTTATTTTTAGTGGAAACCGTCTTAATGGTATCGCCTTGTTTATCAAAATAAGTCAAACTTACCTCATCATTATCTTTATAGTTTTTTAAATTGAAATAAGTTACCACTCCATTAGGATGATTAGTTCCGTTAGTTTTACTGTTTTTAGCAAAACCGCCACGCATTCTATAAGTGGGTTTAGGCTGAAACAATTGCACGTCATTTAAATTAGATAAAGACATTTGATGAATTACTGACAAATCATCCAAAATCCACAAACTACGTCCTTGTGTTGCAACTATTAAATTATTGTTTTTTATAGTTAAATCTGTTATTGGAACAATTGGCAAATTAAGCTGAAACGATTGCCAGTTTTTACCATCATTAAATGATACATACAGTCCAGTTTCTGTTCCTGCATAAAGCAATCCTTTTTGTTTTGGATCTTCACGAAGCACTCTTGTAAAATGTTCGTTTGGAATACCGTTTGTTATTTTTTTCCAAGTCTTACCATAGTCAGTGGTTTTATATAAATAAGGTGTAAAATCACCTGTTTTATATTTTGTTCCTGCTACGTAACAAGTTCCTGCATCAAAATTACTTGGCTCGATACTGTTTATCATCATCCAATCAGGCATTCCTTTTGGTGTCACATTTGTCCAGTTTTTACCACCATCTTTAGTAACATGTATTAATCCGTCATCACTACCAACCCATAATAACCCTTCTGTTATTGGCGATTCTTGTGCTGCAAAAATGGTGCAATAATACTCTACAGATGTATTGTCTTGTGTAATAGGTCCTCCTGATGACTTTAATTTATCAGGATCATTTCTAGTTAAATCAGGACTAACTATTTGCCAAGATTGACCTTCGTTTTCAGTTACGTGTACATGTTGTGAAAATGTATATAATCTATTTGGATTATGCTTAGAGAATATAATAGGAAAATTCCATTGAAAACGGTATTTCATACCTTCTGCTCCATGACCCATTGGATTATCAGGCCAAACATTAATGGCTCTAACAGTTCCGGTTCTGTGGTTTTTTCTGGTTAAAAATCCATCATAACTTCCTCCATAAACAATATCATTATCTTCAGGATCTACAGCGATATGTGCAGATTCTCCTCCAGCTGTACTTTCCCAATCATCTTTAGTAATGGATCTTCCATCTGTACGATGCGGAATTCGGACTGTTGAATTATCTTGCTGTGCTGCATAAATACGATATGGAAAGTTATTATCTGTTGTTACTCTATAAAACTGTGATGTTGGTTGATTATGATAGGTGCTCCAAGTTTCTCCACCATCATAAGTGACTTGAGCTCCACCATCATCACCAATTATCATTCTATTTGGATCTTCTGGAGCTATCCATAAATCATGATGATCTCCATGTGGTGCATTATATGTGCCAAAGGTTTTTCCTCCATCTGTACTTTTATGATATCTAACATTTAAGACATAAACCGCATCAACATCTTTAGTATCTGCGTAAACACGTGTGTAATACCAAGCGCGTTGACGTAATTTACGTTGACTATTGACTTGTTTCCAGGTAGCTCCACCATCATCACTTCTATACAAACCACCTTTGTCTTTATTTTCTATAATTGCCCAAACACGTTGGTTATTTAATGGAGAAACTGTAACTCCAATAATACCCAAAGTCCCTTCTGGAAACCCATTGTTTTTAGAAATTTCTGTCCAAGTTTCGCCATTATCAGTACTTTTCCATAAAGCACTTCCTGCTCCTCCTGAGCTTAAGCTATAAGGCGTACGTTGAACACGCCAAGTTGAAGCATATAATATTCTAGAATTTGTTGGATCTATTAAAAGATCTACAACTCCTGCTTGATTATTAACAAACAAGGTTTTTTTCCATGTTTTTCCTCCATCTATACTTTTATAAACACCACGATCTTGTGTTGGTTTATAAATATTACCTAATACTCCAGCGTAAACAATATTGTGGTCTGTAGGATCTATGGCAAGTCTAGGAATATGCCTAGAATTTTTCAATCCGGAAGCTATCCATGTTTTTCCTGCATCAACACTTTTAAAAACTCCATAACCTGAAGACACATTACCACGAACGGTTTTTTCTCCTCCACCAACATAAATAACATTAGGATCACTTTTAGAAACAGAAATAGAACCTATACTTCCTCCAAAAAAGCCATCGGAAATATTATCCCAATGACGTCCACCATCTAAAGTTTTCCATACTCCTCCTCCTGTTGACCCAAAATAATATAAATTAGGTTTATTAGCGACTCCTGTTACAGCTGCGCTTCTTCCGCCACGAAAAGGACCTAACAATCTATATTCTAAACCAGAATAATCAGAAGGGTTAACATTTTGTGCGTTTGATGTGGTAGAAATTCCTATTAAAAAAAGAAATAATAGTGATTTTAAAGTATTCATTTTAATACTGGATTGGTTGCGAATAGTAAAAATAAGGATTATTACGCGTCTTCTAATCTCTTATTTAAATTTAACTTTACTTCTCGTCTTAAAAAGTAGGCTGTAATAATCGTTGATAAAACATCCGAAATTGGAAATGACATCCAAACTCCAAACTCTCCAAAATAGATTGGTAAAATAAAAAGTAATGGTATAAAAAAAATAGCCTGTCTAGTTAACGTTAGTAATAACGCTGGCAAAGCCTTTCCTACTGCTTGAAAATAAGCTGCTCCAATCAACTGTATTGCTAATATTGGAATTGCAGCAAAAGCCCAACGCATATTGTTTGGCGTGACATTTATAACTTCTAAATCTGTTGTAAACAATCTGGTTATTACATCTGGAAAAATCATTAAACTTACAAAGACTAAAATTGCTAATACTGTAGCATATTTTATAGCTGTGTAAATAACCTCTTTTACACGATTATACTGCTTTGATCCATAATTATAACCAGCAATTGGTATAAATCCTTGAGTAATACCAAAAACAGGAAATAAAGCAAACATGCTCATGCGTCCTACAATTGCGTATGCAGTTACTGAGGTTTCACCTCCAAAATCAAACAACACATTATTAACCAATAAAAAGGTTACACTAACTACAGCTTGTCTTGCTAAGGTTACAAAACCAAGCGAGCCTATCTCTGCAACTATATTGCTTTGAAGTTTAAAATGAGATACGTTAATTTTTAATTCGGAATTTTTAGACAGAAAATACCATAAAATGAATAAGAAAGCTGCAATATAAGACCCAGTAGTAGCCCAAGCTGCTCCTGCCATTCCTAGGTCCATAACACCAATAAAAATATAATCTAAAAGCAAATTACCAATAGACGGAATTAGCATAGCATACATGGCAAATTTTGGTTTTCCTTCTGCCCTGATCACATTATTACCCATCATGACAAAACCTAAAATAGGCACACCATAAAGTATGATTTCATAGTAGATTTTTGCAGGATCAAAAATGACTCCTTTACCTCCAAAAGCTGGAATTAATTGATCTACAAAAAACAACCCAAATGCAGCAAAAGCAACAGTAAACATTAACGTTAATGCCACTTGATTACCAAATGTTTTTAATGCTTTAGGCTTATTATCTGCACCTAAAGCACGAGAAATAATGGAAGATCCTCCAACTCCAATACTCATACCTAAAGCAGCAATAAAAAACGATACAGGTAGCACAACATTTATAGCAGCAATTGCGGTTGAGCCAATCCATTGACCAACAAAAATAGTATCCACCAATATGTTTAGTGACATCACTAAAATACCAATAGATGCAGGAACTGCTTGTTTAATCAAGAGTTTGCTTATGGGTTGACTACCTAAATCTGAAGATGCGCTTTTTTGCATTAAGCTTCAACAGGAGTTACTGACCAATCATTAATCCAGTCCGCTAGTAATTTCACCCAATTTTTATCTGTATTTAAACATGGTACAGTTGTAAAATCTTTACCACCAACTTCATGAAAAATTTCTTCTCCTTCCATTGCTATTTCTTCTAAAGTCTCTAAGCAATCACTAACAAAAGCAGGTGTTACAATTGCCATGTTTTTGACTCCTTTTTTACCTAATCTTTCAATAGTACGATCTGTATATGGTTGTAACCATGGATCAAACCCTAATCTTGATTGAAATGAAGTAGAAAAACTATTTTCTTCTAAACCTAAATACTCTCCTACTAATCTTGTGACCTCTTTACATTGGTGTCTATAGCAAAATTCATGAGCTTTACTTGCGGTTGCACAGCAACTACCATCTATCTTACAGTGACCATTTGTAATATCACTTTTTCTAATATGACGCTCTGGCACACCATGATAAGAAAACAATAAATGTTCATAGTTTTTACCTTCTAAATGCCCTTTTATAGATTCAGCCAAAACCTTGATATATTCTGGTTTATTATAAAATGCTGGTAAACTGTCAATTTTTAAATCAGGGAAATTAGCTTGTCTAACTTCTTCGGCTAAAACTAAAATTGTTTCGGTAGTAGCCATTGCAAATTGTGGGTATAAAGGGATTAAAAAAACCTCTTCAACACCTTTATCTACTAATTCTTGTAATCCTTTTTTAATAGTCATGCTACCATAACGCATAGCTAATGCAATTGGTAAATCAGTATGCTGTTGTACTTGTTCTTGCAATTGTTCTGACAATACAATTAATGGTGACCCATTGTCCCACCATATTTTTTTGTAAGCTTTAGCGCTTTGTTTTGGTCTTGTATTTAATATAATACCTTTTACTAATAGGGTTCTAGCCCAAAGCGGAACGTCAATAACGCGTTCGTCCATTAAAAACTCACCTAAATATTTCTTAACATCTTTAGGTTCTGGACTCTCTGGAGAACCTAAATTAACTAGCAGTACACCTTTTTTCATATTTATTCTTTTTCAAAAACAAAAATACAATTCTAATTTTTATTATGACCAAAAATTGATAATCTGGTTATACTAATCCTCTATTATTATATAGTCAAACTCTTTTATATATAGTTAAGTTTAATATATTTACAAGAAGATACACTTACAATTTATGAAAAAACTCATTTTAGCACTTTGCTGTGTGCTGTCTTTTAATTCGTTTTCACAACATCAAAAACCAGAACAAAGTTTACTTTGGGAAATCTCTGGAAACAACCTAGAAAAATCATCTTACATATATGGTACAATGCATGTAAGTGCTAAAGTTGCTTTTAGGCTAGATGATGTGTTTTTTGAAGCTTTAGACAAAAGTGAAAGTATTGCTTTAGAGTCTGACCCATCTACATGGTTAGCTTTTAATTACAAAACGACTTCTTTAACACCACAAAATTACTCGCAGTCTTACGACAAAAATTTTTACTCAACACTTTTTGGTTTAGAACACCCAGAAGAAGTCGCAATTAGAGGAAGTATACGATCTGACAACCGAATGATAAATGGGTATTTATACAGAAAAGATGGTTATGCAGATAATTTTGAAGAAGAAACTTACTTGGATATGTTTATTTACCAAGCTGGTAAAAAAAGAAAAAAAAACATTTACAGTTTAGAGGATATTGAAGAGTCTAGGTTTTTAGTTGCTAAGGCACAGCGTAATGCACGAAAAAACAAAATAGACCCTTGGCTGACCAAATTATACGAAAAAGAAAATCCATATTTAGTACAAGAAAACACATACAGAGACCGTAATTTAACTTTATTAGACTCTATTGGAGCAGCATCTAACACTGAGTTTTTTAGAGAAAACATGTTGTACATACGCAACGAAAACATGGTACATGTATTAGATAGTTTAATGCAAACACAGTCTGTATTTGCTGGTGTTGGTGCAGCGCATTTACCTGGCAAAAAAGGAATGCTTAAAATGCTTGAAAACAAAGGTTATACCGTTAAACCTTTAACCTCTAAACAAACTAAAGTTGCACAAGTAAAAAAAGAAACCATTGAAGATTACATTGCTAACCCAACTTTGAAAACTGCTAGCACTCCAGATGATTTTATTAGCTTAAAAGCATTTACCAACTTATACGAATTTTATTATAGTGGTCAAAAATATTACATCTCACCAGATATGACCAATGGTGCTTATTTAACCATTAGCAGATTTAATACATACAAACATTTACCAAATGAAAAAGAAACCACATTAGACCGTTTAGACAACTTTTTGTTTGAAGACATTCCTGGAGATATCATAAAAAAAGACGTTATCTATAAACCCTATCCAGGAATTAGTATTTTAAACAAAACTAAAAAAGGAGACTATCAAAAATACCATATTTACGAAACACCCTTAGAACTTATTGTTATAAAATTTGCTGGACAAAAGGATTATGTTTTACAAAATGAAGCTCCTATATTTAACTCTATTTTATTTAAAAAACCAAGCGCAGATTTTAAAAAATTTACTTCTGCTTACAATAAATATGAAGTTAATTTTCCTGAATACCTAACCACTGATAACATCAAAAACGTTGGGCAAAAACTAATTCAAGGACAGGTTAATGACGATTATTATTTTTTAAAAGAAGTTGCTTTTAATGATGTCTTTTATATAGAAGAAGATAAATTTGAAGCTAAATTTATAGTTACCAACTTTTTTAAAGATTTTGACATTGAAACCTCAGAAGGTAAATACAATAACAATAATTATTATAGTTATGAAGGTGTTGCTAAAAAAGATTCGACTTCAAAGACAAACATTCATTTAAAAAGCATTGTTAAAGACGGAAGCTATTTTTTATTAGGCTATGTTGGACAAGATCAAACCAAAGCCAAACAATACTTTAACAGTTTCAAACTTAAAGAAGTTAAACATGATGGTTTTGAAAAAACCATAGATACATCACTACATTTTTCGGTATTAACCAATACCAAACCATCTCCTAGAAACGATTATTACAGTTACCGTAAACCTAAAGATTACGAAGAAAAAACAAAACGTACCACATACTACTCTAAAGCCAACGAGCAGATTTTTGTTACACGTCTTAAATTTCATGATTTACAGATGTACAGAAATGAAGATAGTTTATGGAACGAAATTGATGACCAGGTCAAAACCATGAAACATATTGATGGTTTTAAAAGTTACATCATCTCTAACAAAAACAAATACAAAAAAGACGATCAATATATTTATGAATTTCACCTAAAAGACTCATTAAGCGCTAAAGCTATCGTCACAAAAAACATTCTTAAAAAAGGAACTCTTTTTACTATTAAAAGCCTTACAGATACTATTTCTAAACCTTCAAGTTTTATTACTAATTTTTATGATAGTTTTCAGCCATTAGATACACTATTAGGCGAGTCTGTTTTTAGTGACAAAACCGATCGTTTTTTTACTGCATTACGTGACAACGATAGCATCGTATTTAGGGCTAAAAATAAAATTAAGTTTAAAAAATCTAACGCAAGTAAGATGATAGACTTAATTCAAAATTTTGAATTTCCAGAAAACAAAGAAGACTTTAAAACCTTTTTAATTTCAGAATTAACAGAATTAGAAGACCCTAGAACAGACGCATTTTTAAATACGTTATATGAAGATTCTTATTCTAAACCAGATATTCAAAACACTGTTTTAAGGTCTTTATTGGACACAAAAACCAAAAAATCTTATGACACCTTTTTAAAATTAATGGACAAAGATTTACCTTTAAGTGGGTCAATAAGTTCAATGTTTTACAATTACAAAGACTCTTTGCAGCTTAAAAAAACTTTATTCCCAGATTTAATGGAATATACCACCATTGAAGAATACAAAGAACCTATTTACGAATTGTTATCCAGATTAAAAGACAGTAGCCTTATTAGAACCAAGGACTATAAAAAATTTAAAAAACAGATTATAAAAGATGGTAAAATTGAGGTAAAACGTAGCTTAGGCTCTAAAAACAGCTATAGATATAGATCATATAGCAGCTCTCTTTATGCTTATGTGAAATTAATTTTTCCGTTTAGAAATGAAGCAGATGCTAAAAACTTTTTTAACAAATTACTAGATAGTGATAATATAACCGCATTAAGTACCTACTACATTTTACTTGAAGCAGCTGAAGAACCTATACCTGATAAATTAAAAGATAAAACATTAAATGACTTTAAAAATCAAGCCATTTTAGTCGATAGAATGTATCGTAAAAAACTTTACAAGCCCTACATTACAAAAGCAATAACCCAAGAGATGTACGCTAAATCTTCATTATTTAGCAATACAACCATCGAGAAAGAACGAGACTCCATTCACTTTTTAGGCAAAAAGTCTTTTAAAACAGACGATGACAAAACTGGAGACATGTATTTTTATATGCTTGTTCAAAAAGAAGGTAAAGACGAAACAAAAAGATTTTATTTTACTGGATTTTTAACACCCAAACATAAAAACAGATTACAAACAGAGGTGTATTATGACTCTGGTTATAATGGTGAGTATATAGATGAAAATAAAGAAGAAGAACAGCTCATAGAAGATGTTTTAGAACTAGTCATCCATAAAAACCGAATGCGACTAAATGAAAACAGCTACTAAATAAAAAATGCGCTTAAAAATTTAAGCGCATTTTTTTATATTGATTGGACATATTTTTTAGGTGTAATACCATACTTTTTCTTAAAAGCAGCAATAAAGTGGCTAGAAGTACTGTAACCCACTTTTAAACCGACTTCATTTACATTGTTATTACCTGTCTCTAAAAGTTTTCTAGCAACTTCCATTTTATAATCTAACAAAAAACTAAAAACAGAATCTCCATAAATCTGCTTAAAACCTTCTTTTAACTTTTTAAGTGGCAAATTAATTTCTTCTGATAACTCCTGTAATGTTGGAGGCTCAGACATTCTAGCTATAATAATATCTTTTGCTTTTTTAATTTTAGCAACATTAGTTTCGTCAACTAAAAAAGGACATTGATCAATATCAGCATCTTCACCTCTATTAAAATATAAACTCAGTAATTCATAAGCCTTACCTTTAAAATACAGTGTTTTTATAGACGAATTTAAATTGTAATTCACAATTTGGTTTAATGCTATTGCCATAGATGGCGAAATTTTTCCGTCTTTGTAATATTTTTTATCCTTGTTATCACTACTTAAAAAAGTTATATAATCTGCTTCTTGACTAAATAAACCATGAAATTTTTTAATCGAAATCAACACAGATACCAACCAACAATCTGGTTTCACTTTTAAATGTATTGGTAAATCTCTCTGAGGATTATATAGCAGTAAAGATGTTTCTTCTGCGATATTTAAAACATAGCTTCCGTTATTAAAAATAAAGTCACTATTACCTTTTAAACAAAAATGAAACTGAATAAAGCTACTATCAATAAAGCGTTCAACAACCTGATTTGTAGCAGTTTCATTTTGATAAGTTAAGACATAAACATCTTGATCAACCTGTGTTTCGTTAAAGGAACTTTTAACGACATTTTTTTCGCTAGAAATTTCAGCCATAATAATTTCTTATTTAGATTGGTTCTAAACAATAAAGCCTCAAACCATTGTATTCACTACAAAAATATGACAATTATCATAGTTTGGACATTTTTACCAATAAAAAACCACAAACGTTATTAAAAGTTCTTTTAGCGTTACTTTTTAAAAAAGATACATCATAAATTTGCTCACAATAAAGTCCCAGTCAGGTAAATGGAGCACTATCACATGTCAACAGGCACATATTTTTACGCCTTAGGTTTAAGTTATAAAAAAGCAGATGCAGAAATAAGAGGTCATTTTAGTTTAGATGAAACCTCTAAACTTGCGCTTTTATCTCAAGCACAATCCAGCGGAATCCAGAGTCTTATCGTTACATCTACATGTAATCGTACAGAAATCTATGGTTTTGCAGAACATCCTTATCAATTAATCCAGTTATTGTGTGACAACACAAAAGGAACCGTTGACGAGTTTCAAAAATATGCTTACATCTACAAAGGTAACGAAGCTATTTCTCATTTATTTAGAGTTGGTTCTGGATTAGACAGTCAGATATTAGGTGATTTTGAAATTATTGGACAACTTAAAAAAAGCACATCAATCTCTAAAGAGCATGGATTACTTAATCCTTTTATAGAGCGTTTAGTGAACTCGGTTATACAGGCTAGCAAACGTATTAAAACTGAAACCGAAATCTCATCAGGTGCAACTAGTGTTTCATTTGCATCAGTTCAATACATATTAAATACAATAGAAAACGTAACGGATAAAAACATTTTATTATTCGGAACAGGTAAAATAGGTAGAAATACTTGTGAAAACCTAGTAAAACATACCAAAAACGAACAAATAACACTAATTAACAGAACCAAAGGTAAAGCAGAAGCTGTTGCTGGAAAGTTTAATTTAGTCGTTAAAGATTACGCTAATCTGCAAGAAGAAATTAATGAAGCAGATATATTAATTGTTGCAACAGGAGCACAAAACCCAACGGTTGACAAACAATTAATTCAATCTAAAAAAGACCTTTTAATTTTAGATTTATCAATACCTAAAAACGTAGACGAAAATGTAACAGATTTACCTAACGTAAAACGTATACATTTAGACGATTTATCACAAATTACAGACGAAACTTTAGAGCGTAGAAAAAAACATATTCCGTTAGCAGAAAGCATTATAGAAGATATTAAAGTCGAATTTATTGGATGGTTAGAAACAAGAAAATTTGCACCTACAATTAAAGCGTTAAAACACAAACTTCAAAGTTTTAAAAATGCTGAATTAGATACGCAACGAAAAAAAATGGCTAACTTTAATGAAGAGCAAGCCGAAGTTATAAGTAATAAGATTATTCAAAAAATAACCAATCATTTCGCACATCATTTAAAAGATGATGCCTTCTCAACTGACGAAAGTTTGGAATTAATTAAAAAAGTGTTTCAATTAGAAAACACCTCAAAGCATGTCTAAAATAATTAGAATAGGAACTCGTGATAGCGAGTTAGCACTATACCAAGCAAAAGCAGTACAAAGTCAGCTAGAACATTTAGGTCATCAAACACAATTAGTACCTGTAAAATCTACAGGAGACTTAGTTTTAGACAAACCATTATACGAATTAGGAATCACAGGAATTTTTACTCGTACTTTAGATATTGCCATGTTAAATGGAGATATTGATATTGCAGTGCATAGTCTAAAAGATGTACCAACATTATTACCAAAAGGAATCGTTCAAGCTGCTGTTTTAAAACGTGGTAATGTTAGAGATACCTTATTATTTAAACATAACGAAGAGTTTTTAGGTGCTAGAGAAGCAACAATAGCAACCGGAAGTTTACGTCGTCGTGCACAATGGTTAAATCGTTACCCAACACATACTGTTGTAGACATTAGAGGTAATGTAAACACAAGGTTACAAAAACTAGAAGATAGTGACTGGAATGGAGCCATATTTGCAGCTGCAGGTATTGGTCGACTTGACCTTAGACCAGAAGATGCAGTAAATTTAGAATGGATGATTCCTGCTCCTGCTCAAGGTGCAATTATGATTGCTGCACTTGAAGAAGACGAGGAGACACTTGCTATTTTAAAAGAAATAAACCACGAAGAAACAGAAATTTGTACGACAATTGAGCGCGAATTTTTAAATAAACTTGAAGGTGGTTGTACAGCTCCAATTGGAGGACTTGCATTTATAAAAGACGAAGAAGTCACTTTTGAAGGCATACTTTTAAGTAAAGACGGAACCAAAAAAATACATGTTAAACGTGTCAAAGCTTTAGGCGAACACCATGATATTGCACAATGGTGTGCAGACTACATTTTAGAACGTGGTGGAAACCGTTTAATGGACGAGTTAAAAGAGTCTCATGTTCCAACAAACATATACTCAACTAAATCATTAACAGATGATCAACGTTTTTTACTAAACGATAAGGTAAAGGTCGAGAGTTCTGACTTTGTAAAAATCAGCTTAAACCGTATACATCCAAGATTTCTTAAAAATGAAATCCAAAATGTTGTTATCACAAGTCAAAATGCTGTAGAAGCTTTATTGACTAACTATTCAGCGGTAGAGCTTCAGTTTAAAAACATTTACTGCGTTGGAAGACGTACTAAAAAAATGATTGAGAACCGAATAGGTAAAGTAACACATACAGCTAAAAACGCTAAAAAACTGGCAGAATATCTTGTAGATAATATCGAAGGTACTGAGGTAACCTACTTCTGTAGCGACCTAAGATTAGATGATTTACCAACAATATTAACAGACAACAACATTATAGTTAATGAAGTTGAAGCCTATCAAACAAAATTAGATAGCGTGAAATTACCAGAATCTGTTGAAGGTGTTATGTTTTACAGTCCGTCAACAATACAGAGTTACAAAAAAGAAAACGAAGTAAAAGGTATCGCATTTTGTATTGGAGAAACCACTGCAAAAGAGGCTAAAAAGCACTTTAAAGATGTACGCGTAGCTAAAGTACCAACAGTAGAAAGTGTTATAGAATTAGTTAACCAACATTACGTATAAACATCATATTAACTAATTTAGTTAATAACAGTACAATCAATATAAATTTAAGTTGAATTAAAAACATTCCGTTTTAACGGAAAACTAAGATGATAAAAAACGATTTATTTTTAAGAGCATTAAAAGGAGAAACCGTAGAACGTCCACCAGTTTGGATGATGCGTCAAGCAGGACGTTATCTTCCTGAATTCATGGAAATAAAAGCTAAATACGACTTTTTTACACGTTGCCAAACTCCAGAATTAGCTAGTGAGATTACTGTACAACCAATACGTCGTTACGGTATGGATGCTGCAATATTATTTAGTGACATCTTAGTTATACCTCAAGCCATGAATATTGAGGTACAAATGAAGCCTAATTTTGGACCATATTTACCAAATCCAATACGTACACAAAAAGATGTAGACAATGTTATCGTACCTGATGTAAAAGAAGCATTAAACTATGTTTACCAAGCTATAAAAGCAACTAAAGAAAAACTAAACAACGAAATTCCGTTAATAGGTTTTGCAGGTTCACCATGGACCATTTTATGCTATTGCGTACAAGGTCAAGGATCTAAAAACTTTGACAAAGCAAAAGAGTTTTGTTTTACAAATCCTTTAGCTGCACACCAATTATTACAAAAAATTACAGATACAACTATTGCATATTTAAAAGAAAAAGTAAAAGCAGGTTGTAATGCTGTTCAAGTATTTGATTCTTGGGGAGGCATGTTGTCTCCAGTAGATTATCAAGAATTTTCTTGGCAATATATTCAACAAATTATTGACGCATTAAAAGATGACGCTCCTGTTATTGCTTTCGGGAAAGGATGCTGGTTTGCTTTAGACCAAATGGCTAAATCTGGTGCAGCAGCATTAGGTGTAGACTGGACGTGTTCTGCTAGAAATGCACGTTATTTAACTGGTGGAAACATCACACTTCAAGGAAATTTTGATCCAACAAGATTATTTTCTCCACCAGCAGAAATTAAAAAAATGGTAACTCAAATGATTAACGACTTTGGTAAAGACAAATACATCGTTAATTTAGGTCATGGTATTTTACCAAACATACCTCTAGAAAACGCAAAAGCATTTATTGATGCAGTAAAAGAATATAAAGCGTAACAAAACGTTACACATGACGTCTTATTAGTTATGATACAAAACATAATAAAAGGAATAAATGGATACTCAGGTGCTCTTGCACTAATTTCAAGACTTAAACTTTGGAAGTATTTTTTTATTCCTATTATTATTAGCATTATAACAGCTGCTATTATTGGCGTTACAGCTTACGGACTTTCTGATAATATCGGACAATTTATTGCAAAAATCTGGTTTTGGGATTGGGGAAAACAAACCTTTACAACAATCTCTACAATAATTGGAGGCATCATTATAATTGCAATTGGCTTAATATTATACAAACACATAATAATGGCTTTATCTGCTCCATTTATGAGTCCAGTTTCAGAAAAAATCGAAACTCATATAACAGGAATTGTTAAACACAATCACAGAAAAACCTCTTTTCAAGAACAACTTTGGCGAGGCATAAGAATAAATATTAGAAATCTTGGACGCGAGCTTTTAATAACTATTCCTATATTACTACTTAAATTTATACCTGTAGTTAATATCTTTTCTACAGCTTTATTAATTATGGTACAATCCTATTATGCTGGTTTTGGTAATATGGATTACACTTTAGAACGTCATTTAAATTACAAAGACAGCGTTAAATTTATTAGACAAAATCGCGGATTAGCAATAGGTAACGGACTTGTTTTTATTCTATGCCTATTCATACCATTTATAGGTGTAATACTTGTTTTGCCACTTAGTGTAACTGCTGGAACTTTAACAACCGTCAAAAAACTAAAAACAAGTAATCAAACTTTAATGTAATGATTGCACAATTTGACACATTTGAAATCAACCCCATCCACAGTGGAGACGCTTGGAAACTATGTGATTTTATAATTGCCAATCAAGACAGATTACAACGTTATTTTCCAAAAACTATAGCGCAAAACCTAACACCTACGCTATCGGAAATATTCGTAAATAAAAAAGCTAAACAATTTAAAAATAAAGAGGAATTTTTATTCACTTTAAAACATATTCAAACCAGAGAAATATCAGGAATAATCTACATTAAAGACTTAAACTGGTCTACAAACCAAGGTGAGTTTGCTTATTGCATAGGTTACACTTATAAAGGTAAAGGCGTTACCACCAAAGCCATTAAATTTTTAATAGAATATGCTTTTACAGAATTACATTTAAAGACACTTAAAATTATAGTCCACAACACTAATAAAAGCAGTATAAAAGTTGCTGAAACAAATGGTTTTAAATGGATTAAAACTTTAAAAAACGAATTTACTCCTATTGGTGAAGATCCATTAAATATGGAGTTGTATAAATTATTTAAATAGCAACTAATGCCACACTTTGTAATAGACTGTTCCAAAAACATTTTAGATTTAAACAGTCCTGAAAACACACTTTTAACTGTACATAATGCTGCTGTAGAGACTAAATTATTTGACGAAGCAGATATTAAAGTCCGTCTAAATCCATTTGCAGACAATTATATGGTTGGCGGAAAAAAAACAGATTTCATTCATGTTTTTGCTAATATCATGGAAGGCAGAACGATTGAGCAAAAAGCTGAATTATCAAAAAACATAGTCACAGAATTAAAAAAATTGTTTCCTAACATTCCCTTTATAGCAATTAATATAAGAGATTTTGAAAAAGCAACATATTGTAACAAATCAATGGTATAAAAATGAAAGATAAATTTTTTGAATACATACACCAATTACAAGACAGCATAACAGCTGGATTAGAAAAAATAGATGGTAAAGCAACCTTTCAAGAAGATATTTGGAAACGACCAGAAGGTGGTGGTGGACGCACAAGAGTTATAGAAAACGGAAATGTTTTTGAAAAAGGTGGTGTTAATATTTCTGGTGTACATGGTAAATTACCTGATAGTATGCAAAAATATTTTGGTGTTGAAGATGCCGATTTTTTTGCTTGTGGCTTAAGCTTAGTATTACATCCAAAAAATCCAATGGTACCAACTGTACATGCAAATTGGCGTTATTTTGAGATGTACGATAAAGACGGAAATATTGTAGACCAATGGTTTGGAGGAGGACAAGATCTTACACCTTATTACCTATTTGATGAGGATGCAAAACACTTCCATCAAACTTGTAAAACCGCTTGTGATAAACATAATCCTGAGTTTTATCCAAAATACAAAGCACGTTGTGACGAGTACTTTTATAACGCACATCGTAATGAAGGACGTGGTTTAGGAGGATTATTTTTTGATTATTGTAAAGCCTCAGAAGAAATGAGTATGCAAAACTGGTATGATTTTGTTACTGAAGTTGGTGATAGTTTTCTTGAGGCCTATCTTCCTATAGTTGAAAAAAGAAAAGATTTAGTTTACACCAAAGCGCAACGCGATTGGCAAGAAATACGTCGTGGACGCTATGTTGAGTTCAACTTAGTCCATGATAAAGGAACCCTTTTCGGTTTAAAAACCAATGGTAGAATAGAGAGTATTTTAATGAGCTTACCACCTCATGTACAATGGGTTTACGACCATCATCCAGAACCAGGAAGTGAAGAAGAATGTTTAATAAACGTTTTAAAAAACCCAATAGATTGGGTATAATATGAATTGTTACTGCGGAAATACCAAAACCTACAAACAATGCTGTGAAGTGTTTCATTTAAATAGTGGAAAAACCGAAACTGCAGAACAGTTAATGCGCTCAAGATATAGTGCTTTTGTGTTAGCAAAAGGTGATTATTTAATGCAAACACATCATGCCACAACTAGACCAGTTTCAGAAAAAAAAGCGATTGTAAAATGGGCTAAATCTGTAGAGTGGATAAAACTAGAGCTATTGGAAACTAACAAAGGTTTAAGTAAAAATGAAAAAGGCACAGTAACATTTAATGCTTATTTTTATGACAAAGGCAACATGGATGTCATTCATGAAAAATCTGCATTTGTAAAAGAAAACAACAAATGGTATTACTTAGGGTATGCCAAAAATTAATAGAATTATGTATCCGACTAAAAGAAATAGAAGATTAAGAACGAACGAAGCTATTAGAAGCTTAGTAAGAGAAACTATAATATCTCCAAACGATTTTTTAGTACCACTTTTTATTGTGGAAGGACATGGTGTTAAAGAAGAAATTGCTTCAATGCCAAATTATTATCGCTATAGCTTGGATTTATTACAAGCCGAAGTTAAAGAGCTTTGGAAACTTGGCTTAAAATCGGTATTACTATTTGTAAAAGTTCCTGATAATTTAAAAGATAACAAAGGTACTGAAGCATTAAATCCTGAAGGGTTAATGCAACGCGCAATTAAAACGGTTAAAAACGCATGTCCAGACATGGTGGTTATGACAGATGTTGCTTTAGACCCTTACTCCTCTTTTGGTCACGATGGAATAATTGAAAATGGAAAAGTAATAAACGATGACACAGTTGAAGTTTTAGCTGATATGAGTTTGTCTCATGCGGAAGCTGGAGCAGATTTTGTAGCTCCAAGTGATATGATGGATGGTCGTATTTTGGCAATTCGTGAAGCCTTAGAAGACGATGGCTTTACAGACACTGGTATTATGAGTTATTCTGCCAAATATGCATCTGCTTTTTATGGACCGTTTAGAGACGCGTTGGACTCTGCTCCTGTAGATGCTCAAGAAATCCCAAAAGACAAAAAAACATACCAAATGGATTACGCTAACCGTTTTGAAGCCATACGTGAAACAGAAATGGATATAGACGAAGGAGCAGATATTGTTATGGTAAAACCAGGCTTATGTTATTTGGATATTGTTAGAGAAATTAAAAACGAAGTTGACGTACCAGTAGCTGTGTATCAAGTATCAGGTGAATATGCAATGCTTAAGGCTGCTTCCGAAAAAGGTTGGCTAGATCATGATGCTGTTATGATGGAACAAATTACAGCAATCAAACGTGCAGGAGCAGATGTTATAGCAAGTTACTTTGCAAAAGATGTGGTAAAATTATTATCATAACTTAAAAAAGGTTTAACAACTATGTGTTGTTAAACCTTTTTAATTAAATATAGAGTCTATTCCTCCATCTAAACCCCAACTTATACCTAAAACCGTTACTAAATTATCTGTAACAGGAAAATCTTTACCAAAACCTCCAATTAGGCTTAAACTAGTGTTTAATTGGTAGCTAATATTACCTACAGATCTATACAAATCCTCATTTAAAGAGCGTTTTAGATACTCGTAAGAAAATTTAAATTTTTTCAGTTCTAACTCTAATTTTCCACCATAGTCCCAAAAATGTTCTTTTGTATAAAGACCTGATTCATTAATATTAAATTCGTCATCAACATATTTACCAATACCATAAAAATGCAAGTAGGTTTCGGTGTTAAACTGAACAGCAAAATCTGCAGTTAACCAAGCACCAAACCTGTTAGCTGTATCAGTACTTATTTCGTTTTCTTTAAATAATAAACTATAAGCAACTGCTCCATCTAATCTGAAAATAGGTTTTGTGGTTTTAGGGTTATTTACAAAGCTTTTTATATTACTACAACGGTCTTTAAAATAATTAGCAACTAATACTTCTTTTGTAATCGTTAACTTATCTAAAGCAGATAAAACTGCATGTGCACGAGTTGCCAAAGGGTCTGGATCGTCAGGATCTTGCTGATCTAAAACTCTAAACAAAAAATCATCTGCTAAAGTTTCGTATTTAGACTTTAATTCTAAATCAGTAGCTAATGCATTACAACTACCACTACCAGGAAAGTTAACACCTTCACCAGCTAAAAATTCTTCAAACAACTTATATATTGGATCTGTAACACCATTATCTATTTGTTGTATTGCAGATTTAATGTTCTCAATTCTATTAGCGTTATAAAACTGTAGAATAGTCGTTCTGTAACCAATAGCAATGGTTTTTTTATCGGTTTCAAAACCTTCAAACTGCTTTTCTAAATACCCAATTGATAAAGATGAGTTAGTTTTTAAGCCAATAAAAGGGTCTATATAACTCTTATTATTTTGGTTGTTTTTTAAGCCTCTGTAATCCTGATATGTTCTTTTAATTTTAAAATCTATAAGCCAATAGGGATTGACCTCTAATGCAATATTAGTGTTAGAAAAACCATTAGAAAGATATAAACCTAGTGCTTTTACATTATCAGGTGTATTGATTTGTGTTGGTGTTTCGTCTAATAAAGTAAAGGCAGGATTAGTTGTACTTTCAAAATTAAAATCGTTGATAGAAGTAGTTTCTTGAGCCAATCCAAAGACACAAAACAGTAAAGGAATGAATTGTAAAAATTTAATAATTTTCATAGCGATTAATTTAAATATTAAGTCAATTCAATATGTATTTTTTTGGAAATACTAAAGGTCTCATCGTCTGATTTACCTAGATCAAACTCGTTTTCATTATCTTGATAGTTTGAAGTAAAACTTGCTTCATTTAATTCATCTTTTAACAAGTAATTGCAAGTAGACGTTTTTACAATAGCGTCTTTTAAGTCAATAGTATCGACAATAAAATTAGTTCTAATTTTTAAAATTGGACGTTTACTTAATCTAGATTTTTCAATGCTAGCAGAAAACACATTATTATCATCTTGAAAGGCATCAATTTTTCGCCAACGTCGTGGATGGTCTTCATGATAAATGGTTATAAATATTTTACTAGAACCATCCATAAGTGCATCACTGGACACAGTCACACTAATGTCTAGGGTTTGATTATCTAATTTGGTTTTAAATTCATCCATAATTAACTATTTTTTAAATCAAACTTTATATTAGACAAATTAGGTTACATTTATACTTACCAAGTTAAAAAAAATATGGTTATTTTTACAAAAACTTATACTTAATTAATGGCTTTACTAATATTTTACGGAGTAATATCAATCTTTTTTTCATTTTTATGTTCAATACTGGAAGCAGTGCTTTTAAGTGTAACACCAACTTTTATTAATGTTAAAAAACAAGAAGGTAAGGCTTTCGCCGAAAACTTAGAAGAACTAAAAAAAGATGTAGACAGACCATTAATTGCTATTTTAACATTAAATACAATAGCGCATACGGTTGGTGCAATTTTAGTTGGTAAAGAAGCCGAAGGACTTTACGGAAGTGAAGGTGGTTACGGAGTGTTTATTGTGTCTGCAGTAATGACTATTTTAATATTAGTAGCTTCAGAAATTATACCTAAAACCATTGGCGCAACCTATTGGAAAGGTTTAGCTGGTTTTACAACAACAGCTCTAAACATTTTAATTTTCCCTTTAAAATGGACTGGTTTATTATGGCTAATGCAACTAACTACAAAGCTAATTGGTGGTAAAGGTCACGGAAGTGTTTTAAGTCGTGAAGGCTTTTTGGTTATGGCAGACATGGCACACGAAGAAGGTGTTTTTGAAGGTAACGAAAGTAAGATTATTAAAAACCTTTTAACTTTTAAAGAAGTTTTTGCAAAAAACGTAATGACACCTCGTACTGTCATGAAATCTGAAAACGAAACGACTACTGTTGAAGACTTTTTTAACAGAAATATGAACCTAAGATTTTCTAGAATACCTGTATATGCTGAAACTGAAGACAACATTAAAGGCTTAGTTTTAAAAGACGAAATTTTTAAAGAAATGGCTTTAGGTAATGGTAGTAAACAATTATCAGAACTAAAAAGAGATATCATTATTGTTAATCGTGATTTAGCAATACCTACTCTATTTGAACAATTAGTAGAAACCAGAAACCACATGGCTTTGGTGGTTGACGAGTATGGAAGCGTTAGTGGTATTGTTACCATGGAAGACGTTATTGAAACACTTTTAGGAATGGAAATCATGGATGAAAGCGATAATGTTAGCGACTTACAAAGTCTAGCTAGAAAAAGTTGGGAAGCTAGAGCTAAAAAACTTGGCATTATAGAAGAAAAAAATCCGGAATAACAATGGAAGAATGCATCATCAATTCGCCTTTAGGCTATACTAAAATAACAGGTGATATAAATGGTATTGCATCAGTAGTTGTATTAAATACAGAAGAAAAAACAACCTCTATTATACCTAAAGTTTTAGAGAATTGTGTCCTTCAATTAAACCAATATTTTAAAGGTTTACGTCAACAATTCAGCGTAAAACTAAACCCAAAAGGTACAGATTTTCAAAATAAGGTTTGGAATGCTTTACAAACTATTCCTCATGGCAAAACAACGTCCTATCTTCAGCTTTCAAAACAATTAGGAGACCCAAAAGCTATCAGAGCAGTTGCTAATGCCAATGGTAAAAATCCGTTATGGATTATAATACCTTGTCACAGAGTTATAGGTAGTGATGGTAGTTTAACAGGTTATGCTGGAGGATTACATCGTAAACAATGGCTACTTAATCACGAAAGTCCAAACAAACAACAATCTTTATTTTAATGTATAAAATTGCAACCGAATTTTTAACACGATTTGTAAAACCATCAACCATCTACAAATATGGTTTTAATTGGTCACCAATGTACAAACGTACTACTGCAAAATTAACAGAAGTTAGCGACGATTTACATTACGTAAAAATCCGATTAAAACTAAATTGGAAAAATCGTAATTATGCTGGATCAATTTTTGGTGGTAGTATGTTATCTGCAACAGACCCAATTTACATGATACAGTTAATACAAATACTAGGTAAAGACTATGTGGTTTGGGACAAAGCAGTAACTGCAAAGTATAAACGTCCAGGAAAAAGCACTATTTATGGTGAGTTTATTTTTACAGAAGAAGAAATTGAAGCCTTAAAGACTAAGCTAAAAACTGAACAGCAAGTTGATATTATCAAAACCATGAATTTGGTTAATGACAAAAAGGAAGTGATAGCCGAATTTACGAAGACTTTATACATAGCAAAAAAAGACTACTACAAACAAAAACTAGCTGCAAGAAAAGCAAAATAACTAGCATTAATTTATTATTTCATTATATTTAAGTTCTAAACTAATTAAATCAATGAAATTTTTAAAAAAGCTATTAAAAGTACTTGTGGTACTTTTTGCATTATTAATTGCAACACTTTACATAACAGACACAGACTATTTAATAAAAGCAGTACGTACAATTTACATGCGTGGTCACACAACTGCTTTTTTAGATGATTACCAAAAGTTTGACAACCAAGTTATAGAAAATGGCACACCTCAACCTTGGCCAAATCACAAGGATTATAATTCGGTTAAAGAAACCTCAACATTAGACAAAGCAAACAAAGATTGGGGAACTATAGCTTATGTTATAATAAAAAACGATAGTATTTGGTTTGAAAACTACTATGATGGTTACAATAAAGACTCTAAAACCAACTCATTTTCGATGGCTAAAAGTTATGTTTCCGGATTAATGGGTAAAGCATTAATGGAAGGTCACATTAAAAGTTTAGACCAACCTGTTTGCGACTTTTTACCAGCCTTTTGTGATGGTGATGCAGCAAAAATGACTGTTGGTGATTTAAGTAGTATGGCCTCAGGTACTAATTGGGACGAAGCTTACTATTCGCCTTTATCTATTACTACACGTGCCTATTTTGATGACGATTTACAAAAAGTAATGAATGGCTTGAAAGTGGTAACACAACCAGGACAAGCTTTTAAATACTCTAGTGGAGACACACAAATGCTAGCTATGGTTATTGAAAAAGCTACAGGTAAAAAAATGTATAACTATTTAGAAGAAAGCTTCTGGAAACCTTTAGGAAGCGAAAACTCAACTTTATGGCAATTAGATAGTGAAGAAGACGATTTGGTAAAAGCGTACTGCTGTATAGCTAGTAACGCTAAAGATTTTGCGCGTTTCGGAAAATTATACAAAGACCATGGAAAATGGAATGGTAAACAAATTTTAGACTCTGCTTTTGTTGCAAAATCCTTAAAACCTCGTTTTGCTGCTAGTCCAGAGTATGGTTATGGATGGTGGAGAAAAAACCAAAACGGAAAAGACTTTGTCATGATGCGTGGACACCTTGGACAATACGTAATTGTACAGCCAGAAGACAATGTGATTATTGTGCGTTTAGGACATCAAAAATCACCAGATGCTGGTGTTGGAATTTTCACAAATGATATTGCTTTATATATTGATGAAGCTTATAAAATGATGGAAAACTAACTCTACAAAATAAGCATAATGATTACCAAACTCAACCTTGAAAACATCTTGTTTTTAGACATTGAAACTGTTCCTGAAACCGAGAATTTTTCGGATTTAGATAAAACCAAACAAGACCTTTGGGAAGCCAAATCACGCTACCAACGTAAGGAAGAGTTTACAGCTGAAGAATTTTATGATCGTGCTGGGATTTGGGCTGAATTTGGAAAAATAATATGCATTTCGGTTGGCTATTTTACTATTCAAGGAGACACACGTTTATTTAGAACCACCTCTTTTTATGGTGAAGAACGTAAACTTTTAGTCGAATTTAAAAACCTTTTAATTTCTCATTTTAGCCAAGCTAAACATTTACTTTGTGCACATAATGGTAAAGAATTTGATTTTCCGTACATAGCAAGACGTATGATTATCCATAACATAGAGCTACCTTATAAATTAAATTTATTTGGTAAAAAACCATGGGAAGTCCCACATTTAGACACCATGGAATTATGGAAATTTGGCGATTACAAAACCTACACTTCTTTAAAATTAATGACCAATGTTCTTGGTATACCATCGCCTAAAGATGATATAGACGGAAGCGAAGTCTACAGTGTATATTACCAAACTAATGATATAGATAGAATCATTACTTATTGTGAAAAAGACACCATAGCAGTCGCTCAAATATTTTTGAGACTACGTGGTGATTCAATTTTAAATGATGATGAAATCATACATGTTTAAAAATTATGATATATAAAAAGCCTCAACATAAGTTGAGGCTTTTTTTTGGTTGATTAATTTACTACCAACAAGATTATTCTTTTACAAACTTTCTTGTCTCAATAGTGTCGTTAACTTCAAATTGAATTAAGTATAAACCAGCTTCTAATTTACTAACGTTTATACCGTTTGAAGTTGTGATACCTTTTGCAACTTGCTGTCCAAGCATATTAACTACCGTAAATGGTAAGTTTTCAATATTAGCTTTTACAAATAACATATTGCCTTTAACAGGATTTGGATAAATAGAAATATCTACACCTAGATATTGAACAAAACCATCATTAGACAATCTTGCTGTACCACAAGACCCTAAGTTGGTCCATCCACTAGATGTTCTTTCATATAATGTATCAAGGTAGACTACCTGATCTCCAACTGCGTAAGTTTGAGTACTAACGTATTCTGGAACTCCAGCACATTTATCTGCAGATCCATTAGTTAAACTAATTGCATCTACTGCCATATCACCTTGCCATGTTGTACCTGTAGTACCATCAAACCTTAACTGAATAGAGTCTCCAGAATAAGATGATAAATCTACACTACCATCTAACCAAGCATTACCTTGATTACCTGATTGCGACCAAACAGTAGACCATGAAGATCCATTATTTGTACTTATAGCTAAACTTAAAGTTCCCATAGCAGTTGCTCCATACATATGGTATTTAAAATTAAAAGTACCGTTTGACACTCCAGATAAGTCAAAGCAAGGAGAGACTAATATAGCACGTTTAGTGGAATAATTTGGTGCTGAAGATTCCATGAATGCGTATTGAGAACCAGAGCTTGCGCTTGATGGTCCTGTATTGCTAGAAGGTGTTGCTCCACTAGTAGTTGTCCAATTAAAATCATCTCCAGAACCTTGTGTCCAAGCTCCAAATCCTGATTCAAAACCTTCACTATATGGAAAAGAAGTTATAGCTCCAGAACATCCTGATGTATTTGCAGGACTAACAACAACGCTTCTTGATATTTGATTAGCTGCGTTACCAGCAGCATCAGTTACATTATAGTTTCTCGTATAAGTACCTGCTGAATTTGTATTTACAGTACCAGAAATTACAATGCTAGACGTAATATTACCATCTATATTATCTGTAGCTGTAGCACCTAATTCATTATAAGTATCTCCAACTGTTAAATTAATTGTTGAGGCTCCAACTAATGTTATCACTGGCTTAACTGTATCTGCTACACTTCCTAAACAAAAATTAGTAGAATCAGAGTTAGTAAAAGATCCTCCAGAAGCTAACGTTGTAGATCCATTAGTAACACTATAAGAACCATTACCATAAGAACAACATATACCATCTCCATAGACATCAGTTATAACAAAGTCATAGCATCCATCTGGTAAACAGTAAGTCTCATTAACAGTTGATCCATCAGCATTAGCAGAAGAGTATGCTCCAGAAGCAACTGTAGTTCCGCTTGCGTTTACTAAAGTCCAAGCAGTTTCTTCAGGATAACTATCAAAAGTAATAGACACATTAATTTCATTATCATTACAAGCTGTTTGACATGGCGTACAAGATGATCCACCACAATCTACACCAGTTTCATCTCCATTCTGTACACCATCTGTACAAGTTGGAGTGGTTCCACCTCCTCCACATTTATCAGATAAAGCTAAAGAGCGTCTTACTCCTCCAGCTTCTAAAACAGCACGCATACGTGCTTTTTGACCTTGAGTAAATAAGTTCATACAAGAGTCATTAGTATAGTCCATGTAGTTTTGTACCATATCTGTAGATCCACAAGATACTTGACCTATTGGACAACCACCATTTGAAGTTTGATGTGTTGGTGTATCACTTACAAAGTCATTACCGCAATTAGAGTCTCCCCAAATATGTCTTAAGTTTAAATAATGCCCAACTTCATGCGTCGTTGTACGTCCTCCATCAAAAGGCGCACTAACATTACCTACACGTCCAAAATAATTGTAACCCATAACAACTCCATCAGTAGCAGCACTACCTCCTGGAAATTGAGCGTAACCCAATATTGTTCCTCCTTGACTAGTCATTAAAGGCACAATCCACATATTTAGATATTCTGAAGTGTCCCAAGGGTTGACACCACCTGTTGAAGATCTTTTCATGTCATCTGAAGTTCCCCAATCTTGACGGGTTACTTGTTTTCTAGTAATACCTGTTGTTGCATTTCCGTTAGGATCTACAGTCGACAAACAAAACTGAATTTCGGTATCTGCTGCTTGTGACCATGCATTGTCTGCATCTGGATTTGTACGTCTAAAATCTTCGTTTAAAACATCTAATTGTGACTGGATTTGAGCTTCACTAATGTTTTCTGTACTATTTCTATACAATACATGTATTACAACAGGTATAGTAATTATGCTTCCGTCAACTCTGGCACTTTCTGGTTGTGCCATTTTTTGCTGTGTAAAAGCTTCAATTTGGTTCATCCTATGTTCAAGGGTAGGATCCAATTGTTTTCGATATTCTAAGTTTTCCATAGTGCTACAATTTCTGTCTTGCTGAGCAAACACAGAACAAGCAAAAAAGAAACTTAGAAAAGTTAATGTAATTGTTTTTTTCATGTTAAATGGTTAATTAATTAATACTATTAATAAATATTATTCAAGAAAAGTATTAATATTTTAACAAAAACTTAATTTATTTTGATTTTTTTTCGATTAAAAACACAATATTTTAAAACATTCGACAAATTGTGTGGTTTTAACCACAACAAAAACTATTAAATTAGCTATTTTTACTATATATGAGCGACCTTTTACTTGACATAAAAAACCTATCAATTAGTTTCAAAAGCAACGCTTCTGAAAAACAAATAATACACGATATTTCATACTCAGTTTTTAAAAATGAAATTGTCGGAATTGTTGGCGAATCTGGTTCTGGTAAATCCGTTTCGTCTTTAGCTATTTTAGGATTGCTACCAAACACAATTTCGACTATAAACTCAGGTTCTATTCAATTTGGATCTCAAGATTTAACACAAATAAGCAATAAAACGTTTCAAACTATTAGAGGACGCAAAATAGCTATGATATTTCAAGAACCCATGAGTTCTCTTAATCCATCAATGACCTGTGGTAAACAAGTAGAAGAAATATTACAGCAACACACTAATCTCAATAAAAAAGAAATCAAAACGGAAACCTTACTTTTATTTGAAAAAGTAAAATTACCAAACCCAAAACGTGTTTATAAAACTTATCCTCATGAAATATCAGGAGGTCAAAAACAACGCGTAATGATAGCTATGGCTATTGCTTGTAAACCAGAATTACTTATAGCAGATGAGCCCACTACAGCATTAGATGTTACTGTACAAAAAGATATCATTAACTTACTTAAAGACTTACAAGCAGAAACTAAAATGAGTGTTATTTTTATTACTCATGATTTAAGTCTAATATCCGAAATTGCTAATCGAGTATTAGTCATGTACAAAGGACAAATAGTTGAGCAAAACGACGTACAATCCATATTTAATAATCCTCAACACAGTTATACAAAAGCACTAATACAATCTAGACCTGCTTTAGATGTTAGGCTTAAAACGCTTCCAACCATCGCTGATGTTTTAAATAATGAAGTTTCTTCTGAAGTCGTAACACAAAACATGCGTCAAAAAAAGCATGAAAAATTGTATGCTAATCCACCTTTGCTTGAAGTTAATAATCTTGAAAAAGAATACCTTTCAAAATCAGGTTTTTTCGCTAAAGCGGAAACCTTTAAAGCAGTAAATAATGTGAGTTTTAAGTTATATAAAGGCGAAACACTAGGACTAGTTGGTGAGTCTGGTTGTGGTAAATCAACCTTAGGTAACGCAATATTATTATTAGACAAAGCCACCAAAGGACAAATATTATATAACGGAAAAGACATAACAGATTTAAGTAAAGCAGAAACTATTGCTATAAGAAAAGATATTCAGATAATTTTTCAAGATCCTTATGCCTCATTAAACCCAAGACTAACAATTGGTAATGCCATTATGGAACCTATGAAAGTCCATAATCTATATAAAACAGATATAGAAAGACAACAGAAAACACTTGAAATTTTAAATCGAGTTGGATTAGACGCATCAGTTTTTAATAAATATCCTCATGAATTTTCTGGTGGACAAAGACAACGTGTTGGTATTGCACGCACAATAGCTTTGCAACCTAAGTTAATCGTTTGTGATGAATCTGTATCTGCTTTAGACATCTCTGTCCAAGCACAGGTTTTAAACCTATTAAATGAATTAAAAGAAAACTTTGGATTTACCTATATATTCATCTCACATGACTTAGCAGTAGTTAAATACATGAGTGACCAGCTATTGGTTATGAATAAAGGACAAGTTGAAGAATTAGACGACGCAGATAGAATCTACAATGCGCCAAAAAAAGACTATACTAAAAAATTAATTGAAGCTATTCCGAAAGGATTATAACATAAATACTTTTTTAGTTAAGTATATAATGTTACCAATTAAGCTAGTAGTGGTTTTTATTTTTCTTATTAAATTTTTAAAAAACATAGTTAGGTCAAGTTTTTGATAAATTTGAGACAAAAAAGTATAACATTTAGGCTAAGTCATGGTTAACTTAGATTAGTGTTATTGGTTAGGTTTGGGATTGTAAACATACAAAGCATTTTTAAACAAAGAAGTTTAAAAGCACTATAATTCGACGAAATACATGTTTTTTTAACGTTTTAAGTCTTTTTTGCTCTTTTAATGCTCAAAACACCAAGTGTAGGGTAATAACTTCTACCATAATTAGATCGTCTATCCTCACCTAATCTAGAAGCAACTTGATTAGTCATTTTAATAACAAACACTTCTTCTGCATTAGGAAACGATAAATCATGACCATCAGCATCAATTTTTCTACCTTTTGAGGCATGATTTCTTTTTCTTGCTAAATAATCTTCAGTATCGTACAACTCATTATAGCAATGTATTAACTCATGCGATAATAAGGATACAGGAGAATTATATCCTTTATTACTTCTAAACCATTTCTTTTTATGATTTTTCCTAAACACAATACCATGTGTATCATAAAATAAAATGGTATTGTACTTAGGACTGTATGCATTTTTATTACTAGGAATTATTGTAATATCATTGTCAACATCTGAAACCAAAATATCAATAATGTCTAATTTTTTCTGAACACCATCCTCTTTAAAGGCAATAGTAAGCGCGCTACTTTTGACCAAAAAATCTAAAGCAATAGTTGTATTTCTTACAAATCTGTCTTGAATTAATTCATGATTTCTACTAACATCATAGACATATTCTACATATTGATTAGCAAGAGTCTTAATTCGCATCGACTAAATATTCATTTCAGGAACATCTCCTTCAATAATTAAAGTCCCTTCGGTAGCATTTTTCACATCCTCAACAGTTACACCTGGAGCGGTTTCTAAAAGTTTAAAACCTTTGTCTGTGACTTCTAAAACAGCCAGATTAGTAACAATTTTTTTAACACAGCCAACACCTGTCAAAGGGAGACTACATTTACTTAGTAATTTAGAAGCTCCTGCTCTATTAGTATGCATCATAGCAACTATTATATTTTCGGCACTTGCAACCAAATCCATTGCTCCACCCATACCTTTTACCATTTTGCCTGGTATTTTCCAGTTGGCAATATCACCATTTTCTGCAACTTCCATTGCACCTAAAATAGTAAGATCTACGTGTTGCCCACGTATCATTGCAAAGCTTGTTGCACTATCAAAAAAACTAGCTCCTGGTAAAGTGGTTATGGTTTGTTTACCTGCATTAATTATATCGGCATCTTCTTCTCCTTCAAAAGGAAAAGGTCCCATTCCTAAAACGCCATTTTCAGACTGAAATTCTACTTCTATATCTTCTCTAACGTAATTTGCTACAAGTGTCGGTATTCCTATCCCTAAATTAACATAATAGCCATCTTGGACTTCTTGTGCGATACGTTTTGCTATTCCTGTTTTGTCAAGCATGTTATTTTATTTTTTTTCTGCTTAAGCAGAAATTTATTAAATTATTGTTTTGTTCTAACGGTTCTTTGTTCAATTCTCTTTTCATAGGTTTCGCCTTGAAAAATACGTTGTACAAATATTCCAGGAATATGAATTTGATTTGGATCTAATTCTCCCACAGGAACTAAGTGCTCTACCTCAGCAACAGTAATTTTTGCTGCTCCAGCCATACATGGATTAAAATTTCTTGCTGTTCCTTTAAAAATTAAATTACCAGCAGTATCGCCTTTCCAAGCTTTAACAAAAGCAAAATCGGCTTTAAAAGCATGTTCTAAAACATACATTTTACCATCAAACTCTCTAGTTTCTTTTCCTTCTGCAACTTCTGTTCCGTATCCAGCAGGAGTAAATATAGCAGGAAAACCAGCTTGGGCTGCACGACAACGCTCAGCTAAAGTCCCTTGCGGAATTAACTCGACGTCCAATTCTCCTGACAACATTTGTCTTTCAAACTCATCATTTTCTCCAACATAAGAAGATACCATTTTTTTGATTTGTTTTTTTTGTAACAATAAGCCCAAACCAAAATCGTCTACTCCAGCATTATTAGAAATACAGGTTACAGCTTTTACATTACGTTTTACAAGTTCTGCAATAGCGTTTTCTGGAATACCACTAAGACCAAAACCACCTAACATAAAGGTCATATTATCTTGTACACCTTGTAGTGCATCTTCTACAGATTTTACTGTTTTTAGAATCATTATTTTATGAATTTTTGTGGTTTAAATTTAAGAAATAAAAAAGCCATTCTGTTATGAATGGCTTTAATTTTTTTTATTGAAAATAAAGTCTATTACATTTCTAATTCATCTGGAACATCCTCTTCTGGCACGTCTAATCCATCTGACCCACTATCATCTTGTTGATAATTACTACAATCAACCTCAATACTTAAATTTGAAGGCTTTTTAAAATGACCTTTTGATATGTTTAATGTTTCATCTTCATAACAGCTTTTCATGTACATACCCCAAATTGGTAATGCCATAGCTGCTCCTTGACCATATCTAACACTACTAAAATGTACTGATCTATCTTCTGCTCCAACCCAAACACCAGTTACTAAATTAGGCACCATACCCATAAACCAACCATCTGATTGGTTTTGTGTTGTACCTGTTTTTCCTGCTATAGGATTTGTAAACTCATAAGGATAACCTGTAATAATTTCTCTGTAATCTGCTCTCCATTTATCACGTCCTTTACCTCTAAGTCTACCTCCAGAACCACTTTGAGTAACTCCTTCCATTAGTTTTACTGTAACATAGGCTGTTTCATCACTTAAAACATCCTTAGTTTCTGGAACAAACTGATATAACACGGTATCATTTTTATCCACAATTGTAGTAATCATTACTGGTTTAGTATAAACCCCTTGATTTGCAAACGCAGAATAAGCACCTACCATTTCATACACACTAATGTCTGGAGTACCTAGTGCTATAGATGGCACTAAAGGAATCTCTGAAGTAATACCTAAATTCTTAGCTAATTCAGCAACAGGTTGTGGTCCAACCTTATCCATTAATCTAGCTGTTATAGTGTTAACCGAATTTGCTAAAGCATCTTTCAAGGTCTTTTCTCCATCATAATCACCTCCATCATTAGTTGGCGTCCAAGGTTCTGGATTACCGAACTTATTAGCTTCAATAGTAATTGGTGCTAATGGTAGTTTATCACATGGTGACATATGTAACTGGTTTATAGCTGTAGCATAAACAAACGGTTTAAAAGTAGAACCCACTTGACGCTTACCCTGTTTAACCATATCATATTTGAAATGCCTATAATCCATACCTCCAACCCATGCTTTTACATGACCTGTTTGAGGATCCATACTCATCATCCCTGGATGCAAGAAAGATTTGTAATAACGCATAGAATCTATTGGCTTCATTATTGTATCAACCTGACTTGCTTTACCATCTTTCCATTTAAATACAGACATTTTAGTTGGCTTATGGAAGGATGCTACTATTTCTTTATCCGATTTCCCTGCTTTCTTTAAAATTCTCCATCTTTCTCCACGTTTCATGTGAGAGTTAAGTAGTTTATTTATTTCACTTTTGTTTAAATCTCTAAAAGGCGCTGTTGGATTACGATCAGGTGTATTTTGATTAAAAAATTCCGCTTGTAACCTAGGCATATGTCTAGAAACTGCTAACTCAGCGTATTTTTGCATACGTGAATCTATAGTTGTATAAATTTTTAAACCGTCGCTATTAATATTATATTTACTTCCGTCTGGTTTGCGGTTTTTTGGATCATTCATCCAATCCTTCATCCAGCTTCTTAAATACTCTCTAAAATAAGTAGCAGATCCAGTGCTATGTGTTTGAGGAGAAAAATCTAAATCTAACTCTGTTTTTTGTAAAGAATCTTTTACTTTTTTAGAAATGTAGCCATAGTTTTCCATTTGATAAAGCACGACATTTCTTCTGTTTTTAACACCTACAGGATTTCTTGAAGGTATTGGGTTGTAAAATGATGAATTTTTAAACATACCAACCAACATTGCGGACTCTTTAATACTTAAATCTTTTGGCTCTTTGTTAAAATAAATATTAGATGCTGATCTAATACCATCTCCATTATTACCGAAATCGTAAATATTAAAATATTGAGCAATAATTTCTTCTTTAGTATATTGACGTTCTAAACGTATAGCAATAACCCATTCTTTAGCTTTTTGAATAACACGAGTAAAGATATTTGAAGACCCTTCACCATGTAATAATTGTTTAGCTAATTGCTGAGAGATTGTACTTGCACCACCACTTCCTGGTTTTAATATTGCACGTAATGTCCCACGACCATCAATACCAGAATGGTCATAATATCTGGCGTCCTCTGTTGCTATTAAGGCTTCTACTAGATGTTTAGGTAGTTCATTAAACGGTACAGGAGTACGATTATCGTTAAAATAAAACTTAGCTAATGTTTTTCCGTCAGACGAAATAATTTCGGTAGCTAAATTAGTTTTTGGATTTTCTAATTGTGTGTGATCTGGTAACTCTCCAAAAGCTCCCCAAGACGCTAATAAGAAAAATAAGACTATTGAAAATACACCTGCTAAAAATAATATCCAAAACCAACGAATATATTTTTCAAAACCTGACACTTCTTCTTTTTTTGTATTTGCCATTCTAACTTTAATATATCTTTTTTAATATACACTTCGACTATGCTTAGTGTGACCGTATTTTATTTTGTTTTTTCTATTCTAAAACCAACATCTGTGATACCTTCTAAATTTACAACTCCATTTACATCACCATTATTGCGCATGGCGTGT
Organism: Olleya sediminilitoris; assembly: GCF_016785945.1. GTDB lineage: Bacteria > Bacteroidota > Bacteroidia > Flavobacteriales > Flavobacteriaceae > Olleya > Olleya sediminilitoris. The sequence continues at coordinate 463,713 of NZ_JAEMEF010000001.1, read as the reverse complement.
TGTATTGTAACGTCGTATGTACCGTTTTCTTTAAAAACAACCCCTTCTTTATACCACAACTTATTATCTTTTACAGAAGATAAACCTTGGCCTAACCATGCTCCGTTTTTTTCTGTCATTTCGTATTGAAGTGTATCTGTAATTGTTTTTCCGTGCGGAAACTTCATTTGAACAATTAAATACAGATTACTAAACTTATAATCATTAGTATTTCTAACATTTACAAACAGATTGTAAGGATTTAATGAATCTGGCGCGTTAATTTTGAAGTTAATAACGTCTTCTTTATTCCAGGAAGTAGAGACACTTTGATATTTATCAAAGACCGCATTTGAGTCACAGGACACGACTAAAAACAACATTAAAACAATTGCAATATTACTTAGTTTCATTAGGTTTATTGTTATTGTTTTGTGGTTTTTTTCGGTTTGGCTTACGTCTTGGCTTAGGCTTAGCATTAGGGTTACCTTGCTGTGACTTATTTTTTTGCTGAGGCTTATTGGCTTGTTTAGGTTTTGGCCTATTATTGTTATTATTGCTTTTAGCTTCTGTCTTAGCGTGTTGTGGTTTCTTTTTATTACGGTTTCTATTGTTTCTACGTTTTTTATTGCCTTTTGGACTATCAAAACGTGTTAAACTATCTTGACCAACAACGTTTTCAAACTCTGCTTTATCTTCAATTACAAGATCTGCTGCATACTCTTCTAAACTTGCAACCTTTTCTCTTTTTTTATTAATTGCTATAATTTCTCTTGCTTGATCTGTAGTAATTAAATGCCAATTCATCCATTCGCCTTCATAGGCATACCACATATGACCTTTAAAAATATCTGTTTTCTGGCAAACAGCAGTTCCTTTTTCTGTGTATAATTTTACGTCAGATTTAGGAAATGCTTTTAAGGCATCTAAATAAGAATCCAGTTCGTAATTTAAACAACATTTAAGCTTACCACATTGTCCTGCTAATTTTTGAGGATTTAAAGACAATTGTTGGTAACGTGCTGCACTAGTACTTACAGATCTAAAATCTGTTAACCAAGTTGAACAACATAACTCACGTCCACAAGATCCAATACCACCAAGTCTTGAAGCTTCTTGACGGAAACCGACTTGTTTCATTTCTATTCTAATTCTAAACTCTCTAGCATATAGTTTTATAAGCTCTCTAAAATCCACACGCTCTTCAGCTGTGTAGTAAAAAGTAGCTTTACTTGCATCGCCTTGAAACTCGATATCCGAAATTTTCATAGATAGCTTCAAGTCTATTGCAAACTGACGTGCTTTAACCTTCATTGGTTCTTCTTTATCGCGTGCTTCACTCCAGATATCTATATCTTTTTGAGAGGCTTTACGATATATTTTTAGAATATCGTTTTTGGTGTCTATTTTTTTTCGTTTGATTTGAACGCGAACCAATTCTCCCGTAAGGGTAACCATACCTATATCGTGACCAGATTGTGCTTGAGTAGCAACAATGTCACCAATACTTAGTGTTAAATTTTCTGAATTATGATAATAATGTTTTCGACCGTTTTTAAATCTAACTTCTACCCAATCAAATGGTTTTTCTCCATTTGGAACAGACATATTTGCTAACCAATCAAAAACGGTTAATTTATTGCAACTATCTGTACCACATGTTCCGTTATTTTTGCAACCTTTTGGTTGTCCGTCTTTTCCTGTAGCGCAACTTTGACAAGCCATACTATTTATGTGTATATATTGAATCTTAAGGTGTTACCCTAAAGATGAAGATTAATAATTAGTTGTTTTTGCGTAAGCGAATGTAACAACTCTTCTAATTTGTAAAGATAAGATTATTTAGGTGACTTTAAAATATAAAAAAAGCGTGATAAAATTTATCACGCTTTTTAATAATTAATGACTTGCATTTATTTTTTGAATGTCTCAAAAATGTTACGTAAATCTTTTTTGTATGGTAAGTGGTCTGCACGACCTTTTTTAAAGATATCATTACTGTTACCTTGTCCTTTACGTAATGCTTTTTGCTCTTCAAATGGTAATGCATGTATTTCTTTACAGGCTGTTGAGCAGCAATTATCCATTTCGGTTTTACAAGTTTCACATTGTATGAATAATAAATGACAAGCATCGTTGGCGCAATTAACGTGTGTGTCGCATGAGGTACCACATTGGTGACATTTTGCAATCACGTGATCGCTTATTTTTTCTGATCTACGCTCGTCAAAAACAAAGTTTTTACCTATAAACTTGTTTTCAATACCTTCTTCATTAACCTGTCTTGTGTATTCAATAATTCCACCTTCTAACTGGTAAACATTTTTAAAACCTTTATGCTTGTAATAAGCACTTGCTTTTTCGCAACGGATTCCTCCAGTACAATACATTAGTAGATTTTTTTCTTCTTTATGTTCACGTAAATCGGCTTCAATAATATCTAAAGACTCTCTAAAAGTGTCAACATCTGGTGTTACAGCTCCATCAAAATGACCAATTTCACTTTCATAATGATTACGCATATCCACACAAACTGTATTTGGATTGGATAGCATATCATTAAAATCTTTTGCTGACAAATGCACACCTTTGTTAGTGACGTCAAAAGTATCATCATTAAGTCCGTCTGCTACTATTTTTTCTCGGACTTTTACTTTAAGCTTTAAAAAAGACATGTTGTCTTGCTCAACTGCAATGTTTAGCCTTACGTCTTTTAAAAAACTGATACCATCTAAATGGTTTTTAAAAGCTTCAAATTGATCTGCTGGAAGTGATAATTGTGCATTAATCCCTTCAGTAGCGACATAAATACGACCTAAGACATCTAAACTGTCCCATTTAATAAATAATTGATCTCTTAATTGTTGTGGATTGCTAATCTGAGCATACTGATAAAAAGATAGTGTTAAACGATATTTTCCAGCTTTTTCTATAAGTTCTGCTCTTTCGTTAGCGCTTAATTTGTTGTACAGTTGCATGCTATACCTAGTTTTAAGTGTTATTAAAAAGTTTGTGCAAAGGTATTATTTTAAATTAATTAACAAAGTTGAAGTGGTGTAAATCTAATTGTGTTTAATATTTATTAAAAAAAAGTCCCTTGCGCTTTGCAAAGGACTTTTAATAGACTAACTCGTTAATATATTTTAAATTTAATTAAAAAAATATTATTGAGTTAACCTCCATCGGCTTTACAGCTACTATTGAGTAAAACAGTAACTGAAACGCCTAATGATTTAATAAACACTATTTTTTTTAAATATTTCATACCTTTAATTTTAAAAGGATTAAACATTTCAAAAAGCAGATTAAATTTTCTTTTTCATAGCTTATCTTTTCCACTTCAATAAGTAGATGCAAAAACTTTAAAAAGGTTGCGTGAGAAAATTAAAATTATTTAAAAAAGTAGTATTTTAGCATAGAATTATTTTAATAAAAATTGACGTATGAGTAAAGAAAAAGACGCTAAACTTAAAGCACTGCAATTAACACTAGATAAGCTAGATAAAGCTTATGGTAAAGGAACCGTAATGAAAATGAGTGATGCTGCAGTTGTTGATGTAGAAGCTATCCCTTCTGGATCTTTAGGTTTAGATATCGCTTTAGGTGTTGGTGGATACCCTAGAGGTAGAGTCGTAGAGATTTATGGACCAGAATCTTCTGGTAAAACAACTTTAACGCTTCACGCTATTGCAGAGGCGCAAAAAGCAGGTGGTATTGCAGCTTTTATTGATGCAGAACATGCTTTTGATAGATTTTATGCTGAAAAATTAGGTGTTGATATTGACAACCTTATTATATCTCAACCAGATAATGGTGAGCAAGCTTTAGAAATTGCTGATAATTTAATTAGATCTGGTGCTATTGATATAGTTGTTGTGGATTCTGTAGCAGCATTAACTCCTAAAAGTGAAATTGAAGGAGAAATGGGAGATTCTAAAATGGGATTACACGCTAGATTAATGTCACAAGCTTTAAGAAAATTAACAGCCTCTATTAGCAAAACTAATTGTACAGTAATATTTATTAACCAATTACGTGAAAAAATTGGTGTCATGTTTGGTAACCCAGAAACAACAACTGGAGGAAATGCATTAAAATTTTACGCTTCTGTTAGGTTAGATATAAGACGATCTACACAAATAAAAGACAGTAATGGATCTGTTTTAGGTAACAAAACCAGAGTAAAAGTGGTGAAAAACAAAGTTGCACCTCCTTTTAGAATGGCTGAGTTTGATATCATGTATGGTGAAGGTGTTAGTAAAGTAGGTGAAATATTAGATGTGGCAGTAGAAAAAGAAATTGTTAAGAAAAGTGGATCTTGGTTTAGTTATCAAGACACAAAATTAGGACAAGGTCGTGATGCTGTAAAACTAATTATAAAAGATAATCCAGAACTATTTGATGAGCTGGAACAAAAAATTAAAACAGCTATTAAAGAAAGCGTTTAATATTAAAATCCCGATTATATCGGGATTTTTTTGGTTTAAGACGCAACCTTTTGTCAAAATCTGCATCTATTAAAAAAACTATAGTTTATTTTAAAAATGAAAAAAATATTTTTTGGCTTACTTATACTGTTAAATTTATCTTGTAGTCTTGATGATAGCAACCCAAACTTAACTGCTTATGTAGAAGTCTTACCTATTGAAAGTGTGACCATGCCAGAGTATTTCCAAGTTGGACAAACCTACCAAATAGATTTAACATATATTAGACCTACAAGTTGTTATTTTTTTCAAGATATTTTTTATGATGTAGAAGGTAACACCAGTAAAATAGCTATTTTAAACTCGGTAATTACAACCGACAACTGTAGCATACTTGATGAAGAAGTGGAAGCTTCTTTTAATTTTACTGCTTCAGAAACTGGAGTACATGTATTTAAATTTTTAAGAGAGGACGAACCAGCAGTAAACACAGGAACTGATGGGACGTATATGACCTATGAAATTGAAGTTGTTGACTAAGCATTTTCATTAATTAATACCTTTATATAAATTGAGTTTAGACCAACTCATACATAAATGTAAATCTAATGATACCAAAGCCCAAAGTGAGTTATATCAGCTTTTTTCAAGCAAGTTATTCTCAGTAAGCTTGAAGTATTCAAGAAGTTATGCCGAAGCTGAAGATAATTTACAAGATGCTTTTTTAACCATATTTGACAAAATAAAGCAATATAAAAACAAAGGCAGTTTTGAAGGTTGGTTAAAACGAATCACCATAAATATTGCCTTACAACGTTACAGAAATCAAAAGGTATTTGACATTGTAAACGAAGATGCTTTAATAGATGACACAATAGAAATTGATGATGACGAAGTTGACATCGATTTTTTATTGCAATGCATACAAGAGTTACCAGATAGATACCGATTGGTATTTAACCTTTACGCACTAGATGGCTACTCTCACAAAGAAATAGCCCAAGCATTAGCTATTACAACAGGAACAACAAAATCTAATTTAGCTAGAGCAAGAAAATTGTTAAAAGAAAAAATATTAGACTATAAAAAGAGTTTAAACGCTCAATCATTATAATGAGTAACAAAAAGAACATAGACCGTCTTTTTCAAGAAAAATTTAAAGATTTTGAAGCTAAACCAGACCCTAAAAACTGGCAGCAAATTCAATCTAAGTTAAAAGAAAAAGACAATGACAGAACCGTTTTAATTTTACCTATATGGCTAAAAGTTGCAGGTGTTGCTGCTTCGTTTGTATTGCTATTGTTTTTAGGTCAAACCATTTTCAATACTAAAGATCAATTAAACACACCTAATGTCGTTAATACAAATGGTGATAATCCGACTAAAAATAACTTAACACCACAATCACCCAACTCTGAGACTAAAGATAAATCAGTCTTAATACCTAGCTCAAAACCTGTAGTTACAACACCTAAGACAAGTCAAACATCAACGGTAACAAACACTTTCAAAAACAAAACAAATACAAATATCGTATCTAACAAAACTACTTCTGAAACAAAAAGCACTAACAACAGTAACTTAGTAAATAAAAACAACTCTAAAAAAACAATAGCTTCAATTAAAAACAAAGCAACAAGCTATACAAAAAACAAAGTGTCGAATAGTATCGCTTCAATAAAAAACAAAAAAAATAGCTTTAACACAAATCGCTCGATTTCTTCTAAAGATAAAAGAAACACAGTTGCAGAAAACAATATAAAAAAGCAATCTAATACGGTCAATACATTTTTTGTAAATAAAACTGAAAACAAAAATAAACCTAACAACACCGTTCTACTTGCTGAAAATAAAACAGCAGAAGAAAAGTCCATTAATGATAAAGAAAACATAGAGGACGCTATTGCTAAAAACGAAGTGTCGGAAGAGGACATTAAAGACACTACGGAAAACAGCAAAAAATGGAAGATTAATGCCAATGTAGCTCCTGTATACTATAATACATTTGGTGAAGGGTCTCACATTGCGGAAGAGTTTAATACTAATAATAAATCTGGTGAAATTAACACAAGCTATGGTGTAAAAGTTGGCTATGCACTTAATGATAAACTTACACTTAGATCTGGTGTTAACCGACTTGATTTAAGTTATGATACAGATAATGTTATTGTCTACGAAAACGTAAGTACTATACCTAACCCTAAAGAAATGCGTAACGTAAATTTTAACGCAATTAACAATCATACGATGAACATTATTAGTAGTAGTAATCTTGTGTTAGAAACCACAAATATTGGACTGTTAAAAAATGTAGCTTTAAGTCAACGTATTTCTTATTTTGAAATTCCTGTAGAGGTTGAATATGCTGTAATAAATAAAAAATTTAATTTAAATATTATTGGTGGGTTTAGCTCGTTTGTACTAGATGATAATGCATTGGTGTCAGAGTATGATGGTTTTAAAACCGAAATTGGACAAGCCAACAATATTAACGATTTAAGTTTTAGTGCTAATTTTGGGTTAGGGTTAAATTACAATTTTTCTAAATCTGTAATTTTAAATATCGAACCTACTTTTAAGTATCAACTCAATGCATTTAGTGATACTTCTGGAAACTTTAACCCTTACATTATTGGTGTGTACACTGGGTTAAATTATAAATTTTAATTTTTAAGTGACCTTTTATTAGGTGATTTTTATATCAAGCTACTCTGTGCCAAGGGTAGCTTTTTTTTATATATTTACATAACAAAACAATAATTATCAAACAATAAAACGCTATAATGTTCATTATACTCTTGCAGCTAGTTAATAAACTTTTAATAAAAAAAACATCAATCACTTTATTTTTAATAACGTTATTTTCAACACCATTAAAAGCGCAAAATATAGACAGTTTATATACAAATTATTTTCAAGACACCCGAGAACTACCTTATCTTCATTTAAATAAGACTACCTTCATAAAAGGTGAAGAAATTTGGTTTCAAGCCTACGTTACAGAACAAAATTCTAATACACTCCATAAAACCACCTCTAACCTTTATGTTTCTATTTTTGATGAAAATGGAAAACAAAAAGAACAACACCTAATTCATATTAAAAACGGTATTGGACATGGAAATATACTTATAGATTCTACATTTACAAAAAATGCATATTACCTAAAAGCCTCTACAAATTGGATGAAAAATTTTAATGAAGATCATTCATTCATTCAAAAAATAACAGTCCTATCGGATCGAGAAAGAGACAATAAAATTTCAATTAACGAAAAAAAGTTCTATGAATTTAAAATTTTCCCAGAAGGTGGTCACCTAATTTCTAATACAATCAACAACATTGGAATATTAATCAAAGATGTTAATAATAGAGGGGTAAAAATATCTAAAGGAAAAATTAAAAATAGGTCAGGAACAGTTATTGGCCAATTTAATACTAATCATTTAGGCTTAGGAAGTGTAAGTTTCTTTACAAAAGAAAATGAAATTTACACTTTTGAAGCAACATTAACTAATGGAACAGTGATACACAAAAAAACTAATTTACCAGAGTTAATAGGTATAACACTTAACACTAATGTTATTGACGATTATTATATTTTAAACATTTTGACAAATGATGTCTCTTTAACAAAGCTTAAAAATAAAAAATATAGGATACTAACTCATAACACTAGAAGCTTTAAAAACATTAATTTTAATAATACCGATAAGACATATACTTTAATTTTAAAAAAGAATGAACTCCCTAAAGGAATAAATATCGTAACAATTTTTAATGAAAATAATATCCCAGTTATTGAAAGATTAATCTTTAATGATTTTGAAGAATTTCAAAATCAATTAAACATATCAAACTCTAAAATTAAAAGTGATTCAATAACGACTACATTAACAAACAATTCTAGTGAAAAACTCTTTTTAAGCGCCTCTTTTTTACCAATAGAAACTAAAGCTTACAAACCGACTAATACCATTAAATCACAGATAGCATTAAAACCCTATGTGAAAGGACATATAGAAAACCCAGAATACTATTTTAATAATAATTATAAGGATTTAGATTTATTGCTTTTAACTCAAGGTTGGAGCAAATATAATTGGGATGATATTTTTAATAACGCGACAGACAGTTATTTTGATTTTGAAACAGGTATAGATATTACAGCAACTTTTAATAAAAAAATAAAATCTAATCAATCGGTATTGATCTTTTCCAAAGCAAACAAATTAATTAGAGAAATTAGTAACGATCAAAATCCTTTAGTTTTAAAAAACACATTTATTAAAAAGAATAGTACCGTAGATTTTGGTTTAAAAATCAACGATAACATATATAAAATAACACCCTACTTGCAATATAGCAATAGTTATTTAAAGGACACATTCAATAAAAACTACTTAATAACTAACAAGGATATTGAATTAGAGACATCTAATTTTGGAGATTTATCTAAAGATATAACAATATTAGATGAAGTAATTCTTTCAGGAAATAAAAGAAAACTGGACAATAAACCTTATGGTGGTGTAACAATGCTAAGAAATATTAAAATGAAGGATTTAATGAATCCTACCGGTGAAACTATAATTCAATTTTTAACCTTTAAAGGCTACCAATATGATGGAAACGGATTTTCACCTAAAGGAATTGACACAAAACGTGATGAACAAAATTCTTCCTCAGAATCTGAAGGTATCGAATTAGACTCTGAAGGACTCGAACCAGACTCTGAAGAACTTGGATCAGTTTCTAATGTAGATGACGATAAATTTAATCGACCACTAGTTAGAGTTTATTTAAATGATAAAGAAGTAACTTTTAATATTTGGGTAATTGAAAATATAAACACAAATATGGTAAAAGAGATATTTTATGGTAAGGTTCCTGGTCGTTTTGCACAAGTTATACATATATATACATTTTCACCTCACGAATATTACTCTAAAAAAACAAGACTTACAAAACTTAAGCTTCCGGTAGGTTTTACAACAGAAAAAGAGTATTATTCACCTCTATATCCTTCTTTTTCAAATTCAACTTTTAGAGAATTTGGTGCAATTTATTGGCAACCAAACATAACTATAGAAGCTAACTCTTCCCTCAATATTACTGTCCCAATCTACTATCAAAAAGAACTTAAGATATTTGTTGAAGGGACCTCTGAAATTGGCACGTTAATTTCTAAAACACAATTAATTAATATAGATTAAACGCTAAATTAATTCTAATGAAATTGAATAAAAGCTCTTCAAGTATTTACTATTAATAAAACACTGTTGGAGGGGTAATTCTTCTCTTAAAGTTAATATAAAATCTGCTTTAAAAGAATTTAAAGTATTTTTTGAAGAGATTTCTGAAACAAAGTTTATTGAATACTGAATAATTGTAATTGCTGTAAAATAACTTGTCTTGATTGTTGGTTTAATACTTTAGTATCATCTGTAGTTAAACCTTCCGTAGGAATAAATTGATGCATTTTAGCTCTTAAAATTCCTGGTCCACCACTAAAAAAGGTATATGAAAAACGTTTTTTATTATCGGCAAACGTAATAGGCACAATTGGTGTTTTATGGTTAATAGCTAATCTAAAAGCACCATCTTTAAATTGGTCCAAAAGCACATGCTCTTCAGGTACCAATCCTTCAGGAAAAATACAAATACTTAACCCTTGTTTAAGTCGTCTTTGCGCTCTTAAAAAAACAGCTTGCCTACTTTTAGCACTACTACGATCCACTAAAATACAAGTACGTTTATAGAAAAAACCAAATAAAGGAATTTTTGACAACTCAGCTTTTCCAACAAACACAAAAGGATTTTTAACAGTAACTAACATTAACATAATGTCAATCATAGATGTATGATTAGCTATAAACATGTAACTTTTATTGGCTTCAGGTTTTTGCTGGTATTCTGTTTTGGTTGGTAAACCCATACCAATTAATATAAATCTAGCCCAAATGCGTGCTAATTTAAAAAAATAGGGATACCAAGATTCTTTTAAAATAGAAAGAATTAAAAGGGGAAATAAAATTATGATTGGTAAAGCAACCATAACATAAAACCAAATACGGTAAAATGTCCAAAAAATATATCTAAATACAATCATTATCTGTCAAAACTAACTAAATTAATTGAGGTATTCTACTAAAAAAATTACCTTTGCTTTTACAACAGATTTATTATTATGTCAAGAATACTTACAGGAATACAAAGTACAGGAACACCACATTTTGGAAACATCATGGGAGCATTACGTCCTGCAATTGCGTTATCTAATGATGACAAAAACGAATCGTTTTTATTTATTGCAGACATGCATTCTTTGACTCAAATCAAAGATGCTGAGACACTTAAAAACAATACCTACTCTACTGCAGCAACGTGGCTTGCATTAGGTTTAGATATTGAAAAAACCGTGTTTTATAGACAAAGTGATATCCCACAATGTACAGAGTTATCATGGTATTTAAGCTGTTTTTTTCCGTATCAACGTTTAACGTTAGCTCACAGTTTTAAAGATAAAGCAGACCGTTTGGAGGATGTTAATGCTGGATTATTTACTTATCCAATGTTAATGGCTGCAGATATTTTATTGTATGACGCAGATATTATACCTGTTGGAAAAGACCAATTACAACATATTGAAATGACACGTGATGTCGCTTCTAGATTTCATGCCAAATTAGGCGAAACTTTTGTTATACCACAAGGTAAAATTCAAGAAAGCAATATGCTAATTCCTGGAACTGATGGTGCAAAAATGAGTAAAAGCAAGGGTAATACGATCAATATTTTTTTACCAGAAAAAAAATTACGTAAACAAATTATGTCTATTGCTACAGATAGTACACCTCTTGAAGAACCAAAAGATTGGTCTACATGTAACTGTTTTGCTTTATATAAATTATTGGCTAATGATGAGCAACTAGCTACAATGAAAGCTAATTACGAAAACGGTAATTACGGTTATGGTCATGCTAAACAAGCGCTTTTTGAATTAATCCTAGCTACTTTTGAAACCGAACGTGAACGCTATAACCATTACATGGCTAACCTTGATGAAGTTGATGCAGCTTTAGAGAAAGGAGCCGAAAAAGCTAGAAAAGTTGCTAATGAGGTATTAGCAAGAGTTAGAGCTAAAGTTGGATATTAATATAATATCTAAATAACCTCAAACAATTTTCCAGGTAGTGGTCTAACCACTCCTTTTAATTCCATATTAAGCAATATGCCAGCTAGTTTATAAGTTGGCATATTGCAATTTATAGCAATACTGTCTAATAATTGCTTGTCATTTTGCTTCAAAAAGTTATAAATTGTTTTTTCGTTATCATCAAGCTGCACAAATAATTGCTTTTGTACTACTGGTTTTTTCAAATCCTCTAATTGCCAATTTAAAATATAAGGTACATCTAATGGTGTAGATAGTAAATGTGCTTTTTGTTGTTTTATTAAATTATTGCAACCAACACTTTGACTATCTGTAACTCGACCAGGAACAGCAAAAACATCTCTGTTATATGAATTTGCAATATCTGCTGTAACCAGACTACCGCCTTTTTCGGCAGACTCAATAACAATAGTGGCTTGGCTTATGCCTGCAATTATACGGTTTCGTTTTAAAAAATTATTACGATCAAAACTATCACTACTCCAAAAATCTGAGAAAAAACCTCCATTATTTTCAACCTCAGCAACATATTTTTTATGGACCTTTGGATAAATTTGATTTAATCCATGTGCTAAACAACCAATAGTTTGTAGGTTGTTTTTTACTGCTGCTTTGTGTGCAGTAATATCTGTACCATAAGCAAAACCAGAAACTATAATTGGTTTGTAAATAGCTAATTCTTCGACTAATTTCTCACAAAAAGCAATACCTGAAGTCGTTATTTTTCTAGCTCCTACAATACTTACAATATGTTTATTGTTTAAATTTATGTTTCCGCTTTCAAATAGTAAAATTGGACTATCAATACAATGTTTTAAATTTTGAGGATAAGTATCATCAGTAAAATGATGGTATTTTATGTTTTCATCTTTAATAAATCTCAACTCATCTTCAGCAGCATCAAGGTGATTGGTTAGAAATAATTCGTTTAAAATAATTTGACCAATACCATCAATTTTTAATAGGTTTTCTTTTTTCTCTTTAAAAACTGCTTCAGCACTTCCACATTGTTTAATTAGCTTTTTTGCGGTTGTATCACCTATTTTTGAGACATGTTGTAAGGCTAAAGTGTATTTTAAATGGTCTTCGTTCATTTTTATTATACTGATTTTGAAACTACAAGAAAAGAAATTTAAATCTGTTAATAAATAATTAGCCCTAAATTTTATTGGTTTTCAAAAAATTCTAACTTTGTTTTATGCAATTAGAACAATATATAAGCGATTTATTATACAGATATGATTGTGTTACAGTACCTGAGTTTGGTTCTTTTTTAACACAACGTCAATCTGCACAAGTACACGATAGTACTAATGCATTTTATGCACCTACAAAAAGTTTAGCTTTTAACGAGCAAATCCAAACTAATGATGGGTTACTTGCTAGATATATAGCTGATGTAGAAAAAATATCTTTTGAAACTGCATTACAAAATTTATCAAAACATGTTAGGACTTTAAGATCTTATTTGTCTGAAGGTAAAACTTTAAATTTTGAAAATATTGGTGACCTTGTTTACAACCAAGAAGGTAAAATAGAATTTAGTCCATCTTATCACATCAATTATTTGACTGATGCTTTTGGATTATCTCAATTTGTATCACCAGCTATCACAAGAGACGTTATACAACCTAAAGAAGAGGTTGAGGTTATTACCGAAGAAACTATTGAAAAAGTTATTCCTATAACTGAAACTATAGAAGAACGCAATAGCAAACCGTATTTAAAATATGCTGCTGTCGCTGTTATTGCTTTAGGAATATCTGGTTTAGGTTTTAATAACTACCTTAACACTGTAAACCAACATAATCAAATAGCGCAAGAAGAAGCTAACACAAAATTAGATAGCCAAATCCAAGAAGCAACCTTTGTAATAAACAACCCTTTACCTGCTATAACTTTACAAGTTAACAAGCAATCTGGACAATATCACATTGTTGCTGGTGCTTTTAGAGAAGAAAAAAACTCTGACAAAAAAGTAGCTCAATTACAAGACGAAGGATTTAAAGCGCGTAAAATTGGTAAAAACAGACATGGTTTACACCAAGTAGCTTATGCAAGTTATACGTCAAGAGAAGACGCATTTGAAGCTTTAAACACCATTAGAGCAGAACAAAATAAAGACGCTTGGTTGCTTATTAAAGCTATAGACTAAACTAAGTACTAAATAGATTATAAAAACCTTAAAGAAGATAACGCTTTAAGGTTTTTTTATTCTTAATAAATTGTAAAATCTACTCTCAAAATATTTAAATCAGCTTACCTTTGCGCTTGAAAAGAAAAAAACCATGAACTCAAGAACAGCAGAAGACTCTAGAACCATATTAACAGATTTAGTTTTACCTAGTGAAACTAATCCATTAAACAACCTTTTTGGTGGCGAATTGCTAGCTAGAATGGATCGTGCTGCAAGTATTAGTGCACGACGTCACTCTAGACGTATTGTTGTAACAGCATCTGTAAATCATGTTGCTTTTAATAAAGCAGTTCCTTTAGGAAGTGTTGTTACTGTTGAAGCAAAAGTTTCAAGAGCATTTAAAACCTCAATGGAAATTTATATTGATGTTTGGGTAGAAGACAGAGAGTCTGGAAGCAGATCTAAAGCTAATGAAGCTATTTATACTTTTGTTGCAGTAGACGAAACAGGAACACCTGTTACTGTACCAGAATTAGTGCCAGAATCTGATCTAGAAAAATCTAGATTTGACGCAGCCTTAAGACGAAAGCAATTAAGTTTAGTATTAGCAGGAAAAATGAAACCTAATGATGCTACTGAACTAAAAGCATTATTTGAATAATATAAAAACCCACTGCTTATACAGTGGGTTTTTAATTTTATTTCTTTTTTATAAAGTTATAAATTTTACATTTTATAAATCCACTCGGCTGGATTTATTGAGCTATTGTTTTTATACAAACTAAACCATAAAAGGGTTTCACCAGTACCATCAGTAAACACTTCACCAATCTGTTGTTTAGTAGCTACCTTATCTCCAGTTTTTACATAAATCTTTTTAAGGTTATGGTAAGCTGTTATATAGTTACCATGTTTTATTAAAACTGTTGGATTACCACGTTTTTGAACAATAATTTTTAAAACTTCTCCTTTAAAAACGGTTCTTACAATAGCATTCTCTTCGGTAGCAATACGCACACCTCTACTATTTATAGATAATGAGGCATCTGTTGGATGACGTTGTATACCATACTTTACCTTAACCAAACCTTTTTCGACTGGCCAGATTAGTTTTCCTTTATTACTTAAAAAATCTGCTGCTAATAGTTTAGCTTCGGGTGTTAAGGCAAATGTGGTTGACGAGTTAGCTTTGGTATTAGTTTTACCAGCTTTTTTATTAGAATTAGCAATAGCTTCCTTGATTATTCTATCAATCTCTCGATCAATTGCTTTAGCTTCTTTTTGCTTTTGTTTAACCTGAGCAGTATATTTTTTAAGGTCTTTTTTAATAGATGCCATGATTTGCTCATGTTGTTTCATATCTACCTCTAAAGCTTTTTGTACTTCTCTATTTTCTGCAATAAGTTTGTCTTTATCTGCTTTTTGCTTACTTAATTCTAAATTTAAACTTTGCAGTTTAGCTGCTTTTTCTTTAATATTCTCTCCTTGTTGCTTTTGGTATTTAGAGTACTGATTCATGTACTGTAAACGCTTATAAGCTTGTCTAAAGTCATTAGAGGACAATAAAAACATGACGCGACTTTGACTACTTTTATTTTTGTAGGTATTACGTATAGTTTTAGCGTAATTATCTTTTAAAATGGCTAATTCTTCTCTAAGATTAGAAATCTTTTTTTGATTAGTATTAATAGACCTAGTTATTAAATTAGCTTGTTGATTGGTTACTTTAATTAAGTTACGTCTAACATTTAATTTATAATTTAAATCCTCTATTAAAGAGGTTTGACTTTTATGTTTAGATTGATTTTTAAACAACAAATTATTAATTTGTTTAATCTGATTTTTAATCTCTAAACGCTGAGCTTCTAATTGATCTATTTTATTTTTTTGCGCTAAAGCGGAAGTATTGCCCAACAACACTAAAAAAGTAATACTTAAAAGTAGTAAACGAAGCTTCATATATTACAATTCAATTTTTGTAAAACCAGATGGTATTTTAAACGGAAAACGAATGTTTTCGTTTAACTTAACAGATTTTAATTCTAGATTAATCTCTAATTCGTCTTCGTCCTCAACAGCCAAAATTTTAGTCTGTTCTGGTATTGTTTTATTATCTACTTCTTGATAAGTTAAATAATCAATATGTAAAATACGTTTGTTTTGAGGTTGAGATATTTCTTGAGAATCCATTTTAAAATGACTAGGATTTACAAACAAAAACAACTCGAATAAATCACGTTGTTTTTTAGGTTCTAAAATATAAGATTTATCGTTTGCAGATAATTGATACTTGTCGTCGTTTAAATTAAATAACGATTGACCCAATAACATGTTTTGAACTTTATCAAAATCTAAATCAGTCCCTAAAAGATTACTTAAATAGTCAAAATCACCATCAAAATAAGTGTTATCCCATTTATTATAAAAAGCGACTCTAGTTGGTGTTATTAACGCTCTAACTATTGAAACAGGAGTGGAAGTAATTAGTATTTGCTTATCCTTTTCTATTTTAAGACTAACGGTATAGTTTTGAGAACTACCTTTTTGAGTTGTTCCTATTTTAAGTCTAGCAATTAAAGTGTTAAAATCTATATTTGCATTAACACTGTTTTTAATAAGCTGTTTAACTTTTAAACCAGAATCAACTTGACCATCAGCCACTAATGTTTTAGATCCTTTACAGCCAGAAACTATTAGTATTAAAACTAATACAGTAGCTGCTATGTGTGTTTTAAATTTCATTAATTGATACCTTCTAATTTTTTAGCTTTATCTGTAAACGACTTAGCTTTAGATAAATTGTTAGTTATTGTATATGCTTTAGCTAATTGATTATAAAAATCAATTTCCATTTTAGTGTCATCTATAATATAATCTAATCCTGTTTCTAGACTATTTATAGCATCTTTTGGACGATTTAAATAGTTTAATGCAACACCATTTGCTAAATATAATACAGGTTGCGCAGGAAAAACTTCTAAACCTTCATTACTTCGTGCTTCGGCTAAATCAAATTGTTTTAAGTCTATATGTAATAAGATTATGTTGCGTAAAATACCGAAATTTTCCTCTTCTTTTTGCAAAGCTTCTTCATAAAAACTTAGTGCTTTTTGTTTTTCTCCCTTAAGTAAATAATATTGTGCCAACTCTACTAGTGTTTTACCAGAAGATTCAATTTTAGTCAACATTGAGGTAACTTCTACCAAATCCTGCTCATACTGTTGATTTTTACTAACAAATTTGACAAAATCTGCCAATACTTTTATTTTAGATTCTGGGTTGATTTTAGAGCTTTGTAAAGCCACTTTCATTGACTTAATAGCTTTATCATTACTACCTTCTTCTAAATAAAATTTATATAAAGCTAAATGTACAAGCTCTGACTTTGGGTTGACTTCAAGTAATTTTTTAGCAGTTTCAAATGCTTTTTTAAGGTCACCACTTTCACTGTAACGATAAATTAAACGTAGGTAGGTGTCTTCTGATTCTGGGTTTTTACCTACACGATCTTCTAAGTTTGCAATTTGGTCTTTTTTACGTCCTGTTGCGTTGTAAATTCTATTGCGTAAAATGTCTCGCTCTTTGTTGATACCTAGATCGTCATCTAGCTCGTCTAAAATTTTAAGAGCTTCTTTAAAATCGCCTGTTTGCATATAGATGTTGGCTAAATCCTCCTTATAATCTGGATGATATTTAACCAGTTGCTTAACCGTTTTTATGGCTTTTTTGTATTCTTTTTGCTGAATGTATGTGCTATATAATTCATCTAAAAACCATTCGTTATCTGGTACTTTAGTGACTGCTTTTTTTAATGCATCTTCTGCTGCCCCAAAGTTTTTTAAACTATTGTAGTTTTTACCTAATTCAAAATATAAAATAGCATCACTATCGTCCAAAGCAATACATTTTAAGAGGTTGTCCACTGCACGTTGGTAGTTTTCTATACCTTTTTGTTTTAGAGCTTCAAAAAAATGCTCTTGAAAAGCATCAGAGACATCACCTAAATCATCATTAGGTTTAGCGTCAAAATCCACTTGCGCAATATTTACCTTTGGAAACAAAAGTAAACCAAGCGTAATAAGTACTATGTAAAACTGTTTTTTCATGTTTTTGGATGCTGCGCTAAACACTAACTGATTTTATATTTATATAAAAAATGAGGTTGACTATTCTAAAACCGAATAATCACCTATACTAATTTTGGTGAATTTACCATCATACTTGACATGGTTACCAATCATAGCTTCGTCTAAATTAGCATTTTTTATAGACGTATGATTTTGTATTAAGCTATTTTTAACTGTTGAATTTTCTATAACACAATTATTTCCAACTGAAACATAAGGTCCAATGGTCGTGTTTTTTAGCACCACGTTTTCACCAATATAACAAGGCTCTATAATTGTTGAGTTTTCATTTTTTACAGTAGATGCTACTAATTGCTCTTCTCCATCTGCTGTTAAAAAGCCTAGCATGCGTTGGTTAGTTTGAAGTGTAATGTTTTTGTTTCCGCAGTCCATCCACTCACTTACTTCTCCTGTTTTAAAAATTTTACCGTCTGCCATCATCCCTTTAATACCATCGTTAATTTGGTATTCTCCACCATTAATAATATTATTATCTAAAACGGTTTGAAGTTGGTCTTTTAGTTGGCTAACTTCTTTAAAATAGTATATACCAATAACTGCTAAATCACTAACAAATTGTTCTGGTTTTTCAACAAGCTCAACAATCTCTTTATTATCGTTTAATTTAACTACACCATAGGCTTCTGGTTGTTCTACTTGTTTTACCCAAATAACAGCATCTGCCTCTGGATCTAGATTAAAATCTGCACGTATTAAAGTATCTGCATAAGCAATAACTGCTGGTCCAGATAGACTGTCTTTAGCACACATAATTGCATGTCCTGTACCCAATGGCTTATCTTGTCTGTATATAGATGCTTTAGCACCCAAACTGGTTGCTAAATCTTTCAAACTAGCAACCACATCATCACCAAACCAAGCTGGATCACCTAATACAAAAGCAACTTCTGTAATTGGTTGGTCTAATACTTTTGCTATATCTTTTACTAATCTGTGGACAATAGGTTGTCCTGCTACAGGAATTAATGGTTTTGGTACTGTTAAACTGTGTGGTCTTAGACGAGAACCTCGTCCTGCCATAGGTACTATTATTTTCATATTTAATTGTCTGTAATTTGAATATTATATTTTTTTGCTATTGTATTGAATACGTCTTGTTTACCTTGATTTTCTAGCTCTTGATACAATATTGCAATAAATTTTTCGGCATCGTTTTTATAAGGTGATTGCATTTCAATATATAACACGTAAGCTTGCATCATATTATCTAAAGCATTTTCAAAATCGTTATCCAAAGCATAAATACGTCCTAAACCATAATAAGTTTCTGGGTCATTTTTAAAAACTTTGCCATATTGCCTGTATGCTTTCTTAGCTTTATCAAATTGTTCTAGATAACCATAAGTAACTGCAATATTCATTAAAGGCATTCCTCCTTTTGGATCTATTTTTAGTGATTTTTTATAACACTTAATTGATTCTTTATAATCACCTAACTCTTTATAAGTACGTCCCAAATTGTCCCAAGCAAATGCAAAATTTTCATCTTCTTTTATTGCTTTTTTATAAAATGAAAGTGCTTTTTTAAACTCTTGATTATCATAAGCGATTAAACCTTTATTGTAGTATTCTGTAGCTTTTTCTTTATTTGAATATGAGTTTTCTAAAGTTTCATCTTCGGTAAAATAAATGGTTTCCATGTCTCCACAAGTATCTAACAGATAGGATTCTATTTCTTGATAATCTGCATCAGATATCACGATATTTAGTTTATCTGAAGCAACAGTTAAAGTGTCTGTTTTGGTTAAAGACTTATTTATAGTATCTGAAACAGCAGACATAGACTTGTTGATTTGCCAAGCCATATTTGCAGAGGTTATGCAAGCTTTAATCTCTTCGCTTTTTTGAACTTTACTTAAATTTGTTTCAATTTTACCAATACAATCACATGCATCATAAGCGACATCAACAATTTTTTCTGAATTGTCTTGGGCTAATAAAGCTGTATTACTAATTAATAACAGAGTAATTACTGTGATGATTGATTTCATGGTTTTTTATTTAGTTCCTGTACTACCAAATCCTCCTTCTCCTCTAGAGGTTTCAGATAATGTTTCTACCTCTATCCATTCTGCACGCTCATGCTTAGCAATTACTAATTGTGCTATACGCTCGCCATTTTCAATTGTAAACTCTTGGTTAGATAAGTTAACAAGAATGACACCAATTTCTCCTCTATAATCTGCATCAACAGTACCAGGTGCATTTAATACTGTAATTCCTTTTTTTGCTGCCAAACCACTTCTTGGTCTAACTTGAGCTTCAAAACCTATCGGTAACTCTATAAATAAGCCTGTTTTAACGATTGTACGCTCCAAAGGTTGAAGTACTATAGGATTTGTTATATTAGCTCTTAAATCAAGTCCAGCTGATGCTGACGTTTCATAATGTGGCAATGCGTGACTAGATTTATTTATAATTTTAATTTTCATGTATAAACTTGCTTCATTTTAACCTGAGTTACAGATTAATTTAATTTCTTTTTAATAAATGTTTTATTTCTTTCTTTTCAAAAAGAACTATTAATCCCAAAAATAATAAAACTAAAATAGTATTAATATAATAGTTGGCTTCTGTACTTAAAGCTGCAATAGATAATACTATAGCTATAAATAAGTAGCCTAAGATTTGTTTTAAATTGTAAGGTACTGGATAATGTTTTTGTCCTAATAAATAAGATAATGTCATCATGATTCCGTAAGCTGCTAAAGTTGTCCAAGCTGCAGCTATAAAACCAAATTTTGGTATTAAAGTAATATTTAGACCAATTGTAACAATTGCGCCAACAATGGACAAGTACATACCGTATCTAGTTTTGTCTGTAAGTTTATACCAAATAGCAAGGTTAAAATAAATGCCTAAACATAAATTAGCTAATAATACTATTGGTACGATTTGTATGGCTTGCCAATAACTAGAATCTGTAACCAACAAGGCTTTAAAAACATCTAAATAAGCAATTATAAAGACAAGCATTAAGCTACCAGCTATTACAAAATACTTCATTATTAAAGCATAGGTTTGTTTTGCATTTTTTTCTTTTGCATGAGAAAAGAAAAAAGGCTCTGCTCCTAACCTAAAGGCTTGAATAAAAATAGTCATAAACATGGCTATTTTATAACAACCACTATAAGCACCATTAATATCTTTGTTTAATAAATTAGGAATAATCCATTTATCAAAATTCTCATTAACAACATAGGCTAAACCAGCAACCATAATTGGCCAACCGTAATTAATTAATTGTTTAAAAATGGGCTTACTAAACTGAAGTTTGGTTTTAAAAAAATAAGGTAGTAACAATATTAATGTCATTGCACTTGCAGCCAGATTTGCAATAAAAATATATTGAACTAAATCTGAAGTATCATACCAAGAAAAAGACAGGTTAAATTTAGGAATAAACCAAAGGAAAAAATAATTAAGTAACACATAAATTAATATGTTGCTAATTTTTATTGCTGCAAATTTAATTGGTCGTCCTGTAGCACGTAAATACGCAAAAGGTGCAACTACTAATGTGTCCAAAACGATGACACCAATTAATAAATTAAAATATTTTTGAGAGATACCAAACATGCTAGATAGTTGTTGACTATAAAGCAACATAGCTATTAGAAACAAAAAAGTAGTAACAATTAAACTGATAAACGTAGTAGAAAATATCTTGTCCTTTTCTTTAGATTTTGTAAAAAATCTAAAGAAAGCAGTTTCCATTCCATAGGTAAGTAGCACATTAAAAAATGAGGCGTAAATATAAAATGTAGTATTATCAGAAAAGCTTGTGGTTTTTAATTTACCTGTATACAGAGGTACTAAAACAAAATTCATAAGACGAGGTAATACAGTTGCTAAACCATAAATTATAGTGTCTTTGAAAAACTTTTTTAAAACGCTCAAGAGTTTATTAAAATTTGATTGAAAATATAGGTTGACTTATTTAAATTTCGAAACTAAATGAATGACTAAAATTAGTCACTTATTTACCTTGTTTTGGTGGTGCACTTGGGTAATGTTCCATTTTTTTTTCTGGAACTGAATCAATTTTCAAGTACTTAATTGTTCCGTTATCTAAATAGCTTACTACTGCTTCATTTTGCTTTAATTCAAAAGTTGAATCATTTGTGTTTTTTTCTAATGTCTCTTTTTGATTAGCTTCTGTTAAAATACGACCAATATAAAGGTTTGGACTATTAGGCTTAGTCTGTAAAGCTACTTTCTGTCCTCTAAAGTATAAACTATCTAACTTAAACTGTGTGCTAACAGGTATAAAAACATTAATGCCAGAACCTCCACCTTTAACACCTGCTACCCATTTTTGATAGTATGCCTTATCTGTTTTAAAGGCAGCATTTTGTTCAAGTTTCTGAGCTGTAGAACATTGCATAAAAAATAAACCCGATAGTATTAATAAACTGAAAAATTTTATAAACTTCATAATAGTAATGTTTGTATAAAGGTAATTAATCAAAATGTATTCCATAAAAAAACCTTATTCAAATTGAATAAGGTTTTTTAAATATTTATTGAATGTATACTTAGTATTAACCTAAGTATACATTTGTTTTAGTTATTTAAAGCTTCTGCTCCACCAACAATCTCAAGGATTTCGTTTGTAATTGCTGCTTGACGTGCTTTGTTATAAGTCAATTTAAGTTGATCTCTTAACTCAGTTGCATTATCTGTTGCTTTATGCATTGCAGTCATACGTGCTCCATGCTCACTTGCAAAACTATCTCTAATACCCTTATATAATTGAGTTTTTAAAGATTTAGGAATTAATTGCTCAACGATTTCAATTTTTGAAGGTTCAAAAATATAATCTGAATTAGCTTCTTCTTCTGTTTCAACAGGTACAATTGGCAAAAACTGCTCTGTCATTACAATTTGTGTCGCTGCATTTTTAAACTTATTGTAAACGATTTCGATTTTATCAAATTCGCCTGCACTAAATTTATCCATTAGCATCTGTGCTATTTCAGCAACATTATCAAAAGTTAGATTATCAAATATTTGACTTTGATTATCAATTACAAGACCTGTTTTTGAAAATGCATCATTAGACTTTTTTCCTATTGCTAACACAGAGACTTGTTTTCCTGTATAAACATTAGAAATCAAGTGTTGTGTTTGTTTAATAATGTTTGAATTAAAAGCTCCACATAATCCTCTGTTTGAAGTTATAGATACAATTAATACATTATTAACCTCACGTTGTTCTGCAAATTTACTTCCTGCATCTTCGTTTAAAGTTGCACTTAAACTTTGTAAAAGTTCAGTTAACTTATCTGCATAAGGACGCATTGCAGTAATAGCATCTTGAGCTTTCTTCAATTTAGCAGCAGAAACCATTTTCATGGCACTAGTAATCTGCATCGTTGACGATACTGAAGATATTCTATTACGTATTTCTTTAAGATTAGCCATTCTTTATTTTTATAAAGACTCTTTGATGTTTTTCTGCTTGAAAGCAGAAAGTGATCCAGAGTGACATTAGTTTAAAATTTAAATTTAGAGTTGTAGTATAAACTACAACTCTAAACTTATAATATTATGCTCTATATTTAGCTGATAATTCTTTACAAACAGTAATTAAAGTGTCTGTAACTTCATCAGTTAATTTACCTGCTTTTAAAGTGTCTAAAACACCTCTGTGCTTAGCGTTTAAGAATTCAAGATAGTCTCTTTCAAATTCTTTAATTTTATTAACTGGCACGTCTTTTAATAGGTTTTTAGATCCAGCATATATAATTGCTACTTGATCTTCAACAGTAAATGGATCGTTTTGACCTTGCTTTAAGATCTCTACGTTACGTTTACCTTTTTCAATTACATTTAAAGTAACCGCATCTAAATCTGATCCAAACTTAGCGAAAGCTTCTAACTCACGATATTGTGCTTGGTCTAATTTTAAAGTACCAGATACTTTTTTCATTGATTTAATCTGTGCATTACCTCCAACACGAGATACAGAAATACCTACGTTAATTGCTGGACGAACACCAGAGTTAAATAAATCTCCATCTAAGAAAATTTGCCCATCTGTAATAGAAATTACGTTTGTTGGGATATATGCTGAAACGTCTCCTGCTTGTGTTTCAATAATTGGTAATGCTGTTAAAGATCCACCACCTTTTACGATTGGTTTTAATGACTCTGGTAAGTCATTCATTTCTTTAGCAATACTATCATCGTTGATAATTTTTGCAGAACGCTCTAATAATCTTGAGTGTAAGTAAAATACATCTCCAGGATATGCCTCACGTCCTGGTGGACGTCTTAATAATAAAGATACTTCACGGTAAGCAACTGCTTGCTTTGATAAATCATCAAAAACAATTAAAGCTGGTCTACCAGTATCTCTAAAATATTCTCCAATAGATGCTCCTGTCATTGGTGCATACACTTGCATTGCAGCAGGATCTGATGCATTTGCAGCTACTATTGTAGTATATGCTAAAGCTCCTTTTTCTTCTAAAGTTTTAGCAATTAAAGCTACTGTTGAGGCTTTTTGACCTACAGCAACATATATACAGTATACAGGCTCACCTGCATCGTAAAATTCTTTTTGATTTAAGATCGCATCAATACAAACTGCAGTCTTACCTGTTTGTCTGTCACCAATTACTAACTCACGTTGACCTCTACCAACTGGGATCATAGCATCAATTGCTTTAATTCCTGTTTGTAATGGTTCAGTTACTGGCTCTCTATAGATAACTCCAGGTGCTTTACGCTCTAAAGGCATCTCATAAGTAGTTCCAGCAATAGGACCTTTACCGTCAATAGGATTACCAAGTGTATCTACAACACGACCAACAATACCTTCTCCAACTTTAACAGATGCGATACGGTTAGTACGTTTTACTGTAGACCCTTCTCTAACACCTCTTGTTGTTCCTAAAAGTACGATACCTACGTTATCTTCTTCAAGGTTAAGTACGATTCCTTCTGCACCACCTTCAAGCTCTACTAACTCACCATACTCTGCATTTGAAAGTCCGTAAGCACGTACGATACCATCACCTACTGTTAATACTGTTCCAACTTCGTCTAATGAAGCGCTTGCTTCAAAACCTGAAAGTTGTTGTTTTAAGATTGCTGATACTTCAGCTGGTTTTACTTCTGCCATTTTTTAATTATTTTGAACAGCTATTATAAATCTCTGCTAATTTAACAATGTCGTTTATATCTGAATAATTTAATGAAACAAATTCTTCTTTAAAGCATGCTCCAATATATTTTTTCAAGTTTTCAATATTTTTTTCAGAATTAGAGGTATTAAACTGTAATGCCTTTTTTTCTGATGGTATTTTAATTAAGTATAAATTATCTACAACATCTTTATATATTGTGATATCTCCAATTATTTTATAAACCTCATAAAATTGAGAAGTATCAAAGCTTAAAGAAGATACTGCACCTGCAGCTAATTCTAGACCTTTACCTTTTGAACCAACACCCACAAAACATCTTTCAATGTTATTATCATCTACACAAAACTTAACTTTCTTTTTAGATCGGTAAGAAGATGTACGGTTTTTACCCTTAGCATTTATGTAGTTAATTGAAACAAGCTTACCAATATTTGCTTCATCTAAATCAACAACATTACCCCACTGATTTGGGTCTTTTACGTCTATTTTTTCAAAAACAATAGAAATCTCTCCTTCTACTTTTTCACCTTTACTGTCTATAACGTATCCAGGTAATTTGTATAAGTTTTCAGAGTTTTCCTTAGCGGTTTCAAATTCTTCTTTTTGATTTTCTTTAATCTGCTCTACAACAGTTTCAATTTCTTGTTTAGTCAAAAAAGCATAATAAAAATACTCATCAAGCAAATATATTTTCTTCAAGTAGGTATTAGCATCTTTTACTAAGCCTTCAGAATGTGATGAAAAAGACATATTTAAAGGATAAAAAGTATTATTACCTTCTATTCTTCTAAGTTTCTCATTTACTACCGCAATAACTTTACCTGTTAAATTGGTGTAGGTATAAACTTTACCAGATTCTTTAGTTGAAACTCTATTAACTTTACCAATAATAGCTCTTTCTCC
Organism: Olleya sediminilitoris; assembly: GCF_016785945.1. Classification (GTDB taxonomy): domain Bacteria; phylum Bacteroidota; class Bacteroidia; order Flavobacteriales; family Flavobacteriaceae; genus Olleya; species Olleya sediminilitoris. Next base: position 437,785 of record NZ_JAEMEF010000001.1, on the reverse strand, counting down.
TGTATCTGGATCAATTTTAGTATTAGAAACAATTAACATATTTCCTAATACTTCTGGAGAAACCTCTAAAAAATTAGCTTCTAAATCAAGTAGTTGTTTTTCTAATTCTTGAGTTTCTGCTGCAGATTCTCTTTCCCTTTTTTCCAGAAAAAAAGCATCTATTTTATCATGGTTAAAACCTTTTTCATTGAAGAAATCTAATTCTTTAAACAAGAATTCAGTAATTAGCTTTTTTGAATTTAATGAGAAAGAAACAGCTGTAAAATCAATTTCATTAATTCTATCCTTATTTGGCTGTTTCATTGATAACCAAGTGAAAGATTTTGTTTCTGAGATTTTTTTCGTTTCATAGTTAACTAGTAAAACCGTTTCACCTTCAAGTGTCTCTAAAGCGTAATAAAAATCTTCATTTGTTTTATCTTTGGTAATTTTAATAGACTCTTGTTTATCTATCAAAACAACCTCTTTCTTAACTTTCACTTTTTGTGCAACCAAAACATTTACAACAAACAATGCTATTGATAGTAAAAGAATATTTTTTTTCATGTATAAGATTCTCTTTTAGTTTACTGTGAATTCTCTTTTTAACTTGCTTAATTGGTTAGCGATACTTGCGTTATATTGCGTATCTCCAACACGTAATATGAAACCACCTAAAATGCTTTCATCTACAATATTTTTTATTGCTGCTTCTTTACCAGTTAGCTCCTTAACTTTAGCCAAAACTTTAGTTTCTAAAGCATCAGTTAATGGAACAGCTGTTGTAACGGTTGCAATTTGATTACCTTTTTGTGCTTCTAATAAAGTAATGAATTTTGAAGCAACTTGAGGTAATAAATCTGTACGTTTATTAGCAACCAAAGTATCTATTAAATTAACAGTTACTGGGTTAATCCCTTTAAAGATTTCTAATAACGCAGATTTTTTTACACTTGAACCAATTACAGGACTGTAAAGCATATCTTTTAAATCTTTACTTTGCGCAACAGTATTATTTATTAACTGCATATCATTATTTACAACATCTGCTGTATTTTGATCTGTAGCTAAGCTTAAAACTGCTTTTGCGTAACGTATTGCTGCTCTTTCTCCTGCCATGATTTGACTAGTTTAATTTAGCATCACCTAACATAGACTCAACTAATTCTAATTGTTTGTCTTTATTAGCTAATTCTTGACGTACTACTTTTTCTGCAATCTCAATAGACAAACCTGCTACGTGGTTTTTTAAATCAGCCATAGCTGATTTTTTCTCACTTTCAATAGCAGCTTGTGCTTGAGCAATCATAGTGTTTGCTTGAGCTTGAGCTTCTGCTTTAGCGTCATCAATCATTTTATTTTTTAACTCTCTACCTTCTTTAAGCATAGCTTCACGTTCTGCACGTGCTTCTTTTAATAATTTTTCGTTATCTGCTTGAAGATTTTGCATTTCTAACTTAGCGTTTTCAGCTGAATCTAATGCATTTTGTATACCGTCTTCACGTGTTTGTAAAGCGTCTAAGATAGGCTTCCATGCAAATTTTCTCATTAATAATATTAATATTATTAAGATAATACCTTGCATAAAAAACAAGCCTACTGAAAAGTCATTTAATAAAGTTTCCATGAAATATAGATTACTTAAATTTTGTTTTTTGTTTAATTTAAAACAGTTTCTGCAACCAACCGTTGCAGAAAGCTGTTTCTTTTTGTTTTAGGATTATGCTCCTAAGATTAATGCACCGAATGCTAAACCTTCTAATAAGGCTCCGATGATGATCATCGCAGTTTGGATTTTTCCTGCTGCTTCTGGTTGACGAGCAATAGATTCCATTGCTTTTCCTCCAATTTGACCTAATCCGATTCCTCCTCCGATTACGATTAATCCTGCTCCAATTAAATTGTACATACTAATTTGGTTTTATAAATATTAATTAAACAAATTCTTATTAATGATGGTCATGTTCTTCAACTGCCATACCTATAAATAACGATGATAACATCGTGAAAATAAACGCTTGTAAAAAGGCTACTAAAATTTCGATAACCGAAATAAATAATGCTAACACTAATGACATACCTGTTGATGTTACTGCTCCAAAAGATTCTTTCATTGTAATCATTAAAGCAATTAAACTCATAACAACAAAGTGTCCTGCAGTCATGTTTGCAAATAAACGTACTAATAAAGAGAATGGTTTAATTAATACAAAACCAACTAACTCTATCACTGCTAATATTGGACGTAAAATCATTGGCACACCAGGCATCCATAATGTGTGCTTCCAAAAGTCTTTACTTCCGCTAAATAAATATATTACTGCTGTAAAAATTGCTAAACAAGCTGTTACTGCAATTTGTCCTGTTACGTTAAATCCTAATGGTGTTAAACCTAACAAGTTTAATATCCAGATAAAGAAAAACACAGTTAATAAAAAGCCCATAAACTTACGGTACTTTTTCTCACCAATATTTGGCTTAGCAATATCGTCTCTTACGTAGATTACTAAAGGCTCTAAAATACGACCAACACCTTTTGGCACTGTATGTCCTTTTTTATAACCTCTTGCTAAGGCACTAAAACCTAACAACATTAACAACCCTGTAAGTAACATTCCAAACACAGATTTAGTAATAGAAAAATCTAATACTTTGTGTGCATTTGTTGGGTGGTGATCATCATCAAATGCAACAGTGGTTGCACCTTGATCTAATTGGTATATCTTACTGTGAAGTTTTACTAAACGTGCATTACCTTTTTCAACAATAACTTGACCGTTATCATCATGGTGAAATGCAGAAGACATAAATGTTTTTAAACCATCTTTAGTCCAAACAATAACAGGTAATGGAAAACTCCTATGTTCACCTGTTTCATTATTTGTATAAAAATGAAAATCGTGAGAGTCTTTTAAGTGATGTTTAATATACTCTTTGATTTCTTGAGCAGTATTCACTGTATTTCCTGGCTCTTGTTTAGTTTCTTCTCCATAAGCAGAAAAAGAAAATAAAGTCAGAACTAATATTGCTATAAAATTGAAATATTTTTTTGCCAACATCATACTTTTTGTAACTAATAAATTTATTGTCTGTAAATTTTGTGCAAATGTAAGTAATAATTTAAAAAGGAAACGCTTTTTTTAATACGAATTTATTTACTAATAAAATTACGCTATAATCCTTTATTACAAAGACTTATTCGCTTTTTAGTAATTTAGCTATACAAGCTGTTTCAATAATTAGAAATAAAAAAAAGGGGATTACAAGTCCTAATCGATGCTCGAGTGTCAAATTTGTAGCCGAAAAAACGGTTGCTTTGAAGATTAAAATAAACATTCCTATTTTAATTAACATCATTGTTAGATAGGCATATCCTAATTGATTTGGCATAACACTATATATGCCTTCAATACTTGAATACACAATTAATGCTGCTATACCATGAAAAAGATATAATTTATTTAAAGAATATGGTAATACCTGGTCGTTTGTGACATATTTATGTATTCCAAAAGAAATTGCTAATACAACAAGCATTAACGATATAACAAACACAATACGTTTATTCATTTTTTGAATTTTGTTGATTGGTAATTTTAATAACTTGTTTTATTACTGAATACATGGCTAAAAACACAGCTAGTAGTGTGACTATTTTAAAATAAAGTTGATTATTATTTTCTAACTTTTTATCTAACCAGCCTCCTAACAAACTACCTAACCAAATGGTAACACCCATTTGAATAGCCATAGTTGTAAATCTAATAAAAGGGTTAAGCTGTTTTTTGTTTTTTGGATCCACCACTAAAATCATTTACTGTTGTTTTCATTACGCATGACACATTAAAAATTGCACCAGGTTCAACAGCTAATTTTTGTGTAATTACGTCACCTTCAATATGTGCTGTAGATTTTAATGTTAAGGTTTCGGTTAGCTCAAGGTTACCTACTAATTTCCCTTCAAAATAAGCATTACTACATTTAAGTGTACCGTTAATTAGGCCATCTTTTCCTATGACAACTTTTCCTGTAGTTTCAATATTACCTTCTACTGTTCCATCAACACGTAAATCTCCTTCACTAAAAAAGTCTCCAGCTATTTTTGTTCCTTTTGCTATTATGTTTTGTATTGAAAACTGTTCTTGTTGCTTATTTTTCATTGTATTTGAGAGGTATTATTTTTGTATTGCTAGATACTTGTTTAAGTTTTTGTGTATTAAAAGGGTTTTATAATTATCTGTTGAAATGCCGAAGTAAGGTTTATTTACCTTGTTTTTATCTTCCTCTTTTAATAATTCAACAAATCCTTTTGCTCCTTGTACACTTTTTAGTCCATGGATGACTAAAAATGTGGTTTCTGGATTATATATATCTACTGATGTATCTAAATTATAGTATTCTATTTTTGGAGCAATCTCGTCTAAAATTTCTTTTAAATCAGCAATAGCTTGTTCTTCATTTTGATTAAACTGAAAAACAACTTTAAAACTAGACGACACATTATCTGGTTTAAAGGTTTTATCGCTTACAGATTTTAAGCTAGCAACAATAGCTTCTGCTTGTATTGCTTCTGGTGTATTAGCATAATTTACTGCCACATCATTAAGTCCATCTATGTAGGCCTGATAACCATTTAACCTTCCGTTAGCTGTTGCTTTTAATAATGCAAATTTTGAAACCATAGGATCACCATCAAAAAACCTGATATACTCTGTGGTTTTATCTATGACTTGTTGGTAATCTTGATATTGCAATAATTTATAAGTGTCCTCATACAAACTTTCTGGACTGCTTTGATCTCTGGTTGCTGCTAATTCTGGATTTTTTAATATTTCAGCATATCTTGAATCAGGATAACTAGCAATAATTTCGTTTTTAGTACTTAAAGCGTCTTCATTTTGACCTAAAATTTCATAAATTTTAAACAAATTATATTTTGAAGGTAAAACAAGTTTTTCTTCTGGGTTACTTGATAGTAAGTTTAAAAACTTGCTTTTAGAAAGCTTATACTCTTTAAATTTTTCTTTATAAATTAAACCTAATTGGTAATAAGCATAGTTTCGGTCTTTTTTAAGACTGTCCAAAGTTTTTTTAGCTGAAGGAATTTGCTCCAAATAATATTCTGGTTTTAGCAATGGACTCTCTTCACCTTCATCTGTAGTTAAAGCAACATCTGATTGATTTGAAAATCCTCCTGATACATTTGAAGACCATCTCCAATTGTCTTCGTTTTTACGCTCTCCCCAAACACGTGTAAATTGATTTTTACCATAAGCTACAGTACTTGGATTGTAAAAATAAAAACTTGAGCCTACTCCAGGTAAACTGCTACTTCCTGTAATACCATTTACTGATGCATTGGTTGTTGCCAAACCTTGTTTGCGCGCTTCTGCTTCTAGCTTTTCTTGTTCTTTTTCTGCTTTTAATTTTAATTGATTGGTATAGTCTGTAAAAAAGGTAAGACGATCTGCCTTAGACATATTTACCAACCTAAGAATACTGTCATTATTATTAGCAACACCTTCATAATAAATAACGTCGTCTAGATTTTCGCGTTTACGCTTAATAGTTCTGAAGGGTTTACTATTTTCGACCATACTAGTCATGGTACTATCAAAATATGCTCCTGCAGTTTTATAATTGTTACGATCAAAATAAAAATCCCCTAAAGTCTGATAATTTTTTGCTGTTAAAATTTTGTCTTTAGATTTTTCTCTTAATGACTTATTGTAATAGACTACAGCTAATGAGTCGGATTGAGTATTTAGATAATATTCTGCAATTTGATGATAAATCTTATCAAGATAAGGACGGTTTTCTCTGTTATTTTCAAGCTTAGTCAAATGCTCTAAAAATGCAAGTTTGTCGCCTGAATCATAATCAAAGTTTTTAGCCTTTTCTACATGAGCAGCCATTAGATAACGACGCGGAGTTTTACGGTTTAAATCTATAACCTCATCAAAAGCCAAATTAGCACTGTCTTTTTGATTTAATACATTATATAATTGTCCTTTAATAAAATTAAAGCGTCCTTTTTCGTCATTATTTTTAGTGGCTTGTGCTGCTATTTTAATTTGCGTTAAAGCACTATCCAAAGCTTTGGTGTTAATGTAAGCTTGTGCTAAAATTGAAGTTGCGTCTGCTAATTCCTGCTTCTTTGGTTCTTCTTGTTTAATTAAACGCTTTAGGTTTTTGATTGCCAATTCATCGTTTTCTAAACGCATGTTGGTTTTTTCTCTCCAAACTTTAGCTGTGTTAATTTTATCTGATGCTGGATATTTGTATAAGATATAATTAAAAGCTTCTAATGCTGGAATAAAACGTTGGTCAAAATATCTGGCTTGACCTAAAAGTAGATACGCTTCGTCAATTTGTGGGTTATACTCTTTACCTTGAATATTCATCCCATGTTTTTGAATTGCTTTTACTGCTTTTTCTTCAGCTCTAGTAAAATCCTGGTTTTTAGATTGTCCAGGCATTACGATGTCTTCAGTAATTTGCATGCGCTCTACTGGTAAGATGTCCCAATAGTTGTCATTATAATTATTGTTTAAGTTGTCTTGACCTTGATTTAAGGCTTCATAACCATTAAACAATGCGTTATACTCTGCAGTAACAGCATGAAAATTACGGTTTATAAAACTATCTGTTTTTCTTGAACAACTAGAAATGGTTGCCAAGATTAAGCCAGAAATTATACAGATTTTAAATGCTATTTTCAATGCGGTTGTATTTTATGTAATACATAACTAAATTACGTCGTAATTATTATTAATAACTACGGACAGGTGCGTAAAAATAAGCATCTTTTTGACTTTTTGCCAAAAAATGAACTGAAACTTGAACTAATAGTAAAATCTAAACTCTATTACACTGGACTAACAGTTCCTGCAAAATGTGCTTCTAACTCTTTTAAAGTTGCTTCGCTAGTTTGGATATCTTTAATTACTTGTCCTTTTTCTAACACTACAATACGCTCACAAACATCTGTAACATGCAATAAATCATGACTTGAAACCAAAACTGTTACTCCTTTCTTTTCGGCTAGATCTTTAATAATTTCTTTTAATCTAATTTGTGTTGTTGGATCTAAATTTGCAAAGGGTTCGTCTAAGATAATAACCTCAGGATTACCTATAAGAGCTGCAACAATACCTGCTTTTTTCTGGTTTCCTTTACTTAAATCACGAAGGTATTTTTTTTGACCTAAGATTTCGCCATGAAAAAAGTCTTCAAATTGTGATACTAAATTATCTACATCTTGCTTATTTTGACCACGTAAATCGCCAATGAAATAAAAATATTCTTCAGGTGTTAAGTAACCTATTAAAAAGCTTTCGTCTATAAAAGCCGACGTAAAGGGTTTCCAATCTTCACTTTGACTAACTAAAACATCGTTATTTTTAATTGTTCCTGTGGTTGGTTTTATTAAATCTAAAAGCAAACTAAAATAAGTGGTTTTACCTGCTCCATTATTACCTACAAGCCCAAAGCTTTGACCTTTTGGTATTTCTAAATTAGAAATATTTAAGACTTCGTTTCCACTATATTTTTTTGAAAGGTTTGTTGTTATTATCATGATGTAGTTGTTGTAAAAGTTAGTTGTATTGATTAGTTGTCTTGGTTAAAGGCTTTAATCATTTCGTATTTAGAATTTAAATACTTTTTGGTTATTAATTGCATTAGTTTTTGATGAAAAACGATACCAATAATACCTAATAAGATTAATGCTGAAACACCGGAATAAAAATTTACATAATAGGTTAATGCGCCAAATATTGCTAATGGCACTAATAGCAATGGGATACCAATTAACCATTGCACTGCTCCTGTCCCTTGATAGTTAAAGGCTGCACGTTGATTTAAATCTATTTTTTTACGGTTAAAAGATCCACCTAGCATTATAACATAAGTATTGACACCTATGTTATAAATAGCTGCAGCAAAATGGGCTACTAAAATTTTCCACCCAAAATAAACATAAGGTATACTTAGTACAAACATGATAATAACACTTAACATCATTAACGTGTATTTAGATTTTAAATACTGCTCATACTTTATGTTTTGGCTCATTAACATTTTATAATACCCACTATCCCAAGCTGGAATGAATTGTCCAAAATTGATTAAAAATATACCTGTTACAAATACACCAATAAAACCATACATGATTGGCATATCTCTATACATGGGTTGTGGATAAAAAAACAATCCATACAAAAGTCCAATTACCAAAATAAACACCGCAGATCTTGGTCTTTTATTACGCCAAATTAATTTTAAATCTAACTGCATAAAAGGGGCTACTTCACCAAAACGCTTTGTCCATCCTAAATCTGAGGTTGACACTTCTTTGATTTTGGTTTTAAGTGAATTGTCTAAGTATAGTTTTTTAATTAATACTTTATGATTAAAAAGATATAGACCAATTAAAATAATCAAAAGCACTATTAAATACAATGGATTATTTGTTATTGCCAACATTGCTGAAGACAATAATTGCGAAAAATTGACAATATTAAAATGATTTAAACCAAATAAAGTTCCTGCAAAAAGGATGATTGGAAGAAATGAAAACTCGGTTTCGGCTGAAAAACTTTCAATAATAAAATTTAAAAAATTGCTTATTAGCGTTAATATTACCATTGCCACTAACCATGTTATAACTTTAGTGACCTCATAATCTTTAGTGATTAAAACGACACTAAACGGAACAATAGCAAATAATGGTAAAAAGTTAAAAAAAGATAACGCAGACTTACCTAAAACGTAGTTGACTACACGACTTCTTTTTATTGGCAAGGTTAGTAATGGTTTTACACTCATTACTGGTAATTTTTGCAAGAAAAAACGCAACATTAGATCGCCTAAAAACCAGAAAAACAACAGCGTGTTAACCATTACAAAAGGGTCATTATCAGGAAAAGCTTTTTTAAGTGTTGGATAAATAAATACTCCTAAAGATAAAAACACCAATAAAAAATAGACTGCAAAAAAGGCCATTAATATTTTTATAGCTAGGCCTTTACCAAAATTGGAAGAACGTATAAAAGATTTCCATTCTAGGCTTAAAAATTTAGTAATCATATGCTGATGGTTTAGTTTGGTTTAATAGATAAGTATATAATTGCTTAAAAATGTTACAAACAAAATTCTGGGTAGGTTTCGTTTAGCAGTTTTTCTGCTTTGTTTGGAATGATTTCAAAGCTAATATACATCCAAAGAAAAAACAGTGTCGAAAAAATAGACAGACCCAAAACAATGTAAGGGTTGCTAAAAATATTATCAGAAAAATTATAAAACTGTGGTAATTGAGATAACAGTATTATAGCAGATCCACCAGCTTGTTTAAATATTATTTCTTCTAACATCCATTTTTTATTAGACATCGCTTTACGTTGTTTAAATTGCCTCTTAAGCAAAACACTTTTATAGATTACAAAAACGCATATTAAAGCATAAAACCCTATTAATAATGATTTTGCTAACACAGAAGACAATGACATATAAATAATTAAAAACACAGCAATAGTTGTTATTAGTTTAGGAAACGTAAACCATTGTTTTAATTCTGCCCATAGATACTTTATGTAGCGTTTATTCATGTTTTTTTGACGACGTTCTAACACATCCATAAAACCAAAGACTCCAAATTTTTTGAAGGCTTGGTCTCTAGCGTCTTCAAAAGACAAATTGGTTTGCGTTTGCCAAACAGACTCAATATCGTTTGCTAAATGATCTACTAACTCGGTTTGTAAATCGTAATGCTCAACGTAATGTTGTCTTGTAAAAGCGTATAGGTTTTGTATTTGAGGTTGGGTTAATTTCATTATTTACACAAAGTTTTTGAATACTCTAAAATCTTATTCTTTTTATTACGTAACTCTATTCCTCCAGCTATGTTAAATAAAACTGCTAAAAACCAAAAGGCAATAAAAAAATATTGATTTTCTAACCATGGTTTAGCTACTCCCATGCAATATAAAAACAAAGATGGTAAAGCCATTATTGAATATAAAGGCTGGGCTATTTGCAACTTTTTAAAAGTTTTATGATGTGAAAAACCCGTTATAATTGCCCAAAAATGTATAATTGACAGACTAACTACAAGTATTAAAGTAAGAGCTTTATTTGGCTGCAACTGCTGCATCCAATATACTGCAAATCCCAACATTATTGTAAAAGGGATATATTTAGGCTTATAAAAAAACATAGCTAAACGTCGCCACATTTCTCTTTGATAACTCCAATGAATGGTTTTTTGGCGTTTCTTTTCAAAATCTTGAATAAAATCTATTTTAGATTTAAGATAATCTTCTAATTGCTGCTCTTTTTTAGATGCTTCAAAACCTGATGCTAAATGATCGATAAGTTCTAACCTAACATCAGTAAATTTAACTCCTAACCTTATTAAATAATCGTCAATATATTGTATTTGTTCTTTACTTAACTTCATATTACTCCAAACTTAATTTAGGGTTCATAAACGTTTCCATGGTTTTAATATAATCCTTAAGTTCTTCTAATTTACTAACCGTTTCTTTATTACCTTTTTCGGTAAGTTTATAGTATTTACGCAAACGGTTATCTACTTTTTTAACCTCAACGTCCAGCAATCCTTCGGCTTCTAACTTATGCAGTGCTGGATACAAAGCACCTTCTGTAATATTAAGTTCGCCTTTAGTAATTTGTTTCACTTTTTGTGTCATTTCGTAACCATACATTTTTTCACTTTCATTTAAAAGTTTTAAAATAATAGTGGTCAGACTACCTTTATATAATTTTGAATTTGCCATATTACAAACATACATAATTTTCTTATGCATAAAAAACTTAGGTATTAATTTTTGCCTAAATCATATCTTAAACGGTAAAGCTTCATTATTTTTACAAAAAAATAAAACTATGGCTCAATTTCAGACGTTAACAATTTCGGACATAACACGTCAAACAGACCAATGTGTTACATTAACTTTTGACGTACCAGCAAATTTAAAAGCAGATTACACTTTTAAAGCAGGACAATATATTACGCTAAAAACAAACATAAAAGACCAAGAAGTTAGACGTGACTATTCACTTTGCTCTTCTCCGTCAAGCGGAAAACTGACCGTTGCTGTAAAAGCAGTACCAAACGGAACCTTTAGCACTTACGCTAATAGTAGTTTAAAAATTGGAGATACTTTAGAGGTTGCAAAACCACAAGGACGATTTGTTTTTGAACCTATTGCAACAGAAAAAAGAACCATTGCTGCTTTTGCTGCAGGTAGTGGTATTACACCTATATTAAGTATTGCAAAAACCGTTTTAGATCAAGAACCTAATAGTCATTTTGTATTAGTATATGGTAATAAAACACTAAAAGACACTATCTTTTTACAAGATTTACTGAATTTACAACACCAATACAAAGACCGATTTGATATTCAGTTTTTATACAGTCAGTCTCAAGAAAACAATGCTTTATTTGGTCGTATCGAAAAAAGCACAGTAAACTTAATTGTCAAAAACAAATACAAACATGTAACAATAGACGCTTTTTACCTTTGTGGACCAGAAGGCATGATTAATACTGTAAAAGATGTTTTAGCAGAAAATAATATAGAAGACACAAAAATTAACTTCGAGTTATTTACTGCTGCAACAGTACCAACAGATGAAAACACAGAAGTTGTTACTAACGGAAACACAGCTATTACAGTTACTGTTGATGATGAAACCCAAACCTTTACCATGTCACAAAAGCAAACCATTTTAGAGGCTGCTTTAAAGGAGGACTTAGATGCACCATACTCTTGTCAAGGTGGTGTTTGTAGTAGTTGTATTGCTAGAGTTACAGATGGTAAAGCATTGATGAGACAAAACAATATTTTAACTGATGCAGAAGTAGCTGAAGGATTAATACTAACCTGTCAGGCTCATCCTACAACACCAACAATTATTGTCGATTACGACGATGTTTAAACCTAAAAAATACACTTGGTCGTGTTTTTAAAGCAATTCACCGAAAGCACTTTTAAACTCACCTAATTAAAACAAAACTACTAAGCGTAAGAATTATCTTTAACAAAGATTATAACACTAAAATTTGTTAGTTTAAGGGATAATATTAATTTTATGTTAGTAGTTAAAATCATCAAGCCTCAATTAAGTTGAGGCTTTTTTTATGCTTAATAATTACTATTGCTAAATTATTACTGTATTTAAATATAAAACATCAAGTAAAAATTAGTTAATCGATAAAAAAAGCTTTTTATCGAATCTTTTGATTCAACAAACTAAAAAAAATAAAACAGCAAACCTAAGCTCTACCTTTGTAACAGATTATAACACTAGAATTTGTTAGTTTAAGGGATAATATTAATTTTATATTAGTCGTCTATAATCAAAAGCCTTAATATTAATTAGGGCTTTTTTTATGTTTTTAATACAGCTAATACTCGGTTTACAATCTGATCAGACTGTATTGTACCAGCAATATTTTTATAGTCTTCAGGATATTTATTACCATAAATAGACGTTGGTAATTTAGGATACAAGGTTTTATCTGGAATCAAATTATTTATTTCCAGTTGGTTAAAAGCACCAAAACCAGCATAAGGATGCGTAACACCCCAAATAGTAACCACTTTAACACCAAGCATTGCTGCTAAATGTGCATTACCAGAATCCATACTAACCATAACATCTAAATTAGATATTAAATCCAATTCTTGATTTAAGTTGTACTGACCTGCAATATTAAAAACTTGATTATTAATTACTAATGTATTTAATTGCTTTTGATCTGCTTTACCACCAAATAAAAACACAACATGATCTTGGCTTAGACCTTTAACAACCTCCTTCATTTTATCTAAAGGATAACTTTTTGAGGCATATTGTGCAAAAGGAGCAATACCAATCCATTGTTTTGTATTTTGATTAGCAACCAAATTTAAAACAGCTTGAGGTATAGGTTGTTTTTTAGAAAAAGTTGGACGACTTAAATCCAAAGTAAAACCTAAGGCTTTAAACACATCTGCATAACGTTGATGTGTTGTTTTTAAAGGCTTAAAATATTTACCATTGACTAATGCCTTTTTTTGATTTCGACCTTTATCTATTTGTTTAAATTTTTTTCCAAAGAAAAAAACTTTTAAAATCTTAGTTCTTAAAACATTGTGTAAATCTGCAACAACATCTATATCAAGTGTTTTTAATTGTTTAGATAGTTTGTACAAGCCTAAAACACCTTTGTGTTTCTTTTTTAAGTCTATAGCAAACACTTCAACGTTATTAAGATCTCTAAAAAAAGGAGCAAAAAAAGGTCTGGTTAAAACCGTTAATTTAACGTCAGGAAAACGCTGTGTAAATGCACGTAAAACAGGTACAGTCATAGCAACGTCTCCCATTGCAGAGAGACGTATTACTAAAATATGCTTTGATGTTTTTGACATTTAAAAGCCTTATAACAGCACAAAAGACTGTGCTTATTTTTGGTTTCTTAACACTGGGTTAAGCTCATCGTCATTATACATTTTCATTTGCTTGTACACTTTCATGTACTTATCACCTTTTTCAATATCTGACAATAATGTATCAATTGCTGTACTTAAGTCTACACGTTGTTCTAGTAAAATATCTAATTTAGTTTGGCAAGCTGCTTTATGTGCAGCAGTAGCATCAGCACGCGTAGCTTCTTCTTCCATATGATACACTTTTAATGCTAAAATAGATAACCTGTCAATTCCCCAAGCAGGACTTTCAGTATTTATAGTTGCATCACTTTTAGGAGTAACCTCCTTATATTTTTCTAAAAAATAGCTATCAATATACTCCACCATATCTGTTCTATCTTGGTTAGAAGCATCAATTTGGCGTTTTAAAGTTAATGCTGCAACAGGATCTATTTGTGGATCACGTATAATGTCCTCATAATGCCACTGTACAGTATCTATCCAACATTTACGGTACAATAAATGCTCTAATAAATTAGTACTTTTATCATACTTATTAGTAAACGGTTGATCTACTGTATTTGTAATATGGTACGTTGCAATAACGTCTTGAAATATTTTATTTGCTATATCTGTAAACATCTTGTAATTATTAAGTCTGTAAAATTACATAAATTAAACCGAATTTTAGTTAGTGGACGTTTTGGCTTTTTAAATAATACATTAACTTTACTATTTAAAAGACAAAACACCTATGCAAATTCATAATTTATCTAAAGAAAACTCTGTTTTAAATCAATTTATTGCTGAAATTAGAGACGTTTCCGTCCAAACAGACAGTATGCGTTTTAGACGAAATATTGAACGTATTGGTGAAGTTTTAGGTTATGAAATTAGTAAAACACTAGATTTTGAAACTAAAACCATTACAACACCTTTGGCTACTATTGAAGCTACTGTACCTAAAAATGATGTCGTTTTATGTTCTATACTAAGAGCTGGAGTACCTTTACACAATGGATTATTAAATTATTTTGACCAGTCTGAAAATGCTTTTATTAGTGCTTACAGACACCATAAAGATAATCCTGAATCTTTTGAAATTGTAGTAGAATATCTAGCATGTCCTGACTTAACAGGAAAAACATTAATCCTTGCAGATCCAATGCTAGCCACAGGACAATCTTTAGTCGCTACATTTAAAGCTTTAGAACCTTTTGGAACACCAAAAAGCATACATATTGCAGCAGTTATAGGAGCTGAAGCTGGAGTAGATTTTTTAGAAAACAACTTACCTAAAGACACCACTTTGTGGATTGCTGCTTTGGACAAAACTTTAAATAGTAAAGGCTATATTGTTCCTGGTTTAGGTGATGCTGGTGATTTAGCTTTTGGCGAAAAACTACAACATTAATAGTACAAAAGGAATAATAACCAATAAACCTAAGTAAATTTCTTTAAACCATTTTTCTGTAATGGTCTCTATATAATTTGTTATAATCACTGCTAAAGGCGCGAACAAAAATAGTAGTTCGCTTCCGTTTTTTTGAGGAGCTAAAACTGCTAATGCTGAAGCAAACATACAGGTAAAAAACAAGATTTTATAAGAAGGTCTGTAGCTACGTTTTTTCTTTTTAATATCATTTAAATAAAACACAGAAGACCAAATCCCAAAAGACAACAACATGGTTATAACTACTATAAATTGTAAAGAATTATAGCTGCTAAAATCTAAATTTGATTCTGGATTAATATTTAAAGCACTAAAAAAATCGTTATTCATTAATATGGAATAACAAATAGCTAAAATAATTATTGCCAATAAGCCAATAAAAGGAACAAAATAAGATTTAACTGCGTTTACCGAAAACAACAATAAGGCTATAAATATTAGTGGAAAAAACAATATTGCCCAAAAATAAAAGAGACTAGCTAAGCCTATTAAAAAAGCTGAATCAAATATTTTTTTAACGACCTGTTTTTGCGATCCTATACTAATTAAGCGTCTTAAAGCTAAAAGCACAAAAAAATTAGAAACTACTATATTAAATCTTATAAAAACCTGAGGAACAGCTAAAACAAACAAGCCGAATAACAAAATCTCATAGTTGTTTTGCTGTGACAATAAGTTTTTTAACACTATAAAACTAAGTATTAAAACTGACAAAAACAGTAATAA
This sequence comes from Olleya sediminilitoris, assembly GCF_016785945.1. Taxonomy (GTDB): domain Bacteria; phylum Bacteroidota; class Bacteroidia; order Flavobacteriales; family Flavobacteriaceae; genus Olleya; species Olleya sediminilitoris. Next base: position 422,185 of record NZ_JAEMEF010000001.1, on the reverse strand, counting down.
AAACTCTGGGATTTTAACCCAAATAGACAAGTCTGGATTAACTGCATTTGGGTATTTAATGTGCAAAACAACAAAAGCAATTAGTGTAATACTAAAAACAATTAAAAAATTAATTGGTTTGGATTTGCTAAAAATAGTTGTAATCATTAACTCTTTTTGTATTTTTGTACTATAAATATACTATTCTATAATTATGAAAGATTTTTTTGAAGCTATAGCAAGCCTTTTTGTTGATGTATTATTTGCTCCTTTTGATATGCTTAAAGCATTAGAATTAGAAAACTGGTGGGCAGCAAACTTTATGTCTTGGATTTTTATCATTATTGGTTTTGTAGCTTTTGTATACTGGATGATTCAGTTAAAAGGTTACGCTGCAAATAACGACGACGACAAAAGCATTAGCTCTCACTCTTACTTATAACAGTTATAGGTCAAAACCTATATCTTTTCTATAATTCATCTTATCAAAATGTAGTTTTTCTATACTTTGGTAAGATTTTTTTATGGCCTCTTGGTACGTTTCACCATAACTAGTTATAGCCATAACACGACCTCCTGAAGTTACAATTTGATTGTCTTTTTGTTGTGCTCCTGCATGAAATACAATCGAGTCTTCAATAGCATCAACACCTGTAATAACTTTACCTTTTTGGTAAGCTTCAGGATAACCGCCAGATACCAACATAATAGTTGTCGCTGCTCTAGGATCTACCTTAATATCTATTTGATCTAAAGTTTGGTTTGCAACCGCTTCAAATACCTCTACTAAATCATTTTTAAGTCTTGGTAATACGACTTCTGTTTCAGGGTCACCTAAGCGTACGTTATATTCGATAACCTTAGGCTCATCTCCTACTTTAATTAAACCAATAAAGACAAACCCTTTGTAAGGTAAATCATCTTTTTGCAAACCAGCAATCGTTGGTTTAACCACTTGCTCTTCTACTTTATCTAAAAAGGCTTGATTAGCAAAAGGAACTGGAGACACTGCTCCCATTCCGCCTGTATTTAAACCTGTATCACCTTCACCAATACGTTTGTAATCTTTTGCAGTTGGTAAAATTTTATAGTTTTTACCATCAGTAAGAACAAAACAACTTAACTCGATTCCGTCTAAAAATTCTTCAATAACAACTTTAGTGCTAGCGTCTCCAAACTTAGCATCTACAAGCATGCTTTTTAATTCGGCTTTAGCCTGATCTAAATCTTCTAAAATAACAACACCTTTTCCTGCTGCCAAACCATCTGCTTTAAGAACAAATGGAGGATTTAAGGTTTCTAAAAAGGCATAACCATCTTCAACTGTATCTGCATTAAAACTTTGGTAAGCTGCTGTTGGAATATTGTGTTTATATAAAAATTGCTTAGCAAACTCTTTACTACCTTCAAGTGTTGCTGCTGCTTTTTGAGGCCCAATAACTGCCACGTTTTTAAGCGCATCATCGGTTAAGAAAAAATCATGAACACCTTGCACTAAAGGATCTTCAGGACCTACCACTACCATTGTAATGTTATTGTTTAAAACCACTTCTTTTATGGCATTAAAATCTGTAACACTAATTGGTACGTTTTTAGCTATTTGTGCAGTTCCTGAGTTACCAGGTGCTACAAAAAGCGAATTACATTTTGGGCTTTGATTAAGCTTCCATGCAATTGTGTGTTCTCTTCCTCCTGATCCTAAAATTAAAATATTCATTGTGTAAAAATGTTGTGTCGTTGTTGTTTTGACAAAAATAATTATTTAAAAGAATTTGATTGACTTTAAATCCAATAGTTTTTTATTTCTTTATTTTACAAAAAAATTAATAGTATTGAAACGATTTGAATGGTCTTTAAGGTTAAAGGGATTTCCTGTAAAAGAAGCTAAAAAAACTCAAGCAATAATTGATGGGTTTGGTACTAACGATTATGGCAATTACTTAAGTAAACAACTACAATCTATTGTTGCGTTTCATTTAAAACACACCCCTTTTTACAGTACTTTATGTCAAGATATTAACACGTCTAATTGGGCAGAAATACCTGTAATTACTAAAGGCAATTTACAGCAACCTTTAGCAAACCGCTTGTCTGATAAGTACACTATAAAAACGGTACACAAACACAAAACTTCAGGCTCATCAGGTACACCTTTTGAGTTTGCTAAAGATAACTTTGCGCATGCTATGACTTGGGTTACTTTTATGCAACGTTACAGCTGGTTTAATATAGATTTAAACACATCTAAACAAGCACGATTTTACGGAATACCATTAGATACCAAAAGTTATTACAAAGAACGTTTAAAAGACTGGTTGGGTAACCGTTATCGTTTTTCGGTATTTGATTTAAGCGATGTTGCTTTAAACAAAATATTACAAAAATTTAAACGTACTAAATTTGATTATATCAACGGTTACACTAGTGCAATTGTACAATTTGCTAAATTTTTAGAACGAAAAAACATTATTTTAAAAGAAGTTTGTCCAACCTTGAAGGTTTGTATCGTAACTTCTGAAATGTTATTTGATGATGATAAAAAACTGCTTGAAAAACAGTTTAATATCACTGTGGTTAACGAGTATGGTGCAGCCGAATTAGGTTTGATTGCTTTTCAAGATCAACAAGACCAATGGTTAGTTAACAGTAACCATTTATATGTTGAAATTTTAGATGACAACAATCAACCTGTACCTTATGGTACAACAGGAAAAATTGTAATTACAGATTTATATAACCGAGCACATCCTTTTATAAGATATGAACTTGGTGACTTAGGGAGCCTATCCGACAAAAGCACATTACAACATCCAATTTTAGAGTCTTTAACTGGACGTACAAGTGATTTTATTTCGCTTCCAAGCGGAAAAATTGCAGCAGGACTAACCTTTTACTATGTGACTAAAACCGTTATAGATAAAGAGGCTAATGTTAAAGAATTTATAGTTGAACAAACTAAAATTGACACCTTTAAAATAGATTATGTAGCTAACGAAGCTTTAAGCTCATCACAGCAAAAAGCAGTACAAACAGCTGTTGACAAATACCTAGAACCTAATTTAAACTTAGTTTTTGAACATAAAGCCATTTTAGAACGTGAAATTAGTGGTAAACTAAAACAGTTTAGGTCTGAGTTTTAATAATCACTACAATTTATAAGCTAATTTTAAAAGTATCATTCTAGGCAATATAAACGTTTTACTTTCCTGAATTAAAAAATCACTAAAGCTATTGTTTTGTCTAAATTTAACGTTAAAAATATTGGTTGCATTAATCTCAAAACCCCAAGGACTATCTTCTTTTTGATAAAATAAACTAACGTTTGCTACATCAAATTGGTTACTATTATTTGTTCTTTTATTATTAAAAGTATCCAAACTATAATCTGCCTTAAAAATAAAATCGTTTAAAAAATCATATTCTAAATCCACAAAAAAACTGGTGTTTTTAAACTGTGTGGTAGTACTTATTGCTTTATAATTACTTATTTCTGTGGTATACCCTACTTTAATGTTGGGATGTTTTTTAAAAGAGGTTTCTATACTTATTGTGTTTTCTAAACCTTTAGAGACATTTAAATTGGTAGTTTGATTAATTATTTGATAATAATCCCTATAACTCCAACGTGTGTTATAATTAAACTTTAGCTTCTTTATTTTTTTAGAAATACGACCATTTATAGTTACATTTTGTTCTGGTTGGTTAAACAAAATTGGTGTGCTAAATTGCTCAATACCTTGTAACTGGACAACATTTTTATAACTTTTAATGCGTTTGTTATAATTAGCATTAATATTATAATTTAAACCTTTAAATAAACTGAATTTGTAATAACTAATATTAGCATTATGATACAAGGTATTATCTAATGTTTGATCACCTTTAAACACACTATTAAAACTATTTAAAATAAAGTTATTAGCTAGTCTGTTTATACTTGGAAAACTAGCGTTTAACTTATATTTAATATTTATTTTTTGAGAATTACTAAGCTCTATTTTACCAGTAAATTGTGGTAAAACTAATGCTTTATTTTTAGTTACTTTATCTTCTAATTCTTGAACTTGCCAATTATAAAAATGAAAGTATGTAGCAGGTTTAAACGTTGCAATACCAATTTGGAATTTGTACTCCAAGCCTATAAATGTATCTGTAAAATTATAGTCTAGATTATTATTAAACCCTGAAGATGCAAAATCATTAATAAAGCCATTACTAAGTTGTTGCAAATCTGTGTTTTTAAAACTATTAAATGCTGTATTAACCCCTAAACTAGTGTATAAATGATTAAAATTATTAAGTACCCAATAATCTTTAACAATAATATTAGCATTGTTTGATTTTACTGTTTTGCTATGTAAAATATTATAATTGCTATCTATTTGAAGTGGAATTAAACCTTGTAAGATTTCTTGATTTGTTATCCAATTGGTAATAGGTTGATCATTTTGATAATTATAAGTTGCTTCTAAAGTTGCTGTGTGCTTTTTAGATAATTTACGACTGTAGGTAAGATTTTGCTTCAAGTTTACATTATAACTATCTGTTAAAGTATAAATACTATTATTTAGACTATTACTTTGAGTAGTTATCAATCCATTACTAGTATTATTTGTCAATTTCACAAAATTATTAAATGCTAAATCTTCTTTAGTGGTTGGATTATACTCCAATGTTATTTTACCAATTGTAAAAAAGTTGTTTAGGTTATTATTAGTATTTCTTTGTTCTGCAAAAGGTATGTCTATGTTTTGATAGCTATTTATAGTATTGGTTTCTGTTTGTTTTTTTTCGTTGTTTGTAATAATATAACCACTTATATCTGTTTCTTTATTTATGGTTTGCCGAATATTTAATGCGCCAAATTGGTTAGTACTAGATTTATAGTCTTGATTGTTTAAAAACTGTGTAAAATCGCTATTATAAAGTCCAAAATAACTGCTTGCATCATTTAGTAATTTACCAAAACCACCTTCAAACTCTAAATAGTCTTTAAAAGTGAAGCTTTTAAAACCTGTATTATTAATATCACCAATCAGATTGACATTGGTTTTTGGACTATAGTAAAATACATTTGGATGGATAATATAACGGTCTCTGTATCCTGCTCCAGCCTCTAGATCTCCAAACACAAAATTTTTTTTATCTTCTTTCAATTTAATATTCATTGCCATGTCTTCACTATCTTGCAGTCCTTTAAGCATAGCAACCTCACTATAATTATCCAAGATTTCTACTTTATCTACCGCATCTGCAGGAATATTATTAACTGCTAGTTTACTACTACCTGTAAAAAAGGTTTTGTCCTCTACTAATACTTTGGTTACTTTTTTACCATTTACGGTTACATTACCTTTTCTGTCGACATCAACACCTGGTAGCTTTTTAAGAACGTCTTTAAGTTTTCGCTCCTCACCAGTTACAAACTTATCTGTTAGGTAAATTATAGTGTCTTTTTTTACTGTTATTGGCGGTGTATATTTAATGGTTACCTCGTCTAACTGGTTTGGATTTTCTTTTAAAACAATGTTTTTAATGGTGTCATTATCCAAAGTAACAGCTTCTGCGTTTGGTAAATAGCCTAAGTAGCTTGTGGTAATTGTATAAGTCTTATTAGGTTGTAATTTTAATTTGTAATGACCATCTTGATTGGTTATAGCAAAAGTAACCTCTACATCTTCTGCATTTGGAACTGCTAATAAATTAGCATAATGTAAGGGTTGCTGTAAACTATCTAACACTTTTCCTTTTAAGGTTATCGTTTGGGCTTGTAGAGAAAATCCTGCTATTAATAGCAGGATTGAGTAAAAAAAAACATTTTTTTTAAACATTCTATATTAGTGTAATTCAAAATCCTTTAATTAAAATTTATTTTTAAAAGCAGATATATATTTTTCATTAAATTCATCTAAAGAAATAATACCGTCGTTATTTACTTTTGGATATTTGATATTAACATTCTCTGATTTTTTATAAGACATCATTGTAAATGTAATAGGACCTTGTTTTAGCTCTAAAATTAATCCTGGTAAAAAACCATAACCTAAAGGCCCATGAGATGAAGGAATAGCGCTTGCAAACCATGCTATTATTTTAATTTTGTTTTCTTTTTTTGAATTAGGATTAATTATTTTTGAAGTTCCAACAGCTTTCAAACAATTGAATGATCCTATTTTCTTTGTAGAATCCTTTAAAATTTTCCAAGTAATTTTATCTTTCCCTTCATTGATAAAAAATTTTTCGTCTCCAATAATCTTTAACCTCAAGGAGTTAATTGAAGCTTTATTTTGAAAATATATGCCATCAGCCACAATTTTTTTTGCAATACCATATGGCATTTCAAATCCTTCTATTGGTATAGATTTAACAGCATCAAATTTTGAATATTTTTCATTGTAAGACAGTTTAAATTCAATATAATTTGCTTGTCTTCTAACTTCATTAAAAAAATTAACAATTTGCTTTTTTGTATCAGGTTTATCCTTATAAATATCATCAATTTGAACACTATATGTTACTATTCCAGATGTTTGAGCAATAGTAAAAATACTATTGCTCAAAACAAATAATAAAAAAATTATTTTTTTCATAATTATTATTGATTACCAGCCTGAACAATCTCCACCACCATTATCTTGTATTTCTTGCCAAGAATATCCTGAACATAAAGCATATGCAGCATTACCGTAGCAAGTAGCAGCACCTGTAGAAAAACCATAATCTAACCAAGTGTTCATTTCATCAAATGCAACGTCCATACAATCCTTCCTTTTTGTAAAACTTGTATCATTAACTGTGGCCATACTCATCATAAATATCGCAACAAAAGTTAATCCTAATATTTTTTTCATAATTTCTAAATTTTAAACCAGTTATTCATTAATATTAACTGGTTGGTTAATACATTAATTATTTAGCCGAAAAATTCTTAGTCGATATGTAAATTAATAGTTAGTCGCCTATTAATTTAAAGCTTCTAATCAGTTGAGGGAGAGATAAAAACTAGCGCTAGTTATAACATTAATGTTGTGTCAAAATAGATAATTTGTCCGACTAAAAACAAACTCTCTTTTTATATCACAAATCTAAACTAGAAATTTAAAAACAAAAGCATCTTTTTTTAATCGTTTTTTTTTGCGCTTTATCGAAAACAATGCTTTTTACCCATATTGAAGTGTGGCAAAAACCACAATTACATGTCTTTGAGTTAATTAAACCTGATTTTTAGCAACAATTAACTTTGATTTTATAAAAAACTGTTCCCAAACAAAAAGGCACATATAGTAGATAGATTTTACGTATGAAAAGCCTAAACCCTTTTTATAAACTAAAAAATTATATTTAAGTAATCGGATTTTATTTGAAGAGATAGAATTGGATCTTACACGATAATATGCTAAAGGTTGTGAGACACCCAAAGCTGGTTTACCGGACTTTTTAATAGCAGACAACCACAACAACCAATCTTGACGTTTACGTAAGTTAGGTGACGTTATTTTACCTAAAGTAGCAACATTATACATTCCTGTTAAGTTACCAATGTAATTGGTTTTTAAATATTTATTATAACTTAACTTTGGTAAAGCTTTTACAAGCTTGTTTAACGGGTTACCGTTTTCATCAATCTGATAATAACTAGTATAACTTACGTCACAATTATGTTGTTGCATAAAATCAACTTGAAATTCTAACTTATTACTTATCCATAAATCATCTGCATCTAAAAAAGCAATAAATTTACCGTTAGCTTGGAGGATTGCCTTATTACGAGAAATTGCTGCGCCAGAATTAACTTGATTTTTTAAGAGATACATATTGGAATATTGCTTTGTGTACTCTTCTACTATCTGCAAAGTAGCATCTGTTGAACAGTCATCAACCAAAATTAGCTCCCAATTTGTATAGGTTTGATTTAAAATACTATTAATGGTTTGAACTATAAATTTTTCTGAATTGTAAAGCGGAGTAATTATAGAGACTAAAGGTTTCATTGTGGGTAAATATTAATACGCTTCTTTTTGACCTTTAAAAACATTAATCATGGTTTGTAATATGATTTTTAAATCTAAAACAATGGACCAATTTTCGATATAAAAATTATCGTACTTAATACGGTTAATAATGTCTTCATCATTTTTAATTTCTCCTCTATAACCCTTTATTTGAGCTAAACCCGTTACACCAGGTTTAACATTATGTCTAAAAATAAAATTTAGTTTATCTATTTTTTTAGAATAGTCATCTGTGTAAGATAGCATATGTGGTCTGGGTCCAACAACACTCATATCTCCTTTTAAGACGTTATAAAACTGAGGAAACTCATCCAAACTTGTTTTACGTAAAAACTTACCAATTTTTGTTACCCTATTGTCATTTTGAGTAATATAGGTCCCTTGTATTTCTTTATTTGTTTTTAAAGATCTAAACTTAAAACAGGTAAACTCTTTATAATTTATACCATTACGTTTATGCTTGTAAAACAATGGACCTCTAGATTCTAATTTAATTAAAATAAATAACACTGGTGTTAACCAAGATAATATTAGCACTAATATTAATAAAGAAAACAGGACATCAAACATACGCTTAATAGTCTTATTAACTGCATTATTTAATGCAACTTCTGGCATTGATAATACAGGTAGGTAATTATAATAATCTGTTTTAAGTCGTTTGGTCAACAACTTATTGGTTTTAGGAATAAACTTTATATTACAGTGGTTAACCTCAGCATATTTAACATAATCATTAACCTGCTTTTCAGTTAACTCATCAATTGCGCAGTATATCTCATCTATACCTGAACTTTGTTTTAAAAAATTAAAACTATCCTCTATAAATCCGTTAATCTTTTTATTATCACTATCGGCAAACACACCAACTATTTGATAGCCTAATTCTTTACGATTACTAAATAGTTGTCTAAGCTCTTGTGCTCCTGGACCGTTACCCACAATTACTACACGTCTAACATTACCTTTTAACTGTAGTCTATAAGTTTTCAGGGCATAAAAACTAACTAATTTAAGAGTTGATATTAGTAAAAAACTATATAGTAAAAACTGTAAGGTTTGAAATACAGGAACATCTACACTTTTAAAAACACCAAAAAAGGCAAAGACAATAGTACTAAAAACGACAAACTGCTTGATTATTGATGATATAATATTAACAATTGATGTATACCTGTATACTTTATAAAACTTAAGAAATGATGTTGTAATTAGCCATAATATTACTGAATAAATAATAAATAGTAAATACTTATTTTTTAAAGCTGAAGCTGAAAAAAATGCAAGATTAGATTTGTTAAAATTAAAAAAATAAAAAGCAAAAACATTGATAGTTAAACAGTCAAAGACAATAAGTATTGGCCTTAAAAGCCAAGAGTACCTACCACGTTTATACTCCATAATTTATTTATTATAATTTGAAAAGTCTTTATGTTCGCTTTTGTGAAGCTCTGCTTGAGTTAAACTTTTAAAGTAATCAAAGGTCTTTTTCATACCTTTCGATCTATTTACTTTAGGCTCCCAATTTAATACATTTTTAGCTAATGTAATATCTGGTTGTCTCTGCATTGGATCATCTACAGGTAAATCTTTATAAATTACTTTTTGTGTGGTACCTGTAAGTTTAATAATTTCTTCTGCAAAGTCCTTAATTGTTATCTCGTGTGGATTACCAATATTAACTGGATTTGAATAATCGCTTAATAATAAACGGTAAATACCTTCGACTTGATCGGTAACATAGCAAAATGACCTTGTTTGCATACCATCTCCAAAAACTGTTAAATCTTCGCCTCTTAACGCTTGACCCATAAAGGCTGGAATAACACGACCGTCATTAAGTCTCATCCTTGGTCCATAAGTATTAAAAATTCTAACAATACGCGTTTCAAGTCCATGAAATCTATGGTAAGCCATGGTTATAGATTCTTGAAAGCGTTTAGCCTCATCATATACACCTCTTGGTCCTATAGTATTGACGTTACCGTAATAATCTTCGGTTTGTGGATGTACTAAAGGATCTCCATACACCTCTGAAGTTGAAGCAATTAACAACCTTGCTTGTTTTGCTTTTGCTAAGCCTAATAAGTTATGCGTACCCAAACTCCCTACTTTTAAAGTCTGAATTGGAATTTTTAAATAATCTATAGGACTTGCTGGAGAAGCAAAATGAAGGATATAATCTAAGTCTCCTTCAATATTTATATAATTTGTAACGTCATGTTGAATGAATAAAAAGTTTGAATTAGAAGATAAATGTGCAATGTTTTTTTGGTCTCCTGTTATAAAGTTATCCATACCAATAACAAAATAACCTTCGTTTAAAAAGCGATCACATAAATGAGATCCTAAAAAACCTGCTGCTCCAGTAATTAAAACTCTTTTTTGATTCATTTACCTTCCTATTGATATGTAATTAAATCCTTCGTTAATAACATCTTTAACGTCATATAGGTTACGTCCATCAAAAATAGTTGGACTAGCCATTTCATTTTTAATTTTATTAAAATCAGGTGTTCTAAAAATACTCCATTCGGTAGATATAACTAATGCATCAGCATTTTTTAAAGCGTCATACATACTACTTGCAAACTTAATTTTATCGCCTAATTTACGTTTTACATTTGGCATAGCTTCAGGGTCAAAAGCTGTAATATTACAACCTGCCTCTAATAAAGCATCAATCATGTATAACGAAGGTGCTTCACGTATATCGTCTGTTTCTGGTTTAAAGGCTAATCCCCAAATTGCAATGTTTTTTCCTTTAAGATCATTATTAAAATGATTTTCTATTTTAGGAATCAACACTAGTTTTTGTCTTGCATTAACATTAATGACAGCATCTAAAATTTTGAAGTTATAATTATTGTCTAGTCCAGATTTATGAAGTGCTTTTACGTCCTTTGGGAAGCAAGAACCACCATAACCTATACCTGGAAACAAAAAGCGCTTACCAATCCTTGAATCTGTTCCCATACCTATTCTAACCTTATCTACGTCTGCTCCAACTTTTTCACAAAAGTTAGCAATCTCATTCATAAATGTGATTTTGGCTGCTAAAAAAGAATTGGATGCATATTTTGTAAGTTCGGCAGATTTTTCGTCCATTATAATTATGGGATTGCCAGACCTTACATAAGGCTTATAAAGTTTTTCCATCAATTTAGTGGCACGTTCACTACTGGAACCTACAACTATTCTTTCTGGTTTTAAAAAATCATCTACAGCAAAACCTTCTCTTAAAAATTCTGGATTTGAGACAACATCAAAATCTACTTTAGCATGTTTAGCTATAGCTTGCTTTACTTTGTCTGAAGTACCAACTGGAACTGTACTTTTATCGACTATAACCTTATAGTCTTTAATAAGTTTTCCTATATGATCAGCGACTCCTAAAATATATTTTAGGTCAGCTGATCCATCTTCATCTTCTGGTGTAGGTAATGCTAAGAAGATAATATCACCATGTTCTAAACCTTCTTCTAAGCTTGTAGAAAATTTTAATCGGTTAGCTTTTATATTTCTTTCAAATAAGACATCCAAATGAGGTTCGTAAATAGGTACCTCACCTGCTTGCATTTGTTTAACTTTATTTTGATCTATATCGATACAAAGTACTTCATTACCTGTTTCGGCTAGACATGTACCTGTTACTAGTCCGACGTAACCTGTACCTACTACTGCTATTTTCATTTAAATTATACTATTTTCTTGTCAAAAACCTCAAAATCTGAATTCATGCTTAAAAACTCTGGCACAATTTCTTTCATTTTTTTGACCATTATATTTTTGTCTTCTTCCTTTGCTAAAAGTAATAGTTCTTGAATATCCTTATTTATTTGGAGATGCGAACAATTTTCTACTTTAGCAATCATTATTTTCTCATTATAAGTTGGTAGTGTTGTAGATTTGTCACTTAATAATTCCTCGTATAATTTTTCTCCAGGCCTTAAACCAACAACTTTTATATCTATTTCTTTGTAGGGTGTAAATCCAGCGAGTCTAATAATTTTTTTGGCAAGGTCAATAATTTTAACAGCTTTACCCATATCAAATATGAATATTTCTCCTCCATTACCCATTGCACCAGCTTCTAATACTAATTGACAAGCTTCTGGTATTGTCATAAAATACCTAATAATATCTGGATGAGTAATTGTAAGTGGACCACCTTCTTCTATTTGTCGTTTAAATAGAGGAACAACAGATCCATTGCTTCCTAATACATTTCCAAATCTTGTGGTAACAAATTGAGTTTTGTTTTTTGTGTCTAAAATAGCCTTATTTTGTAAAGCCTGTACATATATTTCAGCAATACGCTTAGAAGCTCCCATCACATTACTTGGATTTACAGCTTTATCTGTTGATACCATTACAAATTTTTCAACCTTAAATTTATAAGATAAATCAGCCACATTTTTAGACCCTAAAATATTGGCAAAAATAGCCTCTGAAGGATGCCTTTCCATTAATGGAACATGCTTATAAGCTGCTGCATGATATACAACTTGCGGTTTATATTTTTTAAATATATCTTCCAATACTTCAACTTTTCTAACATCTGCAATGATGGCTTCATAATTTAAATCTGGAAAATTCTGTTTAATTTCTAATTGAATATTATAAAGTGGAGATTCTGCCTGGTCAAGAATCAATAACTTACTAGGTTTATAGCTTGCTACTTGTCTAACAATCTCGCTACCAATAGATCCTGCACCTCCAGTAACTAAAATACACTTATTAAAAATTTCTTTAGCAACTAATTTATTATCTAGTTTTATAGGATCTCTTTCTAGAATATCTTCAATCTGAATTTTTTGTATCTGATTAGAAAGATTGGTTGTTGTTTCAATATCTGATATTAAAGGGGCTCTAAAAACTTTATAATTATGCTCTAGGCAGCTATCTACAATCTTAATATTTTCTTCTTTAGTAAGCGTTCCATCAGCAATAATTAAAGCCTGAGCATTAAATATTCTTAATAGAACAGCTGTTTTACGTTTTAAAAATATTATTGGTAAACCTAATATCTCTTTACTTTTATTTTTACCTTCTTTATCAATAAAACCTAGAACTTTGTACCTAGAAGGCTTTTCAGATCTTAAAGCGCTTGCTATTGCTATAGCATTTTCATCTGTTCCATAAATTAAAACATTTAAGTTTGCTTCAGATTCACTGTAACGTTGATAAACCTCAAATACTTGCTTAACCATAATTCTGAATAAAAATAATCCACAAAATGATACAATTGAATAAATAAATAATTGAGGAATAGAGAATAATTCATCACCTAAAATTAACAAATAACCATAATAAATGGAGATAGCTGCTAAAATTGTAGCTGTAGTAGCTAAAAAAAACTTAGCTGCATCGATAAAAGTAGAATGTCTTATTAAGCCAGCATAAGTCCTAAACAGTATGAAAAATAAAATATTTAATAAAACAATAATTAACTCTTCATTTGAAAAACCTAAACTAAAAAAAGCTGCTTTTTGTATTTTACTAACTATAATTTTAGTAAAAAACAATGACATAATTAAAATAATACTATCAAAACAAAGTATTGCCCATCTAGGTAAATAATTTACGTTTTTAAAATCTATTTTTTTCTTAGTAGATTTTAATACTTGAATTAAAGCTTGTTTTAATTGTTTTAACATTTATGATTTTAATAAAAATAGACAACAAATATCCTAAATTTTAATGACAATATAATCAAAATTAAACTTAAAGCATCAAGTTGACATATAATGAAACTACTATAATAGACTATTTACTGCTCTAGAAATTCTATCTAAATCTATTTGCGTTAAATTAGAGCCACTAGGTAAACACAATCCTTTACCAAATAAGGTCTTGCTAAAATCATCTCCAAAATATAAACTGTCCTCAAATATTGGTTGCATATGCATAGGCTTCCATAAAGGTCTTGTCTCAATGTTTTCTGTATCCATAGCTTTTTGAAATTCTGCTTTTGTAAATGGTGCATCTTTATGGATTAATATACAGCTTAACCAAAAATTTGAATAAAAATCTGAATTAGGCTGCTTTTGAACCTCGACACCTTTTATATCTTTAAAAAGATTAGTGTAAAACGCATTCATGTCGCGTCTTAATCCAATGTGTTTATCTAAGACTTCCATTTGTCCACGTCCAATACCAGCCGAAATATTACTCATTCTATAATTGTATCCAATTTTAGAATGCTCATAATGCGGCGCGTTATCTCTTGCTTGGGTTGCATAAAAAATAGTTTTATTTTTATCTTTTTCTGTATTGCAAACCATTGCTCCTCCTCCAGAGGTTGTAATAATTTTGTTACCATTAAAGGATAAAATTGAGAAATCACCAAATGTTCCGCATTGTCTTCCTTTGTATGTAGATCCTAAAGCTTCTGCAGCGTCTTCAACAACAGGTATTTGATATTTATTAGCAACTTTTAATAGTTCATCTATTTTAGATGGCATTCCGTATAAATGTACAATAATAATCGCTTTTGGCTTTACTCCATTAGCTAATCTATCTTTGATAGCTATTTCTAAATGCTTTGGACACATATTCCAAGTCTCTGGTTCACTATCTACAAAAACCGGAATTGCACCTTGATAAGCTATTGGGTTGGATGATCCACAAAAAGTGAAGGTTTGACAAATCACCTCATCGTTTAATACGACACCAAGTTGTACTAGAGCTAAATGTATTGCTGCTGTACCAGAAGATAAGCAAGCTACTTTTTTATTTTCTCCTAAATATGTTTCTAAGTCTTTTTCAAAACCATTGACGTTGGGTCCTAATGGTGCTACCCAATTAGTATCAAACGCTTCTTTTATATAATTCTGCTCCGTGCCTCCCATGTGCGGAGAGGATAGCCATATTTTTGTGTTCATTTTCTAAAAATTATTTTAACAACTGTTTTTAATATGATTTTAATATCACCAATAAAGGACTGCGTATAATAGTACTCTAAATTAAGTCTTAATTTATCGGGATATATAACAGAATCATTATAATGTTTTGGGTTATCACTCTTTAATAAAATTTGTTCTTCGTTAATATATTTTAAAGTTGCTGAACTGGTTAAACCTGGTTTTAATTCTAATATTTTATTGAACTCACCTGTTAGTTTATCCAAATATATTGGTAATTCTGGCCTTGGTCCAACAAAACTCATATCACCTAAGAGAATATTAATTATCTGTGGAATTTCGTCTAATTTATATTTTCTTAAAAAAAAACCCACTTTATTAATTTTGTTAGTCTTTAAACAGAAAGTTTGCAGTTTATAAATAGTAAATAATTCACCCTTTTGACCTAACCTTTTTTGTTTAAAAATACCTGTTCCTCCATTATATGTTTTTGCTATAATCATTAAAAAAAATAATGGTAGTAACAAGACTACAAGTAACATTAAAGATAATAATTTGTCAAAAAAAGCTTTCATTTTTTATGCTCTATACAATGGGAAAAAGCCACCACTTGTATCTTTATTTTTTATTTCAACTAAATTGTCATAGACTTCTTGGTCTGATATAAATTGCCAAATTTTATAATTAAAATTTAAATCTGAAAAACCTGCTTTAAATTTGTAAAGTGAGTCTGCATCACTACCTCCAACACCACCTCCAAGATGTAAGTAATCTAAATCTAAGGTGTTTCCCAATAATCTTGCCTCGTCTAAAATTAACTTCATTGGTGTATCTTTAGAAAACTCAGCTTTTGTTCCAGCCAAATGATATTGCATTACTTTATTTGTTACTGTAAAAATAGCCCCAGCTGTAATTATATCGTCTTTTTTAGCTAAAAGTAATTTAGCTTCAAAGGAATCGTTTTTTAAAAATGAATAGAAATAGTCTTTGGTAAAGAAGTAATTATCCGAAGCATTTACCCTTTTCATGGTGTCACTATAGATTTCAATAAATTCATCTATTTCCTCATTAGTAGTGGCTTCAATCACCAAGAAATTATTTTTTTTAAGCTTATTTATTTCATATTTATTAGACTTTCTATATTTCTGTCTTTGTATATCAATAGGTAAATTTAAATCTATTGCTATCGTATTGTTTAAGCTAATTGTTTTACCAAATCCGTCTAGCATTTTATGGTTTTCAAAGATTGGATGTAATCTAGAAAAACAGGATACAATTTTAGTTTGTTTAAAAAAGGATAATACATTGTTGTGAAACATGTCTAGAAGAGCCTTACTAACTTGATCAAAAGCGATATTAGAGATTGGTCCTGCATAGCCATACACCGATGTACAGTCTTTAAAATCTGATTCTGGAATATCCCTAATAATAATTGGCAAAGCAATGTATGCGTCATCTAAAGATTGCACCAATAATATAGGTTCTCCTTCTGTCTCTAATACATTATAGGCAAGGGTATGATAAAAATCATAATTTACACTATTAGTAATTATATTAGACCATTCTTGGCTTTCGCTTAGTTTGATTATTCTAATACTATTCATTACTGAAATAACAATTTAATTTATTTATTATATGATTAATATCCTGTGTATTATATCTGTAATCTAAATGTAAAAAAAGGACTCTATCTTCAATTTCTATATCTCTTTTTGTACGTTGGCCAGGCCATAATACTGCCGGATATATTTTATTACTTATTAAATAGGATTTAAGATTGTCTCTATTATTTTTTGACTTTAATTGTAATACTAATCCGGCCCCAAGTCTAACTTTTTGGATATTTAAAACTATGTCTTGATTAATATTTAAATTACTTAAAACTTGATTAATATTTTCTTTTTTTGCTTTAAGTATTTTGGTAATATCTAAATTTTGTAAAATTACTTTAGCTGTTTTAGGTATTTTAGCACTTTTTAATTTGCCCTCCAAGTTTTCTTCACTTTCAATAAATATCCCTCTGTAGGTGTCTTTATCATTAGATAAACCTTCTAAATATCTTTTTTTTAAATACATTGCTGTCAATTTTTTGATAGCTATACTATTTGCTATACGACTTTGTTTTCCCTTAGGTAATTTAAAGCCATCAGAGCTTGCTAAAAAGCCACCAGAAGGTATTGGCAGCTCCTTACGTAGAGAACCAAAAATAAAGTCAGCAGTACTAGTCTTTATGGCTTGTAAATTATGAGTTAAATCATCAACTAAAACTGCTTTTTTGATTGCTGGAAACAGGTGATGTTTTAATCCAAAAAAATCTACATTAATAATTACAGACGTAGGACTATCAATAATATTAAAGTCTTTATCTAGTGTGTCTAAAAAGGGATTAAAATCATAAATCTTAACGTCTATAGTTAAATTTTGTATAAACTTTACGACCTCTTGACAATAGTAACTAGGAAAATATACTATTTTCCAATTATGCTTTTTAATGCCTTGCTTTAGCAAGGCATAAAGCGCTGTTCTGCCAGATAAAAATAAGGTTGTGTTTTTTAAGAAAAAATTTTGGTTATTGGTTTGCCACTTGGACTCAGTGCAAAGATGGAAATCTGAACCAAATTCTTTATTTTTCATTTAAAACTAATTAATATAATAAATCCCTTTTTTAATAACAAAACTTAGAGTAGTACTACTTTTTATCAAATCTTTTATTAAACTTATCTCTAGTAACACCAACCATGATTCTGTTATGAAATTTACCATGAACAAAGACGTCATCGATTAGTAAACCTTCTTCCTCAAAACCTGCTCTTAAATCCATTTTTACTGCACCTTTATTGAAGTCCAATATGAAGCCATATTGTCTATTAAATCCTAGTTCATTAAAACCGTAATCTAATAAATAATGTACAACCTCTGTACCGTATCTTTTACCCCAAGCTTCAGTATCTCCAATTGCTATAAAAGGTTCTGCTTTACGGTTTAACCAATCAATATTTACATAACCAGCAAACCCTATTGCTTTACCTGTTTCTTTTTCCACTAACATTAGGTCACGTCTAGAGTTATCTTGTAAAACTCTTTCATACCAGGCTTCTGTTTCTTTTAAAGACAGTGGGAATTGAACAAATAGTGTATCTCTCACTATTTTGTTATTTAGCCATTCAACTCTAAGCGGTAAGTCTTCTTTTTCTAGTGCTTTAAATAAAATTCTTTCTGATTCCATAGTTATATAATTGCTCCGTTTAAATCTATGTTAGCTCCATTTAAGTAAGAAGTATCTTTAATATAATTTATCGTTTTAATTATATCTTCTGGGTTACCAAATGATTTAGTAGGAATTTTCTCCATTATGATTTTTTTGTAATCAGCAGGCATATCTAGCCCCATTCCAATTTCAAAATACCCTAAATTTATATTATTTATGGTAATGTTTTTTGTTGCATTTTCTATAGCAATTGCTTTAGTCATTCCCCATAAAGCTGACTTAGATGCTGCATAAGCGCTTGTACCATGCACCCCCATTTGCGCTACAACAGAAGAAAAATTGATAATTCTACCAAATCCATCTTGCCTCATGTAAGGAAGTAAGTTTCTAATTATATTAAATGTTCCTTTAAGGTTAACATCCACAACACTTTCCCATAAATCTATATCAGATTTATGAGCAAATGAACTATATGAAGTACCTGAACAAGAGATTAAAACTACATTTGATAATTTATCCTTAATACTTTCTACAAATTGCTCAACTTCTAATTTATTTGATATATCTAATTTATATAAACCTTCTACTTTTGATGAATGGTATGTACCAATTACATCAAATCCTTGAGATTTATAAGATTCGTATAAAAATTTTCCGATTCCTTTTGATGCTCCTGTAATTATAATCATATTATATCCATTTAATTATTGCTGCTCCATACGTCCAACCACTTCCTACTGCTGCAAAAAGTAAATAATCTCCACTTTTTACTTTACCAGATCTTATGGTTTCGTCTAATACTATTGGTATTGTACCACCTGACGTGTTAGCATATTTATCCATGTTAGTCATTACTTTTTCAAAAGGGAGACCAATAATATCTGCTGTTTTTTTCAAAATACCAATACTTGGTTGATGAGGAATCATGTATTTAATGTCATTAATTGACAAGTTAGATTGTTCTAAAACATCATTTATAACCATTGGTAACACCTTTGTTGCTGTATCAAATACTGCTTTACCATTCATCTGAAAATAATGAAGACCTTCTTCAAGAGTTTTTTTAGAAGTTGGTGTTTGAGAACCTCCAGCTGGAATAGTGAAATTGTCTTTTCCAGAACCATCTGATCCTAATTTAAATGCTAAAAACCCTTCAGAATCATTAGCGTTAGATATAACTGCTGCGCCTGCACCATCACCAAAAAACACACAGTCTCTTCTTGTCCAATCTGTGATTTTAGAAAATGTATCTGCTCCAATAATTAATACATTATTATAAACTCCGCTTGCTACAAATTGACTAACTACAGACATACCATATAAAAACCCAGAACATACTGCGGATATATCAAAAGCAACTGCGTTATAAGCCTTTATTTTGTCCTGTACTATACATGCTGTAGATGGTGCTAATCTATCAGGAGTAGATGTAGCGACAACAATTAACTCAATATCGTCTACCGTTAAACCAGCAGCTTCGATAGCTTTTAAACCTGCTTTTGCTGCTAAATCACTTGTTGCTTCATCATCAGCAGCTATGTGACGTTCTTTAATTCCTAAATTTTTATATATCCAATCAGACTTTGTGTCTACAATAGTTTCTAAAAATTCGTTAGTATAAATTTTATCTGGGGTATAAGACCCTGTTCCTTTTATTTTTGCTCTTCTTACTAATTTACTCATAAATTTTTATACTATTTATTAAAACCTAAATCATCGACATCCGTTACATCTTGTCCAGAAACAATACCTTCTGATGATATTATTTTTTTAATGGTTAAAAACACAATTTTTATATCTAACACAAAGGTAAGATTTTCTACATACCAAGTATCATTTATAAAACGCTGACTAAATTTCATTAAGTTTCTACCTTTAACTTGAGACAACCCTGTAATCCCTGGTCTAACTAGATGTCTTTTTTTTTGTTCGTCTGTATATAACTCTAAATAATGTGGTAGTAAAGGTCTAGGACCAATAATACTCATATCTCCTTTTATTACATTTATTAACTGTGGTAACTCATCCAAGGATGTTTTTCTTACAAATTTACCTAAATTAGTTAAGCGGTCAACATCCGGTAATAACACTCCGTTTTTATCTTTGTCCTCTGTCATCGTTTTAAACTTAATAATATTAAAAAGTTTACCATTTTTACCAGGTCTAGTCTGGAAAAAAAAAGGATTTCCTTTATTTACATATGCCAATGACAAGTAGACAATAATAAATATTGGGCTAAAAACTAATAAGCATAGTAATGCTGCTATAAAATCAAAAAATGGTTTAAAGACGTTTTTGTACATTCTATTTTTTTGTGTTTTCAATAACTTTAACTACTTGTGGCACTAGGATAGACTTATCATATTTAGTCTCTGCTAACTGTCTAGAGTTAATAGAAAACGTATTATATAAATCTATATCTTTCTGTAAAACCTGTATTTTTTCAACTAATTGCTGTGGACTTGTAATGTCAGCATAAAAACCACAATTATTATCCTCTACCATGGTTTTAGTCCAACCTGCAGAATTAACTATTATTGGTTTACCTGCAGATAAAGAATCAAATAATTTGTTAGGTGAATTAGTTTTTAAAATTTCAATATTAGCGAAACTAACAAGTGACACGTCACATGCATTTACAATTTCTGACACTTCAATCAATGCTTTTGTGCCTAAAAATTTTACATTATCTAATGCGTTGTCTTGTACATATTTTTTAAAGGTTTCAAATAAAACACCTTCACCTAAAAACACAAAATTAATGGTCGTTATATTGTTGTCTTTTGCATATTTTGCTGCTTCAAAAAGATGTTCTAAACCGTTAGCCCTACCCATTGCTCCAAAATGAATACAATTAAACTTTTGCGGATTTAAACCTAAGTTTGTTTTTTGCTGGTCTGATACTGCTCTAGGAAAAAACTCATGAATCTTAGACATATTTGGTATCATGCTAACTTTTGTGCGGTCTTTAATAAACTTTAACACGCCTTTTTCCATGCCTGGTGATAATGCAATAATATGGCTAGCATTTTTATATATTGTTTTTTCAAACCCTACAGCTAATTTTATTAACAGTTTGTTTTTTAAAGCACCCATTTGGATTGGAACTTCAGGCCATAAATCTCTAACTTCAAAAGTATATGGAATCTTTTTAAACCATTTAGCTATTAATGCAGGAAATCCAACTGTTAAAGGTGTCGATGTTGCAAAAACAGCATCTACATTTTTTTCTTTTAATAAGTAATAACTTGACATAAACATAAATGACAAGAAAGACTTAATTCTAGATATGATTGATAAGTTGTTAGAGTATGGTACGTTTAAGTATAATACTTTAATCCCATCAACAATTTCGTGTTTTTTTGAAGTATGCATGTTGTTTTTAGTACTTATAACTAAAACATCATGATTTTTCTTAATTAACTCTTTGGCTATCCAATATGATCTAGTACCTCCAGACTCTGTTGGTTTTCTAAAATATTGATGTATGTAAACTATTTTCATTTCTGTAAACTTTGTTCTCTATCGTAGTTAACAAATAGTACAGACACAAACATGATTACCATTGTATTAACACTTGAAAGTAAATTCCCCGAGAATAATGATGCGAAAATAAGACTAAATATTATGAAATTAGAATACTTAGTAGAACTTGTACAAAGATTTTTGAAGAACGAAACATATGCAACAATACCACCAAGCCCAAAAAAGAGTATTAAATCAAATAATTCTAACTCAACTCGACTATTTGCAAATTTTGGTCCTCCAAATATATAATTTAAAACACCCCAATTATCATTAATATAAGGAATAAAATACTTTTGTAAAAGTACATTCCTATAAGAAGTGAAAGATGTAAAAAAGCCTTCTTCTGAATACAATCTTACAAATAAAGAAAACTGTTTAGTAAAAATATCTACAATTATATGTCTAAATAAAAAGGTAATAATTAAAATACTTGCTAAAAAATAATAAGTTCCTCTTTTTTTTAGCAACTTGATATTGTCAATAAAAAAATATAGAAAAAATATTAAAGATAGAAATGATGCTTTTTTTGTCCCAATTATAAATGAAGTAACAAAAAGTAAAAGTAACACTCCTCCTAAAAACGCGTTACTATTTTTAAGGTATAAATAATAAGCCATACATATAGCTATAAAATAAATATAACCAGCTTCACTATGATATAATAACAACCCTTGAAACCCAAACCTAGTTCCTCCAAAAAAATAAGATTTAAAAATATTTAAGCTAAAAAAATAGCCTATCAATATTGCCACAGAATTTAATGCCATAAACCAAATGAAAAATTTTATTTGGTAATTTAAAACCCTTAAAATTATCGTTTTATTAAACATATAAACAAATAATAATGCAAATACACTATTTAAAAAATAGTGTCCATTAAATAAAATATTTGCTTGATTTAATGTAGAAGAGAAGGATAATTGACTAACTAAAAACGAAATAGATAGTAAAATTATTGGAGTTAAAAACTTGTAATCAACTTTATATTGATTGTAAGAGATGTAAGCACTAATTATAATTAATATTTTAAAAACAATACCATATCTATAATATGTAAGATTGGCTATATCATAAGATACAAATAATTTTATAATAAAATCGTATGTAAAAAAAAACAGCAAACTATTTTTTAATAGAAAGTTTTTATTATAAATTTTGTCCGTTATTTTACCCATTATAGATACTTACATGTTTATTTCCGAAACTTTCCCATGACAGATTTTGAGAAACTTTAATAACATTATTCTTATAGTGATTAATTTCATTATTAACAAGTAAACAGGCGTCAGCAAAGTCCTTAGCATTATGCTTTTTTGCTACCTGACCTACTTTATTAATATTTACATACATTTCTAGTTGTCCTTTGGGAGGTACTACTACAGGTACACCGTAGGATCTGGCATCACTTACAGGTCCGCTAGCAGAAGGGAAACTATCACTATGTGTTGATAAAAAAATATCTGAAGCCTTAAAATTATCTTCATATTCTTTTAAACTCAAATATTTAAATGTTCTGGTTACTCTGCTTTCTATTTTAGCCTCTTTTATTAGGCTTTCAATCTCTTCTAACTTATAATCAGATAAACTTCCTGCTATAACAAAATGAAAATTATCTGGTAATTGTTTAATAGTTTGAATTGCAACCTCTATTTTTTTGTCACGTCTTATCATTCCTAAAAATGATATAATAGTTTTATCTAAAGGTACTCCAAGTTCTGCTTTAAGGTTGTCTTTATCAATTTTTGTATACGCATTACTTGGGTAATCAATACCAGAAATTTTGTTTTTTAATTTTGGAAATGCCAAAACTAATCTATCCTTAATCCACTCTCCATGACATACAACATGGGCAGTTTTACTAAAACTTTTGTTTAGCATAGTTTTAATTAGATACTTGTAAACCGATCCAATTGTAAAAGATTGCAAATTAAAATCTGAAGCATGTAATGTGTAAACTAATCTTACATGCTTGTTTTTTAGTTTTTTAGCTAAATACCAATACGATATATATTCTGAATCAAGAATATGGACAACATCATAGTTTTTAATTTTTAAATGTTTTAGTAAATCTTTGTGAAATTTAATACCATTAAAAACCCTGTCGAAACCCCTTTTAACTATACCCAATTTACCATACTTAGCATAGTTTTGCCTTGATAATTTAGAGAAGCTTAAATCACTTTTATGTATGCTGTTTACATCAATATCCGTGTCTCCTAAAATAGCATCTTTGGGTACAAAAATATCTGTATCAATATCCTTTAAGTTTTTATGTATATTGTTTAAATACACAGTCCCATGACCTGAATTACTTACACTTCCGCTTACTAATAAGACTTTCATACTTTACTTTTTTTGATTGAATAATAATGACTAACAAACAATAATATAAAAAATATTTTGCGGATGTCAAACCTGAAGACACATTAAAGGGAACAAAATAGAATATTGAAAAATATACTAAAACATTGTTTTTATGATTGTAAATAGTCTGTATAAAAAGATATATAATAAATATAAAAAATAGACTTCCTAGAAGATAACCTGAGGTTACGAAATATTCAAGAAAAAAATTATGTGGTAACAATGAATCTTTATTTGGAGAAAAAGAAAGGTTGGGTAAAAAATTAATTTCTTGAATCAAATTTTTATAAATGTCAAATCTTACTTGTACACTCGCACCTCCATTAGATTTAATTGCATAAGTCATACGTATTAGTGTTGCTATATTTTTTTCATGAGCAAATAATTCAATTTTTTTAAAAATATAATCCCAATTTAAAAATATAATTAAACCTACTATAGTAGCGTACATAACGCTTTTAAAGTTAGACACTAACAAGTACACCATTAAAGTAAATACTAGCCCTACAAGTGCTTGTCTAGAGCCTGATAAAAGCAATAAAAAGAAAATTATAGAAATAAAAACCCATTTATACCATTTAGATTTAAGACCAAAAAGTAAAATTGTTAAACCTGCCAAGATATTACCTACATGCTGATATCTATTACTATTTATTAAACCATTAGAATGTAGAAAGAATATAAAAAGCCCAAGTATAAAGTAGGACAATAATAAATTTTTATATGTGGTTTGTAAATCATGTTTATCTACTTCACAATAAAAAATATAACTCATTGGTATAAAAAATAAAGCAAGATACATAGCTGATTTAACTCTAACTAAAAAATCAAAATCAATTAGACCTCCAGCAAATAATAAAAGTGCAAATGATATTAATAAAAAGTAAAAGATTAAAGCTTTAAGTTTTATTTTAAAATTTCTATTAAAAAAAAGATAGGCAATAAAAAAAGCTAAAGGTACAATATAAAGTAAAAAACTAAATCTAAATGAAAATGAATACAAGAAGAATGTCAAAATGAAGATTATAACAAAAGACTTCTTAAAAAGGTTTTCGCTAAGAAATTTAAAGAACTTCATTTTTCCTCTTCTTTATAACGTTAGAAATAATAATTAATAATTCTGGTTGTTGATTAAAATACCAAATCACTAATAAAATAATTGCAATTAAGGCAAATAAAGAGTCTAGATAAACATTATTAACCATTAAAATTAAACTAATTGTAATACTAAAAATTAGTATTGGTTTAAAGATATATTTAAACCATTCAAACGGTTTTTTTACAATAATCTTAGCTGTAATAATATTAAACATTAAAGTTATAATTAATCCAATATTACCAATAATTACACCGTATAAACCATAAGATTGACCAAATAAATAAATACTAAATAATGCTAGAAAAGAACCTGTCAACTGCCAAATCCCAATATACTTTGTCTTTTTAATTGCCATAAGTGTGTAAAACCCTGGAATACTTAAAGAATTAAATGCATATATAAAAATAGCTAATTTGAAAGCTAAAATAGAATCTGGATAGATATCTAAATTAATATTCATAATATTTTCTAATAACACCTTATAAATGATTAGCATTAAAAGGGATGCAAAGAATATCAAGAAAGTATTAAATTGGATAGCGTGTTTATACTCATTTACAAATTCTTCCTTTTTTGTTTTAACTTTGGTCCAAAGCTCTGTAAGCCTCGGAATTATTGGTTGTAACCCAACAGTTGCAATTGAACTAATATAACTAGTGATAGAAATTATTGCTGCATAAATACCTAGTATTTCTGGTGTTGTTATTTTACCTATGATTATTTTATCAAATTGGGTAAAAATAACACTTCCGAAATAACCAACCCAAGTTGTTCCAGAATAACTTATAATGTTTTTTGTAGTTTGATAATCAAATTTGGGTTTTATTTTAAAAATATTTAACTTTTTTGAGGCTAAATAAATGTAAGTCAATAAGGTTAAAATACTAATTGAAAACATGTAAAATGTAAGTGTTACAAAGTCTTCTTCTAAAAAACTAAAAACCAATAACCCAATATTTATAACAAAAATATTAATAAATTTAATAATGTTAACTGTCAAAAATTGATTGTAAGCTTGCATAATACCTGAAAACAAATGTTGAATTAACATTATTGAAGAGTATAAACCAATCCATCTTAAGGCAATAATAATATCATCACTGACTATACTATTATTTAAAAAAATATGTGCTATTTCTGTAGTAAAAAACAAAAAAGATATCGCTACAATTGCACTAAGCAAAACATTAATTATAAGTAAAATGGGTATAACTGTTTTAGTTTTATGCTCTACCTCCTCCTTAGTTTCCAGAGCATTAATTTCTGAAACAAAGTGCATTGTTGTAGAAGCAATACCGACATCAAGCATTAAGGCTATGTTACCAATAGAAGTAATTAGAGCCCAAACACCAAATTTTTCCACACCCATATAATTAACCATCAATGGGATGGTTAAAAGAAACAGAATAGCTCTACCTGCTCCCCCAAATATATTATATAGATTATTTTTAATACTCATTATTTAATTTTTGAAAATTTGAAACGTAATAATAATACAATGAATTAAAGGCTGAAAAAAATATAATCCCGTTTAATCTTTCAAAAAATGTCTCTGTTAAAAACACCACCATTAATAGGGTTAAAACAAAGAAATAAGCATAATTTTTAGTTTTTATGGACAAAATCATATTGTTAATTATTAAAACTAAAAATGCACAAAGTGTAATTAAACCACCAGACAACAATAAATAAAAATAGTTGTTATGAGTGTTTAGATTATTTTCGTACAATTCTATAAACTCCATGTCCAAATAGCAATTACTTAAGTTATAACTTACATCTCCAATTCCATAGCCTAAAAATGGATTATTTAAAAACAAATTGGTATTACATTGGTTTATAAAATACCTACCATCTATACCACTTGTAGACACTGTAGCGTCTGTCAACCAAGTATACACTTTCTCTAGTTGCAGTACTAACCTATAATTTAAAGAAAAATTATTCATCAATAAATAATAAAATCCAACTAAAAACGGAATACATAATAAAAGAAATATAACTCTACCTTTTAGAGTTTTGGTTTTTATAAATATATATACAGGTATAATGATAATATAAGAATATACTACTGCTCTAGAATTAAGCATAAATAAAAACAAACTAAGTGCTATTACAATTACTATAACTAATGCTTTATAAGCCTTTTTACTTACAGAATAACAAGACTCAATCAATAATATTATACTAGTCAATATAAACGCGCTAATATACGTTGGATGCCAATCCTTATAAGTGCCTGTATTAATTATTGATCTAAAATCAAAATTATTAGTAGCGACTTCTAAAATAGAGACGTTTTCAGAAAGCTTAAAACACAAATAAAGAACAGATAATACGTTAGCTAAGACAAATAATTTAGCTAAAATAATTAGTTGTTTTTTTGTAAGATTAATAAAATAAAAAACAATTATTGGAAATAAAATAAACGATAATTGTCTGGTAATAATTTTAAGCCCTGTGTTTTTGTCCGAAGTATAAATTATAGAAACTATTAATAGTAAAAAAAACAAACTATTTATTACCAAGCCTTTTAAAGGGGTATTCTTAATAGAGTTAATTCCTTTTTTAAAATTTAATACGACACTAAAAATAAAAAAAAACAGTATAATTTTAGAGTTAGTTTTAACCTCAAACATCGGGAAAAACATTAATAAACAAATAAGCAGAAAAGAAATTTTCTGCTTATTATTATTAATTTGAAATAAAACTGAATTCATTTATGACACTATTTTATTCTCTATAAAAAACCTCTAATTTAGGCCTACTATCTTCATTTAAATGATTACTGGAGCAAAATCGAATACCTTTATAAGGCTTTTCTTCACTCTCTAGCCTAAATATATATCCATAATTAGGATAGGTTTTATTAATTACATTTTCAACGTAATTAGTAACGTCTATTTTGTAGGATTGCATTTTATCTGTTGGAGCATCTATTAAAATTTGATCAGTTTCGTCTCCTTCTGGTTGATTCTGCCAATTGACGTCTTTATTAATCCAAACTGATTTAGAGCGTTGTATGTAAAACGAATTTTTCTCTCCAAAATGTCCAGGTTCGATTGCTTTCAAATATATAAAAGCTGAATCTATTTTTGCAGTTTGAGGAATTGAAGCAAACCCAAAACGAATTAAAAACCGACTATCATTGTCTATAGTATCTTGAACTGTCAACGATAATAAATGTAATCTCTCTAAATGCGAGTAGTTTCTCTCTTCATATGCCTCGGATATAACTACATCCTTACCCAGAATTTCATCTGGTTGAAAAACTGCTTTTATTGTTTTGTTATTATTACAAGAACAAAACGATAAGATGCTTAGTGAAATTATTATTTTAAAAAACTTCATTTTGTAAAATTTATCTTTGTTTTTCTTGTTCTAAAAAAAATTTAAAGGTTTTTTCTAACCCCTCTTTTAATTCAACAGAGTGTTTCCAACCTAACTCATGCATTTTAGAGCTATCCATTAGCTTTCTAGGCATACCGTCTGGTTTTGTAGTATCTTTAACTATTTGACCTTCAAATCCTGTGATTCCTTTAATTATTTCTGCTAATTCTAAGATTTGAACATCCTCGTCTGAACCAATATTAATATGTTGATTCTCATTGTAGTTATTCATTAAAAATAAGCAAGCACTAGCTGCGTCATCAACATACATAAACTCTCTTTTAGCACTTCCCGTACCCCACATTACTACCTCTGAATCGTTGTTTATTTTGGCAGTGTGAAATTTTCTTAAAAGAGCTCCTATAACATGAGAATGTGCTGGATCAAAATTATCATTTTCACCATACAAATTAGGTGGCATTGCTGATATAAAGTTTGTCCCATATTGCTTATTATAATACTCGCAAAGTTTAATTCCTGCAATTTTGCCTAAGGCATACCCTTCGTTAGTTGGCTCTAATTTACCATCTAAAAGGTACTCTTCTTTCATAGGTTGTTGAGATAATCTTGGGTATATACAAGAACTACCTAAAAATAGTAATTTAGACACTTTATTTTGGTATGCAGCTTCGATGATATTGGAATTAATCATTAAATTATCATATAAAAACTCAGCTGGCCTTTCAATATTGGCACCAATTCCACCAACTTTTGCAGCAACTAAAAATACATATTCTGGCTTTTCGGTTTTAAAAAAACTATTAACTGCTTCTTGTTTTTTTAAATCTAATTCAAAAGATCTTCTAAAAACAATGTTGTGATAACCTTCTTTTTTTAGTGCTCTTACAATAGCAGAGCCCAACATACCATTATGTCCAGCTACATATATTTTAGCATCTTTATGCATTTGAAAAAGATTTAAGACAACTTATTAAACGGTCTACATGCTCTTTATTGTCTTTAGAATGATTACCTACAAAAAAAGCTTCGTCATGAATGTAATCAGCATTTTCCAATGAATTATGCACACTATAATCTAAATACTCAACTGCTTTATTTCTCACAAAATTACCTGCAACAACTGGTCTTGCATCAATATTATTTTGATCTAAAAGTTTCACTAATTGGCTTCTCTTACCTTTGTTTTTTCCTTCTAAAATTATTGCAAACCCAAACCAAGAACTGTCCTCTGTTTCTTGTTGAAATCTATATCCTTCTAAGCCATTAATTTGAGATTTAAAATATTTAGCATTTTCACGTCTTTGATCAATAATACCATCTAATTTCTTTAATTGCTCAATTCCTAAAGCCCCTTCCATTTCGATTGGTCTTAGGTTATATCCTGGCATTATAAAATTGAAGCTTTCGTAAAAAGCATCTTCTTTTTTCTTATATATTTTACTGTCTTTTGGTAGGTTTCTTGTCCAACCATGCGCTCTAATAGATAACATGTAATGATAAAGCTCTTCGTTATCTGTAACTGTCATCCCTCCCTCCATTGTGCAAAGATGATGAGAGTAAAAAGTAGAGTATGTTCCCATTTCTCCAATTGTTCCGGCAGCTTTACCTTTATAAAAAGCTCCCATTGATTCACAATTATCCTCTAAAAGGATTAAATTATGTTTTTTACATATGTTATTTAATGTATCAAAATCATTTGGATTACCAAGTAAATTTACTGCAAAGATAGCTTTAGTATTAGGGGTAATTGCTGCTTCTACTTGAGTAACGTCTATATTTAAAGTTTTTGCATCTATGTCAATAAACTTTAATTTTAAATTATGTTGAGATAAGGGAAAGTAGGTTGTACTCCAAGATACAGCAGGTACTAAAACCTCATCACCAGCGTTAAGTTTTTTTGAATAAACTAAAGCTGCTATTGCTAATAAATTAGCTGATGATCCAGAGTTAGACATCACTGCATATTTTGAATTGAATTTTTTAGCAAAGTCCAGTTCAAAAGCTTTTACTTTTTCTCCCATTGAGAAGAATCCAGATGCTATAACTTCATTTAAAGCTTCAAACTCTTTATTATCCCAAGTATTATCAGATAAGGTATATCTCATTATAAAATATTTTTAATCAAATGATTTTTTTATAGTGTGTTCTTTTTTTGCTAATTGAAGGTCATGTTTGATCATAATTTTAACTAACTCTTCAATTGGGGTTTTACTAGAGTTCCATCCTAATAATTTGTTTGCTTTTGATGGATCACCAAGTAAAGTTTCAACTTCTGCAGGCCTAAAGTATTTTGGATCTACTTCTATTAATACTTTGCCTGTTTTTTTACATTTACCGATTTCTTCTACACCTTTACCTTCCCATATAATATCAATTCCTACTTCTTTAAATGATAATTCACTAAAGTGTCTAATTGAATATTGCTTTCCTGTTGCTATTACAAAATCTTCTGGCTCTGGGTGTTGTAACATTAGCCACATACACTCAACATAGTCTTTAGCATATCCCCAATCTCTTAACGAATCTAAATTTCCTAAATATAATTTATCTTGAGTTCCTTCCGCAATCCTAGAGGCTGCAAGGGTGATTTTTCTAGTTACAAATGTTTCCCCACGTCTTTCAGACTCATGATTAAACAAGATACCGTTAACAGCATACATACCGTAAGATTCTCTATAATTTTTTGTAATCCAATATGCGTACATTTTTGCAACTCCATAGGGAGATCTTGGATAGAAAGGAGTCGTTTCCTTCTGAGGGATTTCTTGTACTTTTCCATAAAGCTCTGAAGTAGATGCTTGATATATTCTAGTTTTCTTTTCTAACTCACATATCCTAACAGCCTCTAATAAGCTTAACGTGCCTAAAGCATCTGTTTTAGCAGTATATTCTGGCAAATCAAAAGAGACTTTAACATGCGATTGTGCTGCTAAATTATAGATTTCATCTGGTTCAATTTGCTTAACTAATCTTATTAAGTTTGAAGTATCCGTCATGTCACCATAATGAAGTGTTATTTTTCTGTTAGAGTGCAGGTCTCTAATTAACTCATCAATATACAAGTGTTCTATCCTTTCCGTATTAAAAGAAGAACTTCTTCTGATTACACCATGTACTTCATATCCTTTTTCAATTAATAACTCAGCTAAGAAAGATCCATCTTGACCAGTTATACCTGTTATTAGTGCTTTTTTTTGTTGCATTATATTCCTATTTTTTAACTAATTGGTTATGAAATTACCATAATATGGGTCAAAGATATTGTTTTTAAAGTGAAAACCAATTATTAGTCTTTCTTGTTTACTCTTAAATTAAATTAGTACTAGTGTTTATGTCATGTACGGTAGGAATTCTTCTTAAAATACAGAACGTACTTATTTGTTTTAAATATTTAGTTATGAATTAATTTTAAATAAATGTTTTAATATAATTACATTTTAGTGATGTTTTTTTCTAAACTTTTAGACCAATTTAAAATCTCTAAATCAAAGGTGTCTATTATTTTTGATTTATCCATGACGCTATATTTGGGTCTTAATGCTTTGGTTACATATTGAGCTGTAGTTATAGGTGTTAATTTGATTTTAGTATTAGTTAAATCAAAAATTTTTTGTGCGAATTCATACCATGTTGTTTCTCCTAAGTTACTGTAATGATATAAGCCGA
The DNA here is from genome assembly GCF_016785945.1 of Olleya sediminilitoris. GTDB lineage: Bacteria > Bacteroidota > Bacteroidia > Flavobacteriales > Flavobacteriaceae > Olleya > Olleya sediminilitoris. The sequence goes on along the minus strand of NZ_JAEMEF010000001.1, from coordinate 390,112 downwards.
ATTTGTTTTTATCACTCCTAATTATTTTTGCTATTACGTCTGATAAATCATTCGCGTTAGTAGGTGTTCCTATTTGGTCATTAATTATACTTAACTCAGTCTTTCTAGTTGCTAAATTAAGCATTGTTTTTACAAAATTATTTTTAAATTCTGAGTAGAGCCAAGAGGTTCTAACTATATAGTACTCATTTAAAATTGATTGAATTTCTTTTTCACCTTTTAACTTCGTAGCTCCATATACACCTAAAGGGCTTGTTAAATCTGTTTCTTTATAAGGTTTTTTAGCCTTACCATTAAAAACAAAATCTGTTGATATATGAATTAATATGACCTTAAATTTTTTAGAGGCTTGAGCTAAATTTCTGGCTCCAAAGACGTTTATATTATATGCTTTGTCATTATCATCTTCTGCTTTATCAACTGCAGTATATGCAGCACAATTAATGCAATAATCAAAGTTATTGTTTTTAAAAACTTGGTTTATTTGATTAACATTAGTAATATCCAATTCTTTACTATCTAAAAAAACAAAATCTAAAGTATTTAGCTCTTTAGATTTTGTTTTTAAACATAATCCTAGTTGTCCTTTTGAACCTGTTACAAGGATTTTTTTCATTAATATAATTCTTTTATTGTTGGAAGGATTTTATCTTTCTCTGAAACAATAAATAGCTCAGGATTAAGTTTCCAGTCTATTTTTAAGTCTTGATCACTATAGATTACACCACCTTCTGATGCTTTATTATAAACATTGTCACATTTATAATTAAACATTGCTGTATCGCTTAAAACGACATAACCATGAGCAAATCCTCGAGGCACAAACAATTGTTTTTTATTGTCCGAAGACAACTCTACAGCGATGTGTTGTAAAAAGGTTTCAGAATCTTTTCGCAAATCTACTGCTACATCCAATACAAGACCATGAGTCACTCTTACTAATTTTGCTTGAGCAAATTCTCCTTTTTGAAAATGAAGTCCTCTTAAAGCACCTTTATTAGAAAACGCCTCATTGTCTTGAATAAAGTTAACGGATTTACCTATTAAAGACTCAAATTTTACTTTATTATAACTTTCAAAAAAATAACCACGATTATCACCAAATACAGTTGGCTCAAAAATATAGCAGTCTTTAAGTTTTGTTTGGACTATATTCATGAATTATTGATTTACTAAACTAATTAAATGCTCTCCATAACCACTTTTAAGTAATGGTGTTGCTAAATCTATTAATTGTTGCTTTGATATAAATCCGCTTCTATATGCCGCTTCTTCAATAGCTCCTATTTTTAGACCTTGACGTTCTTCTATAACTTGAACAAATTGTGACGCTTGCATCAAAGAATTAAATGTACCTGTATCCAACCAAGCGGTACCTTTATCCAAGATTGATACTTGTAGTTTACCTTTTTCTAAATACACTTTATTTACATCTGTAATTTCCAATTCTCCTCTATGACTTGGTTTTATATTTTCAGCTATCTGTATAACACTATTATCATAAAAATATATTCCAGGAACTGCGTAATTAGATTTTGGTTTTTGAGGTTTCTCTTCAATAGATAATGCTTTACCATTTTGATCAAAGTTTACAACACCATAACGCTCAGGGTCTGTAACATGATAAGCGTAAACTATACCTCCATCGAGATCATTATTTGATTTTAACAAATCGGATAAACCTGTTCCATAAAATATATTATCACCTAAAATTAATGCTACTTTGTCTTTACCAATAAACTCTTTCCCTATAATAAAAGCTTCCGCTAATCCGTTAGGAGCAGCTTGAACTTCATATTGAAACTCACAACCTAAATGCGAGCCATTCCCTAATAATTGTTGAAATAAGGGTAAATGATCTGGAGTTGAAATAATTAAAATCTCTCTGATACCAGCGTTAATTAAAGTCGCTAAAGGATAATATATCATGGGCTTATCGTAAATAGGCATCAACTGTTTACTTAATACTTTAGTTAATGGGTGAAGTCTAGTGCCTGAACCACCTGCAAGTATTATTCCTTTCATTTTTAACTCTTTTAATTAATATACTTCGCTAAATACCAATCTATTGTTTTCTTAATTCCAGATTCAAAATCCTCATCAGCTTTCCAACCTAATTCTTTTTCTATTTTAGATGCATCTATTGCGTATCTAAAATCGTGTCCAGGTCTATCTTTAACAAATGTTATTTGTTCTTTATAGGATTTACTAGATGGTCTAATTTTATCTAAAATTGAACATATACTGTCAACAATTGTTAAATTATTACGCTCATTTCTTCCTCCAATGTTATAAGTTTCCCCTGCTTTTCCTGTTTTATAAACTAAATCAATCCCTTTACAGTGATCAACTACATATAACCAATCTCTGATATTTTTACCATCACCATAAATTGGAATATTTTCACCTGAAATAGCTTTTTTTATAATAGTAGGTATTAACTTTTCATCATGTTGTTTTGGCCCATAATTATTAGAGCAATTTGTAGTCACTACATTCATTCCATAAGTATGAAAATAGCTTCGTACAATTAGATCTGATGATGCTTTTGAAGCACTATAAGGACTATTTGGAGCGTAAGGTGTCTCTTCTGTAAATAAACCGATTTCTCCTAAACTACCATAGACTTCATCTGTAGATATATGGTGAAAACGATTATTCTCCTTACCTTCTCTAAACTTGAAGGGAGATGTCATCCAATGTACTTTGGCAACATCAATCAAATTGAATGTTCCTGTTATATTTGTATCTATAAAAGCACTAGGATTAGTAATTGAATTATCAACATGAGACTCTGCAGCAAAATGAATCACTCCTTCAAATTGATATTTTAAAAATAATTTTTCAATTAACTCCTTATTACAAATATCCCCTTTAATAAAGGTATAATTTTTGTGATTTTCAATAGACCTTAAATTAGATAAATCTCCTGCATAAGTCAAATTATCAATGTTCACAATATTTTTTTGAGGATAACGATCTAGAAAATAATTAATATAATTAGACCCTATAAAACCTGCTCCTCCAGTTACTAATATTGTTGATTTACCCATAAAACTTAAATTACTCGTTATGTTGTTTTAAAAAACGATTTAAATTAAGTAACATAATTACAATAAAAATAAACATAAGTGTTAAAATGGGTAATGTATATTTTTTATAATCAGTCCACTCTGAAACATCGTAACCAGATGGTGGAAAATCAGATACAACATCTATAATATTTTGATTTAGGTTAAGTTCGTTTTCTAATTCTGTTTTTTCTTGTTTTAAAGAAAATAAAAGGGATGTAATCTTAGATTCATCAACTAATAATTCGTTTGGTTGGGAATTACCCATATAAAAATTTGTACCATTACTTCCTTTAGAATTCACAGATTTGTCAGACTCTTTAATTCTAATTGATAAATAACTATTATTTAAAGAGTCAAGTTTGTTTATTTGACTTTTTAAATCAGTGATTTTAGCCTTGATATTTATAATATTTATATTTTTTAGAGAATCTAAATATGGGTTTTTTCTTAAAAAGGCAATAAAATTATTTTTTAAATTTTTATAAATATTTTTATCTGTTGATAAAACAGCTAATTTATGAGCTGTAAAACTATAATTGTTTAAACCCTTTAAATAATCTTTAAAAGTTGACTTTAATTTTGAAACGGAATCTAATGTTGACCTATATTCAATATACATTTCCATTTGCGTATTTTTGTCAATATCAGGAACTATGTAAAAGTTTTTTATGTGACTAGCTTGTTCTTCTGTTATTTTTAATTGTCTTGCTATTTCCTTACTATCATGGTCTATTGATGCTAACTGTTTAAGATTTCGTATATTTTCATAAACTTGTCTAGTTGAATTAAAGTTTGTTTCGATAAACATATTAGCTCCATAATAATTTTCTTTATAACTATCTATTAAACAACCTAAAGAAAAACTTAGAATTAATCCTAAAGCGTACCATTTAGCAGAAGCAAATAAGTGTTTTAGAATAGCTATAATCAATTTATAAATAGTCATTACAATCTTCTCAAAGAAAGAATAAACTTTACCAAAAGCACTCCCTATTAAGTTAAAAAAGACTAATAAATCTACTTCTTCTGATTTATTATTATCGTTCTTGTTAGGTGATTCTTGACTCATTTTGTTTATAATTATTAATTAAATATTTGTTGTAAGATTTTTCTTGTAATTAGATAGGTTGGTTTGACACCAGAGGTTCCTAATCCTCCAGATGCTAGAGTACCTCCAGTTTCTAATGGGTTATCACTAGCGTAATAAGCATACCTTACTTTAACATCAGGACTTATACTAGCTCTAACTTTTGATGCTGCTTGTATGGCTTTTTGATAATGCGCTCCTTCCATTTCTAGTCCAATAACATTCCATGTTGAATTATAAAAGAATTTTAAAATATCCTTATTTTGTAAAGATGTTCCTAATACAGTTATCATTGATCCTTCAAAAACCTCAACACCTTGACCTTCTAAATCAGATTTACAAAGTTCGTTTTTAAATGGATAATTATCTGCTGTACCTTCAAAAATATGAGCAGAAGGAATCATAATATCACCTTTTCCGCCTTCTAAAATTCCTGCTTTTCCCATTATAGAAATAGACTCGATATTTAAATGCGTTTTTTTATCTTCATCAGTAAAAGGCTTTAAAAACTCGTCAATAGTTTCATAAGCTTGTTCACCAAAAGCATAATCCATCACAAAAAGTACAGGTGCTTCTGATTTATTATCTTGCTTAGGTAGATTTAAATCTGTTTTAGATAAGTCTATTTTTGAAGTATCAAAAATCTGAACATCAATATTTGTTCCTGATGTATCTTTAATATAAATCATCCCTTGCTTTTCAGCTTTTTGGATCACTTTATTTCGTAAGGCTTTATTATCACTTTGACTTAATGCTTCATAAACCTTAAAAATTTCTGATTTAGAGGTTTCTGCTTTTAAGGCTATTGGTGCGTAAAGCGTATTCATTACACTATGTAAATTTGCACTAATAATATGGATTGGTCTTTCTAAAAGCCCTTCTTTTTTAAGTGTTTCTTTTATTGTATTTGCCCAAATTTCGCCATGAATATGGTGTCCTAAACGCTCTCTTAAAACAGGGCTAAACGTTACAGTACGTTTATTATTACTAACCACTTCTTCAATAGCTAATTTACCTAACCAATATACAATTTGTAATAAACGTTCTGGTTTATTTGGAAGTGCAAATACATTGTATACACTTGATAACTCTTTAAACGTACGACCTAAAATATTAGCAGTATGTGTGATTGCTATTTCGCGTTCTTTTTGGGTTAACTTTTTCTTGTTAAGTACTGCAGCTTCTAATTTTTGCCAATCACGTGTAGTAGAACCGTTATCATCAATAATAACGCGTTTGCTTATTTTATGAGACTCGACAAATAAAAAGGTTAAGTGGGTTAAAATATCGTAGATTTCAGAGCGTCCTCTTGTAATCTCAATATTCATTTGCTCATCGTCAATTCTGTAACAATTTCTTCTACGTTTAGGTGGAATTATTGATTCAAAATGAGAGTCTTTATAACCTTCATCACTGGTTAAATTTATAAATCGGCATTCTTCAATACCATGAGGTAACCTGTCTACAACGTAAAGTAAGCCTTCAAGTTCTGCCTTTTCGTCAGCAATAGATCCATAAATTTCTGGTCTAAGCACTAATAATGCTTCTCTTAAGGTCTCTCCAGACACACCCATTGGCTTATAAAAACCTCTATTAAACAAGTGACGCATAGTTATATACATGCGTTCTATTGCATTTGAGCTTTCTTGAGCTCTCGTTCTTTCATGTTTCTTTATCATGCTACTCATATGGAATATTTAACGTTCAAAGATAATATTATTTAGGTAATAAATACCCTTTTAAAGCGTCTGCAATTTTACGATCATTGGCAAGACGTGGTATTTTATTTTGTCCTCCTAATTTTCCTATTGACTTCATATAGTTTTGAAATCCATTTTTTTCGACTTTACTAATCTGTAAAGGTTGCAGAACTTTGCCTGCTATTAAATCAAAATAGTAACTGTTTTGTTGTTGTAAAGACTGGTCTATTTTTTTTGCTAAAGCGGAAAGATCTTCAGGTTGATTTTCAAATTCTATAAACCATTCATGATATGGTAAACCTGACTTTGGGTTAATTTGAGGTGCAACTGTAAATTCGTTAATTCTAATATTTGTGTTTGCTGTTGCTTCTTTTATAGCTTGTTCTACTTCTTTACCAATAACGTGTTCGCCAAAAGCAGAAATAAAATGTTTTATACGTCCAGATACAATAACTCTATAAGGTTTTGTGTCTGTAAACATAACTGTATCACCAATATTATAAGCCCAAAGTCCAGCATTTGTTGAAATTAACATAACATAATTTACGCCAACCTCAACATCTTTAATGGTGATACGTTTTGGATTATCATCAAAAAACTCGTCCGCTTTTACAAACTCATAAAACATACCAGAATCCAATTGAAGTAACATCCCTTTTTGGTTTTGTTTATCTTGATATGCAAAAAAACCTTCGCTTGCTGGATATAATTCTATACTATCAACTTTACGACCTATTAGATTTTCAAATTTAGCTCTGTAAGGTTCGTAATTAACACCTCCGAAAATAAAAAGATTGAAATTTTTAAATATATCTCCAACCTTTTTACCTGTTTTAAGCTGTAGTTTTTCAAAATACATTTGTACCCAAGATGGAATTCCTGAGATGATAGACATATCTAAATTGACTGTCTCTTCTACAATTGCATCTACTTTAGTTTCCCAATCGTCAATACAATTAGTTTCCCAAGAAGGCATTCTATTTTTTTGTAAATATTTTGGAACATAATGTGCAACAATACCTGACAAACGACCTAACTGAATTCCGTTTTGCTCTGTAAGTATTGGGCTTCCTTGTAAAAAAATCATTTTACCATCTACAAATTTAGCGTTACCAGTTTCATGTATATATAACAGTATCGCATTTCTAGCTGCATTTACATGATTAGGCATACTTTGCTTGGTTAATGGTATGTATTTTGCTCCTGAGGTTGTTCCTGAGGTTTTAGCAAAATAAATAGGTTTTCCTTTCCAAAGCACATCTTCTTCTCCTGCAACTACACGATCTACGTAAGGTTTTAAGGCTTCGTAATCTCTTATCGGAACTCGGTTAACAAAGTCTTGGTAGGTATTGATACTTACAAAATCGTGATCTTTACCAAAAGCGGTCTGAGTTGCTTCGCTTATTAATTCTTTAAAGACTTTATCTTGAGTTTCAATAGGGTTGTTGGCCCATTTTTGAACTTTTTTATATATGCGTTTTGCAAAGGGTTTTGCTAAAGCTGCTTTTATTGATAGCATTATTTAAAATCTATAAAATTAGTTGGGTTTACTGAATAACCATCACTCCATAATTCAAAATGTAAATGAGGTCCTGTAGTTAATTCTCCTGTATTACCAGACGTTGCAATTACCTCTCCTGCTTTAACTAAATCACCTTGTGCTTTAGTTAAAGAAGCATTATGCTTGTAAACAGATATTAGTCCATTACTATGCTCTAGAATAATTACAAAACCTGTTTGTGCTGTCCATTCTGCAAAAATTACTGTTCCATCTGCTGTGGCTTTAATTGGTGTGTCTTTAGCTAAAACAACATCTACAGCAAAATGCTTGGTTTTACTGTTATAGCTTTGGCTTATGGTACCACTTGCTGGTGGAAATAGTACAAAGTTTGCTCTTGATGTAGCAGTTTCAAATAAATTATATTTATCCTCTTTATCTACTTTTTGTCTTAATAACGAATCTTCTTTGATTGGACTTAAGTCAATCTGACTTGCTTCTAATTTTGCTGCTTGTATTATTGAGTCTCTGTCAAATTGCACAGTACTTACTTCGCCTTTTAATACTTGTTTTATTGAAGCAAAATATTTTTCGTTTAAATCAATAACACGTTGTAAAGAGTCTGTTTTAGAACTTAATTTAACCGCTTTCTTTTTAAGTGAAGTAGAAGAATATCCAGGTATGTATTCTTTTAAAGGCGTAAATGCTATTAAAATAGTAGTAAATACAATTAATATAATTGCCGATAATGTACCTATTATAAATACATTTAACCGGTTTAAATTAAGAGATAAGCGCTCTTCAAAAGTATCTTCGTTTAATATTACTAAGCGATATCTGTGAAGTAATTTCTTCTTAATTTTTTTAGATTTTTTTTCGGGTTTTGTCATATTAAAAACAAAAGTAAATAAAATTTAGTCTAACAGCTTTAGCTAAAGCTAAAGTTAATGTTTTAACGTTATTATTAAAGTTTAATTATTAACTTTGTGATCTAAATTTAAAGTTATGATTTCAGCAAGTATATTTTTAGCAATTGGACCTTGGCAAATAGCTGTAGTAGTCGTTTTAGTATTACTATTATTTGGAGGAAAGAAAATCCCTGAATTAATGCGTGGTCTAGGTAGCGGAATTAAAGAATTTAAAGACGCTAGTAAAGAAGAAGAAACCAACGATAAAAAGTAATTTTATTACTTATTTTTATAAAAAAACCCAATGCTATGCGTTGGGTTTTTTTATATCCTAAATTGAAGTTTTAAGTTGTTACTTATTTATTTTTAGTGATTTAATAATAGACTCTAACTCTAATACGTAATCACGTTTATTAACAGATGGTGCAAAAGTAAAGCCTTCAATAACTATATAACGGTTATTGATTTTGTCTTCTATTAAATAATTTAAAAATGGTCCTGCGTTGTATGTACCTTCAATATCCCAAGTACTTCTTACTTCAAATGCTGGTTTATTATCTATTATTGTTTTAAATAAAAACGGTGTGTAAGCTTCTTCAGTTTTCATGTAAGAACCTTCAACTGGTCCTGGAATGTACTTTTTACCAACGCTGTCTCTAATTTTTATCACCTGTTGTATAATATCACCTTCTTTATTGATAGCCTCTAACGGAATTGGATAAACCATAAAGTTATTGGTACCTGTAGTTAGGTTTTTTCTAATCCAGAAAAAAGAACCATCTTCTTTTGCTACTCTATAAGCAGAAGGAAATTTAAGCGTTAATCCTAAGACTTTTTCAATATTATTATTTACGTGTGGTGATTTTAAAGTTAATGCTTGACGCGCCTTTATTTCTTGGTTTTTAAAGGTCTCTAATATCTTTTCTTTATTCGTTTTTAAAACCTTGATAATATCTGCATTGTCTTTACCTTTTACTGCTATTAATTTTTGAGGCTTTGCATATGGGTTATTAGCTATTTTAATATCAGACGGTTCTCCTAATTCTACTTTTAAAACAATTCTGTTTTGAGTTGCAAACCCTGTAAATACTTGAGGCGGAATTTGATTAATATCAAACATTGGTTCTTGTTGTGGTAATCCTGGAACTACAGTTGTTAAAATGTCTCTAACCACATCTCCAACTTGTCCTTTCCATAATTGATTATCAATAACAACATTAACATTGTATAAATTCCCTGATGATTTTGGGACTATACGTTGGTTGCTTTTTGATCCTTCATTGCACGATAAAAATGTTACAACTAATACTAATAATACAGCTATTTTTTTCATTTCAATATGTTGTTTAAAAAGCGACTTATCCTTTTGAGATAATTAACTTCATTCCTGGTTTTAATCTAGTACCACTAATATCGTTCCAATCTTTAATATTTTGAATAGAAACTCCTGCAAATTTTTGAGAAATACTCCATAAACTGTCTCCTTGTTGGACTGTATAGGTTTTTCCTTTTAGCATTTTTGCCTTTTTATTATTTGAGGCTGTTGCTTTAGATCTACTAACTGGCACTCCGTTTCTTGGATAAATTGTTAAACGTTGACCAATTTTAAGGTTGTTGTTACGTAAGCCATTCCATTGTTTAATTTGACTGACTCTAACTCCAAATTTTCTGGCAATTTTTCCTAAATAATCACCTTGCTTAACTCTGTATCTTGTTTTTGCATCTGCATTTTGAAATTTAGGTAATGGTTTTTCACGCTTATCAAGTTCTGCTTTAGCATGCGCATACAATTGGTCTTCGTTATTAACAAAAGCTCCAATAATATTACGTGGTAATCTTAAGGTGTAATTTTTACCTTTAATAAAAGGAATGATATCTAATTTGTATGCTGGATTTAAAAACTGAAGTGTTTCAATTTTAACACCTGTGTACTCTGATACTTGATCTAAAGTAATCATTTGTTTAACGTGGATAGTATCTGTTTCAATTAAATGAAACTCTGGTTTATGTTGAACAAAACCATGTTCTTTAGCATATTCAAAAATATACATTGTTGCTAAAAAAGCAGGAACATAACCTGCTGTTTCACGTGGAAGATTTGGTCTGATATTCCAGTAATTTTTATATCCACCAGAACGTCTAATGGCTTTACTTACATTACCTGGTCCAGAATTATAAGCTGCTAAAGCCAAGTCCCAATCTCCAAATAATTTATAAAGTTTAGATAAGTATCTTGAAGCTGCTATAGTTGCTTTAATAGGGTCACTACGCTCATCTACATAACTACTTACATCTAGTCCATACTCTTTACCTGTAGCAAACATAAATTGCCATAAACCTGTTGCTCCTACTCTAGATCTAGCACGTGGTTTTAGGGCTGACTCTACAATTGCTAGATATTTCATTTCTAAAGGAATGTCATAATTATCTAACTCGCGTTCAAACATTGGAAAGTAATAGTTACTTAATCCCATTAAACGCTCAAAAGATTGATGACGATTTTTTAAAAATGATTTAATAACATTTTCTAAACCAGGATTATACTCGACATTAAAAGGAGTTCTAGCATTTAAGCGCTGTAATCTTGCTTTTAATGTGTCTGTAGTTAACTCTGGATAATAAACTGCTTTATATTTTAAATTAGAAACGTCTCTGTATATTGTATCAAATAATGTGTTACTATACAGCTCATCCAACCATTCTTTATCAATCTTAGCTGCAAAATCGTGATCTTGTAAACCTTTTGATAAGTCTACTGTTTGAACAGCTTTTATGGCTTTTTTAAAATAAGTTTGACCATCAATAATCGTATCGATTACATAATCCTGACCTTCTTCTAGTTGGTCCTGTTTAAGTCTTGTTTGTTGTTGTATAGTGTCTTGAGAATACCCAATAGTAGCCACTATACAGAGTAAAAAGAAAATTATATATGTTTTTATTTGCTGCATTTATGTCTTGTTTATATAAAAATAACGTGTTAAAGCGGTCTATTATTCTAAAATAGCAGCAATACCTGGTAAAGTTTTACCTTCTAGGCTTTCTAACATTGCTCCTCCACCTGTACTTACGTAGCTTACTTTATGCTCAAAACCAAATTGTTTAACAGCTGCAACAGAGTCTCCTCCTCCGACTAATGAAAACGCTCCATTTTTAGTAGCCTCTGCAATCGAGTTACCTAACTCAATGGTTCCGTTTGCAAATGTTTCCATTTCAAAAACACCCAAAGGTCCATTCCAAAGAATAGTTTTACATTGCATTACCACATCATGAAACATCGCTTTTGACTTTGGTCCAGCATCTAAACCTTGCCATCCATCTGGTATTTTAGTAACGTCTATAACTTGCGTATCTGCATCATTACTAAATGCATTTGCTGCAAGTACATCTACTGGTAAATGTATTTGAACGTTTTTAGCTTTGGCTTGTTTTAAAATATCTAATGCTAAGTCCATTTTATCGTCTTCACAAATAGAATCTCCAACACTACCACCTTGCGCTTTTATAAAAGTAAAAGTCATACCTCCACCTATGATTAAATGGTCTACTTTATCTAAAATATTTTCGATAATTGTAATTTTTGAAGATACTTTTGCTCCTCCAAGAACAGCTAATACTGGTTTTTCGCCAGTTTTCATTACTTTATCAATACTTTTAATTTCTTGCTCTAAAAGGCTTCCAAAACATTTATTTTCTGGAAAAAACTGAGCGATAATAGTTGTTGATGCATGAGCCCTATGCGCTGTACCAAAAGCATCATTTACGTAAATATCTCCAAGTTTGGCTAATTTTTCCGCGAAAGCGACATCACCTTTTGACTCTTCTTCATGAAAACGTAAGTTTTCTAAAATCAAAATTTTACCTGGTTCTAACTTTGCTGCAGCTGCTTCCGCCTCTTCACCAATACAATTAGATACAAAAGTGGTTTCGACACCAATAATATCTTCTACTTTATCTACAATATGTTGTAATGAAAACTCATCTTGAACACCTTTTGGTCGTCCTAAATGTGACATTAAAATACAACTTCCTCCATCTTCAAGAATCTTGATTATTGTTGGTTTTGCTGCTTGGATTCTGGTAGCGTCTGTGACATTAAAATTAGCGTCTAATGGTACATTAAAGTCTACACGGATTAATGCTTTTTTATTTTTAAAATTGAAGTCGTTTAGTGTTTTCATTTTTATGTGTTTATATGTTTAGTCTAGGTTTGCTTTTAACACCCAAGTGTCTCTATATCTGTAATTAGTTTTTAAATCTTCTGCATAATTAAAGGCTTCTTCAGCAGAATCACTACGTAATAAATACACGTAATTCCAACTGTTTTTTGGATTTATAAAAGCATTAGCTTTGAAGCCTTTTTTTATTAAATTTGAGGTCCATTTTCCTGCTAAAATTGCTTCAGAAAACACACCTGTTACGACGTAATAACCACCTTCAATACCTGAAATTATAGTAGATTTTTTATTTTTCAAGTATTTATACGCTTTAGAGCTAAGTCCGCGTTTATTGTATTTATATGGCTTACGTTTCTTTTTGGTATTATAACTTGGATTAGATTCTGGTTGTGATCTGACAATTTCTGGTGATACAGATGCATTTTTACTAGCATTTGGATTGTTTTCTTGGACAATATCGTCAAAATAGGTTTGTGCAATTTCTGTCTGAAAGGCTGTAAAATAAAGATAAAATCTATCCGATTGCGTTTTTAGTCTCAAGGTTGTTTGACTAGTACTGTTGTTAATTATAGAGTTATTGTAATTAGGAATATCTAAGGTTGCAATATCAAATCCAAGAGTGTTTTCACTATTTGGATATCTATCTCTGTTTTTAATACTATTATTTGTTATTGAACTATTAAAAAAGTTTTGTTGGTAACGCGCACCATTACTTAAGGATTGAAAACTTCCATCCTGTTGTTTTATAATAGCAAATTGGTCTCCTTCTAAAGCTGCATCACCTTCTAAGGCAGATAAAACGACTTTGGTTTTTACGTCTCCTTTTTCGACAGATTTAAAATTATTAAAATTAATATCTAAAGGTTCTTCTTTATTAATTAAAGCAAAACCATGATAAGTAGAAATATATTTAGGGTTATCTGTTGGTGCCTGATATATAACGTATAACATCCATCCACCAGCACTTCCTCCAGATAAATAACCTTCTGTAGCTTTTATATTGGCTACAATATAATCTCCTGGGACTTGATCGGATTGTTTTAATACATTTGTGACATTGGCATAACACACATAAGGTGAGTTGATAGCATGTGTCTTATTTGAAGCTCCATCATAAATAACTTCTCCTTTAATATCTTGATAAGTTTGATTGGGTAGCTTAAATTTTACTTGGTTGATAATTTCAGATCGCTCACCATTTCCTTTATAAATATAATTTCCTTTTTGCGCTTTACGCGACCCTTTTTCGTAGGCATACGTTGCAGTCCAATATAATCCTGCGTAAGCAATTTTTTTAAAATTATTTGGTAATTTTAATGTGGCTTGACTAGAGTTAAAAGTTTCGGTATTCCTATCTATATCTACATAACGCATTTTAGTGTCATCATTATTGACTAACATATTATTAAATGCATCTTTATCGTCATCACTTAATATATTATTACCAATAACAGCAACGTCTCCAAAAATATAAAATTCGTTTTGGGCTTTAAAAGCAACACCGTCAGTAAACAAGCTATCTTTTTGAGTAGTTTGTTGTGCATTAACAGGACTTAAACCTATTACACAAAATAGTAACCCTAAAACCCTTTTCATTTTAAAATTTAAAACCGTTAATATTCTTCAAATATATACAAATAGTGCGATACTATAAATTTGTACTACAAAATCAATCTTAAATAAAAATAGTTTTTAATTATCAAGAAAACTATATTTGCCTATGCTTTTTAGTAATATTTTAGGATTAAATCACATTAAAAAACACTTGACTACAAGTGCAGATCATGGACGCATACCTCATGCTCAACTATTTATTGGTCCTGAAGGTTCTGGTACCTTACCAATGGCTATTGCATATGCGCAATATATATTGTGTAAAAATACATCTGGAGAAAACACCAATGGTAACCAAGCGTGTAATGTAAAGTTTGATAATTTATCTCATCCTGATTTACATTTTGCTTTTCCCGTTACGACTACAGATAAGGTTAAAAGACACCCAGTATCCTCTCAGTTTTTAGAAGAATGGAGAAAGTTGTTAAAAGAGCAACCTTATGGTAATTTATTTGATTGGTATCGTTTACTTGGTGTAGACAATAAACAAGGTCAAATTGGTGTGGATGAAGCTTTGGATATTGTTAAAGCCTTAAGTCTAAAATCCTACGAAGGCGGTTATAAAGTCATGCTTATTTGGATGGCTGAAAAAATGAATACCCAAGCTGCAAATAAGCTATTAAAACTAATTGAAGAACCACCAAATAATACTTTTTTTTTACTAATTGCTGAAGATGAAGAGCAAATTATAAATACTATTAGATCACGTTGTCAAATACTACATTTTCCACCTTTAGCTGAAGATGATATTAAAGCTGGTATTATTAAACAGTATAATTTAGACGAAACTACAGCTACAAAAATTGCACATCAAGCCGACGGAAACTATAACAAAGCTTGTGATTTGGTGTATCACGATAGTGAAGACGATCAATTTGAAAAATGGTTTATTTTTTGGATTCGTGCTGCTTTTAAAGCAAAAGGAAACAAAGGAGCTATTCATGATTTGATTGGATGGAGTGAAGATATTGCTAAAACAGGAAGAGAAACTCAAAAACAATTTTTAAACTTTTGTTTAGACTTTTTTAGACAAGCTATGTTACTAAATTATGGTGCTTCAGAGTTGGTATATTTTGAAACTAAAACTGAAAATTTTGATCTTTCAAAGTTTGCTCCTTTTGTACATAATAACAATATTTTAGATATTTCTAAAGAATTAAATGATGCCATTTACCACATTGAACGTAATGGAAATTCTAAAATCATTCTTACGGATCTTAGTATAAAATTGACACGATTACTTCATGCAAAAAAGGAGTAACAACACCTCAAAACAGCATTTTTTTGTCATAATAAATCCTGTTTCTGGAAATAGACAAGGTGTAAAAGTATGGCAAAACATCAAGCTAAAATTTGAAGATAACTTTACTATTAATTATCAGTTTACAGACTATCCTAAACATGAAACACAAATTGCTAAACAAGCTGTAAGTAAAGGGTTTAGACAATTTATTATTATTGGAGGAGATGGTACTTTAAGTAATTTTATTGATGGTGTGTTTAACCAAAAAACAGTTGATACAAAAGAGATTACTTTTGGTATAATACCAATTGGTACTGGTAATGATTGGATTAAAACATATTCAATTTCAAAAAAAACTAATAAAGCTTTACAAACCATTATAGATGGTAATACAACAACTCAAGATATTGGTTGTATTAGCTATCATAATAACAATTTACCCAACAAATATTTTATAAATGTTGCTGGTATTGGTTATGATGGATTGGTTGTAGATATTGTAAAATCAAAACGCACTTTAGGAATACTTACCTATGCTATTGGAGCAATAAAAGCATTATTCAGATTTAAACTTTTTGAGACCACAATTACTACAAAATCAACCTCTACAACATATAACGATTGCTTTATTATACAATTAGGTATTTGTAAGTACACAGGATCTGGTATGCAATTAACCAAAGAGGCCAATCCACAAGATGGACTTTTGGATATTTCGGTTGGAGTTAATTTTTCAAAAAGAACAATACTCTTTAATGCACTAAAATTATATAACGGAAAAATACTAGATTTGGATAAAGTAACGACTTATAAAACCGATAAATTAAGTATAGACTTTAACAATATAACACCTCATTTTCAAGCAGATGGAGAACAACTACAACCTGGAGCAATCCATGTAAATGTAGTACCAAACGCTATAAATTTTTATAAATAAAACTTCAAAACGTGGCTAATTTATTAAACAATATTACTGAAATCATTTTACTATTATTTTTAGCAATTACATTTTTACAATCAGGAGTAGACAAAGTTTTAGACTGGAAAGGAAACGTAAGTTGGTTAAAAGAACATTTTTCTGAAACTTTTATGGCCAATATGGTTCCTTTTAACCTATCTATCATATTAATAATTGAAACTATTGCAGGCATTTTAGCACTTATCGGAATAGTAACCATACTTATAGATGGTAATACAGTTTATGGCTTTTATTCGGCTATTTTAAGCGCTATAACCTTGTTATTATTATTATTTGGCCAACGTGTTGCAAAAGACTACGATGGAGCGCGTACAATTGTGATCTATTTTATACCAACTATTATGACTTTATACCTTTTAAAGTAATTTTAACAAGGTTTCATATTTACTTTAAAAATCTGTTTTTTTAAAAATAATCTTTTGTCATTAAGGTTTTGTTTTGCATGTAAGCATCATAAAATTATTGGAGAGAAACACATAAATATAACACATTTCTTTTGATTTATCAAATATAATTATTTGATTTTCAGTTACTTGGTTGCTGATTTCAAAAATTATATAATTACTATTCCCAACTAAAATATTAATATTTTATATAGATTTTTAGCTGTTTTAGTTGTTGAATTCAGATCAAGGATTTACTGATTTTTAGTATTTTTTTATGCATATTATAATACATAAACGACAATATTTTTAGGTGGATTTTTTAAAATTTCATACTGAAATAATTCACTTATTTCAGTATGAAAAGCAATAAAAACTATCCTTATTGTTACCGAAATTAAATATTTCTGTTTCGTTAATTATAAATGCATCTATATTTTTGAGAAATTATATGGAGTAATATCAAAACCGAAAGTATAATCACTAACAGAAAAACGCAGCTGATTATCTAATTTAGAAGAGGTCAATCAGATAGAAAAAAGTTGTTTTCAGATCATATTTTTGAGCTAAATTTCCAAAATTTTTCAAGTTTAACGTTAGAAATTTATATTTATTACCTTCTAAAATCGAGTCCCTTCCAAAACAATTATGATAATATATATACTTAGTTTTTAATGGTTTAGACATTTTAAAATTATCAAAACTTAATACTTCAACCCACTTCTAAAACGATATACCCAACCAGTAAGATTACCACCTTAAAACAAAAGCCTGAAAACCATTAAGATTGACTACAGTGAAATTACAATTAATATTTGAAGCTTTATTTAATATTGTAATAACAATCATAAACAGTCTTTTGAGCAAAAAATTAGTCTTTGCTCAATCTAGTAAGAGTTTTTAGTTAATATTTTAATATTTATCATCAAGAAGCTTAAGTTTAATATTATAAATTGTAGATCTGTTACGTTGTCTTTCGTCTTGGGTTTAATATTATGCGTTCTCCTCTCTCCTATTTCTCTTTATATAACTATAAGTAATAGACCAAAATAATACTGTATTTACTATACTAGTGTTGTTATTTGGTGATTTTAATGAAGATCAACTTAATAAAAACGTTGAATTATCATCATCTATATCAACTTGTAATATGTCAAAATCAACGCTGGTTGATAAATTGTCATTGTATACATCATAACATTTTTACTTAATACATTTTACCAATTACCTCTCTATAACCGTAGATATAAAATTTATTAAACAAAATAAATATTGTTACTTAAACTAAAAGGACTGATAAAAAACAAAAAAAGGCGACTAACTTTTGTTAATCGCCTTTTTTAATAGGATAAAAATCTTATTTTTTATATTCGGTATCTAAGCCTTCAATAATAGTTTTTGATAAATCAAATTCTTCTTTACCAAATAATACAGATGGTCCAGCTTCACTTGTACCTAGAATGTAATCATAACCATTAGTTTTACCATAATTGCTTACATATTTTTTCACTTTACTAATTAACGAATCCATGTCTTTTTGAAATGGTTCAGAAATTTGTTGTTGCTCATACTGAAGTTGTTGTTGTAATAATTGTTGCTTTTGACCTAACTCATCATATTTAGCTTGTGCTTTTTTAGCAGACATACTTTGAGCTTCTATTTGAAACTTTTGAGCTTCCATTTGAAATGCTTTTCCTAAGCTATCTCTTTTGGTATTAAATTTATCAAGAGTAGATTTATAACTTGCTTCTAAATCTACTTTTTCTTGAATCTTATTAATTACTTCTCCATTATCAATAAAAGCTATTTTTTGTTTTTGACACGATGTAAAAACTAAAGACACAATTACTAATCCAATTATTTTTTTCATTTTGATTATTTTTTAATTCGAGCAAATGTAAATAATAAAACAAATCAATTTTAAATTATTGACAGATTTTAGCTCAAATAGGGAAATCTTATAGCCAAATATTGAGATTATAAGAAAATCTTATCAAAATTGACCTCAAATAAAGCTTTTTAAGCGACTTTTAAAAAAAGCTAATGTGATTATGCGTTTACACACAAAATCCATTAACAACAATTCTTATTTTAATTATTTATTGTTTTTTAGCACATAAATGAGTGAAGAATACTCTCCAGAACGCTTTGCTTTAGCATTTGACCTAAAACCAGTCCAAAATGCGCTGAACAAATTCATACTTCCATTTTTGTATTTTTCAGATAAAAGGCTAACATAATACGAATCAAAAACCATTGGTTTTATATTTTGTATAGTCATATTTATAGATGAAAACAGTTTAGAAATAGATTTTTTATCGAAATGCCACAAATGTCTTGGTACATCATAAGCTGCCCAAAACTGTTTATAATGGTTTGCATCGTAACTTTTATAGTTAGGAACTGCAATTATTAATACACCATTTGGCTTAAGTAAGTCTTTTAAAATACTAATTTGAGACTCTAAATTAGGAATATGTTCTAAAACATGCCATAAAGTAATAACATCAAAACTATGTTTTTTATACGTTTTAATGCCTTCAGAATCCAAAACAGACTGTTTAGTTTTACTATTTGCTATACTCCTAGCCTCTGAGTTTGGCTCTATTCCTGATACATTCCATCCTTTATTTAACGCAGATTTTAAAAAATCTCCTGTACCACAACCAAAATCTAAAAGTTTTTTTTGATCAGTTTTAAACGAATTTATTAGCTTTAGTTTACGTTTTAAAGACACTTCTCTGATACTATGATATACTTTTTCAAACAAATTTCGTTTAGAATCTGTATGAGAAATATAGTCTTCTGTTTGATAATATTCAGGTAATTTAGCAATAGATGGCTTAGGAATTGTCTCTAAAAACCCATAAGATTCATTCTGTATTAACTGAAAAACTTCCCCAGAAACAGAATAATCTTTAACTTCAATGAACATATTTTGATTGATTGTATTACTCATTTTTAATATTTTCTATTAGAATACCTCTTTAAAAAGCATCTATTTAATCTTGTTTAAATTAATATTTATTGAACTATTTGTACTTAATTTGAGTTTAGTCTATTAAAAAAAAGCTTTGTTTTCTTAATTAATATTCTAAAATTAATACTCTTAATCTCAATTTCAAAACCAAAATTAGTATCTATTTTGTAATAATCAAGTTTAAAATACTAGTTTTTATGTAGCATATATCATATAAAAACAGAATTATAAATAAGATAAAAAGACTTCTTTTTACATGTTTTTGTAATGAAAAACGTCATAAAATCGTTTTAGTTTTCCATTAAAATCATATAAAAACAACCTCTATCCCACTCTTTTTTTACTTGTTTTTAATATTAATAAATAGAATAAACCATCTATTTTTTAAACCAAAACATTAAATATATAATTAAAAAAAGAATAGCAAAACTACTTTTAAAAGTCTTTTTAATTCTAAAAATAATACTATTTCAACCTGTATTTATGCTCAGAGATTAATTAAAAACAACTTCAAGAGGCTAGATTTTTATCAATATAAAGTCTACTTTCCGTTTAAAAAAACATATAAATTAGAGTTAAAAAGCTTAAAATACTTATCACTTTCACACTCCATTTAAACATAAAAATCATTATAATTAATATGTATTTTACACTTATTTCAATAAAACAAAACAGTAAAATCAGATACAAACAGAAGGCATTTTATAGTTAAATTTAACTGTAAAACAAAAAAAAGGGCTAACGTTCCACGTGGAACGTTAGCCCTTTTTTAATAAAATTATCGTCCCATATAGACAAGTAAAACAGAAATATCTGATGGAGAAACTCCACTAATTCTTGATGCTTGAGATATGGTAACAGGTTGTATTTTATTTAATTTTTCTCTTGCTTCAAGACTCATAGATTGCAGTTTTGAGTAGTCAAAATTAGCTGGAATTTTTATATTTTCCAACCTAGATAACTTGTCAGCATTACTTTTTTCTTTAGCAATATAACCTGAATATTTAACCTGAATTTCGGTCTGTTCAATAACCTCACGATCCAAATTATTACCATTTATATACTCAGAAACCGATGCTATTTTCTTCATATCTTCGATACCAATATTTGGTCTAGCAAACATTTTAAACATCTTATCCTGCTGTCTAATAGCAGCTGAATTCTTAGCTTCTAAGACTGGATTAATCTCTTTTGGAGTAACACTAGTATCTCTAAAAAACTGTACAAACTGCTCCGCAGACTGATGCTTCTCCTCCATTCTTTTAAGACGTTTATCAGAAGCTAATCCTAAATCATAACCTTTTGGAGTTAATCTGATATCAGCATTATCTTGACGTAACAAAGTCCTATACTCTGCTCTAGAGGTAAACATACGATAAGGCTCTTCTGTACCTTTAGTAATTAAATCATCCACTAAAACACCTATATAAGCTTCGTCTCTTTTTAAGATAAACGGATCACGTTCTTGCACTTTTAAAGCAGCATTTATACCAGCCATCAAACCTTGAGATGCAGCTTCCTCATATCCTGTGGTTCCATTTATTTGACCAGCAAAATACAACCCATCAACTAATTTAGTTTCTAGTGTATGCTTTAATTGTGTAGGTGGAAAATAATCATATTCTATTGCATAACCAGGTCTAAAAAATTTCACATTTTCAAAACCAGCAACAGAACTTAAAGCTTTAAATTGAACATCTTCAGGTAGGGAAGTTGAGAAACCATTTATGTAATATTCAACAGTATTCCAACCCTCAGGTTCAACAAATAATTGATGCCTGTCTTTATCTGCAAAACGATTTATTTTATCTTCAATAGAAGGACAATATCTTGGACCCAAACTTTTAATTCGACCATTAAACATTGGCGAACGATCAAAACCTTCTCTCAACAAATCATGCACTTTATTACTCGTGTAAGACATATGACAAGACCGTTGTTGTGTTAACGGTTTTGTAGTATCTAAATAAGAAAACTTTTCAGGATTAACATCTCCTGGTTGTTCTACCATTTTTGAAAAATCTAAAGATCGTCCATCAACTCTTGGAGGTGTTCCAGTTTTCATTCTACCAGATTCAAAACCTAAATTCACAAGCTGTTCTGTAATTCCAGTTGCAGCTCTTTCTCCTGCTCTACCTCCACCAAAATTTTTATCTCCAATATGAATTAATCCATTTAAAAAAGTTCCATTAGTTAAGACAACAGTTTTAGATTTTATCTTCACACCAAGTGATGTTGTAACACCACAAACTTTTCCGTTTTCAACAATTAAACCAGAAACCATTTCTTGATAGAAATCTAAATTTTTAGTTTGCTCTAATAACAACCTCCAATCTTCAGCAAAACGCATTCTGTCACTTTGGACTCTTGGACTCCACATTGCAGGTCCTTTAGATTTATTCAGCATTTTAAATTGAATAGCTGACGTGTCACTCACAATTCCTGAGTAGCCACCAAGCGCATCAATCTCTCTTACAATTTGTCCTTTTGCAATTCCACCCATTGCAGGATTACAAGACATCTGTGCAATGTTTTGCAAATTCATGGTAATAAGCAAAGTCTTGCTTCCCATGTTAGCTGCAGATGCTGCTGCTTCACTTCCTGCATGTCCAGCTCCAACAACTATTACATCGTAAACTTCGTTAAACATAATTTTAATTTATTTAAATAATGGATAGGTTATTTTTTTTAAAAAACTAAACACTATTTAATTTTTATTTATTTGATTGTTCCACGTGGAACGTTTTGTGTCTTAAAAAATTTAAGCGTGCAAATATACAACAAACAATTACATTGTTTGAAGCAAGGCTAAAGCTTCATTTTCTTTAAGTCTCATTTCAGAAGCATCAGCTTCCGTTTTATCTTTGTAACCGCAATAGTGTAAAATTCCATGAATGATAACACGATGTAATTCTGATTCAAATTCAACATTAAAATCTTTAGCATTATCCTTAACTCTTTCAACAGAAATAAAAATATCACCTTGTAGCTTTTTACCTACACTGTAATCAAAACTAATAATATCTGTTAAAGTATCGTGATCTAAGAACTGTACATTTAACTTATGCAAATAATCGTCGTCACAAAACACATAGTTTATCTCTTCTTCATTACATTTTTCTTTAATTATGATACTTGATATCCAATTAGAAATTTTAGCGTCATCTAGAAGCTTAAAATCAGTTTCGTAGTTAAAATTAATCATTTTGTTGTTTAAAGTACTCTTGTGCTTTCTGTTTATAAATTTGTTGCAAAGGTAAGGTTTGCTTATTCAATATTTCTGTGGTGTTAAAATATTGTTTAGCTCTGTCCTCTGGATTTGTAGTTGTATTTTTAAATTCCTTAGTATTTGTTTTAGATTGACGCTTTTGTTCTTCTCCTTGTTGCAAGACTGCATTTTCTACTTTTAAAAGCTGATGTTGAATATTCATCATTTTACTAAGCGTTTGGTTGGTGAAGCCTTTATTAATTAAATCCATTTCAATTTGCTCCATATCTTTTAATAATTGTCTAGCATCACTATTTTGACCTAAACCCTCTTTGTCTAGACGTTGCTCCAAGGCTTGACGTAACATTTGTTGTTCTTGATAGATTTTAAATAATTGACCATTTACATCTTCATTAAATCCGTCTTGCCCATTTTGAGAACCTCCTTGACCTTCTCCTTTATTTTGACCTTGACCGTTTTTACCTTGACTACCTTCTTGACCTTGCTTACCTCCTTCTCCATTTTCACCTTGCTCACCATTTTGGCCTGTATCAGCTTTTTTACCAGATTCACCTTTCTCACCAGATTCGCCATTCTCACCAGACTCTCCTTTTTTTCCCTCTTTACCTTTTTTCATAGCTTGTTCCATTTGTTTAGCTAAAGCTTCTTGGCTAATAATAATATCAGGCATTGGCATACCTCCTTCACCTTGTCCTGGCATTGGCATACCCATTTGATTTTGCATATTGTCTAAAGCACTACTTAAAAAATCTGCTAGATTATTAGCAGAGGTTAATGCGTATTGTTGAGACGATACACCTTGATAAATTCTGTTTTCAGAAAATTCAGCCAAAGCTTTGTCTACATTAAAATAAACTTCATTAATCTCGCGATTAATATCTTCTGAAAATTTAGGTTGACGTAATGAAATTGCAAATAAACTGTCGTCTACGTGCTCAAAATGGGTACGTAATTCTTTTTGTTTTTTTAGATAAGTAGCATATTCGTTATGGTTTATTTCTATTCCTTTAAAACGATTCATTAACGCTTCTTCATCCATTGAAAAAATGACTAAGTTATCTAATATTTGACGTAACATTTCAATATCTTCTTCTAACTGTTCTTGAGCAGCACCAGACATTTGCATTTGCATACTCATACTCATTTGCTTCATTTTTTGAGCAGCACTTTTTTGTTTTTGTTTAGCAGATTTTTGTTTTGATTTTTGTTGTTCTGAGTCTTGAGACTCTTGCTTATCTTGAAGATCTTTAGACGCGTCTTGTTGGTCTTGTTTAATGTTATCTTCTGTATTTTTATTTCTAGGAAAATCCATTGGATTTTTTAAATCCTGATTATCTTTTTCTAAGTCATTCATTTGCTTTTGCAAATCTTCAAACTTTTTATTTAACTCGTCTTGCTTCTCTTTAGAATTCTCTTTTGGATCAGAATTAGCTAGTTTATCTTGTTCTTTAGCAAGTGTATCAAGATCTTCACTAATTTTTTCCATTTTTTTAGTGACGTAATAACGTTTAGTAAGTTCTACTAATTGCTGTAGACTTCGTTTTTGGCTTTTTGCTTTTTTAGCTAAATTGTCTAATTTTTCAGAAAATTCTTCTTTGCTAAGTTTCTCCCTAAGTTTTTGTAATTCTTCAAGTAATTTTTCGTCTTGCTTAAGTTGCTCTTCATTATCTTTAAGACGTTCTTTTAAATCTTCTTTAAATTGATCTTTTTCTTTATTTTCATTTTGAAACTGCTCTAAATTGTCTTTCAACTTTTTATTAAACTGTTTCATCATTTGCTCTTGCTCCTTTTGTCTTTTTAGGAAGTTATCAAATTTCTTTTTATCGTTAAAATTTAATTCTGATTTTTCTTTTTGAGTTTTAGATAATTCCTGAAGCTCTTGTTGTTGTTTATCAAATTTTTCTAAAGATTTATTTAAATCTTGAATTGTGTTATTTTGTTCTTGAAGTTGTTTTTGCTCTTCTTCATCTTTGGTACGCTTACGGTAAGTAAATACATTACTTTTTGTGCTTTTATTATTGTTAACTGCATCGTTATCAAAAACTTCAAAATACAAATCGTAGACAACACCATCTTCAACTGGAAGTCTATTTGGAAAAGTGCTTAAAAACTGATCAAAATTAGATTTTGAAACAGGAATGTTAACTGTATTCTTTTCGGTTTCATTACCACTAGGATAATACACTAATTGTAATTTATTTAAACCATAGTCGTCACTCACTTGACCTTTAAAATAAAGGGTTTGCAGATCCAAACTATCCGTTTTAGATTCGATTGTAAGCTCTGGATATTGATCTTTAACAACCTGAATACTATACGCTAAGTTCTCGTAATTTTTAAGATTGTTATTACTAGTACTTATGTTATAATCAAAACTGTTATACAATTGTTTAGAAGCTTCAAAAATACCAGATTTTTCGCTTTTAAAAGCTATAGTATCACGTCCAATTAAAGCTACTTCTGTTGTTGCTTTAGTATTAAGCTGCCATGTTATTTTAGTACCTTGTGGTACCATTGCATTACCTATACCTTTTACAGTTTGATTACGTTTATTAGTATGATTTGGATAGTCCAAAACCATATTAAAACCTAATAATGTTGGCACTTGCAAAACTTTTAAAGTGTAAGGTTTAGAAGTGATACCATTGGCTGTTAAATTAAAGGTAATGTCTTCTTTAGGCTGTTCAAAAACATATTCAAAAGTACCAGCTTGGTGTTGCTGTAAATAGTACGTTTGCTTGTTATAAGTAATTTGTACGTCTTGAGGTAAAACTTGACCTTCAGTAGTAGTTATTAACCTAAATGTTTGGTTTTGGTTAGTCTGTAGGTTTTCGTTTAAAACAAAAAACTGAAAAGGTGCAGGAGGCTCATAAGCTGTTTGATAATTAACCACACGATTGTAACTATCACTAAACCAATTAAACTTTCCAGATATAACAAAAATGAATACTATCAAAAGTGGTAAAGCTGCATATTTTAGATACTTGACATTCTGTTTAAAATTAACCGCTAATTTAAACGGAATAGGATTAAGTTCTTCCGCCTTTTGATCAATACTAGCAAGAAGTAACTCTGAGGCATTACTATCTTCCTTTAATTGTAAAACATTAAGTAATTTATCATTTACCTCAGTAAAATGATTACCAATAATTACAGAAGCTTTCTTATAGTCAATACCCTTTTGAAGTTTAAATAACTTAGCTAATGGTAAAGCTATAAATTTTACAAAAAGAGCTAACTCTACAATAATAAATAGCCAAAACAAAATGGTTCTAGCAGTACTGTTTAGCCACAAAAAGTGTTCTATTAATAGGGTGAAAATAAAATAAAGCAATCCAATACTAAAAAAAAGAATGACACCTTTTATTAACTCATTAGTGTAATATTTTCTAATAAATTGCTCTAATTTATGCTGTATGTTATTAAAATTATTCAAGTAAAACGCTATTTAACAGACTAAAATACAGTTTTATTTTTACACTTAAATACATTGCATTATAAGTTAATGTTAAAGGATATCGCTTTCGCGGAAAAAAAGCCAGCCAAATTAATTGTTATTGGCTATTTCTTTGTTGTTTGTCTTAGTCATTCTATCTTTGCTAAAAAGATCTTAAAACACGTTTAAAACGAAGCATTATTTAAGATTTAAACACATCATTATTAAGTTATTATATATTTAAAACACCATGTCAAAACAAGTTAGAGTGCGTTTTGCACCAAGTCCAACAGGACCTTTACATATTGGAGGCGTTAGAACAGCCCTTTTTAACTATTTATTTGCTAAAAAGCATAACGGAACATTTGTGTTACGTATTGAAGATACAGACCAAAATCGTTACATTGAAGGTGCAGAAGACTATATAATTGAAGCACTTAATTGGTGTAATATCCCTTTTGATGAAGGACCAGGTAAAAACGAAAAATTTGGACCTTACAGACAATCAGAACGTAAAGCACTTTATAAAGAATATGCAGATCAATTAGTTGCTAGCGGAAATGCTTATTATGCTTTTGATACCTCTGAAGAGTTAAATTATCACAGAACAGATCATGAGTCTAAAGGAAAAACATTTATCTATAATTGGCATAACCGCTTAAAATTAAGCAACTCTTTATCCTTAACAGAAGCTGAAGTAAAAGCTAAATTAGATGCTGGAGATGATTATGTCATTAGATTTAAAAGTCCTCAAGACCAAACATTACATTTAAAAGATATCATTCGTGGTGATATTAAAATAGATACTAACATATTAGATGATAAAGTTTTATTTAAGTCAGATGGTATGCCAACGTATCACTTAGCTAATATTGTAGATGATCATTTAATGGAAATCTCTCATGTAATTCGTGGTGAAGAGTGGTTACCAAGTTTAGCATTACACTACCAATTATACACAGCATTTGGTTGGGAAGCTCCACAATTTGCACACTTACCATTAATTTTAAAACCTACAGGAAAAGGTAAATTAAGTAAACGTGATGGAGATAAATTAGGGTTTCCTGTATTTCCGTTAGAATGGAATCCAGAATTTGGAGATATAGCTAAAGGATACAAAGAAGAAGGTTATTTTGCAGAAGCAGTAGTAAACTTTTTAGCCTTTTTAGGTTGGAATCCTGGTACAGAACAAGAAATGTTTACTTTAGAAGAACTAATTGCTGCTTTTGATTTAGACCGAGTTAATAAAGCAGGAGCACGTTTTGATCCAGACAAAATAAAATGGTTTAATCACCATTATATGCAAGAACAGTCTAATGAAGATTTAGCTGAAGCGTTTCAGAAAAACCATGAGCAATTAGCCACTATTGATGTTAATTATATAGCATTAGTAGTAGGTTTAGTTAAAGAGCGTGCAACCTTTGTCAATGACTTTTGGAATTTAAGTAGCTACTTTTTTGTAGCACCAGAAAGTTACGATGAAAAAGCCTCTAAAAAAGCTTTTAAAGACGATACTAAAACAATAATGACAGACGTATTAGGCATTGTATCAAATATTACAGATTTTGAAGTAGAAACGCTTCAAAAAGACGTTAAAGGTTGGATTACATCAAACGAGATTGGCTTTGGTAAAGTCATGATGCCACTGCGTTTAGCTTTAGTTGGTGCTTTACAAGGACCTGATGTTTTTGATATTATGTTTATGATTGGTAAAAACGAAAGTATTAAACGTATTAAAAAACTAATAGACACCTTATAATTATAAAAAAAGCCATCTAAATTAGATGGCTTTTTTATTGTTTTATTTTTTTTATAACTTAAAAAGTAATCATACCAGTAAAAGCAAACATACTTTGGTTTCCTTTAAAATCTCTACCTAAAACTTGATTAAATTCAGAGTCGTTTAAAGCATCTAAAATATTTGTAAAACCATAAATATATTGTGCTCTTACCTTAAAAAAACCAATACCTAAAGTGGCTCCAATAGATCCATTAACATTAAAATTATTTAAATCTTTAACAGCATTAGCTTGTACAGTATCAAAATCTGCAAGAATAAAATTTTCTTGTTCATCGTCACTTAATTCTAAATCACTATTATATTGCAACATTGGACCAAAATCAATGGTAAAATGTGACGTTTTAAATGGTTTAGCATGCCATAAAAATTGCAATTGAGCTGTAAAAATTTTATATTCTATATCTTGAGCAATACTAGACAATGGTACGTCAAAACCTGTTGTACTTATAGTATTTTCGGATAATTGCATACCATAACTTAAATTATACCATTTGTGTGGTATCTCTACAGTAGCAGT
Organism: Olleya sediminilitoris; assembly: GCF_016785945.1. Classification (GTDB taxonomy): domain Bacteria; phylum Bacteroidota; class Bacteroidia; order Flavobacteriales; family Flavobacteriaceae; genus Olleya; species Olleya sediminilitoris. The sequence continues at coordinate 361,488 of NZ_JAEMEF010000001.1, read as the reverse complement.
CATATTACCAATCCAACCCTCTCCTTTTTTAGTTTCAAAATTATCTGTAATAATATCAAATTGGGTAATTCCTCCACCGATAGAAAATCCATTTTTTATGACATATCTACTATGCTGTGCAAAATTTTTTGTAACAAAACCTATAGTTAGAGCTACTAATAGAGTGTATTGAAGTTTTTTCATAATAAATTAAGTCGTTTGTGAACAAATATAACTTAATTTAGTAACCATAGTATAACCATTAAATCCATTATTTATGAGTAATTATTCTTTTATCCCTTTTATAGTCATTGGTTTGATTGTATTAATTTCAGCTTTTTTTGTTGTCAAACAACAAACCGCTGTAATTATAGAACGTTTTGGTAAATTCCATAGTATACGTCAATCTGGACTTCATTTAAAAATCCCTATTGTAGATAAAATAGCAGGTAGACTAAGTCTTAAAATTCAACAATTAGACGTTATTATAGAGACAAAAACTTTAGATGATGTATTTGTTAGACTAAAGGTATCAGTACAATATCGTGTGATTAGTCAAAAAGTTTACGATGCTTTTTATAAATTAGATTATCCACATGAGCAAATTACAAGTTATGTATTTGATGTTGTACGTGCAGAGGTACCAAAAATGAAATTAGACGATGTATTTGTTAAAAAAGATGATATTGCAATTGCTGTAAAAACCGAATTAAATGATGCTATGTCAGAATACGGTTTTGATATTATTAAAACATTAGTAACAGATATAGATCCAGATGCACAAGTAAAAGCAGCCATGAACCGTATTAATGCTGCAGATAGAGAAAAAACTGCTGCACAATTTGAAGGAGATGCTGCACGTATTTTAATTGTTGAAAAAGCAAAAGCAGAAGCAGAAAGTAAGCGTTTACAAGGTCAAGGTATCGCAGATCAAAGACGTGAGATTGCAAGAGGTTTAGAAGAGTCTGTAGATGTTTTAAATCGTGTTGGAATTAACAGTCAAGAGGCTTCAGCATTAATAGTAGTAACACAACATTATGATACTTTACAAGCTATTGGTGGAGAAACTAACAGTAACTTAATATTATTACCAAACTCGCCTCAAGCAGGAAGTAACATGTTAAACGATATGGTTGCTAGTTTTTCTGCTAGTAATGAGATTGGTGAAGCCATGAAACAAGCTAAATTAAATAAAGCTGAAGAAAGAAGAAACGAAAATGAATAAACTTATAATAGCATTATTACTAACGGTTTCCGTAACCTTTGGTCAAACAAAAAAAGAAGCTTTACGTGATGCTACAATCACCAGTAAAGCGACTTTAAGTGAAGATTATAAAACAGTTTTTAAACATACTCTACCAAAAGTAATAGAATTAATGGGTGGAGAAGAAGCTGGTATTAAATTAATAGAACAAACTTTTGATCAAATGAAGTCTGAAGGATTTGTTTTTGAAAAAGCAGATGTCATTGATGTGTCAGAAGTAGTCTTTGAACAAGATCAATACAGATGTGTTGTTGAAAATTTTAATCAAATGAAAATGAGCAACATGCGTATTAAATCTAAAAGTTATTTATTAGGAATTTATAACGATGAAGCTAAATTTTGGTACTTTATTGAAGCTAAACAAATCAAAAACAAAGCATTATTAAATATGGTACTACCAGATTTTGAAACCAGTTTAGTAATACCAGAAGATGATACAAAAACGGAAACGTTAAGTGAATAACATCTTAATATCTTTAAACATTAAAAGTCTCAAATTAAATTTTGAGACTTTTTTTATTTAGACTTATACTTAGTGACCATTTCATCCAAAGTATTTAAATAGTTTTGTAAGGCTTCTTGGTCTACTTTAGCAGACGAGTTATCACCTTGTGGTAATGTAATTCTAGTCTCATCAAGATACTTTTGTAGTTCTGGATAATCCCTTTTTATTTGAATTGTTTTTTGTGATATCTTAGTTAGTAAATCTTGTGTATTACTCATGTTAATTGTGTTTTTAAGTTATTATTTAAAATAAATTAAAAACAAACCAATACAAAATTAATAATGCTAAAGGTTTATTAAAATACTATTTAAAAGGATGTCTTTGTTCCCACTTTTTAACTGGATTTAAAGTTTTAACAATGTATCTTAAAACAGGATTTATAAATACAGTATTAGTATGTTTCATATAAATATACATCACTTCAGGCTTTGCTCCTACTGAGCTTTTTATTTCAAGTGCTGTTCTAGCATAGACGACTTGTTTTAAGTTATTATCAATTCCAAAAGCTAGCATATCATACAACATATTTAAATACAATTGATGCTTGTGTTGATACTTAGGATTGTAACCCAAAAAATAGGTTTCTAAATCAGAATTATTAATAATTAAGGTATAAAATCCAATAAGTTTACCATCTAAATAGTAACCAAACACCTTAAAATCTTGATCTAAATGTTTTTTTAAATTGAAAAAATGCTGTTGGTCTAATACAAATGAATTGACTTTAGCATTATCTGAAACGTATTTATATAAACTAAATAACTGTTCAGATTCCGAAACAATAGCGTCTAAATCTAATTCCTTTTTTACAATGGTATTAGCTTTTTTAAGCGCTGTTCTATATCTACTTCTGTATTTCTTTTTAAGACTGATAACATAGTCATCAATACTACTCCACTCCTGTTTTAAACTTAAAACCATACTTGGTTGGACTTGTACTTTATATAATTGATTTTTAGTAAATAACGAGGTATTTAAATGGATACTATCTGTCGTAAAATAATCCTTAAAACCAATAATACGTATAGTTTTACCATCCTCTTTTTTAATAGTTAATGCTAAAGTATTTATTGCATTAAATACAGTAGTTAAAAAATTAGTTTGACTAATATAATTTTGATCAAAAAATAAACCATGCTGTCCTGTATGCATTAAATTACCAACAATTAAGGCATTACCTTTAACTACTTGGGCTATAACAGTTTTTATAAAGCGTTTTAAAGCATTATCTGTTGGGTTTCTAAATACGTCATCAATATATATTTTAACGCGCTGTACAACTGCTAAACCGACTTGTTTCTGGTTATCAAAAATAGAAATGTAATGCGTTTTAATATTTTTAGGACAAGAAACTTCTAAAGCGTTTAAAAAAGGGGTTTGTAAAAAAATATCGTGTGTGACTAAAGTGTTCCAAGTATCTGGAAGATCTAAAACGGAATCATGTATTTTAAAGTCTATCAAGTTTATAAAGTAAAGCTTATAATCTAGTTATTGGTATCAAAAAACAAAAAAAAGTTACAACACTAATTACCAACTACCACTAGCTCCTCCTCCAGATGAGCGTCCTCCTCCACCTGAATAACTACTACTTCGGGATGAGGATGAGTAACTTCTAGAACCAGAAGACGAGTAACCTCTAGAAGAGCCACTTCCACTACCACCTTTAGATGATAATCCTACTCCCATTTTAAAAATAGAAAAACCAAAAGTTTCTTTATAACTACTTTTAATTTTTTTGATTGCCCTAACAATAGATATTACAAACAATGAAATAAAAATTAGTGCGATAGCAATAACATAAAATTCCCATGAGAAATTTGATATCATCTCATTACTATCTTTATTAAATACAATAGTAATTAACATAAAAAAGCCCATCATAATTGGAGTAAATCCAAATGCAAAAGCTGCAAAAAATAATAAAAAAGTTAAAGGGAAGTACCACCAGAAATTAATAAAACCTAGTTTACCAGTTAAAAGACTTTTAAAAATAGTTATAGCTCTTTTAAAAGCTAATTTTAAAATTATACCAAATCCAACAAACACAAATATTGATAAAAAACTTGATACAAACAGAATCATAAAAAGTATCCATGACAGAGTATAAAAATTATAAACAACACAAAAAAGTGCACTAACAAATAACCAAAAATTTAGTTTATGTTTATTATATAATGGTTTAATTTTAGTTTTCCACATGCTTGCTTTTAGTACAAATTTGCAATAGCAATAGTATAAAAGTATAGTAAATACTAGAGTTAAAAATATGGATGCAAAGACTTTAGTAACTGGACTTATCTCAGATTCTTCAGCTTTTTTTCTGTAAATATCACCAAATTCTTGAGCATAAATAGGATCTTGAATTAGCTTAATTATTTCATAAATTGCATGATTTACACCTTTAAAATATTGTTCTTTTTTAAAATAAGGTGTTAAGATATAATCAATAATATGAGATGAAAAAACATCAGTTATAATAGGCTCAAATCCATTACCAACTTCAATTCTCACTTGTCTTTGGTTAGGTGCAATTAAAAGTAAAAGACCATTATCTAAATGGTCTTTACCAAATTTATTTTTTTCTTGATTAAATACACCATAAGCATACTGTTCTATAGTACTATTTCCTAATTCTTTTATTGTTAATACTACAATTTCATGAGAGGTATCAAGCTCATATTGCATTAACTTTTCACGTAAATTTTGAGCTTCATAGTCACTAAAAATACCTGCATTATCTGTAACCATATCCTTGATAACAGGATACTCTTGTGCATTTGTATATTGTATACAAATAAGAAGAAATATAAAAAGTATGTTAAACTGTTTCAAATGAAAAAAAAAGAACCTACCTAATAAATGATATTAAGTAGGCTTATAATTATTTGTTTATTGCTTTAGCTTCGTTAACCAATAATTCACTTTTATCTTCAAGTGCTTTATTTATAAAGTCATCTATAGCTTCGGTTTTATCTAAACCATTATCTAGTAAAACACCTAAAGTTATCATGGTAATAACACGTGTTCCTGTCTTTTTAACCGATGTCCCAAATAATGGTTCTAGATCTTGATAAGCAACATCTTTAGCAAGTGCTTGGATTTCGGCTTTAGCCTTATCTTGTTGTTCTGGCTTCATCCTATCATACTTCTTACCGTAAGATTTAATTTGTTCTATAGCAGGTCTGTTGTTTTGTTGTGGCTGCTTTTGTTGATTATTTTGAGTATTATTTTTAGGTTTTTGTTTTGCCCAACTATCACGTAAACCAACAGTTTTATTAAATACTAAAGCTTGTGATGTAGCATCGTTATCTACATTAAAATAGCCTAAACGTTGAAACTGGAACTGCTCTCCTACTTTTGCATCTTTTAGACTAGGCTCTACAAAAGCTGTGATAGTTTTTAAACTGTTTGGATTGATAAAATCCATAAAAGATTTGTCTTCATGACTATCTGGAGCTTCGTCTAAAAATAATCTATCATACTCTCTAACTTGTGCATTTACAGCATGTTTTATACTAACCCAATGTAAAGTTCCTTTTATACGACGCTCTGTATCCTCAGAGTAAGTACAGTGTACTTCTGTGACGTTTCCTTTGCTATCTTTAACGACACTATCTGCTTTAATAATGTAAGCATTTTTAAGTCGCACTTCTCCACCTAGTTTTAATCTAAAAAACTTGCTACCAGCTTCTTCTTTAAAATCTGCTTTTTCAATATAAATCTCTTTAGAAAAAGGTACTTTTCTAAATCCTGCACTTGCATCTTCTTGATTATTTTCGGCTTCAAACCATTCTTCCTTATCTTCAGGATAGTTAGTAATCACCACTTTTAAAGGATCTAATACAGCCATTACACGTGGTGCTTTTTTGTTTAAATCCTCACGAATACAAAACTCTAAAAGTGCATAATCTATAATATTTTCGCGTTTAGCAACACCAACGGTTTCAACAAATTTTCTGATTGAATTTGGTGTAAAACCACGACGACGTAAACCAGATATTGTAGGCATACGTGGATCGTCCCAACCATTAACAATACCATCTTCTACCAATTGTAATAACTTACGTTTACTCATGATAGTGTAACTAAGGTTTAAACGTGCAAACTCACGTTGCTTAGGTTGCATTGGGTATTCTGATTTAGAATAATCATAAACCTGCTCTTTAAACCAATCGTATAACTCTCTGTGAGGTTTAAACTCTAACGAGCATAAACTATGCGAAATTTGCTCTATATAATCACTCTCTCCATGTGTCCAGTCATACATTGGATAAATACACCAAGTATCACCTGTCCTGTGATGTGATTTCTTTAAAATACGATACATTAAAGGATCACGCATTAACATATTAGTATGTTGCATGTCTATTTTAGCACGTAAAATGTGTTCACCTTCATCAAATTCGCCATTTTTCATGCGCATGAATAGGTCTAAATTTTCTTCAACAGAACGATTTCTAAAAGGTCCATCTACACCTGGTTGCGTTGGTGTACCTTTTTGTTCTGCCATAGCTTCAGAAGACTGAGAGTCTACATAAGCTTTACCATCTTTAATTAACTGAACTGCCCAATCAAATAATATTTGAAAGTAGTCTGAAGAGTATAACTCGTTTGCCCATTGGTAACCTAACCAAGAAATATCTTCTTTAATAGCATCTACATATTCTTGCTCTTCTTTAGCAGGATTTGTATCGTCAAAACGTAAGTTAACAGGTGCATTATATTTTTCACCTAAACCAAAACTAATACCAATAGCTTTAGTATGACCAATGTGTAAATACCCATTTGGCTCTGGCGGAAATCTAAAACGAAGTTTACTTTGATCTAAACCATTGTTTAAATCTTCTTCTATAATTTGCTCTAAAAAATTGAGTGACTTTTTATCTTCAGACATATATTTTTATTCTTTACATTAATAGTTTATTGGTATACTACCAAATTAACAATGCGCTGTAAAATTAGTTATTTTTTAGTTGAAATGAATTTAACCACACTTTAAAAATTTAGTAAACTACTATTTTAGGTACTTTTGCTGAAAATTTATAGAAAATGGGAATAATTAAATTAGAAAATATACGCGTAACAGCTTATCATGGTTGTTTAAAAGAAGAAACTGCTATAGGAAGTGATTACCGAGTAGATTTAAAAGTTAAAGCAGATTTACAAAAAAGTACTGCAACAGACGCATTAGAAGATACTGTTGATTATGTTTTTTTAAATAAAGTTGTTGTTGAAGAAATGGCTACACCAAGTGCACTTTTAGAGCATGTTGCTAAGCGTATTTTAGACCGTATTTTTAAAGAAGACAAATTAATTACTGTGGCAACAGTGGCTGTAAGTAAAATAAATCCTCCGATTGGTGGTGATGTACAGATGGTTACAGTAGAATTAACCGAAAAAAGAAAAAACTAACAGAAATAGGGTAAAACAGTAATTATTTTTATATTTGCTGTCCTATTAAGGGTGTCGTGGCCGAGTGGCTAGGCAGTGGTCTGCAACACCATCTACAGCGGTTCGAATCCGCTCGACACCTCAAACAAAGCGTTACTTTATAAGTAGCGCTTTTTTTATGCTTATATTTTTATACTAATTATTAAGATTATGAGATTGCTTTGTACCTCGCAATGACTACTAAAATTTTAATTAAACCAGACTGCATATTTCTTTCGACGTAAGTCTAAAGCTAATGCTTCTTCCATTTTTAAAGCTTCTGCTCTAGTTGCAATTGGTCCAATGTGATTATATAAACTTGGTCTTAAATAAGATCCATATTTTAGGACAATATTAGAAGATAATTTGTGACCCTTTTTATTAACATAACCAGTTTTATGTTGTAAAAACCGTTGTTTAGGAGTTTTACTAGTCATACCAACATATAAACATTCTAAAACACCATTAAATTGTGGATTGGCTGCTCTGAATTTAGCATTTTGAGTAAATACTTTTTTAGATAACTCCACAACATAAATATAATATTGGGTTTTAGCCATATATGTTTTATTTTCTTAAAAAATGATCTACAATAATAAATATTGAAGCTAAAAATATACCTATAGTAAATAATAAATTACCATAAGGCCAATGTTGTATTTTAAATAAACAGCCAAATAAAATACAACCAAAAATAATTACAGTAACAGTTACATAAACAGTTTTATAAATACCATTTAACTTAAGATTTTGGTTAGTAAAATAGGCTGTTCCTTCGTTAATAAACCACCAACCAAACAATAGTAACAATGCAATATTAAGTAGTATAGGAAATTGATACACATGCATTACCCTAGTAAAATAGCTTAAACACCATAACAGAATAATACCAAGCTTAATATAATCCATAGTTTCTTTTTCTTTTTTAAGAAAAAACCGAATAGGATATAATACCATAATACTACAAATAGCAATTAATAATAAATAGCTAGAATTTGGCCAATGCATTATTTTAAATAATCCGCCTAAAAGTAAAATTGAAACACAAATACGAAGCGGTAAATTAAGTTTTTTAAATCGAATCGTACTCATGCAATTGAGGAATTATAATGGATTAATTTGCTCTAGCTTTTCTTTAAGTTTTTCTTTTTCTTCAGGAAAAAAACCTTGAGCTAATAGTAAAATACCAAAGCCTAAAATAACTAAAGCTATTATTTTTTTAGTTTTAAAAATTAGTCTTGGTGTTAGTTTATTTTTAAGACGTTTAGCTGCTACAATTTTTACTAAATCCGTTACAAAATAAGCAACTATCATTGTGGTAATAAAAACAATAACTCCGTTTTGAGAGGTTGTAATCTTACTAGCCAAAACTATAAAACCTAACCAACCTAATAACACACCTATGTTAATAAAGTTAAGTAAAAACCCTTTTATAAAAAGTTTACCATAACCTTTTTTTAATTCTACTTTATGGTATTCTTTAACAATAGATCTAAATGATCTGGATGTTTTTACAAATGAAATAATACCATAAAAAACCAGTAATACACCACCAAAAATTACAAAATTTGGATCGTTTTCAATTTTACCTAAAAGTTTTTCGGTACTAAAAAAAGCAACCACTATAAATAAAATATCTGCTAAAATAACTCCAGAATCAAATATTAAAGCACTTCTAACACCTTTGGTTGCACTAGTTTCTAACAATACAAAAAATACAGGACCTACGGTAAAAGAAAGAATTATACCAAAAGGAATTGCTCTAAGAATATCGTCTAACATTGGGATGTTTAAATGCGTTAAATACAAAGTAAAGAAATAATTTAGTTAAGACATAATACAATAGCTACAAAATAAAAAAGCTTCAATTTAAATTGAAGCCTTTATTATCTATTTTAAGTATATTTTTATTCTTGATTTTTAACAACAATACGTCCACCAAAGGTTTGTTTTTTAGTAACTGTTTTTGGGTTACCATAAATATCAATATTTCCACCAGCTGTAATACGTGCATCTACAACACCACTTGCTTTAACTTCTGCTTCACCAGCAGCTCTTACTTTTACATTAGTATTTTTGGTTTCAAAATCACGACCTTCGTAAATACCTCCTGTATTAAGCGTTATATTTTGAGTGTAGGCTTTACCTCTAGTTTCTATAATTCCGCCAGAAACAGCTCTTACATTAACTGTATCGACGTCTAAACCAGCAATAATAGATGCGCCTTCTTGTGCACGTAACTCGATAGTGTCTTGTTCAATCAGCTCGTTACCTACAATTTTAGCACCTTCATTAGCATCAATAACTTTTAAATCTGTGTAGTGTACAGCTACAAAAGTTTTAGTTCCATCAAAACTACGATCTATTTTCATGCGTACTTTAAGTGTATTATTTTTGATTATAATCTCAACATCATCAACATCTTCACCAGTAATCATAACTTTATTTTCGGTTGATTTAACTAAGCTTACTTTTATTAAATCAAAAACTTTAACTTCATTAAAATCTCCAACATTTTTGTCTTTTACATTCTGAGCTACTAAAAAAGTAGTTGTTAAAAAGAATACAGCAAGTAATAAATTTTTCATTTTTAGAAAGGTTTTGTTTCTATAAAGAGCTTGCTTTTTTTGAATTGTTACAGTTTTAAAAAATTATTTATCTGAAGCTACTGAAACTGCTGTACCTGTAACTGATACAAAAAAATAAGAGCCATTAACGGTTTCCATATCTACACTAATACCAACTACAGCATTAGCATTTAAATTACTAGCATTTGTTTGTAACTCTTGAAAAGCGTGTTCTTTAGCTTCGTTAATAACATCTTTTGTTATGTCTTTGTTTTTTTCTGTTTTAAAAGAAAATTTAGTTTTCATTTCAAAAGAGGTACCTGTAATAATGCCTTTATATTCAATTATTTTAAAGCCTTCTATAGTATTTGTTGTAGTTAAAATCATGTTTTAAAGTTTATTTATTAGTAGTTAAATGTAACAAAAAGTTACTGTTTATAACGTAATTTAACGTTTTGTAAAATAAAAAATGTACCACTTACTAAAGGGTTAGTGATACATTTAATTTGTACTTATTAACAATAAAATATGTTATTCTTGGTACTTACCAATCAATTCAAAATCTAGGTGACGCTTTTCTAAATCTGCATTTTTAACTTTTACAATAACCTCATCACCAAGTTGATACATAATTTTAGTTTCACGTCCAATAATAGCATATTGGTCCTGGTCAAACTCAAAATAATCACCTTTAACATCTCTTATTCTTACCATACCTTCACACTTGTTAGAGATAATTTCTATATAAATTCCCCAATCTGTTGCTCCAGAAATAACACCAACAAACTCTTCGTCTTGATGGTCTTGCATAAATCTAATTTGCATGTATTTAGTCGAGTCACGTTCCGCTTTTGTTGCTAAATACTCCATGTTACTACAATGCTTACAGATTTCTTCATAAGTTTCTGCACTGACCGATTTTTCACCATCTAAATAGCGTTGTAATAATCTATGTGCAATAACGTCTGGATAACGTCTAATTGGTGATGTAAAATGAGAATAGTCTCCAAATGCTAAACCATAATGACCTATATTACTGGTAGTATACTCAGCTTTAGACATAGTTCTAATTGCTAAAGTATCGACTAAATTTTGTTCTTTTTTACCTTGTACATCTGTTAATAACTTGTTTAAAGCACCAGCTATATCACCACCACTTTTAAAGTCTAATTTGTGACCAAATCTAGATACAACGCTTTGTAAAGATGCTAGTTTACTTTCGTCTGGCTCATCGTGTACACGATAGATAAACGTTTTTGGTGGTTTCATTTTAGATACAAACTCTGATACTTTTTTATTAGCAAGTAACATAAACTCTTCAATAAGCTTATTTGCATCTTGACTGGTTTTAAAATGTACTCCTATTGGGTTAGCATCTTCATCTAAAGAAAATTTAACCTCAACTTTATCAAAACTAATGGCACCAGATCGCATACGTTGACTTCGCATTTTTTTGGCTAATTGATCTAATTTTAAAACTGCTTGTGCAATTTCTGGTGTGGTTTTATAAGCTGTACCATCCAATGCAACTTCTGTTGGAATATTGGTATCAATTTTTTCTGGATTAGAAATAATTTCAGCTTTATTAAATGCAACGTTATTTTCAATAATTGCCTGAGCTTCTTCATAAGCAAAACGTGCATCACTGTAAGTTACAGTACGACCAAACCATTGGTCTTTAATTTCGGCTTTATCGTTAATTTTAAAAACTGCTGAAAAGGTATATTTTTCTTCGTTTGGACGTAATGAACAAGCACCATTTGATAAAATTTCTGGTAACATTGGTACTACTCTATCTACTAAATACACAGAGGTTGCACGTTCATAAGCCTCGTCATCAAGGACAGTACCTTCTTTTAAATAATGCGATACATCTGCAATATGAATACCGATTTCATACAAACCATTATCTAAAACCGTAAAAGATAAAGCATCATCAAAATCTTTTGCATCTTTTGGATCGATAGTAAAGGTTAAATCTTGACGCATATCGCGACGTTTAGCAATTTCTTCTGGTAAAATATTTAAATTAATATTATTAGCATACTCCTCTACCTCTGTAGGAAACTCGTATGGTAAACCGTATTCTGCTAAAATAGAGTGTATTTCGGTATTATGTTCTCCAGCTTTACCTAAAACTTTAATTACTTTTCCGTTTGGTGAATCTGCTTTATCTGGCCAATCTAACATTGTAACAACCACTTTATCACCATCTTGGGCTTTTAGTGTTTTGTTAATAGGTACAAAAATGTCAGTTTTCATTTTATTACCATCTACTACTACAAAAGCAAAATTCTTTTTATCATGTATTTGAATAGTCCCAACGTACTCTGTTTTAGCACGTTTAATAATATTGGTAATTTCGCCTTCAAGTTTACCTTGTTTTCTGCGTTTGTAAACGTATAATTCTACTTCATCTCCATCTAATGCTTTATTAACATTGTTAGAAGCTATATAAATATCGGTTTCAAAAGCATCACAAATTACGTAACCGTTGCCACGTTGTGCAGCATCAAAGATACCTGTATGATACTCAGTGTTAACAACTGCTTTAAACTTACCACGATCTACTTCTTCTATCTCGTCTTTAGCTTTAAGCTGTGCTAATTTTTTAATTATTTGATTGCGACTACTAGCATCGTTAACTCCTAATTTAGAAGCTATTTGCTTGTAGTTAAATGTTTTAGTTCTTTCTTTTTTTAAAATACTAAGAATTGTATTTGTAAGGTTGGAAATCTTGTTATGTGACGGTTTCCTTTTTTTCTTTTTTGTCATTTAAATTTTAATCTAATTGAATTTCTTAAAGTTAATCGAAATTCTGTTATTATTAACTTAATAGAGAAGAAGTGAAGATATTAAGTTTATACAAAGCTACGTTTTTAATATTAAATCAAAATTAAACTAATATTAAATTTAAATTTTAGAGTTATTCACATATATACTATATATCATTTATTTCTTTTAAAATTTTAAAAAAAAATTGATGTTTATTATAGCTTGTTAATAACGGTATAACTTTTTTAGATTTTGATTTGTTTGTGTAGTTTAAGCAGTCTATTAACAAGTTATTAAATATTTAAACCCTTAATTTTAAAGGTAGTTAAGTACGTTGTTAACAATTGTTAGTAACAAGTATTAACGGTTAATTATTAATAACTATAAAAAAAATAACAGTTAAAAATTGACAATTTAGTGCTAATAACTTTACAAAAAATTAAGGTTAACTTATTTGCATGTTAATTAAATGTTAGGGATTGTAAAATTTTATGACTTATCCTAATAAAAGTTTTCAAAAACAATCAAGAGATATTAACAAGTAATCAAGATATAAACACATAGTAGTTAACAATTACAAAAAAACCGTTGATTTTATGATGTTTACACAAAACTACGTTTTATCAATAAGTTAATACCTATTACTTATTATTACTTGTAATCAATTATTAACTTTGAAAACTTAAATAACAACACAACTACTATGACAATAGCAATAGGTAATGATCACGCAGGAACAGATTATAAATTTGAAATCCTTAAACATTTAAAATCAAAAGGTTACATTGTTAATAACTATGGGACAGATGCAAACGATAGTGTTGACTATCCAGATTTTGTACATCCAGTAGCAGATGATGTAGCAAACAATAAAGCCGAATTTGGAATTTTAATTTGCGGTAGTGCAAATGGTGTAGCTATGACAGCCAATAAACATCAAAAAATAAGAGCAGGAATTTGCTGGACTAAAGAGATTACAGAGTTAACAAGACAGCATAATAATGCCAACATTATATGTATTCCAGCACGATATACAGCTGTACAGCAAGCTATTGCAATGGTAGATACGTTTTTAGAGACTAAGTTTGAAGGAGGACGTCATCAAAATCGTGTCGATAAAATACCAGTAAATTGTTAATAAATGAGTCGTAGTCACTCACATAACCACACACACAGTGTAAAAGATTTAAAAGGACGTAATTTAATTATATCCATATTTTTAAACATACTTATAACTGTATCACAGGTTATTGGAGGACTAATTTCTGGTAGTTTAGCCTTATTAAGTGATGCATTACATAATTTTAGTGATGTTGTCTCTTTAATTGTTAGTTACATTGCTAACAGGTTATCTAAAAAAGAAGCCTCATTACAACGTACATTTGGATTTAAACGTGCCGAAATTTTGGCAGCATTCATAAATTCTGCTACCCTAATAATAGTTGCTATTTTATTAATAATAGAAGCTGTAAAACGTATACAACATCCAGAACCAATACAAAGTAACTTAGTTATTTGGTTAGCTTTATTAGGTATTTTAGCTAATGGTTTTAGCGTATTATTATTAAAAAAAGATAGCCAGGCCAACATGAATATGCGTAGTGCATATTTACACTTATTAACAGATATGTTAGCAAGTGTTGCTGTACTTGTTGGAGGTGTACTAATGCAATTTTATCAAATATATTGGGTAGATAGTTTACTAACCTTAGCTATAGCTATCTACCTAATTTGGATGGGATTTGATTTATTAAAACAATCTACAAAAGTCCTGATGTTATTTACACCAGACACAATACCTGTAGATCAAATTGTAAAGCAAATTAACGCTTTCGCGGAAATTAAAAGCGTACATCATATACATGTTTGGCAATTAAATGAAAACGAAATCCACTTAGAAGCACATATTGATTTTAACAAAAACATTACTTTAACCCAATTTGATGCTATTCTTCAAGACGTTGAAGTTTTATTACTTAAAAAGTTTAAAATTAACCATGTTAATATCCAACCAGAATTTGGTAAAGATGATCCTAAAGACATCATTGTACAAGATTAAAAAAAAACTATACATAATTATTAATGATACATATTACTACTAAAACGTTTGACCAATTAACAACTACAGAACTTTATAATTTATTACAATTACGCAGTCAAGTCTTTGTTGTAGAGCAAGACTGTGTCTATCAGGATCTTGATGGAAAAGATAAAAAGGCGTTACATGTTTTAGGTATTAAAGATCAAAAAATAGTGGCTTACACACGTATATTTAAACCAGGAGATTATTTTGAGTTTTCAAGTATAGGACGTGTCGTTGTTGATAACTCTCAAAGACAGCATAAATATGGTTATGATATCATGACAGCATCTATTAATGCTATAAAAGAGTATTATAATACCACAAAAATAAAAATATCTGCACAGTGTTATTTAAAACGCTTTTATAATAATTTACAGTTTTTTGAAATAGGTGAACAATACTTAGAAGATGGTATACCACATATAGCTATGATATATGATAAAAAATAAAAACCGCTTCGGCACGAAGCGGTTTTTAATAAGAAGGTTAAACAACTAAAATAACCTTACTTAGAAATATATTTTTAAAAAATGATAATTTGTAAATTTTGGTGATTTTTAAAATCAAGCGCAAACATACGATGTACTTAATATTTTATATAAATTATTAGTCCAAAATCACTAATTATAGGTTTAATGGTTTTATATTAAGTAATATGTAATTTCTTACGCTATAATTAAGCTATAAACAAGTAGTATCTAATGTTTTAAAAATAGTGTGTGAGTATAAAAAAAGTGACTTTAATAAGTCACTTTTTAGTTTGTTAACATTACTATTTTTTAGTCAGCTTGGCCAACATAAGTAATTAAAATTTCTACACGTCTATCTAATTCTGGAGCACCTCCTAACGGAAATTTACGACGCATACCAACGTATTTCATTCGTTTTTTATCTACACCTTTTCTTGCTAAATAGTCATAGATATATTTTGCTCTAGCTACAGATAAGTTTCTTTTTTTCGTCTTTTTATCAATAGCATCACGACTCATTTGTGTACAACAGACATGACCTTGAATGGTAAAGTAAATGTTCTTTTTTTCTAGCATTATTTTAGCTAGTTTTTCTAAAGTCTTTTTAGATTCTGACGTTACATAACTATAACTTGTCTTGAAGTAAATTTTATCTAAGGTAATCTTATCTCCTTTTTTTATAGTGCCTTCAGCTATATCTTTAGTCGTTTTAGGACCTTTATTTATTGGTTTATCTTCAATAACTTCTTCTTGAGTAATTACCGGAGTTTCTTTAATAACTTCAGGTTGTAATGGTGTGACAATAATTTCAACTTTACGATTTAAGCCTCTTATTTTATGAACCTCATTTTCATTTAAAACTTTTAATAAAATTTCACCTTTACCATTGACATTAGTAATAAGATTTTCGTCTATTCCGTAGCCAGAAAATAATTGTTTTATGGTATTGGCTCTGTTTTGAGAAAGCTCTAAATTATAGTCGTTGCTACCTCTATCATCTGTAAAACCATAGATAGATATTTTTTGAATAGGAATACTATCTAGGTTAGAAATAAATAATAATATACGGTTTTCTTCTGTTAAGGGTACATCGTATTCGTCTGTGTTAAAATACACATCATGTGTTAATTCGCTTTGCGAAAAAACAAATGTTGTACTTAATAATAAAAATAATAAAAAGTGCTTCATAACTTTAATCTAG
This sequence comes from Olleya sediminilitoris, assembly GCF_016785945.1. GTDB lineage: Bacteria > Bacteroidota > Bacteroidia > Flavobacteriales > Flavobacteriaceae > Olleya > Olleya sediminilitoris. Next base: position 345,214 of record NZ_JAEMEF010000001.1, on the reverse strand, counting down.
CATTAAATATACCAAAGCTTTATTTATAGCTATTTAATTTAAATATCTGTTGTATTTAGATAGGTTTGATAAAATCTCAGTAGCTGTTTTAATTTCTTCGTTGTGTATTTTATAATACTCATAAAGACCTTCTCTGTAAACATAGCGTTTAACAATTTCATCAGTTAATAAATTAATTAATTGTGATTTATTATCCTGAACAGCTTTAGCTTTGGAGTTGTCTAAATTTGTAATTAAAGTTTGGTAGTCTTTGTTAATATCGTCGTCTAAATTTTCGGTTTTAGAGACTTCTAAAGCCTTTTTAAGTGCTTTCTCAGTTTCTGTTTCAAACTTAAAACCAGAAGTGTTTAAATAGCTTTTAAAGGCGTTAAAATCTGAGTCTTTTAGTTTAAATGTATTAATATCTGAAATTTTATGAGTGTAGTAATATTTTGTTGCAAAATCAAATATGCTTTGACTACCTAAAATAGCATCTGTTATAGCTGTATTTTTAGTCACTTCTATTGCTTCATCAGGAAAAACGCCACCTCCATCAAAAACTTTTCGACCATTTTTAGTTTTAAATACGTTATAATTTTCTTGTTTAACACGTACTGCATTTCCGTTATTATCTCTATTCCAGTAATCTAATGCTTGAATACAACGACCAGAAGGTGTGTAATATCTAGATATAGTCACCTTTAATTGTGTACCATAGGTTAGTTTTTTTGGACGCTGCACTAAACCTTTACCAAAGCTTCTAGAACCTACTATGACTGCACGATCTAAATCTTGTAATGTACCAGAGACAATCTCTGAGGCTGATGCACTACGACCATTAATTAAAACAACAACAGGTATATCTGTATCTATTGGTTCTTTTTTAGTATAGTAAGTTTGATTGTATTTTTTAACTTTAGATTTTGTGGTTACTACCAGTTGACCTTTTGGTACAAATAGGTTAACAACATTTACAGCTTCGTTAAGTAATCCACCAGGATTACCTCTTAAATCTAAAATAATTTGCTTTGCACCTTGAGCTTTTAAATCTTTTAAAGCATAAGCTGTTTGAGACGATGCTTTTGCATTAAACTTTTGTAAAACTATATATCCAGTTTGCTCATTAACCATAGAAAAATGAGGTACTGCATTTATCTCTATTTCTGATCGTGTTAGCGTTGTATTTTTAGTATCTCCTTGGCGTGTGTAAGTAACTTCTAATTTAGAGTTTGAAGCTCCTTTTAATAAGTTTGAAGCATCACCATCATAACCAGCTACATTTACACCATTAACAGCAATAATTTGGTCTCCTGCTTTTAAACCAGCTTTGTCTGCAGGATAGTCTTTATAAGGCTCTATAACTACAAGTTTATCTTTTAAAGTTCTGATACGTGCACCAACACCAGTGTAATCTCCAGTACGTCTAATACGCTCTGCTTCTACATCTTGCTCGTTATAAAACTTGGTATATGGATCCAAATCGTTTAGCATATTTTTAATGGCATTATCCATTAAATCTGCAGGATTTGTATCGTCTACATAGTTCATATTTAACTCTTTAAAAAGAGTTGTGAATATTTCTATTTGTTTAGCAATTTCAAAAAAATTGTTATTAAAAGCTGATCCTGTAAATAGTATTACTGCAGCAAAAATTGGAATTAAAATACGTTTTTTAAATAGGTGTTTCATTATAATATTTTGCTTTACTAATTAGGTAATTGGTCTTTTAGTTTAGATAATAATTTTTTCATTTTAGTATCAACCAGCTTAAAATCAGGTATTTCTTTACTAATATATAAAATCATTAACGTGTAATTGTCAATTTTATGGTCTATTAACATACTTTTATTAAGTCTGTAAGCTTCTCTTAGTAGTCGTTTTACACGAATTCTGTCCACAGCTTTTTTAAAGTTTCGTTTACTAGCCGAAACACCAACCTTTAAACCATGTTCATTTTTCTTATACACTAATCGCAAAGGATATGCCGAAACCGATTGACCTTCGGCAAATAATTGCTCGATTGCCTTTTGGCTTTTAAGTTTTTCGTGTTTATTAAATGTTAAACGCATTTAATTAAAATTTAATTTTTTAAAGTTTTAGTTTTAACAGCTTCCTGAAGTTCTACTAATTTACTTTCTAGTTCATGTAATCTATCATAAACATCAACAGGTTCTGGCATTTGTTTGGAGGCAAACATGGTGACATACCAAACTTCCATAATATCTTCTGCATCTATTGTATATGTTGGATAATTTCCGTCCTTATTGTCGCTTTTTAAAATTAGTTTTCCACGTGCTTCAATACGGTTAATTACACGTTTTAAGACAATACCATCATTTTTACTTACAATAACGTAAACGCGACCATCTTTAATATAGTTTAGATGCTCTATATATTTACCAAATACTAAATCGCCATCAAAAAATGTACGTACCATAGAGTTACCTTTTACTTCAAAGCATCTAAAAGTACCATTATTTAGTTGTGGCATGTTAAAAGAGGGCAAAGTCTCGATAAATTCGCTATCTCCATAACCATCCAAATAACCTGCTCTTGCTTTTACAGGTACATAAATTACATTTTCTTCATTTTCTTGATTAACCGAAATAACTTGAGGGACTCCAGAATATGTTTGAATTTGTGTGACATCCTGTTTTAGCATCACGTCACTTTTTCCAAATAAATAATCTGGGTTTATATTAAATTCGTCTATAATAGCACTTAGTACATCATAACCAGGTTTTGTTTTTTTTCGTGAGCCATCATCTTGAGGACGTCCATTAACAATACTATCTATAGTAGTTCCAGTTACACCAATACGTTTTGAAAACGCATAATTATTAAGTTTAAAATGGTTGATAATTTCGGTAATCTTTTCATCTATCTGTTTCATAGCCCAAAAAATATAGTATTAAAACTTTTTACAAAATATATTGTAAAATGTTTGTATTGATTTGTAAAATGTTGTATTTTTGTCTCGTTAATGAATTGCTAATATACAAAATTATATAAAAATCAAACATTTGTATGAATTTTAATTGACAAATACTAGGTTTTTAAAAGTAATTTCTTTAAAAATTAAAAAATTAGCGATAATATTTAATAAAATGTTAGAATGACTCAAATTTTTATGTCTTAGGTAATTAAGGCTTGATTAAGGTAAACCTGTTAGAAAAGCGAAACGACAACAGTGTTCTTAATTGAACCATTATTAATTAAAAAAAAACATTAAAAAATGAGTACAGAAATTAAAAATACGCTTTTCAGATTTGTATCTATGAGAGCTCCAGAATTAACTGATGAGAGCAAACAAACAGAGCGTTTTATTTTAAGAGGAGAAAATATCCTTAAAGGAGATTTTGATGCGGCTATTTCTAGTCTTTATAAAGGCGCTTCTAAATGGCAAGCTTTAAATGCAGTAGCTCAAACTTTTATACCATTACCTTTAGAAAAAATTAAATCTATTGACAGTAAATTATATGAGTTTTCAGTTTGGATTGCAAAAAACAAACAATTTTTATCAGAAAAAGATCTTGAATTAAAAGCTGAAGGTATTTCCGTTATTAATGATAATAAAATTTTAGGTCAATTATGGGATAATCTATTTTATCAGATTTTAACCCAAAAAGAGTTTTATGTTAAAGAGGTAATTATACAGCTTTTAACAGCTAATCACTTTTTAACAAACTATAAAACTCCTGATTTTGAATTTGCTAAAACATTATTAACCGCTAAAGTAGTACTTCCTAAATCACTTTTTGTTGATGATATTGTTGATCAAACAGCTACAGTAGCAAAAACTATAGTAACATCAAAAGCTTTAGTAACGACGCCTACAGAGCAAATGGTAAAGCAACAAGTTGTAGCACAAGCCGAACTTGAAAATCAAAAACTTACTGAGCTTTCTAAACAATTAAAGCGTGTTGAAAAAGCATACCAAAAAGAGTATGATATTGCTTTAGAATCTGCAGAAAAAAATCATCAGAAAGAAATTAAGCCAATTTTAGATCAGTATACTAAAGACGTTGAGGAAGCAAAACAAAAATGGTGTAGTATTAAAGACCCAAATGTAGATTATGACCCAAACGATCCGTGTAATCAGCCAAATACTGTAGCTCAACCAGAATTACCAGAATTTGAGTTTAGTTTTAGAAACCAATTAGATTATAAATATTTAGAAACTAAATTAAGTACTTCCAATTTTGAAACATTAACAGAATTAATGGCTGTTAAATCTGATGCTTTAGATGATCTTAATTTTGAAACATTACCAGAATTGGCGGTTTTTAAAACATCAGTTTTAAGTAATTCAACAGTGCGTATTGATGAAGAATCATATAATTATTTTGTAGAAGATTATGATGGTTTTGTAGATATTGATGGCCATATTGTAGATGTCATCTCAGAGAATAACGAGGTAATAGCAGATAATACTGCAGAAGACCAAACAACATTAGTTAGTATTGGTGGAGTAATTGTTCCGGTTAATACGACAAGTCAATCACCTATTTTTACTTATCAATTATGTACTAAACCAGCAAAGAAAAGACTATTTTTTGCGTCTAAGTTTAACTCAGATTTATCAATTGTTGTTCCTGATAATTCCTGGAATGTATCAAGCTTTGATTACACAGTACAAAGAACAGATACTGATTTTACAAACAATGGACAAGCGTCTTATGTTTTGTCTAAAATTGGTAATACTGTATTTATTAAAAACATCAATATTGGATTGCCTGTATTAGCAGACCAATCAAAAATTGTCTCGTTTTCTGGTACAATTACGTTTACTAATGGAGTTGTAAAATCGTTTACAGTCCCAGAATTTAGTTTAACACAATGTACTTCTGGTGTGTTAGATGGTCAGATAGCTACAGGTAATGATGATGATATTGTAAATCCAGCAACGTCAAATCAAACCCCTTTTGTCCCAACAGGTTTTGGTGTTAAACAATTAGGTATTGCAGATTATAACAAAGTTGAACAAACAACTCAAGGGTATATTGAAGGAGATGTAGCACACATTGAAAACATTATGGCACGCGAGTTTAAAGAGCGAAGCACAAGACGTTTACGTAGTAAAGAAGATACGTTTACAACTTCTTCCGAGTCTGAAAAAGAACAATTAACAGATACAACCTCAACAACTCGTTTTGAAATGCAAAGCGAAGTAGCTAATGTTATTGCCGAAAGTAAGGATATGTCTGCTTATGCAAATATTAATTATGAGCCTGTAAAAAAACTTTCAATTGGAGCTGGAGCAAGTTACGCAACACATAATTCTAAAGAAGAAAGCACGCTTCAAGCAGTGACCAACTCTAAAGACATTACAGAACGTGCATTAGACAGAATAGTCTCTAAAGTTAAAGAAGAACGTATTGAAAAAATTGTGGAAGAGTTTGAAGAAAACAACTCACATGGTTTTGATAACCGTAAAGGAGATAAACATGTAGTTGGTGTTTTTAGATGGATAGATAAATTATATAAAAATCAAGTAGTTAACTATGGTAAACGTTTGATGTTTGAGTTTATGGTGCCACAACCAGGTAAATTACATTTGTTAGGAATGAAAGATGTTGCTAAAAAATCACTACTAGTAGAGCCAATTGATCCAAGAAAAGCAACAACTAATACATTAGATGATTACTCTAGTATTAATGATGCAACATTAAAACATTGGGCTAGTAAGTATAATGTTGAGGTTACTGCAAAGCCTAAACAATATATTTCTGTTGGAGAGTCTTTTAATATTAACTTAACTGGAGGAGCGACTTTAAGTCATACCGAATCTAATTCTGGTAATGGTAAAATTAAAATTCCAGAAGGATATAAAACGATTTATGCTAAGGGTATTTTTAACGCTTCAAGTGATGGTGATTTACAAGGGAATATTTTGTCATTAACCATAGGAAATGTTACCAAAACATATCACGAATCTTTTGGAAGATATTCTTTAAGGTTAAATAGTCCGATTTCAGAGTTTGTTAACGAAGTACCTGTATCATACACTTTAGGTAATCATATTAGTGGAGATGTATCTGCAACAGTGAATTGTGAATTAACCACAGAAGCAGAAACAAGATGGCAACAAGAAACCTTTAAAGCAATAATTGATGCTTATCAAGATGCTTTAGCAGATTATAACGACAAACTAGCTGAAGAAAAAGCAACAGGAATAGAAATTAAAGGAACAAATCCAGGGTTCTATCGCGAGTTTGAAAACAAGATTTTACGTAAAAATTGTATGTCTTATTTAATAGATCAAAATCCAGGCGCTAAAAACACCTATGGTAAATCTGATTTATTCAGAACCAACAATGGTGGTGAAGAAACATTTGCAAATACAGAAGTAAAAGTCAATGCAGTTTTAGATAATTACGCAGCATTTGTAAAGTTTATGGAACAAGCGTTTGAGTGGGATATCATGTCTTACAACCTGTATCCTTACTATTGGGGAAATCGTCAAGATTGGTCAACCTTGTATCAGTATGACGAGTCTAACGACCCATTATTCCGCAATTTCATGCAAGCTGGTATGGCAAGAGTGGTTGTAACCGTAAAGCCAGGATTTGAAGAAGCAGTACGTTATTACATGCAAACAGGTCAAATCTGGAATGGTGGAGAAGTACCAGTAATCGAGGACGAGTTGTACCTGTCTATTGTAGACGAGTTACGTCAACCAGAAGGCGAAAAACTAGGAAAAGCTTGGCCAACACGCGTGCCAACAGCATTAACCATTTTGCAAGCACAAAGTATAGGTTTAAAAGTTAATAAAGCGTTACCATTTAATGACGATTTATCTGACTTTGAAAACCCAGACGAGGTGCCTCAATCTGACCAGTTTGAGCTTAATGATGCAGAAATTGGTATTGCAGAAAACGATGGCGAAAGACATATCGAAAACATCGATATTGTAGATGGTAAGCTTCAGTTAAATACTGACGATAGTCCAAGACAAGTTGTTGCACAAATCTCTATAGAAGCGCTTAAAAACGCAATAGAACAGGTGTAATACAATAACAACCTTATCCTTTTATTACATGCATCAAGTCAGACTTGAAGCAATAAAAAATCCTTCCGCTCTCTAATTAAAGCAGAGCGGAATAGGGTAAGTTTTGTTTAAAAACAACTTATTGTTTAATAATTAAAAACAAGAAAATATGTTCGCATACCAATATGCAGAAAACAACTTTAACTATGCGTATAAAGGCAATTACAATAATATTTTCCTTTATAACGATAGTAAACCCAAGGGGTTTGAAGTTATAAAAAATGATAATGAATCTTCAGAGATAGTTTATATACCAGTAGAAATTGATACTGATAATCCAGAATATGTTAAAGTTTTAGAGTACGAGTGGTTCAATCAAGCAGAAGATTTTTTTAAGCCTTCTTTTGAGTCTAATAAACCAAAAGTGTTTACCACTTTAATATTTGATTATTTATTAAAACAAGGATATATACAAGAAACAGGTTCAGAAAAAATATACCAACCTGTTGGTTATATCGATGTGTTACCACAAGAGCTATTTATTTATAACGGTACGCATTACATTTCTACGTTTATATCTACAATTAATGATGTTGCTATAGATGAAGTGATAGTTTCAGCAAGTGCTTATCCAAAACCTGTAAAACCGTTTTTAGATTTTGACGACGCTTTAGATAAAACAGACAACCAACTTATAGTTATGGTATCTAGTAATGGTGCAAAAATAGACCATGCCTATATAGAAACTACAGAAGTAAACCCAAACGAGATTGTGTTGTATATAGAAGACAAACAAGACTCAAACCTATTTGGTAGTTCTGTTAGGGTTAAGTCTGGTTCAAATTTTAGCAGCCTTGAAGGTAGCCAGAAAAGTACTATTAGTAGGTTATTAAAAGCTATGGATTTAGATATTAATAGACAGGATATTATAGGCGTTATTAAAAAGCACCTTCAAGATAAAAAAAATAAAAGCGACGTGGTTTATTATCTTAAAAGAGGTTTCTTTTTTGGGTATAAAATAGTTTCTGTAGCTGTAAATGTACCTAGTAAAATTATTAGCGAAGCAGTAGGGCTTTTAATTAAAGGTGTAGAGTATTTAAAAATTGAAGACAACCACTGGAAGTATTATAATACAGATGGCACAAAAAACGATAACTACGATAGCTTTTTACCATTTGATACTGCTATAAACAAGCTAGAAAAAAATAACGATTTTATTAATGCAGCATCCAGTAAAATAGACAGCTATTTAGATACCATAAAGTTAAAAATAGAAACCACACTACAAAGTATAGATAATCGTGTTAATAGCTATTTAAAAAACTTTACCAAATTCATTTTTAAAGCACTTAAAACGCTTAAAAAAACCATAGCAGAGGTTTTAAAAAAAGTAACAGAAAGCGCCAAAGACTTTTTAATATTTATAAACGCGTTAGTCGTTGGGCTTATTAATAGCCTGTTAGACACAGTGTTATTTATTTTAGGTGTCGCAAAAGCTTTGTTTAACCCAGATTTACAAGATGAGGCAGTAGAGAACCTTACTTTTAACACCAAAGCCACATTATCTATGTTTTTAGAGGTGTTAGAAAATGGTGTGGATATTATCATAACCTTTATCTCTCAAAAAGTATTGGGTGGTATTATTAAGTTTGTAATAGAGGTTTATGGGCTAATAACCAACCCAAGTAAAGCAAGTTTAGATTTTACCTTACCAAAAGCAGACCAAGTAGGTTATTTTATAGGTGCAATTGTTGGTTTTATTGTAGAAGAGGTTATTGGTGCTATGCTAACATTGGGTACATATAACGCTTTTAAAGCGTCGCAATTAGTGTATACTAGTATGAAAAATGCGTTTAAAAGTGTAGCAAAAACAACCAAAAAAGCAGCAAACACAATAGGCGATTTAGCAAAAACAGGTGTTGTAAAAATTATAAACCTAATTGATGTTATAAAAGATTTTATTACTAAATTACCTAAGTATTTAGACGACCTAGTAGAGTGGTTAAAATCTAAACTACTAACAGCCAAAGCGTTTTTAGATGATGCCTACCGTAAGCATTTTAAAGAAAGCATACGTAAACAGCTAGAAAAACTAGGCATACGTCCCACAAAGTTTGATGAGGCAACAGATACGTTCACTTTTTGTCCAATTAAAAGTGTATAGTTATGTGTTATCAATATAAACCAAAAGGGGTAAGAAAAACAGGAGACATCACAATAAATGATGTAGCAGTAGCAAAAAACTTAACAGACAAAGAGTATGTTAAGTTTATAAATGACGCAACAGAGGAAGCATCTAAAAAAGGCATGACTCTTGAGAAGTATTTGGATGAGTTAGTCGATTTGGTTAAAAAAAACAAGTTACGAAACAAGAGGTTAGTAAAGTTATACAGGGTTCAAGGTGGAAAAGTACCGAATGCTAGTAGACATCGTTTTGTTTTAAAAAACAATAAATTGAAGATTGATGGTGACTCTCGTTTATATGTCACTTTCAAAGATGAAAACAGGGTTCTAGAGTATTGGGTTAAAAGAGGAGATTCTGCGGAATTATTTACTGCAGATGTTAGTGAAGAATTCTTTAATAAAATTATTAAAGATACGGTTAAGCAATCAAGAGGAAAGGAATTTCCGTTAAAACCCCAATATGGAGACGCCTCAAAAACTGATTTCTCTATTGGTTTACCAAAAAATTATTTTGATGAACTTTTAGAAAATATGGTTAATATAGAAATACTTAAATTTGAATAATTATGAAAGAAATAGATAGAATAGATAATTATATTAAAGGAGAATCACTAAATGATTCTAAGTTGGTCCTTACTATCAGAGATATTGATAACCCTGAGATTGTTTTAGAAAAAGCTAAAGAAATTATGAAAATAATTTCTCAATATGCATACACCAACACATGGCTAAATGACGAAGAATGGAAAACAACATTACCCGTTTGGTTTGTTGAAAGCATGACCTTAAAAACGAGCGAAGATAGAGATAGAGATGATAATCTTTGGCATTTTGAATCTTGGATTGAAAGCATGTATCATAGAGCATGGGAGTGGTATAGTTCAAAAACCTCGGATAGCTCTATTGAGATAACAATAAAACTATTAAATATCCCTTTTATTTTCGAGCAATTTTTATATATTTTCTATGCTCAAGGAATTCCAATGGATAAGATGAGCGATAAAGATGATATTTATGGCTTTACTCAGTACGGTTAATCTGATAACTTCTTTACATTACATAGCGCGATTAGCATTTAATTATAAGCCACAGATTTTAATTGTGGCTTTTGTATTTTAAATAAGCATACGCAAACGTTTAGAAAAGCTTGGCATACGACCCTTAAAGTTTGATGAGGCAACAGATACGTTCACTTTTTGTCCAATTAAAAGTGTTTAGTTATGTGTTTTAAAAATCAATTACAAGGAAAACGAAAAACAGGAGACGTCATTGTAAGTGACGTAACATTAGCAGAAAAAACTAAGAGATAAAGAGTTTGTTAAGTTTATAGATGACGCAACAGAGGAAGCTACTAAAAAAGCATGACTCTTGAGAAGTATTTGGATGAAATAGCAGAATTCACTAAAAGAAGAACGAAACCGAGTAAAAAACTAAACCTTAACGCAAAACCAATTGGCTCAAGAACTAAAATTTCTAAAAAAGCAGATATTCAAACAAAGACATCATTAGAAATAGAAAATGAAACAGCAGATATTCTTGCTAAAAATGGTTTTATAGTAGAGCAAAACCCTAATATTATAGGGACAACAAAAAAACCAGATTACCTAATTGAAGGTAAGGTCTTTGACTGTTATGCTCCATTTGAGAGGAATAAGAAAGCAAGAGGTATATGGTCAGAAGTAGAAGATAAAATCCTTAAAGAACAAACTAAAAGAGTAATAATAAACCTTAAAAACTGGAAAGGAGATGTTTCTATACTAAAAAAGCAATTTACTGATTGGAATATTAAAGGTTTAGAAGAGGTAATATATATTACAAAAGAAGGACAAATAAATTATTTAACATTAAAATAAATAAGACTATGGCATTAACATATAGATTAAAATTTACTAGAAAATTAGATGAAAAACCAGAACTCAAAGAACTAATAGAGAAAAATGATAATAAATCTTTTTTAATTTCTAAATTATATTCATCAACTCGAGGATATATTGAGAGTCATTTTGATAAAACATTAATTATTAAAGAACTCGGTAGCTCCTCTATCATTTCATTTGATGTAACAGATAAAGAAGTGGATCCAATAGCGTTTCGTAAATCTTTAATAGATGTGGTTCATAAAATTACCACTGAAATATATCCAGAAGAAGATTATTTCTTTGAATTTAATGGAGATATTATTCACGAAATTAGAGAGAATGGAGAAGTTAAGCTAAATGGACATTCTAGTTTTTACAATGATTTAGCTTCTCCAAGCTAGCGAGCACTTGTGATGAGTGATTTAAAAGATTAGTAAACTAACAAAAAAGCTACAGCCTAATAACTGTGGCTTTTGAGTTAAAAAAAACTAGGCATACGACCCTCTAAGTTTGATGAGGTAACAGATACTTTCACTTTTTGTCCAATTAAAAGTGTATAGTTATGTGTTTTAAAAATCAATTACAAGGAAAACGAAAAACAGGAGACGTCATGGTAGGTGATGTTGCAGTAGCAAAAAACTTAACAGAAAAACAGTATGCTGAGTTTATAGAAGAAGCAACAGAGGAAGCCTTTAAAAAAAGGCATGACTCTTGAGAAGTATTTGGATGAGTTGGTAGAGGCTAAAGGAATCATTAAATTGATTACTGACAATGTAATTCAACATGCAAAAAAAAGGAGAATTTGCTCTTCCTGGAAATCTTAAATTAAGTACATTACCTGGTAAAATGAAATCAGGAGGGCATGGACAGTCTAATTTGGATTTTTTAGTAGAAATTGGACGTGGGTATAAAATTGAGCATACATTTGAAAATGGTGTACGAATTGGTAGTGTAGATAAGCACAAACATAATATTAAAAAGATGGTCGACGGAAAAGTTGTTACAGGACAGTCTTGGTTTCCGAAACATTGGGATGATGTTAAGATAAAAAAAACATTTGAATATGTTATTGAAAAAAACACTAAAGCTTTCCAAAAATTAAAAGATGGTCCTCCTCCTTTGTTTGATGTATATGACGAAGTTAGAGTAGGTGTGTTAAAAACAAAAGGGAAACCCGCAACTATATTTCCTGACAATGCTTTACAGCCTAAAAAAAACAGTAAAAAATTTGAATCAAACCCATTTAAATAATAATATTATGAATTCATTATTGAAAAAAATTAAAGAAGATGTGCAATATATGAAAAACACGCATGTAAACGATCCAAAAACGATGGTGCTTTTAGATGAAATAGAGTTGTTGCTGGCTAAAGAGCCTCAACAAACAGTATCTGTTTTAAAAGAATTAGATTTATCATCAATTGAGTGGATTTGTTCTACTTTTGAAGCTGTATCATATAAATTGCTTAGTAAAGATTTTATAGATTGTTTAGATGAGTTATTAATAAAATTCAATCCAAATATTAATGCATTTAAAGATGAAGTTCAGGAAGCAAAAGATTGTTATTATGATAATCTATAAAGATTTTATTTAGGATTTTAACAATTGTATACTCAAGCTAGCGCTAGTCTGTGACGAGTGACGTTAAAGATTAGTAAACAAAAAAAGCTACAGTTTAATTACTGTAGCTTTTGTACTTTATAAAAGTATTTGGTTAAAATACTTACTGTTGTGTGCACTCGTTAAAAACGAGCGCCAACGAGGGAAACAAGTTCTGGATTTAAAATATTAATTGAAATCGATAAACATGGTAGCATAATGAATGCTTACCCTAAAATTTAAAAATAAAGATGAATTACAGTTTCAAAAGTAAGAAGGATTGGTTCTATATTAATTTACAAGAAGATAAATATAAAAGTCTTGAAAATTTTACAAATTATGGATGGACAGCTTATAAGGTTCAAGAAATAATAGACGGAGTTGATAAAAGTAGAACAAACAGTTTTAATAATGCTTATAAATGGGCAAATGAAGATGTTTATGTTTTAAGTTTTGAGCATGGTGTTTTCTTTACAGATTTATTAGCAGAAAGAGCTGGACAGAAAAGCGAAAAGCAAGATTTAGATCTAACCCATGATGAGTTTATAAATTTTTTAAAAGACTTTAAAAAGTTTATAGAACAGAATAGTTAATATAAACCCAAGCTAGCGCTCGACTGTGACGAGTGACGTTGAAGATTAGTAAACAAAAAAGCTACAGTTTAATTACTGTAGCTTTTGTACTTTATAAAAGTATTTGGTTAAATAGTTACTGTTGTGTGTACTCGTTACAAACGAGCGCCAACGAGGGAAACAAGTTCTGGATTTAAAATATTAATTGAAATCGATAAACATGGTAGCATAATGAATGCTTGCCCTAAAATTTAAAAATAAAAAATATGAAATATTTAAATAAAATTGTTGCACAATTAGATAAATGGGAAACAATTTATAAAGGGTGTTCTCAAAATCAAATTAAAGAAATAGAAGAAGTGTCTGGGAATAAATTACCAGAATGTTATCTAGAGTTCTTAGAAATCATGGGATTTGAAATGGATAGAAAAGCACCTGGTATGCGAGGATATTTAGTTGGCACTACGGTATTTTATCCATCCATAAAATGGTTAAATGAAACTTGGACCGAACAATTAAAAGAAGATGGCGGTTCATTCGAATTACCAGAAAATACCTTTGTGTTTTACGACCACCAAGGTTATTTAAGTGCTTTTTTTAGATTAGATGAAGGAGATAATCCTCCTGTTTATGGATATGAAGAAGGGTATGAAGGTGATTATTTTCCCAAAATAGCGGATTCTTTATCTAGTTTTTATGAACGACATTTAGAGGGAGATAAAACACTGTTCAGTGAATTAAGAAACTAAATATAAGTCACAAAAATTAAGTAAATAAAAAAAAGCTACAGTTAATAACTGTGGCTTTTGAGTTTAAAAAACTAGGCGTATGTCCCACCAAGTTTGATAAGGTAACAGATACCTTCACTTTTTGTCCAATTAAAAGTGTTTAGTTATGTGTTATCAATATAAACCAGAAGGTGTAAGAAAAACTGGAGACATCATAATAGATGATGTAGCAATAGCAAAAAATTTAACAGAAAAATAGTATGCTGAGTTTATAGAAGAAGCAACAGAGGAAGCCACTAAAAAAGGCATGACTCTTGAGAAGTATTTAGCAGAATTAACTAAAACAAGAACAAAACCGAGTAAAAGACCAAACCTTAACGCAAAACCAATTGGCTCAAGAACTAAAATTTCTAAAAAAGCAGATATTCAAACAAAGACATCATTAGAAATAGAAAATGAAACAGCAGATATTTTTGCTAAAAATGGTTTTATAGTAGAGTAAAACCCTAATATTATAGGGACAACAAAAAAAACCAGATTACCTAATTGAAGGTAAGGTCTTTAACTGTTATGCTCTATTTGAGAGGAATAAGAAAGCAAGAGGTATATGGTCAGAAGTAGAAGATAAAATCCTTAAAGAACAAACTAAAAGAGTAATAATAAACCTTAAAAACTGGAAAGGAGATGTTTCTATACTAAAAAAGCAATTTACTGATTGGAATATTAAAGGTTTAGAAGAGGTAATATATATTACAAAAGAAGGATAAATAAATTATTTAACATTAAAATAAATAAGACTATGGCATTAACATATAGATTAAAATTTACTAGAAAATTAGATGAAAAACCAGAACTCAAAGAACTAATAGAGAAAAATGATAATAAATTTTTTTTAATTTCTAAATTATATTCATCAACTCGAGGATGTATTGAGAGTCATTTTGATAAAACATTAATTATTAAAGAACTCGGTAGCTCCTCTATCATTTCATTTGATGTAATAGATAAAGAAGTGGATCCAATAGCGTTTCGTAAATCTTTAATAGATGCGGTTCATAAAATTACCACTGAAATATATCCAGAAGAAGATTATTTCTTTGAATTTAATGGAGATATTATTCACGAAATTAGAGAGAATGGAGAAGTTAAGCTAAATGGACATTCTAGTTTTTACAATGATTTAGCTTCTCTAAGTTAGCGAATACCTGTGACGAGTGACGATAAAGATTAGTAAACAAAAAAAAGCTGCAATTTAATTATTGTAGCTTTTTGTGTTTTAGACTTATGGCTAGAAAAAAACAAGCTTAGTAATAAAAATTGACAATTTTGGTTCTATGCTTAAAATTCGATCGCGCTGATTTACAATCTGTGATCACAAAAGTAAGTTATAAAAAAAGCATCATAAACGATGCTTTTTTTAATAAAACAAATTACAAAATTTAACATATTTATTCTGCAAAATGTTTGTATGTGTTTTGTAAAATGATTATATTTGTATTCGCTTTTCTAACAACGTTTACCGTTTGTTACATTCAATTCGTGTTAAGTAGAAACCCATAAACCTAGATTAATCCTATTCAGGTTAAGAATTTATAAACTAAAGTAATCTTTGGTAAGGGGTTTGGTCTGCTTAAAATAATAATTCACACATATGTGTGGTTTTTATCAAATACAAGCTTTGTTTTAATTTTAAAAGCTTCTGTTTGATAGTACAATTTTCATTATTAACTTTTTTAAATTTTATAGTTATGAGCTTAATAAATAAAGCACTGTCAGAGTATGGTGTAAAAGAAGTGATAGGTGCAAAAGACAACCAACGTATTATAAAATACTTTGATCAAATAGGTTTTAATGGCTCAAAACTTAAAGACGAAACTGCTTGGTGTAGTGCGTTTGCAAATTGGGTAGCTAAAACATCAGGTTTTGAGTGTTCTGGCAAATTAAATGCTAGAAGCTGGTTAACTGTTGGGACCTCAACCAATCAACCAAGTGTTGGAGATATTGTGGTATTGTGGAGAGAAAACCCAAAAAGCTGGAAAGGTCACGTTGGGTTTTTTATTAAACAAACCAAGTCTTATGTATATATCCTTGGAGGTAATCAAAGCAATTCGGTTTGTATAAAAGCCTATCCTAAAAGTCGTGTGTTAGACTATAAAAAACTCAAACAAAATAGTAATTAAACACATAAAAAAACATGGACAAAATTGTCAAATATACATTTTGGTTATTGACGTTATTGTCTCCTGTAAATGGTGTCATGGTAACCATGGTATTTTTAATTGTGGTCGATTTTATTACAGGATCTTACGCCTCAATAAAAAATCATATACCTATTAGAAGTTCTAGAGTTGGTCATACCGTTTCAAAGTTTTTTATTTACAACTTGGTGATATTAGCAGCATTCTTTTTAGAAAAACACATCGTAAACGAAGTACCTTTTTTAAAGATTATTGCAGGTTTTATAGCCATAGCCGAAATAAAATCCATTTTAGAAAATTTTAATAAAATCTACGGTGTTAACCCTTTTAAAGCACTTATCAACTTAATTAAGCTTACAGCCTTAAAAGAAACCATAGAGACTCTTACAGAGGACAAAAACGCTTCTAAAGAAGCAAAGAAATAACCTTAATTAGTTCCTTTTAAAAAAGGAATCACACATTTATTTAAAAGCCTAAGTCCTTCCTGTGTAATAACAGGAAGCAGGCTTTTTATATTTTAAAAATTAAAATAACACATCAATTTTTTGATTATGTCATGCTGAGCGCAGTCGAAGCATCTCTAACCAATTTTTTTTAATTGATAACAAAACACACAAAACAATGATAAATTTTTCAATAAAGACAGAACGCTTGTTATTGCTAATCATACTAGCATTAGTCGTTAGCAATTTATTTTTAAAACAATGCAGCAATTTTAAAGCACAAGATCAACCAACTGTAACCATTACAAAGGATACCATTTGGCAAACTAAAGTCGATACATTTAAAGTCCAAACCGTAAAGTATAAAACCGTTTATGTTAACAAAGAAGACACGTCTCAAATAATAGAAAACTTAACAGAAACAGAGGATGCGTCACTATTTAACCAAGCCAAAGTCTATCAAGACACACTAAGTAATGACGATATTGATATATACAGTTACAACCTTTTGGATGGTAATTTGTTGGATAGTCAATTGTCTTACAAACTAAAAGTACCAAGACAAATTACTGTAACCAAAACCATAGAGCACCCAAAAACCTTTAGAAGTGGTTTGTATGCTTTTACAGAGGTTGGAGGAAACACACAACAATTAAGCAATCTAAGCTTAGGCTTACAATACAACCGTAAAGGCAACTGGTTTGCAAGCTACAGATTAAACCTAAACCAATTACAAAGCCCAACACATAATGTTGGTGTTGGTGTTAGGGTTTTTAAATAAGGATTAAAAAAAGATAAAAATTATGAATACAACAGTATTAGAAAATCATAGAGGAATGACCAATGTACATCCTCTGGCATCGTTTCCTTTTAGAAGTAGGCCTCAACAAGATTTAAAACCCATATATTTTCCTGGAGGCGAAACTAAAAAAATAGAAGATGTTATTGTAACAACAGATGTTGGTACAGACCCAAATAGAATCCAGCATATAGCTTCTGTCAAAGCTTTTTTTGACAAAAATAAAGATGATAAATTTAGCCCTTTTGATGACGTATTTGGATATAATATAGAATTATACTTTAGTAAAGATGCTATAAAATTAGAGAAAGCATTTAAAGAAGTTGAAGCAGATGAAAAAGGAATGATCTTTTTTATCGAAGATAATACAGACGATATAAGTGCTCAATTCTGTAAAATAAAAATAGGAAGTAGAGTCAAGGATAATTTTACAGATATCTCACAACTTTACAATAGTAAATCGGTGTATGAGTATATAAATTCCTTTGTAGCTATTGATAGAGAGCTTTTCCAAGAGTTAATTATACACGGTAAATTAGAAAATGTCGCATTAGAAGCGGTTGAGTTTTTATTTACCGCAGGAAACTATCTTAATCCATTAGCTATTAGTAAGCCTATAGTTGAAGGATTAGGTACTATTTGTCATCATATAAGCAGTTTTATTGACAAAGGAAGATTAGACGATTATAGATGGAATCCAAATGCAAAAAAAATAAAAGAAGACGGTACAGAAGATACAGAGCATAAATTTGAACCCTTTCTATTTCCTTTTATTGAAGGTTATTTAGACCAGATG
Source organism: Olleya sediminilitoris (assembly GCF_016785945.1). Classification (GTDB taxonomy): domain Bacteria; phylum Bacteroidota; class Bacteroidia; order Flavobacteriales; family Flavobacteriaceae; genus Olleya; species Olleya sediminilitoris. The sequence continues at coordinate 327,065 of NZ_JAEMEF010000001.1, read as the reverse complement.
GATGATTCTAAAATTAATGAATACGCTATACAATCCTTTAAAGAGTTTAAAAGCGGATTTTTAGAGTATGATACATCCATACGTAGTTATATTAAAAAAACAGACTTTGGAAAACTTTTAGAAACAAACATTCCTATACCAATAGGTGTTTTTAGTTCTGTAACAGTACCTGTAGAGATTGATATTATTCCAGACAGTGCAGAAGCTTTTTTATATAGTAAATACATTCAAGTTAGTGATGCCATAATAAATAAGCTAAACGATTTAGAAACGTTTGATTTTACAGACTTAATTAAAAAAGGAATTCGTGTGGCAAATGCCTTTTTATGTGGTATTTGGAATGGTTTGATAGATGCAGTTTCAGGTATTTTTCAACTATTTGAGATGGTCTTTAAAGGTGTTGTTGCTATGGTAGATTTTACAGACAATTTTAGCACACAATTCCCAATACTAATGGAGTATATAGATAATGCAATAGACGCTATTAAAAACATAGACTTTAACCTACTCTATACCCATTTTAAAACAAAAATTAAAGATGCTACACAATCCTTTGAAACTATTGCGTATTTTAGTGGAGCGTTCATTGGCTTTATAGTTGGATTAGTTATAGAGATTGTGGGTGGTCTATTAATTTCTGGAGGCACTTTAAGTGTTGCTGCGGTTTTAGAAAAATTAGCAAGCCTATTTACTAGTGTTTTAAAAGGCATTGCCAAAGCAGGTAAAAAAGTATTTGATTTTAGCAAAAAATTAGTTATAAATACCTTTAAAGGGTTTAGAAAATTATTAGATCAACTTATCGAGTTTTTGCGTAAAGGGACAAAAGGCTTTAAGGACATGATTGATGATTTGTTTGATAAAGTAAAAAAAACTATAAAACCTAAGAAGTATGGTAAAGTTACTAGAGCCATAATAAAAAAAGAAATGCCAAAAGATTTTTTAAAGGCAATTAAAAAACTTGGGTTTAAAGAAAACGATATTTTAGATTATTTTATGAGATATCATAATGAAAATGAATTTAAGTTTTTAAATGAGATAGATGGGTTAATTACAAAATATCCAGAACTTTCTAAAACAGATATATATGCGCTTTGGAGTTATACAACTAATTTATATTATGGAAATCTAAATCGTTGGTTAAGAACAGGAAAGAATAGATTTAAAACTAAAGAAATTTCAAAAATCATAACATCAGCATTAGAAAAAATGCCCAAATATAACGGTAACGCCTTTAGAGCTTTAGAGTTTTCGGAACAATCCTTGCTATTAGATTTTTTAAAAAAGCATAAAAAAGGAAAAACAGTCAATTACAAAGAATTTGTTTCCTGTGGAAGTAACACTAAAGCGGCTTTTTTTGATAAATCAAAAAAGAATGTATTTTTAAAATTGGAAGTAAAAGGTGCTCCTATTATTTCAGATTTTGCAGATGGTATAAAAATAAGAGGATATGCAAAAGAAGAATTACTTCTTTTACAGAACAGAAAATTTAAAGTTACAAATTATAAAGAGGTTAATGGAGATCACTTTTTTGAATTAATAGAAAAATAAAAATATTATGAAATCAGATTTTGAAAAATTTACAGAAGAAAGACAAATAAGATTTAATGCTTTTTGGACAGAAGAATATCCAAAATTAAGTCGAGAAGAAAAAGTAAAATATTGGTTAGCTAGTACTCATAAAGGTATGCGTACACAAGGAGAAGCCTTTAATGACGAATATTCTGAGTTCTCAAAAGGATGGTACGAGCATGCTATTAGTGTAGAACCAGATTTTGATGAGATATTTAAAGAAGTTGTTAGCAATATTGGCTTTGAGTTTGATTGGAAAGAGTATAGTAAACGAATCCAAAGCTAGCACTTGTCTGTGACGAGTGACGTTAAAGATTGGAAAACAACAAAAGCTACAATTTAATTATTGTGGCTTTTGTATTTTATAAAAGTATTTGGTTAGATTACTTACCGTTGTGTGTACACGTCACAGACTAGCGCCAGCAAAGGGCTAGAGAATACATGAATACAATATATTATTGGAATGGAAATTCAACTATAGTAGATTTTGATTTTGATATTTCAAAAATTACCAACAAAAAACAAGAAATTAATATAGATAAAATATTAAATTTAAAATAAATGATAACAAAAGAGAAAGCAATTAAAATTGCAAAGGAATATCTTAAGAAAAAGAAAAGAAGATTTTTTAAATTAGATACAGAGATTGAAAAGGTTAGATATGTTGAAAATAATGACATTGGAACAGATGAAAAAGGTAATAGTATTATAAAAAATACACTTACTGTTTGTTATGAAGTAGAGTCTATGGACATTATATTGTATTGTATAATTATTGATGCAGATACTGGAGAGATTATAAAAACACTAGGTCCACATGGCTCTGTAGAAGATAGAGAGTAATTAGTTTTTAAAAAGCTACTGTAACAAGTAGCTTTTTTTATGCTGTATATTTAGCAAAAGGTATTTTAAAATACGGAAAGCAAGTACAAACCCAACTTAAAAACAGTGATGATGTAGTTAAAAATATTGACGAGCTAATTGAGGAGAGTAAGCGTGTTATTAATGAGTTTACGTCATCAAATATTCAAGGTAAAGGATTATATGGTGGTAAAATATTAAGTAAATCAGATATAGATACTTGGGCTAAATATTTAAAATGAAAGAACAAGAACTTATAAAAAAAGTAGAAGATTATCTTATAGATTCTAATTCTATTTTTGTCAAAAATAGTGTTGAATATATAGGAGTCAGAGAAAACTATGTAATCTCAAATGAAAGACCTAAGAATTATTACTTTCTTAGTTATCATTCAGTTGTAGATAAAAATAATATTTATAGTACAAATTCTTATTTTGTATTAATAGATAAAGTATCAGAAACGATTTGTTATATAATTGGACCGCAATCTTTAGAAAAAATTGAAGAGTAAAATTAAAAGCTACTGTAACAAGTAGCTTTTTTTATACTATATATTTAGCAAAAGGTATTTTAAAATACGGATAACAATTTAAAAATCAGAAAATTATGTATGCTATAGAACAAGCAAAAAGCAAAGTAAACGAATATATTGAGTTTTTAAACCTAATGTATAACGAAACATTTCCAGATATTGAATTTGATGTCAAAATTATAGAAAATCAAACTAAAGAATATGATTTTGGATGGGTTTTCTTTTATCAATCTTTAAATGAAGAAAGCAGACTTGGAGGTAATGGTCCTTTAATCATTGAGAAAGATAGTTTAGATATTTACGAAATGATGACAGCTATAAGTGTTGAAGAAAACATTAAATTATATTTAGAAGATAAAAACAAATTAGGGTTATTAAAAAAATCTGATTCTGGTATTTGGGATTCTGATTAATTTATAAAAAAAAAGCTACAATTTAATTATTGTAGCTTTTAAATTTTAAGTAATAGTTTCTGTAGTCAAAAACCACTAAAACAAATACAATAAACGCTTTTGGCTATCAGGTAAACCAATAATATTATTGGCGTAATCATTTTGATATACTAATTCTCCTTTCTTAATATAACCTTCGGCTTTAGGCATACAAGAAGCCCAAGCACCTGATGGTTTACAGTCTTCTAAATTTAGTTTTACAATCGTATGATTTTCAACTGTTATTACAGCAGAAGTATAACTTTTAGCTTTTTCTAAAGCTGTTTTAATAGTTTCTTTGTTTAAGTTTATTATAGCTTTCGCAGAATTTTTAGCAGTCTTTTGAAATGTTTCAATTGGATTAGCAGAGTTATCGTTTTCTAAACTTTTTACATTTGAAAGAAATGCAATTGATGAGTTATTAGTAACAGTCTTTGATTTAACTTTCGTGTTTGTTATTTCTGTTTTTGTGTCGGTTTCAACCGAAGTTTCGGTAGTTTTATTTTCGTCTTTACAACTAAATGTAATTAGTAGCAATAAAAGTATTGTAAATGATTTCATTAATTTGGTTTTTAGTTAAGTTATTCAAATATAAAGGTTTATTATTTAGATGTATTATTGATAATTTTTAGATATGAATTATTCATTTTTTTTTATAGATTTGAACCTAATAATAAACTTAATCAACAATTTAAATGAAAAAATTATTAGTATTATCTGTAGCCTCTTTATTTTTAACTACAAGTTGTGGAACAATGGGTGTAGTATCAACTCCATCTGATTACAAAACAGCAGGAAAAGAAGTAAGTGTAGTAAAAAAAGGTGTTAACATTTTTGGATTAACTCCAATGGATGTTCAAAAAGAATCAGGTAATGCTTTATCAGAATTAAATGGTAAATGTTCTAATGGAGTAACCAACATCAGAACAACAGTATCAGGTAAAGCATTTATCGTTGGGTTTGAAAAATTAGAAATTTCAGGAAACTGTAATTAATTTTTTAATTATTCGTTAGATAAAAAAAAGCTACAACTTAAGTTGTAGCTTTTTTATTTCAATTTAAAATAACACTAGTTTAAAGTATTATTAGTTTTATCTACATCTGCCATTAATTGATTTGGATCTATAGTAATAGACTTAATCATGTTTTTTGCTTTACTAATACTAAAACTGTAGTTTGGCATTGCCCAAGCCCAATCGTTTAATACTTTAGTTGTTGTTGCTACTGGTTTTTCGCCACGCATCATTTGTAATGGTATGTAAAATTGCTCTTTTGTTCCGTCTGTATATTCTACTTCAATATCTAAAGGCATTGGCATTAAACCTTTACGCTCTAAATTAACGGTTGTAATGCTGTTGTTTTCTTCAGTTGAAGCTACAGCATAGTCAATGGTGTTTGTAGTCTGTGTCCAGTCTGTTAAGTACCAGTTTAGCTCTAATCCAGAAACTTTTTCGGCAGTACGAATAATATCAATCGGTCTTGGGTGTTTAAATGCAAAGTCATCAAAATATTTTTTAAGTGTTTGCTTTAAATTTTCTTTACCAATAACATACCCTAATTGAGATAAAAACACAGACCCTTTATTGTAAGCTGTAATCCCATAAGCCATGTTAGTATCATAACGATCTGCATGTGTTGTTTGTGGTTTTTCTTTACCAGATTTTACTAAATAATAATACCCATTATAAGCTCCAGCTGCTGGATTTTTTAAGTTAGTATTATTAATAGCATCTACAGCATAGTCGCTAATGTAGCTAGTAAAACCTTCGTCCATCCACTCATGTTTAGCCTCATTAGTAGCTAATAAAAACTGAAACCAAGTATGTGCTAACTCATGTGCAGTAACACCAACTAAGCTTCCAAATTTACGTTTACCTGTAATTAAAGTACACATAGCATACTCCATACCACCATCTCCACCTTGTATTACCGAATATTGATCATATGGATATTTACCAATATTTTCAGAAAAATACTGCATTAATTGTACAGTTTTTGGTTGTAAGTCTTTCCAAAATTGTAAGTTTTCTGCAGGTAAATCTTTTTTGTAATAAAAGTTAAGCATTGGTCCATTTGGGACTTGCATAGTATCATGGATATAGTCAGGATCTGCAGCCCAAGTAAAGTCATGTACTTTTGGAGCTTTAAAACGTAATGTTTTTTTGTTTCCTTTTACTTCTGCTTCACCTTGTTGGTATCCAGTTCCACCAACTACATAATTTTTGTCTATGGTTAAGTTAACCTCAAAATCTCCCCAAACACCATGAAACTCACGTCCAATGTATGGGTGAGCATGCCATCCTTCAAAATCATATTCTGCTAATTTAGGATACCATTGCGTCATAGATAATGCAACACCTTCTGCATTATCACGACCAGAACGTCTTATTTGTTTTGGTACTTGTGCATCAAAATCCATTGTAAAAGTTACACTTTGACCAGGTTGGATTGGTTTAGCTAAAGCGACCTCTAAAACAGTTCCAACAGTTTCATGATTTATAGTCTTACCATCCTGTTTTAAACTATTTACTTTAATATATCCAATCTCGTTTGGAGCTAGTTTACTAATACGATCTCCAACACGTCTGTCTGGATCTGCAATGGTACGAGAACGTACATCCATCTCACTACCTGGTTGAAAGGCATTAAAATATAAATGGTAGTATACACGATCCAGAACATCAGGCGAGTTGTTGGTATAAACCAAAGTTTGTTTTCCTTTGTATTGATAGGTGTTAACATCCATATCAATATCCATTTTATAATCTACATGTTGTTGCCAGTATGTAGACTGTGTTTTAGTTTGATTTGCTGTAGTTGCAGTCATTGTTTTGGTGGACTTACAACCAGTAAGTATACCAAAAGCTGTAACTAAAAGAAGTAGTTTTTTCATTATAGTTTAAATTGAAATAAAAAAGCCTCAAGAGGTCTTGAGGCTTTTAAAATTAATAGTGTGTTATTTAGAAATTTGTGAAGCCATAACTAATGCGTTATAGGCATTTACAATTTTTTCTGATTTACTTAAGTTTCCAAATGGTTGTACGTTTTTAGCATCACCACCAACAATAACTTGAGAGTGTACTGCTAATCCAGAGTCTAATATAATTTGTTTTACCTGTGAAGCTTTAAGTTTTGGGTACTGAGACCAAACTAATGCAGCCACACCAGCTACAGCAGGAGATGCCATACTAGTTCCTCCCATTGCTTTATATTCGTTTTCTGGAGTGGTAGAGTATACTTCAGATCCAGGAGCAAATACATCTACATTTTTCTTTCCGTAGTTAGAAAAACCAGAGACTAATTTAGTACCATAACTTGGTGCTAAAGATCCAACTCTAATATAAGTGTTTGATACTTCAACAAAGTTGACGTTATCATCAGGGAAATTAGCTTCAACATCTACATTCTCGCTAGAGTTACCAGCTGCATGTACAAATATTACACCTTTATCACTTGCATATTTAATAGCGTCTCTTACCCATTCTGGATGCATAGAAAAGCTTTTACCAAAACTACCATTAATAACTTTAGCTCCATTGTCTACAGCATATCTAATTGCTTTAGCAATATCTTTATCATACTCGTCACCATTAGGTACAGCACGAATAGCCATGATTTTTACATTGTTAGCTACACCATTTGCACCTAGACCATTGTTACGTTCTGCAGCAATAATACCAGCTACGTGTGTCCCATGACTTTCAGATTTTTTTGTTGGCATAACATTGTTATTTCCATAACCAGGTTTGTCATTAAAATCATCTGGATTATCTCCAGTTGTACGACCTTTAAACTCTTTATTAAGATTTGCGTTTAATTGATCAGCATAATATTCTACACCACCTTTAACTTGCTCTTCTGCTTCAGTTATAGATGTTATTCCGTTACCATACATAAATTTTGCAGTAGCTACTGCAGTAGCTAATTCTGAACCTTCAGTAGGTGTTAAAGCATTAACTTCTTCTGGAGTATAATCTGCTTTTTTAAAGTGTGCAGTTAGTACTTTATTTGCACTACTAACTTGAGCATATATTTGGTCGTAACGTTGCTTACCACTTAAGGCTTGTTGGTAGTCTTCTTCTAATTTAGCATTAGCTTCAGCGTATCTTGGGATACTAGTATCTAATGTTGCAGCAATACGCGTCATTTCTAATTGCTCATCATAAGCATCACCTAAAAAGTTCCAACCATGGATATCATCTATGTATCCATTTTTGTCATCATCTATTCCGTTTCCAGCAATTTCTTTAGGGTTAGTCCAAATCACATCATCTAAATCTTCGTGTGTGATGTCTATTCCAGAATCTATGACTGCAACAATAATTTGCTGTCCTTTTTTACCTTTAATAATTTCGGCGTAAGCCTTATCAACACTCATACCAGGAATAGTATCTTTAACTAGGTCTAAGTGTCCCCAATTATGTGCTTCAGCTTCGGTTAATGGTGATTCTTTAATTGGTGTGTTGTCTATATTTTCAATAGGTGTTGATAATATTGGTGCACCACCACCACAGCTAGATAGTACTATACTAGCAAAAGCTGATAATAAAATTGGCTTATAGGTAATCTTCATTATTATAATTTGTTTGAGTTGTTAATTAAAAATATCATTACAGGTATAGGTGTCTTTAAGTCTAACGCCTTTTTCTGTATGTTGCACAGTGATAATCTCGTGATGTGCATCGTGTTCCAAAAATAAGTAATAATTGTTATCTGCTGCTAGATTCAAGAATTTTTCTTTTTCGTCTAACGTCAGTAATGGTCTTGTATCATAACCCATTACAAAGGGTAATGGTAAATGTCCAACGGTTGGTAATAAATCTGCCATAAAGCAAATGGTTTTACCTTTATAATTAATCATAGGTATCATTTGCTTATCTGTGTGTCCATTGGCATAAAAGATGTCGAAACCTAATGCTGAATTTTTTAATATATCATTTTCAGGAATATCTGTAAACTTTAATCGTCCACTTTGTTCCATTGGAAGTATGTTTTCTTCTAAAAACGAAGCGACTTCACGTCTATTAGGTTCTGTTGCCCATTTCCAATGGTCTTTATTGCTCCAAAAATGTGCATTTTTAAAAGCGGATTCTAATTTTGTACGATCTTTATTGTAATTAAAAGCACCACCACTGTGGTCAAAATGAAGATGTGTCATAAAAACATCTGTGACATCATTAGTTGAAAATCCAGCTGTGTTTAGTGATTTTTCAAGTGTATCGTCTCCATATAAATTGTAATAGCCGTAAAATTTTTCGCTTTGTTTAGTACCCATTCCTGTGTCAATCAATGTCAGACGATTGCCATCTTCTATTAGTAAACAACGTGCTGCAATGTCTATCATATTATTAGCATCTGCAGGATTAGTTCTGGTCCATAAAGATTTTGGTACAACACCAAACATGGCTCCTCCATCTAGTTTAAAATGACCAGCTTGTATTGGGTATAATTTCATGATGAATATTTAGTTAAAAAACACGACGCAAATTACTAAATATACAATAGAATTGAGGTAATATTAAGTTTTTATTAAGAAACGACTTCTTTTAACCTTTTTCCAAAATCATAAAGTGCTTTTAGCTCTTTAATACTTGCTAATCTTTGACGACCAAAAACTAATAAATCATGACCATTTGACTCAATATGATAATACGGATTGCTTTCAAAAAAGTGAGTAATTTCATCTGTAAAAAAGTGTTGGATAGCTTTGGTATCCTCTCCTAAAAGATAAAAACGATTAGAAAAGTCGGAATGGTTTTTAATAGGAATATCTTTAAAACCTGCAAAAGCATATATTTTTTCTAGAAAACCTTCTCTGTCTAGAGTAAATTCTGGAATATTTTTATTTAATTTAATATGAAGCATAGTACTACGTACGACTTCTTTAGCAATAAATTCACCTTCAGAAAATTCGATATCAAATACGTTTAAAGATTGCTCTTGATTACTAAGTTGGTTGTAAATATGATTGATTTGTTTGGTTCTGAAAAACAGGAAATTATCTAAAAATAAAGTTTGCTTTTCTTTTTGAGATTTGTAGTTTAGGTTAAAACTTACAGAGAGTTCTTCAATAGTTTTTTGACGTCTTGTTAAGCTGTTTTTAATAACATTTGGTACAGGAAGTAAACGACGTAAAGCAAATGGATGCTTAGAGTCTGTATCGTGTAAATCAAGTCCTAATACTTCAAAGTTACCACCACGTTTACTAAATAATTCTTGATAATTATTTAGGTTTTCCATAACGGTATGATCTACAAATTGGCATAACGAAAAATCTACAATAACATCTTCGTTTTCTGGAATGGCATTTAGCTTATCTTTTAATTTATAGTAGTTTAAAAAGCTACAAAAATGTTTTACACTAATGTAATAATGATCATCTTCTTGAAACATTAAAACATTTGGTTTTAACCAATTTCTAGCAAATAAAGACACACTTTTATTTAATACAACATGAATAACAAAAGTGACTAATACACCACATAAAATACCTGAAATTAATCCTATTTTTAAGGTAACTAAAAGGGTTACAAAAAATATTATAAGCTGCTCTTTACCTATTCTAAATATTTTTCTGATATTTTCTGGTGATGCTAATTTGTAACCTGTAAATACCAAGATTGCCATTAAAGCAGGTAATGGTATACGTGTCAATTGTGTGCTAAATAGGACTATAAAAATGACTAAAAACAAAGCGTGAAAAAAGTTTGAAGACCTATTTGTACCTCCATTATTAACGTTTACAGAGCTTCGTGCAATTACTGTAACCACATTAAGACCTCCTAAAAAACCGCTTCCTATAGTGGCTAAGCCTAAAGCTTTTAAGTCTCGGTTTACATTACTTCTTCTTTTTTCTGGATCTAATTTATCTACTGCTTTAATGCTAAGTAAAGACTCTATACTGGCTATTAATGTTAATGCTAAAACACTTGACCAAAACGAGAAGCTACCAATTTTGCCAAAGTTAACCGTTGGTATTTGTGAGATGATCTCTGAAAACTGAGGGATACCAGAAATCATATAATTACTAGCTATTGGATTAGCTTCGTGCGCAACAAGCTCAAAATAATAACTAAATGTAATGGATAAAATAACAATCCACATTGGAGCAGGTATAAGCTGTAGATATTTGTTTCTTATTTTGGAGTAAAATATCATTATCAAAAAACTAATAAAACCTGCTAAGGCAGCAAAAATTAGTCCTGTGTTTTCATAATGAATTGCATCGTTAAGGGTAAATGGAATTTCAAAAAGATAATCCATTGTATCTTCACGTTTTATCCTATGGGCTAACATAATATGAAATTGCTTTCCTAAAATTATCAATCCAATAGCAGCTAACATACCTTGAATAGCAGAAGATGGAAAGAAATCTGCTAGTTTTCCTAATCTTAAAAAACCTAAGATAGATAACAATATACCAGAGCATATTATTGCTGCATACGCGCTTTCTAATCCTAAAGTTGCTATGGTAACTAATAAAACGCCAACTAATCCATTACCTGGTCCAGCAATAGTTACATGGCTACCACCTAAAATAGAAACCGTAACACCACCAATTACTGCAGCAATAACACCAGCAATTGGTGGTGCATCACTAGCCATAGCTAATCCTAAACCTAAGGGTAAAGCAATAAGACTAACCACAAAACCAGAAAAAATATTTTTTGGTAATGCATTTAAAAAAGTCTTTATGTTATTTTGTTTTGGGCTCATTGAATAATTAGGACGTCTGTTGGAAGTTCGGTTAAAATATGTTCTATATCATGCGGAAATAATCGGTCCCAAAAGGTCATTTTTGTTGGTGCATTCATGACTAATAAATCTGCTCTAGAGATTTGTGCATAATGACCAATAGAGTAGCCTTGAGTCCCAAATATTGGCTGAGATTTTACGGTAATATTTGAGGTGTATTCTTGCGGTAAATCTTCAATAATATGATTAACCCTAGAGTTTTCACGTTGTCTAAGACGTTGTTTGATAATGTTAGCATGTCTTAAAGATTTATCATCGTCTACTTTTACAGCAATTTCGTTTTGTTTAATTTCTTCTACAATAGTTAATTTTTCTGCATTAAGTTTTGCACCAACATAAAAAGCAGCCTCAATGGTTTGTTGTGTTTTTGGGTCTTCAATACCATTAACCACAATATGTCTACAAGGCAATCTTTCAATTGATGGATTAATTAACAGTAGTAAACTACATTTTGCTTGTCTCGAGATTTTTCTAGCAATGGACCCAACGTAATATTTTACTAGCTTTTCGCGTTTTGCAGCGCCAATAATTAGAAGATCTATATTTTTTTCTGCGGAAGCATTTAAAATAACATCTACAGGATTACCAGATTTAAATATGACTTGATAATCTAAATTTTCGGGTTTAAAAAAATCAAGAATAGTATTAATTTTTTTTATTTTATCTTCTGACTTTGAGCCTACATGTATTAAAACTAGCTTAGCATTAAAAAATAAAGACAATCGTGCTGCTTCATAAAGATTTGCTTTTAGGTTTGGTGAAAAAGCTATACCAAGACCAATAGTTTTAAAAGGTGTAAATGACACTTGTGTAATTAAAGTTATTAATGATAAAGCGGTAAGATACTATTTTTTTAGCTTAAAAAAATAAGCTAACATGAGCTGTGGTAGGTAAAAACTAACTTTTTACTCTAAATTTGACTTAAATTATAGATGAAGAATTAAAGAATTAGTATTTTCACAAAAACGAAACTGAATGATAGAGTTAGGAGGAATAATTATTTTAGGGATTTTAGCCCAATGGGTTGCTTGGAAATTTAAGATTCCTGCAATTTTACCTTTAATTTTAATTGGATTATTAGTTGGTCCAATTGCTGCCGAATTTTTAAGCGAAGATGGTACTAAATGGATTGAACCAATTTGGAATGGAGAAGAAGGTCTGTTTCCTGGTGAAAGTTTATTTTACTTTGTGTCCTTAGCCATTAGTATTATTTTATTTGAAGGTGGATTGACACTTAAAATGAGCGAAATTAAAAATGTTGGACCAGTAATTACTAAGCTAATATCTTTAGGCTCATTGGTTACCTTTTTTGGAGCTGGAGCTGCTGCACATTATATTTTTGGGCTGTCTTGGGAGATTTCGTATTTGTTTTCTGGTCTTATTATTGTTACAGGTCCAACGGTAATTACTCCTATTTTAAGAAACATTCCGTTAAAAAAAGACATCTCTGCAGTATTAAAATGGGAAGGTATTTTAATAGATCCAATAGGTGCTTTAGTTGCAGTATTGGTTTTTGAGTTTATTAGTGTTGATGCAGGAGGAGAGTTTACTAAAACCGCTTTAATCGAGTTTGGTAAAATTGTATTGTTTGGAGCTACTTTTGGATTTACTTTTGCACACGCTTTAAACTTTATAATTAATAAAAAATGGGTGCCACATTACCTATTAAATGTGTTTGCTTTAGCAGCTGTTTTAGGTGTTTTTGTCTTGTCTGATGTATTTGCACATGAGTCTGGATTACTTGCTGTTGTGGTTATGGGAATGGTTTTAGGTAACTCTAACTCTCCTTACTTAAAAGACCTTTTATACTTTAAAGAATCTTTAAGTGTTTTATTAATTTCTATACTATTTATTTTGCTAGCTGCTAATATTAATTATAGTGAGTTACTTTTAATTTATAATTGGAAAACAGCTGCATTATTTGCTGTTATAGTTTTTATAGTTAGACCTGTAGGTGTGTTTTTAAGTACACATGGTTCTAAATTAAAATTAAACGAAAAACTTTTTATTAGTTGGGTTGGTCCACGTGGTATAGTCGCTGCAGGTATTGCTTCTTTATTTGGTTTAAAATTGGCTAGCAAAGGGGTTTATGGTGCAGAATATATTACACCTTTAGTATTTGTAATTGTACTTGGTACAGTACTTTTAAACGCAACAACAGCAAGACTTTTTGCTAAATTGGTTGGTGTGTTTTTAACACAGTCTAACGGAATTTTAATTGTTGGAGCATCAAAAGTATCACGTTTAATTGGTCATTATTTAGAGTCTCATGGTAGACATGTTGTATTAATAGATAGTAATCAAAATAATATTAATAAAGCGAAGGAGCTTGGTTTAGAGGCTATTAATACTAATATTTATTCAGAAACATTAACTGATAATATAGAGCTTAACGATGTTGGTTATTTAATGGCTTTAACAGGAAATAACGATATTAATAAATACGCTATTAATAAATTTAGTAAGCAATTTGGAGAAAATGGTGCTTTTAGGTTAGTATCTACCGAAGAAATGCTAGATGACAACAACAATCCACATGAAGGATTATTTTCTCATACGGATGACTTTAATACATTAACAGAAGTAACTAGAAATTTTCCTAGTATACAAGAAATTGAAATTATTGATAAAGATCATTTAAAAGATCTTATTGGCACCACTCAAAAGGATAAAGACATTATACCATTATTTATTAAAGATGATGAAGGACAACTGCACATAATATCATCTTACAATACAGAGATTGAAGAGGCTAAAGAAGGGTATTACCTAGTATACCTAGGAAAACCTCTAGATGTCGAAAAAGTAGATACAGTATAAAATAAAAAAACCTTCATTTTAAAATGAAGGTTTTTTTATATGTAGTAATTATTAATTTAATCGTTTAGCTTTAAAACAGCCATAAACGCTTGCTGAGGTATCTCTACATTACCTACTTGACGCATACGTTTTTTACCTTTTTTCTGTTTTTCTAATAATTTACGCTTACGCGAAATATCTCCACCATAACATTTTGCAGTTACATCTTTACGTAATGCTTTTACGGTTTCTCTTGCTATAATCTTGGCTCCAATTGCTGCTTGAATAGGAATGTCAAACTGTTGACGTGGAATTAATTCTTTTAGCTTTTCACACATTTTTTTACCAATATTATGCGCATTATCTGCATGAATTAAAGCTGATAAGGCATCTACTGGTTGTGCATTTAATAAGACGTCTAAACGGACTAGTTTAGATACTTTCATACCTATTGGATGGTAGTCAAAAGAAGCGTATCCTTTTGATACTGTTTTTAATCTGTCATAAAAATCAAAAACTATTTCTGCTAAAGGCATTTCGAAGGTTAATTCTACTCGCTCTGTGGTTAAATAGGTTTGATTCATGATCATACCACGTTTTTCTATACATAAGCTCATAACATTACCAACAAAGTCCGCTTTAGTAATAATGGTTGCTTTAATAAAAGGTTCTTCAACACGGTTTACTGTTGAAGGATCTGGTAAATCACTTGGGTTGTTAACAATAAAAGCATCGTCTGGATTTTTATTGGTAAATGCGTGATACGATACGTTAGGTACAGTAGTAATTACAGTCATATCAAACTCACGTTCTAAACGTTCTTGAATGATTTCCATGTGTAACATTCCTAAAAATCCACATCTAAAACCAAAACCTAATGCAGCAGAGCTTTCTGGTTGAAAAACTAAAGAGGCGTCATTAAGTTGCAGTTTTTCCATACTGTTTCTTAACTCTTCATAATCTTCAGTATCAACTGGATAAATACCAGCGAATACCATTGGTTTTACGTCCTCAAAACCTTCGACAATATTAGTCGTTGGGTTTTCAAAGTCAGTAATAGTATCTCCAACTTTAACTTCTTTTGCAGTCTTAATACCTGTAATTAAGTATCCTACATCACCAGTTTTAACGGTTTGTTTTGCTATTTGCGTAAGTTTAAGTGTACCAACTTCGTCTGCATTATAATCTCTTCCTGTGGCAACAAATTTAATTTTTTGTCCTTTTTTAATTTCACCATTAAAGACTCTAAAATACGTTTCAATACCTCTAAATGTATTGTAAACCGAATCAAATATTAAAGCTTGTAATGGTGCTTCAGGATCTCCTTTTGGTGCAGGAATACGCTCAATAATGGCTTGTAATATATCTTCTGCTCCAAAACCAGTTTTACCACTAGCATGAATAACTTCAGAGGGATCACAACCTAATAAATCTACGATATCATCTGTAACTTCTTCAGGATTTGCACTAGGTAAATCTACTTTGTTAAGTACAGGAATAATTTCTAAATCATTTTCTAAAGCTAAGTAAAGATTAGAAATGGTTTGTGCTTGTATACTTTGTGCAGCATCAACAATTAGTAATGCACCTTCACAGGCAGCAATAGATCTTGATACTTCATAAGAAAAATCTACGTGACCTGGTGTGTCAATTAGGTTTAAAACATACTCTTCACCTTCGTATATGTAATCCATTTGAATAGCGTGCGATTTAATGGTAATACCACGTTCGCGCTCTAAATCCATATTATCTAAAAGCTGGTTTTGTTTTTCTCTAGCAGTTACTGATCCTGTTGTATCCAATAAACGGTCGGCTAATGTGCTTTTTCCGTGATCAATATGTGCAATAATGCAAAAATTTCTGATGTTCTTCATAGTCAAATCTCCTTATAAATTAAGGATGTTGCAAATATAAAGTAATTATTGAGCTTTTTTTGATTTTTCTTATTAATACAAAGAGACTTGAATTTATGGTTTTTACCACAGTTATATAAGTTTCACTATTATTATCTTGCGCTTTTAACTTATTTATAATGAATCGCTTTAATTTTTTGCTTTTTTTATGCATTTCTGTAACTGGCTTTGCACAGGATTTAACCATTTCTGGACAAGTTGTAGATAGCAATAACACACCAATAGCTTACGCAAATGCTATACTTTATAATGCAGATGCTTCTGAAATTATTTCAGGTTCAAGTACTGATGATGCTGGACAATATAATATTACTTCATTACAATCAGGAAGTTATACTTTAAAGGTGTCTTATGTAGGATGTGATAGTAAAAGTCAGAATATAACATTAGATTCTAGTCAGTCTGTTGCTACAATAATATTAAGTCCATCAACTGAAACTTTAGGAGAAGTAACTGTTAACGTTAAAAAACCAACTTTTACTAAACAAGTTGATCGGTTAGTATTTAATGTAGAAAATACAGCCTTAATTGAAGGTACAGTACTTGATGTACTAAAAAGTACACCAGGAGTTTTAGTTATGAATGGTGATATAATGGTTAAAAACACCAATCCAACAATTTATATTAACGACCGAAAGGTAAATTTATCTGCATCTGAGTTGTCAACGTTATTAGATAACTCATCTGCTAACTCTATTCAAAAAGTTGAAGTCATTACAAATCCACCAGCTAAATATGATGCTTCAAGCGGAGTAGTTTTAAAAATTATTATGGGTAAAAACCTAATTATGGGTTACAGAGGAGTCGTTAATACAAGTTATACGCAAGGTGTTTTTCCAAGATATACAGGTGGTTTAAGTCAGTTTTATAAAACTAATAAATTAAATATTAATTTAAATTATAATTATAAACACAGTAAAGTTAATAGAAATAATATAGAAGAAATTACTTATCAAAATAACGATATTTTTTCTCAGTTTTGGAAAACAGATTTAAACAGAAATACAACTTCAAAAACGCACAATGCTAATTTAAATTTCGATTATTTTATTGATGATAATAATACATTAAGCTTGACTTCAAATGTATTGTATTTACCGTATTTTGATTACAATACAAAGGGTAACACTGTTGTAAACGATTTGCAAGGTACAGATAATTATAATTTTAGATCCCATAATTCATCTCAAGATGATAAGTATAATATAGGTACAGATTTAGATTATAAGCTAAAGTTTACTGACCAGTCTAAACTTTCAATTAACGCGCATTATACAAAGTACGATTACCAAAGAAATCAACATGTAAATTCGGATTACTACTTTCAAGATCCAACATCAGATTTTAGTACAGGATTTAAAACATTAAATAATCAAACTACCGAAATTTTATCGTCTAAACTAGATTATGATTTAGCATTAGATGATAGTGCTAATTTAGCAATGGGTATTAAAATGTCTAATATTAAAACCTATAGTGATATTACGCAGTTTGATATTGATCAAACCACTGGAAACCAAACTTTAAATACAGCTAATACAAATGCTTTTGATTATGACGAATCCGTTTTTGCAGGTTATATTAGTTACGACAAAAGTTGGGATAAATGGAGTGTTTCTGGTGGATTAAGGTTAGAGCAAACTAATATTGAAGGGTTTTCTCCGGAAACAAATACCACAAATATCCAAGATTATTTAGAATGGTTTCCTAAATTTAATATTAGTTGGGAAGCTTTTGATAAAGCTAGTTTACATGCTAGTTTTAGTAGATTTATTCAAAGACCAAAATACACAAATCTTAACCCATTTAATTTCTTTTTAAACGATAATACTATAGTAACCGGTAATCCTGATTTACGACCTTCATTTACAACTTATTCAACCATTGGAACTACTATAAATAATAGTTTTACAATAGAAGCATATTATAAAACCATTTCTAATCAAATTGTAGAGTTACCTATCCAAGATAATGCAGCTAACCTGTTTGTGTTTTCTCCAACCAACATTAAAAGTATTAACGAGTATGGTCTTGATTTTTTAGCAGATTTATACATATCTAATAAATATTCAGTTTATTTTTTAAACAGTATTTATAATCACGATTTGGATGTAGATTATAATAATCAAACCTATAATTTTAATCAATGGATTAATTACTCAGAGCTAAGTAGTAGCTTTAGTATGCTAAAAGATAATAGTTTATCCGTTAATTTGTCTCTTGCATATTCTACTAAATTTTTACAGGGAACAGTTTTTGGTGACTCGTTTTTATTTTCAAACTTATCTTTAAGTAAAAAGGTTTTAAATAATAAAGGATCGGTAAGTTTAATGTTTTCGGATATACCAAACCTACAAGATATTGGGTCAAGAAGTAGATTTGCAAATCAAAATAACTACGTATTTCATGATTTAGATACAAGATACGTAAAACTAGGATTTAGCTATAAGTTTGGTAACACCACATTACAAACTAATCAAAATACTAAAAGCCATACAGAGCGTAACCGCTTAAAATAACAAAAATTTAGCTTAACATACTTCCACAGACACCTAAGCTTATAATTAAATAAACAGCAGCTAGTATAAATAATACTTTAGCTGCTTTTTTATTTTTTTTGAGTAAATAAAAACCAATTACACAAAATAAAATTGGAGGAATTAACATTAAAGCTAAAAAAAACACAACAATACCTCCATAGCCACCACCACCTCCTGTAGCCTCGATTAAAAAAAATGTAGTCATAGTATTATTTATTAAAAGGTTTATTTGTCTTCAGTTATATAAAAATATTTTCACAGTTACTTAAACTATTATTAGATAATAGTAAATACGGTATAAACACGATAGACATTTATATGTCGTTTCTAAGTTGTTCTAAACGCGCTTTTTTATCATCACGATAAAATAAATTCATGGTTTCAAACGGGATAATTTTATTGTCTTTATCCACAATATGCACACATGATTTTTTAATGGCTCTAACATCAAAATTATAAGCATCAATAAATTGCATAATAATGACTCTAAATAAATTATCGTAACCTAATTCTGGTGCATCAATATTTGGTAAACAACACATAATGGATTTTAGGTTTTCTTCAGCAACCTCAACCGAGTTTCCTGTGCTAAATAACTCTACCATTTTACCTTGCAACGCTTCATCTTGCTCATAAATAATAGTGTTTTTACTGTTATCTAATAAATCGTTTGGATTAATATAGCGCGTTAACGGAAACACTTCATCTTCCAATTTAAGCGCATATCCCATAACCAATGCATCCGGATTACAAGGTACAGGAAGCAAATCGTCGGCATTAAAAATATTGGTTTGTTCCATTATTTTTCGACGTACCTCAGTAATGGTCATTCTATCCGTTTCCGGATTAAAATTATCTAATCTACCAGCAATTTGTGTTGGTTGTAAAGTTACACCTCTAACACACTTTTGTTTCAAAGCATAGTCAATAATTTTACCAATCTCGCCATCATTTAATCCCTTCTGTAGAGTGACCACTAAAGTTGTTGATAGGTTTAATTTGTTTAGGTTTTTAATAGCCTGTTTACGGATATCATTTAAATCTGCACCACGAAGCTCGCGCAACACACTGTTTTCAAACGAATCAAATTGTAAATAAATTTCAAAGTCAGGAGCGTAGGTTTTTAATCTTTCCGCGAAAGCAAAATCTTTAGCAATTTTAATCCCATTAGTATTCAGCATTAAATGCCTAATCGGTAACGTTTTGGCGTAGTCCATAATGTCCCAAAACTGGGGATGTATGGTTGGTTCTCCACCAGATATCTGTACCACATCAGGTTCCTTTTCATTTCTAACAATAGTGTCTAGCATGGCTTTAACTTCGTCCAAAGTACGATGTCTACCATACGTCGGAGACGATCCTGCATAACAAGTTGGACACGTTAAATTACAACGATCCGTCACTTCTACAACAGTCAAACAACTATGTTGCTCATGGTCAGGGCATAAACCGCAATCGTAAGGGCAACCATAGTCCGTTTTCGTGTTAAAGGTATAAGGTGTTTCGCTAGGCTTATTGTAGTTACGTATGTTTTTATAATACTCAATATCGTCTGCAATTAGCACTTTACTATTGCCATGTTCCTTACAACGCTTAAGCATGTACACATTACCATCTTCAAAGACAATTTTAGCATCCACACGCTTTAAACACTCAGGACATAAGCTTAAAGTAAAATCGTAATAGGTATATTTTCTAACAGGCATTTTTTGTTTTTTTATCATTATTTGGGCGTTACCACAAGGGTCGCGCTATCCACTAAATCTTTTTTATCGTACCTCAAAAAAGGATACCGTTTCTATCGCTAACGCAGGTGTTTGCCAATTAATAGACTAACAATAAACTTGCTGTAATACAACCAACAAATTACACATAATATTTGGATACTACTTAAGCCAAAAGTATAAAACACATTAGGTTTTATAAATTCGATACAAAATCTAAAACCAAAATAACTAAGCATAAAAAGCTTGAATAAATCACCATTTTTCAATCGGAAATTATGGTTTACAGCTTTTAAAGCAACAAATAAAAAGATTAAAAAAACAAGCTCATGTAAAGACGTAGGATGACGCATCAAACCGTCACCTAAATCCATTCCAAAAGCAGAAGTAGTTACTTTACCATAAGTAAACTCGTTAATACCAGATAAAAAACAACCAATACGACCAATAAAGATGCCTAATATAATAGGAAACACAAATAAATCTCCAGACGAGTGTTTTTCGCCAATAATTTTTTTTGCTAATTCCACACCAAGTAAACCACCAAATAATCCACCCATTATGGTTTTAGTATTTAATAATGTAAAAAGGTTATTAACACTTAAGGATATTGTTGGGTTTTCTAAAAAACCAACCAATCGTGATCCAATTAAAGCGCCTAAAGCAGCACCTAAAATTATAGATAATCTATTGTTACTAGTAATAATATCTGTGTGACTTTTTCTTAAAAACACATAATATCTAAAGGCTATAAAAAAGGCTAGATATTCTAAAACTAGATGGATGTTTATAGCAATATCAAAAATTTTAAGATTTAAAGGTAGATCCAAATAAAGATAGATTATTAGTTAAATATACACAATTACCTAAAAAATACTAATTTTGCACCAAAATTGTATCGTGGTAAAAATAGGTAATATAGAACTTCCAGACTTCCCATTGTTGTTAGCGCCAATGGAAGATGTGTCAGACCCACCATTTAGAGCGTTGTGTAAAGAGCAAGGTGCAGATGTGGTGTATACAGAGTTTGTTAGTAGTGAAGGTTTAATACGTAACGCAGCAAAAAGCGTTATGAAATTAGATATTTACGAAAAAGAACGTCCTGTCGGTATTCAAATATTTGGAGCTAATCTAGATAGTATGTTACAAACCATAGATATAGTAGCAGAGTCTAAACCGGATATTATAGATATTAATTTTGGTTGTCCTGTTAAAAAAGTTGTAAGTAAAGGTGCAGGTGCTGGTATTTTAAAAGATATCTGTTTAATGGAGCAACTAACTGCCGAAATGGTTAAACGTACAGATATACCTGTTACCGTTAAAACCAGATTAGGTTGGGATCATGACTCTATTAAAATAGTTGAGGTTGCAGAACGTCTTCAGGACGTTGGTATAAAATCTATAGCAATACATGGTCGTACCAGAGCACAAATGTATAAAGGTGAAGCCGACTGGAAACCTATTGCAGCTGTAAAAAATAATCCACGTATGCATATTCCTGTATTTGGAAATGGAGATGTAGACAGTCCGGAAAAAGCAATGTTGATGCGTGATCAATATGGTTTAGATGGTTGTATGATTGGTCGTGCAACAATTGGTAATCCTTGGTTTTTTAAACAAGTAAAGCACTTTTTTGAAACAGGAGAACATTACAGACCAATTACTATGCAAGAGCGTGTAGAAGCTGCTAGAAGACACTTACAAATGTCTATTGATTGGAAAGGAGAAATCCTTGGGGTTTTTGAAACCAGACGTCATTACACAAATTACTTTAAAGGTATTCCGCATTTTAAAGAACACCGCATGAAAATGGTAACTAGTGATGCTTCAGTAGATGTTTTTGCTGCTTTTGATGAGGTTTTAGAAAAGTTTGGTGATTTTCAGTTTACAAATTAATTTATATGCTTACTTAGTTAAGCAAAGCGCTAACTAAATATAACAGTAAGCGCAAGAAGGATGAAGCAATGTGTTTGAGCTCCTCGAAGAGAGCGAGTTGCGTGAGCCTGTTTGCCTGTTAAGGCAACTTGCCCAAATTTTAATTAGTCTTTACTAAGTCTCGTGTAATACGTGAAGCTGCAATTTTTGAGGCAATAAGACCTAAAACAGAAATTGTAAGCATGACTATTATAAAGTTTTTAAAATGAATTGCTACAGGGTAAGGTAGGCTAGGAGTAATCATAATTAAATCATAGCTTGCTTGTAATTGTATTACAATGTAACCTATTAATAGTCCAATAAATCCGCCAATAAACGTCATTAAAATACCTTGATAAAAAAAGATGTTTCGGATGTCTTTAACCGAAGCTCCAAGGTTAAAAAGGGTGTTTAAGGTTTTCTTTTTATCTAATATCATCATAACAATAGAGCCTATTACATTAAATAATGCAATAATTAGGACTAAAGTAAAGATTAAATAAACTGCTAAATTTTCGGTATTTAACATTTTATAGATAGCATCGTTTAGTTGGTCTTTGTTTTTTAAGATAATATTTTGACCTAAAATGGTTTTAATTTTAGCTTTAACAACGTCTTCGTCTGCGTTTTCTGTTAATTTAAACTCTAAACTAGTTACTTGGTTTGGTTGATAATTTAAAAGACGACGTGCAGTCTCTATGGACGCAAATATGTATTTGTTATTTAGTTCTTCGTTTATATCATAAATACCAACATTAACTGTATTAACTTGGTTTAAGGCTTGACTTTGAGAGTTTATTTGGCCTTTACCTGGTTTTGGCACAGATAAGGTTATAGTTTTATTGTAATCGTTTATAAAAAAAGATAAACGATTGGAAATAGCCCAACCTGAAACAATTTGCGGTGTATCTGGATATAACCAATTACCATATGGTATTACAGAGTCAATAGCTGTTATTTTTTGATAATTCTCGTCTACTCCTTTGATGTAAGCAGGATGATTAGTACCATCAGAAGAAGCAATGATACGCTCTTCAACTATTTTAGAAAAATTAGCAACACCATCAATAGCTTGTAACTGTTTGTCTTGATTTGTATTTATAGCAAAGGATTTGCCTATGGACGTTTCGGCTTTTAAATCAGGATCTATAATACTAGAAAATTCTAAAGTAAAATCACGTAATCCTGCAAAACCAGATAAAACAATAAATAAAGAAGCAGCACCTAAAACAATACCTACAATAGCAATTATTGTAATAAAGTTTATGGCGTTGTTACTACTTTTACTACGTATGTAGCGTTTAGCTATGTATAATGAAAAATTCAATTATCCTTTTTTACGGTTATCTAGTAAATCAGGATTTTGTATCGGGTTATCTTCACCTTTAAGCGATTTTTCAATTTTATCAATGTGCTCTAAGCTATCATCTACATAAAATTCTAACACAGGCATTCTACGCAATTGATTTTTTGTGCGTTGTGCTAACTCATGTCTAATCATGGGTTTGTTAGCTCTAATTCCTTCTAAAAGCTCTTTAGCCTTATTGTTAGGGAAAATACTTAAATACACTTTAGCGTCTGTTAAATCGGCAGTTACTCTAACTTTAGATACAGATATAATTACACCTCGCATTCCACCTTGTGTAGCAGCACCTTGAAGGATATCTACTAAATCACGTTGTAAAACCGAAGCTATTTTTTTTTGTCTTTGACTTTCTTCCATACTGCAAAAATAGTTGTTATTACAAGAATATATTACTTTTAAGGCATAATTAAGCAATTATTATACCTTAAATTATATAATAAGATGGAAAAAATAGAACATATTGGTATAGCAGTCAAAAATTTAGAGCAATCTAATGCACTTTTTGCAAAACTTTTTGGCAAATCACACTATAAAATTGAAACTGTAGAAAGCGAAGGTGTTAATACCTCTTTTTTTGAAGTTGGACCAAATAAGATAGAATTATTAGAGGCTACTAAGCCAGAAAGCCCAATTGCAAAGTTTTTAGAGAAAAAAGGAGAAGGAATTCATCACATTGCTTTTGCTGTAGATGATATAAATGCAGAAATTTTAAGATTAAAATCTGAAGGATTTATTGTCTTAAATGAAACCCCTAAAAAGGGAGCAGACAATAAGTTAGTTGCATTTTTACATCCAAAATCGTCTAACGGAGTACTGATAGAACTTTGTCAAGAGATCAAATAATTTAAAAAAGACTTGTAAGACTTTAAAATAAATAGTAATATTGCACTCCAATTTCGGGTCCTATAACTCAGTTGGTTAGAGTATCTGACTCATAATCAGAAAGTCCATGGTTCGAGCCCATGTGGGACCACCATTAAAACCGATTCATTAATTTGAATCGGTTTTTTTGTTTTTAATAGTTTTTATTTTCAAAGCCTAAAAAAAAATAGAAAAGAAAAAGTTCTAAAAATTGGATTATTGTATGTGAATTATTTGCTTAAAATCTAAAAAGTTATTTTTGACTTTTTAGATTTGTAAAATCAAACATTAAAGCTGTTTAGCCATTTCCAATGAAGAATTTGTATATATTATTATTATCAATACCTTTTTTATTTTTTCAGTGTAAGAATTACAATTACATATCAAAGCAAGAAAAAGTTATACCAATCAAAAATCTTTCTGAAAAAAAGTTAAAAATTTGGTATCATAAAGATATTATTGATGATTCTATTCCAGGCATAAGTCTGGACAAAGCATACAATACGATTTTAAAAGATAAAAAAGGAAAAGATATTATTGTGGCTGTTATTGACACCTCAATAGATATTAATCATGAGGATTTAAATAGTAGTTTTTGGACTAATATAAATGAAGTGCCCAATAATAATATTGATGACGATGAGAATGGTTATACAGATGATCTACAAGGCTGGAATTTTATTGGTAATAAAAATGGTGAAAACACCTTGTTTGTAAATTATGAAATTACAAGAGTTTTAAAAAAATACAATTCTTCTTTTTTAAATAATGAAATAAAAGATTCATTACTATATAGTAATTATATAAGTGCTAAAAAAAGATATGCTGAACGATTATTATCTGCCAAAGACGATAGTATAAATATCCAAAATGTTGCTAAGTGGAAAAAGGAATCTAAGGTATTTTTAAGTTCTTACTTCAAAGATGGTAATTACACTATTAAGCAATTAGATAGTTTAAAACAGGCACATACTAATGATTCAATATTACAATTTAATGCTCTAAGAATGAGTAACTTTATAAAGTATGCTCCTGATGAAAAAATTAAATCAAGTACAATACAAGCTAACGAGCGTTTGGCTAAGTTATTAAATACTTCATACAATGACAGAATTATAATTAATGATAATTCAGAAGACTTAAACGACACAAATTATGGAAATAACACAGTTAATCAAGATCTTGATTTTTTAGAACATGGAACATTAATGGCTGGATTGATTGCTGCTAAAAGAAACAATAAAACAGGTATTAATGGTTTTTCTAATTATATAAAAATAATGGCGTTATCAATATCGTCAAGTGGAGACGAACATGATAAAGATATAGCTTTAGCGATTCGATATGCTGTAGATAATGGTGCTAAAGTTATTAATATGAGTATTGGTAAAGAATTTTCACTACACAAAGAATGGGTTTTCGAGGCTTTAAAATATGCTGAAGAAAAAGATGTGTTAGTAGTTTCTGGAGCTGGTAATTCAAGTTATAATTTAAATGTTTTTAATAACTATTATCCAAATGATAACATTAACAACGGTAAGGAAGTTTCTGATAATTTTATCAAGGTAGGAGCATCAACTTATTATCCAAATGAAAATTTATTTGCAACATTTTCTAATTATGGAAAAATAGATATTGATGTATTTGCACCAGGAACAAAAATTTATACCACAACTCCTTCAGTAGAAAGTTATAAATTTGTTTCAGGTGGTACTTCGGCATCCTGTGCACTAACAACTGGTGTCGCTGCTTTAATTAGATCATATTACCCAAACCTTACAGCATCAGAAATAAAGCATATTATAATGGATAGTGGTGTAGAATATACTTTTCCTGTTAAGTTAACAAGGAATGATTCAATTAAAACACCTTTTAATAAGTTATCAAAGTCTGGAAAAATTGTTAATGCTTACAATGCTTTAATTATGGCAGATAGTATTAGCAATACTAAATAAATTTTAAGTCATAAAATCTATTTACCCAAGTTTAACTACTTTGTTAAAGTCCAATAACTAAGTGTAAAATTTGATTTTCAAAATAACACATATATTATGTTTCATAGTATGGTCTATTGTTTTAATATCTAGTTCTTTTTTTTAAAAAATAAGAACCTTGGGTGTCATATTATACAACACGCAGCCATCTGATTATCAATTGTTTAATTCGTCTTTTTCTTACCTGGCCTTAGTCTATTTTTTTAAAAAAAACCATCTTCCAAATGTCAAACCTCTAATTTAGATTAATATTTAAATAGAAGTCGACCATCAATGGAGTTAAATAAATACAGTAAAACAGTCACGCAAGATCCAACACAACCAGCAGCACAAGCCATGTTGCATGCTATTGGATTAACAAAAGAAGATTTTTTTAAGCCTATTATTGGTATTGCCAGTACAGGATACGAAGGTAATCCATGCAACATGCACCTTAATGATTTAGCTAAATTGGCTAAAAAGGGTACTAAAAACGAAGATGTTGTCGGGCTTATTTTTAATACTATTGGAGTAAGTGATGGTATTTCTATGGGAACACCAGGAATGCGTTACTCATTACCATCTAGAGATATTATTGCAGATTCTATGGAAACCGTAGTACAAGCCATGAGTTATGATGGTTTGATTACAGTGGTTGGATGCGATAAAAATATGCCAGGAGCTTTAATTGCCATGATTAGGCTAAATCGTCCATCCATTTTGGTTTATGGTGGTACCATTGATTCTGGTTGCCATAATGGAAAAAAACTAGATGTCGTTTCTGCTTTTGAAGCTTGGGGAAGCAAAGTTGCTGGAACCATGGAAGAAACAGAATATCAAAATATAGTCGAAAAAGCTTGTCCAGGAGCAGGAGCTTGTGGTGGTATGTATACTGCAAATACTATGGCTTCAGCTATTGAGGCTTTAGGGATGACTTTACCGTTTAACTCGTCTAATCCAGCATTAAGTGATGATAAAAAAGAAGAGTCTGTTAAAGCAGGTGAAGCCATGCGTGTGTTATTAGAAAAGGATATTAAGCCTTCAGATATTATTACGCGTAAATCTCTAGAAAACGCAGTACGATTAGTTACTATATTAGGAGGTTCTACAAATGCAGTACTTCACTTTTTAGCAATTGCAAGAGCAGCAGATATCGATTTCACTTTAAAAGATTTTCAAGATATAAGTGACAATACACCATTTTTAGCCGACTTAAAGCCTAGCGGAAAATACCTAATGGAAGATGTTCATGCTGTTGGCGGAATTCCTGCGGTTTTAAAATATTTATTGAAAAAAGGATTAATTCATGGCGATTGTTTAACCGTTACAGGAAAAACAATTGCAGAGAATTTATTGGATGTAAAAGATCTAAAAGAAGGTCAAGATGTTATTAAGCCAATTGAAAAACCAATAAAAATATCAGGTCATTTAAGAATGCTTTATGGTAATCTTGCCACAGAAGGTTCTGTCGCTAAAATTACAGGAAAAGAAGGTTTAAGTTTTATTGGTAAAGCTAAAGTGTTTGAAGGCGAATATGCTGCCAATGATGGCATTCGTGATGGATTAGTAGAAAAAGGAGATGTTGTCGTAATACGTTACGAAGGTCCAAAAGGAGGACCAGGAATGCCAGAAATGTTAAAGCCAACTGCTGCAATTATGGGAGCAGGTTTAGGTAAAGATGTAGCATTAATTACAGATGGTCGCTTCTCTGGTGGAACGCATGGTTTTGTAGTTGGGCACATTACTCCAGAAGCTCAAGAAGGTGGTAACATAGCTTTAGTAAAAGATGGCGACATGATTACCATTGATGCCGAAACAAACTCCATTGTTTTAGAAGTTACAGAAGAAGATTTACAAAAAAGAAGACAAGAATGGAAAGCACCAGATTTAAAGTTTAAACAAGGTGTACTATATAAATATGCTAAAACGGTATCATCAGCATCAAAAGGATGTGTAACTGACGAGTTTTAAAAAAAAAACTAATTATCCAAAATAGAGTAATATGGATACAAAAACTATAAAGAAAGAAACAAACACAACGCAAACTACAGAGCGTATTTCTGGAAGTGAAGCAATTATAAAATGTTTGTTAGCCGAAGGTGTAGATGTCCTTTATGGATATCCTGGAGGAGCAATCATGCCAGTTTATGATGAGCTTTACAAATACCAAGATAAAATTCACCATGTGTTAACCCGTCATGAGCAAGGTGCAACACATTCTGCTCAAGGTTATGCACGTATTTCGGGTAAAGTTGGTGTCGCAATTGCAACCTCTGGACCAGGAGCAACAAACTTAATTACAGGTATTGCAGACGCACAAATAGATAGCACACCAATGGTTTGTATTACGGGTCAAGTAGCGTCACATTTATTGGGTAGTGATGCATTTCAAGAAACAGATATTGTTGGTATTTCTACGCCAGTTACAAAATGGAATTGTCAAGTTACAAAAGCGTCAGAGATTCCTGAAGTTATGGCTAAAGCCTTTTATATTGCTAAAAGTGGACGTCCAGGTCCTGTTTTAGTAGATATTACAAAGGATGCTCAATTCGAAGAGTTCGATTTTAAATACGAAAAATGTAAAGGTGTTAGAAGTTATATTCCAATTCCTAAATTAAATGATAGTGAGGTTGATGCTGCTGCAAAATTAATTAATGCTGCTAAAAAACCAATGATTGTTTGGGGTCAAGGTGTGTCTTTAGGTCAGGCTGAAGCCGAATTTAAAGCGGTTGTTGAAAAAGCAGGAATCCCTTCTGCTTGGACCATATTAGGTGCAGGAGCAATACCAACATCTCATCCTTTAAATATTGGTATGGTAGGTATGCATGGTAATTATGCACCAAATGTGTTGACTAATCAGTGTGACCTTTTAATTGCAATTGGTATGCGTTTCGACGATCGTGTAACCGGAAGTTTATCTACATACGCTAAACAGGCTAAAGTGATTCATTTTGAAATTGATCCAGCCGAAATTGATAAAAACGTTAAAACAGATGTGGCAGTTTTAGGTGATGCAAAAGAAAGTTTAGCTGCCTTACTTCCGCTTTTAGAAGAAAAAACACATCCAGAATGGCATCAAAAATTTAAGGATTTATATGCTATTGAATATGAAAAAGTAATAAAAAACGACATCTATCCTACAAAAGAAGGTTTAACAATGGGTGAAGTTTTAAAAGAAATTAATTCGCAAACTAAAGGTGATGCAGCTATTGTTACAGACGTTGGTCAACATCAAATGATAGCTTGTCGTTATGCCAATTTCAACAAAACAAGAAGCAATATCACTTCTGGTGGATTAGGTACAATGGGCTTTGGTTTGCCTGCTGCAATTGGAGCAAAAATGGCTGCTCCAGATCGAGAAGTTATTTCAATTTCTGGAGATGGTGGTTACCAAATGACCATTCAAGAATTGGGTACTATTTTTCAGCAAAAAGTACCAGTAAAAATTGTGGTTTTAAATAACGAGTTTTTAGGTATGGTTCGCCAATGGCAACAGTTGTTTTTTGATAAACGTTATGCGTCTACAGAAATGACAAATCCAGATTTTGTTGCCATTGCAAAAGGCTATTTTATTGAAGCCGAAAAAGTAACTAAGCGAGAAGATTTAAAAGATGCAGTTGCTAAAATGATAAACACAGATGGACCATACTTTTTAGAGGTTTGTGTAGAAAAGGAAGGTAACGTGTTCCCAATGATACCAACAGGAGCATCAGTTTCAGACGTAAGATTAGAATAATATGGAAGCAGAAAACAACATATATACTGTTTCGGTTTACACCGAAAATAATATAGGATTATTAAATCGTATTTCGGCAATATTTCAACGTAGGCATATAAATATTGAAAGTATAAATTCTTCCGTTTCAGAAATTGAAGGTGTTTCAAAATTTACAATTGTTGTTAATATTACCGAAGACCAAATGAAAAAAATAATTGGTCAAATTGAAAAACAAGTAGAAGTTATTAAGGCTTACTTTCATACAGATGAAGACACCATTTATCAAGAGTCTTGCATTTTTAAAATGAAGTCTGATTTATTGTTTGAAGAACGACAAATTCAGAATATTATTAAAGAAAGTAATGCTAGAATTGTAACTGTAAATCGTGACTTTTTTGTTATTGAAAAGTCCGGACGTAAAGAAGAAATAGAATTATTATATAGAGAATTAAGTGCTTTTGGAATCATGCAATTTACGCGCTCAGGACGTATTGCTGTTACAAAAGATGAAATGAAAATATCAACAATGCTAGAAGCTTTTCAAGCATAACCAACAATTAAAATAAAAAGACAATGTCAAATTATTTCAACACATTATCATTAAGAAACCAATTAGATCAATTAGGTAAATGTAGATTCATGGATGCTTCAGAGTTTGAAGATGGTGTCAATGCATTAAAAGGAAAGAAAATCGTAATTGTTGGTTGTGGTGCACAAGGCTTAAACCAAGGACTAAACATGCGTGATTCAGGTTTAGATATTGCGTTTGCATTAAGGCAAGTTGCAATTGATCAAGAACGCGAATCGTACAAAAACGCAACGTCTAACGACTTTAATGTTGGAACTTACAACGATTTAATTCCTACTGCAGATTTGGTGCTAAATTTAACACCAGACAAACAGCACACAAATGTTGTAGAAGCAGTAATGCCTTTAATGAAAAAAGGTGCTACGCTAAGTTATTCTCATGGATTTAATATTGTAGAAGAAGGCACTAAAGTAAGAGAAGATATTACCGTCATTATGGTTGCTCCAAAATGTCCAGGAACAGAAGTACGTGAAGAGTATAAACGTGGTTTTGGTGTGCCAACATTAATTGCTGTGCATCCAGAAAATGATCCAGAAAATAAAGGTTGGGCTCAGGCAAAAGCTTATGCAGCTGCAACTGGTGGTCATCGTGCTGGTGTTTTAGAATCGTCTTTTGTTGCTGAGGTAAAAAGTGATTTAATGGGTGAGCAAACTATTTTATGTGGTTTGTTACAAACTGGAGCAATTTTGTCTTTCGATAAAATGGTTGCAGAAGGCATTGAAGCTGGTTATGCTGCAAAATTAATTCAGTTTGGTTGGGAAACCATTACTGAAGCCTTAAAACATGGTGGAATTACAAACATGATGGACCGTTTGTCTAATCCAGCAAAAATAAAAGCATACCAATTGTCAGAAGAATTAAAAGACATCATGCGTCCTTTATTCGAAAAACATATGGACGATATTATATCTGGTCATTTCTCTAAAACTATGATGGAAGATTGGGCAAATGATGATGTAAATCTTTTAAAATGGAGAGCAGAAACAGGTGAAACTGCTTTTGAAAAAACAACGTTAACAACAGATCATATTTCTGAGCAAGAATATTTTGATCATGGAACTTTACTAGTCGCATTTGTGAAATCTGGTGTTGAGTTAGCTTACGAAACCATGGTAAGTGCAGGAATTATTGAAGATTCTGCGTATTACGAATCACTTCACGAATTACCATTAATTGCAAACACCATTGCTAGAAAAAAATTATTTGAAATGAACAGAGTAATTTCAGATACTGCTGAATATGGTTGTTATTTATTTGATCACGCATGTAAACCATTGTTAAAAGATTTCATGAAAACAGTCGAAACAGATATAATTGGTAAATCATTTTCTACAACAACAGGTGTTGATAATATCGAGTTGATAGCAGTAAACGATGCCATTAGAAATCATCCAATCGAAACGGTTGGTAAGCGATTAAGAGCAGCAATGACAGCAATGAAAATTATAAAATCTGATGTTAAAACTGAAGATTCAGTATTAGCTTAAATCAATTGTTATCCCGAATTAATTTCAGGATCTCATAAAACATGGAAAATACCACAACAATATATAAGCCAACATTAGCATCTGTTGAGGCTGCTGCAGAAAAATTAAAAGGAGTTGCATCTGTAACTCCTTTAATGTCTAACAGAAATTATTCTAAGCAATTCAACGCTAATATCATGTTTAAGCGTGAAGATTTACAACAAGTACGTTCCTATAAAATTAGAGGAGCTTACAATAAAATGTCGTCTTTAAGTTTTGCAGAAATCGAAAACGGAATTGTATGTGCAAGTGCTGGAAATCATGCACAAGGTGTAGCTATTTCATGTAAACTATTAAAAATAAAAGGTGCAATTTTTATGCCTTCTCCAACACCAAATCAAAAGGTGGAACAAGTAAAAATGTTTGGCGAAGAGTATATTGAAGTTGTATTAATTGGTGATACTTTTGATGATGCTTATCATGCAGCTTTGCAACAAAGTGAAGTATTAAATAAAACATTTATCCATCCTTTTAATGATGAAAAAGTTATTGAAGGTCAAGCAACCGTTGGACTAGAAATTATAGATCAAGCGCAGCATCCAATCCATTATGTGTTTGTTCCTGTTGGTGGTGGAGGTTTGTCTGCAGGATTGTCTTCAGTGTTCAAATTATTATCTCCAAACACAAAAATAATTGGCGTTGAGCCTACAGGAGCACCATCAATGTCTACGTCTTTAAGACGAAAACAAAATACCGAATTAAAAAATATCGAAAACTTTGTTGATGGAGCAGCAGTAAAACGTGTTGGTGATTTAAACTTTGCAATTTGTCAGCAAAATTTAAGCGATATGATTACTGTAGACGAAGGTAAAATATGCCAAACTATTTTAGAATTATACAACAAAGATGCTGTGGTTGTAGAGCCTGCTGGAGCATTAAGCATCGCTGCTTTAGAGCAATATAAAGACGACATAAAAGGTAAAAATGTAGTGTGTGTTGTTAGCGGAAGCAATAACGATATCACACGTACTCCAGAGATTAAAGAACGTGCTTTGTTACATGCTAATTTAAAACACTATTTTATAATTAAATTTCCGCAACGTGCAGGTGCTTTGCGCGAATTTGTTGTAGATATTTTAGGTCCAACAGATGATATTACTCACTTTGAATATACCAAAAAAGTAAACCGTGAAAATGATGTTGCAGTGGTTGGTTTGGAGTTAAAATCACCTCAAGATTTAGAACCTTTAATTACAAAAATGAAGTTGCATAACTTTTTTGGAGACTATTTAAATGATAAACCTGATTTATTTCAGTTTTTAGTTTAAGTTGAAAATAGAGTGTTTATAAGACTGGTTTTCAAATGATTATTAAATAATTTTAAAGTGCTTTTTTTAATGAATTCATAAAAATTCACTAAAAAAGAAATAAAAAACAGTTTCGTATTAAATTAATGTCTAGTTTTACACCATGTTAAAAGCACAAAATAAAAATGAAAGACCCACAAGTTTGCCAGCGCGCAGACGACGTCGCTAATGCTCCTACTTTAAAAGCACTTTAGTTAACCGTTTTTTATTTTTTAACATTGAATCACACATCACAAATATTTACTTTTCCAAATACAGTTATTAGAAATAATAACAGGATTGTTGTGCGTCCAATTTTACGTCGACGCCCTTAGGGTGTACTTCTATTTTAGAGCTTAGGTGAGTCCGGTTCTCCATTCAAAACAAAATTCCTGCACAGACAGGAATCTTAAAATCAAAATATTACATTTTTAATTAATAAAATCAATTACAATGGAAATTGTTATTGCTGATAAATCGCATAGTATTTACGCAGATATTATTTGCCAAACCATTGCTGATGCTGCTCAAGTTAGAGGCACTGGTATTGCAAAACGTAAACCAGAATACGTCATTACCAAAATGGAAAATGGTAATGCTGTTATCGCTTTAGAAGGCGATAAATTTGCAGGTTTTTGCTATATCGAACAATGGAGTCATGGTAAGTTTGTTGCCAACTCTGGTTTAATTGTGCATCCAGATTTTAGAAACTTAGGACTTGCAAAAAAGATTAAGAAAGTCATCTTCGACCACTCTAGAACCAAGTTTCCAAACGCTAAAGTATTTAGTATTACTACAGGATTGGCTGTTATGAAAATGAATAGCGAATTAGGTTATAAACCAGTAACGTTTTCCGAATTAACTAAAGATCAAACCTTTTGGAATGGCTGTCAAACTTGTAAAAATTACGATGTTTTACAACGTACAGAACAAGTAATGTGCCTATGTACAGGTATGTTATACGATCCTGACAAAGAGGTTAAGCCTGTTGAACAACACAAATACGATAAAAAAGTTTGGACCAGATTAAAAAACATTAAGCAAACAAGATTCCTAAAAAAAGATAAAAATGAGTAATAAAAAATTAGTTATAGCATATA
Organism: Olleya sediminilitoris; assembly: GCF_016785945.1. Classification (GTDB taxonomy): domain Bacteria; phylum Bacteroidota; class Bacteroidia; order Flavobacteriales; family Flavobacteriaceae; genus Olleya; species Olleya sediminilitoris. The sequence continues at coordinate 292,608 of NZ_JAEMEF010000001.1, read as the reverse complement.
GTGGAGGTTTAGATACGTCGTATTGCGCAGTAAGTTTATCAAAAGAATACGATGTACATGCGGTAAGCGTAAATACTGGAGGTTTTACTACGGAAGAGATTAAACACATAGAAAGTAATGCCTATAAAATGGGAGTTTCTACTTATAAAAATATAGATGCGGTTGCTACTTTTTATAATAAAGTAGTCAAGTATTTAATCTTCGGGAATGTATTAAAAAATAGTACGTATCCTTTATCAGTAAGTGCAGAACGTATTATTCAAGCCATAGAAATTATAGAATATGCTAAAAGTATTGATGCAGAATATATCGCTCATGGAAGTACAGGAGCAGGAAACGATCAAGTGCGTTTTGATATGATTTTTCAAACCTTGGCTCCTAATATTAAAATTATAACACCAATTAGAGATCAAAAACTGACTAGAGAAGAAGAAATTGAATATTTGAAGTCTGAAGGTGTAGATATGTCTTGGGAAAAATCGAAATATTCTGTAAACAAAGGACTTTGGGGAACAAGTGTTGGTGGTGTTGAAACTTTAAAATCGGAAAAACCTTTACCAGGCGAAGCGTATCCTTCTCCATTAGAAAAAGAAGGGGAAGAAAAAGTAACATTAACCTTTAAAAATGGGGAGTTTGTTGCTTTAAACGGACAAGAAAATACGCCAGAAGTAAATATTGAAAACCTAAACACTATTGCTTCTGCATATGCAATTGGTAGAGATATTCATGTTGGAGATACTATTGTTGGTACAAAAGGACGAGTTGGTTTTGAAGCTGCTGCTGCTTTAATTACAATAAAAGCACATCATTTATTAGAAAAACATACGCTTACAAAATGGCAGTTACAACATAAAGAATACTTGTCAAGTTTTTACGGCATGCATTTGCACGAAGGTCAATATTTAGATCCAGTGATGAGAGATACAGAAGCTTTTTTACAAAGCTCTCAAAAAATGGTGTCTGGTAATGTTGTAGTGACTTTAAAACCATATCATTTTTCTTTAGATGGTATTGTTTCCGATCACGATTTAATGTCTAGTGCATTTAGTACTTATGGTGAAGAAAATAAAGCTTGGACAGCTGATGACGCTAAAGGATTTATTAAGATTATTGGAAATCAGAATAAAATTTATCAACAAGTAAACTCTAAGCTTTAGTCATGCTGAACTTGTTTCAGTATCTCAAAAATGGTAATTAAAGGAAATTGTTATCCTGTGTCACACTGAGCGCAGTCGAAGTGTTAAGCGAAGAATGGCAAAGTAAAAGAATCAAAATGAAAAAATTAGAAATAGGAATCATTGGAGGTGCAGGTTATACAGCTGGAGAACTTATTAGATTGTTGTTAAATCATTCAAAAACAAGCATCAATTTTATTTACAGTACTTCTAATGCTGGCAACAAAATATCAAAAGTACACCAAGATTTAATTGGGAGTACAGATTTGGAGTTTTCAAATCAAATTAACCCAGAAGTGGATGTGTTGTTTTTGTGTTTAGGTCACGGGAATTCTAAAGCATTTTTAGAGAACAATTCATTTTCTAGTAAAACTAAAATTATTGATTTAAGTAATGATTTTAGACTAACTAAAGACGCCATTTTTGATGGCAAAACGTTTGTCTATGGTTTGCCGGAATTAAATAAAGAAGCGATTAAAAAAGCGAATTATATTGCAAATCCAGGGTGTTTTGCTTCAGCTATTCAGTTAGCATTATTGCCTTTAGCTAAAGCTGAAGTTTTGCAAAACGATGTACATATTAATGCGGTTACAGGAGCAACAGGCGCAGGAACATCGTTATCTGCAACTACGCATTTTACGTGGCGAGATAATAACTTTTCGCATTATAAGGCTTTTACACATCAGCATTTGGGTGAGATTAATCAATCGGTGAAACTGTTGCAATCTAATTTTAATTTTGATATCAATTTTATGCCAAATCGTGGTGATTTTTCAAGAGGGATTTTTGCAACTATGTATACTAAGTTTAAAGGAAGCTTGGAAGACGCAAAAGCATTGTATAGCGAATTTTATAAAGATGCTGCTTTTACTGTGGTTTCGGATGATGAGATTCATTTAAAACAAGTGGTAAATACTAATAAGTGTATTCTTCATTTACATAAACATGAAGACAAATTATTGGTGACAAGCATTATTGATAATTTATTAAAAGGCGCTTCGGGTCAAGCTGTTCAAAACATGAACTTAATGTTTGGTTTTGATGAAACAGAAGGTTTAAAACTGAAAGCAACTTATTTTTAAAAGTACAGCAGCTGCGTTAGCGGTTGAAGTGGCATCCTTTTTTGACGTCAGTTCGAGTGGATTTGTGAAGCATGAGCAAATTTGTATCGAGAACAAGGCAAAAAAGATATAACGGAAAACGCGACCCTTGTGGTAACGCCCAAACAAAAAAAACAAACAAATGAAAATAGCAATTATAGGAACAGGAAACTTAGGAAAGTCCATCGCAAAAGGATTGATAACCAACAACGCCATTACTAGTTTGTATTTAACCAAACGAAATTTGGATGAGATTCAAGAATTTGATGGTTATAAAAATGTGCATTTAACAACGGATAATACTGAAGCTGTAAGGCAATCTGATATCATCATTTTTGCAGTGCAACCAGCTCATTTTGAGCAAATATTAAATGACATTAAGCCGGAATTAACAGAGAAACACGTCTTGATTTCGACTATTACAGGTTTTCTAATTCCTAAGATTGAAGCGCAAGTTGGTGCGGATAAATTTATCATTCGTGCGATGCCAAATACCGCAATTGCAGTTGGTAAATCGATGACGTGTTTGTGTAGTAATGAGCAAGGAGCAAAACGCATTAAAATTGCTGAAGCTATTTTTAACCGTTTAGGACATTCGTTGAGTATTCCGGAAAGTCAAATGCAAGCTGCTACTGTGGTTTGTGCAAGTGGTGTTGCGTTTTGGATGCGTTTAATTAGAGCAACAACACAGGCTGCTATTCAGTTAGGGTTTGATGCTAAAGAAGCGCAAGAACTAGCGATGTATACCAGTGAAGGTGCGGCGAGTTTATTGATTACCAATGGGAATCATCCGGAAGAGGAAATAGACAGAGTAACGACGCCAAAAGGGTGTACGATTGAAGGTTTGAATGAGATGGAACACAAAGGATTGAGTTCGTCTTTAATACAAGGTATGATTGCCTCGTTTAACAAGATTAGTAACATTAAAGAAGAGCAGATATGAGTTTATTTAACGTGTATCCTTTGTTTGATATCACACCTGTAAAGGCAGATGATGTCTTTGTTTTTGATGAAAATAACACCAAATATTTAGATTTATATGGTGGACATGCTGTGATTTCTATAGGGCATTCACATCCTAAATATGTGGCTGCAATTTCTGATCAAGTTGCCAAATTAGGGTTTTATAGCAACTCGATTCAGAATCCATTACAAGTAAAATTAGCCGACAAGTTAGAGCAATTATCCGGCTGCAAAGACTATGATTTGTTTTTGTGTAATTCTGGAGCAGAAGCCAATGAAAATGCTTTAAAACTGGCGTCATTCCATAACGAAAAGAAAAAAGTTGTTGCTTTTAAAAATGGCTTTCATGGTCGTACATCAGCAGCTGTTGCAGCAACCGATAATGCGAAGATTATAGCACCAATAAACGCACAGCAAGAGGTTGAGATTCTGGAATTAGGTGACTTAGAAGGTGTTGAAAAAGCATTGGCTAAAAACGATGTCTGTGCTGTAATTATTGAATGTATTCAAGGTGTTGGAGGATTAGATGAAAGTACTGCTGCGTTCTACGAAGGTGTAGATGTTTTGTGCAAAAAATATAATACGTGTTTTATTGCAGATGAGGTGCAATCAGGTTTTGGAAGAACTGGCGATTTCTTCGCATATCAGAAATATAATGTGATACCAGATATTGTTTCGATTGCCAAAGGCATGGGAAATGGTTTTCCGATTGGTGGAATTTTAATTCACCCAAATATTAAAGCCTCTTTTGGTTTATTAGGAACCACTTTTGGTGGGAATCACTTGGCATGTGTTGCATCTTCGACTGTATTAGAAGTTATTGAAGAAGAGGATTTGATGCAAAATGCTGAAGACATCTCAGCTTATTTTCTGGAGCAAGCAAAAGAAATTTCGGCAATTAAAAACATTAAAGGACGTGGTTTAATGTTAGGGTTGGAGTTTGATTTCCCGATTGCTGAACTACGTAAAAAGCTAATTTTTGAACATAAGATATTTACTGGAAGTGCGAAGAATCCTAATTTATTACGAATTCTTCCGCCTTTAACCATTAAAAAAGAACACGTGGATTTGTTTTTTGAGGCTTTAAAAAACGAATTAAAAGAGATAACAACTTAAACCTCTCGACTGCGCTCGAGGAGACATACATACTGTCTGGTCGAGCGCAGTCGAGACCTATTTATTATGAAAAAATACACCAATATAAAAGATATTTCAAATCTTCAAGAAACCATTAAAGAAGCCATTTTGCTAAAAATGAATCCTTTTGAGTTTCAGGAATTAGGAAAAAATAAAACCTTAGTCATGCTTTTCTTTAATGCCAGTTTAAGAACAAGGCTAAGCACAGAAAAAGCAGCAAAAAACCTGGGTATGAACGTTATGGTTTTAAACGTAAATGACGCTTGGAATCTAGAGTTTGAAGATGGTACCATCATGAATACAAATACTTCAGAACATATAAAAGAAGCTGCAGCAGTTATTTCGCAGTATGCAGATGTGATTGCGGTTAGAGCTTTTCCTAGTTTAACCGATAAGAAAAAAGATGAAAGTGAGTTTGTGATTAACAGCTTTATAAAATATGCAACGGTTCCAATTGTAAATATGGAAAGTGCAACAGCGCATCCTTTACAGGCGTTGGCAGATGCGATTACTATTACTGAATTATCAAAAAAAGCGAAACCAAAAGTTGTTTTGTCTTGGGCACCACACCCAAAAGCGTTACCACAAGCAGTTGCAAATTCTTTTGTAGAAATGATGCAAAACTTGGATGTAGATTTAACCATTACACATCCTGAAGGTTATGAGTTAAGCGAAGCAATCACGAAAAAAACACCAGTAAATCACAATCAAGAAGAGGCTTTAAAAGATGCCGATTTTGTCTATGTGAAAAACTGGAGTAATTATAAAGATTACGGAAAAGTACTTAGTCAAGACGAAAATTGGATGATGACAAAAGCGAAGTTGGGTAATGCGAAATTTATGCATTGCTTGCCTGTAAGACGTAATGTGGTTGTGGAAGATGCGGTTTTAGATAGTGAACAGTCTGTTGTAATTAAACAAGCTAATAATAGGACTTTTGCTGCGCAAATTGTCTTGAAGCAAATTTTGGGAAATTGTAATGTTACGTCGTGCTGAGTTTATTTCAGTATCACACAATTAGTAAATAATGAGAAGCTGAAACAAGTTCAGCTTGACGATTGAGCTTTTAAAGTAAGCAATAAGTTAATGTTAATCCGTCACGTCATACTGAATTCATTTCAGTATCACATCAAGAGAAGAATAAGCATGAAAACACTAAAAATCATAAAAATTGGAGGAAACATCATCGATGATGATAACGCTTTGCAGCAATTCCTAAAAGCATTCGCGACTATAGATGCTCCTAAAATCCTAGTGCATGGTGGTGGAAAATTAGCAACTAAATTAGCACGACAAATGCAAGTTGAGGTTAAAATGATTGACGGAAGACGCGTAACCGATCAAGTCACTTTAGATATTATCACCATGGTGTATGCTGGAAAAATCAATAAAACTATAGTCGCACAATTACAAGCTAACAGTTGTAATGCTATTGGTTTTTCAGGAGCAGATGGCAACACGATAGTTTCGGATTTAAGACCATCTAAACCTATCGATTATGGATTTGCTGGAGACGTCAAAAAGGTAAATACAGAAACCTTAGAAATTCTTTTAAACAATACAATTACACCTGTGTTTTGCGCGATTACTCATGATAAAAACGGGCAATTATTAAATACCAATGCAGATACGATTGCTTCGGAATTAGCAATAGGTTTCGCAACAAAATATAAAACTGAATTATATTATTGCTTCGAAAAAAAGGGTGTTTTAGAAGATGTAAATAATGACGATTCTGTTATCCAAAATATAAACACTAAAAGCTATCAACCGTTGATTGAAAATGGTATTATTTATGAAGGCATGTTGCCAAAATTAAACAACTGTTTTCATGCTGTAAATAATCAAGTTAAAAAAGTTTGTATTGGTAAATCAGAAATGCTTTTCGATAAAAATAATAAACACACAACCATTTCAAAATGATAGAAAAACTAACAACAAGAGCAATTGCTTTATTAAAACAATTGATAGAAACGCAGTCGTTTTCTTCAGAAGAAGGCCCTACAGCAGCACATATTGAGCAATGGTTTGTGCAACAGGATATTCCTTTTAAAAGAACCAATCATAATGTGTGGGCAACTAATAAATATTTTGACGATAGTAAACCAACGTTGTTATTAAACTCGCATCACGATACTGTAAAACCAAATAATGGCTACACCAAAGATCCTTTTAAAGCCATTGTTGAAGACGGAAAATTATATGGTTTAGGTAGTAATGATGCTGGAGGTTGTTTGGTGAGTTTATTAGCAACGTTTGCTTATTTCTATAGCAGAGAAAATCTAAATTTTAATCTGGTTATTGTCGCTTCCGCTGAAGAAGAAAGCAGTGGAGACAATGGGTTAAATAGTATGTTGTCGGTTATTCCAAAAGTGGATGTCGCTATTGTTGGAGAGCCAACTTTAATGAATTTGGCTGTTGCCGAAAAAGGCTTAGTCGTGTTTGATGCAGTTGTAAAAGGAACGCCAAGTCATGCTGCGCATCCAAATCACGATAACGCCATTTATAAAACAATTCCAGTTTTAGAATGGTTTAAAAATTACACGTTCGATAAAACTTCGGAAGCTTTGGGAGATGTAAAGATGACTGTTACGCAAATAAATGCAGGAAAGCAGCATAATGCGGTTCCTGCAGATGTGAAACTAGTGGTTGATGTCCGTGTAAATGATAAATATTCAAACCAAGACATTGTCGATATTTTACAGAAAGAAGCGTCTTGTGATAGTATTATTCCGCGTAGCATAAAATTAAATTCGTCGTCCATTCCAATCGATCATCCATTGGTAATTGCAGGAATAGAAATTGGTAGAAGCACTTATGGTTCGCCAACCTTATCAGATCAAGCGGTGTTGAGTTGTCCTTCTTTAAAATTGGGACCAGGAGATAGCACGCGTTCCCATTCTGCTGACGAGTTTATTTACGTGAATGAGATTGAAGAAGGGATTAAAATATATATTGAATTATTAGAAAAAGTATTGTAATGTCAGGTCGAGCGCAGTCGAGACCTATTAGTATTAAAGACCTCTCGACTGCGCTCGAGGAGACAAAAAAAAATAATTATGAAACTCTGGGACAAAGGAATAAGTATCGATAAAAAAATAGAACAATTTACCGTTGGAAACGATAGAGAGATTGACCTACATATTGCAAAGTATGATGTGCAAGCATCTTTAGCGCATGCAATAATGTTGGAGTCTATTGGCATTATTTCTTCGGAAGAATTACAACAGCTTAAAAGTGGTTTGCACGCTGTTGCGGAAACTATAGAAAACGGAACCTTTGTTATTGAAGCGTCCTTTGAAGATGTGCATTCTAAAATTGAATACGAACTAACAAAAACTTTAGGCGATGTTGGAAAAAAAATTCACACAGCACGTTCAAGAAATGATCAAGTTTTAGTTGCGCTTCAGCTTTATTACAAGGAGAATTTAAAAGAAATTAATACGAAGACAAAAACGTTTTTTGATACCCTTTTAGGTTTGGCAGAAACGCATAAAGAAGCTTTACTTCCTGGTTATACACATTTACAAGTAGCAATGCCTTCTTCTTTCGGTTTGTGGTTTTCTGCTTATGCTGAGGTGCTGATTGACGATGTTTATCTGTTAAATGCAGCTTTAAAAACAGTAGACCAAAATCCCTTAGGTTCTGCAGCAGGTTACGGAAGCTCTTTTCCTATTGATAGAGATTTAACTACTAAAGAATTAAAGTTTTCTACTTTAAAATATAACGTCGTTGCTGCACAAATGAGCAGAGGAAAAAGCGAGCGTACTATTGCTTTAGCTTTAGGGGGTGTGTGTAATACCTTAGCGCGTTTTGCAATGGATATTTGTGTGTATAATAGTCAGAATTTTGGCTTTATTGCCTTTCCAGACGAGTTAACTACAGGAAGTAGCATTATGCCACATAAAAAGAATCCAGATGTTTTTGAATTGATTAGAGGTAAAGCCAATAAAATTCAAGCCTTACATCATGAAATGGTATTAATTACTAATAATTTACCAAGTGGTTACCATAGAGATTTTCAGTTATTAAAAGAAAATATTATTGCAGCAATTGAAGATGTAAAAGACTTATTGGATATTTTTAATTACGCTATTCAGCAAGTTATTGTAAAAGACATCGATTTAAATGATGCTAAGTATCAATACTTGTTTACGGTAGATAATATTAACACGTTGGTTGTGGGAGGTATGCCTTTTAGAGAAGCGTATCAAAAAATTGGAGGCGAAGTGGAAAGTGGAACTTATGTGCCAGATACCTCTAAAAAACACACGCATGTTGGTAGTATTGGTAATTTGTGTTTAGATGGGATTAGAGGCAAGTATCCTGAGTAAAATTTTAGGCATATAACCGTCAGTTTGAGCGCAGTCGAAAATCTTAAGATTTAGGTTTAGTAGCATTTCGACTGCGCTCAATGTGACAAAGAGTTACGTTTATTTAAACACGAGGCAAATCGCTATCATCCTTTAAAGGTAAACAAGACTCTCCCATCAAATACGTGTCTATATGATACGCTGCTTGTCTACCTTCAGAAATAGCCCAAACAATCAATGATTGTCCACGACGCATATCTCCAGCTGCAAAAACACCAGGGATATTTGTTTTGTAATCTTTTGTTGTAGCTTCAATATTGGTTCTAAAATCCATGTTTAATCCAAATTGTTCTGCTAGCGTTTTTTCAGCGCCTGTAAATCCAAGAGCTAATAATGCGATGTCGCATTTCCATTCTTTTTCGGTATTTGGAACTTCTTTAAGTTGTGGTCTTTCTCCTGGAGTAAAAATCCATTCTACTTCAACGGTTTTTAATCCTGTTAAATTGCCTTCTTTGTCTCCTAAAAATTCTTTAGTAGAAATGCTAAAAAAACGTTCTACACCTTCTTGGTGTGATGAGGTTATTTTTAGCTTCATAGGCCAATAAGGCCAAGGTTGATGTGCTGGACGACCTTCAGTAGGTTTACTTAAGATTTCAAAATTGGTAACCGAAGTTGCTCCATGACGATTAGAAGTTCCAATACAGTCACTTCCGGTATCTCCACCGCCAATTACGATAACATCTTTTCCTTCTGCAGAAATAATATCTTTAAAATCCACTAAACCATCTACATATTGATTGTTTAGTTTTAAAAAATCCATTGCTTGCGTGACACCTTTCAAATCAGCTCCAGGAATCGGGATATTTCTTCTTACCGTTGCTCCACCACATAAAACTACTGCGTCAAAATCGTCTTTAAGTTGGTTTGCGTCTATGTTTACACCAACATGAGCATTGGTTTTAAAAGTGATTCCTTCCTCTTCTAAAACAGCAACACGTCTATCTATTACGTTTTTTTCCATCTTAAAATCTGGAATACCATAACGTAATAAACCACCAACTTTTTCGTCACGTTCAAATACAGTTACATTGTGTCCTGCGCGATTTAATTGTTGTGCAGCAGCTAAACCAGCAGGCCCAGAACCTATAACAGCAACCGTTTTATCTGTTCTTAATTTTGGTGGTTTTGCTGTAATCCATCCTTCGTTAAAGGCGGTTTCAACTATATTTTTCTCAATATTCTCAATAGTTACAGGATCTTCGTTAATACCTAAAACGCAAGCTTCTTCGCAAGGTGCTGGGCATAATCTTCCTGTAAACTCTGGAAAGTTATTTGTTTTATGTAAAATTTCGGCAGCTTCTTTCCATTTTCCCTTGTAGACTTTGTCATTAAAATCTGGAATTAAATTACCTAGTGGACAACCGCTATGGCAAAATGGAATACCGCAATCCATACAACGTGCACCTTGATCTTTTAACTTTTCTTCTTTTAGAGGAACCGTAAATTCGTTATAGTTTTCAATTCGTTTTTCTGGCTCAATATAACTTTCGTTTTGGCGCTTAAACTCTAAAAATCCTGTTGTCTTTCCCATAATTTACGCTAATTCTAATTCTTCTTGTTCTAATCTTAATAATGCTTGTCTGTATTCTTCTGGTAATACTTTCTTGAATTTTGGAAGGTAGTTTTTCCAATCATCTAAAATACGTCTTGCTAAAGGGCTTCCGGTTGCAAGGAAATGATTTTCAATAAGCTGCTCTAGTTGTAGTTGGTCTTCAACATTTTCAACAGGATCGATATTTAAATCGTCTGAATTACAGTTTTTCTTAAACGTTCCTTCTTCATCTAAAACATAAGCAACACCACCACTCATTCCTGCTCCGAAGTTTCTACCTACAGCTCCAAGTATTACTGCAACACCACCTGTCATGTATTCACAACCATGATCTCCAATACCTTCTACAACTGCTTTTGCACCAGAGTTTCTAACGCAAAAACGTTCTCCAGCCTTTCCGTTAATATACACTTCGCCAGAAGTTGCTCCATAAAGCGTTACGTTTCCAGTAATGATATTATCTTCTGGAACAATGGTACATTTTTCTGGAACTTTAATAATTAATTTTCCTCCAGATAACCCTTTTCCTAAGTAGTCATTAGTATTTCCGTGAACTGTGAATTTTAACCCTTTGGTGGCAAATGCTCCAAAACTTTGCCCAGCAGAACCACTAAATTCAATGTCAATTGTATCTTCTGGTAAGCCATCCGCACCATAAATTTTTGAGATTTCATTACTAACAATAGCTCCAACTGCTCTATCAATGTTTGTTATGGGTAATTCAAAATGTGTTTTTTGTCTTCTAAATAAAGCTTGGTGTGCTTGTTTGATAATTTTAAAATCTAAATGTGCATTTAAATTGTGGTCTTGACAGTAAGTGTTAAATAATTGTACCTCTTCATCAACTTTTACTTTGTGAAGAATTGGTGTTAAATCAATTCCTGAAGATTTATAATGATCTATCGCTTTATTTCTATTTAGTTTTTGAGATTGACCAACCATTTCATTTATAGTTCTAAACCCTAATTTAGCCATGATTTCACGTAATTCTTGTGCTACAAAATACATGTAGTTTACTACGTGTTCTGGTTTACCTTTAAACTTTTTACGTAGTTCTGGGTTTTGTGTTGCAATTCCAACAGGACACGTATTTAAGTGGCAAACACGCATCATGATACAGCCAGATGCTACTAAAGGAGCTGTTGCAAAACCAAATTCTTCGGCTCCTAATAGGCAGGCGATAGCTACATCACGTCCTGTTTTTAGTTGTCCGTCACATTCTAAAACCACACGGTTTCTAAGATCGTTCATTACTAAGGTTTGCTGTGCTTCTGCAATACCAAGTTCCCAAGGTAAACCTGCGTGACGTAACGATGTTAAAGGAGAAGCACCAGTACCACCATCAAAACCAGATACTAAAATAACATCTGCTTTAGCTTTAGCAACTCCTGCAGCTACTGTACCAACACCAACTTCAGATACTAGTTTGACATTAATTCTAGCTTCGCGATTAGCGCATTTTACATCGTAGATTAATTGCGATAAATCTTCAATAGAATAAATATCATGGTGTGGTGGAGGTGAAATTAATCCTACATAAGGCGTAGAGTTTCTTGTTTTTGCAATTTCACGATTTACTTTTGGTCCTGGTAATTGTCCGCCTTCACCAGGTTTTGCACCTTGTGCTATTTTTATTTGAATTTCATTGGCACTAGTTAAATAATTTGAAGTCACACCAAAACGACCAGAAGCCACTTGTTTTATTGCTGAGTTTTTCCAATCACCTTGTGAGGTTTTATAAAAGCGTTCTTGATCTTCTCCACCTTCACCAGAATTAGATTTCCCTCCAATTCTATTCATGGCTACTGCTAAATTTTCATGAGCTTCTTTACTAATAGAACCATAAGACATAGCTCCTGTTTTAAAACGCTTTACAATTTCTGTCCAAGGTTCTACTTCCTCTAACGGAATTGGGTCAAATTGATCAAATTCAAACAGTCCTCTAATGGTCATTAAACTTTTAGATTGGTTGTTTATTAGCTCTGAGTACTCTTTGAAAGTAGAAGCTTTGTTGGTTCTTACTGATTCTTGAAGTTTAGCAACTGTTAATGGATTAAACATGTGTTTTTCTTGTCCACGTCTCCATCTATAATCACCACCAACTTCAATAGTTGGTTCTGTATTTTTATGGAATGCTTTTTTGTGACGTTTTACAATTTCTTGTTCAATTTCCCTTAAACCAATACCTTGAATACGAGTGGTTGTATTTGGGAAATATTTTTCGACTGTAGACGATTTAATTCCGATACATTCAAATAGTTGAGATCCTCTGTAAGAGTTTAAGGTAGAAATCCCAATTTTGTTCATAACCTTTAAGATACCTTTTCCAACTGCTTTGTTGTAATTTTTAATTGCTGTTAAATATTCTAAATCTGTAACATCTTGATTTTCTATCTGTTTTTGAACAATTTCATTAACAATATAAGGGTTAACAGCACTTGCTCCATAGCCAAATAGTAAGGCAAAATGATGTACTTCACGAGGTTCTGCAGACTCAATAATTAAGCTAATTTTTGAACGTTTTTTTAATTTATGAAGCGCATGATTCACATAAGAACAAGCTAATAACGCAGGAATTGGTGCATGATTTTCGTCTACAAATCTATCAGAAAGAATAATAATATTTGCTCCATTATCAATTGCTTTTGATGCTTTGTTTACTAAGTTTTCAAGTGCAACTTCTAATTCGTTTAACCCTTTATTTACTTCATATAGCATAGAAATAGATTCAACCTTAAAGTCAGGATTGGTATCGTAATCTCTAATTTTATCTAAATCGTGTTTTGAAATTACTGGATTTTGGATTTTTAACTTTTTACAGTGATCTGCGTTGATATCAAAAATATTAACATCGCTTCCTAGGGTTAAACTGATGTCCGTAATTAACTCTTCACGAATACCATCTAAAGGTGGATTGGTAACTTGTGCGAAAATTTGTTTAAAATAGTTGTAAATTAACTGTGGTTTTTCTGATAAGATAGCAATAGGTGTATCACTTCCCATAGATCCTATTGGTTCTTTTGCTAATTGCGCCATAGGACGAATAATAGTGTTGAAATCCTCTTGTGTATATCCGAAAATAACTTCACGTTTTTTAAGGTCGATTTCATCATATTTAATAGGTCCTTGTTTGGCTTCAATATCTTTTAAATGAATTAGGTTTTCGTTTAACCATTTTCTGTAAGGGTGTTTTGCAGCAATTTCTTCTTTTATTTCTTCATCGTTAACAATTCGACCTTCATTCATGTTTACTAAAAACATTTTACCTGGTTCTAAACGACCATGATATTCTACGTTTTCAGGTTTAATATCTACAACACCTGTTTCCGAAGACATAATAACATTGCCTAATTTAGTTACTGTGTAACGTGAAGGACGTAAACCATTTCTGTCTAAAACAGCACCAATAAAATTACCATCTGTAAAAGGTATGGAAGCTGGTCCATCCCAAGGTTCCATTAGACAAGAATTATATTCATAAAATGCTTTTTTAGCGTCAGACATGTTTGGGTTTTTTTCCCATGCTTCTGGTACTAACATCATCATTGCTTCAGGTAGCGAACGACCAGTCATTAATAACAGCTCAACAACCATATCTAAGGTTGCAGAATCTGATTTTCCTTTTAATACTGTTGGTATTATCCTTTTGATGTCGTCACCAAATAATGGGCTTTCCATGATTTCTTCACGAGAAAACATTCTAGAAACGTTACCTCTAACAGTGTTTATTTCTCCATTATGACAAATGTATCTAAACGGTTGTGCTAAATCCCAAGTTGGAAATGTATTAGTTGAAAAACGTTGGTGTACTAATGCTAAACGTGTATCTAAAGCCGAATTGAATAAATCCAGATAATACTCATTAATATGCTCAGGCATTAATAAGCCTTTAAAAATGATAATTTTTGTGGATAAACTAGGTAGATAGAAATATTTACATTCCGATAGTTTAGAGTCGTATATTGTGTGTTCTGCAATTTTACGTGCAGCATATAGTTTTATATTAAAATCTCTTTCGGTTTGTTCATTGTTAGCTTTACCTATAAATATTTGCTTAACAAAAGGTTCGGTTTCTTTGGCTACTTTTCCTAAAACTTTACTGTTAACAGGTACGTCTCTCCATCCAATTAAATTTAGTCCTTGATTTTGGATTTCTTTCTCAAAAATATCTATACAAAATTGACGTTGATTTTCCTTTCTTGGAAGAAAAACATTACTCACTGCGTAGTCTCCAGATTCCGGTAGTTCAAATTCGCAAAAAATCTTGAAAAATTTATGCGGAATATCAATTAATATACCTGCTCCATCACCTGTAACACCATCAGAGCTTACAGCGCCACGATGCTCTAATTTTACTAGTATTTCAAGTGCTTTATGGATGATGTCATTAGATCGTTTTCCGGTTAGACTACATATAAATCCTGCACCACAATTGTCGTGTTCGAATTCTGGTAAATAAAGTCCTTGTTTTTTAAGCATAATAAGTGAAATTTTCAAGGCTTTTTGTGCCTTATTTTTTACCTAAGATACACGCTATCAGTTAAATTTGAAAAAAGAGAAAACACTTTTAGGATATTCTGATTTTGTTGCACATATATTAATGTATATAAAATTTAATTACTTTTTTTTGAGAATTACATAATGTAAATAATTGTATTTTTTAACTAATTTATCACTAAATCGATTGAGTTAATATTAAAAAATTGAATATAATTTATTTAAAAGCTTCTTTTTTGAATAAATGTGAATACTGTTTTTTGTTGATTTAACAAAAAACGACTATATTTTTTATTTCACCCTTCTTAAAACAGGGTTCTGTTTATTAAAATCATAAAAATTTATTAGTTACCCCTATTTTTTTAGGGGTTAATATTATTTTAATATAGTTTTGAAATGTATACTAACTAAAAAATTGATATTTATGAAACAATTAACTAGTCTGGCTATTTTGCTTTTATCTATTACATTATTTGCTCAGGATGATTCTGATGGTCTTGAAAAAAAGTTTTCTTTTGAAGGGAGTGTAGATGCTTATTATAGAGCTAACTTAACAGCTCCAAATGATGAGAATCAAATAGCTCCTGAAACATCATTTGCAGATACAGCAGGTTTTTCTTTAGGTATGGGTAATATTATTGCGTCTTACGAGAAAGGTCGAGTTGGTGCTGTTGCTGATTTAGTGTTTGGACCAAGAGGAGAAGCTGCAAGTGCAACGGTTTTAAATCAATTATTTGCTTTTTATAATATTAGTGAAAACACTAAGTTTACACTAGGTAAGTTTAATACATTTTTAGGTTATGAGGTTATTGCTCCTGCGGGAAACTTTAACTATAGTACGTCTTATTTGTTTTCTAATGGTCCTTTTTCTCATACAGGTATTAAGGCTGACTTTACATTGTCTGATGATTTTAGTTTGATGCTTGGTGTGTTTAATCAGACAGATGTTACCGAGTTTAATCCTGATGGAAGTTATGCTGTTGGAGCTCAATTAGGGTATAGTGGTCAGTTTTTAAATCTATTATATGATGATGCTGGATTAGGTTTTGAAGTAGATTATACTGGAGGTTTTGATGCTTCAGACGAGTTTTTTATAGGTGTTAATGCGGCTTATGCTGATAATGATGGAGAGGGTTTTTATGGTGTTGATTTGTATCCGCAGTTTAGTTTAAGTGATGATTTTACTGTTGGATTAAGAGGTGAATATTTTCAAACTCAAAGCGAGTCTATTGATGATGATCCAAGTGTGTTTTCTGTAACGCTTACCGGAAGTTATGTGATTGATGAAGATTTAATTGTAAAACCAGAATTTAGATTAGATAGTGGGTCTGAAGATATTTTTATAGATACAGATTTAATGGCAACAAAAAGCTTGGGTTCTTTCGTTGTGGCAGCTATTTACAAATTTTAGTATAAGAATAACTAACTATAAAACAACAAACTATTATTATGGATAATTTATTATCATTTTTACCAAATTTAATGGCCACTCAAGATGTTGTGGCAGCAACAACAAAAGATGTAGAGGATGCAGTAACTGCAATTAACGGAGATTTAGGAATGCTATGGATGCTTATATCAGGTATTTTGGTATTTTTTATGCAAGCAGGTTTTACTCTTGTAGAAACAGGAATGACTAGGTCTAAAAATGCTGCAAATATTGCAATGAAAAATTTGCTTGATATTTGTGTGGGATCTTTAACATATTGGCTTGTGGGATACTCGCTTATGTATGGAGATACATCTAATGGATGGTTTTTCTGGAGTGGACTAATGCAGGGAGAAGGAGCAGATTTGTTTTTTCAAACAATGTTTGCAGCAACAGCAGCAACGATAGTATCTGGTGCGATAGCAGGAAGAACAAAGTATTCTACATATGCAATATTTTCAATAATGATGACAGCGTTAATTTACCCGATAGCAGGTGGATGGCAATGGAAAGGTGCTACGGAAGGTGGTGTCGTAGGAGGATGGTTAGCTGATATTGGTTTTATCGACTTTGCAGGCTCTTCAATTGTTCATTCTGTTGGTGGTTGGGCAGCATTAATTGCTGCTTTTATGGTTGGACCAAGAATAGGGAAATTTGTTAACGGAAAAGTTATGCCAATTCCAGGTCATAATCAAATATTAGCAACTTTAGGGGTTTTTGTATTGTGGTTAGGATGGTTTGGATTTAATGGAGGATCTCAATTAGCTTGGGGAGGAACCGATGCAATTGGAGCTTCAAACGTTGTTTTAATTACAAATTTAGCAGCAGCAGCAGGTGGACTTGGTGCATTAGTAACAACTTGGATTTGGTATGGTAAACCAAATTTACCACAAACTTTAAATGGTGCATTGGCAGGTTTGGTAAGTATTACTGCTGGATGTGGAAATATGTCTGCAATAGGAGCAATATTTGCTGGATTGATAGGCGGAATTATAGTCGTGTTTTCAATAGAATTTATAGAGAAAAAATTAAAAATAGATGATGCTATTGGTGCGGTATCTGTACATGGAGTAGCAGGTGCTTGGGGAACTTTAGTGATTGGGCTTTGGGGTATTGATGGAGATAAAGGAATAGGTTTGTTTAACGGTGGAGGAGCTAGTCAATTAGGATCTCAAGCAATTGGAGTTTTAGCTTATGCAGTTTGGTCTATAGTGTTATCATTTATAATATTTAAAATATTAAAATCTACAATGGGACTTCGTGTTACAGAAGAAGAAGAATTGGTAGGTTTAGATCTATCAGAGCATGGTGAAATAGCTTATCCAGGTAAACGAGACAGAGGATAAAATAATAGTTTGTTTTAAGTGTGATAATATAGTCCTTAATAATTTTAAGGACTATGTATCTTAAGTTTAAGAGATAAATATGAAAAAAGTAGAAGCTATTATAAGGCAATCAAAGTTTGAAGAAGTTAAAGCAGCATTACATGAAGTTGGAGTTACTTTTTTTACGCATTGGGATGTTACAGGAGTGGGTCAAGAAAATGCTGACTATTTAGATTTGAAGTCCTCTGAAAAAGCTAAAAAGACTACTGTAAAAAGTTATTTATCAATCATAGTTAATGATGATTTTGAAGCAGTAACAATAAAGGCTATAATGGAAGCTGCCTGTACAGAGCAGATTGGTGATGGTAGAATTTTTGTATCAACTATTGATGAAGCATATAAAATAAGAACTAAAGAAAAAGGAAATAAAACATTAAGATAATTAAAACATCAAAGACGCTTAATATTCTAAAATAAACAATATAAGATCCTATCCAGATCTACTGTTTATGTGAATATTAATCTTTAGTTAGTTTGTTAAAAAAGCCTCGAATCGTCTAGTTTTGGGGCTTTTTTTAAGTATTGTTTTTATGTGTAAAGTAAAAAAATGCCTGATACAACAATATCAGGCATTTTTTTTGTAAAATGTAAGTGATTATATAATAGTAGATTGTCCTAAGTGAATATTGTTAAAATTAATATTTGAATCATTTGGATTACTAATAAAATCAGCTATAAAATCACCAACTTTAGATGTTGTGATATTATCATAAGATGTATTTAAATCAGGTGTAGTAATTTCTAGCTTTAGTGACTTTTCTACACCTTTCTTAATTAGGTTGGCTTCGTCGTGTAAGTCAAAATGTTCTAATAACATTGCTGCGCTCAAGATTGATGCTACAGGATTGGCTATATCTTTACCTGTGGCTTGAGGGTATGAACCATGGATTGGTTCAAACATAGCATGTTTATTTCCAACAGATGCAGATGCTAATAATCCAATAGAGCCTCCAATCACGCTAGCTTCGTCGCTAATGACGTCTCCAAAAAGATTTTCGGTTAAAATAACATCAAACTGATTAGGGTTAAGTATCATTTGCATAGCAGCATTGTCTACAAATAAAAAGTCTAAAGTGACATCTGGATAACCTTTGGCTAAATTAGTTACAACTTTGCGCCATAAACGTGATGTTTCTAGCACGTTGGCTTTGTCTACTAAGGTGACTTTTTGTTTTCTATTTCTGGCAGCTTTAAAAGCTAAATGTGCAATGCGTTCTATTTCATATTTAGAATATTCACATAAATCAGACGCAGTGTTTCCGTCTTCGCTAAGGTGTTTTTTTCCAAAATAGATTCCTCCTGTTAATTCACGATAAATGCTAATATCTGTGCCTTCAATAATTTCTCTTTTTAAAGGAGACTTCTCTAGTAGCATGTCGTAAGCTTTTACAGGTCTTATGTTGGCGTATAGCCCTAATTCTTTTCTTAGTTTTAATAGGCCTTGTTCTGGTCTTACTTTAGCGGTAGGATCGTTATCATATTTTGGATCTCCAATAGCTCCAAATAATATAGCATCACTAGATTTGCATAAATCTAATGTTTGATCTGGTAATGGGTTGTTTTGTTGGTCTATTGCTATAGCGCCAACAGGTGCTTCTTTAAACAAAAAGGTGTGATCAAATTCTAAAGCAATTGCTTTTAATACTTTAATGGCTTGGTTTGTTACTTCTGGACCAATACCATCTCCTGGTAAAACAGCTATATTAATTTTCATGTTGTATATAGTTAGTAGGTTTTTTTAGCTTCAAAAGCTTTGATAGTTTCTTTTTTACTTAATAGATAGTCAATATCATCATAGCCATTAATTAGACATGTTTTTTTATAAGTGTCAATTTCAAAGGATTCTTTAAATGAAGTTCCTTTAACAGATATAGATTGTTTTTCTAAATCAACCGTTAGTTGTGTTTTTGGATTTTTAGTGACTATGTCAAGAAGTACTTTTAAAAAGTCTTTTGAAACTTGAACAGGTAATAGTCCGTTATTTAATGCATTACCTTTAAAGATATCTGCAAAAAAACTAGATACAATTACTTTAAGTCCATAATCGCTTAAAGCCCAAGCAGCATGTTCTCTGCTTGAACCACAACCAAAATTGTCTCCTGCAACTAAAATTTGACCATTATACTTAGGATTGTTTAAAACAAAGCTACTGTTTGTGGTTTCGTCTTTATTAAATCTCCAGTCTCTAAATACGTTATCACCAAAACCTTTTCTGTCTGTAGCTTTTAAAAATCTAGCAGGAATAATTTGGTCTGTGTCAATGTTTTCTATGGCTAATGGAATAGCTGTTGATTGTAATGTTTTAAACTTTTCCATAATTAATTTAATTGTTTAGTGACGTCTACAATTTTACCTTCTACAGCGGTAGCTGCAGCAACAAGTGGACTGGCTAAAATCGTTCTTGAACCTTGTCCTTGTCGACCTTCAAAATTTCTGTTTGATGTTGAAACGCAATACTCTCCTTGTGGTATCTTATCGTCATTCATTGCTAGGCAAGCGCTACAACCTGGCTGTCTCAGTTCAAAACCAGCGTCATCAAAAATAGTTTTTAAACCTTCTTCAATTATTTGGGTTTCTACTTGTTTACTTCCTGGAACTAACCAAGCGGTTACGTTATTGGCTTTTTTCTTTCCTTTTATAAAACTTGCAGCAACTCTAAAGTCTTCAATTCTAGAATTTGTGCAACTTCCAATAAATACAAAATTAATAGGTTTATTGATTAGAGATTCACCTTGTTTGAAATTCATATATTTTAAAGATTTTTCAAACGAAGCGTCTTTTAGTGTAGGGATATTTTCTGTGACTTTAATTCCCATTCCAGGATTTGTACCATAGGTTACCATTGGTTCAATATCTGAAGCTTCAAACGTGTATTCTTTATCAAAAGTTGCGTTTGCTTCGGTTGGTAGTGTTTTCCAATACTTAACTTTTTTTTCAAACGCTTCGCCTTTAGGTGCGAATTTTTTCCCTTTTACATAGTCAAAAGTGGTTTGGTCTGGTGCAATCATGCCTCCTCGTGCTCCCATTTCGATACTCATATTACAGACAGTCATTCTGCCTTCCATAGACATGTTTTCAAAAACATCTCCTGCGTATTCACAGAAGTATCCTGTGCCAGCATTTGTGCCTAATTTTGAAATAATATATAGAATAACATCTTTTGGTAGTACGCCTTTTTTAAGTGTACCGTTAACGGTTACTCTTAAGCTTTTTGGCTTAGTTAACAATAAACATTGGCTGGCAAAAACTTGTGCTACTTGACTGGTGCCAATACCAAAAGCTATAGAGCCAAAAGCACCATGAGTTGATGTGTGTGAGTCACCACAAACTATAGTCATACCAGGTTGAGTGATACCCAATTCTGGAGCCATGACATGTACAATTCCATTGTATTTATGGCCTAGCTCGTATAGAGTTATATTGTTTTTTTTACAGTTTTCGGACAATTGTTTTAGTTGTTTTCTTGATAATTCATCTTTTACTGGCAGGTGTTGATTTTGAGTCGGTGTGTTGTGGTCTGCTGTGGCGACAATTTGTTGTGGTCTAAAAACAGGAATGTTTCTGTTTTCTAGTTCGTTAAAAGCTTGTGGGCTGGTAACTTCATGTATAAGGTGTTTGTCAATGTATAGTATTTGTGGGCCATTTTTAATTGTATCAACCACATGTGCATCCCAAACTTTATCAAATAATGTTTGTCCCATTTTAAGCTGATTTAATTTGTTGATAAACATTACTTGTTTCGATTATTTGATGAATATCATTATCGTTTACCTCTTTCTTTCTGTCAGCAAAAGATAAAAAGTTTGCATAAACATCATCTAATTGAAGCTTCGTAAGCTCATAGCCTACATTTTTTGCTCTGTATGCTAAAGCAGCTCTTCCGCTTCTTGCTGTTAATACAATAGCAGATTCTGTAACACCAACATCTTTTGGGTCGATAATCTCATAAGTAGCTCTGTTTTTTATAACGCCATCTTGATGGATTCCAGAACTATGTGCAAAAGCATTTGCCCCAACAATGGCTTTATTAGGCTGTGTGTAAATTCCCATACTGTCTGATACTAGTTGGCTTAGTCCATAAAGCATTTGGGTGTTAATATTGGTGTCAAGATTAAGATAAGGATGCTGTTTTAATACCATAACAACTTCTTCTAAAGCAGTGTTTCCTGCGCGTTCACCTATTCCGTTTATGGTACATTCTATTTGTCTTGCTCCATTAATGACACCTTCAATAGAATTTGCTGTTGCCAGACCTAAATCGTTGTGGCAATGACAAGATAAAATAGCTTTTTCAATACCTTTTACGTTTTCTTTTAGGTATTTAATTTTTGCACCATACTCACTTGGTAAGCAGTAACCTGTTGTATCTGGTATATTTAGTACTGTTGCTCCTGCTTTAATAGCAGCTTCGCACACTCTTGCTAAATACTCGTTATCTGTTCTACCTGCGTCTTCAGCATAAAACTCGACATCTTCCACAAAAGATTTTGCATATTTAACAGCAGCAAAAGCACGTTGTATAATGTCTTCTTTGTTGCTTTTAAATTTATGATTTATATGAGAGTCAGAGGTTCCTATTCCTGTGTGTATTCTGGGTTTTACAGCATGTTTTAATGCTTCTCCAGCAACTTTAATATCATTTTCAACAGATCGTGTTAATCCACAAACTGTCGCGTTTTTCACTATTTTTGATATGGCTTCAACCGATTTAAAATCACCTGGACTAGATACCGGAAATCCTGCTTCTATGACATCTACACCTAATTTGTCAAGCTGTTTGGCGATGATAACTTTTTGTTCTGTATTAAGTTTACATCCAGGGACTTGCTCGCCATCTCTTAGTGTAGTATCAAATATTTGTATTTTATTTTTCGACATTTTCGAGAGAATTATTTTTCTATTGAATTACTAATTTATACTTTGGATAACCGTTTGTAGGCTTGTTAAGTGCATTACTACGATGTTCAAGCTTAAATTAACCACATAAAATACTGGTAATCAGTTTATTAAAATAAAAACAGATTGATGACTAAAGATCAAAAAGATAATTTATTTTTATTAGTTAAATCTTTAACTAAGTCGGAAAAACGACAGTTTAAGCTGTATGTGGGAAGGCTTGGTGTTAATCAGGATTCTAAATTTTTAAATTTATTTAACCTTTTAGATAAAGCACAATCTTACAACGAGGCTGTTATATTTAAAAGCGGAGTTGTTAAAAAACAGCAATTAGCCAATGTTAAAGCGCATTTGTACAAGCAAATACTAATTAGTTTAAAGCTTAACCCGTCTCATCAAAATATACGTTCTCAAATAAGAGAGCAATTAGATTTTGCTTCTATTTTATACCACAAGGGACTGTATAAACAAAGTCTTAAAATTTTAGATAAAGCAAAAGAGCTTGCAATTGTTAATGAGGAGAAAAATTTAGCTTACGAAATTGTAGAACTTGAAAAGGTTATTGAGTCACAATACATAACTAGAAGTATAAGTAGTCGTGCAGACGAGTTGACTGTACAGGCAAAGTCATTAAGTGAAGCTAATGTAATAACTAGTAAATTGTCTAATTTATCATTACAATTATATAGTATAATTTTAAAAACAGGTTATGTTAAAAATGAAGAAGAAAGTCAAGCGGTAACTACTTATTTTGAAGACAGGTTGCCTAAAGTAAAGCGTGCTGATTTAGGTTTCAGAGAAAAATTATGGTTATACAAAGCTTATTTGTGGTATAGTTTTTTAATGCAAGATTTTTTGAACTGCTATAAGTATGCCCTAAAGTGGGTGGATTTATTTTATGAAAACCCAAATATGATTAGTTTAAATCCTGTGTTTTTTTTAAAAGGAAACAATTATTTATTAGAGTCTTTATATTTTATCAAGAATAAGCCTAAATTTATAAAAAAATTAGACGAATTCTATGAGGTTGTTAATCAGAAACATTTTCCTAAAGATGAAAATGTCTCTTCTCTAGTCTTTTTATATGGTAATTTTCATAAAATCAATCAATTTTTTATAGATGGAAGCTTTGAAGAAGGTTTAACGTTAATACCGCAAATTGAAACAGAGTTAATTAAATTTAGTAGTAAGATAGATGAGCATCATAAAATGGTCTTTTACTATAAGTTTGCTAGTTTGCATTTTGGAGCAGGTAATAATAAAGAGTGCATCTTTTATTTAGATAAAATTATTTCTAACAAATCGTTATCCATGCGTGAAGATTTGTTGTGTTTTTCAAGGGTGTTGAATCTTGTAGCACATTATGAAGCTGGTTTAGATTATCATTTAGAAACTTTGCTTCGTAGTACCTACAAGTTTTTAATTAAAATGAATGATTTGCATGAAGTGCAAAAAGAAATGATTAAATTTATTAGAGGCTTGCAGGATGTTTATCCTCAGGACATAAAAAAAGAATTTATTAAATTGTTGGAAGTTTTAAAGCAATATGAAGGTCATCCATTTGAGCGTCGTGCTTTTTTATATCTAGATGTTATTTCTTGGTTAGAAAGTAAAATTGATAATAAACCAGTAGGTCAAGTAGTAAAAGATAAATATTTAAAAATGTACGAATAGGATTATTTTTATAGATTAGGATTTAAATATAATTAATAAGTAATAAAAAGGTTATATTATATAAATGTAAATTAATTGACATTAATCGGTAAAAACACTTAGGTAATTGTATTTCAGCGAAAAAAAAAGCGTTTTAAAGATGTTTTTGAATAAAAAAGAGAACTAAATGTTTTGTTAGAAACGTTTTTTTTATACATTTACAGCCTCAAATTAGCAATGAAAAAAATAAAAACATTAATCGTACCTGTCTTATTTTTGTTAATAAGTTCAGTGGTAGTGTCTCAAAATATTGCGACACCTCCAATGCCAGCAGCTCCTGGTGGCGCAGCTAGCACACCACCTCCTGGTCTTCCTATAGATGGTGGTTTAGTTATTTTAATTGCTTTAGGTATGGTTTATGGAGTTTATAAGCTGATAATGAAACAAAAAACTTTAAACGTTTAATTCATTTAATCGTTTTACATATTTACCTATTACATCAAATTCTAAGTTTATTTTAGTTCCAATTTTAAAGTGCTTAAAATTAGTGTGTTCATGTGTGTAAGGTATAATAGCAACACTAAAACTGTTTTTTTGCGAGTTTACAACCGTTAAACTTACTCCGTTAACTGTAATAGATCCTTTTTCAATAGTAATGTTATTTAATTTTGGATTGTATTCAAAAGTATATAGCCAACTTCCATTAGTTTCTGACGCTTCAACACAAGTTGCAGTTTGATCTACATGTCCTTGTACAATATGGCCATCTAGTCTGTCACCAAGCTTCATTGCGCGCTCGATGTTTACAATATCATTTAATTGCAAGTCACCAATATTGGTCTTGTCTAAAGTTTCTTTTATGGCAGTAACTTTGTATTGGTTTTCATTTATTTCGACAACAGTCAAACAAACACCATTATGCGCTACACTTTGATCAATTTTAAGTTCGTTAGTAATTGTACTTTCAATAGTGATATCTAAATTATCTTTCAGTCTAGTTAGTTGCTTGACTGTACCAAGGGTTTCAATTATTCCTGTAAACATCTACTTAATCGTATTATTTGGTTAAATTTGCTTTGGTAAATTTACAAACAATAGTTAGTAGTATTAATGAAGAAAGAAGAAAATATTAAATTAGGAATCTCGATTGGAGATTTAAACGGTATTGGAGCAGAAATTGTCTTAAGGATTTTTGAAGATAATAGAATGTTGGATTTTTGTACACCTATTATTTTTGCCTCTATTAAAACTATGAGTTTTGTTAAAAGCCATTTTAAATTAAATATTAATTTAAATGGTATACATAATGTAGCTCAGGCTATTCCTGGGCGTGTTAATGTTTTAAATTGCTGGAAAGAAAATGTGATTATTAAATTTGGTCAAGAGGATAAAAAAATAGGAGCTTATTCTATTAAATCTCTTGAAGAAGCTACAAAAGCGTTAAAAGAAAACACAATTGATGTATTGGTCACAGCACCAATAAACAAACATAATATTCAATCGGAATCTTTTAAATTTCCTGGACATACAGATTATTTAAATCAAGAATTAGAAGGTGATAGTTTAATGTTTATGGTCTCAGAAGGATTAAGGGTTGGACTATTAACAGATCATGTACCTGTTAAAGATGTTGCAACACATATTACACCAGAACTTATTGAAAAAAAGGTAGAAACAGTTTATAATTCTTTAAAACAAGATTTTAAAATTAATAAACCTAAAATAGCAGTACTAGGTATTAATCCACATACAGGAGATAATGGTGTTATTGGAGAAGAGGATGATACTGTTTTAAGGCCAACTTTACAAAAAATTAAAGCTTCAGGAAAGCTGGTTTTTGGTCCATATGCAGCAGATAGCTTTTTTGGATCTGATAATTATAAAAACTTTGACGCCATTATAGCTTCTTATCATGACCAAGGATTAATACCATTTAAAACATTATCTTTTGGTCAAGGTGTAAATTATACAGCAGGCTTAAATCGTGTGCGAACTAGTCCAGATCACGGTACAGCCTATGAAATAGCAGGAAAAGGTACTGCAGATGTAAATTCTTTTAAAGAAGCAATCTTTACAGGAATACATATATTTAATAATAGAAAAGAATATCAAGAGCTTAATAAAAACCCATTAAGATTCTCTAAAAGAAAGATATAAACAAAAAAATGTTTATAAGTCTTAGAAGTAAAGAAAATTTTATATATTTGCAGGCTCAAAACAGATGTGGTAATGAAGCAATTAAAAGAATTTACAATACCATTTGTAGGTTTAAAAGTAGGGAAACATCATTTTGACTATAAAATTGAACAAGCGTTCTTTGATCATTTTGAATATGAGGATTTTAACTCCAGTGATATTAAAGTAGATTTGCTTTTAGAAAAAAAAGCAACTTTACTAGAGTTAAATTTTCAAGTTTCAGGAACAGTTAATGTCAATTGTGATGTTACTAATGAGCCTTTTGACCTACCAATAGCAAATCAGTTTGATTTGGTAATAAAATTTGGGGAAGAATATAACGATGATCACATTGATATATTAATTATTCCTCATGGTGAATATGAAATAAATGTACAACAGTATATTTATGAATTAGTAGTGTTAGCACTACCTAGTAAGCGTATTCATCCAGGTGTTGAAGACGGAACGTTAGATTCTGAAATATTAGATAAATTAGAAGAACTTAGCCCAAAGCTAAAAGATAAAAAAGAAGACAAAGAGGAAACAGATCCTCGTTGGAATACATTAAAAAAACTATTAACGGATAAATAATTATATAAAATGGCACATCCTAAAAGAAAAATCTCGAAAACAAGAAGAGATAAGAGAAGAACACATTATAAAGCAACTGCGCCACAAATTGCAACTTGCCCAACAACTGGTGAAGCTCATTTATACCATAGAGCTCACTGGAGTGAAGGAAAACTTTACTACAGAGGTCAAGTTTTAATTGACAATTCAGTAGAAGAAAACGTAGCATAATTACTATGCACGCATACAATAAAACGCTCACTTGTGGGCGTTTTTTTTATGATTTGTTTTTCTTTACGTTAAAAAGCATTTACTTTGCACGAAATAGTCGGTAAATGACTAATTTTAATAAAATTAAGTTGAATAGGGTCATTTTTAGACCTTTTTTTGACTAAAATAGCTAAAATATGAGCAAGATCTCTGCTGCAATTACTGCTGTTGGTGCCTATGTGCCAGACTATGTTTTATCTAATAAGGTGTTAGAAACCCTTGTAGATACTAATGACGAATGGATTACCTCCAGAACAGGTATTAAGGAGCGTAGAATCCTTAAAGAAGAAGGCCAAGGAACCTCTTTCTTAGCCATAAACGCAGCTAAAGACCTGCTTAAAAAACAAAATCTAGATCCAAAAGAGATAGATTTAGTTATAGTAGCTACTGCTACTCCTGATATGCCTGTAGCTTCAACTGCAGTGTATACTGCCACTCAAATTGGAGCAACTAATGCTTTTGCTTATGACTTACAAGCAGCATGTTCTAGTTTTTTATACGGACTGTCTACAGCAACAAGTTATATAGAATCTGGACGATATAAAAAAGTGTTACTTATAGGTGCAGACAAAATGTCTTCTATTATAGACTACACCGATCGTGCAACCTGTATTATTTTTGGTGATGGAGCTGGAGCAGTCTTGCTAGAGCCAAATACTGAAGGTTTAGGATTTCAAGATGAATATCTAAGAAGTGACGGTACAGGACGAGAATTTTTAAAAATAGAAGCAGGAGGGTCAATATTACCTCCATCTCAAGAAACTCTAGACAACAAACAACATTTTGTACACCAAGATGGACGTACGGTATTTAAGTTTGCGGTTTCAAATATGGCAGACGTTTGCGAAAAAATAATGCAACGTAATAACTTATCTCATGATGATGTATCATGGTTAGTGCCACACCAAGCTAACATGCGCATCATTGACGCTACAGCTAACAGAATGAACTTACAAGACGATAAAGTCTTAAAAAATATACACAGATACGGTAATACAACATCTGCAACATTACCATTATTACTTAACGATTTTGAATCTAAACTTAAAAAAGGAGACAACCTAGTGTTTGCTGCTTTTGGAGGTGGATTTACTTGGGGCTCAATATATCTAAAATGGGCTTACAACTCTTAAACTAACTAAAAAACTTAATTAATAACTTATAATTATGGATTTAAAAGACATTCAAAACTTAATTAAATTTGTTGCAAAATCAGGAGCAAGTGAGGTTAAATTAGAAACTGACGATGTAAAAATAACTATCAGAACTGGTTCTGAGACAGAAACAACGTATGTCCAACAAGTGCCAATGCAAGCACAAATGCCAATGCAGCAAGCTATGCAACCTGCTCCAGTAGCAACACCTGCAGCGCCAGAAACAGCAGCTCCTAAAGCAGAAGAAAACTCTAAATATATTACAGTAAAATCACCAATAATAGGTACGTTTTATAGAAAACCATCCCCTGATAAACCATTATTTGTAGAAGTAGGGCAAACTATTGGTGAAGGTGATGTGCTTTGTATAATTGAAGCTATGAAATTATTTAACGAAATTGAGTCTGAAGTATCAGGTAAAATAGTTAAAATTTTAGTTGACGATTCTTCACCTGTAGAGTTTGATCAACCATTATTTTTAGTAGACCCATCTTAATTTTAGATTATTAGAATTAATACTGTTTAAACAGTTTTAATTATCAAATAATCCAATTGTCTAATTATCTAATTTAAAAAAGATGTTTAAAAAAGTATTAATAGCCAATAGAGGTGAAATAGCACTACGTGTTATTAGAACCTGTAAAGAAATGGGCATTAAAACAGTAGCAGTATATAGTACTGCTGATGCAGAAAGCCTACATGTTAAATTTGCTGATGAAGCAGTTTGTATAGGACCAGCAGCTAGTAGCGAGTCTTATTTGAAAATGTCAAACATTATTGCAGCAGCAGAAATTACAAATGCAGATGCCATACATCCAGGTTATGGATTTTTATCTGAAAACGCAAAATTTTCTAAAATTTGTGAAGAACACCAAATCAAATTTATTGGTGCCTCTGAAGAAATGATTGACAGAATGGGAGATAAAGCTAATGCAAAAGCAACAATGATTGCTGCAGGAGTACCTGTTGTCCCAGGAAGTGAAGGAGTTATAGAAAACTTTGAAGACTGTGTAAAAGTAGCTAAAGAAACCGGTTATCCAGTCATGCTAAAAGCTTCTGCTGGAGGTGGAGGTAAAGGGATGCGTGCTGTATGGAAAGAAGAAGATTTACAAAACGCTTGGGAGTCTGCTAGAACAGAGTCAAAAGCTGCTTTTGGAAATGATGATATGTACATGGAAAAACTTATTGAAGAGCCACGTCATATTGAAATACAAATTGTAGGAGATAGTACTGGTAAAGCTTGTCACTTATCAGAAAGAGATTGTTCTGTACAACGTCGTCACCAAAAATTAACAGAAGAAGTTCCTTCTCCTTTTATGACAACAGCATTGCGTAAAAAAATGGGTGAAGCAGCTGTCAAAGCAGCCGAATACATAAAATACGAAGGTGCAGGAACTGTTGAGTTTTTAGTGGATAAACACAGAAATTTCTATTTCATGGAAATGAATACACGTATTCAAGTTGAGCATCCAATTACTGAACAAGTAATTGATTTTGACCTAATCCGTGAGCAAATATTAGTAGCAGCTGGTGTTCCAATTTCGGGTAAAAATTATACTCCAAATTTACATTCAATCGAGTGTCGTATAAACGCTGAAGATCCTTTTAATGACTTCCGTCCTTCTCCGGGAAAAATCACTACATTACATGCTCCAGGTGGACATGGTGTACGTCTAGATACACATGTTTACGCAGGATATAGTATTCCGCCAAACTACGACTCGATGATTGCAAAGTTAATTACTACTGCACAAACACGTGAAGAAGCAATTAACAAAATGAAACGTGCTTTAGATGAGTTTGTTATTGAAGGTATAAAAACAACAATACCTTTTCATAGACAGTTAATGGATCATCCTGATTATATTGCTGGTAATTATACCACAAAATTCATGGAAGATTTTGTCATGCAAAAGCAAGAAGAAAATTAAATAAAATTAAAACTCCGAAATCTCTTTCGGAGTTTTTTTATTTATAAACTAAAACCTCTGTATATTTGATTTTTCAAAAAAAATCGCTTTTATGAAACCATATAACTTATTTAAAATCTGTGTTTTACTAGTAACACTAATAACAATAACCTCTTGTTTTGAAGTCATAGAGGAAATAGATCTTAAAAGTGACGGTTCTGGAACCATGACTTACACGCTTAACTTAAGTAAAAGCAAGTCCAAGATTGCTTCAATCATGTTGTTAGATTCAATAAATGGATATAAAGTACCTTCAAGACAAGATATTCAAAAAGGGTTAAACGATATTGTTGCCGAGCTTAATAAAGCTGACGGTATTACAAATGTTACTAAAACTGCCGATTATGAAAACTTTATTTTTTCGGTTAAATGTAATTTTAAAGATGTAGACAAGATAAATAAGATTGC
This sequence comes from Olleya sediminilitoris, assembly GCF_016785945.1. Classification (GTDB taxonomy): domain Bacteria; phylum Bacteroidota; class Bacteroidia; order Flavobacteriales; family Flavobacteriaceae; genus Olleya; species Olleya sediminilitoris. The sequence goes on along the minus strand of NZ_JAEMEF010000001.1, from coordinate 261,898 downwards.
GACTAATGTATCCAATAAACAAAAAAATAAAATGGTGATTTCATCTTATTTTTTTGATAAAAATAACAGTCAATTTAAAAGAAAATATACTTATTCTGATCAGATTAAAAAACAATACAGCAAATTAAATAGTAAAAATAAAAAAGTGTTTGATGATGCATCATATACAGCTATTTATAGATTTGATAAAACTGTATTGTCTCAAAACAACCCAAAAGCTAAAGTTTCTAAATCTAAAAAAGCAGTTATGCAACGTCTAAATGCTATGGAAATTATTGACGGAAGTGGAAACTTAAGTACTCAAATAAAATTATCAAAATAAAATAACCAACACTTAAACTTAATATTCGAAATTAAATGAAAAAATTATTTACAGCAGTAATGCTGTTTGCGGCATCAATTGTATTTGCACAAAATACTATAACAAAAGTCCCAAAAGATGCATCAATTGTAGCATCCATAAAAGGAGAGAACTTAACACAGTTAATGTCTGTTGAAGAGTTGAATAACTCTTTTGTCATGCAAGAGATGCTTAAAGAGCTTTCTAGAAAAGAAGCTGATTATAGTAGTATTGAGGATTTTGGAGTTAACATTAAAGCATCCTCTCATTATTTTTTTCAGGTAAATGATAGTATTATGTATAATGCTTTTATTATTCCTATTAGTAATGGTGATAAATTTGATGCCTTTGTCAAAAACACAAATAGTCGACATGAATTTGTTGATAATAACGGAGTCCGATCTTTTAAAGATAATAGCGAAGGCGGTATTATCTGGAATGATAATACATTGGTAATTGTAGAAGGATCGCTTGTTGATTCTTATTTTAATGATAAAACAGTAGCCAAACGTTATGGTCTTAAGCCTGATAATATTTATGGTTACACAGATGATGCTGTAACAGAAGCAATAGAGGTTGAAGAAGCAGAAACAGTTAAGGAAGCTTCTGAAGAGATCTATGAAGAAGAAGAAATCGAAGAAACAGTTATAGAGTCTACAGAAGATAATAATACTTATAATTATTATGATAGCTATAATACTAATTATGATATTAAAAGAACATTGTCTAAACAGTGGGATTTAAAAAAAGCAAAAGAAGTTTTATTACAAATCGAAGCTAATTCTATACTAAAAAATAAATCTTATTTAAGTAGTATTGATAATACAGCAGAAGCGACTTTATGGGTAAACGATTTTGGTAAAATATATTCTCAAATGCTAGGGTCTGCTTATTTTAGAGATTTAGCAGGATTTAATTTAGGAGCGATGTATGCAGACAATAATTTAACTGCAAAGTTATTTTTGGAGGATGACAAAATGATGCTTAATACAAAGTACACGATGTCAGATATGATGGCTAAAAGCTACAAAAAAATGAGCTCTAGAAAACTGAATAAAAAGTTTTTTGATTATGTTAATGAAGATAAAATGATTGCATACATGAGTTATGCTATGGATACTAAAGCAATGTTAGAAGAGTATCCAAAATTAATGAAATCTATTTATCAAAATATGCCATATTATGGTGAAGAGGCTGTATTGGCAATTGATTTGTTTTCATTGTTATTAGATGAAGAAGCAGTTGCAGAGGTACTTAAAGGAGATATGTTATTCTTATTATCTGGTATTTCTAAACAAGAAGTAACTTATACAACTTATGAATATAATGATGATTACGAATATGTTGAAGTTGAAAAGAAAAAAACAGAAACATTACCAGACTTTTTATTAATGGCTTCAAGTGATGATTCTGAAATAATCACTAAATTAATTAAATACTCAAAAAATAAAGAGTTTGTAACATTTAATGATGGCTTTTATACTTTTAAAGAAAAAAGCAGTCCAATATCATTACATTTTTTAATCAAGGATGATATCATATTTGTTGGTACCTCAGCTGTAGAGATGAAAAAAATAGTAACAGGTACTTTTAATGCTAAAGTGTCAAGTAAACATAAAAATATTATGTCGAAAAACAACTATTCAATGTATGTTAGTGCACAACAATTAGCAGATCAATTACCAATTGAAGAAATGGGAATTGATAGATCAGGTAAATTAGAGTGGTTTTTAAACACTTCTGAAGATGCATACATAACAGCTTCAAAAATTAAAGGAAATACTGTTGATACAAATATGGTAATAGGTGTGCCATCAAGCCAAGAAAATGCATTAAAATATATTTTTGATATTATTGAAAATATAGCAAAGTAAAACTCAATGAATTTTAAAAAAGTTATAAAAAGAGCAGCCATTATTATAATAGTGCTGCTCTTGGTTTTTAAAGGGTTTTTAATGTTTCGTGATTATAAGTCATATAAAGATGTGATACATGAAAACGCAGATCAGATTGTTAAAATAGATATTGATGGTATTGGTCAATCAATGCTTGTTAATGCTATAACTAATAGTGATTTTTACCTTCAAAATAAAACAGAAAAAGATACGATTGAAGAAGATGGTCAAGATCAAGGTAAAGGGTTTAATATTCCTTCTAATATGTTTTTATATACTATAAAAAACCAGCCTAAAACATCTGTATTTTCATCTTTAAAAATTTCAGATTCATCTGACTTTAAAAATTTTATTTCACAAAATTTTAAAATTGTAAACTTTAGGTCTCAAGCTAACTATGTCGTGTCAAGTAATACAAGTAATACCTTGCAAATTGCTTATAACAACAAACGTTGTGTATTAGCTTATAGTGATCAACCAATAGATGTTAATCAAGTTTTTCAAGAGCTTTTGGTAGAGGGTAAATCATTAGATAGTAATGGTGAATTGTGGTCTAAAATTAAAGATGCAGACTCGCATATCAGTTATTTGACAAAGGATAATAATTTAGATATAAACTTTAAATCAGGTCAAGCACAGTTAAATGGTAATTTGGTGTTGCCTCAATTTTTTGATGTTCCAAAAACGTTGTCTGGAACAACATTTTCAGAGGATGCTAGCATAACTTTTGATCTTAATTTATTATCCACTATCAATTATGTGTCATTTAAACATAATAATCAAGATGTGGATACAGATAGTCTAAACACGTATTATAATGGGCATTTAGCATTAGAAGTCGCTAAGGCAACCTATCAAACAGATTCTGTAGTGTCTTACGAGTATAATGATGATTTTGAAAAAGTCGAAACTGTATCAGCTGTACAAAAGCAAGTGCCAGAAATTAATGTTCAGTTGTCATCACAAGGACAAAAATTATATAATTATTTAGAGAAATTAACAATAATTAGACAAGGTAAATTAAGTAAAAGAGTGTTTCCTTTATATCAATTTAAAATTGATGCTACAGACAACGGATTGTACGCTAGTACAGACTTAAATAAAAATTACGCACCTAAAAACATCAAATCCTCTAATGTTTTAGATTTTAATATAGATTTTGAAAAACTGCAGCAACAAAATTATTTTCCGTTATTAAACACCTATTTTGATAAACTTGAAAACTTAACGATTACAGGAGTTAGTAATCCAGATGAAACCATTGCAATTGAGGGTCAAATAGATTTAAAAGATAAAAACATTAATGCTTTGGCTCAGTTTATTTTTAGTTTAAAACAATAAACTATTTACTACCTTGCTACAATGACATTAAGTTACTGGGAAATTAAATCATGGTTAACCAACGTAGATTATACTATTGTTGGTAGTGGTATTGTAGGTTTAAATTGCGCATTACAACTTAAAAAACGTTTTCCTAAAGCTAATATTTTAGTTCTTGAAAAAGGGACCTTGCCACAAGGTGCAAGTACCAAAAATGCTGGTTTTGCTTGTTATGGAAGCTTAAGCGAAATTATTGACGACCTTAAAAATCACACAGAGCAAGAGGTTATAGATTTGGTTAACAACCGAAAAAAAGGCTTACAAAAATTAAGAGATAATTTAGGAGACAAAACTATAAACTATCAAGAATTTGGAGGTTATGAGCTGTTTACAGAAGATACTAATTTATTTGAAACATGTGAAGCTAAACTAAACGAGGTTAATGCATTATTGAATCCAATTTTTAAAAAGTCTGTTTTTAGTTTAAAACCTAATGCCTTTGGCTTTAAAAACATCAAATCTCAGTACAGTTTTAATCAATTTGAGGGGCAAATAGACACAGGATTAATGATGGAGGCTTTGCTGCGTAAAGTACGCTTAAATGACATTAAAATCTTAAATAATGTTTTGGTAACTAATTTTTCAGAGGATACAAATGCTGTAAAAATAGAAACTAATCAATTTAGTTTTTCAACTTCAAAATTATTAATTGCAACAAATGGTTTTGCTTCGGGTTTAAATATACCAAAAGTTAAACCAGCTAGAGCTCAGGTTTTAATAACAAAACCAATTAAAAATCTTCATGTAAAAGGAACTTTTCATTTGGATGAAGGCTATTATTATTTCAGAAATATTGACAATCGTATCCTTTTTGGAGGTGGTCGGAATTTAGATTTTAAAGCTGAAGAAACGACGGATTTAAATCAAACAGATTTAATACAAAATAAACTTGAATCGCTTTTAAAGTCTACTATTTTACCTGCCACTAATTTTGAAATTGATTATCGCTGGAGTGGAATTATGGGAGTTGGATATCAAAAAAAGCCAATTGTAAAACAGCTTAGTAATCACGTCTATTGTGGTGTGCGTTTAGGCGGAATGGGAGTCGCTATTGGTAGCTTGATTGGTGAAGATTTAGCAAACCTTATTAATTAAACTAATGAATAGATTTTTTAGATTTTTGGCTAAAATAGCAGTTTGGTTTGTTATAATAACTTTTGGATTAGTATTAGTTTTTAAGTGGTTCCCTGTGCCAATAACACCTTTGATGGTTATAAGATATTTTGAAAAAGATAGTCCTAAAGTTTTAAAACACGATTGGCAACCTATTGAAAATATATCTAAAAACTTACAGTTAGCAGTTATTTGTAGCGAAGATCAAACGTTTGTAAAACATAATGGGTTTAATTTAAAGGCTATTGAAAAAGCTTACCAAGACAATAAAAAAGGAAAACGTATAAAAGGCGGAAGTACAATAAGTCAGCAAACAGCTAAAAATGTGTTTTTATGGCCAGAAAGAAGCTGGTTGCGTAAAGGTTTAGAAACTTATTTTACGTTTTTAATAGAGTTGACTTGGTCTAAACAACGTATCATGGAAGTCTATTTAAATAGCATTGAAATGGGAAATGGTATTTATGGTGCAGAAGCTGCTGCATATTATTGGTTTAAAAAACCAGCTTCTACATTATCAAAATTAGAAGCCTCTGCAATTGCTGCTATATTACCAAGTCCTAGAAAATATAAAGCTAATCCTGTGACCAAATACATAGCATCAAGAAAAACATGGATTACAACACAGATGAATTTTTATGGTGCTTTAAATTATAAAAATGAAGATGAAAATAAAACAAAGCATTAAAACCAGTTTACATAATCAATGTGTGCAGTTTACACAAAGCAGATTAGATACAATTAGTAACACAATTGAAGAGTTACAAGAATCGTTAACTTCTGAAACTAAAAGTAGTGCAGGAGATAAACACGAAACGGGTCGTGCAATGGTCCAATTAGAACGTGAAAAGGCTGGTAAGCAGTTAGCACAAATCCAAAAAGTAAATCAATTGCTAGTTAAAATAAGTACCGAAAAGCAATCTAAAATTATTGGTTTAGGTAGTGTTGTGTTTACAACTAAAGCTAATTATTATATTGCTATTAGTGCTGGAGAGTTACAAGTGGATAGTAATAAATTTTACGCTATTGCAGCTAATACACCAATTGCACAATTATTATTGGGTAAAACTATTGGAGATAATATTTTGTTTAGAGAGCAAGAGTTTACTATTACAGAGGTATATTAATACAAAAAGCAGACCAACCTAAATCAGTCCACTTTTCCCTTCTAAAATTTACTTTCTATTTCTTTGTTTTTTCTTGTCTCTTTTAATTCTCCAAGGTGCATTTTTCTGCCAATCTCCAGCCATAATACAACCGTAAGGCATAACTTGGTCAATAACTTTACCTAAACCGTATTCTTCCATTTGGTTTCTAACGGTTTGTGCGTTTTTGTATGCACTTGGTAGCTCGGTAATATCAATTTCTTTAGAGAAAAATCTAACATCTAAACCTTTAGTTTCTTCTTTAAAAATTTGCATAATTGTACCAGTTTTACTTTTTCTGTGCTGTGTTCTGCTAATATTTCTACCAGCTCCATGAGGTGCAAAACCTAGATTAGTTTTAGTAGTGTTTCCTTCCACAATTAAAACAGGTTCACTCATGTTTAAAGGGATTAACCTTGGACCAGTAATGTCAGGCATAAACTTAGCGTCTAAAGGTGTTGCACCTTTTGCGTGGTAAAACAAATCGCCATCTTTAAACACAAAGTTGTGTTCGTTCCAGTATCTGTTTTCAATTTTAATATCTAAAGTTTCAGCTACAGCATTATGCAATACTTCGTGGTTTGTTTTTGTCCATTGTCTTATAACTTGTAAAGCTTCCCAATACGTTTGACCTTCTTCTGTATTAAAAGGAATCCACGCGTTTTGTTTCATTGTATCTGGAGATAACTCTTTTCTAAAACGTTCTGCAATTTTCATTCCTTTGGTATATAATCTTGCTCCAGGACCTCTAGATCCATGATGCGTAATCATCATGGTGTTTCCTGTTTTTTTAGATTGACCAACAAACAAAAAGTGGTTACCATCACCTTGTGTTCCTAAATGTGCTCTTGCTATTTTAACCATGTCTTTATCGCCAATTAATCTATTAGACTCAAAAGCTTCTAATAACTCGTCAGGGAATCTAAACTGATTCTCTCTATCTCTTCCTCCTGGACCAAAATGTGTACTTGCATGTGCAGCATCCAAAATAGCTTTTGGATCTGCTTTACCAAAATCGGTTAACATGACAGAGCAACAAATATCTGCACTATGCATTCCTGGATGTATTGCGTTTTTTGCAACTGCAACTCCACCAACAGGAATGGTTCCGTCTGGACCTGTAGGACAAGCATCTGGCATAATAGCTCCATCAACTAATGTTGGTGTTTTCATTAAGGTTTGCATAGAGTTTACGACTTTAAAAACATTGTCTTTTTCTAAGTCATTTTCTGCTTTAATATTAATAGAAAAATCTACTGATTTTACATGTAACGCAATTGGGTCTGGAGATTTAAATTGCTCTAAATATGTTTCCATTTGCTTTTGGTCTAATTGGTTTTTATTTATATGTATAATGGCGTTTTTCATCCATTTTCCTTGTCTAAATCCTAATTGGATTAAATCGTTTCCTGTTATTTTATTCTTTGTTTCCATAATTGTTTTCTGTTATTTTTTCTAATAACTTTAATATTCTATTAGAAAAATCCATCTTGTCTTCGTAAATATTTAATAGCTTACTTGATACAAATTCGTTAAGTGAATAATTAAGATGTTTAAGTATTTTTATGAAATACTTTATAATATTTAGCGCACCATATTTATTTACAATTGTTATAAAATGAGAATTATTTAATTCAAGCGCATCTATTCCACAACATTCTATAATACAATGTACTTGTAAATCAAGCCAAAATTGTTTTTGGGTATTTATTAAATCGTCAATTACTAAATGTTTTTCCATGTTTTTGGGTGGTATAATATTTTAGCTGATTGTTGCGTAAGCGATTGATGCGGTATCCTTTTGCTTTTTTTGCAAAAGATTTAGCGGAAAGCGCGACCCAAACCCTTTTTGGTTTGGGTTACGCCATAACCTTACTTATTCACAGAAAAAATATCTTTTAATTGCTCAATTACATTACCGTTTCCAGCGACTGTAATTTCGCCAATTTTATCAGCAATTTTTTCTACATATTCCATTTCTTTTAACTTAAACAACATGGTGTTGTCTTCCATTAATTTTGCAGTATTTAATAAGCTTCTGGTTGAAGCTGTTTCTTCACGTCTTGTTACGACATTAGCTTGTGCTTTTTTCTGAGCTATTAATACTTGGTTCATAATATCTTTCATGTCACCTGGTAAAATTACATCTCTAATACCTGTGTGTAACACATTAACACCTAATTTGGTAGCTTGTGTTTTTACGTCTTCTAATACTGCTTTTGCAATATTGTCTTTTTGGTCTAACAACTCGTCTAAAGTATAAGTGCCAACAAAAGATCTTAATGCTAATTGTAAATTAGTGTACAATTGTTTTTCGTAATCTTTGTTACGCATTAACGCAGTTTCAATATCTGTAACTTTGTATTGTGCGTAAAAATTAATACGTACAGTTGCTTTGTCTTTGGTTAACAACTCTTGACCAGCAATTTCTAATTGTAATTGACGTAAATCTGCTTTAGCAATTTTAATGGTTTGATTGTTTCTCCAGAAATGGTATGTACCATGGTCTAAAATTTTATCAAACGTATCATCTACAATCATAACAGCTTTTTCGTGTGCTGCAACTTCAAAGCTTCTGATGTATTGTCGCAATGCATTATTGGTGTATAATGCTTTGTCAATTGTATTTGGAATGGTAATATTGTTAAAATCTACCGTAATAAATTTGTAGTCAATTACTCCTTTCCAATACGCATGACGACCAGCTGTTAATACATGTTTAAAATTATTATTGCTATATACCAATACTATTTGATTGTCTTCAATATCTATAACATGTAACTTGTTTGCCAAAGCATCATCTTTAAGTAAGATATCCAATGCTTTTGGTGCATTAAAAGCAGATGTTAAGCTATATGTTATTACGCTTTCGTTAAACATTAACCAATGTGCACCTTGTGTAATGACACGTTTGTAATCACCATTTTTAAATACCAAACCTACGTTGCCTGCATGAATTCTTACTCTCTTCATGATTTCTAATTTTTTATTCTGCGTTTTATTTTTACAGAATGATTAAACATTTATAATAGAATTTCAGTCTAGCTGAAATGACTATTCTTGGTAAAACAAAGCAAAAGATAACCATCTTTCTAACTACGGAAATACAAGCGATTAAAAGTGATTTAAGTAGCGTTTTGCAGATGATTTATCATTTTTAGTTGAAAAATTTTCAAACTATTTAATGAAAAGTTAATCTTTAAAAGGAAACCTAAATTGTCTTAAAATACAATTGTATTTCAAGGTGTTTTCTAGACTGCTTTAACAACAAGTGTTTAAGCTAGTCGTCCTTTACTTTGTTTTTTATCGTTTTATGTGAGACACACAATGGTGGTCTATTTTTTTAAGTGACCTTCTTTGTTGAATTATGGATTTTTAGTCCATCCTAATTGCTGTAACCTAAATACAGTGCGTTTACCGTTTCGCCACAAAACCATTTGGTTTTGGTAGGACTCGAACCTACAAAATTGTCTATTGCTTAACCAGACTTAGCTACTTCCTGTTACGGAAGACAGGATTCGAACCTGTGTACATAGAGGAGATTATTTATTTGGCCAAATAACCTTAAAGCCTTCAAGTCAAGTTGGATATAAATACCTGATGCGAAACCGCAAGGATTTATACAATAGTGCTATATCGAAACACGTAACAAGACTTACTTGATGTGGAAGTAGTAGGACTCGAACCTACATGCTAATAAAAGACCTGATTTACAGTCAGGCGAGCCAACCAATTGCTCAATACTTCCAGTTTTAATATTTTAAAGAACTTTTATTAAGCTCTGCTAGCTTCATTATCTAGCAGAGCGTTACTTTTAAAGTCAGATTCCAAAAGACTTCCTTTTAATTACACTGCAAATATTATACAGTATTGCGCAATGTTTTTGCGTACTTAAAATTACTTTTGTTTTTTCTTCTTATTACAGCACTTTTTTTTCTTTGTTTTGCTTTTTGAGGGCTTCTTATTAGATTTTATCTTGCTTTTATTTCTTGATATCTCTGTGTCTATATAGCTAATAAAATCGTTATTAAATCCAAATTGTTTTGCTGTTTTAAGTGCTTTAATAGCTTTTTTATGCTTTAACTTTATTTCATAAAGCTGACCTTGTTTGCACCAAATACTTCCTTTGTCAATACCTTTAACTGTTAAAGCAAAATCTATTAGTTTCTGGGCTTCATTAAAATCTTCATTATCCAAAAGGACTTGTATGTATCTTGGATAGACTTTCTGAAAGTCCATTTTACAAGCTAAAGCTTCAGCATAATATTGCTTAGCCATTGTGTAGTCACCAAATTGTTCTGCTTGCAAACGTGCCATTAAGTACAACGCATAAGCGTTATTACTTTGGTATGACAAGGCATAATTTAGATTCTCTACGGTTTCTTCTAGCTCATATGGATAAGCGTCTATGGCTTTAAGCACGTAATTATTTAACAAATTAGTGTCCATTATTTTTAGTTGTTTAATTCGTTTCGCAATTCTTTTTTTAAGGTATTGCGTTGTTTTTTAAATGTTTTTAAAATTGTATTTTTTTTAAAATCAGAGCCTTTAAAAATTTGTATTGGGTTTCCTCTTTCTATATTTAAGTGGTTTTCCCATTGGTTTTTAGTATTAGATTTTAATTGGTCTAACTGCATTTGATTTATTTTTTCATGTAAGCGTATTTTTGCAATTTTTTTGTTTTGATGCTGAGAGCGACTATCCATAACTAACACTTGTGTTTTAGTTGGTATATGAATGGCTCTTATTGCAGAGCTTACTTTGTTTACATGTTGTCCTCCAGGTCCAGAGCTTTTTGTGGCTTGATAAATAATGTCATTGTCATTAATTTTAAACTCTTGATCCTGATTTATTAAGTACATTGCTATAAACCAGTTTTTACGTTTGTGTTGTGGTCTAAAAGCTGACACGCCAACCCATTGTATTGTTCCAATCCATTGGCTTAAAAACCGATCTAGGGATTCTGCCTGTAATTGAATTGTGACGGATTGAAGCGTCAAGTTTTCAGTACCTTTTTCTCTTTGTATTATTTTATAATTAATGTTATTGTGTTTTAAGTCAGCTATAAAGTGTTTTAATACTTGCGCTACAACCCAACAACACTCAGCTGGTCCACGACCAGAGGTGATTTGTATTATTTTAGTTTTCATTGTAATATTATTTTCTGAGATGGATATAAGCATGCGTTATTGGCATGCTAAATACAATTCAGTTTGTGTTTTACTATTTTGGAAATGTGCTTAGCAGGTTTGCTAATACTGGAAAACAAAACATCCGAAACAGTTTTTAAGTTGCTTCGGATGTTTCATTTATAAAATTGAAAAGTTTATCTAACGATAATCACGAAGCGTCACAAAAGGAAGAATTCCTTTTGGATCGTTTTGATATGTTATAAATAAACTCATAGTTTCTAATTTTTTAATTCAACTTAGTTTTGGTTGAAATGCGTTGCAAATATCTACATTTATTTTCGAATTTTCCAAATTTATTTTTCTAAGTGGTTAAAATTTAGCCTCATAATACGAAGTATTATATTTTTTTGAAAAAAGCAACAATTTTTTGTTTAAAATTAGATGTTGAAGGTGTTTCTTGTTTACGCAATAACTTTGCGTAATAAATATTTTGTCATAAATTAGAGCAAATATTTTTTAAAATGGCAGTTAATAAAAATGCTTTAATTAGATATAAAACCATTGATAAATGTCTTCAAAATACATTTAAACAATGGACACTTAATGATTTAATTGAAGCTGTTTCTGATGCGTTATATGACTATGAAGGCAAAGATGTAGATGTTAGTAAACGTACAGTGCAATTGGATTTACAAATGATGCGTAGTGATAAATTAGGTTACAATGCACCAATTGTGGTTTATAACAGAAAATATTATAAGTATGAAGATGTTAATTACAGTATTACAAACAGTCCAATTTCTAACCATGATTTGGATAAGCTATCTGAAGCAGTTTCGTTTTTAAAACAATTTCAAGGGTTTTCTCATTTTAATGAATTGGGTAGTATGGTTCAAAAGTTAGAAGATCATGTTTATACACAAAAGACACATGAAAAATCATTAATTGATTTTGAAAAAAATGAAAATTTAAAAGGCTTAGAGTTTTTGGATACACTGTATCAATTTATCCAAAAAAAACAAACAATAAATATTACATATCAATCTTTTAAAGCTAGAAGTGAAAGCACGTTTATTTTTTATCCTTATTTGTTAAAAGAGTTTAGAAATAGATGGTTTGTTATTGGTAGACGAAATAAAAATGAAGGTATTATGAATTTGGCTTTAGACCGAATTTTGTCTGTCGATAAAAGCGATGTTAAATTTGTTTTAGACACTAATTTTAACTCTGAAACATATTATAATAATGCTATTGGAGTGTCGGTTAGTCCAAATTTAAAACCTGAAACTGTATTGCTTTATGTTACCCATAAGCAAGCGCCTTATGTGTTGACAAAACCTTTACATCACTCGCAAAAAGAAATTAGTCGTGATAATTATGGTGTCACAATATCATTAATGGTTCAGTTAAATTTTGAGTTAGAAAAAGATATTTTAGGTTTAGGTGAAGGTATCAAAGTTTTGGCTCCAGAACGTTTAAAACGAAATATAAAAGAACGGTTATATGATGCTGTTGATGCTTATGAAACTGAAATTAGCGACAAAAATTTACGGACTATTGCAAGACGTTTAGAATATAAAGGTTTTGGAATTTTAAATCATGTATATACAAAAAGAGACATTAGAAAATTAAAGGCAAAATTTGATGCTTATTTTAAGTTTAATGACGAAGCCTCTTTTGGAATGCGTGAGGTGCTTAAAAAGATACCAGAAATAAAAGCTATTTTATTTAATAAAAATTTTAAAAAAGTAATTAAGTCCATTGATAAACAGGCATTTTTAACAAAAGCAATCTATTTTGATAAATCCACTAATGACAATTGGTATGTAAACTGGCATCAAGATGTTCCGATAAATGTTTTAGAAAAAAAAGAGGTAGATGGTTTTAAGTCTTGGACTAATAAACAAGGTGTTGTTAGTGTGTGTCCTCCTGAAAAAATATCTAAAAATACGTTTGCAATGCGTATACATTTAGATGATGTTACGGTTAAAAATGGTGCTTTAAAAGTGATTCCTGGATCACATAATAAACGATTGACTGATGAAGAAATCAAATTGATTTCTAATAATTCAATTCCTTTGTTAAGTGAAGTTAATTCAGGAGGTGTTCAATTAATGAAACCTTTTTTATTACACGCTTCATCAAGAACAACCTCTCAGAAATCAAGACGGGTTTTACATTTAGAATTTTCTTCAATCGAATTACCTGAGGGGTTAGAATATGCTGAGCGTGAAGATTTTTAATTATTCATTTATTTCAAGGTTTCCCTTATTGAGATTTAACTGTGTTTTTACACGTCTGTTGTTGAGGTGATTGACCTTATTTACAAACCTCAAGATTAATTATTTTGTTTAATGCTTGTTTGTGTTTTGATTCAAAAAACACAATATCGTCGTTCAAGTAGGCTTCAACCAAGTAATAACTGCCTTTAAAATAGTTTTCAATAACTGTTGCTTTTAAATTTGATTGCTCAACAATTTTCAATTGGTGTGCATAAACAATAGTATTGTCTATTATATTAAATTCTCCAAAAAAGGAAGCAATTAAAGGTGTTTCGGGATTTAAAAATAATTGTTCAGGACTGTTGTTAACAGCTATTTTGTGATTGTTTAAAACAATCATTCTATCTGCATAACCCAAAACGTCCTCTTTGTCATGTGTTGCAACAAGGCAAGTAATATTTTTATCTTTAAGATATTTAAACACATTTCTGCGTAAAGATTGTTTCTGGAAATTATCAATATGACTAAAGGGCTCGTCTAATAAAATAATTTCTGGTTGTTTAGCTAAAGCGCGTGCTAAAGCAACACGTTGTTTTTGTCCTCCACTCAGGGTTTTTACTTTGGTTTTTGCTAATTCTGTTAGCTCTACAACTTCCAATAATTCTGTAGTACGAGCTTTTTTTTCTTCAGGAAAAAAGTTAGAAAGATGTTTGCCTATATTTTCTTCTACAGTAATAAAAGGCATTAAGTCAAATTCTTGTGAGACATATTTCATAAATTCGTAACCAACAACTAAGTTATATTTTGGTCCCAAAATTTGATGATCATTCCAGAATATTTCACCTTGTTCTAAATCAAATTCGCCATAAATAAGATTTAATAAAGTGCTTTTTCCTGAGCCACTTTCGCCAATAATAGCGACGTTTTCACCTTGTTTTACAGTAAAATCAATACCTATTAAAACAGGAGTTTTTTTAAATGAAAATGAAAGATTTTTTACTTGAAGCATATAACAAAAATAACATAAAAAAACCGCTCATTAACTTGAGCGGTTTTTAATTTTTAAAAAGAGTATACTATTTTATAATAGTATTTCTGTTATAGATTTTATAAGTACCATCATCCTGTTTGGTACAAGCTTTGTATTCACCTTTGTGCAATTTAAAGACAATTTCTTCACCCTCATTTGTAACGATGGTATTGTTTCCATCTCCAAAATGACGAATTTTTTTTGTTTCGTTTTCATAGACGTAAATTTTTGGTTTTACTTTTGAGTCTAAAGACGCTATTCCAGATTTTACGTTAGGTACAAAATTTTCAATTTCAATTTTATGATAATCAATTGCCTCTCTACTTTTGTAGGTGTATTTACCTGCAGGAAGTGTTATAAGGTATGTGCTTGTAGGTGTAAGCTTAATGGTTGTAAGCTTATCAGGATTGCCTATTGCTTTAAAGCTTTCAAAACGATTAAAAATGGTTTTGTAACTAGAAGTCCAAGTGTCAAAAAAGCCTGTGTTTTCCTTAACAAGTTCAAAATTAGTTAGAGCAGCATCTAAATCTTTTTTAAGTAAATTAGCCGACGTTAAGTTGGCATAAATTACTCGGTTTTTAATTTTGTCTTTTACTTTTTTTCCAAAATCTACTTCTAATTGCTCTGTCCAATAAGTAATGGCTTTATCTATATTTTCAATATTATTACTGTTTGAAATGATTGAGTCTATTAACGGTTTTGAAGTTTCATTAAAACTTTCTGCTATACCACCTTTTGTTTTTTTGAATAATCCAAAAGGAACTTTTAAATCTGCAGTACCTGAAAATAAATGTTCGTATTCCTTTAAAAGTTTTTCTACATGTTCTGTTACAATAAGGGCTTTAGTTATGTTTCTAGAGTCTCGGTTTGTTATGCTGTATCTATTGTCTCCTGCATTAACATTTTTTTCAACAGATTCTTCTATGGTTAACAATAATTTGTTATCCTTATTTAGTACCATAATGTGGTAAGTACCTTGTAAAACGTATAAAGCAGGACTGGTTTTTAATTGATTTCCTGAAAAACCAACAACAATTTGTAAGTCAGCACTATCTTTTACACGTTCTAATCCACTAAGATTTATACCATCAGTATTTGATGCTAACGTTGGGTTTTGTGCTGTGGGTGTGTAGTTCCAGTAGGTACCATCATCTTGTATAGTATAACTGTAAGTTTTAATGTTTTTAAGAAATTCTGGCTGTTCAAAAGTAGCTTTAATTTCTTTTGTTTTTACATCTGCTTTTTGTGCTTTGATGTTTAAACATGTAATTGCGAAACAGACCAGTAGGATGGTTTTTTTCATCAGTATTATTATTTGGGTTAGTTAAGGTTTAACAAATATAAAAAAAGGTGACAAATAGAAAATATTAGTCACCTTTTTTTATTAATGTATTGGTTATTAGTCTTTAAATTCTTCAATTTCTGTTGGAAGAACATCAAATCCCATGTTATATAAAGTAAAACCATAAATATCTGCATACTGCTCTATGGTTTTACTAACAGGTGTTCCTGCACCATGACCAGCATCAGTTTCAATTCTAATTAACGTTGGGTTTGTTCCTGTTTGTTTAGCTTGTAATTCTGCTGCAAACTTAAAACTATGCGCAGGTACTACTCTGTCATCATGGTCACTAGTGGTGACCATAGTTGCAGGATATTGCACACCCTTTTTTACATTGTGTACAGGAGAGTAACCTTTTAAGTAGTCAAACATTTCTTTATTATCCTCTGCTGTACCATAGTCATAAGCCCAACCTGCTCCAGCGGTAAATGTATGATAGCGTAGCATATCTAAAACACCTACAGCAGGTATTGCTACCTTCATTAAATCTGGACGTTGTGTCATGGTTGCACCAACCAATAAACCACCATTTGATCCTCCTCTAATAGCTAAAAAGTCTGAAGAAGTATATTTGTTATCAATAAGAAATTCTGCAGCAGCAATAAAATCGTCAAAAACGTTTTGTTTTTTTAATTGAGTTCCTGCATCATGCCAAGCCTTTCCATATTCTCCGCCACCACGAAGATTTGGCACTGCGTATATACCACCTTGTTCCATCCAAACAGCATTAGCAATACTGAAACTTGGTGTTAGACTAACGTTAAACCCACCATATCCATAAAGAATTGTTGGATTTTTTCCGTCAAGTTCTAAACCTTTTTTATGTGTAATAATCATTGGTACTTTTGTTCCATCTTTTGAAGCATAAAATACTTGTTTGCTTTCGTAATTTTCTGGATTAAAATCTATGTCTGGTTTACGGTATAATTCTGATGAGCCTTCTTTAATATTATATTTATAAATGCTTCCAGGAGTAACGTAATTGGTAAATGAGTAGTATAAACTAGTGTCTTCTTTTTTAGCACTAAAACCTCCAGCGCTACCAATACCAGGTAAATTAACTTCTCTTATTAATTTTCCTGTCATATCATACTGCATTACTTTTGATACTGCATCAATCATATATTCTGTAAAAAAGTATCCACCAGCAGTAGACGGACTTAAAACATTTTTAGTTTCTGGTATAAAATCTACCCAATGTTCTGGAGTTGGGTTTGCAGCGTCAACAGTTACTATTTTCTGGTTTGGAGCCTCTAAATTTGTTACTATAAATAGCTTACTATCTTCGTTTTCGATAATGTAAGTGTCACTATCTGTATGATTAAGAATTGTTTTAAAGCTACTATTGGGTTGTGTTAAATCTTTAATTAATAATTTGTTTCCAGAGGTTGAAACTCTAGGAGAAATAATTAAATATTTGTCATCTTCAGTAACACTTCCATAAATGTATCTATGTTTTTCATCTTCTGTACCACCATAAATTAATTGATCTTCTTTTTGAGGAGTCCCTAGTTTATGGTAATATACTTTGTGTTGATCTGTTTTTGCAGATAATTCACTCCCTTTTGGTTTGTCATAGCTTGAGTAGTAAAAACCTTCGTTTTTGTACCAAGACATTCCGCTAAATTTAATATCTACTAAAGTGTCTTCAATAATTTGTTTTGACTCAACATCCATTACTAAAATTTTACGCCAATCACTTCCTCCTTCAGAGATTGAATACGCTAAAATCTTTCCGTTTTTAGAAAAACTTGTACCTCCTAAAGAAATAGTTCCGTCTTCTTTAAATGTGTTTGGATCTAAAAATACTGTTGCGTTACTTGGGTCTTCGCCTGTTTTGTATCTATAAATTACATATTGGTTTTGTAGTCCGTTATTTTTGTAAAAATAAGTGTAGTCTCCTTCTTTAAAAGGAGCTCCTATTTTTTCGTAATTCCATAGCTTTTCAAGGCGTTGTTTTAATTCTTTTCTGTACGGAATGTTTTTTAGGTAGTCTTGTGTTGCTTTGTTTTCTGCTTTTACCCAAGCTTCAGTTTCTGGACTTCTGTCGTCCTCTAGCCATCTGTAAGGATCTTTTACGTCTGTACCAAAATAATTAGTAACAGTATCTACTTTGTTTGTAGTAGGGTAGTTTACAACTATATCTCTTTTGGTTTGTTTTTGTGGTTTTTGTTCTTCTTTACAGGACATAATTATGGACAATGTTAATAAGCCAAGTGCTATTTTTTTCATTTTTAAAATACGTTTTGGTTGTGATCATAAATTTAAACAAAAAAGCGTTTGTTAACTAAAACAAACGCTTTTTAATAAATTACAGAAAATATGTGTAGTGTTTACACTAATTTATTTTTAACTAAATATTCGGCTATTTGTACTGTATTTGTAGCAGCACCTTTACGTAAATTGTCACTAACAATCCACATGTTAATTGAGTTTTCTTGAGATAAATCACGTCTAATACGACCTACAAAAACCTCGTCTTTACCATTGGCATAAAGTGGCATTGGATAGGTGTTTACGTCTACATTGTCTTGTACTACAACACCATCTGTTTGACTTAGTAATTCTCTTACTTCTGTCAAATCATAATCGTTTTCAAAAGCAATATTTACAGACTCACTATGACCTCCAGCTGTAGGTATTCTAACAGCTGTTGCTGTAACAGCAATAGTATTATCGTTTAATATTTTTCTGGTTTCATTGACCAGTTTTAATTCCTCTTTGGTATAACCATTGTCTTCAAAAACATCACAATGTGGAATTGCATTTTTAAAGATTGGGTAGTGGTAAGCCATTTCACCATCAACACCAGCTAATTCGTTTTCTAATTGCTGAACAGCTTTAACACCTGTACCAGAAATAGATTGATATGTAGAAACTACAATACGTTTAATTTTATATTTTTCATGAAGAGGAGCTAAGCACATTACCATTTGAATGGTAGAGCAGTTTGGGTTAGCAATAATCTTGTCGTCTTTTGTTAACTGATTAGCATTAATTTCTGGAACAACTAATTTTTTGTTTTCGTCCATTCTCCAAGCCGAAGAATTATCAATTACAGTGGTTCCAACTTCTGCAAATTTTGGAGCCCATTCTAAAGATGTACTTCCACCTGCAGAAAATAAAGCAATATCAGGTTTGGCATTTACTGCATCTTTTAAGCTTACTATGGTGTAATCTTTACCGTTAAACGCAATGGATTTTCCTACTGAGCGTTCTGACGCTACAGGAATAAATTCTGTTATAGGAAACTGTCTTTCTTCTAATACTTTACGCATTACTTCGCCAACCATTCCGGTTGCTCCAACTACTGCTACTCTCATTTTAAATACTAATTAAATTAAAGGTTAAAATTAGCGTATTTAGAGTATTTAAAAATATAAAAAGTCTTAATTTTTTCGTAAAAAAAAGACATAAAAAAACCGATTTTTAATCAAAAATCGGTTTTTAGTGATAATAATAAAATTTAGATTACTTTTTTAAAGCATCTCTAATTTCCATTAATAATTGGTTGTCAGTTGGTCCTGCAGGTGCAGCTGGTTCAACTGGCTTTTTAGTTTTATTGTAAGCTTTAACAATTAAAAACATTATAAATCCTACAATTAATAAGTTAATAATTGTGTTAATCCAAGTACCATACATGATTGCATTTTCTGGTTTTGTAACTACACCAGCAGCATCTACTACAGCTTCATCAAGTACAAGTTTTTTTGCTGCAAAATCAATACCTCCTGCAAAGTGACCTACAAATGGCATTGCAATGTTATTTACAAATCCATTAATTACTTGTCCTAAGGCTCCAGCCATAATTACAGCAACCGCAAATTCAATTACGTTTCCTGTCATGATAAAATTCTTAAATTCTTTAAGCATAATTTTAAAATTTAAATTGTTAGTTAATATTAATTACTTCCAATTTAGTTAAAATTTTAACAAAACAAGTAAAATCATTGGTCGACTAACAAATTGTTATCGACGTATGACACGTTTTACTCGTTGAGATACAGCTGTAAGTAATTCGTATGAAATGGAGTTGACTTGTCCTGCTAAATCCTCGGCAGTATGTTTGTCGTCAAAAATAATTGCTTGATCTCCTTCTTTACATTTAATATTAGTAACATCAACCATTATCATGTCCATACAAACATTACCTAGTATAAAAGCCTTTTGATTATTTATGGTAACAAAGCCCTTTTTGTTTCCATATTGTCTTTTAATTCCGTCTGCATGACCTAATGGTAGGGTTGCTGTCCTGGTGTCTTCTTGAGCGATAAAGGCTCTGTTATAACCTAAACTTTTACCTTTTTTTATATGATGAATTTGAGAAATGTTTGTTTTTAATGCAGCTATAGGTTTTAGGTGTTTGTTAACTTCTGGGTCGTTTCCATAACCGTTTAACCCAATCCCACTTCTTACCATGTCAAAATGTGCTTCTGGATAATTTATAATTCCGGAAGTATTACAAATGTGTAAAAATGGTTTATAGCTTAAAGTTGCATAAACATCTTTATAAATTTTAGTGAAGCTTTCAATTTGTGATTTTGTAAAATCTGTATCATCAAGTACTTCACTTTCGGCTAAATGAGAAAATAAGCTAGTGACTTTAATCGCTTCGGTTTTAGATAAAGCTTCTGCTATTTTTGGTATGTCTTTTTGCCCAAACCCTAGTCTGTTTAAACCTGTGTTAAATTTTAAATGAACAGGATAGTTATGTTGTTTATGGATTTCTGCGGAAGCGATAAATAAATCTAAAACACGTTGAGAATATATGCTAGGTTCTAAACATCGTTTAATAATGTCATCAAAACTTACAGGTTGAGGATGTAATACTAAAATTGGTGTTGTGATACCTGCATCACGCAAAGCAACACCTTCATAGGTGTAGGCTACAGCAAAATAGTCTATGTTTAATTGTTCAAGATATTTTGCTACCTCAGCAGCATCACTACCATAAGCAAAGGCTTTGACTACTGCTAAAAACTTGGTGTTATTATGTAGTCTAGATTTTAAATGCTTAAAGTTATGTTTTAATGCTTTTAAGTCTATTTCTAGAATGGTTTCTTGGACGTTATCCATTAGATGCTTCTGGATTTGTATCTATTTGTTGAGGATCTTCAACATTAATATTTTTAATTTTTTCTCGCATTGTTGCTTTGTAATAAGCAGCTCTGCTTAAAGGTTCGTACTCATCAGTTTCGCCTAATAATACTAGGCTGTCATTAGCAGATTTTCTGAAGCTATATTGTGCAAGATTACCAGTTCTGGTACATACAGCGTGTACTTTTGTAACATATTCTGCAGTAGCCATTAAGTTTGGCATTGGACCAAATGGATTACCTTTAAAGTCCATATCTAATCCAGCAACAATAACCCTTATGCCTTTATTTGCAAGGTCATTACATATTCTAACAATCTCGTCATCAAAAAATTGTGCTTCGTCTATACCAACAACATCGCAACCATCGGCTAATATTGGTATATTAGCAGCAGCAGGTACAGGTGTGGATCTAATTTCGTTAGAGTCGTGTGATACCACCATCTCTTCATCATAACGCACATCAATTGCAGGTTTAAAGATTTCTACTTTTTGTTTTGCAAATTGGGCACGCTTAAGCCTACGGATTAACTCTTCAGTTTTACCAGAAAACATTGATCCACAGATGACTTCAATCCATCCAAATTGTTCTTTTTGATTTACTGTATTTTCGAGAAACATTTTGTAAATTTAGCACTAAAACGTAAAGCATTCACGTTTTGTATAAAGGTGGGTCAAATTTATTAAAAATCAAAAGGCCAACTTGCAATAAATTGAAAAAAAATATAAAAAAAATAAAACCATGAAGAAGAAATTGGAAGCAGAATTAATGAGTATTGCTCATAGGATTCTAAAACTAGGAGGTAAAGATGATGTTAACAAAATGCATGCTGAGGTTGCTGCTTTATATGAAAAACTAACTGTTTTAAAATTTGCTAGCGAAAATCTAGACGATACTTTACCAACAATTGGTAATGACTCTTCGTTTTTTGATATGTTAGATTCTGCATTTAATAACAAAATCAGTGATAATATTGAAGTAGATAATAAAACTTATATCCATTTAGATGAAGATGAAGACAAAGAAATTACAGAGCCATTAATGGAGAAAATTAAAGATATGGTTGCGCAAATGCCTGAGGAAACCCATCAAGTAGATTCATTAATTGAATCGGTTATTCCTAAAAAAGAATTTGAAAAAAATGATTTTGAAGACATTACTTCAAGTTTTGGAGATACTCCTGTATTTGAACCAGTTTTAAAATCTTTGACTGATGAAAAAAAGAGTTTAAATGATAAACTCAAGTCAGGATTAAATATTGGGTTAAATGATAAATTAGCGTTTATAAAACATTTGTTTGATGGTGAACCAGACGATTATAACCGAGTGTTATCACAATTAAATACATCCTCCTCTTTAGATGAAGCTAATAATTTAATAAATAACGTTGTTAAACCAGAATATAATAACTGGATAGGAAAAGAGGATTATGAAATCCGTTTTATGTCTATTATTGCCTCTAGGTTTGAATAATCAATTAGTATTTTAATACCACTACTACATGAAACAAACCTCTATAAAATCCATTATATATTGGATATCTACAATTTTAGTTTGCGTTATATTTTTATACTCTGCACAGATGTATATTTTTAATACACAAATGGTAGAGGGCTTTTTTACCTCGTTTAATTATCCTGCTTACCTTGTAATGCCATTAGCTATACTTAAAATTTTAGGTGTTATTATGGTTTTATGGCGAAAAAGTAAATGGTTAACAGAATGGGCTTATGCTGGATTTTTCTTTGATGTTGTATTAGCTACAGTAGCACATTATATAGCACAACATGGCTTGTTTGGTATGTCGTTTTTTACAATATTTTTGGTGTTGATTTCTTATTTTTTAGGTAAAGAAGTGCGTGATAAAAAATTAGTAGTTTAAATACACATATCCTACAAAAGGTTTGGTTATTGCTTTTACAGTAAAAACATAATAATACGTACCTATGGGTAGTTTTCTATTTTGGTTTAAAGGACCAGAATTAGGCATTCCGTTCCAGGTATTATTGTAGTTGTTATTTTGGTATATTAATGTTCCGTATCTATTATAAATATTTAGACTGCTATAAGGATAGTCTTCAATACAAGGGATTTTAAAGGTGTCATTTGTTGCATCGTTACCTGGTGAAAAACCGCTTGGTATATTTAAACAGTTGTTAACATTAACTTCGGCTTGATCTTCATTATTACTATCATCTCTATCTACCTCTGAGACACTAACTAAACTAGCCTGATTTAATAAGTCGTTTGATGACACAACTTGGGCATTTAAGGTTAAAGTTTCGGATTGATTAGGAAGCAAGTTACTTAGACTCCATAAGTTGTCAATATTATTGTAACTACCCATGCTTGTCTGAGCAGAAATAAACGCGTAGCCTAAAGGAAGCATCTCTAAAATTTCAATATTTGTTGCATTTGTAGTTCCTAAATTGGTGGCAGTAATAGTAAACTGTACTGTATTTCCTATTGAGGCTTCAGATGGTGTTACAGATTTTAATATCTGTATGTCAACATCCGTATTGTCCTCTAATACAGTTAATGTTGCATTAGCTAAAGCGCTATCTATATTATTTAAATCACTAAAATTAGTACTGTTGTTTATAAATTCGCCTTCAGTATTTGTTGTAACAATAACCTCAAAAGTGCAGCTTTCAACTCCATTAGGAAATGTTAAATTAGTAACGTTAAAACTTGTGTCACCTAAATTACTATTAAAAGTTGCTGAACAGCCATTTTGTTCTGACCAATTAACTGGTCCAGCTATTGTCATACCTGTAGGTAGATTGTCTGTAAATGCTATATTGGATTGCGATGCATTACCAGAAACATTAAAAACAGTAAATGTCAAGGTGCTTTCTTGTCCTACAATAATTTGATCTGGAGTAAACGTTTTAAGTACTGTAGGAGCTATAACTTGCATATTACTAATAGACAAATTGGTTTCTGGTGTTAGCTCGTTATTTTCATTACTATTACCTATAGCTTGTGCAGTATTGGTAAAAGCACCACCAAAACTTGGAGCTAAAACAGGTATAACTATTTGTATTGTAGATCCTGCTTCCATAATAGGTATAATTCCATTTACAGTATTACCAGAAACGGTTAACGTTGGTGTGCAACTTGCTGTACCTACTGTAACGTTGCAACTTGGTGATCCGTTTATGGTAAATTGTGGTCCTAAAACATCTTCAAAATCGATATTAGTAGCACTTGAGCCAGAATTACTGTTGGTAATATCTATAATCCAATTAAATGCAGTAATCACATCAACTGAAGTAAACTCAGGATATGTCTGTACTAAAATATCTATACAAGGAGCCATGTAGGTAACAACCATAACAGTATTATCACTTGTATTAATTTCATTTGGGTTGTCAACACTAGCTATTGTAGCGTTGTTTCTGACAGTAATATCATTTGTTGTGCATTCTGGAGCCCAATCTATAACCACTTGGTAAGTTATAGAGCTTTGTGCAGGAAGTGTTACATTTTCATCAGCAGTAATTTGCCAAAACACATCATTAACTCCATCTTCAGGAATACCATCCATAAAAACACCAACATTCTCATTAACTATAGTATAGCAAGAAGCAGTTCCTGTTGTTTCTAAACAAGTAACAGATACCAACGTTCCTGGTGATCCATCATTTAAAAAATCAGATAACTCTATTATTGTATCCTCATTACTATTATTTGTTGCAACAACATTATAGGTTACTTCTCCCCATTCAATAGTATTGTCATTATTTATACCAGCAGGTAATTCTGGGTTAACTTGTGTTTTAGTAATTGATAAATCTGCAAATTCTTCTACATCACATAAAGGTAAAGGAGGAAGTAAAACAAAATCACTATCATAATCATTCGTGATATTAGGGTCTATAATACTGTTGTCTAATAAATTTACACCACTTCTAATATGCACATTGGTGTAGTCTTCTGTTGTAGGAGTACAAGAGTCTGGTTCTAAAAATATTGCAACTGTAGTAACCGTTATAGTAGAGTTAGCAGGTAGTATAAACTCACTACTTTCCCAGAAAGAATTTTGATCACTAAGTGTAAAGTCAGTACAAGAAATCATGCCAGTAGTGCTATTACAAGTAATAGATTGGATTTGCCAATTTACATCTGAAGTTAAATTTTGTAAAAAGAAACGCATATACGCATCCTCTGGACCCATATTACAAACATCAGTAACAAAAGTAACTTCTTCATTCCAGCTAACTTCTTGAGTAGCGTCCGGATTAGTTTGTACTGTAGAAATACATAAATCTGCTTCAGGACATATAAAAGATTCTAGTAAAATATTGTTTATACTGTTAGATTGATTAGGTGATTGGTTGATGTCAGAGGGACTTAAAGTTAATTCAACAAAACTAGACAAATCTAAATCAGACAATATGGTAGCGCAATAAGGGTCCAGAAATAAAACTTCCATTTCAAAAACCATAGATCCTCCAGGTAAAAACTCGATTGCTGAGGTGTAATTAAATAATTCTAAAGATGAAGATAGATAAGTTGGATTACCATTTAGGTTTGAGGTATCAATACAATTCATTCCGTTAGAAGCAGAAGTACAATCAACACTTAAAAGTTGTAAGTATGGGTAACCATAAAATGTACTCAGATTATTGGTAAATATATTTTTAAAACCCATCAAAGGGTAGCTTACACTGCTATTATTAGTGATAGTAAATTGGTAGGTTATAGATTCGTTCCAGTTATTAATACTGTTTCCAGCAGTTGGATTAATTTGGTTGTAAGTAACTGTAAAATCTATAGGGATTTCAACAATATCAATAGATATAATAGAAGTATTATTAGACGTATCACTGTCTGTTGTTCCGTCAGGCGGAAAAACATTAACATTAGTCGCAATACCACCAGAACCTAAAGGTGCTCTCACAATTACTTTTAAAGCTACACTACTATTAGAAGGTAAACTAGCAATAGTTGCATCAATAGTATTTCCGGTTAAAGTTATTGGATTTATTGGACTTGCTCCACCAGTCTGATTTATGCTAGTATAGCTTTGTATGGCAACGCTATTATCAATTATTTGATTAAACGTAGCATTGCTAACATTACTACCAGAATTAAAAACAGTAATTATATATTGAAACTCTTGATAGATATTAGCCTGAGACAGAGCGTTACCTGATAAATCTTGAGCCTCAACCACAATAGATAAATCTGTGCTTTGTGCTTGAGATAAAAAATTAGATATTAATAAAAAGATGAAGAATAGCGAGTTTTTCATTTTTGTTTGGTTAATTAATAGATGTCTAATTTAGCAAAAGGTTGCTTCTTATATATCAAAAAGATTGTAAATTTGAATCTGATTTAATTGAAAATGAGTAAATTATACATAGTCCCAACACCTATTGGTAATCTTAAAGACATGACTTTTAGAGCAATAGAAGTTTTAAATGCTGCCGATTTAATTTTAGCCGAAGATACACGTACCTCAGGAAAATTATTAAAGCACTACCAAATCACAACACAAATGCAAAGTCACCATATGCATAATGAGCATAAAACGGTAGACAGCTTAATACAAAAGTTAAAAGCAGGTACAACCATTGCAATAATTAGTGATGCAGGCACACCAGCAATATCAGACCCAGGTTTTTTATTAACTAGAGCTTGCGTAGAGCATGATATTGAAGTAGACTGTTTACCAGGTGCAACAGCATTTGTACCAGCATTGGTCAACAGTGGTTTTCCTAACGATAAGTTTATTTTTGAAGGATTTTTACCAGTTAAAAAAGGACGTCAAACCAGACTAAAACTTTTAGCCGAAGAAACCAGAACTATCATTTTTTACGAAAGTCCACATAAACTAAATAAAACATTAGGACATTTTTGCGAGTATTTTGGAGAGGACAGACCAGTATCAGTCTCTAGAGAATTAACCAAATTATATGAAGAAACCATTCGTGGTAAAGCAAAACAAGTATTAGAGCATTATACTAATAAACCACCAAAAGGTGAAATAGTTATAGTTGTAGCAGGAAAATCTAAATAAATTATATTAAAAAATGACCATTCAAGAGTTTAAAACAAAATTAAAAACAGCTCCTAATACTATCGCTTTCGCGGAAACAATGGACGTAGTGGACACTTACTTTAATTTTACACCAACAGCATTCACAAACGGTACGTTACAAAATGCCGAAGGACAAAATTCAGGTTCATGTAAAGTTTTTGCATTTGCTAAAGCAGAAAATTTATCTAAAACCGAAACTTTAGCCTGTTTTGGTCAATATTATTTTGATGAGGTATTGAAAGACCCAAGTGGATCAGGACACCAAAACATAAGAAATTTTATAAAAACAGGTTTTGAAGGTTTGGATTTTGAAAACAATCCATTAACTAAAAAATAGATATTAATAAATATCAAAAAAGCCTTGTTAGTACTAACAAGGCTTTTATTGTAAAAGTAAATTTGTTTAATTAAACATGTTTCCCAACTTCAAACCCATGTTTTCCTAAATATTGGTTTCCGCTATCAATAGCATCATTCTCTAAAGTTGTTCCCATACTATCATTCCATCTATTAAGGTATCCAAATAACGAAATCACACCTAGCATTTCTACTATTTCTCCTTCATCCCAATGGTCGTGTAGACGCTTTTGTATATCACTATCTACAGCATTAGGTACCTGACTTGCAGCCAAACTAAAATCTAAAGCAGCACGTTCTGCATCATTAAAAGCAGGATGTGTACGGTATTCCCAAATGTTGTCTAACTGTTCTTGTTCTGCTCCATAGCGTTCTGCAGCTCTAATAGCATGAGCTTGACAATATCTGCATCCTGTGGCATTACTACTAACCCAAGCTATCATTCGTTTTAAAGCAGAGGTTACTCGACCTTCATTAGCCATAACAGCTTTATTTAAATTGATAAAGGCTTTACTAATAGCAGGTCTACGTTGCATGGTTAAGACAGAATTTGGACAAAATCCAAGGGTTTCGTTAAAGAATGTAGCCAATTCTTTAGTTTCTAAATCGTGATCTGCTGTTAAAGGTGTTACTAATGGCATCGTTTTTTCGTTTTTAAATAGTATTTTTGATTGATATCAATAAACGAAAAATAATTTAATTATGTCGCATAAAATTACAACCAATTGGAAAGGGAATATGTTATTTGATTCTGATAACCCAAGTGGTCATCATGTAATGATGGATACAGATGTAGAAGGACAAGAACGTGAAGGATTATCTCCAAAAGCCTTAATGTTATCATCATTAGCAGGTTGTTCTGGCTTAGATGTAGTCTCTGTTTTAGAAAAAATGAAAGTTGAGGTTGATGATTATAAAATGGTTGTTGAAGGGCAATTAACAGATGAGCATCCAAAAATATATCACACAGTAACAATAGATTATCATTTTACAGGTAAGGATTTAAACGAGTCTAAAATTAAAAAAGCGGTTGATTTGTCTGCCGAAAAATATTGTGGAGTCATGGAAATGTTTAGACAATTTGCAGACGTGAAGATTAATATAATATTTCATAACAATTAAATTTGCTAAAGCAATTACACCCTTTTTAATTTGACTACATGCGCTGGACTTTAAAACCAAAACCTAATCCTGAAACTGTCAAGCAATTACAAGAGGCTTTAAATGTAGATCAAGCCATAGCTAAACTTTTGGTGCAACGTGGTATTACTAACTTTGAAGACGCAAAAACCTTTTTTAGACCTAATTTAAACCAACTTCATGATCCATATTTAATGAAGGATATGGATAAGGCTGTAGCAAGAATTGAAGCAGCTATTAAAGCAGGAGAAAATATAATGGTTTATGGCGATTATGACGTTGATGGTACAACTTCGGTAGCACTAATGTCTTCTTATTTAAAGACCAAAACACCTAATATAGCGACTTATATTCCTGATAGATATGATGAAGGTTATGGAATTTCATATAAAGGAATTGATTTTGCAGAAGACAATGGTTTTACACTAATTGTGGCATTAGATTGTGGTATCAAAGCAATAGATAAAATCGCTTACGCGGAAAAAAAGGGTATTGATTTTATAATTTGTGATCACCACAGACCAGGAAGTCAAGTGCCTAATGCAGTTGCTGTTTTGGACCCAAAACAGAGCGATTGTAATTATCCATATAAAGAATTGTGTGGTTGTGGTGTTGGATTTAAATTAATACAAGCATTAGCTGAAACTTCAGACGAAACAATACAAGATTTAATTCCATATTTAGATTTAGTAGCTACAGCAATTGGTGCAGATATTGTACCAATAACAGGAGAAAACCGTGTATTGGCTTATTTTGGTTTACAAGTCGTTAATCAAAACCCAAGAGCAGGTTTCAAAGCAATTATCAATCAATTAAAAAAAGAGACGTTAACCATTACAGATGTCGTGTTTACAATTGCACCACGTATTAATGCTGCAGGACGTATGAAACATGGTCAATATGCAGTAGACTTATTAACACAAATGGATTTAGATACAGCTATAACTTATGCTGCAGAAATTGAAGAATTTAATTCCGATAGACGAGAAACCGATAAGATTATAACTGTTGAAGCTTTAGAACAAATTAAACAAAATAAAGAAGAAGATAGGTTGACTTCTGTTGTCTATCAAGAAGATTGGCATAAAGGCGTGATTGGTATTGTTGCTTCAAGATTAATTGAAACGTATTACAGACCAACCTTAGTATTTACTAAAAGTGGAGATAAACTAGCAGCTTCTGCACGATCTGTTACTGGTTTTGATGTTTATAATGCTTTAGAAGCATGCTCTGAACATATCGAGCAATTTGGAGGACATATGTATGCAGCTGGTTTAACGCTCAAAGAAGAAAATTACGAAGCCTTTAAGCAAGCGTTTGAAGATCAGGTTAGCAAGACAATTGACAGGCAATTATTAACTCCAGAAATAAAAATAGACAGCCAATTGGAATTAGGAGATATTACAGATAAATTTTGGCGTATAATTAGTCAATTTGCTCCATTTGGTCCAGGAAATATGTCACCAGTTTTTATGACCGAAAATTTAAAAGATACAGGTTATGGTAAGTGTGTTGGTGAAGACGATAAGCACATTAGGTTTACAGCGACACAATCTGGACCTGAAAAATTTGTTTGTATTGGTTTTAATCTAGGAGATAGATTACATTTAATTAAGAATAGACAATTATTTAAGGCTGTTTATTCTGTAGATGAAAACCATTGGAATGGAAACGTGTCCTTGCAATTAAAAATTAGAGATATAAAAGAATAATATGGCTAAAAATGATCCTTACGCAGCATTAAGAATAAGAGAGTTTAATATCTTTTTATTAGTAAGATTTGCCTTAGTCTTTGGTTGGTCTATGCAATTTGTGGTAATAGAATGGCAAGTTTACTCTATGACTAATAATAAATTAAGTCTTGCTATTATTGGTTTATGCGAGTTTTTGCCAGCTTTTTTTCTTGCTCCTTTTGCTGGACATATTGTAGATAAAAAAGAAAAACGAAATCTATTTGCACTTTGTATTACGCTATTTTCTTTAATTAGCTTTGGACTGTTTTGGTTGACCTCCAATACCATTGAAGACACTTGGCAAATGCCAACTATTTTATATAGTATTTATGCATTGGTGTTTTTTGGAGGTGTTTTAAGAGCCTTTTTTGGTCCAACTATTTTTTCTTTGATAGCCTTACTTGTGCCTAAAAAGATTTATCCTAATGCAGCAACATGGAGTAGTAGTACATGGAAAGGAGCAAGTGTTTTTGGAGCTTTATCTGCAGGATTTTTAATAGCTTGGATTGGTGTACATCATACACTTGGTATTATATTCTTTTTAGTAATGTTGTCCTTAGTATTGGTGTTTTTAATTAATAAAAAGCCAATTTTAAATAGCGGAAATAAAGAAACAGTAAAAGAAAGCTTACAGGCAGGACTTAGTTTTGTGTTTAACGACAAGGTGGTTTTAGGTGCATTAACATTAGATATGATTGCTGTTTTGTTTGGAGGAGCTGTCGCTATTTTTACAGTTTTTGCAAAAGATATTTTAGATGCTGGGCCAAAAGGTTTAGGTATTTTAAATGCTGCATTATCTTCAGGAAGTATTTTGACAATGTTGGCGACAACTTACATTCCTATAACAAAAAACACAGGTAAAAAGTTACTGGTTTCTATTTTTGGTTTCGGATTATGTATGATAGTTTTTGGTGCTTCAAAATTAATGTGGCTAAGTGTTTTAATGTTGTTTATAGCAGGTGTTTTTGACGGAATCTCAATGGTAGTAAGACAAACTATTCTACAATTAAAGACGCCAGATCATATGAGAGGTCGTGTAGGTGCAGTTAACTCTATGTTTGTTGGGTCGTCTAATGAGTTAGGAGCTGTTGAGAGTGGTATTGCTGCCAAACTTTTAGGTGCTCCATTAGCAGTAATATTTGGTGGGACAGCTACACTTATAATTGTTGCTATAATTGGTGTTAAAAATCAGCCACTTCGTGATCTTGATTTAACAAAAGATGTTGAAGAGCATGAAAAGGAAGAGCATTAATACTCTTTTAACTCCATGTTTTCTCCATCAAAAACTCCGTAGGTAAAATACTGAATCCAGTCACCTAAATTTACATATTTTGATTGATTACCTAAGTCTATATTTAAAGGTAAGTGTCTGTGACCAAAGACAAAAAAATCACGATGTTTGGTTTCTAGTTTGCGTTTGCAGTATTGGACTAACCACTCTTTATCGTTTCCTAAAAATTTAGCATCGTCGTCTCCAGAAATCATTTTATTTTTTACAGACATATACTGTCCTAATCGTAATGCAAAATCTGGATGTAGTAAGCGTTGAAATAACCATTTTGCAACTGGATTTGTAAACACTTTTTTCATGCGTTTATAGCCTTTGTCGTCTGGTCCTAAACCGTCACCATGACCTATAAAAAAGGTTTTATTATTAAAGGTATACTCTTGTGGTTTATGGTATACTGGTATGTTTAATTCTTCTTCAAAATAACCGTTCATCCAAAGGTCATGGTTACCTACAAAGTAGTAGATGGGTATTCCGGAATCACTAATTTCGGCTAGTTTACCTAAGGTTCTTGTAAATCCTTTTGGTACAACCCGTTTGTATTCCATCCAAAAATCAAACATATCTCCTAGTAAGAATATTGCTGCTGCGTCTTGTTTAACCATATCCAGCCATGCTACAAACTTTTTTTCACGTGGTAAGGATTGCGCTTGTGTTGGTGCTCCTAAATGGTTGTCTGAGGCAAAATATATTTTTTTTCCTTTTGGAATCTGCATATGGCAAAGATACTTATTTAGTGTTTGAGGTTTGTTTTTGGCTGGTGTGTGCGTTAGCGATAGAACGGTTTGTTTGAGCTCCTCGCAGAGAGCGAGTAGTGATAGCGCGACCCTTGTGGTAACGCCCAAACTATTTATTGGTTATCACTGGCGTACCATTGCGCGTAACTGGTTGCGGTTTCGGATAGTTTTAATGAGTGTAGTTTGATGTCGTTTGGTAGTCTGTCTTGGATTTTTTTTGCAAAATCTATAACCATCATTTCGCTAGTTGGTTGATAGTCTACTAATAGTACATTGTGTCCTCTGTCTTGAAGCTCTTTGGCTAGCTCAACGTGTGGTGTGTTTTTGTTAAATACAGTGGCGTGATCAAAAACATCTACGATGTCTTCTTTTACTATTTTTTTTAAATCTGTAAAGTCTATTACCATTCCAAATTTAACATTGTTTTTGTTAGATATTGGTGTGCCTATTACTGTAACGTCTAGTTTGTAGCTGTGTCCATGGACGTTTTTGCACTTTCCGTCATAACCATATAATGCGTGTCCTGTCTCGAAAGTAAATTGTTTTGTTATGCGAATATTGCTCATTGACTTAATTATTTATTGTGCAAAGATATTGATTTTGTAAAAGCGAAGGGTTAATAGATTACATTTGCGCACTTTTTTAAATTTTAGACCATTATGAGTCAGCTTTTTGAGGCTTTAGATTTTGTTGAAAACATACAGTATGAACGTATTATTAGTGATATTGCTAGTCAACAATTTGCAATTATTGATGATTTTTTTAGTCCTGAGGATGTAAGTGTTTTGCGTGCGTCTATTACTGAAAAATATGAGGAAGATGCTTTTAAAAAGGCTGCTATAGGTAATAAATTTGATGAACTTATTGTTAAATCTATTAGAGGTGATGTTATTTTATGGATTGATGAGGTTAAGGCTAATATAGCCGAGACTTTGTTTTTTAGTAAAATTAATAGTCTAGTTGATTACTTAAATAAGACATGCTTTTTAGGGATTTTACATAAAGAGTTTCATTATGCGATTTACCCCAAAGGTACATTTTATAAGCGTCATTTGGATACGTTTAAAAATGATGATAGACGTAAATTATCTTTTGTATGTTACCTAAATCATGAAGATTGGTTACCTGAAAATGGTGGAGAATTAGTGTTGTATTTAAACAAAAATGGTAAAGAAGTAGAGCGTGTTATTTATCCTTTTCCTGGTCGTGTTGTAATTTTTGAAAGCCAAATTTTAGAACACGAAGTCAAACCAGTACATACTAAAAGATTAAGTATTACTGGTTGGCTTAAAACGCGTTAATTATCTACGATTACGAAACTTGTTATAAAAGTAGGCTATGATAACAAATAGTGCTAGTAGTGGAAAAAGTAAATCGCTCATGTTTTATTGTGCTTTGTTTCGGTTTTTATTATATCTATATAACAAATAAGCTATTATTACTAACGCAATTAATGGTAAATAGGATCCAATTAAAACACCAATTTGATAGTTGTCATCTGGAGCGTTTTTAATTTTTTCTTCAATATTTACTTGCAGTAGTGCTAATAACATTTTGTTAAATTTATGTTGTAAAGTTACGTGTTTTAAGTAAGTGGTAAAAATTGTTTT
This sequence comes from Olleya sediminilitoris, assembly GCF_016785945.1. Classification (GTDB taxonomy): domain Bacteria; phylum Bacteroidota; class Bacteroidia; order Flavobacteriales; family Flavobacteriaceae; genus Olleya; species Olleya sediminilitoris. The sequence goes on along the minus strand of NZ_JAEMEF010000001.1, from coordinate 228,292 downwards.
CTAAAATATATAATTAACGGTACACCACGAGCTATAATCCAAAAGGTAAAAGCTATAAAAATTCCTGTTAGTTTTAAATTGTAATAATCTGTTATTAATAATACAGGTATAAAAACCAATATTGTGGATAGTAATAATAGGTTTCGTAAAACTTTCATTTGACCTAAACCTTTATACATTCCGTCAAAAATAAAGGCTAATGCACATAGTGGTTGCATGGCTAATACGATCCAGAATATGTTGTAAAATTGATTTAAAACTTCGGGTTCTTTAGTAAAAATCTGTCCTATTGGGTAATAAAAAATGGTGCCTAAAACAGCTATTATAATACCCTGTAGTATTCCTATTTTAATTAAAGTGTTGCTAAGTTGTATTAATAAATTATAGCTTTTTTCGCCTAATAATTTACCAGATAAAATATTGCCAGCACTTGCATAACCATCTATTATAAAAGCGCCTAAAAACCATAAATTAATAGCAATTGTGTAAGCTGCAATGTAGTTTTCGCCATAACTTGTAGCATATTTTGTCGCAAAATATAAGGTTATGTTTAGTGCTAATGTGCGTACAAATAAGTTTAAAATCATTAAAGCAAAATTGTTGATTTGTTTATTAAACGGAAATGTTACTCGTAGTGGAATAGACGTTTTTGTTAATAGTAAATACCCTGACATTATAGCCATTATAATTTGTGCTATAACACTTGCATAAGCAGCACCTTTAATATGCATTGGAGGTATTAGGTCTGTAATACCATAAACCAATACAAAGTCTAGAATTACATTTAAACTAGCTCCAATAATAGCTGTTATCATTGGGTGAAAAGTGTTTTGTAAACCTCTAAAAGTGCCAAACACTGCTATAACAAATAATGTAAACGGAAATCCAAACACACGGATTTTATAATAGTCCACACTGTAGTCTAAAATTAAACCAGAGGCATTATATAGTTTAAATATTTGTGAGGCAAAAGGGTAGGTGGTTGCAATTATAATTAAACTTAAAGTGGTGATTATTAAAATAGCTTGAGCTGGTAAATTTTTGACTTGCTCTAATTTATTAGCTCCAACATGTTGTGATATTATTGAAGAAATAGCGCTACGCGTTTGTCCTAAAACCCAAATTAACATTGATAAAAATGTGGTTACAATACCAATAGCAGCTAAAGATACTGTTGCATTAGCAGGAATATTACCCACAACAGCAGCATCTGTTAATGATAAAATGGGCTCTGATATGCCAGCAATTAAAGCTGGAATAGCCAATTTATTTATATGTTTTATACTTATGGAAAGACTCAAAATGTAAACTGAATGTTAAGATGTAAAGGTCGTAAAACTTTGGTTTAAATTAACTTAATTAATTTCTCTATTTTTGTATTCTAAACACATATTTTATGAACTCTATTTTAGTTGCAGTAGGATCTTCTCAAAACGCTCAAAGTCATTTACAATATGCAGTTGATTTTGCAGAACAGTTTGAGGCTAAATTATATATTGTACAAATTTATAATGTATACACCATGTCAGGATCAATGACTAAGGTAGATGAGATTTTAGAACGTGACAGTTTAGATTTTTTAAATGAATTAGTTTCAAAATTAGATACTAAAAATGTAGATATTGAGGTTAAGGCTTTAAAAGGAAAGTTAATTAAAACATTAAATGACGTCTGTTCTAATTTGAATATTGACTTGTTGTTAGTTGAGCCAAGAACAAACTCTGATAAAGACGATGTGTATTTAGGTAAAACTTCAGGTAAAATCATTAAGCAAACCAATATACCTGCTATTATAGTTCCTGAAAACTATGTGTTTGAGCCTATTCATTCTATCTTATTTGCACTAAAATCTACAGTAATACAAAAGGTTGATGCTTTAAAACCTTTAATTAATATAAAAGAACATTTTAATGCTTCTTTAAATTTATTACTTGTAAAAACTTCTTTTAATAAAACCGAAGATTTTGTAGTAAATAACCAACTTGATAGTTTAATTGATCATAAAGTTGAAACAGAAAATGCAACGACATACCAAGGTGTTTTAGAGCATCATCAAGCAGTAAATCCAGATTTACTTTGTGTAGTTAGACGTAAACGTGGTTTTTTTAATAAAATGTGGGAAAAAAACAGCATTTTAAAGCGTGATTTTTACATTGCTAGTTTTCCTGTTTTAGTGCTAAGTGGTTTGAAATAAAAGTACTTTGTTTGAATATTTATTATCAATACTATATAATAATCATTATGGTGTTTAGTATATGGTTAGGTAATAAACATTAGACTTTGTTTTGTTACTGCTTCCAAAGCTTTAGGAAGATTCTTTTCCTCCCAAGGGTGTTTACCATCAAACACATGATTACTGTTTTCTAATTTAAATAATTTGCTATTTGGGTTCCATTTATGAAGATTTTTAGCTTCTTCAAATTTAACAGATGGATCATCAATAGCATGAATTATTAAATGTGGAATCTTTATTTTTTTACAACATTTTTCTATGTTTAATCGCTCTTTATTGGCTTTATAATCTAAATAAAATTGATAATTATGCGGCATCTGCTGTTTTGTTCTTCCGTTTAAAACATATTTTACACCATCAATTTTCCATTGCTTTAAATCTCCTGTAGTAGATGTTCGTTTTCCAAATGCACAGACACTAGCCCACGTTATTAAGTTGGTTATTCTAGAGTCTTCAGATGCTTTAATAGTTGCTATGCCTCCACCTCTAGAATGTCCAATTAGTGTAATATTATTAATGTCTATTTCTGATAAATAGTCATTATTTTGACTCAGTAAATAGTTAATTAAATCATCAAGGTCTTGCAGCTCTTTACTGTAATTATTTTCTGCAAAAGCATCTAAATCAGGAAAGTCTATAGGTTGTTTAACTGTTCCTCCATTATGAGAAAAATTAAATTTCACGAAAAATAAATCGTTATTTTTAAAATGTTGCGCAACAAGATCCCATGGTCCCCAATCTTTAAAACCTTTATATCCATGACAAAAAATAACCAACGCCTTAGGTTTGTTAGTTTGTTTAAAAAACAAATCAAAAATAATTGGTTTTTGTGCTTTTCTATTTAAAACTTCATTCTTAATTTCCATTATAATTCTTTTTCTATAAAATCTATTTCTGGATTAAAAATCTCTAGAATTAATTTATGTAGTTGAATTTCAAATTCTTCTAAAATTTCAGCTGTAATTAGTGTTGTTTTATTACCACCTCTAACTTGTTCTTTTTTTGTAAAAGGAATAAAACCAGCACTTAAGTTTTTAAATGAAATTATACCTGCTTCTAAAGGTAACTCTACAAGATTCATTTTTTTTAGCATATAGGCATACATTAATACCTGAAATGATTTGCTGTATTTAGTATAATCTGTCAATACATCATCCCATTCAATAACCGAAACCTTGCTTTGGTCTACCTTACCTGTTTTGTAATCTATAATTCTTGTAACGCCATTAAATTCATCTATTCTATCAACAGTTCCTCGTAATTTCACAGAAAAATTTAAACCTTTAACTGTTGTAAAGACTTGGTTGCTTTGGGCTTCTAAATCTATTATCTTAATAGTATTTCCTGCTTCTAATGATTTTATCTCAAGGTTTAAAAAGTTTAAAACATAACGTTTAGCAATTTCAAAAACAATCAAGTTTTTTCCTTTAGTCATGTCACCATCCTTATATTCTTCTTTAAAATACTTGGTAATTAATTCGTTAATTTTAGGTTTGAGAGATTTTATAATTTCTACTGTTAAAAACTGTTGTTTTAAAGGAATATATAAAGCTTCTAAAGTATTATGAACAACAGTACCCAATGTGTTTGCAGCTATGGTTTCTTCCACTTCCTCTAAATCAGAGATTCCTAATAATTTTTGATAGTAAAAATCAATAGGATTACGAACATAGCTTGTCAATGATGAAGGAGAAAAACCCTTTTGCGCAATTGTTTTTAGTTGACTAATTATAGATTCTGTTTTAGTAATTACAGCTAATTCTTTTTTGTAATTAGGAATTTTTGGTGTTAATATCTGATGATTAATTTTATGTATGCCTTCTAATTCTAGCTGATTGATAAACCTACTTTTTTCGCCACCTAATAATGTGTCAATTTCGGTGTTATATAAAATGTAAACATTTTTAGCACGTTGTAACAAATGGTAAAAATGATAGGTGTAAACTGCATCTTTTTCTTTGTACGTAGGTAGTTTGTTTTCTAGTTTAACATCAAAAGGAATAAAAGAATTGTTTGTTTTTCCTGATGGTAAAATACCTTCATTTACGTTGGTAATAATAACAGTTTCAAAATCAAGTACACGTGATTCTAACATTCCCATTATTTGCAAACCTTGTAACGGTTCTCCTTGAAAATCTAAAGTTTCAGAGCTTAATAATTCTTTGTAAATACTATATAAACCTTTAATGTCTTTAATGTGATTATATGTGTCGTTTAAACGTTTTACTTCATTAAACAAGGTGTTAAACCTAAATAGATACTCTAAACCTAATTGGTTTGTTTTTTTATCTTCTGAAAGTTGTTCTTTAATTGTTGTTATTAGTTCGAAACAATTTTCTAAACCTATATTTGGGTTATTTTTCCAATTTCCAAACAGTAGCTTTATTAATGAAGTTTCCTCTTTAGTTATTTCTAACAACGAAGTTTCGTTTAAATACACTATATTGTTTTTATTTATTGTATCAATAAGTGTAATTGCACTTCCGTTATTAAATAATGGTTGAATATATTGGTGTGATAATAGGCTAATAACTTCTTTATAATAAAGTTTGTTATTATGCTTTTTTTGAAGGTTAAATAAATGTTCAAATAAAGAAGCTAAGGGTATAGTCTTTAAAGGAAATCCCATAGTCACGTTTAAAACATCTACAGATTTTGGTACCGAGTTAAGTATTGGAATTAATAGGTTTTCATCTCCTAAAACAACTGCTGTATTTTTTAGATTTGGGTCTGTGCTTGATAAGTTATCTAGTATTTTTCCAACAGCTTTAGCTTGCCCTATATTTTTAGGTACTCCATATATGTTGATGTTTTTATCCGTTTTATAATAATTGTTTAGCCAATTAAACGGTTGTTTTTCAAATACACTCCAATTAGTTTTATGCTGTCTAATAAATAAGCCAGCATCATGTATTTTATTTTCAATAAATGTTTGATCCGTATCCCAATAAATAGATGCTAAATGATTTTTAATTAATTTTTGTATGATGTGTTCCTCTGCCTCATTAAGTGCATTAAAACCAAGGAATATGTGTTTTGAATTACTTTCTTCAATATAAGACTCTATATTGTTATAAGCTTCACGATATAATAGTCCTTGATAGCCTTGGCGGTTGTCAATTAATTTTTTTGTAAAGTGTGTGTAGTAGTCATTTAATTTATTCCAAAAACTTAAGTAATTAGTCACTAATTCAGTTTGGTTAGCTTGAAGTGACCAATGTTCTAAATCCTTGATAGCTTTTAGATAATCAAATATTTTTTTTTGAGGGATTAAATAACGATCTATCTCATTAAAATCTTGAAGTATAATTTGAGACCACTTTGTAAAAGTATCAAATGGTTCTCTTTGATTTTCTGGTGTTAACTCTAAATATGTATTATAAAATTGAAAGAGTAATTCAGTATTGCTTACTGATTTTAAATTGGACAAATCTTCTACAAAGTTTTCAATACTCAGAATTTTAGGAGCTAATATTGTTTGATTTAACACCAAGCTTAATTCATTTCTCAAAAACACACCAGCTCTTCTACTTGGAAGTATAAAGATTAGATCGCTAAAAGATGCGTTTTGATTTTTTAAATCTAGAATTACATCTTGAATAAAGTTTGTCATTATATAAAAATAAAAAACGCTTCGGTTTCCCGAAGCGTTTTTCTATAAAATTTAGTGTTTGACTAAAACTTATTTTTTAAGTTTTACTTCAACACGTCTGTTGTTAACTCTTCCAGCTTTAGTTTTGTTGCTGTCGATTGGGTAATCTTCACCAAAACCGTAAGCATTTAATCTAGCAGAATCAATTCCGTTTTCGATTAAGTAAGCCATTACAGCGTTAGCTCTAGAGTCAGATAATGATTGGTTAGTAGTTTTACTTCCAACGCTATCAGTGTGACCTTCGATTGTAAAGTTAGCCTCTGGGTATTCTTTTAATATTGCAGTAATAGACTGTAATACAGAGTAAGTTTCTTTTTTGAAGCTTGATTTTCCAGTATCAAATAAGATAGTTTTAGCATAGCTATTTAATTTATCTAATACAACTTGGTCTGGTACAGCTGGAGCTTCTGGGCAACCATTGTTTGCTACAGTACCTACTTCTTTAGGACAGTTATCATCTTTGTCTAATACACCGTCACCATCAGTATCTGGCCAAGGACATCCTCCATTTGCAGCAGGACCAGCTTCACTTGGACATTTATCTTTAGCGTCAGCTACACCGTCACCATCAGCATCAGGACAACCTTTTAATGTTTTTAAACCTTTAACTGTTGGACAGTCATCATTGTTATCTGCTACACCGTCTCCATCAGTATCAGGACATCCGTTAAACTCAGCTAAACCAGCTTCGTTTGGACAAGAGTCTTTTGCATCTTCGATTCCATCACCATCAGTATCAGGACAACCGTTGAAAGCTTCTAAACCAGGTACATCTGGACAAGCATCGTTTTTGTCATATATTCCGTCACCATCAGTATCAGTTCCTCCAAATCTAACAGATAATCCTGCAGAATGTTGGAAATGCTTAGTTAAGTAATCCTCAAAAGAATGCTTATATTTTGATTCTACGTAAAAACCAATGTTGTCAGTAAACCAGTAAGTTAATCCTAAAGATGCGTTTAATGTTCCTGCACCAACTGAATTGTTAGAACCAGCTTCTGTAGAGAATGTGTTATATGCACCTTCTTCGATCCATGTGTAACCACCTCCAATACCAACTGCAGGGTCTAATTTTGAAGATCCAATTATATTTGCAAAATGGTATCTTACGTTACCATCTACAGCATAATATGCTAAATCATTAACTCTTAAACTAGGGTTTGTGAAGTTGTCTTCTGTTTGTCCCCATTTGTTAATTCTGTTGATAGAACCACCTGCTTGTACAGAGAAGTTATCTCCAACATATTTAGAAACAGAGATAGTTGATAATGAAGGTAATATACTCCAGTGATCTTCTACGTTAAAGAATTCTTCAAAGTATCCTCCTTGAGGAGCATCTTCTCCTACAGGATATACATCTACTGCGTTGATACCGAAGTTAATAGCCCACGGGTTGTTTTCGTCTTGAGCCATAACGTTACCCATACTTGTTAGAAGTAACATTGTGAACAATAATCTGCTAAGATTTTTCATATTCAAAAATTTAATTTTTAAGTGTTAATTAGAAGCAAAAATAAGTTGTTAAATAATATTAACAAAGACAAATATATAAAAATATTGATTATATCCTCTTTTTGCGACCCAATTATGATTGTTTCTAAATAATTTCCAGTGCTTTACCTACCTTAATAAAGGCTTTGATGGCTTTTTCTAAATGTGTTTTTGTGTGAGCAGCAGATAACTGCACTCGTATTCTTGCTTTTTCTTTAGGCACTACTGGAAAAAAGAATCCAATAACATAAATACCTTCATCTAGAAGCATATTTGCCATGGTTTGAGATAATTTTGCATCATATAACATAACTGGTACAATTGCAGAGTCACCATCTATAATGTCAAAACCTGCATCTTTCATTCCTTTTTTGAAAAAATTTGTATTTTCTTCTAATGTATCTCTAAGCGAATTGTCTTTGTCTAGCATTTCAAACACTTTAATTGAAGCTCCAACAATAGCTGGTGCTAATGAGTTTGAAAATAAATATGGTCTAGAACGTTGACGTAGCAATTCAATAATTTCTTTTTTTCCTGTTGTATATCCTCCCATTGCTCCTCCTAGAGCTTTACCTAAAGTTCCGGTAATGATATCTATTCGGTCCATAACACCTTTTTCTTCTAATGTACCTCGACCTGTTTCTCCAATAAAACCAGCGGAATGACATTCATCAATCATAACCATTGCATCATATTTGTCTGCTAAGTCACAAATTTTGTCTAAAGGAGCTACTAAGCCATCCATGGAAAATACACCATCGGTAACAATAATTTTAAATCTTGCTCCATTTTTGTTAGCGTCAATTAGTTGTTTTTCTAAGTCTGCCATATCATTGTTTTGATATCTATATCTCGCAGCTTTACATAGTCTAACGCCATCGATTATTGAAGCGTGATTTAAAGAGTCTGATATAATTGCATCTTCTTTACCTAATAAAGGTTCAAAAACACCACCATTGGCATCAAATGCTGCTGCGTAAAGTATGGTATCTTCAGTGCCATAAAAATTGGCTATTTTTTCTTCTAAGGTTTTGTGTATGTCTTGTGTACCGCAAATAAACCTAACAGAAGACATTCCAAATCCATGAGTGTCCATGGTGTCTTGTGCTGCTTTAATTACTTCTGGATGAGATGATAACCCTAAATAGTTATTTGCGCAAAAGTTTAGGACTGTTTCACCTGTATTTAAAGTTATTTCGGCACCTTGTGCAGAGGTTATTATACGCTCTTCTTTAAATAGACCATTATCTTTTATATCTTGTATTTCTTGTTGTAAATGTTGTTTGATACTGCTATACATGTTTGTTGTTTTAGTAGTGCAAATTTAATTAATGTTTGCTTTATAGTTATGTGTTGTTAAAATTCTTTTGATTTAATAGGTTACTAATTTTATATTTTCGTTTATGTAAATCAATATTTTTTGATCAATTTTATAATCCATCTCTTTTAAAATATCAGAGTAGTTTTCTAGTTGTTCTCTGTATTTAGGGTCAGGAAGCCCAGTTTTGTAATCAATAATACTTACTGTGTTGTTTTTTATGACTAAGCGATCTGGTCTTATAATTGCTCCTGATTTTGATATAATATCACGCTCGTTATAAATTTGGTAATCATTTGTATAGTATTGCGCTATTTCTTCATGATTTATTATTTGATTTATAGTTTGAGTTAGAAGAGCTGCTTGCTTGTTATTTATTAAACCATCATTTAAGTAGTTTGTTATAGCCTTGTCGATATCATCCTTTGTATTAATATCAGCCATAATATCATGTATTAAGTTACCCTTTTCTATGGCATTTTGCTGATCTGTATCCCATAAAAATCCAGATTTAGTGATTATTTTAATGTTATGATCCAATTTATCTACACTTATAAATTGTTCAATTTCTTTGCTGGTTTCAATGTTTGCATCTGGTGTTATTTCTCTTTTTGGATTACCAAAAGTATATTCTAATTGGTTTTCATTCCACAATCCCTTATGCATTAAGTAGTTTGTTAATAAGCCGGAATATGTTTTTAAAGTGACACCTGTTTTTGTCTCTTTTTCTTTTTTAGAAATAATATATAGTTGTTCTACAGGTCTTGTTAACGCAACATATAAAAGGTTTAAGTTGTCTAATTCTTGTTCTGACCTATGTTTTGTGTGTATTGCTTCTCCAATAGATCCAAAGAATTCAAAATCTTTATTATAGTTTAGTAATATTTTTGAAAACCCACTGTAGTTTGTTTCATTTAACGGAAACCACTCCTTTGGTTCTATTTCTCTGTAAATATCCAATTGAGCATAAGGAAAAATAACAACCGGAAACTCCAAGCCTTTTGATTTATGGATGGTCATGATTTGAACCGCATTTTGATTGTTTGGAGAAACTATTGCAAGAGTATCTTTTTTAGAATCATAATAGTCTAAAAATCCAGGAATATCAGAAATTTGTTTTTGAGAATAGTCTAAAACAACATCTAAAAAATATTGGATGTATGCATTGGATGTTTGCGCTAAATTAAAACTTCTTACTATAGTTTCGGTTAAGTCATATAGCGATAATTGGATAAGATAATTTGGATTACAATCAACATTATATTGCTTTAAATTGTCAAAAAACTCTTGAAGATCTAAGTCTAAATTTGATTTAAAATATAGGTGTTTGTCTTCAATATTGTTTTGATCTGCAATGTAGTCTAAAACACTGACTCTAACTTCTAGGTTATTTGGGTTTACCAGAAGTCTAAACACGTTAACAATTAACCTTACATGTTCAGAATTGTTTATTAACATGGTTTCAGATGAAGTAATACGTATGCCTTTATCGCTTAAAAATTCTGCTATAGCTACACTTTCTTTTTTCTTTCGTACTAAAACACAAATATCTTTTAGTTGGTAATTATTGTTTAGACAATTAGTGATGGTATCTAAAACAGTTTCTGGAAATAATACGTCCTGATCATCTTCTTTTTGAATATCTAAAAAATTAAGGTGTACATAACCATCATGTTTTATAACAAGTTTTTGCGGTGCATTTTTGTATAATGTGGCATATTCTGAATTGCTAAAACTGTTAGAAGATAAAAAATCAAAAAACTGATTATTAAAATCAATTACGTTTTTGAAACTTCGGTAATTGTGTTCTAATCGCACAACATTTTTTTGAATAGGAAACGGGTTGTCCATTTGTGTCAGTCCAATAAATTGCTCTGCTTTTCCACCTCTCCATCTATAAATAGCCTGTTTAGCATCTCCAACCAACATGGCTGTACCTTGTTGACCTTTTAGGTTTTGACCTGTTAATGTGTTTTCTATTAAAGGAATTAAATTAGTCCACTGCATTTCTGATGTGTCCTGAAATTCGTCAATAAAATAATGTCTAAATTTTTCACCTAAACGTTCGTAAATAAAAGGTGTTGGTTGATTTTTAATTTCTTTACTAATAAGTGTGTTAAATTCGGATATTAACAACTTATTTTCGTCTTCTTTTATAGTGTTTAGTTCTTGATTTATAGCATTTAAAACAGATAAAGGTGTGCTACTTTTATATACTGATTTTTTAAACTTTAAATCAAAAACAGCAGTTTTAATTTTATGGTAAGCACGATCTATTTCTGGTAATAATTGGTCTATTATTGACGCTTTCGCGGAATCTAATTTAGCTGTGTAAATTTTTCCTTCAGCTATATTTTTAGCTAGTAAATTGTCGTAAAGCTTATCAAAGTCTAAAACGGAAGCTTTTATAAAATGATTAAATAATGTACCTCTTGTAAAGCTTGCTTTGTCTAATCCATTAGCAGCAAAAATGTCCAAAATAGCCTTTGCAGATTCGGATATTAGTGTTTCACTAGCTTTAATTTGTTGGATTAAATTTGATTTTAATGCATTAAAATCTTCAATAGTTTTATGTTTGATACTTTCAAAATAAGGAATATCGTTATCATTAATAAGTACTTTGGCAGTGCTGTTAAAATCTCTTGAAACATCCCAACTTTTGTCATCATCAGCTTTTTCTAAAGCAAAATCTATTAAAACTTTAGTCAGTTTTTTGTCTGTACCGGCTTTTGCAATCAGACTATCAACAGCTTGATTAAGTAAGGTTGGTGTGTCAAGCTCGACTTCAAAATTAATTGGTATTTTTAAATCATGAGCAAAGGTTCTGATTAGTTTATGGTTAAAACCATCTATGGTAGAAATGTCAAAAGCTGCGTAATTATGCATGATTGTATTTAACATTGCAATTGCTTTATTGTGTGCTGTTTTAGGCTCTAAGCGTAACTCACTACAAATAGCCAAAAACATACTGTCATTACCTTCTAAAATGTTAGGGTTTGCAAATTGATGTAAGGTATCTAAAATTCTAGATTTCATTTCGCCAACTGCTTTATTGGTAAATGTTATGGCTAAAATTTGCTTAAAACCATCATTAAATTTATTAGTAAATAACAATTTTAAATACTCCTTAACTAGTGTATAGGTTTTACCACTTCCAGCAGAAGCATCATAAACTTTAAAGGGTGTAGTTGTTGACATTTACTATAATTTTAGACAAGATAATAACAAAATTATGGTTGCTAAATATATTTTGAGACTATCTTTAATAATTAAATAGGCTTGTTAAAATATTATTAAATAGAAATAATAGATTCAATAAATATTTTCAATTGAAAGCTTTAATGTTTAATTTTGAAATAATTGAATATTAACACTAAAAAACATACACTTATGGCTTTTGAATTACCAAAACTAAAATATGCGTATGATGCATTAGAACCAAACATTGATGCACGTACAATGGAAATACATCACTCTAAACACCACAACGGTTATACAACCAAGTTAAATGGTGCAATAGAAGGTACTGATTTAGAAGGAAAATCTATTGAGGATATTCTTGCTAATTTAGATATGAATAATATGGCTGTTAGAAATAATGGTGGAGGTTTTTATAACCACTCATTATTTTGGGAAGTTATGAATCCGGAAGACAAAGGACGTTTGTCTGGAGACTTAAAAGATGCTATTGAAGCTGCTTACGGAAGTTTTGACGCTTTTAAAGATGCTTTTAGTAAAGCTGCAGCAACACAATTTGGTTCTGGTTGGGCTTGGTTATGTGTGCATAAAGGAGGTAAGGTTGAAGTGTGCTCTACACCAAACCAAGATAACCCATTAATGCCAGGAGTAAGTTGTGAAGGAACACCTATTTTAGGATTAGATGTTTGGGAGCATGCTTATTACTTAAACTACCAAAACAGAAGACCAGATTATATTGAAGCTTTCTTTAATGTAATTAACTGGAACGAAGTAGAAAAACGTTACGCTGAGGCTAAATAAGACGTTTAGCAATCATCATAAAAAAAGCAGGTTCTAAAATCTTAGAACCTGTTTTTTTATGTTTTTATTTAAAATTTAGACAAATAAAAAAGGTGAACATTGTTCACCTTTTTTGCCCCAAATCTACCATGAACTTAACCTACTTATGTTATGGTATCCTCAAATATAATTACAATATTATTGAATAGTCGCAAATTATGGTTGAAACGTAAATATATTCGCTTAAAGGATTTCATGTAATAAAACCCGTTTAATTACTTATTAATAAGCACGTTCTTTGTTGCCTTCATAAAAATTAATAAATGCTCTATTAACAACTCTGTTACCTCCAACCGTCGGGTAATTACCTGTAAAATACCAGTCTCCAGAATGATCAGGGCAGGCTTTATGTAGGTTTGCTACTGGTTGAAAAATAATGTCTACTTCAGCATTTACAGATTGGTCTGTTAGTAATTCAGATATTTTAGCCGAAATCTGTTCTGTTGTAAATTGATCGTATATTTGGTTTACAAAGTTTTTAACGTCTTTGTCTTCTAGATGTTCTTGTGCTTTGCACTTCTTATAAACGTCTTCTACTAAATCATATTTATTGTTTTCTTTAAGTAAAGCTAATGCAGCATTAAAAGCTACTAATGTTTCTAGGTTAGCCATGTCAATACCATAGCAATCAGGAAAACGTATTTGTGGTGCAGAAGATACAATTACAATCTTTTTAGGATGTAACCTGTCTACCATTTTAATAATACTTTTCTTTAAAGTAGTACCACGTACAATACTATCATCAATTATAACAAGATTATCCGTAGGTTTGATAACACCATAAGTTACATCATAAACGTGTGCAACTAAGTCATCACGACTACTATCTTCTGTTATAAAAGTTCTTAGCTTGACATCTTTAATAGCTATTTTTTCAATTCTTGGACGCTCTTTTAAAATAGAGGTAACACGCTCTGCAGATAATTTACCATTACCATCTAAAATGGCTTGAGTTTTTTTCTGGTTTAAATGTTCTTCAACAGTTTCAATCATTCCGTAAAATGAAGTTTCAGCTGTGTTAGGAATGTATGAAAACACCGAGTTTTCAGTATCATTGTTTATAGACTTTAATACTTTAGGCATTAATAAACGACCAAGCATTTTGCGTTCTTGATATATTTCGGCATCACTTCCTCTAGAAAAGTAAATACGTTCAAAACTACAAGATTTTCTTTCTAAAGGTTCTAGAATTTGTTTGATAGACGTTTGTCCTGATTTTTTTACAATTATAGCATTACCAGGTTCTAATTCTTTTACGTCTTTAAATTCTACATTAAATACAGTCTGTATAACAGGACGCTCAGAAGCTACAACAACTATTTCGTCATCTTTATAGTAGTATGCTGGACGGATTCCTGCAGGATCACGTAATACAAAAGCATCTCCATGACCAATTAAACCAGCCATAGCGTATCCGCCATCCCAATTTTTTGCAGCACGTCTTAATATTTTTGCAATTTTTAGACGTTCTGCAATTAATGGTGAGCACTCGTGTTTACCGTAACCTTCTTTTTTAAGCTCTTTGTAAATTTTACTAACAGCATCGTCTAAAAAGTGACCGATTTTTTCCATTATGGTAATGGTGTCGGTATATTCTTTTGGATGTTGTCCAAGATCTACTAAGTTTTGGAAAAGCTCTTTAACATTGGTCATATTAAAGTTACCAGCCATAATAAGGTTACGATGCATCCAGTTATTTTGTCTTAAAAATGGATGAACACTCTCTACGCTATTTTTACCAAATGTACCGTAGCGTACGTGACCTAATAATAACTCACCTATGTATGGTATGTGTTTTTTTTGTAAGTCAACACTATCTTGGTATTCTGGATGCTCTGCTAGTTCTTTATTAATACGCTCATTAATTTGAGCAAAAATATCTTGTATTGGTTGTTGCTGTATGGATCTTACGCGACTTATATAACGTTCTCCAGGTTTGGTATCCATTTTAATACTAGCAAAACCTGCACCATCTTGACCACGATTGTGCTGCTTTTCCATCATTAAATACATTTTATTGACTCCATAAAATGCACTACCATATTTTTCTTTATAAAATTCTAAAGGTTTAAGTAATCTAATTAGTGCAATTCCGCACTCGTGTTTTAAAGCATCACTCATTGTTGTTGTGTTGTGAGTTGTGTTATTTTAAATAATAAACTAAAAAACGCGCTCAAATTTTGAGCGCGTTGGTGACTTATAATTTTATATCAAACTGTGTTAGTTTCTTAAATTCTTGCAAGCGGTTATTGACTTCTTCTTTTGTCAAATTAACCATGCGTTCTGTTCCAAATTTCTCTACACAAAAGGATGCCAATGTAGATCCGTAGATTACTGCATTTTTCATGTTTTCAAAACTAATATCTCCAGTACTTGCTAAATAGCCAGCAAATCCACCAGCAAAAGTATCTCCAGCACCAGTAGGGTCAAAAACTTCTTCTAACGGTAAAGCAGGAGCATAAAACATATGGTCATCATGAAATAATAAAGCACCATGTTCTCCTTTTTTAATAACCACGTATTTTGGTCCCATTTCATGAATTTTTCTAGCAGCAACAACTAAACTATATTCTCCTGTTAATTGTCTTGCTTCTTCATCATTAATGGTAATAACATCTACATTTTTGATCACTGCAAGCAAATCGTCTAATGCGATGTCCATCCAAAAATTCATAGTATCTAAAATAGCTAATTTTGGCTTTTTAGTCATTTGGTCCAATACACCTTGTTGTACCATAGGATGTAAGTTACCTAGCATTACAATCTCTGCATCGCGATAATTTTCTGGCACGACAGGATTAAAATGTTCTAAAACATTAAGTTCTGTAGCTAGCGTATCACGAGAGTTCATGTCGTTATGGTATTTACCACTCCAAAAGAAAGTTTTACCATCTTTTACAATCTCGATACCTTCAATATCTACATTTCTATCTTTTAAAAGATCTAAATATTCCTGAGGAAAATCTCCACCAACAACAGATACTGCTGCTTGATCTACATTAAAGTTTGCTGCAGATAACCCAATATAGGTTGCTGCTCCACCAAGAATTTTGTCTGTTTTTCCAAAAGGTGTTTCAATAGCATCAAAAGCTACTGTACCTACAATTACTAATTTGCTCATAAAAGCGTTTTAAATTAAGGCGCAAATATACGCTTTTTATGGAGTATTTTGGTATAGTCGTAACATCTTATTTTCGTCCAAAATCTGCAGGGATTTCTCCCCAAGCTTTTGTCTCCCATTTAACAATGGTTGTTTTATAGTCGTTTGCTTTTAACCATTTAACAGCACGATCTACCAAATCGTACACAGGTTTGTTTTTGGCATTACGTTGTAGTTTGCTATTGCATGTTTTTTTGCGTACCCAACTCATAGCAGTTCTAGAGTCAGTATATATAATACGGTCACTATCATGTTTTTTTAAAAAACTTAAACCATGTACAAGAGCTAAAAATTCTCCAATA
Source organism: Olleya sediminilitoris (assembly GCF_016785945.1). GTDB lineage: Bacteria > Bacteroidota > Bacteroidia > Flavobacteriales > Flavobacteriaceae > Olleya > Olleya sediminilitoris. The sequence continues at coordinate 212,098 of NZ_JAEMEF010000001.1, read as the reverse complement.
TTATTGGTGCCTTCAGCAAAAGGACCTTGTATAAATAATTGTTTTTTAGATTTTGTGTCTACACCACGATATTCCATGATTCCAGGATTTCCTGATGATGCTGCATCTACAGCAATGGAGTTATAGTTGGGTTGTCCTATTTTTTTTAGTTGCTCAGCACTAAGTTGGCTTTTAAAGCTTTCTTTTTTTCCAATGTAGTCAAAGTAGTTTCCTTTTAAAGCCTCTTTAGCAGCAACAAATGTAGCGAAAGACTTATATTGAGCACCTGGATAATCTTTAATTTGAGCTTTACAATCGTTCCAGGTTTCAAAAACACCTTTATGGTGTCCTTGCCAAACCGTATAGTATTTTTTCTTTTTTTTACCCATTGTAGTATTTCCGCTTAAGCGGAAATCTTATTTGTTTAATAGTTGGTTAACTACCTCAGGAAAATGTTTCATCTCCAATTCATGAATCTTTTCAGCCACATCTTGAGCTGTATCTGATGCTAAAACCTTACATTTTGCTTGAAAAATAATAGCACCTTCGTCATAATGTTCATTAACATAATGAATAGTTATTCCAGTTTCGGTTTCTTTATTTTTAACAACAGCATCGTGTACGTGCATACCATACATGCCTTTTCCCCCAAATTTTGGCAGTAAAGCTGGATGTACATTTATTACTTTGTTTGGAAAGTATTTTAAGATGTTTTCTGGAAACTTCCATAAAAAACCAGCTAATACAATTAAATCAGGTTGGGTAGATTTTAGAAGGTTTAAAATATCATCTGTTGCTGTAAAGGCTGTTTTATTAAACGATAATGCGCTAACTTTTAGTTTTTTACACCTGTCTAATACTTTGGCATGAGGATTGTTAGTTAATACCTGAATAACAGACGCATTGTCTCTATTTTGGAAAAACCTTATTAAATTTTCAGCATTACTTCCGCTTCCGGACGCAAAAATTACTACACGTTTCATTTTCTAGTTTCAATGTTAAAATCTTCAAACAAAAAAAGCAATAATTATTAACAATTACGGGCTAAAACAGAAATTCTTCAATTTAAATATTTAAATTAGTAGCACATTTTTTAAGTAAACGTGTGTTTTAAATTAAAGTTTTTTATTTTTGCCACTTAATTAAAACTAAAAAATTAAAATTATGTCAGACATTGCATCAAGAGTAAAAGCGATCATCGTAGACAAATTAGGTGTTGATGAAAACGAAGTTGTAACTGAAGCTAGCTTCACAAACGACTTAGGAGCAGATTCATTAGACACTGTAGAATTAATCATGGAATTTGAAAAAGAATTCGATATCCAGATTCCAGATGACCAAGCAGAAAACATTGCGACAGTAGGTCAAGCTGTATCTTATATTGAAGCTGCAAAATAAGCACAATATTTATGGAACTTAAGCGAGTAGTAGTTACAGGGTTAGGAGCGTTAACGCCAATTGGAAACACTAAGGACGAGTATTGGTCTGGTCTTATTAGTGGTAAAAGTGGTGCTGCACCTATAACATATTTTGATTCTGAAAAATTCAAAACAAAATTTGCTTGCGAGTTAAAAAACTTCGTGGCTACAGATTTTCTAGATAGAAAAGAAGCCCGAAAAATGGATAGGTTTACACAGTACGCAATGGTCGCATCAGATGAGGCTATTGCGGACTCAAACCTTGATTTGGATACCGTTAACAAACTTAGAGTTGGCGTTATTTGGGGAGCTGGAATTGGTGGTTTAGAAACTTTTCAAAATGAAGTTTTAAATTTTGCTGCTGGTGATGGTACTCCTAGATTTAATCCTTTTTTCATCCCAAAGATGATAGCAGATATTGCTCCAGGAAACATTTCTATTAAAAATGGTTTTATGGGTCCTAATTATACTACTGTATCTGCATGTGCTTCTTCGGCTAACGCAATGATTGATGCTTTAAACTATATACGTTTAGGACATTGTGATGTTATTGTGACTGGAGGTAGTGAAGCAGCAGTAACTATTGCAGGAATGGGAGGGTTTAATGCTATGCACGCTTTATCAACTAGAAATGAAAGTCCAGAAACTGCATCAAGACCTTTTGATGCTACACGTGATGGATTTGTTTTAGGTGAAGGAGCAGGAGCAATTATTCTTGAAGAATATGAGCATGCAAAAGCAAGAGGAGCAAAAATATATGCTGAAGTTTTAGGAGGCGGAATGTCTTCTGATGCTCACCATATGACTGCACCACATCCAGACGGAATAGGTGTTATAGCAGTTATGAAAAACTGCTTAGAAAATGCTGGTTTAAAACCAGAAGATGTTGATCATATTAATACTCATGGTACGTCTACACCTTTAGGTGATGTTGCCGAGTTGAAAGCTATTAAAGAAGTTTTTGGTGATCATGCTAAAACAATTAACATAAACTCTACAAAGTCTATGACTGGTCACTTGTTAGGTGCAGCAGGAGCTATCGAGTCTATTGCAGCTATTCTTGCAATGGAAAACGGTATCGTGCCACCAACAATTAATCATACTACAGTTGACGAGAATATAGACCAAGATTTAAATTTAACACTTAACAAGCCTCAAAAAAGAGACATCAAAGTTGCAATGAGCAATACTTTTGGTTTTGGAGGACATAATGCTTGTGTGTTATTTAAAAAATTAGACTAGTTTTACTGAATGAAAGGCATTCGCAACATATTTAAATCCCAATCAAAAAATGATAAGGGTGAATTTTTTGTGGCTATTTCAGAAATTTTAAAATTTAAACCCAAAACTTTAAACTATTATAAGACTGCCTTTACCCATCGATCGATGAATATAAAGGATGAAAAGGGTCACATTATAAATTACGAAAGACTAGAGTTTTTAGGTGACGCTATGCTAAGTGCTGTCATTGCACACCATTTATACACAGAAGTTCCTGGAGGTGACGAAGGTTATTTAACCAAAATGAGATCTAAAGTTGTTAGTCGTGAGCATTTAAACGAGCTTGGTAAAGATTTAAAGCTTATTGATATTGTTAAAAGTAAAATACCAAAAGGTCAATTTGGTGACAATATTCATGGTAATTTATTTGAAGCTTTAATTGGTGCTATTTATTTGGATAAAGGTTATTTAAACTGTGAAAAGTTTATTCAGAAACGTGTGATTGATCCTTATGTTGATATAGAGAAATTAGAAGGTAAAGTCATAAGCTACAAAAGTCTTCTTATTGAGTGGTGTCAAAAAGAAAAAAAGGTTTTTGATTACAACGTATATGAAGATACAGGTAATGATGACGTTAAGCATTTTTCTGTAAAATTATCTATAGATAAAAAAGTTGTGGCTAAAGCTAGAGCGACTTCTAAAAAGAAAGCAGAAGAGAAAGCATCCAAACGCGCTTTTTTTGCACTTCAATCTCAAATATCAAAAGGCGGTTTCATTTAAGTCTCTTAAATTACATAACTGATAAAATAAAGCGGTTTACTCAAACGTTTTCGTAATAAATTGTTGTTAAGTTTAGGTAAAATTCATAATAATTCATTCTTTTAGTACTATATTTACATTTAATTTAATAATTAAAATGGCTGTTCGAAAACTTTCTTTAGACGAATTTTTAGAAGAAGAGCATTACGCTTTAATTGGTATTCATTGCGTAATAGAAGATTACAGATTGGCTTATTTAATTAATAAATCATTAGACATTAAGCTTAAAAGACAAAAACGGGATGTTACCAATCCTAGCTTAAATACTAATTATGCAATCTTTGAATGGTTTGATGATAAACAATTAACCACTTATCATTTAGTTGCAAATAACTGTAAAATACAAAACAGCAATTCTGTTGAACAATCCAATTCGTTATTTGGAGAAGATCATTTAGGTAGTACAAATCACTATTTATTACCAGAATTTAAAAAGGTAAACTTTCTTCTTAAAATAGAAACAGAATTTAATAATAAAGAAAAAATTATTTTAAATAATCTTCTTAAGATTCCACAAGTAGTGACAGCTTACAGTATAGATGCTGATACTTTAAAATCTAAAGACAATTTAATATTTAACTAATGCCACACAGAAAAAAGACTAAAATCGTTGCAACTCTAGGACCAGCAACAAGTAGTAAAGAGGTTTTAAAAGGTATGTTAGACGAAGGTGCTAATGTATTTAGAATCAACTTTTCTCACGCAGATTATAAAGACGTTGAAGAACGTGTAAAAATGATAAGAGAACTAAACGAAGAGTTTGGTTACAATGCATCAATATTAGGAGACCTTCAAGGTCCTAAGCTACGTGTTGGTGTTATGAAAGGTGAAGTTATTGTAAATCCAGGAGACGAAATTATTTTTGCTACTGGAGAACGTTTTGAAGGAACTAAAGAACGCGTTTACATGACTTACGATAGTTTTCCTCAAGATGCTAAACCTGGTGAACGTATACTGTTAGATGATGGAAAATTAATTTTTGAAGTTGTATCTACAGATAAAAAATCTGAAGTAAAAGCTAAGGTTATTCAAGGTGGACCATTAAAGTCTAAAAAAGGGGTAAATCTTCCTAATACAAATATTTCTCAACCTGCTTTAACGGAAAAAGATGTTGATGATGCAATATTTGCTTGTAAAATTGGTGTAGATTGGATGGCATTATCTTTTGTGCGTCATGCTGAAGATTTAATGCAATTAGAAGAACTGATAAAAAAACATAGCGATCATAAAATTCCGATTATAGCAAAAATTGAAAAGCCAGAAGCAGTAGAAAATATTGATAAAATTGTGGCTTATTGTGATGGATTAATGGTAGCTCGTGGAGATTTAGGAGTAGAAATTCCTGCTGAAGAAGTACCATTAGTACAAAAGCAATTAGTATTACGTGCAAAACGTGCTAGAATACCAGTAATTATTGCAACCCAAATGATGGAAACTATGATTACTAGTTTAACACCAACTAGAGCAGAAGTTAATGATGTAGCCAATAGTGTTATGGATGGTGCAGATGCAGTAATGTTATCTGGAGAGACCAGTGTTGGTCAATATCCTGTACAAGTTATCCGTCAGATGTCTAACATAATAAAAAGTGTAGAAGATTCTGATTTAATACAAGTGCCACAATCTCCTCCTCATATTCGTACTAAGCGTTACATAACAAAATCTATCTGTTATCACGCAGCACATATGGCTAATGATATTAATGCGAAAGCAATTTCTACGTTAACCAATAGTGGTTATACCGCTTTTCAAATTTCTGCTTGGAGACCAAGTACACATATACTTGTGTTTACCTCAAATAAGCGCATATTAACGCAATTAAGTTTACTTTGGGGAGTTACAGCTTTTTATTACGATAAGTTTGTTAGTACCGATGAAACCATAGAGGATGTTAATGCAATTGCATGTAAAAAAGGATTTTTAGAAGTAGGAGACATGCTTATTAGTTTAGCAGCAATGCCAATTCAAGAAAAAGGGATGGTAAACACTTTAAGAGTTACAGAAATTGAAAGCTGTAATTTTTAAATTATAAATTCAACAAAATAAAAAAGATCAGCTATATATTATAGTTGATCTTTTTTTTGTTTTAAATTACTTACAAGTAATGTTAAAATAATGAGAATATTAGATTTTAATTGGGTTGTTTGGTGTGGATTTATTAATTTAAAGTACTAAACTAAAACAGTCATCATGAAAAATGTCAATATCCCGACAATTGAAAAAGAACAAATTAAATATTTAACCTTTCCAAAAGAAGAACTATTAGTCTCCAAAAAAGAGAAAGCTGAACGTTGCTTAACTTTAAAAAGGGCTATGGTTTTAGGTAATTTAGAGCATCAAAAAGTAAGAATTTTATTTGCAGATAGTGAAGGCGTTAAACGTGTTAATACTACTATTTGGGGAGTCACAGATGAGTATGTGATTTTAAAAACTTCAACCATTATTCCTCTAGAGCGTATTTTAGAAGTTGCTTAAAAGCCAAAACGCAACTGTACGCTAATTGCTTTTTTGTTTTCAGCGATTTTAGGTTTTTTAGTTGTGTTTAAATTAGATAACGAAATCCCTAATAATCTTACCGAATTGCTCATTTTATCCTGATACAGTAAATCTTTTGCTGTATCTAAAATTATAGATGCATCAGCCACAAAATATGGGAGAGTTTTACTTCGTGTTTGCAATGTAAAATCGCTATACTTAATTTTTAATGTTATTGTTTTTCCTGCGACATTGCTTTTATTTAACCGTTTAGCGACTTCGTCCGCAATATGTTTTAATTTTTCAAGCATAAATATTTCTGAAGATAAGTTTTCATTAAAAGTTCGTTCAGCAGCTAAACTTTTTCTAATCCTATTAGGTTTAACTTCACTATTATGTATGCCTCTTACAATGTAGTAGTAGGATTTGCCTGATTTGCCAAAATTAGATTCTAAAAATTCCATAGATTTAGACTTTAAATCCATTCCGTTGTAGATGCCCTTTTGGTACATTTTTTCTGCGGTTACCTTACCAATACCGTAAAATTTTCTAATATCTAACGCTTCCAAAAAGCCTAAAACTTCTTCAGGATTAACTACTTTTTGACCATTAGGCTTATTGTAATCACTTGCAATTTTTGCTACAAATTTATTTATACTAATACCAGCAGAGGCAGTAAGACCCACTTCATTAAAAATTCTGTTTCTTATTTCTTCCGCAAGCATAGAAGCACTTGGATGACCTTTTTTGTTTTCGGTTACATCAAGATAGGCTTCGTCTAAAGACAAAGGCTCAACCAAATCTGTATAGTCATAAAAGATGTTTCTAATTTTATTAGATATGGCTTTGTAGCGTTCAAAATCCGTTTTAACAAAAATTAAATGGGGACACAGTTTTATAGCCAACCTACCAGACATTGCGCTTTTAACTCCAAATTTTCTGGCTTCATAGCTAGCAGCACTAATAACACCACGTGGTCCACCACCACCAACAGCAATAGCTTTACCTTTTAAATCAGGATTATCCATTTGTGCAACAGATGCATAAAATGCATCCATATCCACATGAATAATTTTTCTTATTGGTAAATCGTTTTGCATCTTGTAAATTTAGACATTAATTGTCTTTTTTTTGTATTTGAATTTAGAGTAAGATATTTTTTAACATAATAAAATAATGATTGAAATAGAACGTAAATTTTTAGTTAATTCTAATAATTTTAAAGCCGAAGCTTTTAAACAAACAAGAATTATACAGGGATTTTTAAGTACAGATAAAAAACGTACTGTTAGAGTACGATTAAAAGGTGAGATGGGCTATTTAACAATAAAAGGTGAGTCTTCTAAAAATGGATTGTCACGATTTGAATGGGAAAAAGAAATCGCTAACGCGGAAGCTAAGCAGTTGTTAGCATTGTGTTTAGAAGAAGTAATAGATAAAGTGAGATATGAAGTGAAAGTTGGTAATCATATTTTTGAAATAGATGAATTTTTAGGTTCAAATGAAGGTTTGGTTGTTGCAGAAGTAGAATTAAATTCTGAAAACGAGCATTTTATTAAACCAGATTGGTTAGCTAATGAAGTAACAGGTGATGTAAAATATTATAACTCACAATTAAGTCAGTTTCCCTTCAGTAAATGGTAAATATAATTAGAAGTTAATGTCAAATTTTAGACAAAAAAATAGCCTTACAAATTGCAAGGCTATTTTTTGGTTTTTTGGTTAAGCTTATTAATTATTATTGTGGTCCACCACTAGTAATAATAAATTGACTTCTTCGGTTTAAATCGTGATCCTCTTCTTTACAAGGATTACAGTTTATAGCAGGATTGGTTTCTCCTTGACCAGAAGCCATTATTCTTCCAGCATCAATTCCTTTTGAGATAATGTACTGTCTTGTGGTTTGCGCACGTCTTTCGGATAAGTTTTGGTTATACTCAGCTGGACCTCTAAAATCTGTATGTGATGTAGCTTGAATAACCATGTCAGGATATTTATTCATGACTTGTACTAAGTTATCCAATTCAAAAGCAGCACGTGCTGTAATGTTTGATTTGTCAAAATCAAAATAGATTGGATTTAATACTACTTCTACTTTTGGTATTACAATCTTTTCAATTGGTTGTAGTTTAACAGTTGTTTCTATTTCTTCTTCATTTGAGCCCTTTATAGCAACTTTATTACTTTCATAACCTTGCATTGTGACTTGTAGCTCTGTGTCTGTTTCGCACTCTACAATGTATTCTACCTTACCTTCTGAATTTGCTGGTTTTGTTGCTAAAATATTACCCTGTGCGTCTACTAAACTTGTTAATGCTCCTGGTAATGTTTTTCCTGTTTTTTCATCTAAAATGGTACCTACTATTAATACATCACATAAAGGTTGTATTTTTTTAATAGCATAAATGTCATCACTTCCTTTTCCTCCATCACGATTGGAAGACACAAAACCTTCACCTGAGACTTCATTGATTAAAAAAGCAAAATCATCTCCATTACTATTAACAGGAATACCTACATTACGTATAGGGCCAATTTTTCCATCAATTTCTTTTGTGTAAAACACATCCATTCCTCCTAACCCTAAGTGTCCAGTTGAAGAAAAATACAAGGTATTATTATCACTTATAAAAGGAAACATTTCTTGCCCTTCTGTATTTATTTTTTGTCCCATGTTTACTGGTGTGCCAACTTCTCCGTTACTGTCTAAAGTGGCTTTGTAAATATCAAACTTACCAAATCCTCCAGCCATATCACTTGCAAAATAGATGGTGCTTCCGTCAGCACTAATGGTTGGGTTTTTTATAGAATAATTAGGACTGTTTATTGATAATGCTTCTACTTGAGAGAACCCATCAGCTTCTTTTTTTGCCTTAAATAAGTGTAATACACTGTATTTAGTGTTAGAAACACTGTCTTTTTCATAGATGTTTTCAAAAAAGCTTTCTCTAGAGAAAAACATTAATTTACCATTTGGTGTAAAGCTTGTGATACCTTCATGGTATTTGGTGTTTATGTCGTTAGGTAATAATGTTTCACCTTGAAAAGATCCATCTTCAGCTACTGTATATTGATAGACATCTAAAAATGGTTCTTCATTCCAACCGTATTTTTTTCGGCTATCATTTCTTGAAGAGGTAATGTATAATTTACCATTTTGAAGTGAGCCTCCAAAATCAGCATTTTTACTGTTTAAATCTAAGTTTTGAACATTAAATTTTTTGCCTTTATCCAGTATTTTTGCTAAATAATCAGGATTAGATTTATACATTACTGCACGATCATCTCCTGGTCGCATAGTTGCAAATTTGTTCATTTGCAAATTAGAAGCATCATATTTACCGTTAGCTTTTAGCATTTCAGAATACTTGTAAAGCATTTCTGGTTTTGAAGCTCCAGCTTCAAATGCTTTTGCATACCATTTTTCTGCCTCAATAGTATTGTAAATGTTGTAGTTTGCTTCGGCTAATTTAGAGTAAATATAAGGGTCGCCTTCTCCTTTTTCTACTAGTTTTGTATAGGCTTCTATAGCATTTACAAATTTATATTTAGCAAATAACTTATCAGCTTTTTTGGTGGCATTACTTTGAGCAAACACACAAGTGCTGCTTAATAAGATAGCGCATATAAATAGTTGTATTTTTTTCATTGTCTTGGTTAACTTAATGGATTAGAAATAACGTGGTGAACGTGATACTTTTCTTGGTAAATTAATATCAAAATTGATAAAAATCTCATGTGAAGAATTGGTTACGACATCTAATTGTGATTGGATACTGTCATAAGCATAACCTATTCTTAAATTTGGTGCAACTAAAAAGTTAATCATACCACTAAAAGAATCATCTAAACGGTAACCTGCTCCTACTTCTACAACATCATACATAAACAGGTTTAAATTGACATCAAAACTTACTGGTGCATCAAAAGCAACTTTAGCTAAAGCGTGTGGCTTTAGCTTAAAGTCTTCTGACAAATCAAATACGTATCCTGCTGCTCCAAAAAAGTGTTGTGTTTCTGATCCTATTTTGTAGCCATTAGCATCTAAATGTACCGAACTTAATATGTTTGGCATAGAGGCTGAGATGTAATACTTACTTGGCTTATAAAAATATAATCCTGCTCCAATATTTGGTGTCGTCTCATTTATATTCTCTGAGAAAAATGGATCGTCTGGATCTGTAAGTTCTAATCCTGTTAATCCAATATCATGAAAGGTTGCTCCTGCTTTTAATCCAAAAGCCAATTTAGTTGTGTTTCCTACTGGTATTGTATACGAGAAATCTACATAAGCATTGGTTTCTTGTACAGGTCCAACTTCATCACTAATTAAAGAGAAACCTAATCCTACATTGCTTCCTACTGGAGAATGTATAGCTAGAGTACCTGTTGTTGGTGCACCTTCTAAACCAACCCATTGACTTCTGTAAAGTGCACCTATTGATACACTTTCTGTAGAGCCTGCATAGGCTGGGTTTACCACATTCATGTTATACATATACTGTGTATATTGTGGATCTTGTTGGGCTTGTACACCTATAAACACTAGGAATACAATATATACTATTTTTTTCATCTGTTGTTTTTTTGTTTTCTAGTTAGTTTATCTGTTTAAATATACCCATGCGGCTTTTGTTTTGGTACCTTGGTACTTCATAACATAGTAATATGTTCCTACTGGTAGCATATCTCCGTTATCAGATTGTCCTTCCCATTGGTTTGTATAATTAGTTTTAGAGTATACTTTACGTCCATTACGATTAAAAATCTCTAAACTTTGAACATCAAAACTACTTAAATCAAAAGCATCATTATACCCATCATTATTTGGTGAAATACCTTGAGGTATAATACAAGTTTCTAACTCGGTTACCTCTACAAAAGCTGATTGTGAACAGCCTGTGTCGTTAAAAGTTACTTCTATTTCATATTCTCCTGCTGTTAATACAGTGTTTAGTGCTAAATTATTAGCTCCTGGTATTATAACACCTTCATTATACCAAACTATACTTACTTCTGAGGCTGTATAATTAACAGCTTCTGCTGTTATAGTAATTGGTGACGTTGCATTTGGACAAACTTCATAAGTTATAGTACTGTCAAAAGTAGTTTCTGGTGTAATACCAAACACTAAATCAAAAGTTGTAGTTTCAAAACATCCAGTCATAGCATTTTCAACTCTAATATAAATAGTTTCAGCTCCAGGGGATTCATAAGTTGTTACATTAATTATTGGATCATTGCTCATGTTAGCATCGTCTAAACTTGTGTAATAAGTATATACTAAATCCGTTTGTCCTCCTGATATTACTGTTTCGTTTATGGTTAAATCAAATTCTGAGATACCGTCTTCGTCATTATCACATCCTATAACATCTTCAGATTGAACCAATACAGGTTTTGTTGCCAGTTCTAGGTTAAAAGTATTAGTGGCATAACATCCAGTTGTTGTGTTTTCTACCCTAAAATATATAATAGTATTAGCTGTAGCACTATAGGTAGTAACAGATGTAATTGGATCTGTTCCATCTAATGCATCTTGTTCTGTTTCAAAATAACTAACAACAACATCTGTTTGTGTGCCAATAATATTGGCTTCATTTTCTGTTATATCAAAAACAGCTGTTGATGTGTTATCAATATCACAGGCAAGTATAGCTGTTTGTGTTTCTGCTTCTGGATTTTCAAAGAACTCAACAACAACATCGTCAGAGTAGAAACATGCAGATGAAGTACCTGTAAATACAATATCAACTTGGTATGTGCCAGTTTCGTTTACGGTTAATGTAGGGTCAGTTTCACCTGCTATTGGTTCTGTAATTCCGTTACCTACAGTATACCAAGTAATAACTGTTCCAGCAGGTTGAGGTACACCAATGTCTAGTGTTACAGCATCACCTTCACAGCTTGCTAAACCACTATCTAATAAAATATCTTCACCTAAATCTATTTCACCAATATCAAAACTACTAGCTTCTAAGAATACAGCTGAGTCAAAAGCTGTATCTCCATCATCTGCTACTACTAATTTAATACTGTAAGTGTTATTTGGTATTACAGTTGCTAAAGCAGTTAAAGGGACTGTTCTACCTATAAAGTTTGTTGGATTTGAAATCGCAGGAAGTCCAGTTCCTGCACCATAATATGCATCAAATAAAGAAGGGTTTGAAGAAGCACAACTTGTATTGTGTATATTATCTCTGATGGTAAATACTGAAACTGGATCTGTAGTTCCTGGTACTACAGCAATATTTACTGGTGCTCCTCCAGAAGTTATATCTGTTAAAATAAAAGCAAAAGCATCAGAGAAACCACATTGGAAAGCTCCATATTCTTCAGCTGCAAAAATAAAGTTAAATGTTAATTCGTCAATTAAAGGAGTAAACTCAAATTCTATTATTGAAGCATTATTAGTTGGTCCTTGATTAATAAATGATTCTAAGTCTGCATCACCAGGCCAGCTTGTGTTTCCGTCACTTAAAGTTCCCGTTTCTGGACCTGGAGCGTTTAGTACGTTACCAGTTGTCATTACAATTCCGCTTTCAAAAGGAAAGCCAGAACCATTAGCTTCAAAGTATCCAATACCATTTGGTCCTCCAAAATCAGTACCAGTAGAAGAGGTCACATTGTTTACTATCGCGCAAGGAGAATTAACTAGTACGTCGTTTATAAGCTCATCTACAGTATATTGAGTGTCATCTGTAATAATTGGTGGTGGAATTGTGAAAACACATAAATCAAAACTCACATCTTGGAAGTCAATATCATCTGCTGTAAAAACTCTTATAAAGTATGTGTTACCAACAACTAAGCCATTAGCTGTACTGTTATTTGTTATTTCGCAATAAATATTTGTTAAACTGTTGCAATCTGTTCCTTCGTATAAAGCATGATCTAAATTAGTGGTATCACCAATAATATTATTTAATGAAATCCCATGATCTGTAGCTATTGCAGTAAATTGAAACCATACGTCATCATTGGTATCTCCTGTGCAGGTACTTGTTTGTGTAGATGAAGTTGCTCCATAAAGAGAGGCATTAGTAATGTTTGTGCAATTTTCATCAGCATTTGGCATAACAATTATAGCTCCTGAACATTCATCGTTTGAAGGAGGGCAAACTGGAACATTGATAGTATTGCTAGTAACAATACAGTTTACATCGTCAGCATTTTCAACCGTAATAATAACATCTGTATTTAATGGGTATGGACCCATTGTGATAATACCTGTTGTTGTTGTATTTTGAAGAGTAGAACCTTGATTGTCTGAAATGTTTAGGCCCATAGCATCACCAATACTAGTAATATCTGTTTCGATGTAAAATTCATTATTTCCGTTAGTACAGTCAGTAATAGGGTTAAAGTTTACTGCTTGATTTATACAAGTTGCACAATTCACTGTTATATTAACAGAAGTATAACCACTACTTTGACAACTAGCACTTATATCAGATTCTATTGCAAATGAAATGGTGTCTCCTGTAGATTGGAATGTTAACCCAGAAATTTGACCACTATTACCATAAGGTGTAGCAGCATTTAAATTTGTAACTCCATCAGAATCCAGTACAATAACTTCATCAAAGTTATTTTCAACTTGACCAGCATTAATTGTTAAATTTAAAGGTGTTCCATCTGTAGATGAAAATGTAAATACATTAGTGTCATTATTGTCATAACAATAGTCAATGGTTTGTGGTCCATCCGTTGCGCAATCTAATATAAAGTTGAACTGGGTTAATGTTGAAAAGTTAAAAGGACCAGCCCAAGTACTTGATTCATTTCCACATAATGCCTGTATATAAACCTCATAATCAGTTGCAGAATTTAATGTTGTCTCTGATATTGTTGAAGAAGTTACAACTGTTCCTGAAGTAGGTACGCCAGTTCCGGCTGGTTGTAGCACGTAATTCCATTCTGTTTCAGCACCACTTGGTGTCCAAGAAATATCTGCAGCTGTTTCTGTTATATTAGTCGCTGTAATGGCTGTTGGAGCAATACAAAATGTTCCACATGCTTCAACACGTAGTTGGTCTATTGCTAAATCTCCTTCAAATCCAGCACCAGAGCCACCATAGCTAATTTCAACATATATGACTTGTCCTAGGTAGGCATCTAAATTTATACCTATTGGTATCCAAGTTTCGTCTGCTGTATTTTGGTAGTCTCCTATCCAGTTGTATTCGTTAGTAAAAGGACCTACTTGAGATGTGCTAATACCAATACTTAGAGTCCCTATGTCATCACCAAAAGCATGCATATAAAAAGATAATTCTGCTCCATCTATTGCTGTTGATAAATCAATAGCAGGTGTTATTGCTGAGGCTATATCGGTAGCATTACCTGAGCTCTCATATTCTAAATGGGTTCCTGGATTACCATTCCAAGTAACATTTGGTCCTGTTGATGTTGAGTTTGCATTTTCTGTTGTGATACGCCAATTTCCGTTTGAACCATCAAAGCCAGTACCTGTCCATCCTGATGGTATATAATTAGTATCATTACCAAAATCTTCAGTAAATATAAATGTGGAGCTACCTGTAGCACAAGCAACTCCTGTTGGAGCTGGAGGAGGAGTGTTTAGTGTTGTGAAGTTTATTGGTCCAGCCCAAACACTAGTTCCTGATCCACAATCTGCTAAAATGTAAACTTCGTAAGATGTACTAGCTGTTAGTCCTGTTGCAGTATAAGGATTTGTTGTTACAGTTGTAACTGCTGTTGTTGGCATACCAGTTCCTGCTGCTTGCACAACAACTTCCCATGCTGTCTCAGAGTTATTTGCTATCCATGATAAATCTGCTGTAGTATCTGTTATAGCATCAACAGTTATGCTAGTTGGAGCGACGCAAAAATCACCACAAGTTTCAACACGAACTTGATCTATAGCCATATCACTTTCCCAGGTATCACCTGTTCCAACATAGCTAATTTCAATATATATGACTTGACCTAAATAGGCATCTAAATTAACACCTATTGGTACCCAAGCTTCATCTCCTGCCGACTGATAATCTCCAACCCAAGTATATTCGTTAGTGAAAGGACCTGTTTGAGATGTGCTAACTCCAATATTTAGAGTTCCCATATCGCCACCAAAAGCATGCATGTAAAAAGATAATTCTGCTCCATCTACAGCTGTTGATAAATCAATAGCAGGTGTAATTGCAGAGGCTACATTTGCTGTATTACCAGAACCCTCATATTCTAAATGGGTTCCTGAATTGCCGTCCCATGTAATATCTGGTCCTGTTGAAGATGAATTAGCACTTTCTGTAGTGATATCCCAATCTCCATTAGTATCTGTAAAAGCAGTACCTGTCCATCCTGATGGTACATAATTAGTATCATTACCAAAATCTTCAGTAAATATAAATGTGGAGCTACCTGTAGCACAAGTTACTCCTGTTGGAGCTGGAGGTGGTGTATTTAAAGTTGTAAAGTTAACAGGTCCTGTCCAAATACTATAATCTCCAGAACAGTTCGATCTAACATATACTTCATAATTTGTTGAAGGTGATAAAGTGTTGTCTGTATATGGAGTATTTGTCGTAGTTGTTGCTCCGGAACTTGTTGGGACACCTGTTCCTGAAGCTTGCACAACAATTTCCCATGTTGTTTCTGTACCACCAGCTAGCCAAGAAATATCGGTAGATGTTGTTGTTATATTGTCAACTGTTAAGGAGGTTGGGTTTGGACAAGTTGAATTGTATATAAGTACATTGTCAACTAACCAATACCAAGCCCAACTATTTGCATCGTTATAAGTAAATCGTACTTGCATTGCTGCATTAGCATATGTTGTAATGTCAATATGTTGTTGGTTAGGAGTGTTAAAACCTCCTGCATCAGATGTTTGAGTTAATACAGCAACCCAAGCAGTTCCGTCCCAGACTTCTACTACAGCAGTGTCACTACCTATATTGTTATAGTATTGATCAAAATCTAGAAATAATGCTGTAGATGTAGAAGTATCAAATACTGGTGATGTTAACGTTTCAACTAATAGTGTTCCGCTACCTACTGCGTCACTATCTACAATAGCAGCATTAGTGCCATCTAGACTATTTGTAGCGCCTTGCTGTCCTGAGTACCAAGAGTCTCCTGTGGCATCTCCTGCATCTGTTATTGTCCATGATGCAGGTATGGAGACATCAAAATTTTCTTGTAAATAAATTTGTGAGTTAGCTTGCCATCCAACTAACAGGAATAGCAAAGCTAAAATGAATGTAGTTTTTTTCATTTTTATGGGATTGGTTGTTTAGTTATTATGTGCTAAAAATTTTGTATTAAAACACGGGTTGGTGTTTTAAAGGTATACTATTAAAAAGATTAATTTAATACGGATAGACGAAATGCGTTTTTTTTCGATGAAATAATGAGATTCTGTTAAAAAATAAGAATATTCGGTGTGTTTTTGTTATTTTATTTTGAAATTATCATGTTTTGACTCATTTCGTTACCATTTTCATCAATAACAAACACCTTGTGATTGCCTGTTTTAGGTGATATTGCGATATTATGAATATCGTTAGTTTGACCAATGTACGTTTTGTTTAAATACCAAAAAAGAGTGCTGTTTTTTTGAGAATGTGCAACTTTTAAGACGACTTCATTTACTTTTTCGTCAAAATCTTTAGGTAGAAAAATGATAGAAGATTCCTTAGGATAGATGAACTGCATTTTTACTTCGTTTTTATTAAAACAATCTGATCGGGTTGGAGGAAGAACTTTGTAAAATGGATTTTTAGTTTTATAATAGTATTCCATTAAAGGAGGAAGTACAAACCATGAGGTTGTATTAATAGTATTAACATCTTCACATGAGGAGTTGACTTGATAGGTTTTAGTATTATCTAAATGAATTAATTTATGGTAAGGACAGGGTTCGGTTTTTATTCCGCTTAACTGTATGTATTGTTTTTTTATCTGATTACAATTTACTGATGCTCTGTATCCACTGATAGCACATAATTCAACTTCTTTCATTTCATCATAAGGTGTAGTAAACCATTGACTATTTGGTAGTAAATCAAAAATATCAAATAGGATTGGTGCAGCAGCTTGTACGCCAACTAAACCTGGCCTTCCTTCTCCATCTGCATTACCGACCCAAACGCCTACAACGTAATTTTTAGTTGTGCCAATTGCCCAAGCGTCTCTAAACCCAAAACTAGTTCCTGTTTTCCATGCAATTTGTTTAGAGTCATCAAAAAATTGCCAATTATCATCACCTTCCGGTCTATTTACTTCTTTCATGCTTTCATAGGTTAAGTAAATAGAAGCAGCGTCGAAAAGTGTTTTTTCAGTGGATTTTGTACCAAAATCAATGGTTTTGTTTTGGTAGAATGTCGGTTCGCAAAATTCGTTTGAAAAATATTGAGAAGAATTATCGTTAAAATGATTAATTGTACCAGAAAATGCTGCATAACTTTTACATAAATCCCATAAATTGCTTTCTGCTCCTCCTAATATTAAAGATAATCCATAATGGTTTGCATTGTAAGTTATGTCTTTAAGTTGTAACGCTTTTAAGTAATGGTAAAAACGATCTAGTCCAAACTCTTGTAGCATTCTAACAGCAGGAACATTTAATGATCGTGATAAGGCGCGTTTTGCTGGTACAGCTCCATCAAAGGTTTTGTCATAATTTTGAGGAGAATAACTTCCAAATTGGGAAGGAACATCTGCTACTAACGTATTTGGTAAAATGTCTCCTGCATCCAACATTGCAGCATATAAAAAAGGTTTTAAAATGCTACCTGTACTTCTTGGTTTATTTATAATATCTACGCTGTTTTGATGTTTTTTATCTGTTGGTGCATTACCAATATAGGTTAATACTTTACGTGTGTTGACATCTAAAATTAATACTGAGATATTGTGTATTTCATTTTGTTTTAATGTATTGTAGTGGTTTAAAACGACTGTGTTGGATTGCTCTTGAAGTTGTTTTTTTATTGTGGTTGCAACGCGTTGACCTCTGTTAGTTTTTGATATATTTTGAAGTAAGTGTGGTGCAATTTGAGGTAATGCATAGGGTTTTTGTGGTAAAGCTTCAGCAATAGACAGGTTGTAGGTTAGACTGTCTATGGTTTCATTTTTTAATAATTTTTTGAGTAACCTATTTCTTTTGTTTAATAGTAATTTTTGATTTTTTCCAGGATATATTAAACTTGGTGCATTTGGTAAAACCGCTAGTGTAGCGCTCTCTGCCCATGATAGGTTATGAGCACTTCGATTAAAGTAGCGCCAAGCTGCAGCATCAATACCAACAACATTTCCGCCGAAAGGTGCATGACTAGCATATAGGTTTAAAATCTTTTTTTTGCTAAATTTAAATTCTAAACGTGTTGCTAAAATTATTTCTTTAATTTTTTCAAAATAAGTTCTAGATTGACCTTTTCTAGAAAGTCGGATTACTTGTTGTGTAATGGTGCTTCCGCCACGTTTGATTTTTCCTTGACTTAGATTTTCTTTTAAAGCTTTTACAATTGAAATTGGATTAAAACCAAGATGTCTAAAAAAATATTCGTCTTCAAAAGCTATTATACAATCTTTAAATTTTTTAGGAATACTATCGCTTTCTGGGAATCTCCACTGTCCATCTTTGGCTATTTGAGCACCTAATAATTGGTTGTTGTCACTGGTAATTACAGTTGCTGTTGGGTCTTTAAACAGTTGCTTTGGTAAGCAAAAATAATACGAAACCATTAATATGAAAGCTATTAATGATTTCGTTTTATTTTTTTTAATGACGATTAACATCTTTTGAAAGATATTAATCATTGTTTTATAAGGTGTTACCAATTATGTTTAATGTCTTTATTTTTCTACCTCAATCCATTGTCCTTTATTACGTACTAAAAACTTGTTGTCATACATAGCCTCAGCTTGAACACCTGGTAAATAATACTGTCCTAAGTAAGACGCGTTAAGCATTACATTAAACGTATTAGTCTTTTTAGGGCCTAAATCAAAGTAGAAATTAACACGATCGTCTCTAATGTCTGTAAATCTAGCTTGACTAGAGGTGGAGCTTCCAAAAGCTGTAAAGCGTGTGTTTACAATTTCCCAACCTGAAGGAAATATTTGTGTTAATGCTACGTCATTAACACTATAGTCTTTTGTGTTTGTAACTTGCACAGTTGCTACAAAATCTTGACCTTGTTGTAATTTGCTAATATCAATCTTGTTGCCTTTTAAGTCTTTATATGTAACATTAGCGGTTAAGCCTCGTTGTTCTGTAAGCTCTTGTCCTAATGGTAATTTACCCGAATTTAAAACACGAACATAAACCAGGTTGTCTTTGTTGTTTTTAATTGTTAGTGTATTATTGCCTTCATTAATAGGTAAATCGCGTTGTGCAATTGCATTTTTAGTATCAATAGTTTTAGTTTTGCCATTTACAGTGTAACTTAATTTAATAGCTTTACCTCCATTAGCATTTACCATTTTAGCCATAGATAATAAACTATAAGCTGTTGTTTGAGTACTCATCCAGCGTTGGCTAGACAGATCTTCTGCAATAGTTTCAGCTAAATTTTTAACACGTTTGTCTTTGGTTAAAATCATGGTTTCTAAAGCCATAGCTCTGTTTCTGTCTACAGATCCATAGGTGTAATAATTATATTTTTGAGGTTTAAAATTTATATTAGCAGTACTAGATACTTGGTTGCTTGCTCCAGCTTGACCAGCTAAAGCATAAGCAGCAGCTAAACGCCATTTTGCTTCGTTAGAAATTTCAGAAAATTCGCGTAATCTATTCATTGCTCCTAAATCTGGACTACCAGCTAAAGCTAAGGTGTATAATCTGTAAGCTTGTGCTAAATCAGAATTATAGGATTTGTAACTAGGTCTCCAATTTTGCGCAGCTTGTTTTTGATATTTTAACCAGTTGCTCTTAAAAGTTAACGGTAAAACAAACCCTTTTTTTTCTGCTTCTAATAAAAAGTGTCCGGAATAACTGGTTCCCCAATCATTAGCGCTATTTTCTCCCATCCAATAGCTCATACCACCATTTGGTCTTTGAAAATGACTTAAACGCTTAATTCCGTTTTCAATATTAGTTTGTATTTTTTGTTTTTGATCAAATGGTAAATCAAAAATATCTTGTAAAAATAACTGAGGAAATACACTAGACGTTGTTTGTTCTAGACAGCCATGAGGATAACGAATTAAATATTCTAGACGTCTTGTAAAGTCCATTGGAGGTAATGTCGAAAACTCTACACTTGCACTGTTTGTTCCTGTAACACCAAAAGTTGAGAAATCTATAGTTTGTGTACTGTTAGCTTCTAATGTAGTATCTAAACTTTTTGATGAAATTGGATTAACGTTTTCTATATCTATTTCAACTTTATATGACGATGATTCACTATTTCCGTTAGCTATTACTTCTACAGTATTGACTCCTTTAGCTTTACTTACATCTAATTCAAAATATGCCATTTGCTCATCTGGACGAGCAAATGATAATGTTTTTTTTCTATCTCCAACAATAGTAATTCCGTCACTTAATTTCAGTTTAACTGAAACTTTCTTAACATTTGGTTCCATAGCAAAAACTGTAACAGGTAGCGTTACTTTTTCGCCAGGACTTAGTTTTCTAGGTAGTGTTGCTAATACCATTAGTGGTTTTTTAACTTGCACAGATTTGTCTGTACTACCATATGCTTCAGTCTTGTTATTACCAGCGACAACCATAGTTCTGACTGCACCAACGTAATTTGGTAATTTTATTTTATGTGTTTTACGTTGTCCTGCTTCTAGTTTAAAAGGACCTAAAAATTTAACAACAGGTTTAAATCTGTTTGCTTTTTTATTTTTTCCGTCGGCTGCGCTTCCGTCTCCACCAATAGCAAATACTTGCTCAATGCTTCCGCTGTAAGCGCCAACAACATCGTCAAACATATCCCATGTTTTTATACCTAAAGCCTCTCTTGCGTAAAAGGATTGCCATGCGTTAGGTGTTTTAAATCTTGTAAGGTCTAGCAATCCTTCTTCAACCATAGCAATTGTGTAGGTCATTGCTTTGTTGTTTTTTTCGGAAACAAAAACTTCAAATTCTTGCTCAGGTTGTAATACGCTGGGCATTTTTAGTTCTGGCTCTAATTTTGTGTTAGGATCTTCGACTAAAATAGGAATAATACCAAATAATCGTAATGGTAAATCATTAGCTGTTGAAGCGTGAGGTTGTAATAATGAAATGTTTATAAACACATTTGGAGCCATCTCTTTTGTGATTGGTACATCTACAGTTGTTTCTCCTTTTTGTGTTTTTACCCATTTAGTTTGAAGGACTTCAGATCCATTTTCTATACTAATTAAAGCACGACCTTCAGTTCCAGAAGGGAATGTTATTTTTGCAGTTTCGCCAACATTGTAATTGTCTTTGTCAGCAAAAAAGACTAACATTTGTGCAGCTTCTTTGTCTCCTGAAGGTTGACGTTGCCACCAGTTTTTATAAAAATAAGCAGTACGTCCTGTCATGTGTCCAGAAACTGGATCTTTAACAGTAATGTAGTAGCGTCCACCTTGATTGTCTGGTACATTTATATTGAATGAAGCTTTACCATTATTGCTTGTAGTTACTTTACTGTTTAAAAATGTTTTGTGGTAGCTACTTGAAGTGTATTTTGATAAATTATCTCGAGACGAGTTCCACCACCAACGCCATTCTATTTTGTAAACTTTAATTTCAAGATTTTTACGCTTAATAGCATTACCTTGATTGTCCACAGTTGCAATGTTAAATGTGTGATTTTGATCTGTGTAAAATGAACCATAAGCTTTTCCTTTTGGTGATTTTAGTCCAACAAAAGATTTGTAAGGAGCGTATGGCATTGTAAAAGCATCCATGGAGAAGTCTCCTCCGTTTTCAAAAGCACGAACTAAAAAATGTGCGTTTAACATACCTGGTGCATCATGTCCAATGTTAATGTTTTTGGTCACATCTGCTAAACCATCCGTATCTACATTGCCTTCAAAAACTGTGATTTCTTCAGTGCTAAATGTTTTGGATGGATCTCTAAATTGATAATCCGGAAAGTTTTTAAATCCTGAGTATGATGTGCTAAATTTTGCTTTTATTTCGGTTTTTACATTTTTTGCAGGAGCGCCATGTAGCCAATTTACTGCTAGTTTTCCGTTTAAAGGTGTATTGGATTGTAGTACTTTGTCTTCAAAATCTATTTTAATTTTAAGTCTATTTGGTTTTACTGTTTCGACTTTAAGTCCTTTGTAAAATTTTGCTCCACCAACACTGATTTTAGCATTCCAATTTCCTGTTTTGTCTTCGACAGCAGTCGGAATTGTAAATTGAAAAAAGTTATTAAGACCATTGGTTGTTACTTTTTTGTAAGCTAGTTTACCATTTGCATCTGTGACTTCAAGTTTTACTGGATGTGCTTTTGGTAGTTTATTAGCAATGTCATTTAACATAAAGGTTAAATGTATAGAGTCACCTGGTCGCCATACACCTCTTTCGGTATAAATATAGCCTTTTAGTCCACGTTGTAATGTTGCTCCTGAAACGTCAAATTTACTAAGTGATAACGAGTTACCATCACGTAATTTTACATACGTAGTATTGTTGCCTTTAGTAATAATAGCAAATGCTGCTAAGTTATTGGTTGTAAGTTTTGCTAAGCCTTCGCTATCAGAATTTGTGGTAGCTAATTCTTGTTGTTGGAAATTATATAACGTTATTTTTGCGCTAGCCTCTGGATTAGTGTTTAAGATATTAGTGATTGCAAAATGGTAGGTGTTGTTGGTGCCTTTTTTTACAATAGCACCTAAGTTAGAGCCTATTAAATTTTGAGATATGACCTTATTAGAATTGTAGTAAGAGTCATGGCAAGGGTTTTTGCGTTCTCTCCAGTTGTAATTGTCTTTACGATAACTGTAAGTGATGTTATCCCAATATTCTTCTTCTTTTAAATCTTCGTCTTCTGTGTTTGTATTGCTGTAATCACCATCATAATAGTACTCGTCTTCATAGTAATATTCATCGTCATAATAATCGTCTTCGTCATCATCATTACTATTTGTATTGGCATTAGCTTCACAATCATATAAGCTGTATTCTTTTTTGTAATCTAACTCAACACGATAAATGGCTCCTGGATCTGCTTTTATGTATTTAGAAAGATCTATGCTATAGGTTTTCCATTTACCATCGTTATGTAATGGGTTTTCAATTAATTTAATGGTATGTTTTGCTATACGACGACCAACACGTCTTATTTGATGTTCGTTATTGCTTTGTAAATTGTTGTCTTGTAAAAATTGAAGGACATTGTCTTGAAATATTTTAATAATTCTAACATCTACAGCGCTTAAGTTAACTGCTTCAAAATTAAATTTTAATTCTTGAGAGTTTGGTAAAATTACACCACTATTAACAAGTTTAACTTCTGGTTTAATGTCTTCAAAAGCAATAGTTTCGCTAAAAGAATTTTTAAGTTTGTAACCTTCAGTGTTTTTTATCCCTTGAAATACATCTACCTGAAGATTACCAGTTATTTTTGAGTTTGGATAGGCTTTTAAAACATTACCATTAACAATAAATTTTGGATTTTTACTATTTTGAATAGTCACTAAACCATCAAAATTTTGTTGTTTTTTAATTGGATCAGAAAAATTTATTGATAAATATTGTTCAGGAGATTGAACCACATTTACCGATAATATCTTAAAATTGTTTTTTCCAGGAATTGGTAATGTGTTTTCACCAGAGTGATTTGCACTTATGGCTTTTCCATCCCATTTTACTAATATTTCAGTGTCTTCAGTTTTACGGTTAATACTATCTATTTTAAATTCAAAATATTTTGAAGGCGTGCTTTTTTCATTCCATTCAATAGTTAATTGTTTTCCGTTTTGAGAAGCTGTTATTAACTGTTTTGCTTGTTTAAGTGTAATTACATCAGAAGATTTTGCGATTCCTAAAATATATTGCCATTCTTTGGAGTAAGATTGTAAATCATTGGTTTCAATATTAAAATTGGGTGTTATAGTTTTAAAATTGAAAGTGTATTTGTTAAAATTTGAAGGTAAATCTTTATATAACTCACCAAGATCTATAGTAACTGTATATTCTGTGTCAGGAGATAAGTTTTCGTCTGGAACAAATCGTAGTGCGTGATCATTAATTACAATTGCTTTCCCCTCAACATAAGGACTAATTTTAAAAACATCACTGTCTAAAATTTGATCAGCTTCCCAGCCTTCCACTATTTTAGCTAAATTGATGTTAATGTTTTCGGCTACAGATATACGACCAGACGTTGTGTAACTGATGTAGTCTCTAAATTTAAAAAGGTTGTCGGTTTCGCTTTCTTTTTGTTTACAAGAAACAATAAAAAAAATAACAAGTATTAGGGATAATAGCGACTTTGACTTCATGAAGGTAAAAATTATAAAGTAAAATAGATCTGTAATCTATATTAAAATGGTTGTTGATTTATTGATAAAAACGTACGTGTTAAAGTTATAGCTAAATTTAAAATTAACACGTTAAAACAAGATTATTTTTAAAATTATAACACGTAAAAATGTATCAGAATAATACTATTTATTAAATCGTTAACTCATAATTTAAACCAAACAAATATTAGTATATTAGCTAAAAATTAAATAATTCGTAAAAATCATTAAAATATGGAAGCAGTTGCTACCGATTTCGGAATAAAAGAAGCTTTAAGTCAATTAGGGTTAAAAGATATAAATCAAGGAACATCTACTGGGTCTGATAATTTTGGAAGTGGAGATTTAATCGCATCCTACTCTCCAACCGATGGACAGCTAATAGGTAAGGTGTCTACAACTACAAGAGAAGATTATGATAAAGTAATTGCTAAAGCATCTGAAGCATTTTTAAGTTTCAGAGCCATGCCTGCTCCACAACGTGGTGAAATTGTTAGACAGTTTGGTAATAAATTAAGAGAGCTAAAAGAACCTTTAGGTAAATTAGTGTCTTATGAAATGGGTAAATCTTTGCAAGAAGGTTATGGAGAGGTTCAAGAAATGATTGACATCTGTGATTTTGCAGTGGGATTATCTAGACAATTAAATGGTCAAACCATTCCGTCAGAAAGACCAGGTCACGTTATGCGTGAGCAATGGCACTCTTTAGGTATTGTTGGAATTATTTCTGCCTTTAACTTTCCTGTTGCTGTATGGGCTTGGAACACCGCTTTAGCTTGGGTTTGTGGTGATGTTTGTGTTTGGAAAGGGTCAGAAAAAGCGCCACTTTGTGCAGTTGCTTGTCAAAATATTATAGCAGATGTATTAAAAGAAAACAACTTACCAGAAGGTATATCTTCAATAATAAATGGAGATTATAAAGTTGGAGAATTCATGACTACAGATCACAGAATCCCGTTAATATCTGCAACAGGATCTACTAGAATGGGTCGTATTGTTGGAGCAACAGTAGCAGAGCGTTTTGGAAAGTCTTTATTAGAATTAGGAGGAAATAATGCTATTATTATCACACCAACAGCAGATTTAAAAGTTGTTGTTCCAGGAGCTGTTTTTGGAGCAGTAGGAACTTGTGGACAACGTTGTACGTCAACTCGTCGTTTAATTATTCATGAAACGGTTTATGATAAAGTAAGAGATGCAATTGTAGGTGCCTATAAGCAGCTAACTATTGGTAATCCTTTAGACGAAAAAAATCACATAGGTCCATTAATAGACAAAGATGCAGTAAACACGTATTTAGCAGCTATAGAAAAAGCTAAAGCTGAAGGTGGAACTGTTTTAGTAGAAGGTGGTGTTTTAGAAGGTCAAGGTTACGAGTCTGGTTGCTATGTTAAGCCAGCTATAATTGAAGCTAAAAATGATTTTGAAATTGTACAATCTGAAACATTTGCACCAATTTTATATTTAATGAAATACTCTGGAGATGTTGAAAATGCTATAGGTATGCAAAACGGTGTAGCTCAAGGATTATCTTCTGCAATTATGACTAACGAAATGAAAGAAGCTGAAAAATTCTTATCATTTGCAGGTTCTGATTGTGGTATTGCAAATGTTAATATTGGTACTTCAGGAGCCGAAATTGGAGGTGCTTTTGGTGGTGAAAAAGAAACAGGTGGTGGACGTGAGTCTGGATCTGATGCTTGGAAGGTGTACATGAGACGTCAGACCAATACAGTTAATTATTCAGATGAATTGCCTTTAGCTCAAGGTATTAAGTTTGATTTATAAAAAAATAAACGCTTTCGCGGAAATAAAAGCCACATCTAAATGATGTGGCTTTTGTGTTTTTAACCATTTTTCATTGGATTTAATCGATTATTTACAATTAATAAAACTTTTATTAATTGTAAATGTTAAAAAATTCTAAAATTTTTAATAACTTGATAGTCATTAACTTAAAACCAATTAATATAATGAGTAAAAAAACCGGTTATCTTTTAGGTATTTTACTGACCATTATTCTGGGTACAATTTTGTACTGGTTTTTCTGTTGTAAACCTTGCCTTGAAGCAAACAAT
The DNA here is from genome assembly GCF_016785945.1 of Olleya sediminilitoris. Classification (GTDB taxonomy): domain Bacteria; phylum Bacteroidota; class Bacteroidia; order Flavobacteriales; family Flavobacteriaceae; genus Olleya; species Olleya sediminilitoris. Next base: position 185,679 of record NZ_JAEMEF010000001.1, on the reverse strand, counting down.
AGTGCTTCAGAAATAGTCACAGAAACAGATGACACGTCAGTAGAAGCAGACCTTAAAACTGCAACCATGAACGCATTTACTATTAAAGATGCTAATGGTAGTTTAGATTTTAAGATTAACGACAATTTAAATTTTAACACCTCTGGAGCTTCTATTTTAGAGCCAGTGTCTGCAAAAGTAGATACTACAGCAATGGATGTGGTTAAATATTTTAATGACAATCCAACAAAAACATTAAGCATTACAGGTCATTACAGAAGTGAGGAAACAAATAACTCGGCATTTCCTAACTTAGGACTAGCTAGAGCTAATGCTGCAAAAAATTATTATGTAGCAAAAGGCATGTCTTCAAAATCAATAAATACTTATGGTCAATTAGATGATGCTTTTTATCCTGACGTAAATGGTGTTTTAAACGGACCATTAATGTATGATGTTGTAACTACAGATGCTGCAGATCACAGTGCAGAAGATGCAATAGTTAAATTAGGAGAAAGTATCAAGGCTAATCCTTTGGTTTTATATTTTGATACAGCTCAAGCATCTATTAGTTTAACACCTGCTCAACGTCAAAAGGTGGCAGATATGGTGCGTTATACAGATAAAATTGATGGCGCGCAAATTAATACTATTGGTCATACAGATAATACTGGTAGCCGAACAGCTAATATTAATTTGGCTCAAAATAGAGCTGAGTTTGCTAAAGATTATTTGGTAAATAACGGTATATCAGCAAATAAAATTAGTGCTTCTTCTCAAGGTCCAAATCAACCTATTGCAGATAATAATACAGCTGAAGGAAGAGCAAAAAACAGACGTGTAGTCGTAACTATTAACTAACAAAAATTAAAATCATGAATTTATCATTAAATATATTTAGTAGTATCCCTTGTTGGCTAATCCCTTTATTAGTTGGTGTAATATGTGCAATCTTAGGTTATCTTTTAGGTCGATTATTTGGAGGAGGAAATAGTAATGAAGACGTTGACCTTAATGTATACAAAAACAGAATAAGTAAATTAGAAACAGATTTAGCTGCTTGTAAGGCAAGTAAAGATAAAGTTTCTAGGTCATCAGGAGCAGGAAACACAGTGTCTTCATTTGCTGCAGGTGCAGTTGTTGCAGGTGCAGTTTCACCTCAAAAAGAAGAAGTTAAAATAGAAACAGGTGTAGTTTTTGATGCAGCAGCAGCAAAAGCGGTTTTTGGTAAAACTATTAAACAAGACGATTTAACTGTTGTTGAAGGTATAGGTCCAAAAATAAAAGAATTATTTCATAATCATGACGTAAAAACTTGGGCTGCATTAGCTGCATGTTCGGTTGAGAAATGTCAAGAGGTTTTAAATAGTGGAGGTAAGCGTTTTGAGATCCATAAACCAGGTACTTGGCCAAGGCAAGCAGATCTTGCGGCTAAAGGATTATGGAAAGAATTAAACGATTGGCAAGACCAATTGGATGGTGGGAAATAATAATATATTTTTATTTAAATAAAAAGCCAATGTTTACAAGAGTAAATATTGGCTTTTAAGTTATTAAACCTTACTCAATGCCGAAATTTTATCGGGAGAATAAAGGTTAATTGTATTTTACCTTTCTTAAAATACGAATAACTTCTTTGTATTTGTGGTAAATCTCAGGAAACGCCTTTAAATAGGGTTTGGATTCTTTTAAATAGTCCAATGCTTCATGAAATAAATTTAAGTAACATATAAGATACGTATCAGGTAGGTTGTTTAGATCTTTTTTTTCAATATTATTTAAAATTTCTCCTCTTTTTAATTTTTCTAATATCGCATTGTTGGCGTTAAAAATATGATGAAGTATTTTTTTATCAAATTGTGGAGGGTTAAAAATTAGGGTAGAATCTATGTTGTAGCTAGCATTATCATTAAAACTTATAATGGTTTTTTCAAGAGGATAATATTTATAAGAATTTTGGAGACCAAGTTTTAAATATTCAATTATTGTAAATGAATTTTCTGTAAAATTTATAGCGACTTCATCTAATGTTGAAAAAAATAATCGCACTTGTTCGTTAACTAACTCAATGTCAACTCTAGAGTAAAATATTTCGTTTTTAACAACTTTTTTTTCGCCAGACCAACATAGTACAAAATACTCTTTAAACACTATATATTTAGGGTTGTAGTCTTGGCGTTTATTCATAAAATCAAAAACGCCATCTAAAGTGTATTGTATGTTGTTTTGTGCGTGATTTTCAATAGCTTCAACTATTTTAGAGTTAACATCTTTTATTTCGCTTTTAAAAATTTTAGGCATGCTCATGCTGCCATCTCTAAAAAAGATTGAGCCACCATAATATTTCCAAATGTTTTTTCTTAATGAGGTTAAACCTTCATTGGCTCTGATGGTAACTAAGCCTACAACTTTGTGGTCAGGTAAATGTGGGAAAGGTATGTTCTCGTACTGTACGATGGGTGGATTGGTTAAATAGGCATTAATAAGGTTTTGTATTTTTGAATCGTCAAAAAAATCAACACCAATAATTTTGTTGTCTTCATCTTCAACACCAATAACTATAAACGAATTGTTTTTTGGGTTAGAATTTGATAGTGCGCAGACGTGTTTTAAAAATTTTGCTTTACCTTCTTTTTGGCCAATATCAATTTTTCGTTTTTTGTCATAAAAACTATTCTCGTCATTATGAGCAAGTAAGTTTTTAATTAAAAGACGTTTGTTAATCATGGTCAATTATTCTCAGGTTTTGTTCACAGTAAATCTAATTCTTGTTTCAAGTTTTGTCTAGCTTGATTTTCATGTTGGTCAATATAGTTTTTGGTAAAGTAAATTGTGTCTTTTTTTAAAAAGTGAGTTAGTGCTTTTTTTCTTCCTGAATTATACATGAAATCTGGGTAGATTTTATACTCTTTTCTAATATTGGATACATATTTACTGTAGGTGTCCCAATCCGAACTTAATATCTGTAAATCCAAATCTAAAATAATTGCATTATCCTGATTTTGAGTTAAAATTATATTATGTTTTTTTGTTGAAAGAATTAATTCTTGAACTGTTTTAATTCTTTTTTGTTCGATATTGATTTTTTTTAGCCTTTTTTTAGCAAAAAGTGCGCTTTTTTCTTCGTTGTCATTTCTGGTTGGTTTGTAGATGATGTCATGGTACCAAATAGCAAATTTAAGACTGTCTAAATCTTTGGTTTTTGGTTTAGACAGTTTTAAATTTTTAAGCATTTCAAACAGATGGCTTAGATTGTGATAGTGTTTATTTTTTAGTGTATACTGTGTTTCAATTTCTTTCCATAATATATTGGATAGGTTTTGATCACAATAATGTATTGCTAGGTTATGCCATTCTGTTTTTAGCCAATCTATCATCTATTCCTTTTTTACAATTGTAGAGCTTGCTTGAGCAGTGCAAAACATTAATAAATCTGCAATATTAACGTGTGGTGGACGTGATACCGCAAAGTGGATTGCGTCAGCTACATCTTCGGGTTGTAAAGCTTTATAGCCTTTATATACGTTATCTGCTTTTGCATCACCTTTAAATCTAACTTTAGAAAATTCGGTTTCCACCAAGCCTGGATTAATTGCGGTTACTTTTATTCCAAAAGGATTAAGATCGATACGCATGCCTTCTGTAATTGCAACAACTGCATGCTTACTTGCGCAATATACATTGCCTTTTGGGTAAACTTCTTTTCCAGCAGACGATCCTATATTTATAATGTGTCCAGATTCGCGTTTAGTCATTTGTGGTATAATAGCTTTACTAACGTATAATAAACCCTTTACATTAATATCCATCATAGCGTCCCAATCGTCTATGTTGCCATCTTGGATAGCATCTAAACCATGTGCGTTTCCTGCATTGTTAATTAAAATGTCAATCTGTTTAAAGTCTTCAGGAAGAGCATTTATAGCATTAGCAACTGCTTTTTTGTCGCTAACATCAAAATTTAAACTATGTACGTTAGTCTGTTTTGATAGTGCTTTTTGTATGGTATCCAAGCGTTCTTGTCTGCGACCACAAAGTATTAGATTAATACCATGTTTGGCAAATACATGTGCTGTCGCACGACCTATTCCGCTAGTTGCTCCTGTAATTAAGGCTGTTTTTGTAGTATTCATATATTTTAATTTTTATGGAACTTTGTGTCCTTGACATGCGACTAATATTAAAAACCAATCTTCTAATTCTAGGTCTATATTTGAAGCAGTATAAGCATTAGATAAACGTTCAGTGTTTGTAGTTCCGACAACAGGTAAAATATTAGCAGGATGTTTTAATAGCCAAGCTAATAATAATTGATCTTCAGTTGCATTGTATTTTTGCAATAAAGCACCTAATTGTTTGTGTATGCGTCTGGTCTGTTCATTATCTTCTTTAAAGACAGATCCTAAAGGAGACCAAGACATTGGTTGGATATTGTTAGTTTGCATATAGTCTAAGCTACCATCATGCATTGCAGTATGTTCTGTTAACGAAAACTGAATTTGATTGACATCAATTGCAATATGTTTAGAAATTAAATCTGTTTGTGTGTTGGTAAAGTTTGATACACCAAACTCTTTAATTTTACCCTGTTGTTTTAAGTCTGAAATAGCTTCGGCAATAACCTCTCCTTCCATTAAAGGGCTAGGTCTATGTAATAAAAGTAAGTCCAGATAGTCAGTTTTTAAATTGCTTAAAGACTGCTCAACAGACCAAATAATATAATCTTTACTGTAATTGTAATGCTTTACTTTATTCTCTGATCTTGTATTGCCTAAATATTGAATTCCGCATTTAGATATTAGCTCAATTTTATTTCGGTCAATACCACTTTCTATAAAAGCATTTCCAAATTCTTTTTCTGTAGTATAATCACCATAAATATCTGCATGGTCAAATGTAGTTATTTGATTATCAATGCAGTGATGCATTAGTTTAACCATGCCTTTAGTGTCTAATTGTTTTCCCCATTGTCCCCAAGTCATGGTTCCTGCAATCACTTTAGAGTACTTGTTTTGTGTCATAGTAAAATTTATTCAATAAAAGTAAAACATAAATTACTCTTAAAAGTCCAACAAACACCCTATTTTTAACCAATTATTAACACGTTTGCAATAAAAAAATTAACAATTTGCACCACTTGAATTTAAATAATAGTTTTTTTTCTTAAAAAATAACAGATAATGGAACAAACAGGTACTATTGATATTAAATCAATTAACGAAAAAATTGAAAAAGAAAGTGCATTTGTAGATCTACTAATGCTAGAGATGAATAAAGTTATCGTTGGACAAAAACACATGGTCGAACGTTTGTTGATTGGTTTGTTAGGGCAAGGTCATATCTTGTTAGAAGGTGTTCCTGGTCTTGCAAAGACCTTAGCAATTAATACTTTGTCACAAGCTATAGATGCTAGTTTTAGTCGTATACAATTTACACCTGACTTATTACCAGCAGATGTTGTAGGTACTTTGATTTTTAATATGAAAGAGAATGATTTTTCAATTAAAAAAGGTCCAATTTTTGCTAACTTTGTATTAGCTGATGAGATTAACAGAGCACCAGCAAAAGTACAATCTGCTTTATTAGAAGCTATGCAAGAAAAGCAAGTAACTATTGGAGACGAAACTTTTAAATTAGATAAGCCATTTTTAGTAATGGCAACCCAAAATCCAGTTGAGCAAGAAGGAACCTATCCTTTACCAGAAGCCCAAGTGGATAGATTTATGCTTAAAACAGTAATAGATTATCCTAAGCAAGAAGAAGAACAGTTAATTATGCGTGCCAACTTAAAAGGTAGTTGGGACAAGGTTAATCCTGTTGTGTCTGTAGCACAAATACTAAAAGCACAAGATGCTGTTAGAGAAGTGTACATGGATGAAAAAATTGAAAAATATATATTAGATATCATATTTGCGACACGTTATCCAGAGCGATTCAAGTTAGATGAACTTAAACCGTTAATTTCTTTTGGAGCGTCACCACGTGGAAGTATTAACTTAGCAACAGCAGCAAAATGTTATGCATTTATAAAACGTCGTGGTTATGTTATACCAGAAGATGTTAGAGCTGTAGTTTACGATGTATTACGTCACAGAATTGGTATTACTTATGAGGCTGAAGCCGAAAACGTAACCTCTGAAGACATCATTAGTAAAATTGTTAATGTTGTTGAAGTACCATAAATAGTTTCAGTCTATAAAAAGCAATTGCCCAATAGACTTACTTAAATTAATGTGTCGTTATATTGTTAACAACGACAGAAAACTATTTACATAATAAATGGATACTAAAGAATTACTAAAAAAAGTACGTAAAATCGAGATTAAGACACGTCGTTTGTCTGATCATATTTTTGGAGGAGAATACCATTCTACCTTTAAAGGTCGTGGTATGACTTTTTCTGAAGTAAGACAATACCATTTTGGTGATGATGTTAGAAATATTGATTGGAACGTAACAGCACGAACCAACCAGCCACATGTTAAGGTTTTTGAAGAAGAACGTGAGTTAACCATGATGATAATGGCTGACGTATCAGGATCTGAGTTATTTGGTACACAAAATCAATTTAAAAATGAAATTATTACCGAAATAGCAGCAACCTTAGCGTTTTCTGCAACACAAAATAATGACAAAATAGGATTGATTTTATTTTCTGATGATATAGAGCTGTTTATTCCTCCTAAAAAAGGGCGATCTCATGTACTTAGAATTATTAGAGAGTTAATCGAGTTTCAACCAAAAAGCAAGCAAACCAATATTGCACAGGCTTTGAAGTTTTTAAGAAACGTCATGAAAAAGAAAGCTATTGTGTTTATCATGAGTGATTTTATCGCAGATGATTATAAACAAACTTTAAAAATAGCAGCTGGTAAACATGATATAACTGGTATCAGGATTTTTGACAAACATGAAGAAGCTATTCCAAATTTAGGAATGGTACAAATGGAAGATGAAGAGTCAGGAGAATTGATGTTAGTTAACACCAACTCTAAAACCGTCCGAAAAAATTACGCTAAATTTTACAGCCAAAAAGTAAACTATTTTAAAGATAGTTTTGCTAAATCAGGTGCAGGAAGCGTAGCTTGCAGAACAGACGAAAGTTACGTTAAAAAATTACTAGGTTATTTTAAAACAAGAGGTTAATTAATTAGTAAAAAGTGAAAAAAGAAATACATTACAAAACAGTAACATCAATCAAAACTATAGGGTTTTGTCTTGTAGCGATTGCAATTCTGTTTTTACCTACAAGTTCTTTTGGTCAAGTCAAAACTTCAATAGATTCTACTTCAATAAAAATTGGTGCACAAGTTACTTATAAAATAGAGGTAGAAACAGACACAGCAAATAGTGTGATATTTCCGGTAGGTCAAAGTTTTATGCCTTTAGAAATGATTGAGGCTTATAAAACAGACACCACTAAGCAAGATGCTAAATATAAGTTAATCAAAAAATATGGATTAACACAGTTTGATTCTGGTCAGTACACAATACCTAAGCAAAAGGTTATTATTGCAGGACAGCAATACATGACAGACTCGCTTTTGGTTACTGTAAATGAAATTCAAGTAGATACTACAAAACAAAATCTGTATGATATTAAGCCAATGATTGCAGTAGAGAAGCCAGCAAGTAATTGGTGGATTTATGTTTTGGTAGGTTTAGCCATAGCAGCATTAGTTGGGTTTTTAATATACTGGTTTGTTTGGCGAAAAAAACCATTAACAGAAGAAGAACAAATTGCGTTATTACCACCTTATGACAGAGCAAAATTAGCACTTCAAAAATTAGACGAAAGTAATTACTTAATTCAAAATAATTATAAAGATTATTACTCAGAGTTAACCTTTGCAATACGTAGGTATTTAGACGAAAAAGTATACGACAAAGCGTTGGAAAGTACAACCGATCAACTTATTACTAGATTGGAAGTGCTTAGTGACGGAAGTCAAATAGAATTATCTAAAGAAGATATTAAAAAGCTTGAAACTGTTTTAAAACGTGCCGATCTAGTAAAGTTTGCTAAGTCTGCTCCAGATGTTGAGTTGGCTAAAATTGACAGAACAGTTATTGACCAAGAGATTGATCTGGTTAAAGAAGCATTACCAGAACCAACTGAAGAAGAAAAACTTTTAGATTTAGAATACAAAAAGAAACAAGAGCGTAAAGACTTCAGACAAAAAGTTTGGGTAACCATTGCAGCTATTGTTTTTATGTTAGGACTAACTTTTGCAGCCTTTAGTTACAGATATGGATTTACTTATGTTGTAGACACCATATTTCAAAAAGATACTAAACAATTGTTAGAAGGTAGTTGGGTGGATAGTGATTATGGTTTTCCTCCAATAACATTGTCAACTCCAGAGGTTTTAAAAAGAGAAGAAACACCTATTCCTGATGAGCTTAAAGACAAAATTAAAGTGTCTTCGTTTGGATTTGAATTAGAAAACAAATTTACAATAGAAACCGTAACTACTACTTTTGTTAAGTCACCAACAGACGAAAACGCTCCATCTGCTGAAGATAATTTACTGCAAGCAATTGAAGCTAATCTTAAGGCAATTGAAGCTCAAGGAGGAAGAAACATTATATCTAATAAAGACAAGTTTAAAACACCAAATGAAGCTGAAGGTGTTAAAACCACAGGGACTTTAGAGTATCCAATTGATGACGATAAAGAAGATTACGTAAATGGTCAGTTTGTAATACTAAGTTTTGCTAATAAACAAGTCATGCAGCAAATTGTGATTACCTATTTAAAAGACGATATTTATTTAGATCAGGTGGTTGAGCGTATTTTGGATTCTGTAGAACTTATTCAAAAAGAAAAATAATGCTAGATACTATAACATTTGAAAATAAGATATTTTTCTGGTTGCTATTGGCGTTACCATTAGCTATTGTTTGGTATGTTTTAAAACATAAACAACAGACTGCTCAATTAAAAATGTCCAGCTTAAAAGGCTTTAAAATTACTAATTCAATATTGCCAAAACTTAAGCATATACTATTTGCTTTACGTTTGCTAGCTCTTGGTTTTTTAATTACTGCTTTAGCAAGACCACGTACATCAGAGACTAACACAAAAACAAAAACTACTAGAGGTATTGATATTGTTATGGCAATAGATGTTTCTGCAAGTATGTTAGCAAAAGACTTAAAGCCTAACCGTTTAGAGGCTTTAAAAAACGTAGCTGGTAAATTTATAAAAGGACGTCCAAATGACAGAATTGGACTTGTGGAATACGCAGGAGAAAGCTATACAAAAACACCAATAACAAGCGATAAATCGATTGTATTAAGATCTTTAGACGATATAAAATATAATACAATTATAGAAGGTGGTACAGCAATTGGTATGGGATTAGCAACATCTGTTAACCGCTTAAAAGATAGCAAAGCTAAAAGTAAAGTTATTATTTTATTAACCGATGGTGTTAATAATTCTGGTGTTTTAAACCCTAAAATTGCTAGTGAGTTGGCAGTTGAGTTTGATATAAAAGTATACACCATTGGATTAGGTACTAATGGTATGGCAATGTCACCAATTGCAATTTTACCTAACGGAAGATTTCAATATGACAGAGTGCAAGTAGAAATTGATGAAGATCTGCTTAAAGACATTGCAAAGGTTACTGGAGGAAAATATTTTAGAGCTACCAATAACCAAAAGCTAGAACAAATTTATGCTGAAATTAATAAGCTTGAAAAAACAGAAATTGACGAAACTAAATTTACAACCTATCAAGAGCATTTTAGACCATTTGTCTGGATAGCTGCAGCATTATTGTTGTTAGAGTTTATTGTTAGAGTAACACTATTTAAAAGTTTTGTGTAACTGGCTTAATTTCCGCGAAAGCGAAAAAAAATAAAATTAAAAATAAATGTTTCAAATAGAAGAAAAAATATGGTTTTGGACGCTACTGGTAGTACCAGTTTTAGTTGTCTTCTTTTTGTTGCTTCAGTATTGGAAAAAACGCACACAAAAAAAGTTTGCTAATAAAGGGTTATTAAAACGTTTAAGCCCAGAACAATCTTTGTTTAAATCGGTATTAAAGTTAGTCGTAATCTGTTTGGCTTTTGCTAGTTTAAGCATTGCTTTGGTCAATCCAAAAGTAGGAACTAAATTAGAAACCATTAAACGCGAAGGTGTTGATATTGTATTTGCTGTGGACGTTTCTAAAAGTATGTTGGCAGAAGATATTAAACCTAGTAGACTTGAAAAAGCAAAGCAATTGGTATCCAAAATAATGGATAATTTAGGTAGTGATCGTGTAGGTATTATTGCTTACGCAGGAAAAGCATTTCCGCAGTTACCAATTACAACAGACTATGCAGCTGGAAAAATGTTTTTACAAAACATGAATACAGACATGTTATCCTCTCAAGGAACAGCCATTAACGAAGCTATAAATTTAGCTAAAACGTATTATGATGATGACCAACAGACTAATCGTGTGTTAATGATTATTTCTGATGGTGAAGATCATAGCGAAGACGCTATAACGGTTGCTGAAGAAGCAAGTAAAGAAGGGATTAAGATTTTTACAATTGGTGTAGGAAATGCTAAAGGTGGTCCAATACCATTAAGGCGTAAAGGCACATTGTTAGGTTATAAAAAAGACAAACAAGGCGAAACCGTTATTACTAAACTAAACGAGCAAACTCTTAAAGATATTGCTAGTCAAGCTAACGGTACTTACATTAATGGAGCCATAACAGATAAGGTTGTAAAACAAGTTAAAGACCTTTTAAATAAAATGGATAAAAAAGAATTTGAAGCACAACAAATTGCAGATTTTAAAGATCAATTTCAATGGTTTTTAGGTTTAGCAATACTGTTATTTTTTATCGATATTTTCTTATTAGAAAGAAAAACAGCTTGGCTAAAAAAATTAAACCTATTTAACGAGAATTTATAAAACCCTTAACATCAACACTTTTAAGTCTTTAGTATATTTACGAGTTAATAAATTTAAATGAAAAATATTTTTACCTTTATAATATTACTGTTATCTATTACTACAATAGCTCAAGATGCTGATGAGATAACAGCAGAACAAAAAGCAGCTTTAAAGCAGGAGTTAAAAGCACAAAGTTATGTTGCTGATGCAAATGACTTGGCTAATAATGACGCTTTTGTTGAAGCCGAAATGGAATATCGTAAAGCATTGTCTTTACAACCAAAACAAGCAGTAGGAGCTTATAATTTGGGACATCAATATTTTAAAAAAGGTAATTTTGAAGAAGCTTTATATAGACATCAACAAGCAGCTAAAAATGCTGTAACTAAACAAGAAAAACATAGAGCCTTCCATAATATTGGTAACATTTTAATGGAAGAAAAAAAATGTAAAGAAGCAGTTGAAGCCTATAAAAATGCTTTAAGAAGTATGCCTACAGATGATGAGACTAGATACAACTTTGCAATAGCAAAAGAGTGTGCTAAAAATCAGAAAGATGACGAGCCTCAAGAGGACGATAAGGACGGAGAAAATAACAAGGATAAAGACGAGAACAAGGATAAGGATCAAAAAGAAAATAACGAAAAGGAGCAGGAAGATAAAGATCAAAAAGATCAAGGAGAGCAAGATAAAAAGGAAGGTGATAAAGATGAAGATAAAGAAGGAGATCCTAAAGATGATAAGAAACAAGATCCAAAAGAAGGCGATCAAAAAGATCAGCAAAAACAACCACAACCAGGACAAATGTCGCCTCAACAAATTAAAAATTTGTTAGAAGCTATGAATAATCAAGAACAAAAGGTTCAAGAAAAAATTAACGCCCAAAAAGTTAAAGGTGCAAAGCAAGAGACTGATAAGGATTGGTAAGTAAATCCCTATATTTGCAAAATTATATGAAATTATTACAATACATATTAGTTGTTTTTTTGACCTGCTCGACAACACTTGTAGTCGCACAGGATAGTGATACAGTTTCGTTTCAAGCTAAAGTTAGTAAAAAACGTTTGGCATTAAACGAGCGGTTACGTGTCGATTTTCAAATGAATAAAGATGGAGATAATTTTGTGCCTCCAAGTTTTTCAGACTTTGTTGTTGTAGGTGGACCAAACCAATCCGTTAGTAATTATTGGGATGGTAAGCAACGTAGATTTACTAAAATCTATAGCTATTTTTTAGCACCAAAAAAAATGGGGACTTTCACCATTAATACAGCTAAAATAGAAGTTGATGGTGTGGCTTACACAACAAAACCAATAACAGTTAAAGTAACAAAAGCACAAGAAAAACCTGAAGATCCAAATGATCCTGATTACATACTTCAAGAAAATATTCATCTTGTAACAGAGGTTTCTAAAAGTAGCCCTTATTTAAACGAACCTATTACTGTGGTTTACAAATTGTATGTCGCACCAAGAACAGGTATTAGTAATTATCGCGAAATTGAGAGTCCTAAATTTGATGGTTTTTGGAGCCAAAGTTTAGACGATAAAGGTGTGAAAATTAAAAACGGAACCTATAAAGGTGAAGATTATAGATTTGTAACTTTAAGAAAAACCGTTTTATACCCTCAAAAAACTGGTAAATTAACCATTGAGCCTATTAGTCTTGATATTACCCTTGAAGTACCAACCAATAGACGTGACATTTTTGGTAATAGAATAACAACTCAAGCTCACAGAACTATAAGTGCCAGTACCAGAACTGTAGACGTAAAAGCATTACCCGAAAATGGTAAACCAGATAATTTTACAGGAGCAGTTGGAGATTTTAAATTTAATGTAACTGCATCCAAAAATAGTTTAAATGCAACCGAGTCTTTACAGGCTAAAATATTAGTCTCAGGAAAAGGAAATTTAAAATTATTTGAGTTACCTAAATTAAAGACACCAAGTACTTTAGAGGTTTATGAGCCAGAACATCAAGAAAATGTTAGAACGTATTCTGGTGGCATGCAAGGTTCAATATCAGATAGTTATACAATTATACCTCAATACAAAGGTAAATTTCCAATACCATCTGTAAGCTTTTCATATTTTGATTTAAAAACCGAAACATATAAAGAAATAACCTCAGAGGATATTGTTGTAAATGTTATTGAAGGTCCTGTTTATGCAGAAGATGATAATAATTTACCAGTTTCTAGTACAGGAAAACAAGCAGTTACTTTAAATGAAGATCAGTTTGCTTTTATAAAAACGAAGGCTAATTTTCAAAATAAAAAAAATCAAACTTTTTTAAATTCACCTATATTCTGGACAAGTTTAGTAGGACCATTATTAGCAATTCCGTTAGCATTAGTCTACAGAAGAAAGCGTGAAGAAAGACTAGCAGATGTTACAGGTAACCGTAAACGTAAAGCAGATAGATTAGCTAAAAAGTATTTAACCGAAGCTAAAAAAGCATTAGGTCAAAAAGAAGCCTTTTACATTGCGCTTGAAAAAGCATTACATAATTACTTAAAAGGAAGGCTGTCTATACAGACTTCGGATTTAAGTACAGAAAAAATCACAAGTTTGTTAAAAGAAAAAGGAGTAGAAGATCATGTTATCAAGGACTTTGAAGCGATTTTAGAAAACTGTAACCTTGCGCGTTATACACCTATAACAACAGTGACAATGCAGCAAGATTATCAAAAGTCTGCTACGACAATAAACTTAATAGACAAGCAAATTAAATAACCTGTTTTATTTCCGCTTAAGCGGAAACCCTTAAAATGAAACATATAATTTACATATTTCTTTTTTTCTTCGGAAGCTTAGCTGCTCAAAATCAATCTGTTTTTGAACAAGCCAATGCATTATATACCGACGGTAATTATAAAGAAGCTATAACTAAGTATCAATCTATATTAGACAGTAAGCAACATGCAGCTGAGGTCTACTATAACCTAGCTAATGCGCACTATAAACTTAATAACATTGCTCCAAGTATTTATTATTATGAAAAAGCCTTGCAGTTAAACCCTAATGACCAAGAGGTTTTAAACAACATCGTTTATGCTAAAAAAATGACTGTTGATGCTATACAGCCTGTGCCTAAAATTGGTTTGTCAAGATTTTTTAATAAAATAACAAACCTATTGACTTTTGATAGTTGGGCAAGATTAGCAGTAGTGTTAATGATAGCTTTTGTGATTTTATTTTTAGTGTACTACTTTACTTTTAGTACTAGTTTTAAAAGGCTGTCCTTTACTTTAAGTGTTGTCTTTTTGTTTTTATCATTAACAAGTTTAAGTTTAGCATTTCAAAAACAAGCTTTAGATAAAAAAGATAATCCAGCAATAGTTTTTGCTCAAGAAAGTGAAGTAAAATCAGAGCCAAACCTAGGTGGTGACAAAGCTTTTGTATTACATGAAGGTACTAAAGTGCAAGTTTTAGATACTATTAATAACTGGAAAAAAATTAAAATTGCAGACGGTAAAGTAGGATGGATTATAGCAACAGATATTAAATTGTTGAATAATTTTTAAATAATCCTTAACGTTTAAGTGAAGCTTTAGCATTATATTTGTTTTTATCAACAAGAAAAATGCATAAAAAGCTAATTTCCATATTTTTTATATTATTGTTTGTGGGCTTAATTACAGCTCCATCAATAATTGTTGCTATAGATGATTCTGTAGACATGTCCGAGTTTTATAGCTTGTCAGAAGAAGAGGAAGAAAATAAAAATGTTAGCTTGATTTTTATAGTGCAAGATTTAGAAGATAGTTTATCAGAACATTCAGATGATGATAATATACTAGAGTATTTTTCTAAGAGTTATCCAAAACCTCACCTAAATTTAATATCTCCACCTCCCGAATTCATTTAGTAATTACAGATCCACTAGACTTTTTTTTAGAGTCTATTTAATTAATTATTAAAATATCCATTAAGCAAGTTCTTAATGGTAAAAATGAATTTAGATATGTTTAAAACATTAAAAAATGACTTACCTGCAAGTATTGTCGTATTTTTTGTAGCATTACCATTATGTTTAGGTATTGCTTTAGCCAGTGGTGCGCCACTTTTTTCAGGGTTAATAGCTGGAATAATAGGAGGTATAGTAGTTGGAGCCTTAAGTGGCTCTAAAATTGGTGTTAGTGGTCCTGCTGCTGGATTAGCAGCAATTGTTTTAACTGCAATAGGTAGTTTAGGTGGTTACCAAAACTTTTTAGTAGCAGTTGTTTTAGGAGGAGTTATTCAAATTGTATTTGGAGTCTTAAAAGCTGGTATTATTGGATATTACTTCCCTTCATCTGTTATTAAAGGGATGCTGACAGGTATTGGTATTATAATTATATTAAAACAAATCCCTCACTTTTTTGGGTACGATGCAGAGCCAGAAGGAGCAGATAGTTTTTTAGAAACTTCTGGAGAAAATACATTCTCGGCAATATTGAATATCACAGATAATATCACAATGGGATCCATGGTAATTGGTCTTATTGGTTTAGCTATTTTGCTATTATGGGACAAAGTATTGTCTAAAAAAGGTAAAATTTTTCAAATAATACAAGGTCCTTTAGTTGCGGTTGTTTTAGGTATCGTATTTTATGTAGTAACTCAAGGTTCAAGTTTAGCTATAAATCCTTCTCATTTAGTTAGTGTTCCAGTACCTGAGGATGCAGCTTCATTTATAGGGCAATTTAGTTTTCCTAATTTTTCTGCTATTACAAATCCACAAGTATGGTTAGTAGCTTTTACTATAGCATTAGTAGCAAGTTTAGAAACGTTATTGTGTGTAGAGGCAACAGATAAGATAGATCCACATAAAAATGTAACACCTACTAATCGCGAATTATTAGCCCAAGGTACAGGTAATATTATTTCTGGTTTAATAGGAGGTTTACCTATTACTCAAGTAATTGTGCGTAGTTCGGCAAATATACAATCTGGAGGTCGCAGTAAATTGTCTGCTATTATACATGGTTTTTTATTATTAATTTCGGTAATATTAATTCCAAGATTGCTTAACATGATACCATTATCAGTTTTGGCATCTGTATTATTAATAGTAGGTTACAAGTTAGCAAAACCAGGATTGTTTAAAAAAATGTATGATATGGGTTGGAAGCAATTTATACCATTTGTTGTTACAGTATTAGGTATTGTATTTATTGATCTATTATGGGGAATCGGTTTAGGATTATTAGTTGGTATTGCAGTTATTTTAATTAAAAGCTATCAAAACTCACATTTCTTAAATATCGAAGATAAAAGCGATGGTAAACATACAATTAAGATGACATTAGCAGAAGAGGTTACTTTTTTTAATAAAGGAGCTATTTTAAAAGAATTGGAAGCGTTACCAATAGATACATATCTTGAAATTGATGTTAGAAAAACCAGATATCTAGATAATGATATTATTGAAATCTTAGAAGATTTTGCATTTAAAGCAAAAGAAAGAAATATTGATATTCAAATTATTTCAGAACGTGGTGTTGTTGAAAACCCAGATAGTTTTATAGAGTTTTTTAAACTAAGACCAATAACATCATAACTTACTAAAAATTAAAAACACACAAATTGATGAAAGCACATACTAAAGAAACACAGGCTACAATGACTCCTGAAAAGTCATTACAATTTTTAAAAGAAGGAAATCAAAGATTTCAAAGTAATTTAAAAGCTAACCGTAATTTACTAGAACAAGTAAACGATACTAGTGAAGGACAATTCCCATTTGCAACTATTTTAAGTTGTATAGACTCACGTGTGTCTGCCGAGTTAGTGTTTGATCAAGGATTAGGAGATATTTTTAGTGTACGTATTGCAGGTAATTTTGTAAACGAAGACATTTTAGGTAGTATGGAGTTTGGTTGTAAATTAGCAGGAACAAAGCTAGTTGTTGTATTAGGACATACCAGCTGTGGTGCAATAAAAGGAGCATGTGATCATGCAGAAATGGGTAACTTAACTAAGTTAATCGAGAAGATTAATCCTGCTGTAAATGCTGTTACAGAGCCTAAAGATGAGAGTCAACGTAATTCTAAAAATTTAGCATTTGTTGATGAAGTCTCTAAGAAAAACGTACAATTAACAATTGACAGAATTCACGCAGAAAGTCCAATTTTAAGTGAAATGGAAAAAAACGGTGAAATTAAAATAGTTGGAGCAATGTATGATATTAATACAGGAGCTGTCGAGTTTTATTAATAGACTTTATAGTAATGCATATATTTAAATTCAAAATAAAAACCATTTTAGCAACACTAACATTTATGTTAGTGTTGCCTTTTTACGGTCTAAGTCAAGAAAGTAATTTAGGAAATTGGTTAATATATATAGGTAGTAAGCAGTTAAAAAACGGATGGAATATCCATAATGAAGTCCAATATAGAAACTATGATGCTGTAGGAGATCTAGAACAATTGTTGTTAAGAACAGGTTTAGGATATAATTTAACCGAAAACAATAATAATCTACTATTAGGTTATGGTTACATTTTGTCAGAAAACTATGTTGGAGATACAGACAAAAAAGTATCAGTAAACGAGCATCGTATTTTTCAGCAATTTACTACAAAACAAAAAATAGGTAGCATAGGTTTAAGCCATCGTTATCGTTTCGAGCAACGTTTTGTAGAAGAAGATTTTAAAATGCGTTTCAGGTATTTTTTAGGATTAAAAGTTCCGCTTCAAAATAAACCAGATGGTAATAATCCTTTATACCTTTCAGCTTATAACGAGATTTTTTTAAACACAAAAACCTCTATATTTGATCGTAACAGATTATATGGTGGTTTAGGATATCAGTTTTCTAAACAACTACGTTTAGAATTAGGTTACATGAATCAGTTTTTTGAAACCTCAAGCCGAGACCAAATAAATATAATAGCCTTCGTAAATTTTTAAAAGGCAACATTATTATAGTGTAAATTAAAGCCGATAGCTTATTGTCGGCTTTTTTTATGCTAAAAAAGTAGTACATTGTAAAAACCAATCTAATAATATAAATTAATGAAACGTTTATTTAGTAATATAAAAGGAGATGCTTTTGGAGGTATAACAGCTGGTATTGTTGCACTACCACTAGCTTTAGCATTTGGAGTATCCTCAGGTTTAGGACCTAGTGCAGGTTTATATGGAGCCATTTTTATAAGCTTTTTTGCTGCACTTTTTGGTGGTACAGCAACACAAATTTCTGGTCCAACTGCACCAATGACAGCTGTAAGTATGGTTGTTATTGCAGGTATTATAGCAACTAATGATGGTGATGTCACTAAAGCATTACCTTATATTTTATCCGTTTTCTTATTAGCAGGTTTAGTGCAAGTAGGATTAGGTGTTTTAGGTTTTGGTAAATACATAAAGTATATACCATACCCAGTAGTTTCAGGGTTTATGACAGCTATAGGAGTCATTATTTTAGTAACTCAAATTTTACCATCAATTGGTTATTATCCAAAAGAGGATACAGCATATGTAAGCCAATTTAATGCAGAAGCAGAAGAAGTTATACTTCAAAATTATTTAAATGAAGATGCTAGTAAAAGGACTTTAGTAATAGATGACTTTAAACAAACCATTATTAAGGCAGAAGCAATTACAACAGCTAGTATTGATAAAGAAGCCAAAACTATTGCCAAAGCTAAATCGTCTGGTGTTTTGGGTACTTTAAAAGTCTTACCAAGAGCACTTCAAAATATAAATTGGTTAGAGTTAACATTAGCATTATCAACAATATTTATTGTGTATGGTTTTAAAAAAATCACAACTAAAATACCAAGTGCATTAGTTGCATTAGTAGTCGTGTCAGGAGTTGCTTATGGCTTCGGTTTAGGTTACAAACCAATAGAAGAAATACCTTCAGGTTTACCAATTCCAAATTTTGAGATAATAACAGGATTTAGCTTTAGTAGTATTTCACCATATATATTCACAGCATTAACATTAGCAATGTTAGGTGCAATAGACTCCTTATTAACAAGCGTTGTAGCAGATAATATGACTAAAACCAACCATAATCCTAATAAAGAATTAATAGGTCAAGGTATAGGTAATAGTATAGCATCCATTTTTGGAGGTATTCCAGGAGCAGGAGCAACCATTAGAACTGTTGTTAATATTAATGCAGGAGGACGTACTAAATTATCAGGTATGATAGCTGGTGTAATGTTGTTATTTGTATTATTAGCTTTAGGTCCAATAGCATCCAAAATACCAGCAGCAGTATTAGCCGGAATATTAATTACTGTAGGTATAGGTGTGATGGATTATAAAGGCCTAAAAGCAATAGCTGCTATGCCTAAAGACATGAAAATTGGTCCTGTTAAACTTAGCTCAGAAGTATTAATCATGTTTATTGTTTTAGTATTGGCTAGTGTATGGGATTTAATTTTTGCAGTAGGTATTGGTTTAGTTATAGCATCATTGTTTTTTATGAAAAAAATAGGTGATTTAACAGCTCAACATTCAGATGTAAAACCATTAAAAGAAGAAGCTTGGGACGATGAAGGCGATTTTCCATCAGATTTAAAAGAAGAAGTTTTTATAAAACACATCAAAGGACCACTATTTTTTGGATCAACCTCAGACTTCCAACAGTTAGCAAAGCAAATACCACCAACAGCTAAAAAAGTTGTGATTAGATTAGGACGTATGCCATATATAGATCAATCTGGTTTATACGCAATGGAAGATGTTTTACTAGACTTAAAAAGACGAAATATTGATGTGCTATTTGTAGACCTTGCAAAGCAACCACGATACATGATGGAGCGTATAGATATTGTTCCAGATTTAATACCAAATCAACACATATTCAAGGACTTTAATACGTGTTTAAATTGGGTAAAGTCAAATGTAAAAAACGTTGTTTAATTAAACGTCACTATCGTTAGTAGGTTCAGAAGGATCAATAATTGGATTGCTATTGTCTTCGTCAGATTTAATTATCGTCGGAAAAACCATAGGAGCCAATGACTTAACAGGAGAGTATAAAATAGAATTTTCAATATCGTCATCCTCAACAAACGGGATGGCGTTATTCATTTTATCAAAAACAATAAGAAGAACACTTAAAATTAACCCCACTTTTAAAACACCAAAAGCAGCACCTAAAAGCTTATTTAAAATACCTAAAGACGCAAAATCTGCCAATTTAGTCAATGCTTTTCCTGCCAAACTAATCACCAAAATTATAATTACAAAGGTAATTGCAAAAGCAACGGTATTAATTGTTTTCTCGTTCCATGATGTTTTATCCATTAAAAATTCAGCAACAAAATAACTAAAATGGATTGCACCATAAACACCAGCAATTAAGGCAACAATAGAGGCAAGCTCAACAAAAAGTCCCTTAAATAAACCACGTACTAAACCAAATAAAAGCAAAGCACCTAAAACAATATCAATTAAAGCCATAAAGTTAGATTTTAGACAAATATAAATTAACTTTGCGACTTTAAAATTATTATGGCAAGAGACGAAGAACTAAAACAACGTTGGGACGAAGTAGTAACCAAACTATCAGCCCAATTTGCAGATGGAGACACCTTAGATTTGGACGCAATTATATACTTAATTGGCGTACAAGAATTAGGACAATTAGAGCGTAAATTTAAAAAAGACCACAAATTAGACCTTATGCATATAGCAATTTGCAAACTACTAACGCCATATGGTTACTACGAGTTTGATTTTGTTGATAAAGACGGTTGGCCACACTATAAAGCAAAAGAAACATTACCACACTTAAAAGCAGGAGAACAAAGTATTTTAATGAAAGAAGCCATTGTAAATTATTTTATAGAAACTCAGTATATAAAATAATTTTGGGCGTTACCCAAGGGTCGCGCTCTCGGCAGTCGCTTTTAATTTGCTTTAAGGCAAATAAAAGAGCTTCAACAAATGCCTCCATCCCTAACGCAAATCACGACGTTTTTAATTTACTATCTAACAAAAAGATATAAGTATGTCAAGCACAGTTAATTGAATGTTTCTAGTTAATAAAAAACTAAATATATAAAGTATTAATACTTACAATTACTAATAAAAGATATATGTTTGTTTTAAATTAATCTTATAATTTGTAAATAATGAAAAAATTAACCTTAGTATTTAGCCTATTTTCACTTATACTTTTTTCTTGTGGAAATGATGATGATAATGGAGATTCAATAACCCAAGACCCGTTTATTGCAACTTGGCAATATTACAAATACTTTGAAGATGGAACAGAAATTGTTTTAGAAGATTGTGAAACTCAGTCAACATTTCAAGTTTTTGAAAATGGGGATTTTATGTCAACTTTTTACGAACTAGATACGAATGATGATTGTCAAATAGAAGGAACTACTAATGGTACCTGGGAAAATGTTGGGAATGGCTTTTATTCTACGACCTTTGATGGAGAAACTGTAACTAGTGAAGTTCATTTTGATGGTAATACATTGTATTTTGAAGATGTAGATGGTGGTATAACTTATAGAGATGTGTATATTAAAATATAAGTAAACTTATTATTTATTAAACTCCTTATTTATAATAAGGAGTTTTTTTATGCCTAAAAATCATTAGATTTGCTAACCATTTAGATCCTGAAATAAATTCAGTACAAAAGATTATGATAGACAAGATTAAAGAATTAATTGCAGAAGCAGAAGCATTCAAAGCTGAAACTAAAGAAGACATAGAAGCCTTTAGAATAAAGCTTTTAGGACAAAAAGGTATTGTGAAGCAATATTTTGCCGAATTTAAAAATGTTGCAAATGATCAGAAAAAAGAATTTGGTCAAGTAATCAACACCCTTAAAAATACAGCTCAAAATAAAGTTAACGCTTTAAAGGAAGAGCTAGAAAACAATACACAAGACGCTGGAATTAGTGGTGATTTATCACGTCCAGGAGAGCCAATACAAATAGGATCACGTCATCCAATATCTATAGTTAAAAATCAAATTATAGATATATTTTCTAACATTGGATTTAATGTAAGCGAAGGTCCAGAAATTGAAGATGATTGGCACAACTTTACAGCATTAAACTTACCAGAATACCATCCAGCAAGAGATATGCAGGACACGTTTTTTGTACAAACTAATCCAGATATTTTATTACGTACGCATACCAGTTCTGTACAAGTAAGATATATGGAAGATAACAAACCACCAATACGTACAATTTCTCCTGGTAGAGTGTACCGTAATGAGGCAATATCTGCACGTTCGCATTGTTTTTTCCATCAAGTAGAAGGTTTATATATTGATAAAGATGTTAGTTTTGCAGACCTTAAACAAACTTTACAATACTTTACAACTGAGTTGTTTGGTAAATCTAAAATTAGATTACGTCCTTCATACTTTCCGTTTACAGAACCAAGCGCAGAAATTGATGTGTATTGGGGACTTGAAACAGAAACAGATCACAAAATTACAAAAGGAACAGGATGGTTAGAAATTGGAGGTTGTGGTATGGTAGATCCTAATGTGTTAACCAATTGCGGTATTGATGCAGAAGAATATTCTGGATTTGCATTTGGAGTAGGTATAGATCGTATAGCCATGTTATTACATCAAATTAGCGATATAAGATTGTTAAGCGAAAATGATGTTAGATTTTTAGAGCAATTTAAATCTGCATTATAGAGTATTGATATTCAAATAAATAATATTAAAAGCCAACTGTTAACAGTTGGCTTTTTTATTTAACAACACTTTAACTTCGTTTAGTTCGGTTTGTTCCGAACTAAAATATAAATTTGCAATGGATTTAGGTTTTGTAAACTTCATATTCCTAAATAGAACTAAAATTATTTAATAATGAAAGAAGAAATCTGCAAACAAAAAATGAGCTTGGTTGAAAAGTTAGGCGTTCATTTAGAAAACAGAGAGCAATTAGCACCTGTTGCTGCACGTATTTTAGCTTATATCATTTTAACAGGTAAAAAAGGGACCACATTTGAAGAAATGGTAACTGTATTGTGTGCAAGTAAGAGTACTATATCAACGCACCTTAATCATTTACAAGATTTAAACAAGATTCAATACTTCACAAAAACGGGAGATCGTAAAAAGTATTTTGTAATAAAAAAAGATACCATCATTCAGCATATAGATAATATGGTTAGTCATTGGGATGAAGAGCGTAAAATACACGTAGAAATTAAAGACTATAAAGAAAGTATCAATAATACTAAAATTAAAAATAATGATGAAAAATTTGATTTAAGTTTTCATGATGATTATATCAAATTTATAGATGGTGCATCAGATTCAATTAAAGCATTAAGAGTAAAAATAACAGACAATCAATTCAATATTTAATAAAGTAAAAAATGAGACATAATAAATTATTAACAATACTATCACTAAGTGTATTCTTAGTCATTGTAAGTTGTGGTAGTAAAGACCAAAATAAACCTGTTGTAGAGGCTCCTCCAGCACCTTTTCCTGTAACGCAATTACAAACAAAAACCGTTACAGGTTATACAGAGTATCCAACAACAATAGAGGGTAAAGTTAATAGTGATGTTAGGGCAAAAACTTCTGGTTATGTAGAAAAAGTATACGTAGACGAAGGTCAAAAAGTACGTAAAGGACAAGTGCTTTTTAAATTAGAAACACAATCGTTAAGTCAAGATGCAGGAGCAGCAAAAGCACGCGTTAATGTGGCACAGGTAGAGGTTGATAAACTAATTCCTTTAGTAGAAAAAAATATTATTAGTCCAGTACAATTAGAAACAGCTAAAGCTAATTTAGCTCAAGCTAAAGCTAATTATAGTGGTGTAACTGCAAATATTGGTTATGCCACCATTAAAAGTCCTATTGATGGGTTTGTTGGAGCCATTAATTTTAGAGAAGGTGCTTTAATTAGCCCAAGTGATGCAACTCCATTAACAACAGTTAGCCAAATAGATCAAGTATATGCTTTTTTTAGTTTTAACGAAGCACAATATATCGATCATTTACAACGCTCAGAAGGTCAAAACAAAGCAGAGCGTATTAAAAATTCGCCAGACTTAACTTTAGTTTTAGCGAATGGTAAGGAGTATTCTGAAAAAGGACGTATTCAAACCAGTACAGGACAGATTAACCAAAGTACAGGTACTATTCAAATTAGAGCAGCTTTTGATAATCCAAACGAAATTTTAACCAACGGAAACAGCGGAAAAATTAAATTTCCAATAGAGTATAAAGATGCTATCGTTGTACCACAAACTGCAACTTTTGAGCAACAAGGTAATGTTATGATTTTCAAATTAGGAGAAAATAACAAAGTAGAGACTTCTATTTTAAAAGTAAAAGGTACTGTAGATAACTTATATGTTGTAGAGTCTGGTGTAGCAGCAAACGACAAGATTATAGTATCTGGTATTGGAAAACTAAGAAGCGGTATGGCAATTGCGCCTCAAGAAACTTCTTTTGAAGAAGCTATTAAGCCGGTTGCAACATTATTTAGAAATTAGATAAACACCAAACATATTTATCATGTTAAAAACATTTATTGAAAGACCAGTACTTTCAACAGTAATCTCTATTATCATAGTTATGCTAGGTGTTATTAGTATAACTACCTTACCAATAGAGGAATATCCAGATATTGCACCACCAACTATTAAAGTAACTGCAAATTACACAGGTGCAAATGCAGAGACCGTTTTAGAGAGCGTTATTGTTCCTATCGAGGAGCAAATTAATGGTGTAGAAGGTATGACTTACATTACCTCTACAGCATCAAATAATGGTACTGCCGAAATTACGGTATATTTTGATCAAGAAACAGATGCCGATATTGCAGCTGTAAACGTTCAAAACCGTGTAGCTAGAGCCACACCATTACTACCACAAGAGGTAACACAAACAGGAGTTGTAACACAAAAGCAGGAAACCAGTGCTTTGATGTTTATTTCTATGTATTCTGAAAACGATAACTACGACGCTACATTTATTCAGAATTACTTAAAAATTAACGTTATTCCAGCAATGCAACGTATTAGTGGTGTTGGAGATGTTAGTGTATTTTCACAACAAGATTACGCTATGCGTGTTTGGTTAAATCCAGAAAAATTAGCGTCTTATAACTTAATACCTTCAGATATTACTGCAGCTTTAGCAGAGCAAAATTTAGAAGCAGCAGCAGGTTCTTTAGGTGAAAATAATGGTGAATCATTTTCATATACATTAACCTATAGTGGTCGTTTTAAAGACGAAGCGCAATACAGCGATATTGTAATTAAAGCTTTAGGAAACGGAGAATTTTTACGCTTAAAAGATGTGGCAACTATTGAGTTAGATGCACAATCATACTCATCTAATGCCATGAGTATGGGTAATCCAGCAGTTTTTATGGGAATTTTCCAGACTAAAGGATCTAACGCACAAGAAATTATTGAAAACATTAAAGTGACTTTAGAAGATGTAAAAGCAGATCTTCCTGAAGGTTTAGACATTTTTGTACCATACGATACCAGTTTATTCTTAAACGCTTCAATAGAAAAAGTAATTAGCACATTATTAGAAGCCTTTTTATTGGTATTCTTAGTAGTATTTATCTTTTTACAAGATTTCCGTTCTACATTGATTCCTGCAATTGCAGTACCAGTATCTATTATAGGTACCTTCTTCTTCTTAAATGTTTTTGGCTATTCTATTAACTTACTAACATTGTTTGCCTTAGTACTTGCTATTGGTATTGTAGTAGATGATGCTATTGTTGTTGTAGAAGCTGTTCATGCTAAAATGGACGAAGGAGAACACAACCCGAAAAAAGCAACATTAACTGCAATGAACGAAATTTCTGGAGCCATAATCTCAATTACCTTGGTAATGGCAGCGGTATTTATTCCAGTTACGTTTATTACTGGACCAACAGGTGTTTTTTATGAGCAATTTGGTGTTACGTTAATTATTGCCATTTTAATTTCGGCAGTAAATGCATTAACCTTAAGTCCTGCATTATGTGCTTTATTATTAAAAGAACATAAAGAAGATGAAGATCTAAAAGGAAAAGGACCATTAAAACGTTTTTATACCTTATTCAACCGTGGATTTAATGCAACCATTAATAGATACGGTAAATCATTACAGTTTTTATATAAAAGAAAATTTGTTTCAGTATTACTATTAATTATTGCAGGTGTTGGTATTTATTGGGCTTCAATGACAACTCCAACAGGTTTTGTACCTAATGAAGATAGAGGAATTGTTTTTGCAAACATCGAATTACCTCCAGGAGCATCATTAGATAGAACAGATGCTGTTTCAAGAAAATTATATGCTCAAATTGAAGGTATAGAAGGTATTGAAGCTGTTAACTTTATTAAAGGTAGAAGTTTAATAAGTGGTGCTGGTAGTAATTATAGTTTTGGTATTATAAAACTTAAAAACTGGGATGAACGTGAAGACGAGTCGTTATCAGCGCAAGCTATTACAGGAAAATTATTTGGTGTAGCAGCAGGAATACCAGATGCCAATATTATATTCTTTTCACCTCCAAGTATACGTGGTTTTGGTAACTCATCAGGTTTCGAAATTAATTTATTAGATAAATTTGGTGGTGAGTTTACAGATTTAGATCAAGTCAATAAAGACTTTTCTATGGCTTTAATGAGTCATCCAGAAATTAAATATGCACAATCTTCTTTTAGTACTAATTATCCTCAATATGAAATGGAAGTTAATGTACCATTAGCAAAGGAAAAAGGTGTCTCTGTTAATAGTATATTTTCAACATTACAAGGTTATATAGGTGGAATTTATGCATCTGATTTTTCTAGATTTGGAAAACAATATAGGGTATACATTCAAGCATTACCAGAAGATAGAGCAGACGAGAATGCCTTAAACAGCATGTTTGTGCGTACAGATTCTGGCGAGATGACGCCTGTTACACAGTTTGTAACCTTAGAGCGTGTGTATGGTCCACAATCGGTAACACGTTTTAACCTTTTTAATTCTACCATGATTTCTGGTGCTACTAACGATGGCTATAGTACAGGTGATGCTATTAGAGTTATTGAGGAAGAGGTAGCAAAACTACCAAGTAATTATACAGTTGCTTACTCAGGTTTAACACGTGAAGAGGTAAACGCAGGAAACCAAACGACGTTCATATTTATATTAAGTATCTTATTTGTATACTTTTTATTAAGTGCACAATACGAAAGTTACTTGCTACCATTTGCTGTAGTATTATCATTACCATTTGGTGTATTTGGTGCCTATATAAGTACTAAATTCTTAGGGTTAGAAAACAATATATATTTCCAGATTGCCTTAATCATGCTTATTGGTTTGTTGGCTAAAAATGCCATACTTATTGTTGAGTTTGCTTTACAGCGAAGAAAACAAGGAGAAAGTATTGTAGATGCAGCGATAGATGGTGCTAAGTCACGTTTACGTCCAATTTTAATGACATCGTTTGCCTTTATCTTGGGATTAATGCCTTTAGCTTTAGCTTCAGGTGTTGGGTCTGAAGGAAACAACTCTATTGGTTCTGGAGCAGCAGGCGGAATGCTTATTGGTACCATTTTAGGAGTCTTTGTTATTCCTATCTTATTTATATTTTTCCAATGGTTACAAGAAAAAATTTCAGGAAAACCAACATTACAAACTATTGAATATTAAGACAATGAAAAGTAATTTAAAACATAAAAAAATTAGTAGAGGTGTACTAATACTAATCGTTGCATTAACACTACAAAGTTGTTTTGTAGCTCAAGATTATGTGAGACCAGATTTAAAAGCAGAAACAGAAGCGCTTTATAGAACAGATAATTTACCAACAGATAGCGTATCTATAGCAGATGTCTCTTGGAAAAATTTATTTACAGACCAATACCTTCAGCAATACATAGCAGAAGGTTTGCAAAATAATATGGATGTACGTATTGCTTTGCAGCAAATTTTAGCAGCACAAGCTTATGCTAAACAAGGAAAAGCAGGTTACTTGCCTTCTGCAAATGTAGGAGCTAATTACACACGTCAAGAGTTTTCAGAAAATAGCCAATTTGGTTCAATTTTTAGTGGTGGATTAGATACGTATGATATTACAGCTAATTTATCTTGGGAAGCAGATATTTGGGGGAAAATTAGAAGTAACAAACGTGCAACACAAGCTGCTTACTTACAAAGTGTCGCAGGACATCAAGCAATAAAAACGCAATTAATTTCTAGTATTGCGAATACATACTATAATTTATTGGCTTTAGATGCACAATTAGAAGTGACTAAACAAACTATTTTAACTAGAGAAAGTGGTGTAAAAACCATTAAAGCTTTAAAAGATGCTGGACAGGTAACACAAGTCGCAGTAGACCAAAATATCGCACAGTACAATAGTGCTAAAGCTTTACAAGTAGATATTGAAGTCGCTATTTTTAAAACTGAAAATACGCTAAGTATTTTATTAGGTAAAACACCACAAACTTTTGAAAGAAGCAGTTTAGACATTCAAAATATAGATCAAGATATCGTATTGGGTGTTCCTGCAACGTTATTAAGTAACAGACCTGATGTTATGGCTGCAGAATATGGTTTAATAAATTCGTTTGAGTTAACTAATGTTGCTAAAAGTAATTTATATCCTTCATTAACATTAACCGCTTCTGGAGGATTAGAAAGCTTGGATGTAGATAATTTAATTAATGTTAATTCAATTTTCGCAAATATTATAGGTGGAATTACGCAGCCTATCTTTAATCAACGTAAGTTAAAAACTCAAAAAGAAGTTGCTTTTGCACAACAAGAACAAGCTTTACTTCAGTTTAAACAAACCTTGTTAGTAGCAGGAAGTGAAGTATCTAATGCATTATATACATACAAAGCCGAAACTAAAAAGTTTGAGTTTAGAAAAAATGAGGTGGAAGCGTTACGTACAGCCGAAGCCAATTCTAACGAGTTACTTAAAAATGGTTATGCTAACTATTTAGACTTATTAACAGCAAGAGAAAGTGCTTTAAATGCCGAACTTAATATTATTGACAGCCAATTACAACAACTAGTGTCTGTTGTAGATTTATATGAAGCGCTTGGTGGTGGATGGAAATAATAATGTAATAAAAAAGAAATGATAACAAAAACTCAATTGTTACAATGTGCTATAACTAAGTTTACAAGATTTGGTAGTAAACACGTTACTTTAGACGATTTAGCAACTGAGCTTGGGATATCTAAAAAAACTATTTATTCTTTTTTTAAAAACAAAGAAGACTTGGTGAAATCAAGTCTAGAAATTTTATTAAACGAGTATAAAACCGATATAAATAGGATTGTTAATAGCAATGGTAAAGATCCTGTTTTGTGTGTTATTTTAATTTACCGTAGAGGGTTTGAGTATTTAAAATACTTTAAACCCTCTTTTATTTTTGGATTACAAAAATATTATCCTAAAGCAAGTTTGTTGTTCGATAATTTTTCTGAAGAATTAGCGCATAAAACCATACAAGATTTACTTATTGAAGCACAAATAAAAGGAGATATAAGACGCGAAATTGATATTGAATTAATAGTGAGAATCTATTTTTTTAGAATAGATAATCTTGTTTTTAAAGAGAATAACTTGTTTGAAATTTATACAAAAGAAGTATTGTTTAAACACTTAGTGCTTTATAATTTAAAAGGTATTACAAGTGATAATTACACTAATAAATATTTATAACTTGAATTTTAAGCATAAAGAAGCCTTAACAGAACTGTTAAGGCTTTTTTTGTGTAAGTAAACCAATTTAGGTATTTAAAGACCAATTTTGGTTTGTTATAATATAGATTTATTCAATTAAAAGATCATATTGAAATTGAGGATTCCCTCTTTCTCCAGTTTCACTTTCAACAGCTGTAAATCTTAATTTATAGTAGTTACCATCAGTATCTTTTATTATGTAATATCTGTTTGCAGTAACAGTAGTTTCACCTGTTAAATAATCAACACTTCTCCAAGCACTTCCTATGTATGCACGATTATCAAATACTAAATTAGCTTCGTTAATA
Organism: Olleya sediminilitoris; assembly: GCF_016785945.1. GTDB lineage: Bacteria > Bacteroidota > Bacteroidia > Flavobacteriales > Flavobacteriaceae > Olleya > Olleya sediminilitoris. The sequence continues at coordinate 155,822 of NZ_JAEMEF010000001.1, read as the reverse complement.
TCACTAAATGAAAAATTAGTATAAGTTGGTGTTGTGTCATCTTCTACATCAATTTGGTATACGCCTACAGCACTTAATGTATTATGTAAAGTATAATCTGAATAAGTTAATCCAGCATCAAGACCTTGTGATCCATAATAAGAAAACACACCTCCTAAATCTAAATCCCAGTTAGAAGATATTGGTTCTGTTTCTATTATTAGACCATTAGTTAAACTTACACCAGTTAAATTGTAACTACTATCTTTAGTTACGGTAATTTCAGAAAAGTCTGTTGTATTACTTAATGCTGCGTATTGAATGGTATAAGTGTTTCCGTCGCTTAGGATTCTAACTTTCATAAAACCTCTAGCCTCTCCAACATGATTTAATCCTCCATTCTCTTCAGTAGGTATTTGGTTACCTAAGTTTACAATATAAACATTGTTTTCACTATCAGTTGTCGAAATTTCTCCAAATGCAGTTCCTGTCAATTCTCCTTCTTTACTATCTGTAAAAGAAATACCTTCATCAAGATTACCATATTGAGAATAACTAATTGGTAGACCTTGCATTAATTCTGAGACCGTGTTTACAGTTACTGTTATATTATCTTGTTGATTTTGAGTTGCATCATATGTGTTTAAAGTCATAGGAGTACTTAATTCTGTAGTTTCTGTAACAGATGTAATATCTGTAATACCGCTTAACTCAGCAGCAGATACTAATAATGAATTATTAAGATACACTCTGTTTTCTAATCCATTATAAACAGCCAGTTCCCAAGTATCACGTTGTACTGCTACTTCTTCACCTGTACTTAAATCAAAATAGACACGATTTGATTGGTTAAAACCACCAATTGTAGGATCAATTATTCCACCTGTAGAAGCAGGAGTTGGAGTTATTGTAGGGTTTGTGCTATCATCATCACTACTACAGTTTGTAAAAGTTAATGCAGTTAAGCAGACTATTAAAGTTAAAAATTTGTTTTTCATTTTTTGTTTGTATTAAAGTTTAAATTATAGGCTAGTTTTAAAAAATATGATCGACCGTTACCAATCAATCTAGAAGTTGAGGTAGACGCAGAATGAGCACCTGCGGAAATACCTGTATTAATATCTACAACATCTAAAAGGTTTCTTACACCTAATGTTGTAGATAATTTAGGCGTTATATTTGTTTTTATAGATAAGTTTAACCAGGTGTATGCATCAGTTTCACCAATAAATAATTCTCCGTTAGTATCATTAAAGACACCTTGTGTTTTACCGTTGTATTTAAGTTGGCTAGAAATGTTAGTGTTCCACTTTTCAATCTGATAATTAATTGAGGTTTGAAGATTTAAAGCCCATAAATAATCAGATGTGCTATTAAGTGATTTGTTTATTGCGTTAGTTGTCCCTAAGTATGTAGCTCCTAGTCCAATATTCCAGTTTTTATAAATAAAATTATTGTCTAAAGTAAATCCTAAACGCTTACTGTAATCTATGTTATCTTGTGTAAATAAAACACGACCATCATCATCCTCTGAAGTTACACTGGCAATAGCATCATTTAAGTCAATATAAAACGTATTAAACCCTGTTTTTAAATAAGCATTTTTATTAATTTTATAACTATCCTTTAGGTTAACAAAAATGGATAGTCCATCTTCAGGTTGTAGATTAGGATTTCCTCTTACATTATGGTTAGAGTCTACAAAATAGAAGAAAAGTTCTTCAAAATTAGGTGCTCTGTAAGCAGACCCAACAACAGCTTTTAATTTTAGTTTTTCTGTAAAATCATAGGTTGAAGATAATGACCAAATAAGATGATTATTAAATTGCGAACTATGCGTAAATCTAGCTCCAGGATTTAAAGATAATTTTTTGTTTACATTAAACTCTGTGATGCTAAATAACTCATAATTTGTTACTGTATTTTTTACGACATCATTAGAGTAGTTTCCTGTAGCTATGGCATCAAAACCTGTTTGATTAGTAAATTCATAACCTAATTGGTAATTAAAGATTTCAGAATTTGGTATAATATTATTTACAAAAGCTTTGGAGTACCAAATGTTACTTGATTGGCTAACAGCATCGGTTTGTACAGATTCTGTTTTTTGGTCTAAAATGTTGTAAACATACTCTTTATAGTTTCGTTTTTGATTTTGATAGGATAGTGATACATTATATTTTGTATCACCAATTAAGCTACCAGATGCGTTTAAATTACTTACCCATCTATTAGTGTTGTAATTTTTATCTAAAGCGGTTGGATTAAGTCTTCCGTCTTCATAACGCCCATTAACAGATCTATTATAGATGTCTAGATTTTCATTAAAATACTGTAATTTGTAAAATATGTTATGTTTACCTAGATCTAAATCAACATTTAAAGAGGTTGTAATTTGATCTTTAGGATTCCATTCTGTACCACGCAAACCATCATTAACAACAGCTCCATCTTGTATGTTTACATAATTTGGACCTTTATAAGTATTATAAAAACCTGCAAAATCGTTTCTAGAAGCACCAATTGAATAGGATAATTTATCATTAACTTGATTAGTAGCTTTAAAATTTTGAATATGTCTTCCCTTATCAAAAAACTCAAATTCGTTACCTACAGATTCTTCTTGTAATGCTAGTTGAAGCTCCCAACCATTGTCTTTTAGCCCTCTTTTTGTAATAATATTAATAACTCCAGCAACTGCATTATCACCATATAAAACACCCATTGAGCCTTCAACAATCTCAACACGTTCCACATCATCTAAATTTATTTGTGTAATATCTATGTTATTACCAACACCATTATCACTTATAATAGGTATTCCGTCAATTAATATTTTTACATACTGACCATCTAATCCAAATAAACTAACAGTAGATTTACCGTTGGATGCGTCAGGATTAATAGAAATATTTAAGTTATTAAATAGTACATCTGCTAATGTATTTCCAGCTACATTTTCTATATCTTTTCTCTTTATGGTATTAACCGTAAAAAGCTTTTTACTTAAAGACATAACATTGCTTTCTCCAGTAATGACTACTTCTTCTAAAACTTCAATATTAGTAGTGTCTTTTATTTTTTCTTGTGCAGAAAGGATTACTACACAAAAAAATATAAAATAAACCGTTAAATAGTTTTTATTTAGAATCATTCTTGATTAAATTTGTTGCAAATATATATCTTATTTTAATTCAGTCTAAATAAGAATGAATTATTTTTAAATAAAACTATAAACAACTAAAAATGAAACAATTATCAACTTTACCATTACTATTAATAGTATTTTCATTATCAGTAACTGCTCAAAACAAGAAAAAGCAAGATCAAAATGCTATTAAAAGCATGTGTGGTTGTTACGAAGTAACCTTTAATTTTACCGAAACATTTAACTATAGTCAAGATTCGTTATACAAACCCTCTGACACTAAGATAGCTTCAGGATTAGAATGGGCTCAATTGGTAGAGGATAGTGATGATAAAATTTCAATCCAGCACTTATTACAAGTAGGTAGTCCTACTGCTCCACATATTGTTAAGCATTGGAGACAAGATTGGTTGTTTGAAAACACCGATTTTTACATGTTTAACGGAGATAATAAATGGACATACCAATCTAAACCTAAAAAAGAGGTTAAAAACCAATGGACTCAAAAAGTTTATCAAGTAGACGATAGTCCACGTTATGAAGGGTCTGCAACTTGGGTACATGTAGATGGTAAAAGTTTTTGGGAAAACACAACAACTGCTCCTTTACCAAGACGTGAGTATACTAAAAGAAGTGATTATAATGTAACCCTAAGAGGTAATAGACATGAGATTACCAAATATGGATGGTTACACGATCAAGATAACGAAAAACTAATTAGAGAAACAGGAAAAGAAGACGTAGTTTTAGCAAAAGAAAAAGGATATAATACTTATGTTAAAGTAGACGATAATCGTTGTCAAGCTGCACAAGATTGGTGGAAAAATAGCCAAGAAAAATGGGCTAAAGTAAGAACAAAATGGAATGAAGTTTTTGCAAGACAACAAAATTTAGCTTTACACGCTAAAGTTGATAATAAAGTATTGTTTAAATACTTGTTTGATGATGAAAACTACTCTACATCAGCGCAAATAAATCCATTAATAGAAAGTTTTATAATTAAATAAATGAAAAAATTAATTACAGTAGTTATACTTTTAATAAGTATACAAATCACAGCACAAGACAATATATTATTAAACCGAAAATTTTGGAATCCAACGGTTTCTGTTGCAACAGTACAATCTGAGATTGCAAAAGGTAATGACCCAACACAATTAAATAATAATAATTTTGACCCAATGGTGTATGCTATTTTGCAATCTGCACCTAATGATGTTTTAAAGTTTATGTTGTCTCAAGAAGGGAATGATGTAAATAAGTTAACTCACGACGGTCGTACTTATATTTTTTGGGCAGCTTACGCTGGTAATGATACAATAATGGAATACCTTATTAGTAAAGGTGCCAAAACAGATATTTTAGATGACCATGGATATACTGTATTAAATTTTGCTGCAAATGCAGGACAAACCAACACTAAAGTATATGAGTTATGTATAGATAATGGTGCAGATTTAAAAAAAGACGTAAACCATGATGGTGCAAACGCTATGTTGTTAGCTGCACCAAGCAATATCAAGTTATCAAACTACTTTATTCATAAAGGTATTAGCGTAAAAAGCGTAGATAATAACGGTAACGGAATCTTTAACTACGCTGCTAAAACAGGTAATATTGAAGTTTTAGAAGGCTTAATTAAAGAAGGTTTAAAAGGTAATGATCAAGCATTTATTTTTGCAAGTCAAGGGACTCGTGGTAAAACAAATGGTCTTGAAGTATATAAATACCTAGAAAGTATTGGTTTAAAACCTAATGTTAAAACAATTGAAGGCTTAACTCCATTGCATAATACAGCTGCTAAAAGTAAAGATGTAGCGGTTAGTAACTACTTTATAGAAAATGGTGTAAGCGTAAATGCGGCAGATAAAAATGGTAACACTCCGTTTTTAAATGCAGTTAAAAACAATTCTGTTGAGGTTGTTACTACACTTTTAAGTAAAGCTGATAACATTGAGTATACTAACAAAAAAGGACAAACAGCATTAATATTAGCAGTCCAAAATAATAGTACAGATGTTGTTAAGTTGTTACTATCTAAAAATGCAAAAATCGATGTTACAGATGCTAAAGGTAATAATTTAGCTTACTATTTAATAGAGTCTTACAGTCCAAGAAATGCTAAATCTTTTGAGACTAAATTACAGCTTTTAGAAAGCAATGGTTTAGACTTTACTACGCCTCAAAAAAACGGAAACACGCTATTACATTTAGCTTTAGATAAAAATGACACTAACTTTTTAAAGCAAATCGCTCAGTTTGATGTAGACGTTAATGCTATAAATAGTGAAGGTTACACTGCGTTACATTTAGCAGCTATGAAAGCACAGGACACTACAGTAATTAGATACTTATTATCTTTAGGAGCCGATAAAAATATAAAAACATCTTTTGACGAAACCGTTTTTGACTTAGCTTCAGAAAACGAATTATTGTCTAAAAAAGGAGTGTCATTAAACTTTTTAAAATAATTACTACTAATGAAAAATTATAAACTAATTTTTAGTCTAGCGTTACTTTGTGTCGCCTTATTTTCTTTTTCAACCATTGCGACTTCTACAAAATACAAGTGTATGGTGCAAATGACTAACTATACGGGTGAAGGTGCATATATTGCTATTTCTTTAATTAATCCAGAAGGCGAATACGAAAAAACACTTTACGTACAAGGTGATGATGAAGAGTGGTACCATGACATTACACAATGGTGGAAATTTCAAGGTAAAGTGCGTACAGATATTGATGCCTTAACAGGAGCAACAATTTCTGGAGGTGAGCGTGCTATTAGCGTTATAGAAATTGAAGATTCTAAAATAGATTCTGGTTACAGTATACGTTTTGAAACAGCTGTTGAGGATCAAGAATATTACACACAAGATGTTCAATTTTTACTAACGTCAGAGAGTGTAAAAAGTAAAAAAGAAGGTACAGGATTTATACGTTACATACGTTTAATGCCTAATTAAATACATCTCTATGATCATTTCTATTTGGAGGTATAGTCACTTAGCATTAGCTATAACTTCTTTTGTATTTGTTTTTTTAGCGACAGTTACAGGAATAGTGTTGTCATTTCAACCTATTTCAGAACAAATACAACCTTTTAAAATAGATGGTATAGAGCAGCTAAATGTAGAGCAAACAATTGCCACATTTAAAAAACAATATCCAGAAATTATTACTATAGAAGTAGATGCAAATCAATTTGTGTCTGCTTCTGTAATAACAAAAGAGGGTAACTCTTTAAATGGATATTTTAACCCTAAAACAGCTGCGTTTTTAGGCCAAAAACCTGAGGTGTCAAATCTATTTAAGTTTACCACAAGTTTACATCGCTCGTTATTTTTAAAAGGTATTGGTCGCTTTTTTGTAGGTTTAGGTTCTTTTTTATTATTTCTAATTGCATTTACTGGAGCTATATTAGTTATAAAGCGTCAAAGCGGAATTAAAAAGTTTTTTGCCAAAGTTATAAATGAAGATTTTGCGCAATATTGGCACGTTATTTTAGGTCGATTATCATTAATACCAATAATAATAATAACACTTACAGGTGTGTATTTATCGTTGTTAAAATTTGATTTAATCGAAGAAAAAAAAGACAAACACAATCTAAATTTTGAAACTACTACTGTAGCAGAAATCAAGTCTGAAACGTCTGTTTTTGAAACCATTAGTTTAAATAATGTTGAAACTTTAGAGTTTCCGTTTTCTGAAGATGAAGAAGATTATTTCATCTTAAAACTAAAAAATAAAGAACTTCTTGTACACCAATATTCTGGTCAAGTTTTAAGCGAAGTTAAAGATCCAATGGTAACTTTTTTATCTAATTGGAGTTTGGTTTTACACACAGGAAAAGGAACTGTATTATGGTCTATTGTATTATTTATAGCCTGTATTAATATCTTGTTTTTTATCTATTCTGGATTTAAAATGACTATTGATAGACGTAAAAACACAGTAATACCAAAAAATAAATTTACCAAGGATAATGCAGATATCATAATACTTGTCGGATCTGAAACAGGTAGTACATACCATTTAGCAACAGCATTTTTTAAAGGGTTATTAGATAAAGGTAATCGGGTTTTTATTTCAGATTTAAACAGTTATACCAACTATAAAAATGCTTCACAATTAATTGTATTAACATCAACCTATGGTGAAGGTGAAGCGCCAATAAACGCTAAAAAGTTTTTAACGCTATTACACAGTGTTAAACAAAAGCGTTTAATGCATTATGCTGTAGTTGGTTTTGGCTCTTTACAGTATCCTGAGTATTGTAAATTTGCGCAAATAGTTGATGCTAATTTGCAATTGCATCCTCAATTTCAACCTAATGTTGAATTATTTAAAATTCATAATCAATCTGAATCCGATTTTAAAAATTGGGCAAGAAAATGGAGTCAATCGGTTGACTTAGATTTTGATGCTTCGACTTTAAAAGTTTCAAATAGAGCAAGAAAAGACCAATTGTTTACTGTCGTAGATAAAACCGATATTAATATCGATAACACCTTTATTATTACATTAAAACCTAATAAAAAACTTAAGTTTAAGTCAGGAGATTTACTCTCTGTTATTCCAAAACAGGATAAGGTAGAACGACTATATTCTATCGGAAAAATAGATGGTAACATTGTTATAAGTATAAAAAAACATGAGTTTGGAGTATGCTCTAATTACTTATATAATTTAAAAGTCAATACTCAAATTAAAGCTGTTGTTAAAAGCAACACAAGCTTTAATATACCTAAAGCTAAAACAGTACAAGATGTTGTTTTTATAGCAAACGGAACAGGAATTGGACCGTTTTTAGGCATGATACAACAGTCTAAACCTATCACAAAGCATTTGTTTTGGGGAGGACGTACTAAACAGTCGTTACAGTTGTATAAAAACACAATAGATGATAGTTTAAATAATAAATCTTTAGCTAGTTTTAATATGGCTTTATCTAAAGAAACCAATGATAAAGTTTATGTGCAAAATGTTGTAGCAAAACAGCAAGACCTTATTGCTAAGGTGTTAAGCAATAATGGTGTTATAATGATTTGCGGATCTATTGCAATGCAAAATCAAGTGTTAGATGTTTTAAATAAAATAACAACTAATACATTGCAACAACCATTAAGTGTTTTTGAACAAAATAATCAACTATTAACCGACTGTTATTAATCTTTAAAACAATATTATGTGTAAAGGAATAGAAGCGATTAATAAAACCTCTAAAGGCGAATTAAATTTTTGTAAAAACTGTCAGCAATTTCATTTAGAATTTAATAATGTTTATTTTGAATTTTCACCTGTTGAGTATAATCAATTTAGAAAATATATAATGTTTATTGAAACGGAATATTGGGAACATAAGTATGCAAATGCTAATGTTAAACGTAAAATTCCGATACCAACGTTACAAGAAAATTTAGTTTTAATGTTTAATAGGCAAGAAATAAAAGAGCTTAAAGCTTTAGTCACTAATAAACATCAAGATATATTTAACAGCTATTTAAATGTGGATGATATAGATTATACATTGATAGTTAATTAAACCAGAGTTTAACTAATATAAAAGCCCAACTTTACATTAAAGTTGGGCTTTTTATTTGAAGTGATCTTAAAATTTTATTTTAAGATTATTTCATAAGGCACATCGTTGTTTAACGAGTAGTTACCTGAAATTTCTTCTACAACCTTATCATCATTACTATTAAAGTAGGTGATTCTAAATTGTTTGATTTGATCTTGTGGATATGAGTTTATTGTTAATTCTATTAAACCACTAGCATCGCTAGTTTTACTTTCTTTAAACTTGTATTCTGTTAATACATCAATTGTGACTTGTACAGCTTGACCATTAACATTTAAAAATTTAGCTTTAAAAAATTGTTGCTCAATTTCTGGTTCATTAACATAGTTTAAATGCTGTTGATTAGTGTTTTGGTGTTTGTTTCGGTAAAATCCTAAATGCAAGTTGTTACTAACGTCATCTAAAAATGTATTGTATCCCTTTTTTTCTGCATTATCAAAGTATTTACAAGATTCGCTAGTGTGCTGTCTTGCTATCTCTACTTCTTTACTGTATTTTTTTCTGTTGCTATAGTTTTTATATGCGACTACAGATCTTTTAAATAAATAAAAAACAAACAGACCAGCTAAAACTTCTAAAACGTAAAATAATACAGGTAGGATATCTTGAATTCCAAAAGCTGATTCTCTAATTCCTGCAGCAATTTCTCTAGCGACACGTTCTTTTGAAAAATAAAAAATGGCACCTCCAATAGCTATAAAAAGTATAGATCCAAAAATAAACTGTCCTCTAGCGTGTTTGTAGACACCTCTTATAATATCAGAGTCTGGTGTGGATGCATTGGCTAATATTTTTTTGTCTTCAAAAAAACGTCTATTTCTAGTATGTGCACTTAACATACCTACTAAAAGCTCGGCAATGACTATAGATATAAAAATTATACCAATACCAATAACCCAAGGCGCTTGAGGTAAAATATCACGATAAATCTCGCGACTAAAATAGTATTCTAAAATACAAATAACTATAAAGGATATTGTAAAAGGGACTACATAAGCATTGGACATTATTTTGTCCCATTGGTTAAGCTTTGCTTCTTCAGGTTTTAGTACTTCAAATGTGTCTCTAGCACGTTTTGATGCCGAATTAGCTCTTGCTGCGACTTCATCAGATATTGAATATAGGTTTTCTGACTCGTCTGTTGATGGTTGATTCCAGTTAACAATCATAGGTTGGTTATGTGTGTTTTATTATAAGCATTCAAAATCTTCAAGGTAGCTAAAAAAGCCTTCTTTCCCTTCAAATTCATTAATTTCAATTCCTCCAAAAACAGAAGTGTCTTTCCATCCGACAAGGTATAATTCTGCATTATCGGTTAGTTCTAAATTATTTTTGATGTCTACGATTTTTCCAGATCTAACAGGCTCGTTAACACCATCTGTAAATAAAGCAACTATCACTTTATCATAGTCTTCAATATTTGGTTCTTTTAAAAGTTTATTGATATGACCAAATGCTAAATCTATATTTGTAATGTCATTACCTTTATGCGGTTTGTATCCTAATATAGAAGACTCTAATGTTTTGGATAAAAAGCTTTTTAAACGAGATTGGTTTTTCTTTTTAATTTTTTCGTTTTTAGCTTTAATTTTTTCATTGTGCTTTTTTTGTTTGGCTTGCTCTGTTAATGTTGGGTTTTCAGAGGTTAAAATATCTTCATAAGGTTTTAATGCGCTTACTTTTAGTCTAAAAATTTCTTTAGAGTTTGGTGCAGGATTACCAATTATGGTTGAAGCAAAGTAGCCATGTCCATTTTGGTTGATAATGTCTATTACAGCTTCGTAGTCTGTTTTGTCTAATTTTTGAATGCTTTGTGACGAGCCACTTCGGTCATCACCTAAAATAATCATTATTTTACAATCAGGTATGTCTTCTTCTTGCATTGCAGAGTGTGCTTTTGATGCTCCATCTACACAGGAAGTTAAGGTGATTGCTAAAAATGTTAATAGTAAAATTGGTTTAAAATTGGTCATTGTTTATTAATTTATGCTAATATATGTAATAAAAACTTACCGAATGTTACATAATCTATACTACTAATCTATATTTTTGCAGTAAATTTTTGATAATTAGTATTGTATATTTATGAAAAAAGATATTGTTATTCCTGAGGTTAAAGATGTACATGTTGCTGTTGTACAAGAGCAGCACTTAGAGTATAAAACCCTAGATTGGAATGCTTATATTATTAATAATAGTGACGTAGATTTAGATACTGTTTTAATTGTGTCACAAGGCTATAATGATACTAAAATGACGCCTCCAATGCGTCATACTATTGCAAAGCTACCTGCCAGAAGTTATGCTAAAATAGAATTTTTACAAGACAAGGTTTTAGCGTTAAATAACCAGTTTAAGGTTACTTTTTTTGAAGGTAACCAGATGTATGATAAAACGTATTTGTTTAGAAAAAACACGATTAATATTAAGGCTTTACAACCTTTGCCTTTAATGCAATTAAAAGGTGTTTTGGTTAAGTAATTATGGGCTGTTTACGCGTTAGCGATTGTAGTGTAAATCCTTTTTATGAGGTACGATTAAAAAGATTGCAACGTAAAGCGCGACCTTTAGGTAACGCCCAAATTATAATTTAAAGTTTATAAAAAAATCCCTTTTTGCAAAGGGATTTTTTTAGTCTAATTTGTCTGTCAATTTTTTAAATACCTTTTTAGCGTCTTTACCTTCGTACAAAACGTCATAAACTGCGTTTACTATTGGTAAGCGTGTTTTTTTCTTGTTTTTGGAGTTTAGTAAGTGGGCACTTTTTGTGGCATAATACCCTTCGGCAACCATACTCATTTCCATTTGTGCGGATTTTACGGTGTAACCTTTACCTATCATGTTTCCAAACATACGATTGCGTGAAAATGTAGAGTAGCCTGTGACTAGTAAATCACCAAGGTAGGCAGAGTTGTTTATGTTACGTTTCATTTTATGCATTTTTTTAATAAAACGTTTCATTTCGCGTATAGCATTACTCATTAATACACTCTGGAAATTGTCTCCATATCCTAAACCATGTGCTATTCCTGCTGCTATTGCATAAATGTTTTTAAGCATTACAGCGTATTCTGTACCAATAATATCATCGCTGATTTTGGTTTTTATATAGTCGCTAGATAATGCATCTGCAATGTGCTGTGCTTTTTGTTGGTCTGCACAAGATATGGTTAGGTAAGATAATCGCTCAAGTGCAACCTCTTCTGCATGGCATGGTCCAGCAATCACACCAATATTATCAAATGGTATGTTATAATTATCATGAAAATGCTCGCCTAACAGTTTTCCTGTTTCTGGCAAAATCCCTTTTACTGCAGAAACTACTGTTTTGTTGGTAATGTCTACAGTTAGTTTTTGTAGCTCAGAATGTATAAAAGCAGAGGGTACTACAAAAATTAGTACGTCTGCGTAATTAGCCATTTCGTTAATATCGTTACTTAGTTTTAGTTGTTCTAAATGAAACTCGACTGAGCTTAAGTAACTTGGGTTGTGTTGTTCTTTTAATAAATGCTCTTTAGTATAAACGCTACGCATGTACCATCCTACTTCATCCAAGTTTTCGCATAGCATTTTTACAATTGCAGTAGCCCAACTTCCGGATCCAAAAACAGCGTATTTTAATTGTTGACTCATTATTTAATTTTAATAACTAATTCAAAAATACATAAAATTTAAGTCATAAATGTTAATGGATTATCAATGTTGTTTGCTTTTTGGCACAGCTTTTGAAAACAGTTAAGTATCAATCCTTAAAATGACAGATTATGAAAACTCTAAAATTACTTTCAGGTTTTGCTTTAATAGCAACTTTGTTTACTTCGTGTTATACTGAAGTAGCTGTAGATAATTACAACGATCCAATTCCTTTAAGCATCAATCAAGTCTTAAACTCTCATGAGTTATGGTATGTTGCTGTTGAAGAAACTATAGGTTATGGCGAGTCTCCTTTTTTACAAATAGCCTTTACCGTATCTTTTAGAAACGGAACCCTTTACGCTAATAATAATTTAGTTGGTATTGGAAGTCAAGGTAACGGTTTTGGGATACCAATTGGTTATTATAATGCTTATGATAATATTTTAGACATAGACCATGATATTGATGGGTATGACAGTTTTGATGTTTATCAAATAGATAATAATACTATCGAGTTATACAACCCATTTAATGATACATCGTATTTTTTACATGGTTACCAACGTAATAATTTTGATTATGACTATGTGTTTTATGATAACATCCAATATTTTTTACAAGAATATGAAGCTTGGGAAAAAACATATACCAGTAATTATGGTGCTTTAAATGAATTTGATAACGAAAACTATTTACAGTTTTTAACTGGAGGAAACGATGATACTTTTAGAAGTAGTCAAGATCCAAACGGAATTGACCCAAACAATTTATATTGGGATTATTCAGGGTTTTATAACGTCGGAAACGTTAGTGGTAATATGTATTTAAAGACATTGGTTTTAGATTATGATTATTTTGATAATGAGCAGTTTGAATTGAGTATTGTTAATGATCAACGTATAGAATTATTTCATCCTTCTTCAGGAACGTTATATGAATTTACAGGACGTGGTTATATCCAATATTTAAAACAAGGAAAGTCAATTGATACATCAAAAACTTCAGGTCTTAAAAAACGTGTCCAGCATACTAAAAAACAAGACAATACTAGAGAAAACTCTAGAGCATAATATTTTTATTAGTTAGTTTGTAAAAACCGTTTAAAACATTTGTTTTAAGCGGTTTTTTGTTTTTTTAAAAACATTAGTCGTATAAGTATTAAAAATACAGGAGCAAAAGTTGTGGGAATAAGAAAAATAGCTAAACATTATTGTAATGATGCTATATAGTACCCAAAAATATTTGATTCCAATAGGATCGCTTTTTTTGTAATGTTATTTATAAAATCCCATTTGATCTAAATAGGTCCAAACGTCTTCACTTAATAAAGGTTTGACATTTTTATCAGCTTTAATACTGTTACGTATTAAGGTAGAAGAAATTTCAATTATTGGTGCTTCGACATGATGAATTTTAGGATGATTATCAAATTGTGTTTCAGTAACGCCTTCACTTATCCTTGGGTAAACATAAATGTGGTGGTTGTCTAAAATAACTTGATAGTTTTTCCATTTATGAAAGCTTTTTAAGTTGTCTTCACCCATTATTAATGAAAAATCTTTTGTAGGATGTTTTTCAGTTAAATAAGCTAGCGTGTTTACAGTATAATTTGGTTGAGGTAAATTAAACTCGATATCACTTTCTTTTAGTGTGTCATAGTCTTTGGTTGCTAAATAAACCATCTCTAATCTTTGATGATTGTCTAACAATGTACTTTTCTTTTTAAATGGATTGTGCGGTGTTACAACAAACCAGATTTGATCCAAATCGCTGTTTTCTACTAATTGATTAGCAATAATTAAGTGTCCAATATGTATTGGATTAAACGATCCAAAGTATAAGCCTATTTTCATGTTTTACTTCTATGCTTAGGTGTATTTTAATTAGCTTTTAATAAAACTGTCAACCAAATGCTCAGCTTCGTTTAAAGCCTTTTCAAGATTATCATTTTCTATAATAACATCAAATAAAGGTGCTGTAGCTAATTCTGCACTGGCTTTAGAGATGCGCATATTTATCTTGTCTTCGCTTTCTGTTTTACGCTTTTTAAGTCTAATTTTAAGCTCGTCAATACTTGGTGGTTTAACAAAAATAGCTATAGTTTGTTCAGGAAACTTTCTTTTAATACGTAATCCTCCAGAGACATCAATATCAAAAATCACATTTTTACCTAAAGCCCAAATACGCTCGACTTCTGTTTTTAAAGTTCCGTAAAAATTGTCTCGATACACTTCTTCCCATTCTAAAAAGTCATCATCTTTTATGTGCTGTTTAAAATCTTTAGCAGATAAAAAATAGTAGTCTTTACCATCTACTTCTGTTCCGCGTTTTTCTCTTGAAGTTGCAGAAATTGAAAACGCTAAATTTAATTGTTCCTGTTTAAGCAAATGTCTTACAATGGTAGTTTTTCCTGACCCAGAAGGTGCAGAAAACACAATTAATTTGCCTTGTTTTGTTGGTTGTTTAGTCAATGTAGTAGTGTTTAAAGCGCGTTTAATAATTGTTCTTTAATTTTTTCAAGCTCGTCTTTCATTTGTACCACCAATTGTTGCATTGGCGCATAATTACTTTTAGAACCTATTGTGTTGATTTCTCTACCAATTTCTTGCGCGATAAAACCTAGTTTTTTTCCGTTAGAATCCGGACTGTTTATGCTTTCGTTAAAATAGTTAAGGTGGTTGTTTAGCCTTACTTTTTCTTCTGTAATATCAAACTTTTCAATGTAGTAGACTAATTCCTGCTCAAAACGATTATCATCGTATTTTTCTCTTAGTTCTTCAACGCCTTTTCTTAACCGTTCTCTAACACCATCTATACGTTCTGGATCCATAACAATGACTTGTTCAAGTAAGTCTGCAATGTTTTTAATACGATCTTTAAAATCTTGCTCTAAAACCTTACCTTCATTTAGTCTGTAATCTGATAAATGGTTTAAAGCAGTTTTTATTTCGGCTTCAATTTGTGTCCATTCTGTGTCATCTATTTCTTCTCTAACAGTATTTAATGCATCTGGAAAACGAACAGCCATTTTTAGTAACTCCATTTGGTTACCATCATTATAAACAGCTTTTAATTGTTCCATGTATTGTTTTACAACAGGAGCATTAATTTGTGTTGAGGTATCATCAGCAGTTGTTTCTACATAAATAGAAAAATCTACCTTACCACGTACTAGTTGTTTAGCAATTAATTTACGTAAGTCTAGTTCTTTCTCTCTGTAAATTGAAGGCATTCTAGCATTCAAATCTAGGTTTTTGCTATTAAGCGATTTTAACTCTATAGTTATTTTTTTTGTTGGCAATTGTAATACAGATTTGCCATAACCTGTCATCGAATAAATCATATAAACACTAATTAATTGCTACAAAGGTAAGTAAAATGTCAACGCTTAAGAAATAGAAGTTTTATTATGCGTGCACAGCTAATTATTGTAAATTTGAGTGACCAAAAAACACTAAAATTATGTACAAAAAAGATTTTGAAATAAGATGGAGTGATATTGATGCTAATAGACATCTAGCTAACTCTGCATATATAAATTACATGTCACATACACGTACTGCTTTTTTGCAAGATCATGGGTTTTCTTTAATGACATTAAGTAAAGCCGGTTTAGGTCCTGTGGTGTTCCATGAGCATGTACATTATTTTAAAGAAGCCTTTTTAGGGCAACCAATTACTGTAAGCTTAGAGGTATCTGGTTTAAGTGAAGATGGAATGTTTTTTAAATTTGACCATAATTTTTACAATAGTAAAGGCCAAAATTTAGCTTTTTGTGAAATTGTAGGCGCATGGATAGATTTAAATACAAGAAAACTTACAGGTTTACCTGAAGATTTATTACTAATGGCTAATAAGTTTCCGCAAACCGAAGATTATAAAATATTAACCAAAGAAGACATGCGCAGTCATGGACGTGTACCTAAGAATTTAACGTTGTAACTTTAGGCTTTTTAGTTACTAAGTACACACCAAAAAATATTAGTGATGATGCTATTAGCTTGACAGAGGTAATAGCATCACTACCTGCTATAATAGCGTAAATACCTGCTATTAATGGTTGTAGGTATATAAAAACAGTTACTGTTGATGCTTTTAAATGTCTTAATGCTAAGGGATTTAATAAATAAGTTCCAAAAGTAGCACCAACAATCACAAATGCTATTGAAAACCATATGTAAGGTGTGAAATTGGTTATGTTAATAGCTGCTACATCATTAAAACCAAAAGGTAAAACCATAAAAAAGCCAATTAAAAACAACCATCTTATAAATGTAAATGGATGGTATTTATAGGTTAGTTTTTTTATAATTATAATGTAAATACTGTAAGAGACTGCATTTAGTAAAATCATTATATTACCTAAAAACACATTGTCTCCTGGACTTTTAGAGCCACCATAAATGGTTAAAACTGCAGCTCCTGTAAACCCAAAAACAACACCTAAAACTTTTAGTTTGGTTACTTTTTCTTTTAGATAATATGATGATAGTAATAATACGATAATTGGACTGGTTATCATTATTACAGAGGCGTGTATTGGTGTTGTTAATTCTAGCCCTTTAAAAAATAAGAGCATGTTTGTAGCGACACCAAAGAAGGCTGCATAAACCAGTGTTAAAAAGTCTTTTTGATCTATTTTTTCTTTTGGACCTAAAAAACTAAATAGCCAAAACAATATTGCTGTACCACCAACACGAAGGACTATAAAACCAAAAGGTTTTACAAATCCACCAACCATTACATCTTTAGCAAATGTGTAGTTTAACCCATAAAGGATTTGAACGGTTAAGGCTGCCAATAATGCCCAATATCTAGCTTTCATCTAATGCTTGTTTTGTAAGTTGAGTTGTCTTTTTGGAATTACCAATAAATATCTGGTCATCCATAACAATGACTGGACGACTTAAAAAGGTGTAATGTTCTAGCAGATAATGTTTGTAATCTTTTTCGGTTAGGGTTTGGTCTTTTAAACCCATTTCTTTGTATAGTTTAGCTCGTCTGCTAAACAATGCTTCATAACTACCTGCTAATGCTGCTAACTCATCTACTTGTTGAGCTGTTAGTGGATTAGCTTTTATATCTTGTAACTGAAAAGTTTCAGGAAGATTTAATTCGTTTAAAATTCTTAAACAAGTGTTACAGGTTTTAAGGTAGTATACTTTTTTCATTTGTACTATTTTTAAACAAAGGTCGTTTTTTTTAGCAAAAAATAACTTCTTTTTGTATTTAAAACTATGGTTGGCTTGGCGAAGCTTCCGCGAAAGCGTTATGTGTTATAGGAAAATTACATGATCTAGCTATAAAGCACATTTGATTTGCTTGATGATGTAGTTGATTGGCTTTATCTACCATGTTTCGATCTTGGACTTGTACTTTTGGGTTTAATGTGACATTAGTAAATTGTCCACTTCCATTGGTGTTTTCTTGCATTGTGCCTTCTGGTTGGTCTTGATAATTGGTAACAATAATATGGTTTGTTGCACATAGGTGTAAATACCATAACATATGGCAAGAGGCAATGGACGCTAGTAAAAGTTCTTCTGGATTATATCTTGAGGGATCACCCAAAAACATTGGATCTGCACTAGCTAGTATAGTTTGACTTTTTTGATCGTGATTAATGGTGTGATTGCGGTTATATGCTTTGTAATTTGTGGTGCCTTGACCAAGATTACCTGTCCAGTTTAGGGTTGTTTTGTAGTGGTGTGTTTTCATGGTAATTATATTTGGTTACAAGTTAATTATTGAAAACTTATTTTTCTGAAGATTTTTTAATTTACTTACTTTTGACAAAAAAAGAATATTATGGACTTTACTTTTGATGTTGCAATTAAAAACAGAATGTTATTTAAGCATTTTTTAGAAAACTTTACTTTAGATCAGTTAAATAAAGTACCTGAAGGATTTAGTAATAATATGTTTTGGAATATTGCACATACAGTAGTCACACAACAGTTATTGGTTTATAAATTATCTGATGTGCCAATGCTTGTAAGTGATGCTTTGGTTGAAACTTACAGAAAAGGAACTAAAACAGAAAGACCAGTAACACAAGCTGAAGTGGATGAGGTTAAAAGGTTGCTATTTTCTACTATCGAAACCACAAAAGTAGATTATAATAATAACGTGTTTAAAACTTATACAGAATATACAGTGTCTACAAAAAGTACTTTAACTTGTGTAGATGATGCGTTGGTTTTTAATAATTTTCATGAAGGTATACATTTAGGGTATATCCTTGCGCTTAAAAAGTATGTTTAATAATTTAAATACTGATTGACCACAGTGTAAGGTATAGTAAATTCTACTAGTTGCTTGGTAAAGTTACCAAGTTCAAAATTATCATATACTATAATTACTCCGTCTTCATTAAAACCAATAGTTTCGGGTAGTTTAAAATTATCTGTGGTATTGTTAACACTGGTGTAGGTAGTTAGTAGCTCTTTATCGTAATATTTTTTGACTAAAGCTTTAAACACCTTCATGTTGTTGACAATATCTTTGGTTTTAAGCGATTTTCCGTTAGATAAATCAAAGTTGAAAAACTTAAATTTTAAACTGCTACTTGCTGCTCCTGTAGTAATACTACCATTCATGGAAACACAAACTAAAGCTTCATTTTGGTAAGATACTTCACCATCTATCAAAGCTTCCCATCTAGGAAACTTAGTATCAAAATCAGCTAGTAGTGTTTCGTTAAAATTAATATAGGCTGCATTAAAAGCATCAATACTTTGATTGATTGTAGTCGTTTTATTTTTGGCACTATCAATATTTAAAACATCACACGCAAAATTAGTTAGTGCGTCGTTTATATTTTTTGCAGTTTTTGATTTTCCGTTTGCTTTTGGAATGATAATTTCCACAAAGGTTTCTTTTTCTTTTGTGATTTCGGTTTCAGAGAAACTCAATTTTTCATCTTTATCACAAGATAAAGTGATTAATAAACAAGACATTACAGTAAAGACTGTTATTTTAGATGTAGTGTTAAACATAGACTAAAGGTTGGGTTCTAGTTTGAATACAACGAAGTAAAAACTATTTTTGTTGTTAACAAAAGTTTTGAACATGAAATTTAACACAAAAACGATTCATGGTGGTCAAAAACCAGATCCTGCTTATGGAGCTGTCATGCCACCAATTTATCAAACGTCTACTTATGCACAAACGACTCCAGGAGGACATAAAGGTTTTGAATACTCTAGATCTCATAATCCTACACGTCAAGCTTTAGAAAACGCTTTTGCAAGTTTAGAAAATGGATCATATGGCTTAGCTTTTGGCTCTGGATTGGCAGCTATTGATGCTGTTTTAAAATTATTAAAATCTGGAGATGAGGTTATTTCTACCAATGATTTGTATGGTGGAACTTACAGATTGTTTACAAAAATTTTTGAAAACTTCGGTATCAAATTTCATTTTGTAGGTATGAATCAAGCTAGTAATATAGAGCAATACATTAATAAAAATACAAAGTTGATATGGGTAGAAACACCAACTAACCCAATGATGAATATTATTGATATCTCTGAAACTGCTAAAATAGCTAAAAAGCATGATGTACTTTTGGCTGTAGACAATACTTTTGCAACGCCTTATTTACAACAACCTTTAGATTTGGGTGCAGATATAATCATGCATTCAGCCACAAAATATCTAGGTGGTCATAGTGATTTAGTTATGGGAGCTTTAGTTGTAAAGGACAAAGCATTAGCAGATAGGCTGTATTTTATACAAAATGCAAGTGGCGCAATTTGTGGACCACAAGATGCTTTTTTAGCGTTAAGAGGTATAAAAACTTTACATGTAAGAATGCAACGTCATTGTGAAAATGCTAAGACTGTAGCCGAATTTTTAAATGCACATCCTAAAATTGAAACTGTTTATTGGCCAGGTTTTGATCATCATCCAAATCATGATATAGCTAAGGTACAAATGAAAGGTTTTGGAGGTATGTTAAGTTTTGTTACAAAAGGAAACGATTATAAAGAAGCTATTAATATAATTGAAAAACTTAAGGTATTTACTCTTGCAGAGTCCTTAGGTGGAATAGAATCTTTATGTGGTCATCCAGCTAGTATGACTCATGCTAGTATACCTAAATCCGAGAGAGAGAAAGTAGGTGTGGTTGATAGTTTAATTAGGTTAAGTGTAGGTATTGAAGATGAAACCGATTTAATTAATGATCTTAAACAAGCTTTAGCCTAAGCATCATGTTATATAAATAAAAAAGCTCAAGTTATTAACTTGAGCTTTTTTATTTATATAAGTTTAATTATATCCTAATCTAAGTAATATATGTAACCAACGTTAAGCCAAACTAACCAATCATTATGTTTATTACTATTAAGTTGGTGGTCTAAACCATCAATTAAATCGTTAAAATAATATTGACCACGTAAATCTAACATTAAATCAGATGTAGCATTTAATTTATATCTAACACCAATACTAGAAACTATAGACCAGGTAGAACCAGATTCTGGATTTACAGATCCAGGTTGCCAAGGAGAATAAAAATTATTACTATCTAAAACATTTCCAACATCATTTGTTCCGTTGTCGTAATTAGTATAAACTTTTGGATTATAGGAAACATAATGTGCACCTAAACTCACAAAAGGAGCAAGTTTATATCCGTAAGCTTGAAAAGATCTAATGCTTAAAGGGTAAAATTCTAACTGCATACCAATGTCAAAATTATTAGCTTCACCTGTGTGAGATCTTAATTTTTCTGCTTCGTCGCTAGTTCTTGAGCCTTCAACCCATTCGCCAAAATGACTTAATTTAGTTTTGTTGTATGAAATTTCAGTACGTAATTTAAAATGGTCGTTAAAATAATTGTCAGTAGTATAACAATTACAATTAGCTTGATATGAAAAATTAATGTAATGTACTAAACCTATTCCAAAGCCAGTATTTCCTGAATTAGTTTCGTAATCAGTGCGTAGTCCAAAATCAGACTTAAATGCCACAGGACCAGTTATAACGCCTATCTCATGAGAGAAGCCTAACTGAGAAAACGCATTGCTTGTACATAATAAAATAAGTACAACTAGAATTAATTGCTTATGGTTAAACATGATTAGGCATATTTTTAAGGACTATTTATTCAACAAATATATAAAATCACGACCAACATACAAATTTTATAGATAAAACGCATTAATTAATTTTTAATTTTTTATTTATTTCGGTATCAACTATATCGATTGCGAAAATCAAAAAAAAATAGGTGTAATATTAAAGATAATGTATCTTTGTATTACTTTTTTACAAATAGTATAACAACATTGTAATTATTTACATAATGAAAAATAAAATTGAAGCATTTTTAGACCTAGTAAAGGAAAAAAATAGTCATGAACCGGAGTTTTTACAAGCTGTTCATGAGGTTGCAGAAACTGTAATTCCTTTTATAGAAGATAATCCTAAATATCAAGGTAAGATGTTATTAGAGCGTATGGTGGAGCCAGAACGTACTATAATTTTTAGAGTGCCTTGGATTGATGATGAAGGTAATACTCAGGTTAATAGGGCATTTAGAGTTGAGTTTAACTCGGCAATTGGACCATATAAAGGGGGATTACGTTTCCACCCGTCTGTAAATCTTAGTATTTTAAAATTCTTAGGGTTTGAACAGGTGTTTAAAAACTCTTTAACTACTTTACCAATGGGTGGAGGAAAAGGAGGAAGTGATTTTAATCCAAAAGGGAAAAGTGATAACGAAGTTATGCGTTTTTGTCAATCTTTTATGAGTGAATTATTTCGTCATATTGGAGCAAATACTGATGTGCCAGCTGGTGATATTGGTGTTGGTGGAAGAGAAATAGGTTATATGTTTGGTCAATACAAACGATTAAGAAATGAGTTTACTGGAGTGTTAACTGGTAAAGGAGCTTCTTATGGTGGATCATTAATAAGACCTGAAGCGACTGGTTATGGTACTGTGTATTTTGCTAAAAATATGTTGGCAACAAAAGGAGATTCTTTTTCCGGTAAAACAGTTGTGATTTCTGGATCAGGAAATGTAGCACAATATGCTTGTGAAAAAGCAACACAATTGGGAGCTAAAGTTTTAACTATGTCAGATTCTTCAGGATACATACATGATGCTGATGGTATTGATGCAGATAAATTAGCTCACGTTATGGAACTTAAAAATGTACAACGCGCTAGAATTAGTGAATATGTTACTAAGTATCCTAATGCTACATTCCATAAAGGAGAAAGACCTTGGAGTGTTGATTGTGATATTGCATTACCATGTGCTACACAAAATGAATTAGATAAATCTGAAGCAGAAGCTTTAGTTAAAAATAATGTAATAGCTGTAGCAGAAGGTGCTAATATGCCAACAACTCCTGAAGCTATTGAGGTTTTACAACAAGCTAAAGTATTATTCTCTCCTGGAAAAGCATCTAATGCTGGAGGAGTGGCAACTTCTGGTTTAGAAATGAGCCAAAACTCGTTACGTTATAATTGGACTAGAGAAGAGGTTGACGCTAAGCTTAATCAAATTATGGATGATATTCACGCATCTTGTGTACAATACGGAACACAAAAAGATGGTTATGTAGATTACGTAAAAGGTGCTAACGTTGCAGGATTTGTTAAAGTTGCAGATGCTATGCTTGCACAAGGAGTGGTATAATTCTAATATACAAATAGCTTAAAAACACCCTTAATCTTTTAAAAGATTAAGGGTGTTTTATTAATAAAGGTTTTGTTAAGTAGGGAAGATTGCGTTCTACAATTTCGTAAATGACAATATCGGGTTTGTAATCTTTGATTAATTTAGTGGATATTTGGTTGTAATTTTTTATGTATTTAGTTTGATTAAAGCTAGTGTTAAAAAATGGGATCCATGCATCACTAAAGGAATCTCTACTCATAAGTAACTTTAGTTTTTTATTAGGATTATAATACGTTAAATCATCATATTTTGAAGATATAGTATCAACTTTACTTGGTTTTCTTTCATTCAAATCAAACACTTTTTCCCTTTTATTGATGTTAATCATTTTAGATAAATGATTAACAGGTTTTATTGAGCTACTTACAGTGTAGTCTTTTAAAAGCACTTGATCTATAATATTAGTTTTATTAATGGTTTTTATAACCTCTTGATACGCATAGAATGCTCCTAAGTTATTCCAGTGAGAATCAGTTTTATGATATAGTTTGTTTTCTTCTTTATGACTTAATAGTGTTTGTTGTAAATCAATATAATTAATGTTATTAACTTCAAATTCTTTTTTAATTTGATTATAAAACGTGTTGCTGTTAGATAACTGATAAGGTAGATACTCTTTGTAAATGCTATGTTTGTTTGGTGCTACAGTTATATAAAACTCGATGTTGTTTTCTTTTAAGTATTCAGAAAGAGTTTTAATATTTTTTACAACTTTTAGGATTTGTCTTTTTTTATATTGGGACTCAAAGGTATTAGTTAAGACTTGTTTGTATGAATCTCCTAAATAGTACCAATTATCATGTCCAATTACCACTTTGTTGGGTAATGGGTTTTCGTTTAAAATTTCAGATTTAAAATTGAGGTATTGATTAACAAATGTTTTTTTTAATCCATAATTGCCTAAATAGTAACTTTTGTAATTTTTTAATGTTAATCCAATGTTTTTAAAATTGAATTTAGGAGGTGTTTCAAATTGTGTGTTTTCATTATTAGTCATGCTTTTTTCTATTCCCAAAAGCATGACAATATTAGGTGCTAAAAGCATTATTAAAAATGAAGCAATAAATAATCTATATTTTAAATTTTTAAACTGCATCATTTTAGAATTTAAAATATATGAAAGGGTTGTATGCATTAGTTGCTATGTAATAGTAGCATAGCCAAAGCAAGGCTAATAATGCTAATGATTTTGTTATAACATAGGATTGGTAAATAACACTGCTTTTAGTTTGTTTGTTAAAAAAACAAACTATTTTCTTGTCTATGGACGTTGATAAAATCAAACCAATTATTAAAGCCAATACTACTTCTGTAGTAAAATAAAAATTAAAATAGTCGTAATTGGTTTTGCTGTTAAAGCTGAAAAGTTTTACTAAAAAGTAGGTTGCTTGTTCAAGTGTTTCACTTCTAAAAAACACCCAGCCTAAGAGAATAACCAACAATGTGTAACAATGTGCAATAGCTGAATGTGTTTGTTTTAATATGTTATTAAAACCAAGTCTTTCAATAATTAAAAATAAACCATGCCATAATCCCCAAATTAGAAATGTCCAATTGGCTCCATGCCATAATCCTGTTAGTGTAAATACAATTAGTAAATTAATATAAGTTCTAGTCTTGGTTTTTCTATTTCCGCCTAACGGTATGTATAAATAATCTTTAAACCATCTAGATAAAGTCATATGCCAACGTCTCCAAAATGATTTTATAGATTTAGAAATATAAGGATAGTTAAAATTTTCTGGAAAAGTAAAGCCAAACATTAGTCCTAAACCAATTGCCATATCAGAATATCCAGAAAAATCAAAATAAATTTGTAGTGCATAACAAATTAGACCTAACCAAGCAACAAGTATAGACAACTCCTCATTGGGTAAATTAAAAGCAGCGTCTGCAAAAAAGGCACAATTGTTTGCTATTAGCATTTTTTTTGATAATCCGATTATAAAGCGTTTACATCCTTTGTAAAATTGATGTGAACCAAAATGTTTATTTTTCAGATTGTATTTAATGTCTGTATACCTAACTATAGGTCCTGCAATTAATTGTGGAAACATCGTTATATAGCAAGCAAAATCTATAAAGTTATTATTAGCTTTAATTTTTCCTTGGTACACATCTAAAGTGTAGGACATTGTTTGAAAAGTAAAAAAACTTATTCCAATTGGTAATATAACTTCAATTGTTGAAAACGAAATATTAAACGTACTATTTAATAATAATGAAGTATTATAAGTTATAAAGTAAGCGTATTTAAAATATAAAAGAATTCCTAAATTAAAAAATAAAGATGTATAAAGGCCTGTTTTTTTATACCCATTTTTAATTAATAAGCCTGCAGAATAATCTACAGAAGCTGAAATTAAAAGCAGTAAAACTAAGTTTTTTTCTCCCCAAGTATAAAAAGCTAAGCTAAATATTAGGAGGACTAAATTCTTAAGATTTTTAGGTGCTAGATAATAGAAGCATAATGCAATTGGCAGAAATAAAAATAAAAAAACAGGGTCTGTAAATAGCATATTGTTTACTAAAAAGCTAACTTAAAATACAATAATAATCAGTAATTTTGGTTTTTGATTAATATAGCTTAAAAAATATAATAATGCGCATTTTAAAGATAGTCTTATGTTTGTTGGTATTTGCTAATACTACAGCTAATTTTGCGCAAGATTTTACAGCTGATTGGACGGGACATTACAGCTATCTAGATATAAAGGATGTTACTAAATCACAAGAAAAATTATATGTGGCAGCAACAAATGCAGTGTTTACATATGATTTTATTTCTAGAGAAATACATACAATATCCACTATTAATGGTTTGTCAGGAGATGATATTACAACGGTTTTATATATTGAAGATAAATCAATTTTATTAATTGGTTATGACAACGGTTTGATTCAGGTTTATGATGAAATTGATAATTCTGTTTTTAGTGTTGTTGATATATTAGAAAAGCAAACCATACCTGCTGCTAGTAAAAAAATAAATCAATTTTATAGATTTGAAGATGTTGTATACATATCAACGGGTTTTGGTATTTCTGTTTATGACATTAATCAATTAGAATTTGGTGATACTTATTATATTGGTCCAAATAATACTCAGATTAATGTCAATCAAACAACTGTTTTTAATGGATTTATTCATGCAGCTTCTTCGCAAGGTATGTATAAAGGAGAGTTAGCAAACCCTAATTTGATTGATGCTGCAGAGTGGCAAAGTATTAACGCAAATAATTGGGTTGGTATACAAAAAGTACAAGATAATTTATATGCAGCTTTAAGTAATAATAAAATATATGAAGTTGTAAATAGTAATTTTATAGAAAAAACAACTATCCAAGGTACTGTGTCAGATTTTAAATCTGTTGATAATCATTTAGTAATTACTGCTACTAATCTTGTAAAAGTATATAGTAATGATTTTAGTGAAGTGTATAGTACAATAATTGATGTTTCAGAATATTCTAATTTAAATACAGCATTAATAGCTAATCAAGATGAAGTCTTTATTGGTACCAAAGCTATTGTAAATTCTGGTAATGCTGGATTAGGTATTTTAAAAACATCGTATTTTGATCAAGATGTTTATGAAGAAATTCATCCTACTGGTCCATTAAAAAACAGATTTTTTCAGATTAATATTAATGGAAATCATCTTTGGGGAACACATGGAGGGCACAATGCTATTTTAAACTTTGAAATTGGAGATTATAGACGTACAGGCCTTAGTTATTTTAATTCTGAAGAATGGGATAATATTCCTTACAAAACCTTTAATGAGTCAGTCGCTAATCCATTTTTTTTAACAGGAATTGTAATTAATCCATTTAATGTAAATCAAGTCTATGTGACCTCTTATGGTTCAGGATTAATAGAGTTGACTAACAGAGAGATAACTAATTATTTTAATCAAGATAATAGTACTTTATCCCCATTTTACTCAAATTTTTATTTGACCTCTAAAGCTGTTTTTAATGAAGATGGTGAACTTTGGGTTATGAATGGAAGAGTAGACAAACCTTTAAATATTTACTCAAACAACCAATGGTCTTCTTTTAGTTTTCAGGATGTTATTCCTGATCCTTTTGATGAAAACGGTTTTTTTGATACTGTGTTTGATGACTCAGGAAACTTTTTTTTAGGAACCCATCGTTTTGGAATAATAGGGCTAAATAAAAATGGTAATAACATTACCTTTAATCACCTTTCAGAAGAGGAAGAAGGTATGCCTTCTCCATCTGTAAAAACACTTACAATAGACAATAACGGTCAACTTTGGCTTGGTACAGATAAGGGGTTAAGAATTGTTTATAACACAGACCAATTTGTAAATGGAGAAGCAGAGGTGGACAACATTGTGGTTTTGGATGATGGTATAGCTAGAGAGCTTTTGTTTCAGCAATACATAACAGATATAGAAGTTGATGGGTCTAATAATAAATGGGTCGCAACATTAGATACAGGTTTATACTATTTTTCGTCAGATGGACAAGAGACTATTTTTCATTTTACAAAAGACAACTCCCCTTTGCCAACAAATGATATTTTAGATGTTGATATTGACGATGTCAATGGTATTGTGTATATCGCAACAGATAAAGGTATGGTATCCTATAAATCGGAAGCCTCAAAACCTCAAGTAACGTTAGAAAACGCTTATGTTTACCCAAATCCTGTAAGGCCAAATTTTAATATAATAAGTGATAAAGTTAAAATTAGAGACTTGTCAGAAAATGTAAATATTAAAATATTAGATATTGAAGGAAATCTAGTGGCTGAAGCCGAAACAAATACAAACTCAAGATTTAAAGGGTATAATTTAGAAATTGATGGAGGAACAGCACTATGGAATGGTAAAAACCTTGGCGGAAACATTGTCGCTTCTGGTGTATACTTAATAATGCTAAACGATTTAGATACTTTTGAAACCAAAGTGCTAAAAGTAATGGTTGTTAGATAATGTTAACGCCAACAAATGCAATTGTACTCTCAAAGTTAAGGTTTAAAGATAACGACCTGATAGTAAAATGCTATACCCAAAAACAAGGTGTGGTTAGCTATTTATTAAAAGGAGTTTTAGCCTCCAAAAAAAGTAATAAAAAGGTGGCTTATTTTCAGCCATTATCTCAATTACAATTAATTACAGACTATAAATCCAACCGTTCTCTACAATATATAAAAGATATAAAAACAGATTTTTTATATACCTCATTGCATACAAATATTTTAAAAAGTGCTATAGTTATGTTTCTTGCTGAAGTATTGTCAAATGCACTTCAAGAAGAAGAACAAAATGATCCTTTATATAGC
Organism: Olleya sediminilitoris; assembly: GCF_016785945.1. Classification (GTDB taxonomy): domain Bacteria; phylum Bacteroidota; class Bacteroidia; order Flavobacteriales; family Flavobacteriaceae; genus Olleya; species Olleya sediminilitoris. The sequence continues at coordinate 127,457 of NZ_JAEMEF010000001.1, read as the reverse complement.
TATTTACAAGCCACCTTACAATGGTTAGATGCTAATGATGATTATGCCAATTTTCATTTATTATTTCTGTTAGAACTTACTAAATATTTAGGGTTTTATCCTGATCAAACAAACATTGAAACAGCAACGTCTTTTAATTTACAAGACGGAGATTTTCAAGAGTTAAGTATTTCAAAACATAATGTATCTGGTCAAAATTTAGCACTCCTAAAACAATTGTTAGGTACAACATTTGATGAGCTACATACTATAAAAGTTAATGCTAAACAAAGACAATCTTTTTTAACACTTATATTAGTGTATTTTGAGTTACATTTAGGCAATTTTAAAAAGCCAAAATCTTTACAAATCCTTAATGACGTATTTAATTAAAAATATGAAGTTTATAATAAGCATGTTTATCCTTTTGTTTTTCACTATATCTATGTCTTCTCAGACTATAAAAGTGCTTAATAAAACTACTAAACAACCAATTTTTGGTGTTGCTATTTACAATAAAGAACAAACTAAAAGCGAAATAACTAATCTAAATGGAGAAGCTTCTTTGGATAGGTTTTTGCATAACGAAACTATTTATTTTCAACATATAACCCATCAATTAAAACAGGTCAATAAGGAAGCTGTAAATGGTGTCGTTTATTTGGTAGACAGTCAGCAAGGGTTGGACGAGATTGTCATCTCTGCGTCTAATTTTGGTCAAAGAAAAAAAGATATACCAAAAACAATAACGACTGTCACTGCTAAAAATATAAGTTTTAACAATCCACAAACAAGTGCAGATCTGTTAGAAGCTACAGGACAGGTTTATATGCAAAAAAGTCAATTAGGAGGAGGAAGCCCAATGATTAGAGGGTTTTCGACCAATCGTTTATTGATTACTGTTGATGGTGTGCGTATGAATAATGCTATTTTTAGAGGTGGAAACCTTCAAAATGTTATATCAATAGACCCATTATCTATTCAAAATACAGAAGTTACCTTAGGTGCTGGATCTATTATTTATGGTAGTGATGCCATAGGTGGAGTTATGAGTTTCTATACCAAAAAACCAGAATTTTCTTTATCAGATACCTTAGAGATCAAAAGTAATGTAATGTTGAGGTATGCAACTGCAAGTCAAGAAAAAACCGCACATTTAGATCTTAATTTAGGCTATAAAAAATGGGCTTTCTTAACTAATGTGAGTTATACAGATTTTAATGATTTAAAAATGGGAAGCCATGGTCCTGAAGATTATTTAAGACCAGAATATGTAGTAACTCAAAATAATCAAGATGTCATTATCCAAAACAATGACAGTCGTATTCAAAAATTTACGGGTTATGATCAAATTAATCTAATGCAAAAGGTAAGTTATAAAGCTGCTGAAGATTTAGATTTTGGATTGGGTATTTTTTATACAGCAACTTCTGATTATTCTAGATATGATAGACTTATTAGATATAGAGGTGAAAATCTAAGGTCAGCCGAGTGGAATTATGGTCCACAAAAATGGTTTATGACCAATCTTAATGTTGTTAAAAGAAGTAGCCAAGCGACTTTTTATGATAATATAAAAACAACATTGGCTTATCAAAACTTTCAGGAAAGTAGAATGGATAGAGATTTTCAGGATAATGAAAGAAGTGTTAGAGAAGAGTCTGTAGATGCATTGTCTTTTAATATAGATTTTGAAAAAGCTTTAAATGAAACCTCCTTTTTATTCTATGGTTTTGAGTATGTTTATAATACAGTTGGATCTATTGGCTTTACAGAGTATATAGATGATAATACAACACAACCAACAGTGTCAAGGTATCCTGATGGATCAACTTGGAGTAGTGCTGCTCTTTATGCAAGTTATAAGTACAAACCAAATCAAAAGTTTGTGTTTCAATCCGGTTTACGCTACAATACTGTGACTCAGAAGGCAGATTTCACTGCTAATAATGTGTATTTAAATTTGCCATTTTCAGAATCAGATAATACGTCTAATGCATTAACAGGAACAGCAGGTGTTACATGGTCACCTAACCAATTATTACAATGGAAATTTAACTTATCGTCAGCCTTTAGAGCGCCTAATATAGACGATATAGGCAAGGTGTTTGACTCAGAACCAGGGTCTGTAGTAGTGCCTAATAATAATTTAGATCCAGAATACGCTTACAGTGGTGAATTAGGATTAAAATTAGATTTTGATAAGACTTTTATTTTAGATATGGCAACGTATTATACGTATTTAGATAATGCTTTAGTAAGACGTGATGGTACTTTAAATGGACAATCGCAAATTATATATGATGGTGAGTTAAGTAATGTGCAATCCATACAAAATGCTTCCAAATCATGGATTTATGGTTTTGAAATTGGTGCTCAGATTAATTTTTCTAAAGCTTTAAAATTAACTTCACAGTATAATGTCATTGGAGGAACAGAAGAAACTGAAGGGATTGAGTTACCTGTTAGGCATGTCGCTCCAAATTTTGGAAATACGCATTTAATTTGGCAAAAAAATAAGTTTAAAGTTGATGGTTTTATTAATTATAATGATGCCTTATCGTTTGAGCAATTGGCACCTTCTGAGTATGAAAAGGATTATATTTATGCATTAGATGAAAACGGTAATCCTTACGCTCCCGCTTGGTATACTTTAAATTTAAGAACGCAATATCAATTAGGTGAAGATGTTACCATAACAACAGCTCTAGAGAACATTACAGACCAACGATATAAAACGTATTCATCAGGTATTGCTGCTCCTGGCAGAAACTTAATAGTATCATTAAAGTATAGTTTATAAATACTAGTTATTTATTTTTATAACATGAAATCAACCCAATCGTTTTCAGTAGAAGAAGCTAAAAAAAAGCTAGAGTATTATTGTGCTTATCAAGAGCGTTGTCATCAAGAAGTCAAGCAAAAATTGAAAAACATGAATATGATACCTGAAGCTTCAGATGTTATAATTGTACATCTTTTAGAGCATAAATTTTTAAATGAGACACGTTTTGCTAAATCTTTTGCTAGCGGTAAATTTAGAATTAAAAAATGGGGTAAACGTCGTATTGCACTTGAGTTGAAACGAAAAGAAATTACTAAGTATAATATAGATCAAGCGCTTAACGATATTGATGAAGAGGAATATCTTGAGGTTTTTAATGCTTTAGCAGAAAAAAAAGAAGCTTCGTTAAAAGAAACTGATAATTATAAGAAAAAGAAAAAATTAATAGACTACCTATTGTATAGAGGTTGGGAGAATTATTTAGTTTATGATAAAGCTAATGAGCTTATTTTTTAGACATAAAAAAAAGCCTTTCATAATTAAAATAAAAGGCTTTTGTTTTATGATGTTTATATCTAATTATAGATTAAATACAGCTCCAATATTTACAGTAAACTGATTGTGTATTTTTTCTGCAGGTGTTAATGCATCTGAATTAAACTTTGCAAAAGTTGTCCCAAACTCAGAGAATATACCAAATCCGTCAGAGAAAAAGTAACGCATTCCAAAATGTCCTCCAAAGTTTTTTAAGCTTAAGCTAATTCCTGGGTAAAAATCAAAATTATCGCTAACATTAACAACATTACCTAAATTAGCATTAAAACGACCTTCTAATTCAAAACGATCAGTAAAATCTGCATCTAAACCATTATTTAGGTTTAAAGCATATCCTGTAACCACTCCAACAGATATGTTTTCGCCAAGACCATAGTCGTAAGCTAATGTGATACCATTAACGTTATTTTGTAAATTTGCTCCAATTGAAAGTTTTTGATCTCCTTTACCATCAAAAGCTTGTGCATTAACTAATCCTGCTGTTAGTATTAATGCTACTAAAAGTAATCCTTTTTTCATCTTTATAAACTTAATTTAAATTCTTATTGGTGTTAATTATGGCCTTCTTGTTTTTCCAATCAATCCATTTTTGACCTTTAATGCGACGCATTAAGTTGTCAAAATTACGCATTATAAAAACATTGTATATAGCTTTTGTTAAATTTTTTGGATTTCGTGCTATTGCACGTAAGCTCATTGAAAATCCGGGAGTTATGTATCGCATATAATGCCAATAACCTTCTGGCATGTATAAAACCTCACCATGATTTAATTGACACTGCCATCCTTTAGCATTCTTTAAAGCAGGCCATTTGTTAAAATCAGGATTTGAAAAATTTATATCTTCTCGTGTAATTAAAGCGTGTGGTACTTTGTAAAGATGTTTGTTTTGTTTTTGATCAAACAAAATTATTTGTTTTTCGCCTTCAAAATGAAAATGAAAAATATTAGCCAAGTCTATGTCATAATGCATAAATGTATAGCTATCACGACCGCCAAAAAACAACATTGGTAATCCCTTCATTAGACGTAATCCAAAGTCAGGAAACTTAAAATCTTTTTGAAGTTGAGGGACTTCTTTTAAAACATTCCATAGAAAAATTCTAAATTTTGTAGGCTCACGTTTAAGTAAATCTACGTAGTCCCTCATTTTCATTGTTGCATGAGGCTGGTTAAAACCATCTTTATAATCTACAGGTCTATCGTCGTATAATGGTACAGTTTTATCACCTGCAACAGCTTTTATATACTCTAGATTCCATTTAGTATAGGCTGGCCAATCGGTAATAAATTGTTCTATAACAACAGGCTTTTGTGGCTTAAAATAATTTTTAATAAAATCCTGTTTAGTTATACTTTTTACTCTTGGTATATCTTGTAAGTCTAAACTCAAATTTAAAATTTAAGCTTCAAAGTTAATAAAACGTTATCAAAAGTAAAGTATTTGTGTGTGTTACACTTTAGTTAAAGTTATAACGCAGTCCAAATAACACATTACTTGGTGGCATTGGTACAAAGCCAGCCTCAATATATTCTGCGTTAAAAATGTTACCAGCAGTTGCTGTTAATGTAAATTGTTTTAGGTTAATATCTATGGATGCATCCCAAACATTATAACTGTCACCTGTAGTACGCTCGGCATGTTTATAAACAATATTTTGACTTACGTTTTTAAATAGCTTAGTGCTTAAACGTGATGTAAAATGATGCTTTAAAGTGTTTAAAGAGTACCTAGATAAATCTTTGTTTTGATCTAAGATATTGTCTTCTAGAAAGTTGTAAGCAACTGAAAATGTTTGTTTGTAGTTGTTTACATTGAAGTTGTATTTAGCATCTATTTCAAATCCTTTTGTTTTTACTTCTGCAATATTGTTAGCAGTAAATACCTCTGTGGTATTATCAGGTCTAATAAAATCTATTAAATCTTTAGCATCACGATTAAATACAGCTGCAGAAACAGAAAGTTTTTCAGTATTGTATTTTAATCCAACTTCTTGAGCAAATGCTTTTTCTGGTTCTAAGTTTTCGTTTCCAGAGGTAAAAGAGTCATTGTAATATAAATCTGTATAAGTTGGTATACGATATGTGTAACCAATATTACCATAAGCTTTTAGGTTGTCGTTAATTTTAACTCCAACATCTAATCCAGGAAATGCATAAAACTTGAAGTCTGAAAAATAGGTTACAGCTATACCTGGTGTTACATCTACTGTTTCATCAAATAATTTAAATTGATGTTCAAGAAACAGATTTGACATAAAACGTTGTCTGTTACCTAGATTATTACTACTTATATAAATTTTAGATAAGTCTACACCAAAACCAGTAGTACCTAATTCGGATTTGTAAGAGGCATTTGCTTCTGCACCTACTTTATTAGTAATATGTAAGTTTCTGTATACTGTAGGATCTTCTCTTAAATAAACATATTCATCTTGATTACGTTTCCAATATAAACGAGGTTTAATGGTTAAATTGTCGCTATTAAATTTAGTTGAAAATGCCATTAAGCTATTTTGTGTTTCTTCATATTGATCTACAGCACTTGCACGAGCATAAAACCCGTTTGCTCCAAATTTACGTTCTTGAAAAGTTGTAATCATTTCAACAGCTTTTCTCTTTTTATTAAAAACGCTTTTTACAAAATAGTTGCTATTGTCATAATCTGTATTGTATCTGTAACCTTCAGAAGTCATTTTGTCTATATGTACAATGTGTGACGAGTTTTCTAAGTTGCTACCAACAGTGACTCCAGCATTAAATTGTCCAAAAGATCCAGTTTCTAATTTTGCAGAAACTGTATTGGTTAAACTGTTTTTGGTTACAATATTAATGGCTCCTGTAAATGCGTTTTGGCCAAATACTCTAGCAGCAGGACCTTTAATAACCTCGATGCGTTCAATAACTTCAAGTGGTAATGCAGCATTCATGGTATGGTGTCCTGTTTGTGCATCGTCCATTTTTATACCATCAATTAATAATAAAGTTTGGTCAAAACCACCACCTCTAATATACAAGTCAGCTTGACTTCCTGCAGTACCACGTCTTCTAATATCTACTCCAGCAACTTGCTGTAGTAAATCGGCAACATTAGTTGTAGCACTGTTTTTAATATCTGTAGCAGAAATTACAGTAATGGTTCTAGAATTTTCCTTAAATGGTAAATCTATACGTGAAGAGGTTATTATTACCGAGTCTAGTTGCTGCTCTTGTCCTAGATCTTGAGCTTGTGTTGTAAGGGAAAACAAAGCTGTTAAGATGAATACATATTTGAATGTCATAATTAATTAATTTCGTGTTTTTTTTCAGGCTGCAAATTTCGTAACTTTCCGGATCACTAAAGTAGTCCAGTTTTAAAACAATGCATAGTCCGGTTGATGGTATCTTAAAATCTTTAATTCATTTTGAAAAATCGCCTAATACAGCTATTTATATTCAGATTGCACAACAAATTATTAATGCTATCCAACGTGGGTATTTACCAGAAGGAACTGCTCTACCAGGAACAAGAAAGTTTAGTGTCTTACTTAATATAAACCGTAATACAGCAGTAGCTGTTTATGATGAGTTGGCTTCGCAAGGTTGGGTAGATATAGTTGCTAATAAAGGAACATTTGTTTTAATGCCAGAAAAAAAGACAGCTGCAATAAAAGGTGCTTTACAGGGTTTAGAGCAATTAAAAACGTATCCTAAAGTTGCAGGTTTTAAGTTTCAATCGTCTTTTAATTTAGCATCTACTGAAGAGTTTTCGGTTAGTAAATATGTTATAAACGACGGACAACCAGATTTACGCTTACATCCAACACATCAGTTTTCAAAATGGTATAGTGCTTCCATGAAGCGTTCTTCATTAATCTCTAAATGGAATCAAACCCAAGAACAGTCTTACACTAATTTTAGTAAACAATTATGTAATTACTTAAATGCTACTAGAGGCTTTTATATAAAACCTGATAATATAGTCAGTACACGAAGTACAGAAATGAGCTTGTATATAGTCTCACAACTTTTAATTAAACAAGAGGATGTTGTACTTGTTGGTCATTTAAGCCATTACAAATCTAATATGATTTTTCAACAAGCAGGAGCAAATATAATTACTATTCCTGTAGATGCTTATGGAATAGATGTCGATTTTATTGAAAAGAATTTTACCAAAAACAGTATTAGATGTGTGTATGTCTGTGCTCATAGACAATATCCATCAACTGTAACTTTAACAGCAGAGCGACGATTAAAGTTATTGCAATTAGCCAAAGCTTATAATTTTGCTATTATTGAAGATGATTTTGATTATGATTTTCAATTTGAAGGTTCAGCGATGCTTCCTATGGCTAGTTCTGATGGAGCAGGAGTCGTTATTTATTTAGGACGATTAGGACAATCTTTTTTTCCTAGTTTTCAAATTGGGTTTGTTGTAGCTCCAGAAAATATTATAAATGAAGCCAAAAATTACTTGCAAATTTTAGATAAACAAGGAGATTTAATTCAGAAACAAATCTTAACCGAATTAATTTCTGAGGGAGAAATACATCGTTTAATCAAAAAAAACATCACTATTTATAAGCAACGACGTGATTATTTATGTGCATGTTTAACGACCCATTTTAAAGATGATGCCACTTGGCAAGTGCCTACAGGTGGTTTAGCGATTTGGATAAATTTTAAGCCTAGTATATCACTTGTGAAATTAGTCGAAAAAGCAAAAATGTACGATTTATTTCTGCCAAAAACTATCTTGTATCAAAGTAAAGCTGTTTGTGCAATACGTTTAGGTTTTGGACATTTAAATGAGGGTGAAATAGAAATTGTTATTAAAACGTTGAGACTTAGTTTTGATGCTTTGTGATTATTTTACATCAAACTCAGTGTCACAATTTGCACATCTATATTTATCTTTTGAATAGAAGGGAAGCGTACCAGAAATAAACCCAAAGACAAAAGCAAAAAAAGATTTAAGATCTTTAATGGTAGAAAACATAGCGACCTCAGTACTATTACAATTGGGACAATGTATAGCATTACCATCATCATCAATAGAGTATTTATTAATACTTTCTAAAATATGTTGTGCTTGCATTGCATCTGTAGATAAAACCTTAAGCTTAACGCCTCCAATAGCATTACTGACCAAAGGATCTGTATCTATAGTTATATTGTCACTTAAAAATACTTGAATACCTTCAGATTCTAGCCTTCCTTTTATAATTTGTGCTTCAGCTGTATATTGAAATTTAGCTATGGTTTTAAAAGTTTGACTCATATAACAAATAATTATGCTTGATTAAATATACGACGTCTGGTTTCATTTTTAAAATGAAATTAAAGTAAAGTATTATTTGTTTTGTAAAAATAATTATTGTTTATCAATAATTTTTATATATTTGTTATCGTTAAACAATAATAAAAATATTTGAAATATGAGAAAAATAAGAATATTACATTGGTTTATAATAGCGTTGATAGTGATTTATTGTGTTGTTTTTTTATCCAATATCTATCTAGTGGTTTACACTCCTGACTTTATGAATTTTTCAGAGGAATTTTATCAAAAGTTTATATTTGGATACTATACACAGTTTGTTGGTTTAGCAATTTCAGTTGTAACTTTTATTGCTTTATTTTTCTTAGAAAGAGGGTTAAAAGACACTGTTAAAAAAGGATTTTTTAATAATAACAATGTTATAAAATTTAAAAGAACAGGTCAGCTTTTCATGGTTTCAGGTAGTCTAAGCTTAATTTGGAGCATAACATTGCTGATTTACTTTAATGGTATGACTCTTTTTTCTGGATTAAGTTCAAGTATGCTTTTAATATTAGTAGGCTTTGGTTTGATAATTCTAACTGATTTTATCAACAATGGGAATCAATTACAACAAGAAAACAATTTAACTATATAATTTAGGCTAAAATGAAAAGTATTTCAATCATAAAAAAAGCAATAAACATATTCTATTATTTATTTATATTGACTTTTGCTTTTGAGTCAATTAAATTTATGTATTATTTAATTTTAGGAAATTTTGATAAATTAAATCCTAAGTTTATAAATGATGTTATAAATTATACAGATACATCTGGCATTCTCACTATTGTTAGTAATATCATAGGATTGGGTTTAATTTATCTTTTTGTTTTAGTAATAGAAAATTTAAGACTATCTACTTTTGAATTAGAACAACAGAATTATTTTAATGATGTAGTAATAAATAGCTTTAAAAAAGCGGGTGGCTTATTATTAATATTTGCAGTAATACAACTTGTTAGTAAATTTATTTTTCCAGTTTTATTAAATACCTCTTTTAAATTAACTAGTGGTCATTTTCCTATATTTCATGTGCTTATAGGTTTGTTTTTTATTTTTTTAAGTGATGTCTTCAAAAAAGCAAAAAAAGTAACTGAAGAAAACGACCTAACAATATAGCCTATGTCAATAGTAGTAAACTTAGACGTTATGCTTGCAAAGCGTCAAATGAAAAGTAAAGATTTATCTGAAATTATAGGTATAACAACTGCTAATTTATCTATCCTAAAATCAGGAAAAGCTAAAGCAGTGCGGTTTTCTACTCTGGAAGCTATTTGTAAAGCATTAGACTGTCAGCCTGCAGATATTTTAGAATATATTGAAGATTAAAAAAAACCTCACTGATACAAAAATCGGTGAGGTTTTTATTTATAATTTGATAGTAATGTTATTCGGTCTTACTATCCTCTATTGTAGCTTCTTCAATACTTGGTTTATCTTTTCCTTTTAAATACTCAGGTAGATCCATTCCAGCCATATTAAACATGTCTTGTAATGGTGGTACTGATTTGTACATTCCGGATAAGAAATTAGCTGTAGATGATTTTCCATCTTCACCTTTTCCTCCATTTTCCCAAACGGTAACTTTATCTATTTTGATATTTTTAATAGCTTCTGCTTGTGTTTTAACTAACTCAGGAAGTTTATCGGCAATTAACAATAATACAGCGTCTTTAGAGTTATTTCCTGCAGCTTTAACAATTTGATCTAAACCAGCAGCTTGTTTGGTTAATACCTCGTAAAGACCTTGTGCTTCGGCTTGTGCTTTAAATAAAATGGCGTCAGCTTCTCCCTTTGCAATTCGTCTTATGTTTTCTGCTCTTGCTTCAGCGTCAATTTCTACTTTTCGTTTATCAATTTCAGCAGGTACAATTACGTCAGCCATTTGAGATGAGCGTTCACGTTCTGCTCTTGCTGCTTCGGCATCCTGTTCTGCAGCATAAGATTCTTCTAAGGCTTTTGCGGTCTGTACTTTTTCTGATGCTACTGCCACACGACCAGCTTCGGCTTCGCGTTGACGACGTAATGAATCTGAATTGGCAACAGCAATTTTTGCGGTATTTTCTCCTTCTACTGCTTGTGCATTAGCAGCTGCAACCTGAGATCTTTCATCTTGCACTGCATTAGCCTCACCAATAGATCCATCTCTGTTTTTTTCGGCTACAGATTTACGTGCAGCGTTAATTGCATGTGCTGCAGCTTCTTTACCTAAAGCTTCAATATAACCAGACTCGTCTACAATATCTGTAATGTTTACGTTAATTAGTTTAAGTCCAACCTTTTTTAGTTCAGATTCAACACTTTGTGATATGTTGGTTAAAAATTTGTCTCTGTCGCTATTAATTTCTTCTATATCCATTGATGCTACTACTAAACGTAATTGACCAAAGATAATCTCTTGTGCTAGCTCTTGAATGTTGTCTTGGTTTAAACCTAATAAACGTTCGGCAGCATTTTGCATAATTCCAGGTTCTGTAGACACACCAATGGTGAATCTTGAAGGGACGTTTACACGAATATTTTGTTTTGATAATGCATTAACTAAATTAACTTCTATAGATATTGGTGTCAAATCTAAGAATTGATAATCTTGTATAACTGGTAAAATAAAGGCAGCTCCACCATGAATACATTTAGCAGATTGTCCGCCACCTACTTTTCCGTATACTACTAGTATGCGATCAGAAGGACAGCGTTTATAACGTCTTATTAACACTATTAAAAATAGGAAAATAAATAATACAGCTGCTATAATGGTTATAGGGAAGCCTAAATTAAAAGTGTCTTGTGTGGTTTGTAAAAACATAGGTTTAATTAGTTGTTAAGTTTTTCAATGATTAATATTCCGTTTGATGTTACAGATTTCACTTTTATTACTGTACCAGTTTTTAAATCTGTTGTACTGTCTGTTAATGCCTCTAATTCTCTTAAAGCACCTTGGATTCTGACGTGTGCTTTTCCTATATTGGATCGTTTTGCTCCAACGGTTAGATAAACTTCTCCTATTTGATTAATAGCATTATTGTAATTAAGTGTACCACTATCGCTTAGTTTGCGCATATAGTAAAACATTGCAGCCATAATAGCCATCATAATAAGTCCACAAATAGTAGCAATTGTTATGGTTAATGGCTTAGATAATCCAGCATCTATACACGCGATACCTGACCATCCAAAAATGGTGAAAAAACCAACTAGATTTTTTAAGGTTATAAACTGAAACCCAATTCCTGTATCTGCATCAATATCTGCATCTACATCACCAAAATCACCTGTGTCTCCACCAATAAAAGATAGCGCTATGGTAATTATAAAAATTAAAGAAGCTATTAGAGCAAGGCTCCAAAATACTTTTGGAAACATTTCTAAACTAGAAAACCAATCTAACATATTTATGGATTTTAAAAATTTAAATATAGAACGATAAAAGTTTATAGGCAATAAAATTAATTTGCTTTTATTGTTACTATACTTATATGTGTGTTTTTTGTTATAAATGTTACATTTTCATAATATTTAAATTTTGTTAATTGGTCATTTTAACATTTTACAAAAATATTTTTAAAAGAATTGAAATGTTTTATGTATTTTTGCACATATGTTTACACTTGTAGATTGTAATAATTTCTATGCTTCTTGCGAACGTGTTTTTAACCCTAATTTACAAGGAAAACCAGTCGCTATTTTAAGTAATAACGATGGTTGTGTTATCTCACGTAGTGACGAAGCTAAAGCGTTAGGTTTGCCAATGGGAGCTCCTATTTTTAAGTGGGAATCCTTTTGTAAAGCTAATAACGTTACTGTTTTATCATCTAATTATCCATTATATGGTGATATGAGTAATCGTGTTATGTCTATACTTAAACAGTTTTCACCAGATATTGAAGTATATAGTATTGACGAATCTTTTTTAGAATTTAAAGGTTTTGATAATTACGATTTAGAGATTTATGGTCAACAAATAAAAAAACGGATTTTAAAATGGACAGGAATACCAACATGTGTTGGCATTGCTCCAACTAAAGCATTAAGTAAAGTTGCAAATAAAATTGCTCGTAAATTTCCTGTTCAGACTAAAGGGGTTTATGTTATTGATTCAGAAGAAAAACGGATTAAAGCCTTAAAGTGGTTAAAAATTGAAGATGTTTGGGGAGTTGGAAGACAACTGTCAAAACGTTTAAAGGCTAAAGGGTGTCACACAGCTTATGATTTTACAAAACTAGACGATGATTGGGTAAAACGTAATTTTTCGGTAGTCGAAGCAAGGTTAAAAAGAGATTTACAAGGAATAGCAACATTAAAATTAGATGAAGCTGTAGATCAAAAAAAAATGATTGCTACTACTAGAAGTTTTGATTTTAGTTACTCTGATAGTAGTTACATTAAAGAACGTATAGCAACTTTTGCTGTAGTTTGTGCAGAAAAATTACGCAAACAAGGGTCTAGCTGTCATGTTATTATAGTTATGTTAAAAAGCGATAAACATAAAACAGAACTAAGTCAGCATCGTGCAAGTACTAGTGTAAATTTATCTTACCCAACAGATTCGTCTTTAGTGATTAGTAATTGTGCTGTAAGTGCTGTTATGTCTATTTTTAAAAAAGGTATTAAATATAAAAAAGCAGGTGTCATTGTTACAGGTTTAGTGCCTACAGATAATCACCAGTTGCATTTATTTGATACCGAAAACCCCAAACACAAACCATTAATGCAGTCTATAGATGCTATTAATGCTAAATATAAAGGTGCTGCTATTAAAATAGCAAATCAAGATTTAAAACAAACTTGGAAAATGCGTCAAGACCGACTGTCTCCAAGATACACCACTAATATCAATGACATTATAGTCGTAAAATAAAATGAATTTTATAATAAAATAATCTCACTAATAATAAGTAAATTTATAAACAGAATAATTTAGATAATACAGTATGAGTTTAGTCTATAGATTTGCTGTAGTATCAACATATAAATAGAGATAACTATGATTGCACATAAATCTGGAAGTTTAACCTTCTATACACCAGAAACTATTGACGGAGTTGCAGGTCAATTTTTTGATACAGGAATTTCGGCAGGATTTCCTTCACCTGCAGAAGACTTTAAAGAGCATCGCTTATCTTTAGATGAAGAATTAGTAAAAAATAAAGAAGCTACCTTTTACGCAAAAGTTAGTGGGCAATCTATGATAGGAGCTGGGTTAGATGATAACGATTTACTAGTTATAGATAGAAGTCTTGAGCCAGCAAATAATAAAATTGCAGTTTGTTTTCTTGATGGAGAGTTTACAGTCAAACGTTTACGTGTGTCTAAAGACGAAGTTTGGTTACAACCAGAAAACCCTAACTATCCAATTATTAAAATAACTGAGGACAATAACTTTTTAATTTGGGGAATTGTTACTAATGTAATTAAGAAGGTTTAATTTTTAAAAAATAGAGCATAAAAAAGGCGAAACATATGTTTCGCCTTTTTTTTATTATAATCTAGTTAAAGTATTAGTCTGCTAATACAATTAACTTATTGTCATTCATTTCTAGCGTACCAGAATTTATTTTTAATAGTGTCGTATTATTGTTTCCTTTAGTAAATTGGTCTTCAACCTCTTTATCTAAAGTGATATTTCCCACGATTTTAACAGTGCCTTCTTTTAATATAGATACTATTGGTGCGTGATTATTTAACATTTCAAACTCACCATTTATACCAGGAACAGTAACACTTGTTACTTCTCCTTTAAATAATGTCGCTTCTGGTGATACAATTTCTAAATACATATTCTTTTAGTTTGCAGTTTGCAGCTGTAGTTTATAGTTAACTAAATACTGCTAACTAATTTATGCCTCAGCTAACATTTTTTCTCCAGCCTCAATAGCTTCTTCAATAGATCCTTTAAGGTTAAATGCTGCTTCTGGTAAATGATCTAATTTACCATCCATAATCATGTTAAAACCTTTAATAGTTTCTTTAATATCTACTAAAACACCTTTAAGTCCTGTAAATTGCTCTGCTACGTGGAAAGGTTGAGATAAGAAACGTTGTACACGTCTAGCTCTACCTACAGCCATTTTATCTTCTTCAGATAATTCTTCCATACCTAGAATAGCAATAATATCTTGTAATTCTTTGTAACGTTGTAATAACTCTTTTACTCTTTGTGCACAGTCATAGTGCTCATCACCTAAAATATCAGCAGTTAAAATTCTTGAAGTAGAATCTAAAGGATCTACTGCAGGATAAATACCTAGCTCAGCAATTTTACGAGATAATACCGTTGTTGCATCTAAGTGAGCAAACGTTGTTGCTGGTGCAGGATCCGTTAAATCATCTGCAGGTACGTAAACCGCTTGTACAGATGTAATTGATCCTTTTTTAGTTGAAGTAATACGCTCCTGCATAGCTCCCATTTCAGTTGCTAATGTAGGTTGGTAACCTACTGCAGATGGCATACGTCCTAATAATGCAGATACCTCAGATCCAGCTTGTGTAAAACGGAAAATATTATCAACAAAGAAAAGTACATCTTTACCTTGACCATCTCCAGCTCCATCACGGAAATATTCTGCTATAGTTAATCCTGAAAGTGCTACACGAGCACGAGCTCCAGGTGGCTCATTCATTTGTCCAAATACAAAAGTTGCTTTAGAATCCTTCATAGCAGACTTATCTACTTTTTGTAGATCCCATCCACCTTCTTCCATAGAATGCATAAAGTCATCACCATACTTGATAATTCCTGACTCTAACATCTCTCTTAAAAGATCATTACCTTCTCTTGTTCTTTCACCAACACCAGCAAATACAGATAATCCTCCGTGTCCTTTTGCAATGTTATTAATTAACTCTTGAATTAATACTGTTTTACCTACTCCTGCACCACCAAATAATCCAATTTTACCTCCTTTTGCATAAGGCTCAATTAAGTCAATTACTTTAATACCAGTAAATAATACTTCCGTAGATGTAGATAAATCTTCAAATTTAGGAGCAGATCTGTGTATTGGTAATCCAGCATCTCCAGCTTTAGGTAAATCACCTAAACCATCAATAGCATCTCCAATTACATTGAATAATCGTCCGTAAACATCACCACCAACAGGCATTTGTATTGGAGCTCCAGTTGAAACAACTTCTGTACCTCTACTTAAACCGTCTGATGAGTCCATTGCAATAGTACGTACTGTATCTTCACCAATGTGAGATTGTACTTCTAGTACTAATTTTGAACCGTCAGCTTTATTAATTTCTAATGAATCGTAAATTTTTGGAAGTGCAGTACCTGCGTCGAATTCAACATCGATAACTGGACCTACTATTTGAGCAACTTTACCTGTAACTTTTGACATTACTTATCTGTTTAATATTATGGTATTTAATTGAAAGAAAACACCTTCTGTTTTCGCGTGCAAAGATAGATGTTTTAATTTAAAATAAAAGAGGTTTGTTAACCTTTTTTATATACAAGAAACGTCCACTTTTTATATTACTAAAAAGCAGACGTTTTTATTGTCATTTATAATGTGTTTACTGTAATGTTGGTGAGTATGTCACACCAAAATCTTCAGCTTTTGCAACATTACCAGAAGCAATAAAGTTAGAACCATAGGTTAAATCTATAGCTTCTAAAAATTTATTAGCCATTAAAGCATAGCCTCTTGCTGTTAAATGTATACCATCTAAACTAACTAAGCCACCTGTAACTAAATTTGTAGTTAAGTTGTAGTCATCAAACATGATACCTGTAGAAGAGGCTTGACTCAAAATCCCGTTTAAATCGACTAAAGCTAATCCTTTTGTGTTGGCAACATTTGCTATAGTAGCATTGTAAGCATCTGTAGCTATTTGTATTTCGTCTTGTTCTGAAGGTAATAATACCCATTTGTCTTCTAATGGTAAGCTTACACCTTCTACAGAAAATTGTCCAGCTAACGCTTGTGGTAAACCTTGTCCCATTAGTGCTCCTACATTAGCTTCATTTACAGTTCCTATAATTGAAGAACTTGGTAATACTAATAAATCAGCTGGTGTTGCTTGTCTTGTTTGTCCATAAGTAGCACCTAAAAGGTTTGCTACTAATGGTGCGGCTTGAGCTGGTAATCCAAATTGTGCTATAAAAGCCGGAAAAGTTGGACTAGCATTTAGCTGTGCGCTAATTATTGCAGATATATCATCTAAAGTTTCGTCTTTAATCACCACAGGACTTGCTTCCGTAGTAGAAAATACAATAGCTCTTGCTGGATCTACAGCTTCAAATATTGGGTTTAATGCACTAAATATTGAGTTCAATAATGGTATTTGTGGGCCAAAATCAGGGTTTGTAGGATCTAGAGGGTTGTGAGGTACTGTTGTAAAATGTGGTAAATCTGTAATGTACGGTACATTAGTAACTACTCCATTAGGTGTTACGGCAGTTAATTGATTAACCATATCGTTAAACACAAAATCAAATGTTGTTGTAGGTGTAATTGGATCGTAATTATCTGATGTAGTATCACTTTCTCCTCCTGAAGTGGCATAACCTAAAACATCATTACCTCCAATTTCTGACAAAGTAAAAAATGTTGGATTTTGTGCAATAGCATATTCTAACATTGATATTGTTGGTGAGTTTGCAAAACGCCCAAAATATGGGTTTAAACTAGCGTAACCGTTCAAGCCAATGTGTGTACTTTTAGCACCAGGTACACCAACATTTTCAAATATACTTCCATCTGCTGCTAAACTATTACCTACATCAGTAGTTGGTGTTGCTGGTAAGACTTCAGGTCCAGTACCATTAAAAAATAATCTAGGATTTGCAACTACATTACCTCCTAAAAGTAGTCCTCCAATATTATCTTCCATTAATGGTTGGTTAAAAGCACCTCCATTTGTCATAGCAAATTTATTAGATAATGTGTTTGGAAAAGAGTTTTCCTGAGCAGCTATAAATAATGCTCCATCAGTAAAACCTGCAGTAAAAGATGCGCCTAATGAAACAAAAGTTGAAAAGTCTGCTGAACCACTTGTTAATGCAGGAAGATTAGCTTCTTGCGTTGGTGGTTGATCCAAAAGCTCTTCAAAATCTTCCTCGTCGCTACATGCTGTGAAGCTAATAGCTACAGCAAGTAATCCTATATATTTTATGTTTTTGAATGTTTTCATTTCTTATAAATTATTAATTGTTAATGATGCATAGTACATAGATCCAATAAATCCTGTTCCAAATGCAGTAAAGTACTCCTGACCTGTTAAGTTGGTTGCTCCAAGTTTTATAATTGATTTAATACTTGGTATTTTATAATTTACTTGAGCATCAACTACATGAAATTCAGGAATTATACCATTTCCAAAGGTTGCTTCCCAGAAATAGTCATCACTAAATCTATATGATACATTAAACCCAAAGTTTTCAAAGACGTTAGTATGTCCAAATGAAGCTTTAAATTTATGTTCAGGTGTGTTAAAGTTTGTTTGGAAGTCTGGGTTTCCTGCTTTGTCAAAATCTTGTTTAGTAAAAGTGTAACTTCCGCTTAAATCAAATCCATTAAATACTTTAGTAGATAACCCTATTGATGCACCATAAGATTTTACATCCGCATTAGAGTTTGTATAAGCACTATAGGTTTGATAATCTCCATTAGCTAATGCAGCTACTGATAATCCATTATCTCCAACTGTACCATAAAAAGGTGAAATCACAACTTCTTGAGATATAAAATCTTCATATTTGTTATAGTAGGCACTAAGGTCTACTATTATACTTTCATATTTACCTCTATAACCTACTTCCATCGAAGTTACTTTTTCAGGTTTGATGATGTCTGGGTTTGATACTTCTAATAGAGCAGGGTTTCCAGCAGCTGCGAAATCAATTACTGAACTAGCAGAATAAGAATTGTTATAAGCTGCAGCGCCAGTTTGTGTTACTTGTGATGGTTGACCAAAAAATGTTTGTCCTTCTAAGCTGACATCGTAATCTCTAGTGTATCTATCTAAATTGTTTGGTGCAGAACCAACCAAAATTGCTCTACCAGCATCAAGACCAATAAATAAATCTTGTGTTGTTGGGTTTCTAAAACCAGTTTGCACAGAAGCTCTTACATTATGATTTCTATTTAATGTTAATGCAGCAGATAATCTAGGAGAGAAAAAGCCATCAAATAATTCTGATTTATCATATCGTCCAGAGACTGTTAGTTTTAATTCCTTTTCACCTTCAAGTTCCAGATTTTTTTGAATTTGTGAATATACTCCAAATTCTGAATATTCGATAGGACTATCACCATCTGTGTAAATTGTACCACCAGAGTTTAATTTGTATTTTCTGTATGATCCACCAACTTGAATTTCAGCTATATCTATTAAATGACTAAAGTTATAGTTAGCATCACTGTGGAAGTATTTTGAGGCATCTTGGAATTTTGATCCTGTTGATAAGTCTGGATCATTGATGCTTCTGTTAAATGCAGCTTTAAATTCAGGAGATCCTGGCTCATAACGACCTGTGTCGGCAGCAGCTCTTGCGGCATCATGTTTTTGTTGGTCTGTTAAGCCCAAAGGGTTTCCAGTAAGTTCAATTCCTGCATAGGTTGCTATATAGTCTCCAAACCAATCTTCATCACTTTTCCATGATCTATTTATGTTTATTCCTGTAAAAACCATATCATAAGAATCTCCAGCTTTATCAGAAACTTCATAGGCTCTAACAAAAAAGTTGTCATTTCTAACTTCTAATTTATGTTGTTGTTGGAAGAAATTGTCAATATTATATCTGTTTGTCCCTTGGTAAATTGTTGTTCCAGTACCCACTTTTCCAACATATGATAATTCTAAACTGTTGTCTTCAATTGGTCGATAGTATAATCCCCAATCTGCTTTTACACTCTCAGCATTGTACGGTGTTAAATCTCTTTCATTATATCCTGTTCTACTAACTACAACATCTGGGATAACTCCTAATCCAGAAGCAGCTCTAATGTTAGTTGAAACTTCATCTCCATAGATATTAATACCATCATAGTTAGTGTTTGATCTAGTTCTGGTTGGATCAATCTTATCTACTTCACTTGTTGCTTGCCAATCAGTTCCTTTTAAATAGCCAAAGTTAACCTTAGCAGCAAATTTATCACTAAACTTATGGGCCATTCTTAAACTTAAATCAGTATAAGGATTATCACCAGCAGCTTCTTGAGAGGTTATTCCTCTTTTAAATGATGCACTAATACCTTCATGATCAAATGGGTTTTTACTTCTCATAAATAAAATCCCATTAAATGCATTTGCTCCATATAGTGCAGATGAAGCTCCTGGAAGTAATTCTACACTTAAAACATCAGTTTCAGTCATACCTACTAAATTTCCTATAGGAAAATTTAATGCAGGTGTTGAATTATCCATTCCGTCTACTAATTGCATAAATCTAGTATTTGCAAATGTTGCAAATCCACGTGTATTAACAGATTTAAATGTTAAACTGTTTGTATTTACATCTACACCTTTTAGGTTTTCTAGTCCATCATAAAAATCAGCAGAAGCAGTATTTTTAATTTCTTTTAATCCAAATCTTTCGACTGTTACTGGTGATTCAAATATGCGTTCAGGTGTTCTAGAGGCAGATATAACGACTTCATCTAAAGATGTACCTTCATTAAGTACAATATTAAATTTTTGATTGTTAGAAGTCACTTCTAAGTCTTTGCTAGAAAATCCGACACTACTTACTTGAATTTTAAAAGGCGGTTTTTGATCTGTAGTTAAGACGAATGTACCATCAAAATCTGTAGCAGTCCCTATTGAGGTACCAGCTATTACGACATTTGCACTTGGAATTGGTTGTTGACTTACGTCATCTACCACTGTTCCTGATATTGTTGTTTGGGCGAAAGAAAGTCCACAAAAACACAACAATACAATTGAAAGGATTGTTCTCATTTTTTAGATTTAGTTAATTTATTTATGCCAATATACGTTTTTTAACTAAATTTTGGTAAAAACTGCTAATAAATTATGCGCGCATAATAAGTTTTTCTAAAAAAAAGATGTGATAAAGTTGTTATTTCGTAAAAAAATAATGTGAATTTTGAGGAATTGAGAACTTTATTTTGACTGTAAAAAATATTTAATATCTGTTTGTTGTGTTGATAAATATTTCAATTTTCATCTGTTTATATCCTGCTATTGTTGAATAATTTTTATGAGTTAATATTTACTTATTAATTTTAAGTATACATACTTATTAGTCAGTTTAATTACCTAGCTAATTCTGTGAGTAAATCTATTAATAGATATGTTTTTTTATTCTAAATAGCGTTAATCTATATGATTAAACAAAAAAAGGTTTCGAAACCGAAACCCTTTTATATAAATTGAAATCTTTGATAAAGATTTATTTTCAAATTACTCTACGGTAACCGATTTGGCCAAGTTACGAGGTTGATCAACATTTTTATCTAACATTACTGCAATGTGATAAGATAGTAATTGAAGAGGAATAGTTGTAAGTAATGGTGTCAATGATTCAATTGTTTCAGGAACCTCTATAACATGATCAGCTAAATTTTTAACATCTTCGTCACCTTCTGTAACAATACCTATTATTTTACCTGATCGAGATTTAATTTCCTGAATATTACTTACAACTTTTTCATAGTGACCTTTTTTAGTTGCAATTACAAAAACAGGCATCTGCTCGTCGATTAATGCTATTGGTCCATGCTTCATCTCTGCTGCAGGATATCCCTCTGCATGTATATATGAAATCTCTTTTAATTTCAATGCACCCTCAAGAGCAACAGGAAAATTATATCCACGTCCCAAGTATAAACAGTTTTTTGCATCTTTGTACTTTTGTGCTACAAGTTTAATATGATCATCCGCTTTTAAAGCTTCTTTAACTTTTTCAGGAATTAATTCTAATTCTTGTAAATGATGATGGAATTCTGTGTTAGACATACTTCCATTAGCTTTAGCTAATTTTAGTGCTATTAAAGTTAATACAGTAATTTGTGTTGTAAATGCTTTTGTAGAAGCTACTCCAATTTCTGGTCCTGCATGTGTATAAGCACCAGCATTAGTTTCTCTAGCTATTGATGAGCCAACAACATTGCAAACTCCAAATACAAATGCGCCTTTAGATTTTGCTAATTTAATTGCAGCTAACGTATCAGCTGTTTCTCCGGATTGAGAAATAGCTATAACTACATCTTTTTCAGTAATAACGGGATTTCGGTATCTAAATTCAGAAGCATATTCAACTTCTACAGGAATTCTTGCTAAATCTTCAAATATATATTCTGAAACTAGTCCTGCATGCCATGATGTACCACAAGCAACTACAATAATTCGGTTAGCATTTAAAAATTTTTCAATATTGTCGTCAATTCCAGCCATTCTAATTATTCCATCTTTTGCAAGAAGTCTTCCTCTGTATGTGTCTAAAATAGCATTTGGTTGTTCATGTATTTCTTTTAGCATGAAATGCTCATAGCCGCCTTTTTCTATTTGCTCAAGATTTATTTTTAATTCTTGTATATAAGGAGCAACTAGTGAGTCATCTTTTATTTTTCTTATTTTAACTCCTTTTTTCATGCTTATAATAGCCATTTCTTCATCTTCTAAATAAATAGCTTTTTTTGTATACTCTAAAAAAGGAGAGGCGTCACTTGCTATAAAAAACTCATCTTCACCCATACCTATAGCTAGAGGGCTTCCAAGTTTTGCAACAACAACTTCATTTGGTTTATTTTTGTCAAATACGGCAATAGCATACGCTCCTACTACCTGATTAAGGGCTATTTGTATTGCTTTTCCTAATTTGACTTTTTCGTTTTTCTTTACGTCTTCAATTAAATTTATTAATACTTCAGTGTCCGTATCTGAGTGAAAAGTATAGCCTCTATTAATTAATTCTTTTTTAATAGATTCATAGTTTTCAATAATACCATTATGTATAATTACTAGATCTCCAGAATTTGAGTAATGAGGATGTGAATTTACATCATTTGGCACTCCGTGAGTAGCCCATCGTGTATGTCCAATACCAACATGTCCATTTGTACTTATTTCATTAGATACGCGATTTTCTAAATCAATTACTTTTCCTTTAGTTTTTGCTAATTTTAAATCAGCACCATCATAAAGAGCTATACCAGCACTATCATAGCCTCTGTATTCTAATCTTTTAAGGCCTTCCATTACTATAGAATAGGCTTCTCTTTTGCCTATATATCCTACTATTCCACACATAACATATTAGTTTTTTGGTTCTGTATAATAAATTTCAAAAGTGGCTTTTAGTTCATTAGGAACTGATGCTGTATTACCATGAAGTATAGTTCCTTCAGGAGCTAAAGTAGATCCTCTAGGTATCATGTTTATATCGTCATCATTTGTAGTATTAAATATTTTGGAAGTATTTGTGTAGTTTATGTTTGAAGTTACGAAAAGACCTAATTTGACGTTAGTCGAGTCATTAAGTAATATATCATTTATGTGTTCTGTTAGTCTTATTTTGTATTTTACTCCATTTTCATTTTCATCCCTTTCAAGTTTAGGCGAATATATTAAGTGAGAATTGTAAGAGTCAGAAGAGTTAGAGCTACTATCGAAAAAATGATCTATTATAGGGGCGTTATTGTTTAAATTGTATAATGTTACCCTATCAGGTTCTATACTGCCAGAGTTTTCAGAAGGAAGGTTTACGTAAAAACTCAAAGTCGCTTCATTTATCAACCATTGATTTTCTTTAGCTCTAAAATATTCAAAAGCATCCTGAGTATTGTTGTCTTCGTCTACTATATTTCCGTTAAATAGGTCTATAATTGTCATTGACCCTTCAAAACCTTTTAAGAATAACTCATTGTCACCTGTAGATTCATTACCATCAACAAGGTTAATGTTTGAAGTTAGTGTTTCATAGGTGTTAAATTTATTACTGTTAAAATTAAAAGAGAATGTGTTTCTTACCCGTTCATCCGTTGTACTATCTAGATCTGTTTCATATCGTAAATCTATTTTAGAGGTTGTATTGATATTAAGAAATATCATGTTTCCATCATTATTATCGATTTGTTCAACTTTAAAAATTAAACCTCTAAAAGCATTTTTAAAATTATTCGTACTTGATAAGTTGGGGTTTGTTGATCCGTCTGCTTGAACCAATAGGTTTTTCCATTGGTTTAAACCAAATTCTTGATTAGTCAGGTCTAAATATAAGCCTGGAGCACGATTATCTTCAAGTTCTTCAAGCTCTGTTTCATCTAGAGGTACTTCTTGAATAGCCACATATTGATCACTTGGTGTAAATCCATCTGTACCACTTTCATAAATTAGTTCACCTTCAAAAGCACTTAAGTTTAAATCCGTGTAAGCATTTGAATAGTATGCTTGTGTTTCTTCAAAATCAGATTCTGGATCTAAATCTCTTAAAAAATATTCGTTTTTATAGATTGATAATTTGTAACCGCTGCTTGCATCTCCAAATAAAGAATCTAAAGTATAAACTGTGTTGCCATCGTCATCACTACCTTCAACCGTAGAAAAGTAAGGAATGTAAAGGTTTACAGATTTAACTTCTAAGTTGTCTCCAAATTCAGGATCTACTTCATTAGGAACTATTTGTGTAACTAATCCAGCTGATGTAAGACCAAAATTAGGATCGTTATATGTACCTAAAACGTAACTAGATAAACCGTTGGTTTGAACTGGACCAACTTTTTTGTTATAGGCTATAAATGGAAACATTTTACTATTTGTAGTAAAGTTTTCTGCACCAGTTATATCACTTTCTATATTTACAAAATCTTTTTCACAAGCTATTGATGTAATAGCAATAATCATCAACAGCACTAATGGCTTGATGAAATTTATTAGGGATCTTTTCATAGGTAATTCTTGAATATGGCAATATTGCGTTAATCTAAAACGCTAGTTGTGTAAAAATTAGTGTACGCTTCGCTAAATTCATCTTTAGCATGATAACCTAAAACAGGTTTGTCGGAGTCATTTAAGTACTTTGTTAATTCTTCAGGAAGGTCTTCGGATCCAACTATTAATGCGTCAGAGCTATCTATAGCTACTTTCATTAAGTTATTATAAGTAGGGTCTTTTAGTAATTTAATTTTGTCTTCTTCGATGTTATCAAACTTAATTTTTTTAACCAAATCAGGATTTAATGTTTTTTCAAAACCACTTTTGTAAACAGAGGTTACAATTTTGCTTTCGTTAAATAAAGGTTCGTCTTTATAAAATTGTTTTAGATATAAAGGTAATAAAGAAGCTAGCCATCCATGAACATGAATAATATCTGGAGACCAATTTAGTTTCTTTACTGTTTCAATAACTCCTTTTGCAAAAAAGATAGCACGTTCATCATTATCTTCAAAAAGATTTCCGTCTTCATCTGTTAAAGTTGCTTTTCTTTTGAAGTATTCGTCATTATCTATAAAGTAAACTTGTATACGCTCTTTAGGTATAGAGGCTACTTTTATAATTAATGGCATGTCTAAATCGTTAACGACAAGATTTATTCCAGACAATCTAATCACTTCATGTAATTGATGTCTTCTTTCGTTGATATTTCCATATCGTGGCATAAATATTCTTATTTGTCCACCTTGTTGGTTAACCATTCTAGGTGTCTCAAATGACATTGAAGAAATTTCTGTTTCTGGTAAGTAAGGCACCACTTCAGATGATACGTATAATATCCTCTTATCTTTCATATATTGTTTAGCTTTTCCGAATTATCAATAAAAAACACGCAAAAGTACAAAATTTTATGCTAATTGTTACTAAAATATTAAGTTTGCAATAGTTAATTAAATATTAATAATGCTTGTATTTACTAATAAAAACAAAATAAACAATCATATTTCTGCTTTGAAGCAGAGTAATAAAACGGTTGGATTTGTCCCAACAATGGGTGCTTTACATCAAGGTCATTTATCTTTAATAAAAGAAGGTTTGTCTAATAATGACATTATGGTTGTTAGTATTTTTGTTAATCCTACACAATTTGACAATGTTGAGGATTTAAAAAAATACCCACGTACTTTGGACGATGATATTGCACTTTTAAAAACCTTATCTAACGATATTCTGGTCTATGCGCCAAGTGTTGAAGATATTTATCAAAACAATGTTAAAGCACAAAATTTTAGTTTTGACGGATTAGAGTTTGAAATGGAAGGACGTTTTAGACAAGGGCATTTTGATGGTGTTGGAACTATTGTTAAGCGCTTGTTTGAAATTGTTATACCTGACAACGCTTATTTTGGTGAAAAAGATTTTCAGCAACTAACAATAATTAAAAAGTTAGTAGATAAGTATGATGTTCCTGTAAATATTGTAGGCTGTAAAATACACAGAGAAGCCAACGGTCTAGCTATGAGTTCAAGAAATGTGCGTTTAAAACCAGAATATAAAACAGCTGCTCCATTTATTTATAAAACTTTACAGCATGCCAAAACTAAGTTTGGCACAAAAAGTGCAGATTATGTTACACAATGGGTTGAAAAACAGTTTGCAGATCATGATTTGTTAAAATTAGAATATTTTATAATTGCAGACGTTGACACATTAAAAACAGTTACACAAAAACATAAATCTAAAACTTACAGAGCGTTTATTGCAGTTTATGCTGACGATATAAGATTAATTGACAATATCGCTTTAAATTAATTATCTTTGCCCTATGCAAATACAAGTAGTAAAATCAAAAATTCACAGAGTTAAAGTAACAGGTGCTGACTTAAATTATATTGGTAGTATAACTATTGATGAAGATTTAATGGATGCAGCTAATATTGTTCAAGGTGAAAAAGTGCAAATTGTAAACAATAACAATGGTGCACGTTTAGAGACTTATGCCATTCCAGGTCCAAGAAATAGCGGAGAAATAACTTTAAATGGTGCAGCGTCAAGATTAGTTGCTAAAGACGACATCTTGATACTAATAACATATGCTTTTATGGATATTGAAGAGGCAAAAGTGTTTAAGCCTTCATTAGTTTTTCCAAACGAAGCAAATAATTTACTTAAGTAAGTGTCAAAAAAAACATTTATAAAAATATTAAAAATCATGCTCCCAATTTTATTGGGAGTTTTTTTAATATATTACTCATTGTCAAAATTATCTTTTGATGAGTTGTTGCAGTATGCAAAAAATGCGGATTACAAATATGTTTTTTTAGGTTTAGTTTTTGGTCTGCTAAGTCATTTGTCAAGAGCCTATCGTTGGGTGTTTATGTTAGAGCCATTAGGCTATAAAATAAAATTAGGTAACAGTATAATGGCAGTATTTTCTACATACTTGATTAATTATACCATTCCAAGAGCAGGTGAAGTGGCAAGAGCAACTATTCTTAAAAATTATGAAAATGTTCCTTTTGAAAAAGGATTTGGGACTATCGTGGCAGAGCGTATTGCAGATATGGTAGTCATGTTAATTATTATAGCAGTTACCTTAAGCCTTCAGTTTGATTTTATCTTTAATTTTTTAACTCAAAAATTCAATTTAACTAAAATTATTATTGCAGGTGTTGCTCTAATGGTTTTAGCTTTAATGTTTGTTTTTTTGATAAAAAGAAGTACTAATGTTATTGCGTTAAAAATAAAAGGCTTCGTTAACGGATTAATAGAAGGTGTACTTAGTATTTTTAAAATGAAAAAAAAGTGGGCGTTTATTTTTCATACCCTGTTTATATGGTCTATGTATATGCTAATGTTTTACGTCACAACTTTAGCTTTTAAAGATTTAAACACATTGCCTTTTGCAGCTATATTAGTCGCTTTTATTTTAGCTACTTTTAGTATTGCAGCTACAAATGGAGGTATAGGCTCTTATCCAGAAGCTATCGTTATAGCATTTACTTTATTTAGTCTTCCAGAAGATCCAAGTCGTGCATTTGGATGGATAATGTGGACCTCACAAACATTATTGGTGTTTGTCTTTGGAGGTCTATCTTTATTATACCTTCCGTTTTTTAATCAAAACAAATAATTTGTAACTTAGACCCAAATTTAAATCGTAATTATCATGAAACGTATTTTATTGTTGTTAACAACCTGTTTTGTAATGTCTAATAGTATGGCTCAAACCATATACAAAGAAATGGCTTCAGAAAAGTTAGGCGAAACTAGGCAGATAAAAATTCAGTTACCACGAAATTATGATACTTCGGATAAAAATTATCCTGTGATTTACGTTTTTGATGCAGATTATTTATTCGAACCAGTTGCTGGAAATGTTGATTATTATAGCTATTGGGAAGATATTCCGGAAGCAATTGTAATTGGTGTAAATCAATATGATTTAAGAGAAAACGATGTGTATTTTAATCCACTAACTTCGTTGCCAGTAGAAACTGGAGCAGAGTTTTTTGAGTTTGTTAGCATGGAATTGGTTCCGTTTGTAAATAAAACATTCAGAACAGAAAAATTTAAAGTAGCGGTTGGACATGGTAAAACCGCCAATTTTATTAACTACTTTTTATTAAAAGAAGTACCATTATTTCATTCTTATATAGTTTTAAGTCCAGATTTAGCTCCTGAAATGCCTAATTTTTTAACCGAAGTTTTTCCTAAATTAGAGCAAAAAACATTTTATTATTTAGCAACAACAAATAACGATTCAAAAGGGATTCAGGCTAAAACCGAAGCGTTAGCAAACAGTTTAAAAGCCATAGAAAATAATAATGTATTAAAAACCTTTGATACTTTTGATGGGCCATCACATTACTCAATACCAGCTCACGCAATACCAAAAGCTTTAGAAAGTATATTTTTAGTATTTCAGCCAATAAGTAAAAAAGAATACAAAGAAACTATTCTTAAATTAGATACCAATCCAGTAGATTATTTGACTGAAAAATATCAAATGATTGAAGATTTATTTGGAATTGAAAAAACTATTTTAATAAACGATTTTAAAGCAATTGAAGCTGCTATTAAAAAGCACGAAAAATGGGAGTATTTTGAAGATTTAGGTAAACTAGCTAGAAAAGAATACCCAGATACTTTATTAGGGAATTATTATTTAGGACGTTTTTATGAAGAAACAGGATCGCCTAAAAAAGCAATGAAAACCTATCAGTCTGCTTATGTCTTAGCCGAAATTGGAGGAATTACAAAAGATCAGGTCTTAGAGTTGTCAGAACAGATCAAAGCAGACTTTGGATATTAATACATGGCTAAAGTAAAAACCACTTTTTTTTGTCAAAACTGCGGGACGCAATATGCTAAATGGCAAGGACAATGTAATGCTTGTAAAGAATGGAACACCATTGTAGAAGAAGTAGTTCAAAAGCCTGATAAGAGCGACTGGAAAACACCAAGTAGTAAAACAAATAAACGCGTTTCAAAACCATTAAGAGTTAACGAGATTGATGCTTCTAAAGAGGCTAGATTAAATAGTTTGGATAATGAGTTTAATCGTGTACTTGGAGGAGGTATAGTGCCAGGATCTTTAACACTTCTTGGAGGTGAACCCGGAATTGGTAAAAGTACTTTGTTGCTTCAAATTTCTTTAAAACTGCCTTACAAAACATTATATGTTTCTGGAGAAGAAAGTCAAAAACAAATTAAAATGCGTGCTGAACGCATTAACCCTGTTAATGACACGTGTTATATTTTAACAGAAACAAAAACACAAAATATTTTTAAGCAAATAGAAAGTTTAGAACCTGATATTGTTATCATTGATTCTATTCAAACTCTTCATTCTGATTATATAGAGTCTTCAAGCGGAAGCATTTCTCAAATAAAAGAATGTACTACAGAGCTTATAAAGTTTGCTAAAGAAACTAACACACCTGTTATATTAATTGGTCATATTACAAAAGATGGTAATATTGCTGGGCCAAAAATATTAGAGCATATGGTGGATACAGTGCTTCATTTTGAAGGTGATCGTAACCATGTATTTAGAATTTTAAGAGCTCAAAAAAATCGTTTTGGATCTACTCATGAATTAGGTATATATGAAATGCAAGGTTCTGGATTAAGAGAGGTGTCTAATCCTAGCGAAATTTTAATATCTAAAAAAGACGAAGCTTTATCTGGTAATGCAATTGCTGCTACGCTAGAAGGTGTCAGACCATTAATGATAGAGGTGCAAGCCTTAGTTAGTACTGCGGTTTATGGCACACCACAACGTAGTGCCACTGGTTTTAATGCCAAGCGATTAAATATGTTGTTGGCAGTTTTAGAAAAACGTGCAGGATTTAGACTTGGAGCTAAAGATGTTTTTTTAAATATTACAGGAGGTATAAATGTTGACGATCCTGCAATAGATTTAGCTGTAGTTGCAGCTATTTTATCTTCAAATGAAGACGAAGCACTGCAATCTGATTTTTGTTTTGCAGCCGAAGTTGGATTGTCTGGAGAAATACGTCCAGTGCAACGTGTTGAACAACGAATTCTAGAAGCCGAAAAATTAGGTTTCTCAACTATTTTTGTTTCTAAATACAATAAAATATCTTTAAAAGATACAGCGATCAAAATTCAATTAATCTCAAAAATTGAAGATTTAGTAGACTTAATTATAATCTAACGGATTGGTTTTATAACGTTAAAGTGCTTGTCTTAAATAATGTAAGCCTTTCATAAGTGTTCACTCAACGAAATTAATTTACATTCTATCGAACAATTGTGGTTTTTTAAAACCAACGAAGCATCTTTGTCGTAGATATACTGCTTTTATACTAAAAACTGTCCCTCATAGCTTTTATAGAAAGTGTAAATATTAATAATTAATATATTATGTTAAGCTTAAAGTTATGGGGTTTAAATTTCTTATTTCAAAAAAAACTTTTCAAACACCTTATTTTAACCGATTTAAATGTATTTCATCGGTTTTCATTTGTTGCTTTACCTTCAGAAGCTTTAAACATAAGATATAATTTATTTTTGTAAAAGACTCATTTTTAATATTCTCCCTTTAAAATTTTTATTATGGAATTACAGATTAACAAATTTCACATAAAGTACGTATTAGTAGTTTTGTTGTTGCTAGCTTTTACGAAAAGTCTCGCACAATGTAATTACGATATTAATAACTTAGGAGGTAACGATCTTGTTGATTGGAATGGTCATTATATCTCAAATGTAACATTAGCTGGAGATAATAGTTCAGTTATTAATAATACTAATAATACTACTAGATATACAGATTATACAACTCAATCTATAGATGTTACAGCTGGTGATACATATAATTTCTCCATTAATAATTATAAAGGAGGAAATACTTGGGGTGATGTGCAAATTAGAATTTGGATAGATTATAATAATAATGGTAATTATACTCAAGTTTTTAGTAATAATTTTGGGCAAAATAACAACAATACACATCAGGTAACCGGTAGTTTTGTAATAGCAGCTAGTGCAAGCACTGGTATTGCTAAATTAAGAATACAGGCTGCATATTGTACAACTTGTGGTGGTAATGGAGCTGTTTTATCTGCTAATGGTTGTGATTTTACTAATACATACAGAGGAGATGTAGAGGATTATACTTTAAATATTACACAAGTATCAACAACTCCCGTAGTGCAAAATGATGCTTTATCTGTTGAAGAAAATAGCACTGCAGGAGTCAATAATCAAGTTGATGTAGGTTCAAATGATTATGTAGGTACTTTAGGAGGAGACGCGGATGATTATAGTTTAATGACAGGAGCTTCAAATGGTATTGTAACAGAAACTGGAACCGATGGTGTGTTTCAATATTTGCCTAACGCTAATTTCTCAGGTACAGATAGTTTTACTTATCAATTATGTAACCAATTTGGAACTTGTGATTCAGGAACAGTAAATATTACTGTAAATGCAGCTGCTTCTATTGTTTATTGTAATCCAAATAGGGTTGGAAATTGGAATACTTATTACATAACTAACGTTAGTTTTCAAGGTATTGATAATTCTTCTACAGGAACAGGAGGCGGTACTCAAGATTATACATCCGAGAGTGCTTATGTAACTGAAGGTTCAACTGTAGCAGGTGCTGTGTCCGTAAATGTTAGTGGAAACTCTAATGATGAAAAGGTGTTTGTTTGGGTTGACTTTAATCATAATGGTCAATTTGATGATGCTGGTGAAGAATTTGAGTTTGATGTTTTTGGAAATGGAAATATAACAGTACCAATTAGTATTGATGTTCCTTCTGGATTGTATTTTGGTGATACTAGAATGAGAGTATTAGTAGTTAGTGATGTTAGAACCAGTTTTAGTTCTTGCGATATTAATTATGCCTCAGGTGAATTTGAGGATTATACCATAAATATTCAAAATAACCTTACAGAACAAGAAATAGTAGTGTCTGGAAATGGTGTAAATATTATTTCTGGCACAACCACTACTACAACTGATAATTTCACTTATTTTGGTGTCTATGATATCAATTCAGGAGCAACAACTAGAACTTTTGATATTCAGAATACAGGTGTTGCAGATTTAATTTTACAAGCTCCTTATGTGAGTGTTGTTGGTTCTGTTGAGTTTACTGTTGGTAGTCAGCCATCATTAACAACATTAATGCCTGGAGAGTCTACTTCTTTTACAATCGCTTTTAATCCAGATTCAATAGCTTCATATACAGCAGAAGTTTCAGTTTTATCAAATGATGTTGATGAAAACCCTTTTACATTTACTGTTCAAGGTGAAGGCGCACAAACATTTCCTGATACTGATGGTGATGGTGTTCCTGATAACGTAGATATAGATGATGATAATGATGGTTTATCCGATTCATATGAATCTATATCATGTAATAGCTCTTCTAATGTTACAACTACAGATCTTATATTTTTAAATGAAACTTTTGGCGCAGGTACAAACCGCATTCAGATTAATGGGAATTACTCAGGAGTAAGTACTACTTATTGTTATGAGGATGGTTCAGGATCATGTCCAGCTACTTATAACCCAACAAGTGTAAATGATGGAGATTACACAGTACATCATACAGTAACAAATAATAATGGAATTACAGAGGGTATAGATGTTGACGTTTCTGATTGGGCTGAAGATTTTTGGTATGCAGGTGATGATCATACTGTAGGTGATGTTAATGGTAGAATGGCTATTTTTAATGCAGCTGAAGATCCAGGTGTTTTTTACAGTCAAGATATTTCTGGTGTTACTGTAGGTGTTCCAATTCAATTTGGATTTTATGCTATTAATTTAGATAGGATAGACGCTCCTTCAGTTAATACTAGAAATAAGCCAGAAGTAACGATTGCTATATATGATACTTCGGGTAATTTATTAGCTACAGAGTCTTCAGGTCTTATTGATCCTACAACACCTGCAGGTGATTGGGTAGAGGTTTCTGCAAGTTTTACCAGTCCTGTTTCTCAATTTACAGTGGTTTTAACAAATTCTCAATTAGGAGGTCAGGGTAATGATTTAGCAATTGATGATATTTTTGTTAAGCAAACACTTTGTGATTTAGATGGAGATGGTGTTGCAGATCTTATCGACTTAGATAATGATAATGATGGGATACCAAATGTAGTAGAATTAGGTTACATAGATGATAATTTTGACGCTACAGTATTTAATGATACAACAAACCCATGGATAGATGCTAACGGAAATGGGATGCATGATGCTTATGAAGGATTAACACCTTTAGATAGTGACGGAGACGGAATACCTAATCACATAGATTTGGATAGTGATAATGACGGAGTTTTTGATAGTGTTGAATATAATGGACAAGGAGATGTTGATGTAAATGGAGATGGTGTCGGAGATGGATCAGATTATCAAGATACGGTAATAAATAATACACAAGATAATCAAGATGGAGATGGTTTATTACCTATTGTTGATAATAATGACAATGATGTAGATGGTGCTTTTGATTCAGATCATGGTACATTTAGTTATGATATTCCTTTAGATTCTGATGGTGATGGTATACCTAATTACTTAGACATAGATAGTAATGATGCTAGTAACGATACTTCAAATGGAAGTGATATCAGTTATAGTATATATGCGAGCTTAGATACTAATAATGATGGTATAGTTGACGGTAATTCAGATGTTGATAATGATGGGTTATTAGATGCTTTTGATACTAATAATAGTGTTTATGGTTCTCCTTTAGATTTAAATGATTCATTTAGTTTGTTTTTTGACGGACGTAATGATTATGTAGAAGATAATAATGTTATTTCAAGTGGAAATGCTTCAATTATGGCTTGGATTAAGTCTGAAGGAGATAATACGTTAAATAATAATAGAGTTGTTGCTGGGCAAAGTAATTTTTACTTAATGGTTAATGATGCAGATAACTCTGTTTCTGTTGTATTAAATGGAGGTGTAGTGTTGACATCGTCAGATATTGTAACAAATAATATTTGGGTGCATTTGTCAGCTACTACAAACGGATCTGAAACAATTTTATACGTAAATGGTGAAGCTCAAGGAGCACCATTAGGTTCTGGAGGTGTTAATTCTGATGCTTCAAACTTTACTATCGGGAAATTATCTAATGTTGATGGTAATTATTTCCATGGAGAAATTGATGAGGTTAGAGTGTTTAATATTGCATTAACTGAAGAAGAAGTACAGCGTACGGTTTATCAAGAGTTAGACGAAAATCAAAGTTTTAATCAAGGAAAAATAATTCCTAAAGATATATCAACAAATGCTATTGGGTCTAATTTAGTGCGTTATTATAAAATGGATAGTTATAAAGACGATATAACTGATAATAAAGTAACACCAACAATAGATCAAGTTACAGGAGCTAAATTATATAATATCAAAGATATTTATTTTCAAACGGCTCCTTTACCTTACAAAACCATTCAGGATGGACCTTGGACAACAAGTTCAAATTGGCAATATGGTAATGTTTGGGATATAGATATTGTGGCTAATAATAAAGACTGGAGTATTGTAGAAATTAATAATAATATTTCAACAACTGCATCACATACTAATTTAGGTTTAGTAATTCAATCCAATAAAACGCTAAGCTTGTCAGGAGATAATTTTGTGGATAACTCATGGTATTTAGAGTTAAACGGAACATTAGATTTACCAAGTGATTCACAATTAATTCAATCTATAACTAGTGATTTAGTAACAGGATCACTAGGAAAGATTTTAAGAAGACAAGAAGGGTACGCTAATAAATACAGATATAATTATTGGGGAACACCAGTAGGTGCTTTAGGAGCAACTTCTATTGTAGATAATAATACAACAACAACTAACCCTAATAACACTCCTTTTAATTTAGATATGTTAAAAGATGGTTCTGGAATAGCAATACCGTTTACCACAAGTTATGATCAAGTAGGTAGTTTAAGTACGTATTGGACATACACTTATCAAAATGGGTTTTCATATTATAATTGGTTAAATATTAGCGAAACAGATGACATACCAACAGGATTTGGTTATATTCATAAAGGTGTTGGAGTCGGTACTGCAGATTTTCAATATTTATTTGAAGGAAAGCCAAATAACGGAACGGTTGTAATCAGTGCTACAGACTCAGGAGGACCAGGTTCGATAGGAGGATCAACAAGAACAACTTCAGTATTAGGTAATCCTTATCCTTCAGCAATAAGTGTAGCATCATTTATTGCAGATAATAGTGCTGTTATTAGTGGCGAAGTTTATTTATGGGAACAATGGGCTGGAGATACGCATGTTTTAAATCAATATCAAGGAGGTTACGCAACAGTAAATAATCTTGCAGGTGTTAAAGCATATCAATTTATCGGTTTAAATGGAGATTCAACTGAAAGTGGTGGTGGAGCTGCTGAAGGAACAAAAACACCAACAACATTTTTACCAGTAGCTCAAGGTTTTGTGGTAGAAATTGTTAACGATGGTGATGTTAAGTTTTTAAATTCGCAACGTGTATTTAAAACCGAAGCAGCTAATGAAACGGTCTTTTTTAGACAATCTCAAAATACTGACATAAATACAACATCATCGACTACGTCAGAAGATATCATCAAAAAAATGAGACTTCAATTAACTACTGCTGATGGTTTAGGAAGAGAAATTGTAATGGGTTTTAGTAATATTACACAGGATGATTTTGATTACGGATACGATGCAAAAGCATATGAAACTTTTAGTAATGATTTATTAATGGTTTTAGAGACACATAAAATGGTACTTCAAGCTTATTCGGATATAACACCAGATAAGGTAGTGGATTTGAATTTTATAGCAGATGGTAATGGCGTTTATAATATTAAAGCAACAGAGTTTGTAGATTTTCCATCAGATCAACCAGTATTTTTATTAGACAATTTTACAGGAACCTATTTTGACTTGACACAAGATCAAGGATATGATTTTACATCTCAACAAGGAGAATTTTCAGATAGATTTGATATTGTGTTTCAGCAAGCCGAAACCTTAAGTAACGATCACTTTAATATTAGTGATAATGCAATTGTTTATTTCAGTTCTAATGAGGGTAAGTTGTTTGTAAAACAATTAGATCAAGATCTTAAGAGCTTAACTGTTTTTAATTCATTAGGACAAAAAATACTTCAGCTACAAGATGTAAAAGCTGCGGATTTACAAAATGGTATTAGATTAAATAATACTAGTACAGGTATGTATGTTATAGTTTTAAAAATTGATGATGATACTGTAGTAAACAAGAAAATTATAATTGAATAATCACCCCATTATATTTCAAATTAATTTAAATGAAAATATACAGTGGTTTTCAGGGTTTTAGTATAGTTGCTAATAGTGAGTTACTATTAGATAATTTTAAAGGTAACTTGTCAAATGTAGTACAAAATTGAAAGGTTTTAAATATTAACAATTAAGCTGTTTTTTAGATATTAGAATCAAGTACTAATTATACAACACAAGTAAGTGTTATTTGTCAATCTTATTGTGCGTCTAATAGTCATAAGGCTGATGTTCAATAAATTGAGAATGTCATATTCACTAATAACACTTCAGGAAACAAAGCTTATTCTGATTTTACAAACATAGCTTTAGTAGCATTAAATACAGATCAAAATAGTTTGACATTTAATCAATTAAGTCAGTTAAATAATGGTGTGTATTTGTTTCAATATTAGAAGGCAATAAAACAATAGTGTCTAAAAAATTAATGAAAATATAATTACAATACTTTTTAAAGCTCCAATACATTAGTGTTGGAGCTTTTTTTGTGCTCAAAAAACAGAGTTTTAAACAGAATTCATTAATTTCGCGAGTCTATAACGAAATTTGAAAAAATGAGCACAGGATTCACTGAATATAAAGGACTTAACTTACCAAACGTAGCAGAAGAAATTCTTAAATATTGGAAAGACAATAACATCTTTGAAAAAAGTGTAACAACTCGTGAAGACGCAGAACCTTACGTGTTTTTTGAAGGACCACCTTCAGCTAACGGTTTACCAGGTGTACATCACGTTTTAGCACGCGCTATAAAAGATATTTTTCCGCGTTACAAAACCATGAAAGGGTTTCAAGTTAAGCGTAAAGCAGGTTGGGATACGCATGGATTGCCAATAGAGCTTGGTGTAGAAAAAGAACTAGGTATTACCAAAGAAGATATAGGTAAAACAATTTCGGTAGAGGATTATAATGCAGCTTGTCGTAAAGCAGTAATGCGTTACACAGATGTATGGAATGATCTGACTCAAAAAATGGGATATTGGGTAGATATGGATGATCCATATGTAACCTATGAGCCTAAATACATGGAAACCGTTTGGTGGCTTTTAAAGCAAATTTACTCTAAAAAGCTAATGTACAAAGGGTATACTATTCAACCGTATTCTCCAAAAGCTGGTACAGGATTAAGCTCACATGAGGTTAATCAACCAGGTGCATACCAAGACGTAACAGATACTACAGTAGTTGCTCAGTTTAAAGCAATTGAAAACACGTTGCCAGATTTTTTACAAAACGAAGGTGATATTCATTTTATAGCTTGGACAACAACACCTTGGACTTTACCAAGTAATACAGCATTAACGGTTGGTCCTAAAATTGACTATGTTTTAGTCGAAACTTATAATCAATACACATTCAAACCAATCAATGTTGTTTTAGCAAAAGCGCTAGTTAATAAGCAATTTGATGGGAAATTTAATAGAGTAGAAACTAAACCAGAATTATTAGACTATAAAGATGGTGATAAAAAAATACCATACTATGTTGTAAAAGAATTTAAAGGTAACGACCTAGTTGGTATTAAATACGAACAATTATTACAATACGCATTACCAAATGACAATCCCCAAGATGCATTTAGGGTAATTGCTGGTGATTTTGTTACTACTGAAGATGGTACAGGTATAGTACACACAGCTCCAACATTTGGTGCAGATGATGCTTTGGTTTCTAAGCAAGCGACTCCAGAAATACCTCCATTATTGGTAAAAGACGATAATGGTAATTTAGTGCCTTTAGTTGATTTACAAGGTAAGTTTAGACCAGAAATGGGTGAATTTGGTGGTAAATACGTTAAAAACGAATATTATACTGAAGGTGAAGCTCCAGAACGCTCAATAGATGTTGAGTTAGCGATTAAGTTAAAAGAAGAAAATAAAGCCTTTAAGGTTGAAAAATATAAACACAGCTATCCACATTGCTGGCGTACAGATAAGCCAATTTTATACTATCCATTAGATTCTTGGTTTATTAAAGTGACTGATGTTAAAGATAAAATGGTGGCTAATAATGACACCATTAACTGGAAACCTAAATCTACAGGTACAGGTCGTTTTGGTAACTGGCTAGCAAACGCTAATGACTGGAACTTATCAAGATCTAGATATTGGGGAATTCCATTACCTATCTGGAGAACAGAAGATGGAAAAGAAGAAATATGTGTAGGATCTGTTGAAGAGCTTAAAGCTGAAATGCAAAAAGCAGTTTCTGCAGGCGTTTTAGCTAAAGATATTTTTGAAGACTTTGAAGTTGGTAATAATTCTGAAGAAAACTATGCAAAGTTAGATTTACATAAAAATATTGTTGATGATATTGTATTAGTCTCTCCAAATGGACAACCAATGCATCGTGAAAGTGACTTAATTGACGTATGGTTTGATTCTGGATCAATGCCTTATGCACAATGGCACTATCCATTTGAAAATAAAGATAAAATTGATGATAATAAAGCCTTTCCTGCAGATTTTATAGCAGAAGGTGTAGACCAAACTAGAGGTTGGTTTTATACATTACACGCCATAGCAACTATGGTATTTGACTCGGTTGCCTATAAAAATGTAGTATCAAATGGATTAGTACTAGATAAAAATGGACAAAAAATGTCTAAGCGTTTAGGTAATGCTACAGATCCTTTTGAAACTTTAGAAACATATGGGCCAGACGCAACACGTTGGTACATGATTGCTAATGCCAATCCATGGGATAACTTAAAATTTGATTTAGAAGGTATTGAAGAAGTAAAACGTAAGTTTTTCGGGACATTATATAACACGTATTCATTCTTCAGCTTATACACAAATTTAGATAAATTTACATACGTTGAAGCGGAAATTCCACTGGCTGATCGACCAGAATTAGACCGTTGGATTTTATCAGAGTTACATACGTTAATCCAAAAAGTAGATGAATATTATGCCGAATACGAGCCTACTAAAGCAGCACGTGCTATTTCAGATTTTACACAAGATTATTTAAGTAATTGGTTTGTAAGATTAAGTAGAAGACGTTTCTGGAAAGGCGATTATCAGACAGATAAGATCTCAGCTTACCAAACATTATACACTTGTTTGTTGACCATTGCAAAATTAGGTGCTCCAATTGCTCCGTTTTTCATGGATAAACTTTACATAGACTTAACGAAAACAACACAATCAGAAGCATTTGAGAGTGTACATTTGGCTGAGTTTCCAAAATATGATGAAACTATTGTAGATAAGTCACTGGAACGTAAAATGGAGAATGCGCAAACAATATCTTCATTAGTATTATCGTTAAGAGCTAAAGAAAAAATAAAAGTACGTCAGCCTTTGCAGAAAATTATGATACCTGTGGAGTCAGAACAACAAAAAGAAGAAATTTTAGCAGTATCAGACCTTATTAAGCACGAGGTTAATATTAAAGAAATTGAATTGCTAGCTGATGCATCAGATATATTAGTAAAACAAATTAAACCTAATTTTAAAGCATTAGGACCACGTTTTGGTAAAGACATGAAAGTTATAGCAGGAGCCATAAATAAAATGACTGCTGAAGATATCAAAGTTGTTGAACAAAAAGGCGAGATTGATGTCGATTGTAACGGAAAAAGTATTACATTACAACGTGGTGATGTAGAAATTACATCTCAAGATATTGAAGGATGGTTAGTTGCAAACGAAGGTAATGTTACGGTTGCTTTAGATGTGACTATAAGTCCAGAATTAAAAGAAGAAGGTATTGCTAGAGAGCTAGTAAACCGTATTCAAAACTTGCGTAAAGATTCAGGATTTGAAGTAACCGACAGAATTACGGTACAGCTTCAAGAAGACCAAAATATTGTGCAAGCAGTACAAGCTAATTTAAATTATATTAAGGCAGAAACCTTAACGGATGATTTAAAAATTATTAATCAATTAAATAGTGGTATAGAAATTGCTTTTGATGATGTAAATACCAAACTATTTATTCAAAAAAACTAAAATTATGGCAACAGATATAAACGAAAGATATTCTGATAAAGAATTAGCAGAATTTAAAACGCTAATTCAAGATAAAATTGAAAAAGCTAAGCACGATTTAGAGTTAATTAAAAGTGCCTATGTTAACGACCATAATAATGGTACAGATGATACATCGCCAACGTTTAAAGCGTTTGATGAAGGTAGTGAGACCATGAGTAAAGAGTCAAACTCAGCTTTAGCAATCAGACAAGAAAAGTTTATACGTGATTTAAAAAATGCCTTAATTAGAATTGAAAACAAAACCTACGGTATTTGTCGTGTAACAGGTAAACTTATAAACCCAAAACGTTTAGAGTTAGTACCACATGCAACGTTAAGTATAGAAGCCAAAAACATGCAAAAATAAGGTTGCATAACAGTCATAATAATGCTTTATAATAAGGCAATCAC
Source organism: Olleya sediminilitoris (assembly GCF_016785945.1). Lineage (GTDB taxonomy): Bacteria > Bacteroidota > Bacteroidia > Flavobacteriales > Flavobacteriaceae > Olleya > Olleya sediminilitoris. The sequence goes on along the minus strand of NZ_JAEMEF010000001.1, from coordinate 86,773 downwards.
TAAACAAAACGCTTCAAATTAATTTGAAGCGTTTTGTGTTTATAATAAATACAAGATTTTTTTGAAACTTAAAATAACACTATCACTTTTATTGTTTACTAGTTTTTTATATGCTCAAATAAGCAAAGAAAAAACATGGGAAGCTACAGCAGTTAAAACGGTGAATATTTCTGCTGAAGGTGTATTTAAAATTAATGTCAAAAATAGTTCTTCTAAAACCTTAAGCTTAAAAGCTAGAATAGAAGGTGAAAACGCACAGCATTTAGTGATTTTGGACAGTATTTCATCTGAAACTTTGTTTATAAATTCAGCTTATCAACCATTGTTTAAAAATAATAACGATAAGTTAAGTGCGCATAAAGTTTTGTCTGTTGAGTATGATCTTTCAGTGCCAAAACATATGATTTTGGATATTAAAAGTGATATAGCATCTGTACATGTTGTAGGAGAATACAATTATGTGTTTGTAGAGTCTAATCAAGGTGAATGCAGTCTAAAACAATTTTTAGGTAATGCAACTATTAATACTATTGACGGTAATATTACAGTTCAGACCAATAATGCAGAGGTTACAGCGTTTAGTAAAACTGGAGTTGTGCAATTAAATCAATTTAAATACGAAAAGTTTAATATTAACTGCCATTCTATTAATGGAAACATCCATGTCTCTAAAACCAAAAATTAAGTCTATTTTTGTCATGTTAACTAGCTAACTTTTACAACACTTAATTAGTTTAAGTGTCCTATTATTTATGAATTTAAAAAAAGCCTCTCTTTTAATTATTTCAATTTTGCTTATTGATCAGATAAGTAAAATATACGTTAAGACTCACTTTGTTTTAGGTGAAGATTATACAGTGTTTAACTGGTTTAAAATATATTTTATTGAAAATAGTGGTATGGCTTGGGGTACTAAACTTAGCGATATTCTTCCTTTTATTTCAGATCGTACAGCTAAATTATGTTTGACAGTTTTTAGGGTGTTTGCTATAGTTGGTATTGGTTATTGGTTGGTTAACACAATTAAAAAAGAACAATCAAAAACGTTAGTTTTAGCCCTTGTATTTATTTTTTCAGGTGCCTTAGGTAATATATTAGATTCTATATTTTATGGAGTTTTATTTGATGATAGTTTGTCTCAAGTCGCTAGTTTTTTACCACCTGAAGGTTATGACAGTCTACTGCATGGTAAAGTTGTAGATATGTTATATCTGCCTTTATGGAAAGGTTACCTTCCAGAATGGATACCAGTAATTGGAGGAGATTACTTTACGTTTTTTGAACCTGTTTTTAATATCGCAGATGTAGCTATAAGTATAGGTTTTGGGATATTAATATTTTTTAATGGTAAGGCGTTTCCTAAAAAAGAAGACGCTTAAAATGTATAAACCTGTTTTGGTGTGACACACATATCTAATGGGATGTCGCCTTCAAAAGCATCTTCAATGGTTGTTTCTGCTTCAAAAAAAGACAAACCTATTTTTAAGGTTTCCGGTTTGCATTTAGCTAGAAAATTATCGTAAAATCCTTTTCCGTATCCAACTCGATTTCCTTTTAAATCAAATGCTAACAACGGAATAAAAACAACTTCAATTTTAGAATCTGCAATTTCAATTCCATCGACTGGTTCGGGTATGTTATAAGCGTTAAGTTTAAGTGTTGTGTTATCTGTTAATAAAAAATTATCCAGAGTATTAGTTTTAAAATCACTTTTAGAAATGACAATATTTTTATCTTTTCCAGATAAGATGTTTAGTATAAAATCGGTGTTAATTTCCTGCTGTGTTTCAATGGTTAAAAACAAGTGGTAAAAACTATGATTCCAAATGGGTAAGCCTATTAATTGGTTAGCAATAGCCATGCTAAAATCATCAATTTGATCTGTAGTTAATTGGCTTCTTAAAGCTTTATAATGTGGTCTTAATTTAGCTTTTTTCATTGTTATTTATGTTAAAACTTCTGTAGACACATGAAACAAAGCATCACCTTGATATACAATTGGAGCTTGATTGATGTTAATGACATAACCAGCATGTTTTGATTTGACAAAATGATTAAACTTACCATAAGGATCTGTAATATTGCCAATATCGTCACCAACATTAACTTCTACACCTAATTTAACTGTTGCTTTAAACATTCCAGAATGTTTAGCTCTAAGCCAAGAACTATCAGTAATTTTTACACATTCTTTTTTAGGTTCTGACACTTTAAATTGACGACGCAACATACCAAAGTGGTTTAGTATGCGTTTTGCGCCATTAACACCTGTGTTAGTTACAGTATTATCTAGATAAAACGATTTTCCACCTTCATAAAGTAAAATAGGTTTGCCTAATTTATTGCAGGCATTTCTAAAAGATTTATTTAGATTTTTCGAGTACAATATAAATGGTGCTCCAAAAATTTCAGCCATTACATCATCATCTTCGTTGCCTTGTTCAATTCGTATTTGTGGTGCATTAAAACGTAAAGCTCCACCAGTATGAAAATCTACTATAAAATCTACATGAGGTATAACTTCATTAATTAATTCGTAAGCAACACGACTAGCTAAAGATCCATTTTTATGTCCTGGAAACACACGATTTAAATCGCGTCCATCAGGAAAAGCACGTTCCATGTTTATAAAACCAAATATATTTAGAACTGGTATGCAAATAGTGGTTCCAATTTTGGGTTTATTAATGCCTTTAGATATTAATTGACGGACAATTTCTGTTCCGTTAATTTCATCACCATGGATACCAGCAGTAAACAATACTGTAGGTCCTGGTTTTTTTGAGCGTTCAATAATTATAGGTACATCTACAGGTGTCCTTGTATGTAATTTGGCAACGTTAAAACTAACTTCTGCACTTTGTCCAGGTTTGATAGTTTCACCTAAAATTTCTAAAACGTCGTTATTATTCATACTTAATACTTGTAATTTCTTTCTATATAAGTCATAATGCTTTTGGCAATGTTTTTTCCGGTAGCATTCTCAATACCTTCTAATCCAGGACTAGAGTTTACTTCTAATAATAAAGGACCTCTTTCAGATTGTAACATATCCACACCGCAAACAGGAAGTTTTAAGGCTTTTGAAGCTTTTTGAGCAACTAACAATTCTGCTTCACTTAATTTAATAATTTCAGCATTTCCACCACGATGTAAATTGGATCTAAATTCGCCTTCTTTACCTTGACGTTTCATTGCGCCAACAACGTTTCCGTCAACAACTAAAGCACGTAAATCTGCACCTTTAGCTTCGGCAATAAATTCTTGAACAATTACTCTAGCCTCAAGACCATTAAAGGCTTCTAAAACAGATTCGGCAGCATTTTTAGATTCTGCTAAAACAACACCTAGACCTTGTGTTCCTTCAAGTAATTTTATAATAACAGGTACACCTCCAACATGTTCAATAACTTCCTCAACATCTCTAGAATAATTAGTAAATACCGTTTTTGGCATTCCTATTCCGGCTTTACTAAGACGTTGCAAGCTTTTTAGTTTGTCTCTTGATCGTAAAATAGCGTCAGAAGATGCAGTGGTAAAGACATTCATCATTTCAAATTGTCTAACAACAGCACAGCCATAAAATGTAACTGAAGCTCCAATACGTGGTATAATGGCATCAACGTAATCTAAATATCGATCTTTGTAGTAAATAGAAGGTTTTTCTTTTTCAATAATAATATCACATTTTAAAGGATCTATTATTTCAATTTTATGACCTCTTTTTTCGCCTTCTTCTACTAAGCGATCTGTAGAGTATAAATTAGCATTTCTGGATAAAATTACAATGTTCATTGTTAGTTATTATGGTTAAAGGATTGGTTTAGTATGTCTACATCGACTAGAAATTTACGTTTTAAAAATTGTCTTCCAATTAAAACCGGAAATCTCATATCGTCTCTTGTGCTTAAAGTTAAGTTAATCTTGAATGTTTTACCAAAAAATACAACATCAGTTTTTATTTTGTATCGGTTTTCTACAAAACCATTGCTACTTTTTACATCTGTAAAAGTATAGTCCTTAAAAACTTTGGTTTTGCTATTAAAATTTGGGTGGCCTTTACTGTAAAAAGTACAGTGCAAACCATCGTCTTTTACAGCTACTTTTGAGCAGTGTATGGCAGAGGTGTACGCACCAGTGTCTATTTTACAATCTACTTCAAATAAATCTAAGTTTGGGAAGTCGATTTTGTCCGTTCTACCTAGTGTTTTTTTAGTCATTTTTTAGGTTTAAAAAGAGATGCAAGGTAATGAATAAGTCAATATTATAATTTTATTTTTAGGTTAAAATTTATGGTAAAAAGGGATAGTTGTTTTTAAATAATTACCTTTGGTTAACTTTAAATTACAATAGATTTTTAATGTTATAATGAGCCAAACACCACTTGATATACAACTAAAAACTTTACCAGATTCTCCTGGTGTTTATCAATACTTTGATGCTGAAGGCACTATAATATACGTAGGAAAAGCTAAAAACCTAAAAAAACGTGTAAGTTCTTATTTTACTAAAAATCATGATAACGGAAAAACTAGAGTCTTAGTAAAGCGCATTGCTAGTATGAAGCACATTGTTGTCAAGACAGAAACAGATGCTTTACTGCTAGAAAACAACCTGATAAAAAAACACAAGCCTAGATATAATGTCTTATTAAAAGATGATAAAAGTTACCCATGGATTTGTATTAAAAAAGAACGTTTTCCAAGAGTCTTCCAAACTAGAAAATACATAAAAGATGGAAGCGAATATTTTGGACCATATACTAGTGTAAAAACTGTTTATACTTTATTGGATTTAATACGTGGTTTATACCAGCTTAGAACCTGTAATTTTGACTTATCACAAAGCAAAATAGAATCAGGTAAATATAAGGTTTGTTTAGAGTATCATTTAGGAAACTGTAAAGGTCCATGTGAAGATTACCAAACAGAAGCATCTTATGACGAAAACATTAAAGCTATTAGAGAACTATTAAAAGGAAACTTTAAAGACTCTTTAGGGCAATTTAGGTTGCAAATGAAACAGTTTGCTGAAAATTTAGAATTTGAGGAAGCACAGCGAATAAAAGAAAAAATTGAAGTTTTAGAGAACTATCAAGCAAAATCTACCATAGTTAATCCTAAAATTAGTAATGTAGATGTGTTTTCTATTGTCAGTGATGCTGGTCATGGATACATTAATTTTTTGCAACTTTCTTATGGCTCTATAATAAGATCTCATACTCTAGAAATTAAAAAGAAGTTAGATGAAACAGACAAAGAGCTTCTAGAATTAGCGATAATAGAAATAAGAGCGCGATTTAACTCTAACTCAAAAGAAATATTTGTGCCTTTTAAAGTTAATATTGGAGAAGATATTAAAGTTACAGTCCCTCAGTTAGGAGATAAAAAGCATATTTTAGATTTATCCATAAGAAACGCTAAATATTACAGACTCGAGCGTTTTAAACAAGTAAAAATAACAGATCCAGATAGACATGCCAATCGTATAATGGCACAAATGAAACAAGATTTACGTTTAAGTGAAGAGCCTAGACATATTGAGTGTTTTGATAATTCAAACATTCAAGGTACAAATCCAGTTGCAGCTTGTGTTGTGTTTAAAAACGGTAAGCCAAGTAAAAAAGACTATCGTCATTTTAATATAAAAACAGTTGAAGGTCCAGATGATTTTGCATCTATGGAAGAAGTTGTTTTTAGACGTTATAAAAGATTACTTGAAGAAAACCAACCCTTACCACAATTAATCATTATTGATGGAGGTAAAGGACAGTTGTCCTCTGCTTTAAAAAGTTTAGACGCATTAGATTTAAGAGGTAAAATAGCCATTATAGGTATTGCTAAAAGATTAGAAGAATTGTTTTACCCAGAGGATCCAATTCCTTTATATTTAGATAAAAAATCCGAGACTCTTAAAATCGTTCAGCAATTACGTAATGAAGCCCATAGATTTGGTATAGAGCATCATCGTAACAGGCGAAGTAAACAAGCATTAAATACAGAAATGGAAACTATTCCTGGTATTGGAGAAAAAACAATAGTACAATTATTAAAAGTATTTAAATCCGCAAAACGTATTTCAAATGCTAAAATTGACGAATTAGAAGATGTTGTTGGTGTATCCAAAGCCTCTAAAATTTATAATTATTATCATAAAGAATGAAACAATACCTAATAATTATTGTAATCTGTTTGACTGTATTTAACACAATTAATGCACAGCAAAAAATGGACAGTATACCAGTAAACCCTAAAGTAGGATTGGTATTAAGTGGTGGTGGAGCTAAAGGTTTTGCTCACATAGGTGTGCTAAAAGTTATAGATAGTTTAGATATAAAAGTAGATTATGTTGCAGGTACAAGTATGGGAGCAATCATAGGGTCTTTATATGCTTCGGGCTATTCAGGAAAGCAATTAGATTCGATTTTTAAAACAGTTAATTTTGACGATCTTATTAGCGATAATATACCAAGATCAGCTAAATCAACTTATGAAAGAGAAATTTCAGAGCGCTATGCAATAACGCTCCCTTTTGATCATTTAAAAGTAAAACTTCCATCTGCATTGTCTAAAGGTCAAAACATATTTAACTTATTAACTAAGTTAATGCTGCATGTTAGTGACCAAAATGATTTTTCTAAATTACCTATCCCTTTTTTCTGTATTGCAACAAACGTAGAAACAGGTCAACAAGTAATTTTAGACGAAGGTAATTTACCACAAGCAGTTAGGGCAAGCGGAACCTTTCCTTCGTTGTTTAAGCCAGTAGAAATTGACGAGGATTTATTAATAGATGGAGGAGTAGTAAATAATTATCCATTAAAAGAATTAAAAGAAAAAGGCGTAGATGTAATTATTGGTGTAGATGTCCAAGATGGATTAGCTAATCGTACAGATCTGTCTTCGGCACCTCAAATTTTATTTCAAATAAATAATTTTAGAACCATCAATGATATGAAAAAAAAGTCTAAAAAGACTGATATTTATATCAAACCAGATATCACTAAATTTACAGTTGTATCCTTTGATGATGGTCGTCAAATTATAGAAAATGGTCTTAAAGCAGCAATGCAGAATATTGAAGACTTAAAGCAATTACAATCTAAGCAACATACTAAGCCATCTAAAAAACATGTAGCAAACACACCAGATAGTTTACAAATAAATTATATAGAAACACATGGTATGGAAAGGTACACAAGATCCTATATTTTAGGTAAGCTTAAAATCAGACCATACAGTAAAATAGCATATAAAGATTTATTTGAAGGCACAAATAATATTGTTGGTACTAATAATTTTGACAGCTTTTTTTACGAGCTTAAACCAGAACAAGGCAATGCTTATAAGTTAGTCACAAAAGTTACCGAAACTAAAAAAACAACATTTTTAAAGCTAGGATTGCATTATGATGATCTATACAAAAGTGCCATTTTAGCAAACATCACAAAAAACAGATTTTTACTAAAAAACGATGTCGCTTCCTTAGATTTAATTATTGGTGACCATGTAAGATATAATTTTGATTATTTTATCGATAAAGGTATTTATTGGAGTGTCGGTTTAAAATCAAGGTATAACGAGTTTAATCAAGGTGTTGTTGCAGACGCTTTTTTAACACCTACTGAAAGTTTATCGTCAGGATTAAACAAAATAGATGCTGAGCTCTCAGATTTTAACACCCAATTTTATGTACAAACCCTGTTTCGTAATGACTTAGCATTATCATTAGGTGTTGAGCATAAAAAGTTAAAAGTAACAACAGAAACCATTCTATCCTCAGATAATCAAACCGAAACCGTTTTTGAAAACAGTAATTACGTCAGTCTGTTCGGAGCCTTAAAGTTTGATACCTATGACAGTAAGTACTTTCCAACCAACGGGATGTTTTTCTCTGCAGAAGGAAACTATTATCTGTATTCAACAGATTTTTCAAGCTCATTCTCTCCTTTTACAATCCTAAAGGCAGAGCTAGGTTACGCTTTCAAAGCAACAGATAAATTGTCTCTAAATATTACCACAGACGGAGGGTTTAAAATAAACCCAAAAGCCAACCAATTTTTAGATTTTGTTTTAGGAGGATACGGAAATAATTTTATCAATAATTTTAAACCATTTTATGGCTATGATTTTTTAAGTATATCAGCAGATTCATATTTAAAATCAAGGATAGATTTAGATTATCATTTCCTGCCAAAAAACCATTTGATATTTTCGGCAAATTTTGCAAACGTTGAAGATAGGATGTTTGATTCAACAGATTGGTTTTCGTTACCAGATTATTCAGGATTTGCTTTAGGTTATTCATTAGAGTCTTTTCTTGGTCCAATCGAGGCTAAATACTCATACTCACCAGATACCAAACAAAGTTATTGGTTTTTTAATTTAGGGTATTGGTTTTAATTGGGCGTTTTACCTGTAATACTTTTAGGGTATTACAGGTAATCAGGTTATCCATTATATCTTTTTTTGCCTTATATGGAAGCAAAAAAAGGATGCCATTACTACCCTTAACGCAGGGCAAGACGAATGGACTAGTAAACAAAGTTAAAACCTTTTCTATACTCGTAAAAATTTACGATATTTGTTAGATTATGAAGACAATTTGGAGCGATTTATTATCTCATTTAAAATTCTTGATTAAGCGTAATCCAGAATGATCCATCTTCCTTGTTAAGCATTTAGTAAAGCGTCACAAAATTCTTAGACGTTATTTTTTCAATTTAAAAATTCAAAAAAATGCCATTTTATCATAAACTAGGAAACATTCCACCAAAAAGACACACACAATTCAGAAAACCAGACGGTTCCCTGTATGCAGAGCAGTTATTTGGTACCATAGGTTTTGACGGTATGTCTACAAACTCATATCATGAGCATAGACCAACACAAGTTAAAGCTATAAAAAAACAATACAGTGTAGCACCAAAAATTGCTAAAAAAAACCATATACAATCCTATCGCTTAAAAGGGTTTCAAGTAAAACCAGAAAACGATTATTTAGAGTCGCGTAAAACTGTATTAATAAATAGCGATTGTAGTATTATTTTGGCAGCACCAAAACAATCAACAAAAGATTATTTTTATAAAAACACAGATGCAGACGAGCTTATTTTTGTTCATAAAGGGACAGGTAAGTTACGTACACATTTAGGTAATTTAGACTTCAAATATGGAGACTATTTATTAGTCCCAAGAGGTGTGATTTATAAAATGGATTTTGACACAGAAGACAATAGGTTATTTATTGTCGAGTCTAAAAGACCAATTTACACACCAAAGCGTTACCGCAATTGGTTTGGTCAATTGCTAGAGCACTCTCCATTTTGCGAGCGTGATTTAAGACAACCACAAGAGCTAGAGACACACAATCAAAAAGGAGACTTTTTAATAAAAGTCAAAAAGCAAGACGATATTTTTGAAATGGTGTATGCAACACATCCTTTTGATGTAGTTGGTTATGATGGGTATAATTATCCTTATGCATTTTCAATACATGATTTTGAGCCCATAACAGGTCGTATTCACCAACCACCACCAGTGCATCAAACTTTTGAAACAGATGCCTTTGTTGTATGTAGTTTTGTACCAAGGTTATATGACTATCATCCAGACAGTATTCCTGCGCCTTACAATCACAGCAATATAGATAGTGATGAGGTGTTATATTATGTAGACGGAGATTTTATGTCACGTAACGATATTGATGCAGGTCACATATCCTTGCATCCTGCAGGAATACCTCATGGTCCACATCCAGGAGCAACAGAGCGTAGTATAGGTAAAGTTAAAACAAACGAGTTAGCAGTAATGGTTGATACGTTTAAACCATTAATGGTTACTGAGGAGGCTTTGAAAATTGCAGATGAAGATTACTTTAAATCTTGGTTAGAGTAAGGCTTTTATTTCCACGAAAGTGATAAACTATTTATTATTAAAAACAAAATTAACCACAACAGTGGTTGTCAAAATATATACTTATTATGAGTAAAAAAGAAATTGAATCAGTAAACTACGGTTTAGAAAAAATATTTGAAGGTGCACAAGATTTTTTACCACTTTTAGGGACCGATTATGTCGAGTTTTATGTTGGTAATGCAAAACAAGCAGCTCACTTTTATAAAACAGCTTTTGGGTTTCAGTCACATGCCTACAAAGGTCTTGAAACAGGATCTACAGATCAGGTAAGCTATGTCTTAACTCAGGATAAAATTAAGTTAATGCTTACAACGCCTTTAAATAGTAAGTCACCAATAAACGACCATATTGTAAAACATGGTGATGGTGTCAAAGTTGTAGCGTTATGGGTTGAAGATGCAAGAAAAGCATATGAAGAAACAACCTCAAGAGGAGCAAAATCTTATATGGAACCAACTGTAGAGTCTGACGAGCATGGTGAGGTTGTAAGAGCAGGAATCTATACTTATGGAGAAACGGTACACATGTTTGTAGAGCGTAAAAATTATAAAGGTGCTTTTTTACCAGGATTTCAAAAATGGGAATCAGATTATAATCCACCAACTGCAGGTTTAAAATACATTGATCATATGGTTGGTAACGTTGGCTGGAACCAAATGGATGTTTGGGTAAAATGGTACGAAGATGTTATGGGATTTGAAAACTTTTTGTCATTTGACGATAAGCAAATACATACTGAATATTCAGCTTTAATGAGTAAAGTAATGTCCAACGGAAACGGACGAATTAAATTTCCAATTAATGAACCAGCTGAAGGTAAAAAACGTTCTCAAATTGAAGAGTATTTAGATTTTTATGAAGGTGCAGGAGTACAGCACATTGCTGTTGCTACAGATGATATCTTAAAAACAGTGTCTCAATTAAGAGCAAACGGAGTTGAATTTTTATCTACACCTCCAGACGAGTATTATACGTCTGTACCTGGTAGGCTAGAAGAGTTTAGTCATGAGTTAAAAGAAGATATCGAAAAACTGAAAAGTTTAGGTATTATGATTGATGCTGATGAAGAAGGATATTTACTTCAAATTTTTACAAAACCAGTTGAAGATAGACCAACTTTATTTTTTGAGATAATACAACGTATGGGAGCACGTGGTTTTGGTGCAGGTAACTTTAAAGCATTGTTTGAATCTATTGAAAGAGAACAAGCTAAAAGAGGTACGCTTTAAGGAATTCATAATTTAATAACAAAAAAATGCCATCAAATATTAAGATGGCATTTTTTTGTTTTATATTTTTGGAATAGTAATTGTAATCTAAGTTTTAAACAATCCATAGCTGTTTGCAAATAGCTATATAATTACATGAGTTATGAAAAAACAAATACTAATAATATTAGCATTATTTACAGCAAGTGTCTCTTTTGCGGTTCAACAAGAACCTGCTTTTAAAACTGGCGAATGGTTTAAGTTTAAAATGAGTTACAGTGGGTTTTTAAAAGCTGGTAATGCAACATTGCAGGTGAAAGAAACGACTTTAAATGGTAAGCCGGTATTTCATGTAGTTGGAAAAGGCTGGACAACAGGTATGATAAAATGGTTTTTTAAAGTAGAAGATCGTTATGAAAGTTATTTTGACAAACAAACCATATTACCTTATAAATTTATAAGAAAAATTAACGAAGGTGGTCATAAAAAGAATATCGAAATTGATTTTAATCAATCTAATAAAACAGCTTTAGTGTATAACAAAAAGCATGATACTAAAAAGACTCTAACAACAAAAGATAAGGTACAAGACATGGTGTCTACTTTTTATTATCTTAGAAATAAGTTAGACACAAGAACATTAAGTAAAGGTGATGAGATTAAATTAGATATGTTTTTTGATGAAGAAAACTATGGGTTTAAACTTAAATACCTTGGAAAAGAAAATCTAGAGACTAATTTCGGAACCGTTGAAACTTTGATGTTTAGACCATACGTAATGGCAGGTCGTGTATTTAAAGAAGAAGAAAGTTTAACCCTTTGGGTGTCTAATGACAAAAATAAAATACCTTTACGTATAAAAGCAGATTTAGCAGTTGGGTCTTTAAGAGCAGATCTAGAGGCATACAAGGGTTTAAAGCATAGCTTTAAAATTATAGTAGATTAATTACATAATGAGTATAGATAAGAATATAACAGACCAATTGACAGATAAATACAATGCATTAGACCAAAATGTAAATACACATTTAGATGGTTTGTTGCATAGTAAACCCATTGATTATTGGGATTATATTCAGACGGATGCACTTTTAAATTTACAAGTACAGCGTACAACTTTACCAGATGAGATGGTGTTTTTAATGTACCATCAAGTCAATGAGTTGTTGTTTAAAATGATTTTATGGGAAATAGATCAAGTTGCTAAACAAGATAATATTTCAGCATCTTTTTTTGAAACTAAAATCATGAGAATTAGTCGTTATTTTGATGTGTTAACCTCTTCATTTACTGTCATGAAAGACGGAATGGATGTAGAGCAATACAATAAATTTAGAAGTACATTGACTCCAGCAAGTGGGTTTCAGTCGGCTCAATACAGAAAAATTGAATTTGCCTCAACCGAATTAATCAATTTAATAGACAATAGATTTAGAGATACTATTGATAGAAATACGTCTTTTGAACACGCTTTTGAACATTTATATTGGCAAGCTGCAGGTAAAGACTACAAAACCGGTAAAAAAAGCTATACATTAACAGTTTTTGAGGACAAATACAAAGACGAATTTATTAGATTTGCAGAATTCTATAACACACATAATTTGTGGACTATTTTTAAAGGATTGCCACAAGAGGTTAGAGAAGATCAAGATTTAATTAAAGCAATGCGTCATTACGATTACACAGTAAATATTACTTGGGTAATGGCTCATTATAACACAGCAAATCATTACCTAAATATAGGTGGTAAAACTGCAGAAGCAACAGGAGGAAGCGAATGGGTAAAATATATGCATCCAAAATATCAAAGACGAATATTTTTTCCAGACTTATGGAGCAAACAAGAACTGCAAGATTGGGGCAAAAATGTATAATACTTCTTGTACTAACATTAGTAATATATAGTTGTAAAGAAGATAAAGTAAAACCAGTTGAAACAGTATTAGTTGAAGAGCCAGAAGAAGTTTATGAATTTGGTTTCAAACTAGAAGACTACGTTGTTAAACGTGATACTATTAAAAAAGGAGATAGTTTTGGAGAGATTCTTCAACGTAATCAAATAGATTACTCTAAAATTTTCCAAATAGCAGAGCAAACAAAAGATAGTTTTGATATTAGACGTCTACAAGTAGGTAAACCTTATACGTTATTGTGTTCTAATGACTCGCTACAAGAACCTAAATGTTTTATTTACCAGCCTACAAAAACAGATTATGTAGTAATAAACTTTCAAGATTCAATACATGCTTACTCAAGCACTAAGCCAATTAAATTTGTAGAAAAGGAAGTCTCAGGAGTAATTGAATCTAATATTTCTGAAGCTTTAGCAAAACAAGGTAAAAGTGTGTTGTTAGCTTATAAAATGTCCGACATATATGCGTGGACTATTGATTTTTTTAGGCTTCAAAAAAATGATAAATTCAAACTTATTTATACCGAAAAGTATATTGATGACAGTATATATGCAGGAATAGATAATATTAAGGCTGCCTACTTCCAACATAATGGAGAGCCATTTTATGCTTTCGAGTTTGAAACAGATACCGTAAAAGGACTAAAAGATTACTTCTCTGAAGACGCCAAAAATTTACGTCGTGCTTTTTTAAAAGCACCAGTAGAGTATAAGCGAATTTCTTCTAGATACAATTTAAATCGTAGGATTGCTTTATACGGTAATCGTGTACGTCCACACAGAGGGACAGATTTTGCTGCAAATGTAGGGACACCAATTAGGGCTACTGCAAATGGTACTGTAGTACAATCTCGTTACAGTAAATCTGCAGGTAATTTTGTAGCAGTTAAGCATAATAGTACTTACACAACTAAGTATTTTCATATGCAAAAAAGAAATGCTAAAGTTGGTGATTTTGTAAAACAAGGTGATGTAATTGGTTATGTTGGTATGACTGGTAATACGTCTGGTCCACATGTGTGTTATCGTTTTTGGAAAAACGGAAAAGAGGTTGATCCCTTTAAGCAAAAACTACCAGAGGCTGAGCCTATTTCAGACAGTTTAAAAACAGAGTACATAAAATTTATAGAACCACTTAAAATTCAATTAGACGGAATAGATTTTGTTTCTCCAATTGAAGAAGAGCAAATTTTAGATATACAAACCAGTACCGAAAATTTAATTACATATACTAACCATGACACTACCATCAATCAACCCAACAAGCACTAAAGCTTGGCAAAAATTAAAAGATCATTTTGAAGCTTCAAAAGATTTAAAAATGAAAGAGTTATTTGCTCAAAATAAAGACAGAGCAAATCAAATGACTATTAATTGGGAAGATTTTTATGTAGATTATTCTAAAAACAGAATAACTTCAGAAACGATTACACTTCTTTTAGAATTAGCTGAAGAAACTAAACTAAAAGACGCTATACAAGCACAGTTTTCAGGAGAAGTAATCAATAAAACAGAAGGTAGAGAGGTGTTGCATACAGCTTTACGTGCTAAAGCAACAGATACCGTTTTAGTAAATGGGAAAAATGTAATACCAGAAATTTTTGAAGTAAAAGAGAAAATTGAAACCTTTTCAAATCAAATTATTTCAGGTCAACTTAAAGGTTTTACAGGTAAAGTATTTACAGATATAGTTAATATAGGTATTGGTGGTAGCGATTTAGGACCAGCTATGGTAGTAGACTCATTACAATATTATAAAAATCACTTAACAACACATTTTGTTAGTAATGTAGATGGTGATCATGTAAATGAAGTATTAAAAACACTAAACCCTGAAACGACATTATTTGTAATAGTTTCAAAAACCTTTACAACTCAAGAAACGTTATCTAATGCCAATACTATAAGAACATGGTTTTTAGAGCACGCTAAACAAGAAGATGTTGCAAAACATTTTGTTGCAGTATCCACTAATATTGAAAAAGTTAAAACGTTTGGTATTGATCAAGACAATATATTTCCAATGTGGAATTGGGTTGGTGGACGTTTTTCACTTTGGAGTGCAGTAGGATTAACCATAAGTTTATCTATAGGGTTCAAAAATTTTGATGCATTATTATCTGGAGCCAACGCAATGGATACGCATTTTAAAACAGAAGATTTTGATAAAAATATTCCAGTAATATTAGCGTTACTTAGTGTTTGGTACAATAATTTTTTTAAGGCCGAAAGCGAAGCTGTTATACCTTACACACAATACTTAACACAGTTTGCTACTTATTTACAACAAGGTATAATGGAAAGCAATGGAAAAAGTGTAGATCGTAATGGTACAAAAATAGACTATCAAACCGGAACTATTATTTGGGGAGAACCAGGGACAAACTCTCAACATGCTTTTTTTCAGTTAATCCACCAAGGGACTAAACTAATTCCTGCAGACTTTATTGGTTTTGCAAAATCGCTACATGGTAACCAAGACCACCAAGATAAGTTAATGTCTAACTTTTTTGCGCAAACTGAAGCTTTATTAAACGGTAAGACTCAAGATGAGGTTGAAGCTGAGTTTGAATCTCAAAATATTTCTTCAGAAAAAATAAAACAATTAACTCCTTTTAAAGTATTTGAAGGTAATAAACCTACAAATACAATTTTTATAGAACAACTAACACCAGAAAGTTTAGGAAAACTAATAGCTATGTACGAGCATAAAATATTTGTACAAGGTATTATTTGGAATATTTATAGCTACGATCAGTTTGGTGTTGAGCTTGGGAAGCAATTAGCTAATAAAATTTTAAAAGAGTTTAATAACCCTAGTTTTGATAATCATGACGTTTCCACCCTTAATTTGTTAGAATTATATAAAAAATTAAGGTAAAAATTAATAATCACGAATTTTCTTACCTTTTTTCGTGTTATAATTCAGTTTTGTTAAAATTACTGTTAATGTATTTGTTAACATTAAGTTAATATTGCAACTATATTTAGTCGTATTTTTGCAAAAGAATTTGAATAAACAAATCTTAAATTAACAAAATGAAAAACACAATTAAAGTTATGTTTTTTGCAGTAGCATTTATGTGTACTGCATTTACAATGGCCCAAAGTACTGTTACGGGAACAGTAATGGATGCTGAATTAAACTCTGCGTTACCTAGTGCAACAATTGTTGAGAAAGGAACGACAAATGGAACGACTACTGATTTTGATGGTACATTCTCACTTACTACTCAGTCAAGTTCAGGTGTACTTGAAATTTCATATGTAGGTTTTGGTAAAATTACTAAGTCTTTTAACGGAGATACTGATTTAGGTAATTTATCTTTATTTTCTGACAACTCTTTAGATGAGGTTGTAATTGTAGGAACTGGAGTAATTGACTTAGCAGCTGGTAGACAAACGCCAGTAGCTGTATCTACTATTAGAGGGAAAGACATTCAATTAAAAGCAGCTGGTAACGTTGAATTTGGTGAGTCTTTAAAAAACACACCATCTGTATACGTATCTAATCAAGCTGGAGGATTTGGTGATAGTCAAATATTTTTAAGAGGTTTTGATCAAGTAAATACAGGTTACTTATTAAATGGTCAACCAATTAATGGAATGGAAGACGGTAGAATGTACTGGTCAAATTGGTCTGGTATGAGTGATGTTGCAAATGCTGTTCAAATCCAACGTGGATTAGGAGCATCTAAACTAGCTATTTCTTCAGTTGGAGGTACAGTAAACATTGTATCAAAAACTACAGAAAATAAAGAAGGTGGTTTTATCCGTTTTTTAGGAGGTAATGATAGTTACGCTAAAGCAACAGCTTCTTATAGCTCAGGTTTAAAAGAAAGCGGATGGGCTTACACAATTTTAGTTGACCACTGGCAAGCACACAGAAAGTATTCTGCTGGTACTGCAGGTCAAGGACAAAATTATTTATTCTCTGTAGGATATAAGCCAAATGATGAGCACACTTTTAACTTCTTGTTAACTGGAGCTCCACAATGGCATGATCAAAATTTCTCTAGTGATTTAGAGGAGTATGAGGAGTTTGGTGAAAAATACAATCCAAATACAGGTTTCTTAGAAGGATCTCGTTATACTGAAAGAAGAAATTACTACCATAAACCAGTAGCAAACTTAAACTGGGATTATGAAATTAAGGAAGGAATGGAATTATCATCTGTATTATATGCATCATGGGGACGTGGTGGAGGAACAGGAGGTCTTGGTAGAGGAAGAGTAAGAAATGATTTGAATGGAGAAATTGATTTCGATCAAATTGTAGAAAACAATGTTGATACTGCTACTGATGGTGTAGGTAACTTTGGAGATTCTTACCTAAGAAGATCGTCTGTGAATAACCACAACTGGTATGGTCTACTTTCTAACTTAAATGTTGAAATGAATGACAATTGGTCATTTAACATTGGTGTTGATGGAAGAACTTATAAAGGAGAACACTTTAGACAAATAAATGACTATTTAGGTTTAACTGGTTATAATGATAACTTCCGTACTGATAGACCAGGTGATTACGTAATTACTGAGAGTTTTGAAGCTAACCCATGGTCAGCACTATTTGATTATGCAGATGATGATCAAAGATATGACAGAAACTACTCTGAGACTATTAACTATTTAGGAGGTTTTGGTCAAGTTGAATATAAAAACGATAGTTTTTCTGCGTTTTTTCAAGGAGCTTTATCGACTCAATCTTATCAAAGAGAAGGTAAGTTTGTAGGAACTGGAGATGGTTTAGGTAAATCAGAAAAAATAACTAAAACTGGATACAATTTAAAAGGAGGTTTAGCTTATAAAATTAACGAAGAGCATTCTATCTTTGGTAATGCAGGTTATTTTTCTCGTCAACCATTCTTAGATAATATTTTTACAAATATCTTATACTCTAATGAGATAGTATCCCCTGATGTCGAAAATGAAGAAATTACAGGTTTAGAAGCTGGTTATAGATTTAAAGCGGGTGAATGGAGAATTAATGTTGATGTTTACTCATCTAATTGGGGTAACAGATTTTTAACTTTTGGTGAAGAGTTACCAGGTGCTGATGGTCTATTAGATACTGCTGATGACGAGTTTGGTAGCTACAGGTTAACTGATGTTACACAAGTACACAATGGTGTAGAATTTGATTTTGAGTATAGACCTACAGCTTCTTCTCTAAGTTTTAGAGGATACGGTTCTGTTGGAAACTGGAAATATGATGGTGAAACACCATATACCTTACAAAATACTGATACTGGTGATTTTATAATAACTGATGGTGTAGTTGATTTAACTGATGTAAAGATTGGTAATGCACCTCAAACGTCTTTTGGAGTTGGATTTAGAGCTAACTTATTTGAAGGTTTATCTGTAGATATGGATTATAATATTTATACAGATTTATATGAGTTTGTTGACGTAGAAGATGTAGCAGCTACCGCATTAGCAGGTGGTAAATACGAATCTATTAGATTGCCAGCTTATACATTAGCTGATGCTGGATTAACTTATAAATTTGATTTAGGATCTAATAAAATGACCTTTAGAGCTAACGTTTATAATTTATTTAACGATGCGTATATTAACCAAAGAGATGCATTTGGATATTTCTTAGGTGTTGGAAGAACTTATAATGCTAGTTTACGTTATAATTTCTAAATCTAACTAATAATAAGATTTTAAAAGCCTCTTCAATTTGAAGAGGCTTTTTTTATGCAATTAATTATTACCTTTATCCTTTAATTTAATAAACAGAAAATATATGTATTCAACACTTAAAATATTACATCGTTATTGGGCCTATTTAGTGCTTTTTATGATAGTAGTTGCAACCTTTAATGCTTTATATAAATCAATTACTAAAAAGGAGTATGAAGCGCGTGATTTTAGGATGTCTTTATTCACTTTAATTGTGTCTCATATACATTTATTAATTGGTATGGTATTATGGTTTGCTGCAGATTACTTTAGTGAAATGAGTATGGGTGAAATCATGAAGAATGCAACCATGAGATCTAATGTTGTCGAGCATCCTTTAACCATGATTATTGCTGTAGCTTTAATAACTATTGGATACTCTAAGCACAAAAAGAAATTAACCTCAAAAAATAAGCTTAAGACAATTGCTATATTTTATACTTTAGCATTAATACTTGTTTTAGCTAAAATACCATGGAAGATTTGGTTAGGTTTATAACATAAAAAAAAGCGACCCTAAGGGTCGCTTTTTTTTATGTATTAATAGAAAACTAATCTTTTGTAATGTTATTTAGTTTCTTTATTTTTTTTGTCATTTACTTCTTTAATTAAGTAAATATATACTGGAAAGTGATCGCTAAATCCATTTGTAAATCCACCATCAGCAAAACTTCTTAGCGGATAACCTTTATAACGTCCTTTTTTATTTACTAAGTAGTATTTGTTAAAAATTCCTGCTTTGTAGTAAGTAAGGTTGGTATAATCTTTGTCTAAAAAGGGTTTTGTAATCATGATTTGATCAAATAAACTCCAAGCATCTCTATATGCAGTGGTACCTAAGCCTTCTTTTTTAAACATATCAATATAAGGATTGTATATCCCTTTAAAATCAACTTTGTCTTTATTTCTTTCAGCTTTTAAAACGTCCTTGACACTAGCATTCGTTGGGTCATCATTTAAATCTCCCATTGTAATAATCTTAGCATAAGGATCTACAGATTGTAAACTATCAATAATCCTTTTGTTAAGCTTTGCTGCAGCAACACGTTTTGGTCTACTTTTAGCTTCGCCACCACTTCTAGAAGGCCAATGGTTGACAATGACGTGTATTTTTTCGCCTTCTAAACGACCTGTAACTAATAATTGGTCTCTAGTATTGATGCGTTTTCTTGTTTTATCATCAAATATTTTAAGAGTATGTGTACTTTTGGTCATGACTTGAAATAATGATTTTTGATATAATAAGGCTACATCAATACTTCTGTTATCAGGACCATCAAAATGTACAATGCCATAATCTTTACCAAGTAATAATGGGTCGTTTGCAACATCTTCAATAACATTTACATTTTCTACCTCACATATACCAATAATAGCAGGAGTGTTTTTTGTTACATCACTACCTATATCAGCTATTACACTAGCCATATTATGGACTTTTTTCTTGTAAATCTCAGATCTATCAGCTTTTATTTCCATCATTGGGCTAGCCTCATCATATTTAGTAGGATCATTGATGGTGTCAAACAAGTTTTCTAGGTTATAAAAAGCTACTGTATGTATCTTATATTTTTTCTTTTCTTGAGCGTTTAAACTTACAATTGCTGTAAGGAAAAGTGCTGTAATCCAAAGTTTTAAATGTGTCATTGTAATTTTGTGTTATGTTAACGTTATCTTAAATACAAAACGCTTGCCAAAAGTATATATTTATTAGAAATAATGTAAATTTGCCCGCTTTAAATAATCATTATTTAACGTACCAACAATTAATTAACTATAATTTATAGTATGAAAAAAAGTTATTTATTTTTCTTATTAGGAATTCTTTCAACGTTTACACTTGTTGCACAACAGACTACAGTTAAAGGTAGTGTAAAAGATGCTGTAACCGATGAGCCTATTCCTGATGTGACTGTTACCATTGAAAAATCATTATTATCAGAACAAACTGATGGTTTTGGACAATTTACCTTTACTAGTGAAATACCTTTAGGTGAACAAATTCTTAAAATTGAAAAAGTTGGCTATCAAACTAAAAGATATCCTATTATTGTTAATCAAGGTAAAACACTTGATATACAGGATATGACATTGGATGTGTCAATTGCTAATGAACAAGATTTGTTTACAATTACTTTATCTGATGACGAATTAAATGATGATACAAGTGGATCGGATAATATCTCTGGATTACTATCATCATCACAAGATATTTTTCAGCGTACAGCTGCTTTTGAGTTTAGCTCATCATTTTTTAGAGTTAAAGGTCTAGATTCAGATAACGCCAAAGTACTAATCAATGGTGTAGAAATGAATAAACAAGATACAGGTCGTCCACAATGGAGTAATTGGGGAGGATTAAACGATGTTGTTCGTAACCAAGAGTTAAGTACTGGATTATCTCCATCTGCTTATAGTTTTGGAGGTGTTTTAGGAACAACAAATATTAATACTAGAGCTTCTAATTATAGAGAAGGTGGACGTGTTACATATTCATCTTCAAATAGAAGTTACACTAACCGTTTAATGGCTAGTTATGCTTCTGGATTGATGGAAGATGGTTGGGCTTATACACTTATGGTAGGTAGACGTTGGGGAAATGAAGGATATCAAGATGCTACATTATATGACTCTAATTCGCTTTTTGCTTCTGTAGAAAAGAAAATCAACGATAAACACAGTATTAACTTTACTTCAATTTACGCTCCAAACCGTAGAGGTAAATCTTCTGCTAACACACAAGAAGTTTATGACTTAAAAGGAATTAAGTACAATGAATTTTGGGGTAATTATGATGGAGAAAAGAAAAATTCGCGTATTAAAGAAGTTGAAGAACCAATTTTGTTATTAAACCATTATTGGGACATAAATGAAAAAACAAGTTTAAATACTAACGTTGGTTACCAATTTGGAAAAGTAGGTAATAGTCGTTTAGATTATGCAGGAGGTGAAAACCCTAGTCCAGCATATTACCAAGATTTACCAAGTTATTTTCTTGAAGATGAAGATTTAGCAGGAGCATACCAAGCTGAACAAGAATTTTTAAACGATGGGCAAATTGATTGGGACAGAATTGTGGATGCTAACTTGACTAACAACATATCTGGTGCTAACGCAGCATATGTATTATATGAAGACAGAAATGATGATAAACAATTAACGCTTAACACTATTTTTAGTACAGAGGTTAATGAAAATGTTTTGATCAATGCAGGAATTAATTACAAAAAATTAGATTCTGAAAATTTTGCTGAAATCATTGATTTATTAGGAAGCACAACAGGAGCTTTAAATGTAGATTCTTTTAGTCAAAACCAATTTGATTTAAACAATCCTGATCAAGTAGCATTTGTTGGAGATAAATTTAGATACAACTACAACTTATTTGTAAACGAATTATCAGGATTTGCACAAGCTCAGTTTAAATATAACAAAGTTGATTTTTATGTAGCTGGTAGTGTAACTAAAACAGATTACCAAAGAGAGGGTTTATATAAAAACGAAAATCAAGTATACATTGAAGATGGTATAGAAAGAGATAACTCATTTGGTAAAGGTGATAAAATCGAATTTACTGGTTATGGTGCCAAAGCAGGATTTACCTATAAGATTTCTGGTAAGCATTTGTTAGACTTTAATGGAGGTTATATTGCTAAAGCGCCATCAATAAGAAATACTTATACTAATTCAAGAGAAAGTCATGATTATGTAGGTGTAATTAATGGTATAGATAATACAGATATTAATATTACAGAAGAAAAAATATCATCTATAGATGCTAGTTATATTTTTAGGTCTCCAATAGTAAAAGCTAAATTGACTGGTTTTTACACTAAAATCGAAGATGCTAATGAAGTATCATTTTTCTTCACCCAAGGTAGTACAACAGGTTTTATTCAAGAAGTATTATCTGGTGTAGAAAAACAACATATTGGAGGAGAATTAGGTATAGAAGCTCAAGTAACACCAACTATTAAACTAAAAGGAGCAGCTTCTGTAGGACAATATACTTATAGTAATAATCCTAACTTATATGTAACGTCAACATCAGAAGACTTTATAGATGTTCAAGGTGGTGATGTTGTAAATACCTCTGGATTAGTAAGTACTTCTAATCTTGAAAATTATAAAGTAGCAGGAGGACCACAAACTGCATACTCAGTTGGGTTTGAATATAGAGATCCTGATTACTGGTGGTTTGGAGCAACAGCTAACTTTTTTGATAACGCATACATTGACGTAAGTCCATTATCAAGATCAAATGAATTCTATACAGATGCGGACGGATTACCTTACAATGATTATGATCCAGAAATAGCTGTAGATTTATTAAAACAAGAAAAGTTTGATAGCTATATGGTTGTTAATTTAGTTGGAGGTAAGTCTTGGAAAATTGGAGATAAATTTATCGGATTTTTTGCAAGTGTTGGTAACTTATTAGATAAGCAATATAAAACTGGTGGTTTTGAACAAGGAAGACGTGCAGATTACAGAGCTTTAAGAGATGATGTAAATTTAGAGAAAAGAGTTTTTGGTCCTAAGTACTGGTATGGTAGAGGAGCTAATTACTTTGTAAATGTGTATCTTAGGTTTTAAAAAAAAGAAAAAGGAAATTATTAATAATTAATATTACAATTATGAAAACGAATAAAATTTTAACATTAGCTTTTAGTCTTATGGCTTTATTAGCTATAACGTCTTGTGTAGAGGACGATGATTATTCTGTACCACAGTCACAAGGAAATGAAGAGAATTTAGCTTTAAATTTATTACTTAGTCAGATTGAAACAGGTGCATTAGATTTAGTCTCAATTGAAGAAGTTAAAGCAATGTATAGTTCTGACGATGATATTCCATTTCCAGTAGATACAAATATTGTAGTTAAAGGATATGTAAGTTCTTCTGATGCAACGGGAAACTTTTTTAAAGAGTTTTATATACAAGATAAAGCTGAAAACCCAACTGCAGGATTACAAGTTATTACAAGTTCATCAGATATATACAATAAATTTAATAAAGGTCGTGAGGTTTATATTAAGTTAAACGGTCTACATATTGGAGAAACAAGAGTTGGTAATGGTGTCATTACAATTGGTGGAGGAACTGAATCTGATCAATATGGTACTACAGTAACAGCTCTAACTAATAGTCAAGAAAGTTCAAATGTCTTACGTTCTGCAACTACAGAAACTATTATTCCATTAAATTTAACTTTTGGAGTGGTAAGTGGTGAGCACATAGGTATGTTTGTAAAATTTGATAATGTTGAGTTTGCAGATGATTTAGCTGGTGAACGTTATTTTGACCCTACTGAAGATTATGACACACAACGCACATTACAGTCTTGTAGCGGGTTAGAATATTCAGAACTTATTTTAGAGACTAGTGCTTTCTCAACTTTTAAAAACGAGTTATTACCAACATTAAATGGTTCTATTTCTGGAGTAATTGTTAAAAACTTTTCAGGAGATACTACATTATTGACTTTAAATTCTACAGAAGACGTAGTTTTTGAAAACACACGTTGTTCTCTTTTAAATATTGATGATTTTAATGTTGTTTATGAAGAGGATTTTGAAGGGTTTGGAAATTATACCAATGAAGGTTGGACTAATGTAAATGTTAGCGGAACAAATACAGATTGGTTTATTAGTGGTTTCAATAATAATGATTACTCTAGGATTTCGGCTTTTAGCTCTAATAATTCTGAAGCAGATGTTTGGTTAGTTACACCAGTAATCGACTTAGGGACTAGCTCTGATAACCTATTATCATTCGATCTTGAAGTAGCATTTTCTAATGGTATTATACTATCAGCATACATATCTACTGATTTTTCAGGAGACCCTTTAGTAGCGACTTGGGAACCTTTAAATGCAGAAATACCTTATGGTTCAACTACTGGTTTTGGTGGTTTACAACCAATTACTACAATCGATATATCTCAGTATGAAGGAAATGTAAATATTGGATTCTTTTATGAAGGTTCTGATCCAGACGCAACAACAAGATATCACTTAGATAATTTAAAAGTTTTATCTAACTAATAATTTATTTTATCAAAAAAAACCTGCTACATTGTAGCAGTTTTTTTTATATCATTTATGACAACATTCGATCACTTATTTTTTAATGTTTTTACAGCTTTTAAAACACGTTTTAAACAAAAAGCAAACTCTATAGCTTTGTTTTATATTTCAGCATTGCAAATTGCCTTAGTTTTTGTTTCTGGTGTGTTTATAGCCACTTTTTTAACTAAAATGAATGCTTCTACAATATCAAGTGATAAAGCTTGGATTTTATTTGCGATTATTTCATTTATTATACATATTCAAAATTGGTTAAAGTATAATGGTAAAACTAGAAAGGTTTTAAACGCTAAGTTTAACAGAAGTAAACCAAGTAAACATAATTTAGGTTTATTGTTAAGTTTGCCTTTTGTGTGTGTATTGTTAGGGGTAATTCTACTTCAAAGTTTTTAAAGATCAATATATAAGTAAAAAGCCTGCTATAATTTAGCAGGCTTTTTTTATTTTAAATAATAATATAATGGCTATCCATCATTTATTTTTAAGTCTTAAAGTAATTTGATAAGACTTTAATAATCTACTGTACAGTTAAGGTGTACTGAGGTGTATTATTTAATGGGCAAAAGTATGTGTATTCTCCTTTTGCTAATGTTGTCGCTTTGCTACTTTGTGTTTCTCCGTCTTTAACAACGCTAGTAACATAGGCTGTTTTAATGTGGTTTTCTGGATTGGATGCATCAGCTCCTTTTTTTATTAGTACAAAACCAACATCTTTACCAACTGCATTATTTGCAATTTCAAATACATAAGTTCCTTCGCTTATAGTTAAACCTTTTTGTGTAAACTCACCAGTAGTCTGCTCTAGTGCTACTGTTTTTACAGTGTCGTTTTTCATCATTTTGTCTTGTGCATTAACAGATACTAAAAGAGTTAATGTTAATACTAAAGTTGCGATTAATTTTTTCATTGTTTTAATTTTATAGATTTGTTGTTATATAATTGAATTGTCAATAATTCCTTTGTTTAATTCTGCGTCACAATAATAGTCGTGTAGTTGTTTGTGCTCACAATGCTCTTGTGGATTAACAGCTTTGGCTATATTTCGTTTAGCTTTTGTAAATATTTCTATTAAATTGAATATGGATGTTGTTGTTTTCATCTTGCGTGTGTTTAATTATTATACTGCAAAGATGCGATAGGGAAGTAGGTTTTAAAACGACAATATTACCTTATTACATGTCTATTTTTCCCTAATAGTAGTTTTGTAGTTAAAATCTATAAAAAAAAAGCTCACAAGTTTTTTTTAAACTCTGACATAGTTACCATTGTTTGTTTTTTAAACAGTCTGCTTAGATGTGAGGCGTCTTCAAAACCAATATCATAAGCAATTTGTTTGGCAGTTTTGTCCGTATACATTAGTTGGCGTTTAGTTTCTAAAATTAACCGTTCATGTATTATTTTTAGAGGACTTTGTCCGAATTTTGAAAAACTATTGGATAGTGTTTTTGCAGATTTATTAAGTTTGTCCGCGTAAAATCCTACATGATGTGCGTTTTTAAAATGAGCTTCAACTAATAAGTTATATTGTCTTAAAGTTTCATCTGTAGATTTAATAATGGCATCACTTGTAGTTTCGGTCTTAAGCAATCTGGTAGTTTTGATAATAAACCTAGCCAAAAGCATCCTTAGCATTTCTGCTTGTATAGTATCTTGTGTTTCTATTTCTTCTAAAAACATATCATGCAACATATTAAATTTATCTTGCTCGATGGTATTTAACGTAATAACAGGAATGCTGTCGTTACCAAAAAACAAAACACCAGCACAACCAACTTCTTTATCATGATCCTTAATGCAATAAAATTCTTGATTAAATTGATAAACAACACTTTGTTTTCCAGCTATATATTTTAGCTGTTGTATAGGTGTTAATGATAAAATTTGATGTGGTTTTAAAATTAGTGGTACACCATCTACAATTAACTCTAAACTAGAATTTCTAGTAACAATAAAGGTGTATAAGCCAATTTGTTTTGAATTGGAAAATGTTTTTAAAAGGCTTTGGTCCGATATTTTTAAAGTTCCTTTGGTAGAAAATTCTGTAAATGTTTTTAGCATAAACTTATAGTCTATAAAAGCTGCTAATAATTACAATTAAAAATAAATATCCTGAGCTAATCTATAGGTATTGGCATGTGCATCTACAATGGTTTTTATGTCAGGACTATAGCCTCCACCCATACTGCACATAACAGGAATGTTGTTTGTTTTACAGGTGTTTAAAACAAATTGATCTCTAGCTTTGCAACCAACAAGTGTCAAACCTAGTTTACCTAATTTATCTGTTTTAATGACGTCAACACCACTTAAATAATAGATAAAATCAGGTTTAAAGTCTGTTATTAATTTAGGTAATGTTTTTTGTAAAATTGAAAGATACTCTGTATCTGCAATATTGTTTTCTAGAGCAATATCTAAGTCACTTTGTTCTTTTTTAAAGGGATAATTGTGTTTTCCATGCATTGAAAATGTAAAAACAGAAGGATCATTTTTAAATATTTCGGCAGTACCATTACCTTGGTGTACATCCAAATCTACAATTAAAATACGATTAGCTAGACCTTTATTTTGGAGGTATCTTGCACCAATTGCTTGGTCGTTTAACATGCAAAAAGCTTCACCACGATTGCTATAAGCATGGTGTGTACCTCCAGCAATATTCATAGCAATACCATGTTGTAATGCAAATTGGCTGGCTTTTATAGTACCATCAGCAATAGTAATTTCTCTTTCTATCAAAACCTCACTCAACGGGAAACCAATTTTACGTGCAGCACGTTGATCTAAAGTAATATTTAGTAAATCGTAAAAATACTCAGGGTCGTGTACAGCTAAAATAGGAGCTTCATCAATCATTCTGTTAGGTTCAAAAAAGTTAGCTTCAATACAAGTGCCTTCATGCAATAATTGTTCAGGTAATAATTGATATTTTATCATCGGAAACCGATGTTTTTCAGGCAACGGATGACAGTAAATAGGATGGTAAGCTATTTTTAGCATTCAAAAAGTAGTTTAAAACTTTAAATTTAAGGCTTCCAAGTTTTAAAAGCAATTAAGCCGATTTAAAAACTTTAAGACACTCTTAACAAGATAAGTTATACCTTTGTCAATCAAACAAAAGTATAATAATGTCAAAGCTTAACTTTTTAGTTATAACGCTTTTATTAAGTGTCTCTACTATCTTCTTCTCAGAAGGTAAAGATGCTAATGTTGTACAGCATACTTTTCCGCAACATACCGTTCAAGCTAGTCCTTCATTAGACTCGCAAGGTATAATTGTAAATTCTGATATTGAGTTATCTGTTAACCTGCAGTTAGAAGATAATACCTCATTTTACAAGCAGTATGCATTGGTTAAAACGGTAAATAAAACACAACAAAATACTGTTTTATTATATCAAAAATCCAGCAATAGTATTGCTGTAGGATTACCAAAAAAACAGATTATTTACCCATTTCATTGGTTTACTTAAACACAATACGTTTAACGCAACTGTTGCAACACTAGTCTTTAAAATTAAGATTTTGTGTTGATGTATTATACATTAAATTTAAAAATCAAAACCATGAAATTATCATTCACACTACTATCTATGTTATTAGTTTTAAGCGTATTAGTCCCTTTTTTTATATTTGTATTTAAAGGATTAAATAGCAAAACAAAAACAAAACATAAAGCCGAAAAACTATTACTTTCCAATGGGTTAAAGTATACTATGTCCGAAACTTGGAATAATAAATTTTTGGCTTTCGCCGAAAACCAAAACATGCTATCTTATGTTCATTTTAAAGATGAAATTAATGTATTAAAAACCATAGATTTAACTCAAGTCAAGTCTTGTGAGATTATATCAGATTATCAAAAAGGAAAAGATAAAGCCTCACATTTAAAACATTTAGATCTAAAATTACAGTTTGTATCGTCTAAAAAGGAAGCTTTAATATTATCTTTTTTTGATGCAGATGAAGCTTTTATTGAAGATTATGAAGCCAAACGTATCCAAAATTGGCATGACATAATTGAGACTAATTTATCTAAAGCTATTACTTTAAAACAAGCGTCATAAAGCAGGTTGTTTAAAATTAAAAAGCATCAATCTTATATAAGGTTGATGCTTTTTTTTGTTATTTATGTAATTGTAATTGAATCCTTTTTCTAGTAACATCAACCTCTAAAACTTTGACAATAACCTGTTGGTGTAAATGGACATGCTCATTTACATCCTTAACAAAGCTATCCGATAAATTAGAAACATGTATTAATCCACTTTCTTTAATACCAACATCAACAAAACAACCAAAATTGGTAATATTATTAACTATACCTGGTAATAATTGTCCTGACGCTAAATCGTTAATGGTTTTAATATTTTGATTAAAAGTAAAGACTTTAGCTTCCTCTCTAATATCTAAACCTGGTTTTTCAAGTTCTTTTATAATGTCTTCTAATGTTAGTAATCCTACAGTATCAGAGCAATAGTTTTTTAAATCTATTTTTTTTAGTAGTTCTTTGTTCCCAATTAAATCATTTAAAGTTACTCTTAAATCTTTAGCCATGTTTTTAACAATAGTATAGCTTTCTGGGTGTACAGCAGAATCGTCTAATGGGTTTTTAGGTTCCCTAATTCTTAAAAAGGCTGCACCTTGCTCAAATGCTTTAGCACCTAGACGTGGAACCTTTTTTATATCATTTCTACTTTTAAAAACACCATTCTCAGCTCTGAATTTAAAAATATTTTCGGCTAATTTAGGACCAATTCCAGACACATAACTTAATAAAGAGGTGCTTGCTGTATTGATATTAACACCAACACTGTTAACACAATTTTCAACAACAATATCTAATTGTTTTTGTAGTTTATTTTGATCAACATCATGTTGGTATTGTCCAACACCAATAGACTTGGCATCAATCTTTACCAGCTCAGCTAAAGGGTCTTGTAAACGACGTCCAATAGATACAGATCCTCTTACGGTAACGTCGTAATCAGGAAACTCGTCCCTAGCTATCTTTGAAGCCGAGTAAATACTTGCTCCAGCCTCACTAACCACAAAGACTTGAATGTCATTTTTGAAATGTACTTTTTTTACTAAAGCTTCTGTTTCTCTAGATGCTGTTCCGTTTCCTATAGCAATAGCGTCAATATTATAGGATTCAGTTAAAGTTGCTAATTTTTTCATAGCACCAATGCTATCGTTTTTAGGAGCATGAGGGTAGATGTTTTCATTATGCAATAAAGTACCTTGTGCATCCAAACACACTACTTTACAACCTGATCTAAAACCAGGATCTATAGCAAGTACTCTTTTTTCGCCTAAAGGCGAACCTAATAATAATTGTTTTAAGTTTTTAGCAAAAACACTTATAGCAGATTGGTCTGCTTTTTCTTTGGCGTTTTGTAGTGCTTCATTGCTTAATGACGGAAACAGTAAACGCTTATAAGCATCGCTTATTGCAAGCTCTAATTGGTCAGCACAAGCATTGTCACTTTTTATAATTTTGCGATCAATGTTTTCTAACGCTTTAATTTTATCTATTTCAATTTTAACTCTAATAAAACCTTCTTTTTCAGCTCTTAAAATTGCCAAAAGCCTGTGTGAAGGTATGCGACCTAATGCTTCTTCCCATTCAAAATAATCTCTAAATTTTTGAGCGTTTTCATCGTCTTTTTTTGTTTTTACCACTGTCGTGGAAATCATGGCATGACGCTCCAGTTGCTTACGCAAGTTATTACGAATGTCTGTACGTTCATTAATCCACTCAGCAATAATATGTCGTGCACCTTCTAAAGCATCATCAACTGTAGTAATATCACCTTTAACGTATTTAAAAGCAATGGTTTCTACATCATTTGCGTTTTGACTCATGATGATTTTTGCTAATGGCTCTAAGCCGTTTTTACGTGCAGTTTCAGCTTTGGTTTTTCTACTTTTTTTATAGGGTAAATATAAATCCTCTAGAGTAATTAGGTCTATACAGGATTCAACTTTAGCTTTTAAATCTTCGGTTAAGACTGATTGTTCATCTAAAGCTTTTAAAATTGTGATTTTACGTTTTTCTAAAGTTTCAAATTCTTCCTTATATTTTACGATATCTCCAATCTGTACTTCATCTAGATTTCCAGTTACTTCTTTTCGATATCTAGAAATAAATGGAATTGTAGCATCTTGGTTAAGTAAGTCAATGGTGTTTTGAACTGAGGATTTTGGCAGTTTGGTTTTGGAAATTATATAGTTTATAAGCATAAAAAAAGACCTTATTTTTTAATAAATAAGGTCTTGTAATATATCTAACTCAGTTTAATTTTCCGAATATTTTTATAAAGAATTATATTAATTTTGAGTTTCTTGTTGTGCGTCGTTAATCATTTTTTCATTTGGTAAAATAGCGACATTTACACGTCTGTTTTTTGCACGTCCTTCGGCTGTACTATTATCATTTAATGGTTGGGTTTCTCCAAACCAGTTGGTTGTAAAACGACTGCTACTTAAACCTTGGTTTGTCAAGTAATTTGTAACAGCATATGCTCGGTTTTTTGATAATGTCATGTTACTTTCTTCGCTACCAACACTGTCTGTATGACCAACTACTAATATGTTTGTGTCTGGATACTCTTTAAATACAGAGACTAATTTGTTTAAACTAGTTTGTGATGCTGTATTAACATTGTACTTAGCAGTGTCAAAATATACACCACTATTTTCATCAAAAGTTATTACAATTCCGTCATCAACACGCTCTACAACTGCACCAGGAATTTCTTCTTCAATTTGTTGCGCTTGTTTGTCCATTTTATTTCCGATAAGCACACCAGCTCCACCACCTACAACACCACCAATAACAGCGCCTAACTCTCCATTACCACCTTTACCAACATTGTTACCAATTATGGCACCAAGAATGGCTCCTCCTGTAGCTCCAATTACTGCTCCTTTTTGTTTGTTGTTTGCGTTTTGTACACTGCTACAGCTAGATACACTTGTAATTAAAAGTATAGCTAAAGCACTTGTTGATATATTTTTTATTATAGTTTTCATAGTGATTATTGTTTTATAAAGTTCATGTTAATGGTAAATGGTTTACCGTCCACCGTTAAGGTTTGTTCCCATCTCATATTAGTTTCTGATAATTGTGCTAAGGTTAATCTGAAACCTTGATTAGTATCACTTTTACCTTTGGCGTCAGTAGGCTTTAATAAAAAACTGTATAAACCTGTAGTTTGATCTACTTCTTGGATTGTAAAGTTAAAATATCTTTCACCTGCATTACAATTAGCATTGTTTATAGTATATATACCAGAGTAGTTATTTGGTATAAACTGCCATGTACTTTGTTCAAAACACTCTTTTGAAGTATCGTTTAAAAGTGTGACATTATATGTTCCGGGTTGACTGTAGTTAATCGAGTTTAATACCCATGACCCTTTTATGGTTTTTCTTGATTCTCTTACGACTTTAGTTGATCCACAACTAAAAAGTAGACTCAAAAATAAGACGGTTATAATTTGTTTCATAATATTAGTTTTTAATTATGATACAAAGATATAACCGTCTTTGATATTTTATATTACATGATTGTTTTCATGCATTATATAATTTCCATTTTAGATAGAAAAAAATTAACTAATATGTAATCCATTGTTTACTGAAGCATCGTCAGGGTTTACAAACACTAATGCGCCTTCAGCATTCTCAGTCATTAAAATCATACCTTGACTTTCTACACCACGTAATTTTCTTGGAGCAAGGTTAACTAAAACGGTAACTTTTTTACCAATTACATCTTCTGGTTTAAAATGTTCTGCAATTCCGGATACAATAGTACGTACGTCAATGCCTGTGTCTACTTTTAAAACTAATAATTTTTTTGCTTTAAGCATTTTTTCGGCTTCTAAAATCGTTCCGACACGTAAATCTAATTTTGTAAAATCGTCAAAAGTAATTTCTTCTTTTTGAGGTTCGACTACTTTATTAGCAGCTTCATTTGCTTTTTTGCTAGCTTCTAATTTATCTAGCTGAAGTTGGATTGTGGCATCTTCAATTTTACTAAATAATAATTCACCTTTACCAATTTGGTGTGTAGCAGGAAGTAAGATGTCTTTGGTTGCTATGTCACTCCAAACATTAGTGTTTGTATTTAATATGTTTTTAAGTTTAGTAGATGTAAATGGTAAAAATGGTTCTGATAAAGTAGCCAATGCACTTGCAATTTGCAACGCAACATACATGATGGTTTTAGTTCTAGCTTCGTCAGTTTTAACAAGTTTCCAAGGTTCTTCATCTGCTAAATATTTGTTTCCAAGTCTAGCAAGATTCATTAATTCTTGACCAGCTTCTCTAAAACGGTAGCGCTCTAAAGAGCTTTCAATAACAGCTGGATAAGCTTTAACGGTTGCTAAAGTCTCTTGGTCAATAGCTTCAAACTCTGAAGGTGTTGGTACAATACCTTCATAGTATTTATTGGTTAAAACTACAACACGGTTGATAAAGTTACCAAAGATGGCTACTAACTCGTTGTTGTTTCTAGCTTGAAAATCTTTCCAGGTAAAATCGTTGTCTTTACTTTCTGGGGCATTAGCAGTTAAAGCATAACGCAAAACGTCTTGCTGATTAGGGAAGTCTTTTAAATATTCTGGTAACCAAACTGCCCAATTTTTTGAGGTCGATAACTTGTTGCCTTCAAGATTTAAAAATTCGTTAGCAGGTACATTATCAGGTAATATATAGCTGCCTTCTGCTTTTAACATTGCAGGAAATATAATACAATGAAACACAATATTATCCTTACCAATAAAATGTACTAATTTTGTGTCTTGATCTTTCCAGTATGGTTCCCAATCTTTACCTTCTCTTGCAGCCCATTCTTTAGTAGAGGATATGTAACCAATTGGCGCATCAAACCATACGTATAATACTTTTCCTTCTCCTCCAGGAACAGGTACTGGAATTCCCCAATCTAAATCTCTAGTTACAGCACGTGGTCTTAACCCGTCATCAATCCATGATTTAACTTGACCATATACGTTAGGTTTCCAATCTTTTTTATGACCTTCGAGTATCCACTCACGTAAAAATGCTTCATGTTTATTTAAAGGTAAAAACCAATGTTTAGTTTCTTTTAAAGTAGGTACATTACCAGTAATTGCAGATTTAGGGTTTATTAAATCTGTTGCATTATGTGAGGTACCACATTTTTCGCATTGGTCACCATAGCTCTCTTCATTACCGCATTTTGGACAAGTCCCTATTACAAATCTGTCTGCTAAAAATTGGTTAGCTTCTGCGTCATATAATTGTTCTGAGACTTCTTCAACAAATTCGTTTTTATCGTACAAAGTTTTGAAAAACTCAGAAGCAGTATCATGATGGATTTTTGCTGAAGTACGAGAATAGTTGTCAAAAGTTATTCCAAATTCTTCAAAAGAATCCTTAATGATTTTATGATAGCGATCTACAATTTGTTGAGGTGTAACCCCTTCTTTTTTAGCTTTAATAGTAATTGGTACACCATGCTCATCACTTCCGCAAATAAAAGCAACATCGTTACCTGTTAATCTTTTGTATCTAGCATAAATATCTGCAGGAACATAAACACCTGCTAAATGACCAATATGTATTGGACCATTAGTATAAGGTAAGGCTGCTGTAATTGTATATCTTTTTGAATCTTTAGGCATGTGGCGTTCTGTTTTGGAGCAAAAATAATCATTATGTTTTTTAATAATGTATTCTTTAAATCAGATTTATTAAAAACGTATATTTTTTGATAAATTTGAGAAAAAACTATGAAAACCTATTTAGCTTTAATTATAATATTGATTTTTATTAAGTTTTCATTTTCTCAAGAAGAAATTAAAATAGACTATAACAACCCTATAGCTTATTTTGAAGTTTTTTTAGGATATTCTGGAGTTAATTTTGAAGGGTTATCACTTGGATATACTGGAAATTATCAGAAAGGGAACAATCTTTTTACATTTAGAAACTTATACATAGCTAGTAAAAATGTAAATAGAAATAGAGGTTTGTCTAAAGCATTTTTATTTCCAGCATATATTAATGGAAATTCTTTAAACGAATATGGTTTGCTTTATGGTAAGCGTTTTGTTTATGATGGATCTTCTTTAAGTCTATCTGCAGGTATCTCCAGTAATACTTTAATAAATAGGTATAAAATAGAGGGTTTAAAATATAGAGAAAAAGAGCATTATATCGGAGTTCCATTTGAAATTAATTACAAGTTTTTTAAAAAGGATAAAAATAGATTCAGGCTTTTTTATGGATTAATCCCAATAGGTAGACCTACTGCTTTTAGTCGTTCATTTGGATTTA
The DNA here is from genome assembly GCF_016785945.1 of Olleya sediminilitoris. Taxonomy (GTDB): domain Bacteria; phylum Bacteroidota; class Bacteroidia; order Flavobacteriales; family Flavobacteriaceae; genus Olleya; species Olleya sediminilitoris. The sequence goes on along the minus strand of NZ_JAEMEF010000001.1, from coordinate 51,618 downwards.
AATTATATGGTAATTTTGGCAAAGTTACTCATGTGGGTTTTGGATTTAATTATAGTTTTGGTTTTCATAAAATTTATAATTAACCAATAAAACCATATTCGTTTATTTTATCAAATATCTTGTACATTTACACTATGTCAAAAAAAAGAATACTATTACTGTTGTGTGGTATCGTTTTTTTCTTAGGAAATAAAACAACGTCAGCACAAAACAAAACCGAAACAAAATTGATACAGCCACCTTATTTAAAAGCAGGAGACACTGTTGCTATTGTTGCACCTTCTGGAGTTTTAAAAAATAGAAACGATGAAGTTAATAGGGCAAAAAAACTTTTAGAAAGCTGGCAATTGCATGTTGTGATTGGTAAAAACATATATAATCAAGCCGATCATTTTGCTGGAACAGATCAAGAGAGATGTGAAGACTTTCAAATGGCATTAGACGACCCAAAAATAAAAGCCATTTGGTCTGCACGTGGTGGCTATGGTACAGTTAGAATACTGGATAAATTAGATTACAATAAGTTTTTAAAACAACCTAAATGGTTAATTGGTTATAGTGATATTACTGCACTACACAATCAAATTCACATTTTAGGAGTACAAACCTTACACGCTATAATGTGTGTTAGTCTTCCAACAGATTTGTCCGATATACAACAAAGTATTGCAACTTTTAAAAACACCCTTTTTGGTAAACCCTTAAATTATACTTTAAAAGGATCAAACTATAACAAAACTGGAGATGCCAATGGAGCATTAGTTGGTGGGAATTTAACTATTTTACACACCATGTTGGGCTCAAAAGAAAGCATAGATACTAAAGGTAAAATTTTGTTTATTGAAGAAATAGGTGAATACAAATACCATATCGATAGAATGTTACAAAGTCTAAAACGAGCAGGTTATTTTAATGACTGTGCAGGAGTTTTAGTGGGAGATATGAGTAAAATGAGAAAGAATACAACCCTTTGGGGAACTTCAGTAGAGCAACTTATTTTAGATGTTTTGTCAGAGTATGATTTTCCTGTGGCTTTTAATATGCCTGCAGGACATGAAAAAGATAACAGAGCTTTAATTTTAGGACGTGAGGTATTTTTGAAGGTTGAAAAAAATAAATCAAGTGTAGTATTTAAGCAATAATGGCTAGTCATAACGAACTTGGTAAAAAAGGAGAGCAATTAGCAGTTGATTTTTTGATGGAAAACAACTATGATATTGTAGACCTTAACTATCGTTTTGCTAAAGCAGAAGTTGATATAATAGCTAAAAAAAAGGATGTTTTAGCAATTATTGAAGTCAAAACACGATCAACCACTAATTTTGGTAATCCACAAGATTTCGTTAAACCTAAACAGATACAACGTTTAGTAAAAGCTGTGAATCAATATGTGACAACAAATGGCTTAGATGTAGAAATTCGTTTTGATATTATTGCTATTATTAAAGAAAATAATCAATTTAGTATCGAACATCTAAAAAATGCATTTTATCATTTTTAAGTGTTTACTGACAAAATAGCTTGCTGTTACATTGGCTCACTTTTTGTTATATTTATATTGTTAATTTAAAAATAAAGAATATGTTTTCAGGATATATGGGATATTACATTTTAATTGGTGTGATAGGTATAATTAGTGGCATTGTAAGCAATAAGCTAAAAAGTAAGTTTGCATTTTATTCTAAAGTACACTTGCGTAATGGGATGACTGGTAAAGAAATTGCCGAAAAAATGTTGTCTGATAATGGAATAAGAGATGTAAAAGTGATTTCTGTAAAAGGACAATTAACAGATCATTACAATCCAACAAACAAAACGGTTAATTTAAGTGAGGTTGTTTATAATCATGCCAATGCAGCTGCAGCTGCAGTAGCAGCGCATGAGGTTGGACATGCTGTACAACATGCTACAGCTTATAGTTATTTAACTATGCGATCTAAATTAGTGCCTGTAGTACAAGTTACATCTAGTATGTCCCAATGGGTAATTATTGGAGGTATTGCTTTAATGGCATCTAATATTTTAGGTGCTGGTGGATTTTACGTTGCAATTGCAGGATTAGTAATGATGGGGTTTGCAACCTTATTTAGTTTTATAACCTTACCAGTAGAGTATGATGCTAGTAATAGAGCTTTAGCTTGGCTTAAAGCAAAAAATATAGTGACTCCAGATGAGTATAAAGGGTCTCAAGATGCTTTAAAATGGGCAGCCAGAACTTATTTGGTTGCTGCAATTGGTGCATTAGCTTCTTTATTATATTGGGCTATGCAAATTTTAGTAAACAGAGACTAAAATATATTAAACCTAATAAGTAAAATTATTAGGTTTCTTTTTTTACATTTGAGTAACCAATTAAACTATCAATAATTTATGGACAATAATTTAGAAAATTATCAAGGCGGAACGCATTTAACTATGGCTTCTGACGCAGATAGAACTGCATTTTATAAAAAAACTTACGGTCACGTTGCTGGAGGCGTTTTAGCATTTGTGTTATTTGAATATTTATTATTACAAAGTGATGCTTTAGTAGAGTTTATGTTGTCAATGACGCAAGGCTACAAATGGCTATTACTATTAGGAGGATTTATGCTAATTACAACTTACGCAGAAAGTACAGCTATGAAAACAGCTGATAAGAATAAACAATATTTAGCCTACGGAATATACATATTAGCGCAAGCTGTTATTTTTGTGCCTATGATTTATATTGCAGCGTTTTACATGGATTCTGGAGCAGAAATATTACAACAAGCAGCACTAGTAACTTTAGCCTTATTTACAGGATTAACAGCTGTGGTTATGTTAACAAATAAAGATTTTTCGTTTTTAAAAGCAGGATTAACTATCGGTTTTTTTATTGCTTTAGGGTTAATTATTGCAGGAACAATTTTTGGGTTTGACCTAGGTTTATGGTTTTCTGGTGCGATGTGTGTACTAGCTGCTGGCTCTATACTTTATCAAACGTCTCAAATTGTAAATAAATATTCTACTGACGATTATATACCTGCAGCTTTAGGTTTGTTTGCATCGTTAATGCTATTATTTTGGTATATTCTTAGAATTTTTATGTCAAGAGACTAATCACTGTTTTAATAAAAGATTAAATGTTAAAGCGTTTTGAATTAAATTCAAAGCGCTTTTTGTTTTTTTTAGAATGAGTCATTTTCTAAAGAAACCAATTTGTTTTTTAGAGCATATATAACTAATCCTGCAACGTTTTTAGACTCTGTTTTTAACAACAAATTGTTACGATGTCCTTCAACAGTTCGTGGACTGATAAATAGTTTTTCGGCAATATCACTAGTTGTCAATTGTTTGCATATTAGAGTTAAAACTTCTGTTTCACGTTTTGTAAAATAGTTGGTGTCAAAACTAGATTTTACCTTTTTGTCAACTGGATTTGCAATACTTTCATGTATATATTGTAGGACTTGGTTGTCATAGTAAAACCCTTTAGCTGCGACTTCTTTAATGGTTTTTATCATTAATGTCGGTGTGCTGTTTTTTGCTAAATACGCAACTGCACCTATAGAAATCATATTTAAAATAAAAGGTTTGCTAAAATAACTAGTCAACGCAATAACCTTTATATCAGGAAATTCTTTTTTTATAAGTTTAGTGACTTCTACACCATTAAGTTCTGGCATTTTAAGATCAGTAACTACTATTTCGGGTAAAGTTTCAGTATTACGTAATTCTTGTATTAATAATTCTCCATTTTCAACATCAAAAAGAACTTCTATTGCTTCATTAGTTTCTAAAATAGCTTTTAGACCTTGTCTAAACAAAAGTTCGTCATCAGCTAATGCAATCTTTATTTTATCTTTCATAATTACAACGTATAATAAATTGACTTCCGTTATTGGGTGTGCTTTCTATTTTAAGAGTTCCTTTTAAAATTTTAACTCTACTTTTAATATTTTGAAGACCAATCCCAGGTTTCTTATGTATGTTATTTACATCAAATCCTTTTCCGTTATCCTGATAACGTATTATAAAACCTGTTTCATTTTGTTCCATATAAACCACTAATTCATTTGCTTTACCGTGTCTGATAGAATTATTAATAAGTTCTTGGACAATTCTAAATACATGTAATTGGTTGTTTTTTGATAGCCTAGTTAAAGTTTCAACGTTATCTTCAATTTCTATTTTAGTGTGTTTAGAAAAGTCTTCAAACAGTTCTTGTAATGCAGCTTTTAGACCAAATTCATTTAATATAGGAGGTAATAAATCGTGTGCAATTTTACGTGAGCTTTCTAAGGTTCCTGTAGTGATGTTTAATATTTGCTCTAAGGCTGTTTTTTGTTTCTTGGTAATAGTTTCATCTATAAGTAAAACGTTTGTTGTCAAGCTTACAATGTTTAATTTAGAACTGATAGCATCATGTAGATCTTGTGCAATACGTTTACGTTCTCTTTCTTGAATAGCTATAGAGGTTTGTAATATTTTTTGTTGATTTTTAAGTTTTAAATCAGCTTTTTCAAGTTCTTTTTGAATGATTTTTTGTCTAGAATAATGGAAAAATAATATTAGGCCAGTAGTAAGTAAAACTAAAAAAATAAGTCCATAGACTAGAGCGACTATTACTTGTTCTTGTCCATCGATAATGTTGTTTTCCATTCTACAAAAATTAATATTAAATATAATAGATATAATACTTTATTGACCAACCAAATCTTCTTAATTGTTGTATTGTTATATTCAGATAAATAATCGCCTAAAATGAATATTAAAGTGCTAGTTGTTAAATAAATTAAAATTCCTGCATTTATGTAGATAAACGCTCCTTTTTTACTTATTGAATTATAAAGGTGAATAATAGAATATATAACTATAGGAAAAGAGGTTATAAAAATTTCAAAAACAAAAAATTTAAAGAACAGATTAGGTTTATTAGCATATTGTATTGATAAAGTTAATAAAACTAAGATTAAAATAGTATTAACTATCTTCTTTTGAGTTGAATTAAATAGCTCTTTGTAAAATAAGGATAATAAAATAAATTGTCCAATAAAATAAAAGTGTGATAAATAAAGATTGTCTTTTGAAAAAAATGAAAGTGTAGAGGTGATTACTACAATAACTAAAGAAGTCCCTAAATAAATACTAAAATATTTAAAAGCCATACTTTTTTTTGAAGTATAGCTTTTAAAAAATAGTATAGCATTAATAAATAGTATTGCTATTCCAGTGTATTCAAATAGGGAACTTATTAATTTCATTAAATTTATGGATTGAATAAAGGACTATTTATATCGCAATCACTTGGACAAGGTGAGGTAAAATCAAAAACGCCACTTCCTGTTAATGCATTTACAGCAGTTTCTACAATACCATCATCACAACCTGAAGGTTTTTCGTCTTCTATAATATCACGATGGATACCCTTGCAGTCTACTTTAGTACCAACAAGTAGTAGTTTTTCTCCATAACCTTCTTCAATCTTTTCGTCAATTGCCATATAAGCACGAACGCTACTAGAGTCTACATCTTGAAGGCTGTAGTTGCCATCTTCTTGTTTTACTAAAACGTTCATTTCAATAAAAGCTTCTATTAAATCTACTGTAGGCATTAAAAAAGCTTTGCAATGCTTTGGGTTTTCTGTTTGCCATTTTTTAGCCCAAGTTTTTGCGTGTTCTAGTGTTACTTCATTTTTACTCATGGTTTTTTATGTTTTGGTTTAATTATATCATAAATCTAGTCATACTAATTCACATAAAAAACCGTATTACTAAAATCAGGTGTTTTTACGTGGTTTTAATACACAGTGATTATACGCTTATTAGAAACGGTTGTTGGGTATAGATTTGTTAGAGTAACAATTTTATTAAACTCACATATATTATTAATCATTAAAACAACTAAAGTTTATGGAACCATTTATAGGCCAAATTCAACCATTCGGATTTAATTTTGCACCACGTGGTTGGGCAAAATGTGACGGACAATTACTTTCTATCTCTTCTAATACAGCATTGTTTTCACTAATAGGAACAACCTTTGGAGGAGATGGAAGAACAACATTTGGATTACCTGATTTAAGAGGAAGAAGTATAGTTCATATTGGTCATGGACCAGGACTTTCAAGTATAGCTTGGGGTGAACGAGGTGGAGCAGAACAATTGTATATAACACAAGCTAACATGCCTTCTCATAATCATGCTCTAATAAACGGTACAGCAAATGTAAATGTTTATACCACTGATGTTTCTGGTGCAGAAATAAATGAAAGTGATGGAGGAGCCAGCGGATTTAGTACAGGCGGATCAACACCAAGTATTTATCAAGAAAATCCTACTTCTAATGATAAAGTTGGTGGTGTAGTAATTTCAGGAACTACAAGTCTAAGTGGTAATAATATACCAATGCAATCAAGAAATCCTTTTTTAGGAATCAATGTTTGTATCGCTCAAGTAGGTATTTTCCCCTCAAGAAGTTAATTCATTAAAACACGGGCTTATAAAACGCAAGCCTTATATCTTTATATATGAATAAAAAAAAAATAGGAGTATTATTACCTCAGTCAAAAGTACATCCAACCATGGTCAAAGACTTTGTAGATGGATTAAAATTGATGATGCCTAGCTCTAATTACAGTTTCTGTATTGAAGGTATTGGTTTAGGTGATAATGCAGAGACGGTAATTAACGCTATTCAAAAATTGGTATATCAAGAAGATGTTGTGTTAATTACAGGTTTGTTGGGACATAGAGGCTTAGGAGAAATATTAGATTATGTTGAAGGTACTGAGCTTCCTTTTTTATATGCTGATTTTGGAGCTACAATGCCTTTAGATTTATCTAAACGAAAAAATATTTTTTGTAATTCATTGGATTTATACCAAGCATGTAATGCTCTTGGAAGACATTTGATTAGTCGTGGTCTTTCCAGAATAATGACTTCTACATGTTATTATGAATCTGGTTATGGCTTTACACAGGCACTGCATGATACTTTATACGAAAATAACAAAGCAGAATTCACAGGACACTTTATTACGCCATTACATCCAAGAGAAAATGAAGCAGAATTAATGAAACAATTTGTATTAGAGACAAAACCTGATGCAATTTTCGCGTTTTATAATGGGATTTATGCCAAAGAACATGCAGAATATTTACAGCAAAATAAAATTAACAAGACGACAGCTCTTTACACCTTGCCTTTTACTGTAGATGATAAAATATTGAACGAATTCCCTGAAGTATTTAACACTACTAAGTGTGTGTCTTCTTGGTTTAAAGAACTAGAAACAAAAGAAAATGAGTTTTTTGTAAAACTGTATAATGAAAAATATAATAAAATACCAAGTGTGTTTTCTGTGCTTGGTTTTGAAAATGGACTATTGATTAATAATTATTTAAATCATGAAAATTCCTTTTCTAAAGAAAAAATAACAGGCCCAAGAGGTGTTTTGTTATTTGATTCAACTCATAGAATATCTCACAAACAATTTTTATGGGAGTTGTCCTGGGAAAATAATAGTTATAAACACAATTGTTTAGAAATATTAAATTCAAATTTTAAAAACCTTACGATTACTTCAGAAGAAAATGGATGGCATAATGCGTATTTATGTGTCTAAAAAACAGTATATTAAAGAAAATATAAAAAACTAAACCATGAAAAAACTATTACTTTTTTTAACTTTTGTAGGGATACTATGTATTTCTAATACTTTTGCGCAATTAGCTGTAGGAGATATTGCCTTTGTTGGCTATAATACAGATTCAGGTCCCACCGCTGGTGCTGACCATAGTTTTTCTTTTATATCACTAACCGATATACCAGGTAATGAAATTATATATTTTACAGAAGAAGGCTGGAATGATGATTCAAATATATGGGCTGGTACAACTGAAGGTCACCTTAGGTGGACTGCGCCAAGTTCAGGTTTATCATGTGGTACAGTAGTTTATATCACAGAATCTGGTGTAGATACATTCACCATCACTGGTGGTGGATCATTGTCACTTGATAGTGGTTCTGGTTGGAACCTATTAGGTGGTGATCAAGTATTAGCTTACCAAGCAACAAACGCAGAGCCAGCAACTACACCAAGTTTTATTGCAGGAATTAATGGTGATGATGGAGGTAGTAATGCTTTGGATCCAGTTACATTATGGAATGATTCGTCTGTAGGACCTCTGGGTACTGCAGGTTCTGGATTACCAGCTGGATTATCAAATGGTATTAATTGTGTAGCGTTATTTGTAACTTCACTTACAGAACAGGATAATGCAAAATATGTAGGGACATTAACAGGAACATCTACCTTTCTTTTAGCAGAAATTAACGATCGTAGCAATTGGAGTTTTAATAATACTACTGCATATGATATTACACCAACTAGTTACAGTCCATCTGTAACCTGTGTTGCTGCTTGTGTAGAGCCAGATATCCCAACAATTACATCAGCACCTCCAACTATATGTGATGGTGGTAGTGCTTTACTTAGTATTTCGGGAAACTTAAATGATGCAACACAATGGTCTGTTTATACAGGTTCTTGTGGAGGAACATTAGTAGCTACAACAACTTCATCAACTGTTATTGTAACGCCTACACCACCAAGTACGACCTATTATGTAAGAGGTGAAGGTGGTTGTGTTACACCAGGATCCTGTGGGAGCATTACTATAACGACAACACCTATCGAGGATGCTTCTTTTAGTTATGATGCTTCAGCATATTGTGTTGATGGTTCAGACCCAACACCTACTATCACAGGAGTTTCTGGAGGTTCTTTTTCATCTTCAGGAGGATTGTCTATAAATACTAATACTGGTACTATTGATGTTTCAGCTTCAACACCCAATACATATACTGTGCAGTATAAATCACCTGGATTTTGTTATGGGACTGAAACAGTTAGTGTTACTATAGAGGCTTTGCCAACAGTAACTTTTACAGCACCTTCGGATTTATGTATAGATGCAGGAATTCAGTCAGGTTTAGGAAGCGGAACAGCAACAGGAGGTGTATATTCAGGATCAGGAGTTACAGACGATGGTAACGGAATGACGTATTCCTTTGATCCTTCCGTAGCAGGTGTAGGAACTCATACTATTACTTACACCTTTACAAACGCAAATGGTTGTTCTAATTCAGCAAGTGACGATATAGAAATATTCGCTTTACCAACAGTAACTTTTACAGCACCTTCGGATGTATGTATAGATGCAGGAATTCAGTCAGGTTTAGGAAGCGGAACAGCAACAGGAGGTGTATATTCAGGATCAGGAGTTACAGACGATGGTAACGGAATGACGTATTCCTTTGATCCTGCGGTAGCAGGCGTAGGAACACATACTATTACTTACACCTTTACAAATGCAAATGGTTGTTCTAATTCTGCTAGTGATACTATAGAAGTATTCGCTTTACCAATAGTAACTTTTACAGCATCTTCGGATGTATGTATTGATGCAGGAGTACAATCTGGTTTAGGAAGCGGAACAGCAACAGGAGGTGTATATTCGGGATTAGGAGTTACAGACGATGGTAACGGAATGACGTATTCCTTTGATCCTTCAGTATCAGGCGTAGGAATTCATACTATTACTTACACCTTTACAAATGGAAATGGTTGTACAAATACAGCTAGTGACACAATAGAAGTATTCGCTTTACCAACAGTAACTTTTACAGCACCTTCGGATTTATGTATAGATGCAGGAATTCAATCTGGTTTAGGAAGCGGAACAGCAACAGGAGGTGTATATTCAGGATCAGGAGTTACAGACGATGGTAACGGAATGACGTATTCCTTTGATCCTTCCGTAGCAGGCGTAGGAACTCATACTATTACTTACACCTTTACCAATGCAAATGGTTGTACAAATACAGCTAGTGACACAATAGAAGTATTCGCTTTACCAACAGTAACTTTTACAGCATCTTCGGATGTATGTATTGATGCAGGAGTACAATCTGGTTTAGGAAGCGGAACAGTAACAGGAGGTGTGTATTCAGGATCAGGAGTTACAGACGATGGTAACGGAATGACGTATTCCTTTGATCCTTCCGTAGCAGGCGTAGGAACTCATACAATAACGTATACCTTTACCAATGCAAATGGTTGTACAAATACAGCAAGTGACGATATAGAAGTATTCGCTTTACCAACAGTAACTTTTACAGCATCTTCGGATGTATGTATTGATGCAGGAGTACAATCTGGTTTAGGAAGCGGAACAGCAACAGGAGGTGTGTATTCAGGATCAGGAGTTACAGACGATGGTAACGGAATGACGTATTCCTTTGATCCTGCGGTAGCAGGTGTAGGAACACATACTATTACTTACACCTTTACCAATGCAAATGGTTGTTCTAATTCAGCAAGTGACACAATAGAAGTATTCGCTTTACCAACAGTAACTTTTACAGCTCCTTCGGATGTATGTATTGATGCAGGAATTCAGTCAGGTTTAGGAAGCGGAACAGCAACAGGAGGTGTATATTCAGGATCAGGAGTTACAGACGATGGAAACGGAATGACGTATTCCTTTGATCCTGCGGTAGCAGGCGTAGGAACTCATACTATTACTTACACCTTTACAAACGCAAATGGTTGTTCTAATTTTGCTAGTGACGCTATAGAAGTATTCGCTTTACCAACAGTAGCTTTTACAGCACCTTCGGATGTATGTATTGATGCAGGAGTACAATCTGGTTTAGGAAGCGGAACAGCAACAGGAGGTGTATATTCAGGATCAGGAGTTACAGACGATGGTAACGGAATGACGTATTCCTTTGATCCTTCCGTAGCAGGCGTAGGAACTCATACTATTACTTACACTTTTACAAATGCAAATGGTTGTACAAATACAGCTAGTGACACAATAGAAGTATTCGCTTTACCAACAGTAACTTTTACAGCACCTTCGGATGTATGTATTGATGCAGGAGTACAATCTGGTTTAGGAAGCGGAACAGCAACAGGAGGTGTGTATTCAGGATCAGGAGTTACAGACGATGGTAACGGAATGACGTATTCCTTTGATCCTTCCGTAGCAGGCGTAGGAACTCATACAATAACGTATACCTTTACCAATGCAAATGGTTGTACAAATACAGCTAGTGATGATGTGGAAGTGATTGAAGTGGATGACACAGTATCACAGGTTGGTGTTGTTTTAACAGCCAATGAATCTGGTGCAACTTACCAATGGTATGAATGCCCAAATACTTTATTGACAGGAGAGACTAATCAAAGTTATACACCTTCTGTAAATGGTGATTATAAAGTGGTGATTACTTCAGGAAGTTGTATGGTTGAATCGATTTGTGTTACAATTTCTTCATTAGATATTGAAACGTTTGAAAGTAAACCTAAATTTGCTATGTATCCAAACCCTAGTAACAATAATGTAAATATTAAATCTCCTATTGGTGATACTTTTGAAATTGTTAATTTATTAGGTCAAACGGTAAAAGTATTTAAAGTAAATGCTAATGTAGAAAAGACTATTTATATTGGAAACTTAAGTGATGGTCTATATCTTGTTAAAGTTTTAGGCGATTCAAATATATCTGCTAAAAAGCTAATTATAAGAAAGTAAGTTTTAAAAACTAGTTATAACAAAAGCGGGAATTTTTATAAAATTCCCGCTTTTACTTTTTTTTAAATATACCTTTTCAATGTTTAAAAAAAGGAGTGCTAAATTTTAATTTGGCGTTCTATTTGTTGGTCTAGAGATATAAATGTCTCTGTTCTTGAAACTCCTGATATAGATTGTATATCGTTATTTAATAAATGCATTAAATGCTCGTTATCCATACACAATATTTTTATTAAAATACTCCAATTTCCAGTGGTATAGTGGCATTCTAAAACTTCAGGTATTTTTTTTAGTTGTTTTACCGCATCTGGATTACTAATAGCTTTGTCAAGATAGATTCCCACAAATGCCATAGTCGTATAACCTAATACCTTTGGATTGATTACAAATTTAGAACCTGCTATTAGTTTAGATTTTTCTAATTTTCTAAGTCGTTGGTGTATTGCTGCTCCAGAGATACCGACTTGTCTTGCTATTTCTAAAACAGGCGTACGTGCATCTTGCATTAATGCACGAAGTATTTTTTTGTCAATACCGTCTATGGTTATGTTGTTGTTTGTAGTTTTCAATTGTAGGATTGTTGTAATTTAAAACTTAAAGTTAATCATTATGTTTTAAACTGAAACTTAAATTTGAGTAATGTCCCTAATGTTATTGTGTTAAGGATAGAAGTGGCATCCTTTTTTGTCATTAAAAACAAAAAAGATATAACGGATAGCCTGACCTAAGTAAATTGTTCAAAGCACTTTAAAAGCTTTGAACAATTTATGTGGTAACACCCAAATATTAAATATTTAAAGGGTTGTAGCCAAGGTATGGTACATGTTTTTCTTTAAATGTGATACCATATTCTTCCAATTCTTTTAGGATTGGTGTGTATACTTCTTTGGTAATTGGTATTTGTACACCTGGTGTTGTTATGGTTTTGTTTAAAATAGCTAAAGTTGCTATTGCTACTGGTAGTCCAACGGTTTTTGCCATAGCAGTATAGGTTTGGTCTTGCCCTAAGGTTACCATTGTAGAATCTATTTGATGTTTTTCTCCATTTAGTTCATATCCAAACTTATGGTACATTACGATCATGTCTTTATCTGTAGGCTTTAATGTCCAACTGTCAAGTAATATTTTTTGTAGTATTTGTGCTGGTGTGGCTTTGTCTAATGTCACCATTTTTGTTTTGCTAAATAGATCTAACTCTACAAATTTGTCCCAAATAATATCATCTTGGTCTATTTTTAGGGCATGTCTAAATTTAAGCTCTACAGAATCTGTTGGACTGTATGGTAAAAAGGCATTAACAAAGTCACGATAACTCATGTTTTTGCTGTCGTCTATAGTGTAACTATCATCAGTCATTCCAAGCGCTACAAAGACTTGCCAAGCTCTAGAAAACCCTACGCGACGCATGGTCCCTCTGTATAGGGTTTTAATATCATTTAAACCGTAAACGCTTTGATATTTAAGGGAGTCGCGATTAGCATAAGCTTCAAAACGACCGTAATTTTCTACATCTAAAAACTCGGTACGTCTAAATAACCTGTTATATGGTATGTATTTAAAGGTGCTTTCTTGTAAGAATTTTGCTGCTCCACCTTGTCCTGCTGTGACTACGTTTCTTGGGTTCCAAGTGAATTTATAATTCCATAAATTGGTGTCACTTTCTGGTGCGACTAGACCACCAGTAAAGGATTCGAATAAAATAATTTTTCCGCCTTTGTCACGAATAGAGTCAATGACTTGCATCGCACTCATATGGTCCAAACCAGGATCTACACCAATTTCGTTCATGAATACTAATCCGTTGTCTTTTGCATCTTGATCTAATGCTTGCATTTCATTACTAACATAAGATGCTGTAACCATGTTTTTTTTGAAAGTGATACAGTCTTTTGCAACTTCTATATGAAAACGAGCAGGAAGCATTGAAACAACAATGTCTGCATTTTTTACAGCCTCTTGTCTAGATTTTTGATCAAAAACATCTAGTGTTATAGCGGTAGCATTTTTATGATTTTCAATCATTGCTTTTGCATTATCTATATTGATGTCACCTACTGTTATATGAAGTTTTTCTGACGTAGATTTGTCTAATAAATATTGTATTAAATATGCGGTAGATTTTCCGGATCCTATGACTAAAATGTGTCTCATAATGAGTTTTGTTGAGTATATTTGGTTTACGAATTTAGAAAAATTTAATTGGGTTTTATCCCAAAAAAAATAATTATATGAATAAGCGATTATTAATTTTAGGAAGTATTTTGGGGTTTTTAAGTGTTGCTTTTGGAGCTTTTGGAGCACACGGTTTAAAAGCTTTAGTGTCTGCAGAAGCTGTAGCAACTTTTGAAACTGGAGTACGTTATCAAATGTACCATGCTATATTACTTTTAATTGTTGGTGGACTACAATTACTTAATAAACAAACTAAAAATTTAATATTTTATTTGGTTTTAATAGGTGTTGTGTTGTTCTCTGGCTCGATTTATGGATTAGCGACTAATACATTAACCGCTTTTAATTTTAAATCGATAGGCTTTGTAACACCTATTGGAGGCTTGTTTTTATTAGGGTCTTGGGTAGTATTGATAATCAACTTTTTAAAGATTAAACAGAATAATTAGTATTTGTTTGGCGTTTGTATCTTATTAATTTTAACTTTGCATCATAAACAACACAAACAAATTATGGTAGACCATACCCAATTTACGAAAACGATTTCGTTGGAACAATACGGAATCAAAAATGCCCAAGTAAAATATCAATTATCACCAGAGCAACTTCATGATATTACTTTAGAAAAAGGTCAAGGTAAAGAATCGTCATCTGGAGCTTTAGCTGTAAATACAGGCGAGTTTACAGGACGTTCTCCAATGGACCGATTTATAGTAAAAGATAGTATTACTGAAGATAAAGTGTGGTGGGGAAATATCAACATTGCTTTTGATGCTGATAAATTTCAAAAACTGTACGATAAAGTAACAAATTACTTGTCTGAAAAAGAGGTTTTTGTAAGAGATAGTTATGCTTGTGCAGACGAAAACTATAAATTAAACATACGTGTAATAAATGAGTATCCATGGAGTAACATGTTTGCTTACAACATGTTTTTAAGACCAACTAATGCTGAGTTAGAAAACTTTGATCCGGAATGGACAATAGTAAATGCACCAGGTTTTATGGCTGATCCAGAAGTAGATGGTACACGTCAACATAACTTTGCTATTCTTGATTTTACAAGAAAAATTGCTTTAATTGGTGGAACAGGTTATACTGGAGAAATTAAAAAAGGAATCTTTTCGGCATTAAACTTTATTTTACCAGTATTTAAAAACACATTACCAATGCACTGTAGTGCCAATGTTGGTAAAGATGGTGATACTGCTATTTTCTTTGGTTTATCAGGAACAGGAAAAACAACCCTATCTACAGATCCAGATAGAAGCTTAATTGGAGACGATGAGCATGGTTGGACTGCAGAAAACACAGTGTTTAACTTTGAAGGTGGTTGTTACGCTAAAGTAATTAACTTATCAGGTGAGCAAGAACCAGAAATTTTTGGTGCTATTAAAAAAGGAGCAATTCTTGAAAATGTTATCATGAATGATGCTGGTGAAGTGGATTTTGAAGATACTTCTATTACGCAAAATACACGTGTAAGTTACCCAATACACCATATAGAAAACATTAAAAAACCATCTATTGGAGAAAACCCTAAAAACATTTTCTTTTTAACAGCAGATGCTTTTGGTGTTTTACCTCCAATATCTAAATTAACTCCATCTCAAGCTGCTTACCATTTTATATCTGGTTATACTGCTAAAGTAGCAGGAACTGAAGCAGGTATTACTGAGCCTGTGCCTAGTTTTTCTGCTTGTTTTGGTGCACCATTTATGCCTTTACATCCCACTAAATATGCTGAGATGTTAAGTAAAAAAATGAAAGATGCTAATGTTAATGTTTGGCTTATCAATACAGGTTGGACAGGAGGTTCTTACGGAGTAGGAAGCCGAATCAAGTTAAAGTACACAAGAGCTATGATTAGTGCTGTACTTAATGGTGATTTAGGATTGTATAATTATAAAGACTACCATATCCATTCTGTTTTTGGTGTGGCACAACCTAGAAGTTGTCCTGGAGTACCATCAGAATTATTAAGTCCAAGAGCAACTTGGAATAATGATAAAGCTTATTACGATACAGCTTTTAAATTGTCTAATGCATTTAGAGAAAATTTCCAACAGTTTGAATCTTATGCAAGCGAAGAAATTAGACGTGGTGGACCACAACGTTACGCTGAGTAATAATAAATATAGTGTTAATAAAAAGCGCCAATTGAAATTTTCAATTGGCGCTTTTATTTTATAATAACAAAAAGGATTTTATTTTCCTTTATTAGCTTTGTCAATGTATTTTTGAAGTGCCATAGTCATAGATGGTGTTTCAGGTGTTGGTGCAGCTATATCTACACGTAAGCCTTTAGCTTCAACAGCTTTAATGGTTGTGTTACCAAATACAGCTATTCTAGTATCGTTTTGCTTAAACTCCGGAAAGTTATGGAACAAAGACTCAATACCACTTGGACTAAAAAACACTAAAATGTCATAAGTTACATTTTCTAAATCAGATAAATCACTGATTACTGTTTTGTAAAATACAGCTTCTTTCCAGTTAATCTTTAAACCATTTAAAATTTCAGGTACTTCAGGTTTAAGTTTGTCTGTGGTTGGTAATAAAAAAGTCTCGTCTTTATACTTTTTGATTAAAGGTGATAAATCGGCAAAATTACGTTTACCAACATAGATTTTACGTTTTCTGTAAACGACATATTTTTGTAAATAAAAAGCAACTGCTTCTGACTGGCAAAAATATTTCATCGAATCTGGCACTTTAAAGCGCATTTCTTCTGCAACTCTAAAAAAGTGATCAACAGCATTTCTGCTTGTTAAGATAATAGCAGTATAATTTTTTAAATCTACTTTTTGGTGTCTAATGTCTTTTGAGGAAACTCCTTCTACGTGGATAAAAGGTCTAAAGTCTATTTTAACTTTCTGTTTTTCGGAAAGGTCAAAATAAGGCGAATTTTCTATTTTAGGTTCTGGTTGGGAGACTAAAATTGTTTTCACTTTCATATGTTGTTTCGTTTAATTTGGACCTAATAATATGTTATAAATTGGTATATAACAATGTAAGGTGCAATTTCAAGTGTGCAAAGATACAAAATAAAATAAAACAAGTTCTTTTTAAATAAATTAAGATTAGTTTTTATAAACTGTGTAACACCTATAGTTAGTATTATAAATAAGACTATTATAACTACTAGTAAAATAGTTGGATTTGGTAATACACTATATATTAATAGGGTGTTAATGGGTATAAGAAGTAAACCACTAAAATTACGATAAGTAAGTTTTTGAAATACATAGGTCTCAATCAAAGTGTCTATATTTAATAGCGTGGCTATTACTTTCTCAAATAAAACTTTAACTATTAAAAATAGAGCAATAAATAAACTATATTTAAAAAGGTCTATTTGCTGGATAGTATTGTAATAATTTAAAATAATATAGAGTAGTAATCCTATATTTAGGCTAAAGTTTAAAAAAAGTAAAGCTTCAAACACATCTACAAAACGTTGTTCTTTTGCAAAGTGGTTAGTATATCTAGAACTAAATAATAGTTTCGAAAAATCTACAAATCGTTTAGTAAAAAGTACCTTGCTTAAGGTTACTAAAAGTAGGCAACCTATTAAGGTTAACGTTAATATATCATATGTATTTACGACTCTTAGCATGTGCCAAAATTATTATTTTTAAATAGGAAAACGTCCAATAATTAAGGAATTTTTATAATTAAGTAAATTTATAAAAATGTACATTTGCCTAAATTTTAAATAGTATTGATGCAAGACGCTGTTGTAATTATACCAACATACAACGAAATTGAGAATATAGAAGCTATTATTAGAGCAGTTTTTGCACTTCCAAAGGCATTTGATGTATTGGTAGTTGATGACAATTCTCCTGATAATACAGCTCAAAAAGTAAAAGATTTACAAATAGAATTCCCTGATCGGTTATCACTTGAGGTTAGACAAAAAAAATCAGGCTTAGGGACTGCATATATCCATGGTTTTAGATGGGCTTTGAAAAAAAAGTATCAATTTATTTTTGAAATGGATGCAGATTTTTCGCACAACCCAAAGGATTTAATACATTTGTATGATGCCTGTTATTATGGTAAAGCAGATGTGGCAATTGGTTCTAGATACGTCAAAGGAGTTAATGTTGTAAACTGGCCTTTAGGACGTGTTATTTTATCCTATGGAGCATCAATGTATGTAAGATTTGTAACAGGTATGAAGGTTAGGGACGCTACTGCTGGATTTATATGTTATAAAAGACAGGTGTTGGAGCAGCTTGATCTAAATCAAATAAAATTTGTAGGCTATGCGTTTCAAATAGAAATGAAATTTAAAGCCAATCTTAAAAAGTTTAAAATAGTCGAAGTACCTGTGATTTTTACAGATAGAACCAAAGGAGAATCCAAACTTAGTTCTAGTATTATATCTGAAGCTATTTTTGGTGTTATTAGTATGAAACTTAAAAGTTTATTTAAATCCAATTAAAAATGCAAAATCGAAAAACACTTATAAAGAATGCCAAAATAGTTAATGAAGGCACAATTTTTAATGGAGACATTTTAATTGAAGGTGATATTATAACTAAAATAGATCAATCAATTAGTCCAAAATCGGCAGATGTTAATGTGTTTGATGCTGAAGGAAAATATGTTATTCCTGGAGCAATTGATGATCAAGTTCATTTTAGAGAACCAGGTTTAACACAAAAAGCTAATATTGAAACCGAGTCAAGAGCTGCAATAGCAGGAGGTATTACTTCATTTATAGAAATGCCTAATACAAAACCACAAACTACAACCATTGAAAAATTAAACGAGAAATTTGAAATAGCTTCAAAAAAGGCTTGGGCAAACTATTCGTTTATGTTTGGTGGAACTAATGATAATTTAGACGAGATTTTAAAAGTCAATAAAAAGGAAGTTGCTGGTTTAAAACTATTTTTAGGGTCGTCTACAGGAAACATGTTAGTAGATAATCCAGAAGTTTTAGAAAAGATTTTTAAAAGTACTGATCTATTAATTTCGGTGCATTGTGAGGACGAAGCGACTATAAAAGCTAACTTTGAGATTTATAAAGAACGTTATGGAGATGATATACCTGTGCGTTTTCATCCTGTTATAAGAAGTGAAGAGGCGTGTTACATTTCGTCTTCAAAAGCTATAGAATTAGCTAAAAAAACAGGAGCTAGATTACATGTTTTTCATCTATCTACAGGAAAAGAAACAGCATTGTTTGATAATAAAACACCATTAAAAGATAAAAAAATTACAGCTGAAGTTTGTATACATCATCTTTGGTTTAGTGATAAAGATTATGACGAAAAAGGGACGTTTATTAAATGGAATCCTGCAGTTAAAACCGAAAAAGATAGAGCACAGTTATTAAAAGCTTTATTAGATGATAAAATTGATGTCATTGCTACAGATCATGCACCTCATACTTTTGAAGAAAAATCAAATGTATATACGTCAGCACCTTCTGGAGGACCTTTAGTACAACACGCATTACCTGCTTTATTAGAAATGTATCATGATGGTGATATTACAATAGAGAAAATAGTAGAAAAATTTTGTCATAATCCAGCTATTTTATTTGAGGTAGAAAAACGTGGTTTTATTAAAGAAGGTTATTTTGCAGATTTAGTGGTTGTAGATTTAAATAATCCATGGACCGTAAATAAAGATAACATTTTATATAAATGTGGTTGGTCACCTTTTGAAGGAACGACCTTTAAATCAAGAATAACACACACCTTTGTTAATGGAGGTTTAGCTTATAAAAACTTTAAATTTTATGAGACTAATTATGCTAAGCGATTAACTTTTAATAGATAGTAATGTATAAAAAACAACAGCTATTATATCTTTTAATGACACTGATGTTAGTATCATGTTATGATGTGCAAAAACCTGAAAAGCCTGATGATTTAATCAGTGAAGATAAAATGGTAGATGTTTTGGTAGAAACTGTAATTATGTCTTCGGCTAAAGGTATAAATAAAAGAGAACTGGAAAATAAAGGGATCCTACCAGATTCATTTATATATAAAAAACATAAAATAGACAGTCTTCAATTTGTAAATAGTAATAATTATTATGCTTATGATATTGAAAATTTTAATCAGATATACACACGTGTAAAGGATAGTCTTGAAGCCTTAAGATTACACTATAAAGAGGTCCAAAAAAAGGAGGAAAAATCTAAGAAGAAATTACCAGTTAAGAATAAAAAGTTAAAAGCTAATCTAAAAAAATAATTACTGTTTGTTATCATTTTTAAAATAACCAACAGTGTCTTTTAAACTTAAATCAACAGTCTTAAATCTATAATTTAAGGCTGTTTTTATTTTTGAGTTACTGTAATTACTGATAGATAAAGCGCTGTAAGCAGTTTGTTTTGATAGTTTTCTTCGTGATCCAGTAAGTTTGTGTAATAACCAATCCAAACGCCAACCAATAGCTAATATTATAGAAGTGGCTTCTTTTTTAGGAGCAGTAACTTTAAGGTATTCTGCAGTTTTATAAATAAAATGTTTAAAACTTAGGTTTTGACTTACAAGTATAAATCGTTGGTTTACTATATCGCTTTGTAGTAGTAATAACATGCAATTTACAACATCATTAACATCCACATAACCTGTTGCTCCTGTTGTGTAATAGCGCATACCTTTATTAACCATAGTAATTAAAGAGCCACTACCATAGTTCCAAATTCCAGGTCCAATGATAACACCAGGATTTACAATTACAGCATCAAGACCTTCTTGTGTACCACGCCAAACTTCCAGTTCTGCACCATATTTGGTAATCGCGTAAACACTATTGTCAAACTCTACATTCCAGTCGTTAGCTTCAGTAATCGTTTTGGTTTTTACAGCAGGTGTACCTATTGCAGCAATTGAGCTAACATAGCACAATTTTTTAACTGTATTAGCTAAACAAAGGTTGACAATGTTAGCTGTACCTTCAATATTAGTTTTGCGTAGCAATTCAAATTTATTAGGTTCAAAAGAGACAAATGCAGCACAATGGTAAACATAGTTTATGTCCTTAAAAGCTTCGGTTAAAGCAGGAATATCATTAAGATCAGCTTTAATCCATTCTATTTTATCAAATAAAACATCAGGTGTTTTACTGTAGTAGTTAAAAATGCGCTTAACAGTTTCAAACTTTTTTTCAGTTCTGTAAATAGCACGTACAGGTTGGTTTTTATTTAAAAGTTTAAATAATAAATGTGCGCCAACTAAACCTGTTCCTCCTGTAACTAAAATCATAGGTCTAAGGTAATAAATATTAGATATTGTATGTAGTTTATAACACGATTTTTATATTTGCTTTTTCAATAATAAAACACAATAAAATGGCTAATGCATTTGTAGAAGAATTAAGATGGAGAGGGATGGTACACGATATCATGCCTGGAACCGAAGAGCAACTGGATAAAGAAATGACCACAGCCTATATTGGTTTTGACCCAACTTCAGACTCATTACACATTGGTAGTTTAGTGCCAATAATTTTATTAGTACATCTAGAAAAAGCAGGACATAAGCCTGTTGCTTTAGTTGGTGGTGCCACAGGTATGATTGGTGATCCGTCAGGTAAAAGTGACGAGCGTAACTTACTTGATGAAGCAGCACTTAACCATAATGTAGCTGGTATAAAAGCTGTATTGTCGCGATTTTTAGATTTTAACTCTACTAATACAAATGCACCAGTTTTAGTTAATAACTATGATTGGATGAAGTCGTTTTCGTTTATAGATTTTGCACGTGATGTTGGTAAGCGTATTACCGTAAATTACATGATGGCAAAAGATAGTGTTAAAAAACGTTTATCTGGAGATGAAGGTAGTGTAGGGATGAGTTTTACCGAGTTTACTTACCAATTAATTCAAGGGTATGATTTTTACCATTTACATAAAGCCCTAAATTGTAAATTGCAAATGGGAGGAAGTGACCAATGGGGAAACATCACAACTGGAACAGAGTTAGTAAGACGTATGAATGTTGGTGACGACACTGCAAAAGCATATGCTATGACTTGTCCATTAATTACTAAAGCCGACGGAAGTAAGTTTGGTAAAAGTGAAGGTGGTAATGTCTGGCTAACAGCAGATAAAACTAGTGTGTATAAATTTTACCAATTTTGGTTAAATACCACAGACGAAGATGCAGAAAAGTATATCAAAATTTTCACCTTTTTAGATAAAGAAACTATTGAAACTTTAATTGCAGAACACAAAGAAAACCCAGGTTTTAGAGCATTACAAAAACGTTTAGCTCAAGAGGTGACCACTTTTGTACACAGTAAAGACGAATTTGAAAATGCACAAAAAGCAACAGGTATATTATTTAGTAAAGATTTTAAAAATGAAATTAAACAACTAAACGAAAACTTGTTTTTGGAGGTTTTTGAAGGTGTGCCACAAGCCGAAGTGTCTAGAGATAAAATTGAAGCTGGTTTAGACATGATTGCAGCTTTATCTGCCGAAACTAACTTTTTAGCAAGTAATGGAGAAGCGCGTCGTGCTTTAAAAGAAAATTCGGTATCTGTAAATAAAGACAAAGTTAAAGACGATTATACAATAACTACCGATGATTTAATAAACAACAAGTACGTTGTTATTAATAGAGGTAAGAAAAGTACTTTTATTATTAAAGTTAATTAAAAAACTTAATACTTATAATACACAAAAAGCCTGCTTAACTTAAGCAGGCTTTTTTTAGTCCAATTAGTTAACCAACCAAAAACTAATTTTTCTTATTCATAATTAGTTGGTCGTTATATATGTGTTGTCCTTACAATACCATTAAATTACAGCCTCTAATATCGCTATCGTCAAAACGACCAATAATTTCAAAGTCAGTAGTATTGTAAGTTTTCCCTAAGTCTTGGGTCGCTATAAAACTACAAGAGTTTATGTTGGCTAGATCAATAACGTTAATACCTCCTGTCTTAGGATAATTAAAAACAGTCAGTGCATCTTCAGGATCTCTGGTTAAAATTCGCATCCATGGTGGACAATTAAAAATACCATGACCTTTACTATAACCTTGACTTAGTAATTCAGTCATACCATATTCGCTATGTATGGCATCAACACCAAAACCAGTTTTTAAAAGTTGGTGCAATTCTTCTCTTATCAACTCTTTGCGTTGTCCTTTCATACCACCAGTTTCCATAACAATGGTATGTTTTAAATTAAAGGTATAAGATTCAATTAAATCTAATAAAGCAAATGTAACACCTATCAATAATACTTTTTTACCAGCTTGATCAAGTGTAATTAATGTGTCTTTAAGTTCCTTTAAATTGTGTAAATAAAAACCACTATTTGGTTGTTTGGAGTCTTTAATTAAATGGTCAACCATGTAAACCAAAGACGACCCTTCACGTTCTAAATAATTAGGTAGTAAAGCTAAAATAGTATAGTCTGTAATGTCACCATAAAAATGCTTAAAGCCTTTTTTAAAGCTGGTTTCGTAAAGGTTTAAATCGGTAACATGATGTTTGCTGGTTACTTGACCAGTGGTACCACTACTGGTAAATGTAGTTTGTATTGGGTTGGTAGAACTTAATATTTGACGTGATTTAAAAAACTGAATTGGTAAAAACGGAATCTCATGTAACTCATGCACATCACTTGAATTAACATACAATAAGTCACAAAACGAACGATATACAGCATTATGATTAAACTGATGTTTAAAAACCTGTAAAGCCTTGTTTTTAAATTCTATGTCGTTGGAAATATTAAAGAAGGAAGTCGTGTCCATGTTGATGTATAAAACACAAAAGTATATAAAATAAAAAAGCGTTGCTAATAGCAACGCTTTTAAAATAATAAAACAGAACGCTTATTTAATTACTAGTTTTTTAGTAGTTGTAGCGCCTTCTTGTGTTAATTTTAAAATGTATACTCCAGATGTTAAAGAAGAAACATCTAAACGGTTTGCAGTTACAGCTGTATTAATAACTTGTTTACCTAAAACATCATAAGCAGCAACAGCTATTGGTTGGTTGTTTGTTGTTTTAATGTTTACAAATCCTGTTGTTGCAGGATTTGGATATATTGAAAAATCACTAGTTTTGAATGTGTCAGTAGATAATACAGTTGGGTCTATTACTTGGTAATTGTCAATGTACATTACAGAAGAGCCATCAAATCCTGTTACATCATAAAAACGTAAACCAACTTCAATCACTTCGTCTGCAGTTGCTGTATACGTTGTTGTGATGGTTTGCCAAGCATCAGTAATAGATGGGTCAGAGTAAACAGTGTAACCATCGACATATAATCTTGCTCTTGCATCATTATCACCAGATGGATGATATACGTCCACAGAAACAGTATATTCAAGTGCGTTTACAACTGTAATTTCTTGTCTAAAATCAGTACTCCCTTGAGTTCCTGTGTTAACAGTAACTTTTAGTGATTTTGATCCTTCATTAATAATAGTTGTTTCCTCGTCTGTATCTATTCCAGAGTCTATTAATGTCCAACCGTCAGGAGTTGTTCCTGTAAAGGTTTCGAAACCTCCATTTGCAGTTACGTTTTGTTGAGCAAAACTAAATGAAGTAATAAGTAAAAAAGTAAAAAAGTAAAGTTTTTTCATATTAAGTGTTGTTTATATTGGTCTCAAATCTAATTAAAAAAAAAGAGTTATCTAATGGTAGATAACTCTTTTAACAATAGCTTAATATAGCCTTTTATTGTACTACTAAACGTTTAGTAGAGATAGTACCTTCTTGATTAAGTTTTAAAATATAAACTCCTGTAGTTAGGTTAGAAACATCTAAACTATTATTCTGGATAGTTTGAGATAATACTTGTTTACCTAAAACATTAAATACTGTTACTGCAATAGTTGTGTTGTTTTTTGTGGTAATAGTAACTGTTCCAGTATTAGTTGGGTTAGGATAAATGTTAAAATTTTCTACAACTTCAAATGTTTTTGTACTTAAGGTAGCATCATTCCATGTTGTAGCTATTTTTAATTCATCCATTATCATAAACGGAGTTTCTGTTGCACTATCCTGACGGATTAAAAACTGTGAAAACGTGTTAGCTGTACTTGTAGATGCTTCAGATAAATCTGCAGTAGGCTCAATTCCTCCAGGAATAGGATTAACCCATGCATTTACCATGTTATTGTCAATATCATAATTAAAAACAATAAAATTAGTGTCTCCAACATTTAAATCTGTAGCACTAATTTGTGTTAATGCAGCACCATTACTAATTCCTATTTTATAGGTAGAAGCTCCTGTTGGAGAGATCCATAAACGTGACTCATAGCTACCAGAATCTGTTCTTAAAACAGCAAAATAACCATCTGTTGCAGCAGCATCCAATGCAGTAATGTTCAACATGAACGAAGCATAAATACTTCCACTTGTTGTAGGTGTAAAATCCACAACAGGATCTGTTCCAGAACCATCAAAAGATATTGAGTTAGCTGTTCCTGCTAAAGGAGGGAAAGATAAACTTCCAGATTCAATTAACACATCATCACCAGAAAAATAATTTGTCCAAGCAGTTTGCGACCCTAAGGTTTCTGTTGCAGTGTAGTCAAAATTTTCTGTAAAAGGAAGAGATTGTACTTCGTAAACGTTAAAAGTTGTACTAGCTATAACAGGTGTTGTTAATGGTGCATGACTATTATCCACTAATTCTAAGTTAATAGTGTGTTCTCCAGTTGTTAATCCGGTTAACATAATAGGATCAGTATCATACTTCATTACTACAGATCCACCATCAACAGTATAGTGGATATGACCATCACCAGTTCCGTTAGCGACAATAAAATTTTGTACACTCAAGTCAACATTAACATCAGGTCCAGCTACATTGTCTCCGTTGTTAGGTGAAGTAACGCCTAAAGTTGGAACTGCAGTAGCCTCTTGAAAGAAAGAAAAGTCGTCCCAATATACAACTGCACTTCCGTAGGTTCTAACTTCAAAATAAAAAGTATCAGCAGTAGCAGGAGCTGTTAATGTTACTGTATATTCTGTCCATGCATTTCCGTTAGCATCAAAATAAGCATTATTTGGACCTCTTAATTCATCAGCATTAGCAGTAATATTAGATGATCCAGCTTTCCAGTAACTCCAGATTCTTGCATCTGTTCCATCTCCAAAGCCAGCATCAATTTTATACCATAAAGATAGAGTGTAAGATGTTCCTGCAGTTACACCAGTTACGGTTTGACTAAGTTTAGATGTTCCTCCTGTATGTTTAACAGCATAAGTACCAGTATGTACTTCAGTAGCCTCTTGTTCTACGCTTTGTATTAATTCGTAGTTTTCAGGAGTAGTAGTATCTGTCCAAGATTCAAAATCTCCATTGACTAATAGTTCTTGTCCAAAGGATAATGTTGTAATAAATAAAGTAAGCAAAAAGTAAAGTTTTTTCATAATATATTGTGTTGTTGTTAATGCGTAAATATAAACAGAAATTTTATCTACAAGTAAGGATTTAATTAGGTCTAGTCTATCTTTACATTATAATAACATCATTTTAATTATTTGACTTTCAATGTGCTAATTACTTCCTGATTATCTGTAAATTATAATTTAGCACTAATTTAAACTCATGTTATCTTAATGTTATTTATACTTAAATAATCAAAAGTTTTAGTATTAATTTTATCTTTACGATAACATAACTATAAAGTAAATTCAAGTTTAAATTCCATGAACAAAAAAGATATTAAAATCCTTTTAGTAGATGATGAGCCAGATATTTTAGAAATTGTTGGTTATAATTTAACTAATGAAGGCTATCAAGTAACTACAGCTAAAAATGGTGTCGAGGCAGTCAAAAAAGCTAAAAAAGAAAAACCTCAATTAATCATTTTAGACGTAATGATGCCAGAAATGGATGGGATTGAAGCTTGTGAAGCTATTAGGAAAATACCAGAATTAAGTGCAACTATAATTACATTTTTGACAGCACGTGGTGAAGATTACTCCCAAGTAGCAGGATTTGATGCTGGAGCAGATGACTATATAACAAAGCCAATTAAACCAAAAGTATTAGTTAGTAAGGTTAAAGCATTATTAAGACGTTTAAAGTCAGAAGATGGTGCCAAATCTTTAGTAACTATTGGCAATCTTGTTATTAATAGAGAAGAATATAAAATTGTTTTAGAAGGAAACGAAATAATTTTGCCAAGAAAAGAGTTTGAACTATTATCTTTGTTAGCCTCTAAACCAGGTAAAGTTTTTAAAAGAGAAGACATACTAGATCGTGTTTGGGGTAACGAGGTGGTTGTAGGTGGACGTACAATTGATGTACACATTAGAAAACTACGAGAAAAAATTGGAGACGACAGCTTTAAAACCGTAAAAGGTGTAGGCTATAAATTTGTAGAATAATTTTGAAACTAAAAAAGACTTATAAATTTGCATTAAAAACATCGTTTTTAATCACTGTTTTTTTAACGCTCTTTATGAGTGTTTTTTTGTATATGTATTATTCTATTAATCCATTAGTAATTCTGCTATTTGCATTAGCAACCTATGGATTATCCTTTTTAATAATCCAGTATCGTGTAGAGCATTTTATTTATAAACGAATTAATAAAATTTACAAAGACATTACTTTGTTAGAGTCTGCTAGTTTTAGAAAAAACAGTATTACAACAGATATGGCGACTCTAACCAAGCAAATAGATCAATTTGCAAAAGGTAAAAAGTTAGAAATCGAAACCTTAAAAGTAAGAGAAGAATACCGTAAAGAGTTTATGGGTAACGTATCACATGAGCTTAAAACCCCTTTATTTACCGTTCAAGGTTATCTTGAAACATTAATAGATGGAGCCATAGATGACAAAAATGTAGCCGAAAAATATCTGACCAGAGCCACAAAAGGTGTAGAAAGGCTAATTTACATTGTCAAAGACTTAGACATGATTACTAAGCTAGAGGTTGGAGACCTTAGTTTAAATCAAAAGGACTTTGATATTGTTCAGTTAGTACAAAGTGTGTTTGAACTGCTAGAAATGAAAGCTGCTAAAAAGCAAATCACATTAACTTTTGATATGGATTATAAAAATCCTATAATGGTAAAAGGCGATGAAGAAAGATTACAACAGGTGTTAACAAATTTAGTAGTTAATAGTATCAAGTATGGTCGGGAAAAAGGAACCACAGAAATTAGTATAGAAACACTAGTAAAAAACAAAGTTATAGTTAGAGTAACAGATAATGGTGAAGGTATAGCAAAACAACATTTACCAAGATTGTTTGAGCGTTTTTTTAGAGTCGATAAAAGTGGCTCTCGTAAAGAAGGAGGTTCTGGTTTAGGCTTATCTATAGTAAAGCATATTATAGAAGCTCATGACGAAAAAATTTATGTAGAAAGTGAGTTAAATATAGGTAGCGAGTTTTCATTTACTCTTGAAAAAGCTTAAATAATTCGCTAAAATCAGTTTCATTATTAAAAATATTCAAACCCGAATAGTCCTCAATTCTATCCAATTCCTTTAAACAAAAATCTTTTTGGGCACAACTAGCAACAAGACCCTTATCATCTAAGTATTTAGCAAGATATTCCTGTTCAAACTGTCCAGGCGTAGGTATAAAAAAAGCACGTTTACCTAGTTTAGCCAAATCCATAATTGTAGTATAACCAGATCTAGAAATTACCAAGTTGCAATTATTTAAAGCATGTTGTAATTCGTCGGTTTGCATAAAATTATAAATCGTAAACGGTTGCTCCTTGCGTACCGTTTGCTTAGCTTCAATTTTTCCACGTACAAAAGTAATATGGCCTTTATAATTGCTAAACTCACTAAGTAGTTTTTCCTCTAATAAAGTACGTTGTGGTTCTGGTCCAGACAATAACACCATAATATCATCCTTAGGTTTAATATCCAAGGTGTTCAATCGGCTTAAAGCACCAATATATTTCACCTTTAAGCCTTTATTGTTAAAATCATGACCAAGTTTTCCGCTTAAATTAGGCTCATTTTCAAAATCCGGAATCCAACATTCATTAAACTCCTTTAAATAAGTGTCATGAAAAAAAGTACTCAATTTAGTCGTCTTTCCGCTTAATACATTAAGTTGGTGTGTGATAAAAACAGACGGTTTAGATTTAGAGTAAACTCCCATACGATTGTCAGATATAATACCATCAATAGCATACTCATGTATAATTTTTTTAATCGCTTTACGCTCCTTTTTAATCGCTTTTTTAATTTTAGGTAATTGCCAAAGCATAAGCCACTTAAATCCCGTTTTACTTCTAGAGTAACGTACGTTATAAGCAGGTAATTCAATAAAAATAGCACCTTTAAATTCCTTTTTAAGCAATTCTAAAGCTTGACCATCACTAGCAATAATTGGCTCAAAACCTTCATTTATCAAGGCATTTATAATAGGTATGCATCGCGTAGCATGACCAATTCCCCAATGTAAAGGCGCAACTAAAATTCTTTTTTTCATGTCATTAATTTGGGCGTTACCCTAAAGGGTCAGGCTATCCATTATATCTTTTTTTGCCATATATGGCAGCAAAAAAAGGATGTCATTACTATCCTTAACGCATAAAATGTCAAAATCAAAGGTAATCATAAACAAGCTTAAGTATATTTCCTTAATTTTACGCCAGAAATAACAAATAGTTAAGAAGTGGGAAGCAAGAACAAGCAAAAACGATTCAGAGAAAACGAAACCTTTGACAACGTATTCCAACCAACTAGAAGTCAGTTGGTGGATGAGGTTTATGAGCATAAAGGAAACTGGAATAAAAACGTCTTTAAAAACAACAACCCTTTAGTTTTAGAACTTGGATGTGGTAAAGGCGAGTACAGTGTTGCTTTAGGAAAAAAATTCCCAAACAAAAACTTTATAGGTATAGACATTAAAGGTGCACGTTTCTGGAGAGGAGCCAAAACTGCGGTTGAAGATAATCTTAAAAATGTAGCTTTTATACGTACACAAATCGAGCTTGTCGAGTCTGTTTTTGCTAAAAACGAAGTTGACGAAATCTGGATAACCTTTCCAGATCCACAAATTAAATACAAGCGTACAAAACACAGAATGACCAATTCTACCTTTTTAAAACGTTATAAAAACATTTTAAAACCAGACGGAATTATGAATCTTAAAACAGATTCCGAGTTTATGCATGGTTATACCTTAGGATTATTACATGGTGAAGGTCATGAAGTATTACATGCCAATAATGATGTGTACAGACAAGAAGGAAGTCCAGAAGAGGTAACAGATATTCAAACTCATTATGAAGGGATTTATCTAGAGCAAAACAAACCAATTACGTATATTAGGTTCAAAATCAAATAAGTAGTGAGTATTGCTATTACCTTTTTTATAAGTTTGCTAATCGCTTTAGTAGGAGTCATTCCGCCTGGATTGCTTAATATGACTGCTGCCAAAATTAGTATTAAAGAAGGCTATAGTCGTGGCTTAACGTTTTCAATAGGTGTTTGTGTAGTAGTAATAATACAAACACTAATTGCAGTTATTTTTGCGCGCTATTTAAGTAGGCATCCAGAAATAGTACATGTATTACAACGTGTAGCCTTTGTTTTATTTGTGTTAATAACAGTTTATTTTCTGCTATTAGCAAAAAAAGAACCCAAACCAAAAAAAGAGCAAGAACGTAAAAGTAAACACAGTCAGTTTTTTTATGGTATGTTATTGTCAGGATTAAACGTGTTTCCAATTCCGTATCAAGCTTATATGTCCATAACATTAGCTAGTTTAGGTTGGTTAACTTTTGATAATGTTAGTGTTACATCCTATGTTACAGGAGCAGCAACAGGGACTTTTGTAATGTTATATATTTATGTGTTTTTTTTCAAACGCATAAAAAACAAACGTCTTAAATCCCAAAAAGGGATGAATTATATCATCGGAGCCATAACAGGTATAATATCCATTGTAACTTTAATTAATATCGTAAAAACACTATAAGTTATGAAGCGCGAAACACTAAACTTCTTTGATAAAGTGTATGAGGTAGCTAAGCTAATACCACAAGGTCGTGTTACAAGTTATGGCGCAATAGCTAATTATTTAGGAGCAAAAAAAAGTGCTAGAATGGTAGGATACGCCATGAATGGATCGCACAACAAAGATGTGCCTGCTCACAGAGTGGTAAACCGAAAAGGTTTATTAACAGGAAAACATCATTTTGATGGAACTAATCTTATGCAACAGCTTTTAGAAAACGAAGGTGTAAAGGTTGTAGACAATCAAATTCAAGATTTTCAATTAGTTTTTTGGGATCCATCACAAGAACTTAATAAGTAATACGCTATTACTCACAACCTGTTTTTATAGGTGTTTAGGGTATTATAACTTCCAACTATCACACCATAAAAAACATCAAACTAACCACTTTATTCTTCAAGGTTTAAGTAGTATCTTTGCAAATAAGAGTCAGTCTCAATACATTAAATAATATCAAGAGTAGATTTTAAGGTTAAATAGTAGTATAATTTTTTAATCCAAACTCTTTTTTCTAGCATAAACAATGAAATTAAATAAACAAGACATCCTTAAAGCATTACAAACCATAACTGTTCCTGGAGAAGGAGAAAATATGGTAGATAGTGGTGCAATAACTAATGTAGTTACATTTGCTGACGAAGTGATTGTAGATATTACTATAACCAATCCAGCGCTTCAGGCACGTAAGAAAACTGAAGTAGAGATTTTACAGACCATTCATAAATTAGTGTATGATAAAGCAAAGATTAAAGTTAACATTAAAGTCGATGCACCTCAAAAATCAGCACCAAATGTAATCAAAGGAAAAACCATTCCTGGTATTCAAAATATAGTAGCTGTAGCCTCAGGAAAAGGAGGTG
Organism: Olleya sediminilitoris; assembly: GCF_016785945.1. Classification (GTDB taxonomy): domain Bacteria; phylum Bacteroidota; class Bacteroidia; order Flavobacteriales; family Flavobacteriaceae; genus Olleya; species Olleya sediminilitoris. The sequence continues at coordinate 20,060 of NZ_JAEMEF010000001.1, read as the reverse complement.
TAGGTAAGTCTACAGTAACAGCAAATCTTGCAGTCACGTTAGCAAAAATGGGCTTTAAAGTAGGTGTTTTGGATGCAGATATTTATGGACCATCAATGCCAATAATGTTTGATGTCGAGACAGAAAAACCATTATCTGTAACCGTTGACGGTAAATCAAAAATGAAACCTGTAGAAAACTATGGAGTAAAAATATTATCTATTGGGTTTTTTACAAAACCAGACCAAGCAGTGGTTTGGCGTGGACCTATGGCAGCAAAAGCATTAAATCAAATGATATTTGATGCAGCTTGGGGAGAATTAGATTTCTTATTATTAGACCTTCCTCCTGGAACTGGAGACATCCATTTAAGTATTATGCAATCTCTACCAATCACAGGAGCAGTAGTTGTTAGTACACCTCAAAATGTAGCCTTAGCAGATGCTAAAAAGGGAGTCGCAATGTTTCAACAAGACAGTATAAATGTCCCTGTTTTAGGAATTATAGAAAACATGGCTTATTTCACACCAGCAGAGTTACCAGATAATAAATATTATATCTTTGGTAAGCAAGGTGCAAAACACTTAGCTGAAGACCTACAAGTCCCATTATTAGGTGAGTTGCCATTAGTACAAAGTATTAGAGAAGCAGGAGATGTAGGACGTCCAGCAGCAATGCAGACTAATACACCATTAGAGCAAGCGTTTCAAGACATAACAAAAAACGTAGTACAACAAGTTGTAGATCGTAACGATAATTTACCAGCAACAGAAGCCATTAAAATTACTACTATGGCAGGATGTTCTGCAGTTAATAAAAAATAAATGACAACACAAGAACTTAAACTAAACGTAGAAAAGGCACTAGAAGAAATTCGTCCGTTCCTTCAAAACGATGGAGGAGATATTAAGTTAATTTCCATCGAAGACAACGAGGTAACAGTGCAGCTTCAAGGTGCATGTACATCCTGTAGTGTAAACCAAATGACATTAAAATCAGGTGTAGAAATGACCATTAAAAAATACGCACCACAAATAGAAAAAGTGACTAACATCGCTTAAAAAACAAATATGGCGTTACCATTATCCTGAAAAAAATCAGGATAATGGTCAGGCTGTCACTACTCGCTCTCTGCGAGGAGCTCAAACAGACCGTTCCATCCTTAACGCAGGTCAAGCTAACAAAAGTCATAAAATAGTAAATGTTGGTAATTTACCTTTGCAAGTAGTAACAAAAGCATCAAGGTAGACAAAAGAAAAAGTAATGATAAAAACAGATATATTAATAATAGGAGCAGGACCAACAGGTCTATTTGCAGTATTTGAAGCAGGATTACTAAAATTAAAATGTCATTTAATTGACGCATTACCACAACCAGGTGGTCAATGTTCAGAGATTTATCCAAAAAAACCTATCTATGATATTCCGGCTTATCCAGAAATTTTAGCAGGAGATCTTACCCATAAATTAATGGAGCAATGCAAGCAATTTGAACCTGGTTTTACATTAGGAGAGCGTGCTGAAACTATAGATAAGCAAGACGATGGATCGTTTATAGTAACAACTAATAAAGGAACTAAACACCACGCACCAATAGTCGCGATTGCAGGTGGATTAGGTAGTTTTGAGCCACGTAAACCTAAAATTGATAATCTATCAGATTATGAAGACAAAGGTGTTGAATATATCATTAAAGAGCCAGAATTTTACCGAGACAAAAAAGTAGTCATTGCAGGAGGAGGAGACTCAGCTTTAGACTGGAGTATTTATTTAAGTGACGTAGCTTCAGAAGTAACTTTAATTCACAGACGTAACGAGTTTAGAGGACATTTAGATTCTGTAGAAAAAGTACAAGAATTAAAAAATGCAGGCAAGATTAACCTGATCACACCAGCAGAAGTTATTGGTGTTGAAGGTGATAATAAAATAGAAGCAGTAACAGTAAAGCAAGGTGCTAAAACGTTTACTAAAGCGTGTGATCATTTTGTACCATTATTTGGGCTGTCACCAAAACTAGGACCAATAGCAAATTGGGGTTTAGAGATAGAAAAAAATGCAATTAAAGTTAATAACGCTTTAGACTATCAAACTAATATACCTGGTATATATGCCATAGGAGATGTAAATACTTATCCAGGAAAATTAAAGTTAATATTGTGTGGTTTTCATGAAGCAACATTAATGTGTCAATCAGCATATCAAATTATCAATCCAGGAAAACGTTTCGTTTTAAAATATACTACAGTTAGTGGTGTGGATGGATTTGATGGTACACGTAAGGAAGCACCAAAAGCAGTTGTTAAAGCTATTGATTAATAATAGTATTGCTTTAGTAAAGTCAGAGCATCTAAACATAATAAAATGGAACAAGACATAAATATAAAAATTACTGACAGAGATGGTGTTCAGCATAGTATTGAAGCACCAACAGATATGGCTATGAATCTGATGGAAGTAGTACGTAGTTACGAACTTGCTCCTGAAGGAACCATAGGAATATGTGGTGGTATGGCTATGTGTGCAAGTTGTCAATGTTATGTGATTAGCGATACAACGCTTCCAGAAATGCAGGACGATGAAGAAGCCATGTTAAGCGAAGCGTTTAATGTACAGGATAATTCAAGATTAGGTTGTCAAATTCAAATTACTCCTGAGATGGAAGGGTTAGAAGTTATTTTAGCACCAGAAGAATAAAAAGATTGTTTTAAACGTCATCTTCAATCAAGTTTCAGTATTCTACAAGAGTAGCAATTTTTCTACTGTTTAATGTGTTTAAGCTTAGTAGGAGCTTTTTAGGGTTTTTAATTTTCAATTTTTCAAGAGACAAAAAATATTTTTAGGAACACAGGTTCAATGGTATTTGGTTTTGTATTAGCATAACAACCAGAAGTAATTCATTTTAAAAATGCACCCAATAAAGTCTTAGTATTTATTATCATATTCATTATTAGATAGATTAGTTGTGTTTTATGGCAGTCCGTAATCACATTTATCATTGACTAATAGATTTAGGATTAAATCGTAAATAGGTAACTGGCTTAATTGGTTTATATACTTTAGCTATTACAACATTGGTTATTGTACTTAATCATTTATCAGTTAGTAATGTTTTTTCTACAGCAAAATTTGTAGCTATTTTTGTTTTGTTGTTCTCTTTTTCAATAAAGTTAAAAGCAGTTAAAATTAAATTTGTAATCCTTACCTTGTAGACAAATTAAAAATTTAAACACTCTTGAATTTTTACACTAGTTTTATAACTGAAATTTAGTCACTGAAAATTAATTAAATAGTATAAAAATCGTGCATAAACAATCAGAAAAAACAACAGAAAACTCAACTAATCAAACTCCAAAAATCACATCAATATGTTGTATTGGTGCAGGATATGTTGGTGGCCCAACTATGGCTGTAATGGCACAAAAAAATCCTAATATTAAAATAACAGTAGTCGATTTAAACGCACAACGTATTGCAGACTGGAACGACAACGATTTAGGCAAGCTTCCTATTTTTGAACCAGGTTTAGATCAAGTTGTCAATGAAGCAAGAGGACGCAATTTATTTTTTTCAACAGATGTAGAAGCAGCAATCCAAGAGGCGCAAATGATATTTATTTCTGTCAACACACCAACCAAAACCTATGGAGCAGGTAAAGGGATGGCTGCAGATTTAAAGTATATCGAGTTATGTGCAAGACAAATAGCAAAAGTAGCTACAACAAATAAAATTGTAGTAGAAAAATCAACACTACCAGTCAAAACAGCTCAAGCTATAAAAAGCATATTAAATCACACAGGTAATGGTGTGCAGTTTCAAATACTGTCTAATCCAGAGTTTTTAGCCGAAGGTACAGCAATAACAGATCTTACCAATCCAGATCGTGTGTTAATTGGTGGAGACCAAACACCAGAAGGTAAACTAGCCATTCAATCATTGGTGGATGTGTATGGATCTTGGGTGCCAAAAGCACAAATATTAACTACAAATATTTGGTCCTCAGAATTATCGAAATTGGTAGCTAACGCCTTTTTAGCTCAACGTGTTTCATCAATAAATGCTATTTCAGAATTATGCGAAGCTACAGAGGCCAATGTCGATGAAGTTGCTAAAGCTATAGGGATGGACTCACGTATTGGACCTAAGTTTTTAAAGTCTTCAGTAGGTTTTGGAGGGTCATGTTTTCAAAAAGACATTTTAAACCTTGTTTACATTTCTAAATCACTAGGTTTACAAGAAGTAGCAGACTATTGGGAGCAAGTTATTATTATGAATAATCACCAACGTAACCGTTTTGCTAATAATATAGTTAAAACATTATACAACACAGTATCTGGCAAAAAAATAGCCTTTTTAGGATGGGCTTTCAAAAAAGATACTAATGATACCAGAGAGTCTGCAGCTATTTATGTAGCAGATAAATTAATAGACGAGCAAGCTAATGTTAGCGTATATGATCCCAAAGTAACCGCAAGCCGGGTGCAATCAGATATCAATTACTTAAATACAAGAACAGAAGCACAAAATAATAATTATTTAACTAGCCTAGATAATCCTTATGATGCAGTTAAAAATGCACACGCTATTGCTGTATTGACAGAATGGGATGAGTTTAAAACCTATGATTGGCAACGTATTTATGATAATATGAGTAAACCAGCTTTCATTTTTGATGGTCGTAATGTACTGGATAAATTAGCACTAGAAACTATTGGTTTTCATGTTAAAGGAATAGGTAAATAAAACGTACTTTATATACAAAACTTAAAAACAGATTTAAAATAATAATGACAATAGCAATTATAGGATTAGGGTATGTCGGATTACCTTTAGCAAGATTGTTTGCAACAAAGCATCCAATTATTGGATTTGATATAAATCCAACTCGTGTATCAGAGTTGCAGCAAGGTTTAGATATTACTTTAGAAGTAAGTCATGATACATTAAAAGCTGTAATAGTTAATAATCTAGAAGATTTACATTATGGTAATGGCTTGTTTTGCTCTACTAATCCTGACAATTTAGCTAATTGTAATCATTATATTATAACAGTACCAACACCAGTAGATAAAAATAATCGACCAAATTTAACACCTTTAATTAAAGCTAGCGAGACCGTTGGACGTGTATTGAAAAAAGGCGATGTTGTAGTGTATGAATCTACAGTCTATCCTGGAGCTACAGAAGAAGTTTGCATACCAGTATTAGAAGCCCAAAGTGGCTTAGTTTTTAATACAGATTTTTTTGCAGGCTACTCACCAGAGCGTATCAATCCAGGCGATAAAAAACATACCGTTGATAAAATTTTAAAAGTTACCTCAGGTTCTACTCCACAAATAGGCCAACAAATAGATGCATTATATAGTAGTGTTATTACAGCTGGTACACATTTAGCACCAAGCATAAAAGTAGCAGAAGCAGCAAAGGTTATTGAAAATGCTCAGCGCGATATTAATATTGCATTTGTAAACGAACTTGCTAAAATATTCAACCGTTTGGATATTAATACTAACGATGTGTTAGCAGCAGCAGCTACAAAATGGAATTTTTTACCCTTTAAACCAGGTTTAGTTGGAGGTCACTGTATAGGAGTTGATCCTTACTACTTGGCACAAAAAGCTCAAGAGGTTGGGTATCATCCCGAAATTATTTTAGCAGGTCGACGTTTAAACGATTCTATGGGAGAATATGTCTCAGCACAGGTAGTAAAGCTAATGCTTAACAAAGACATCAAAGTTAAAGGAGCAAAACTATTGGTATTAGGTTTTACATTTAAAGAAAACTGCCCTGACGTACGTAATACAAAAGTTGTAGATGTAGTAACTTGTTTGCAAAGTTATGGAATGTCAATTACCATTTATGATCCACTAGCAGATCCTAAACAAGTCCAGCATGAGTATCAGTTAAGAACAGTGCAACAACAACCAAAAGCAATGTTTGATGCAATAATATTAGCAGTAGCACATCAACAGTTTTTAAATATAAATTTAGATCAATTTAAAGCGCCAAATTCTGTAATTTATGATGTAAAAGGAGTTTTGGAAACACCAGACGGAAGACTTTAATCAAAAACATTAATTAACTACAGTAGTATTAATGGACCAACTTACACAATTAAAAAATAAAAAAGTACTTGTAACAGGAGGTGCAGGATTTATAGGGTCAAATCTATGTCAAGCCTTATTAAACCTGGACGTCAAAGTTACCTGTTTAGACAATTTTGCAACAGGACACCAACACAATATTACACCTTTTTTAAACAATCCAAATTTTACACTAATAACAGGTGATATTCGTGATTTAGAAGTGTGTAATAAAGCCTGTAGAGGTCAAAACTTTGTATTGCATCAAGCAGCATTAGGCTCAGTGCCAAGATCCATATCAGACCCAATTACAAGTAATGCAGTTAACGTTACAGGGTTTGTAAATATGTTGGTAGCAGCAAGAGACGCCAAAGTACATCGGTTTATTTATGCAGCAAGCTCATCCACTTATGGAGACCACGAAGCCTTACCTAAAGTAGAGGAAACCATCGGTAAACCCTTATCACCATACGCAATTACAAAATACATAAACGAGCTATATGCTGATAATTTTTTTACAACCTATGGATTAAATACCATAGGACTACGCTATTTTAATGTCTTTGGTAGGCGTCAAGATCCAAACGGAGCCTACGCGGCAGTCGTCCCATTATTTGTAAAGCAGTTTATAAAACACCAAAGCCCAGTAATTAATGGTGACGGAAGTTATTCTCGTGATTTTACTTATATAGATAATGTAGTACAAATGAATTTGCTTGCTATTACAACACAAAACAAACAAGCACTTAACCAAGTTTATAATACAGCAGTTGGAGACTGTACTACTTTACTACAATTAACAGATTTGCTAAAAAAATACTTGTCTAAATACGATCCTAAAATTGCGGAAGTTAATATTATGCATGGTCCAAACCGAAAAGGAGACATTCCACATTCATTAGCGTCAGTGGATAAAGCAAAACGCTTGTTAGATTACAATCCAACGCATAATATTGCTCAAGGGATTGAAGAAGCGGTAGATTGGTATTGGGAGAATTTGAAATAGCTTAAGTTTTCCTTATTAATAATTAATAGAGTTAAATATTGATAAGTTTATAGTAACTTTAATGCGATCGTTATTATTAACTTAAGAGGTTATTTTGATATTAAGATAAAGTTCAAGACAAATAATAATTTTAAATATCTAAGAGTTAAAAAAATTATAAGAGTTTATTGCGCTTAGAAGTGAAGTATTATTTTAACTAATGATAATACATAAAAAACACTTCATTAAGAAGTGTTTTTTTTATACATTGAATAAATAAAATATTTTAATCAATTTTTAAGTTCCTAGTTTATGTTATAAGCATGTAAACCCTTCTAAAGGAAATCTAAAACTCTATTTAAAAGCATTTAAACCTGTAACATCAAGACCAGTGATTAATAAATGGATATCATGAGTACCTTCATAAGTAACAACACTTTCAAGGTTCATCATATGTCTCATGATGCTATATTCTCCACTAATTCCCATTCCACCTAACATTTGTCTAGCGTCTCTAGCAATTTTTAAAGCCATATCTACATTGTTACGTTTAGCCATTGAGATTTGTGCTGAGGTTGCAGTACCATTTTCACGCATGACACCAAGTCGCCAAGCTAATAATTGTGCTTTAGTGATTTCGGTAATCATTTCAGCAAGTTTCTTTTGTTGTAACTGAAATTGACCAATAGGTTTACCAAATTGTAAACGCTCTTTGCTATAACGTAAAGCAGTGTCATAACAATCCATAGCAGCACCAATTGCACCCCAAGCAATACCAAATCTAGCCGAATCTAAGCAACCTAAAGGAGCGCCTAATCCAGATTTGTTAGGTAGTAAATTTTCTTTTGGGACTTTAACATTATCAAAAATAAGCTCACCAGTAGCCGAAGCCCTTAAAGACCATTTATTATGTGTTTCAGGAGTTGTAAACCCTACCATACCACGTTCTACAACTAGTCCATGGATACGTCCTTCTTCATTTTTAGCCCAAACAACAGCAATGTTGCAAAATGGTGCATTAGAAATCCACATTTTGGCACCATTTAAAAGATAGTGGTCTCCCATATCTTTAAAATTAGTAACCATTCCACCAGGATTACTACCATGATCAGGTTCTGTTAAACCAAAGCTACCTATCCATTCTCCGCTAGCAAGTTTAGGTAAGTATTTTTGACGTTGTACTTCGTTACCATATTTCCATATTGGATACATGACTAAAGACGACTGTACAGAGGCTGTACTTCGTACTCCAGAATCACCACGTTCTATCTCTTGCATGATTAATCCGTAAGCAATTTGATCTAATCCTGCACCACCATATTCTTCAGGAATATAAGGTCCAAAAGCACCAATATCTGCTAATCCTTGTACTATTTGTTTTGGGAATTCTGCTTTTTGAGCATACTCCTCTATAATAGGCGATACGTCACGTTTTACCCACTCTCGAGCAGCATCACGTACTAATTTATGTTCTTCGGTTAAAAGTTCGTCAAGATTGTAATAATCTGGAGCTTCAAATAAATCTGGTTTCATCTAGTTATTATTAAAATACAACAGTTAAAAATAGTGTATTGTTTAATAACAAAAATAACGAAATCGATTGCAGGACACAATTTTTATTGTCTTTTTAAGAAAATATAGCTTAAAATTTATGTAATTCACATTCGTGATAAGTTTTATTCCTACAACAACTGCTCTCATTAATAAAGTGGTAGCTTTTAAGATGTAATCAGGACTAAATTATGTTTAGAAAATACTACGTTACAGACGTCATCCTAAATTTATTTCAGGATCTCATTCTAATTAATAGGATAATTACAAGAGATAGGAGTATCAATTTTAGCTAAAAAACAATCAAATTTAATTTGAGTCAACTTCTTTTAAAAATAAATTATTAAACAACAGCCTACATGTTAAGGTAAAAATCCTGAGTTAAATTTATATACTCTTGTGTGTATTGGTGTCTTTCAATTTCAATAACTAAAACTTCGGTTTTAATAACGCTTTCGCGGAAAGAAAACGCTAGCAGACTTCGTTTGATTTCAGAATGTTTGGTGCCTTTAACATGTAAAATACGGTTTGGAAACAAGCCTGCTTGAGACGCAAGTGTAATAAAATGAGATTCTTCTTTGTAAGGTATTACTACCGAAAAGACACCGTCTTTTGTAAGTAGTTTAGAGACGCTATCAACCAAATGCTCAAAAGGTAAAGCATCTGTAAATCTAGCTAAGTCACGTTGGTTGTTATCTGTTTTAAAATCTTCTGAATAAAAAGGAGGGTTGGAAATAATCAAATCATATTGGTCTTCTATTTCTTCAGTAAATTCAGCTAAATCTGCATGATAGCAAAATAGGCGGTCAGCCCAAGGCGAAGCTTCAAAATTATCTACACACTGCTCATAAGCAAGCTCGTCAATTTCTAATGCATCAATAACTTGTGCAGTACTACGCTGTGCTAATTGTAATGATAAAACACCAGTTCCTGCACCAATATCCAATATAGAAAATGGGTTAGTATCCAAAGGTGTCCAAGCACCTAGAAGAACACTGTCTGTACCAATTTTCATGGCACATTGATCTTGTTGTACGGTAAAGGCTTTAAATTCAAAAGGTTTGCTCATAAATACGTCTTCCTAAATATTAGGATCTCATTATTTTAGTAGTAGTGTTGAGGTGAATTAGGCTTAACGAGGATTATTCCTCTAAATATAAATCAATTAAACCTTCAGGAGTTTCAACAAAAATAGTGTTGTTAGGTTTGTCGACTTTATTAATAAACTCATCATTCATTGGAATTAAAATCTCAATACCATCTCTGTCAATTTCAAATAAGGATTGAGCAGTAGAGTCGTTAACACCAGTTATAGTACCAACGGTTCCAAAATTTTTGTCTTCAACGGTAAAACCAATAATTTCATGAAAGTAAAACTTGTCATCATCTAATTTTGGTAAGACAGATAAAGGTAAGTATACATTGCTTTTAATTAAGCTATCTGCATCAGCTTCTGTATCTACATCTTCAAATTTAACACGTAGTAATTCTGACTTATGAAGCTGTGATGTTTCAATAAAAAACGGAACAAGAGAACCACGCAAGTCTATTAAAATAGAGTCTAGGTTTTCATATAAACCAGGTTCGTCGGTATCTAGTTTAATTAGTAATTCGCCTTTAAAACTATATTTTTTTACAATTTTACCTAAAAAGAAACAGTCTTTAATATCCATAAAATAAAAGTGTTTTGCATAAAAAACTCCGATAAAAGCTTATCGGAGTTTAAAAGTATAAAAATTAATTTTTATTCTTCTTCGTTTGAAGCTGTAGCATCATCTGCTGCTTCTTCAACTGCTGGAGTTGCTGCTGCAATTCTAGCTTCGTTTGCTGCTTTTTCTGCTTCAAAAGCTTTTGCTTTAGCATCAGCATCAGCTTTTGCTAAACCATCTTTTTTAGCATCTACTTTGCTAGCTTTTTCTTCAACCCACGCATCAAACTTAGCGTCTGCTTGCTCTTGTGTTAAAGCTCCTTTTCTAACACCACCTGCTAGATGATTTTTTAACATTGCTCCTTTGTAAGACAAAATAGCTTTTGCTGTGTCAGTTGGTTGTGCACCATTTTGTAACCATTGTACTGCTCCATCAACATTTAAATCAATTGTTGCTGGGTTAGTGTTTGGATTGTAAGCACCTAATTTTTCTAGGTATTTACCATCTCTTTTGGCTCTTGAATCTGCTGCAACGATCCAATAGTAAGGTTTTCCTTTCTTACCGTGTCTCTGTAATCTAATTTTTACTGGCATAAATAATTAATTTGTGAGGTTCTCGACCTCTATTATTAATAAGTGCGCAAAGATACTATAATTTTTTAATTATCAAGTTTTTAATGTAAATCTGTTATATATAATAAATTATTATATTTTTGAATTTCCATAAATCGCTAAAACATGAAAAAAATAACACTCCTCCTGGTTTCAATAATAACATTACTGTCTTGTAATGAAGATTTAGTTTTTAATAGTCCTGCATTAATCGGATATAATGATGGCGTATTGTGGGAAGCAAGTTCGTTTAGAGCTAATGTAGAAGTAAATGGTAATTTAACGATTATAGGTGTTAAAGGCGCGCAGGTTGTTAATTTAAAAGCAATTCAAGCAACAGAAGGGACCTACCAATTAGGTAATACAACATCTGTAGCAACATTTGATGACGGTTTAGGTAAGGTGTTTACAACTAACAATATTCCAGATCCTAGTGTGCAAATTTATCCTTCTGAAGGAACTATTATTGTAACCGAGTTTAATGATATAGAAAGAACCGTATCCGGAACGTTTACATTTCATGCATTTGATAGTAGTGGATTAGATTCAGAAAACTTTAACAGAGGTTACTTTTATAATGTGCCTATATTAAATGTCAATGTAGTAGATAGTCCAACAGGAGAGACTCAGGCTTGTCTTAATGCAATTGCAGTAGCTGCAACAACAGAAACTAATTTTGAAAGTAATGAAGATACTGCTTCAGCTGAGCAATACACACAGTTATGTAATGCTTACAAAACGTCTTTAGAAGTTAAATTGCAACAATGTGGTGATCCAGATGGATCTATACAAGCACAAATTAATGGTTTAGGCGACTGTACAAACTAAACTATATGTTAAGATAAACCAAAAGCCAACACGAAAGTGTTGGCTTTTTTTTGTTAAATACTCTTAATCTATCTTAAACCCTGTTAAATGCCTTTGTTTACGCTATAATACGCTTTATATTAGTATTGCAGATGTGAAACAATAAGCATCTTAAAAAAAGTTATTGAAATTTAAAATGATAAAAGATACAATGAGTTACAGTGAAGAAATTTCAAATAAGTTAAACGAGTTATTAGTTAAAAATTATGATGCCGAAAAAGGGTACCTTAATGCAATTGATAATGTGGACAGTAATGATCTAAAAATGTTTTTCAAACGAAGAGCATCAGAGCGTAGCGAGTTTGCTAAAGAATTAAGAACCGAAATATTAAGATACGGTCAAATTCCAGAAGAGTCAGGGAGTTTTAAAGGCACAATGCATCGTAATTGGATGAGTTTAAAATCAACTTTTACATCTAATAATGAAGAGTCAGTATTAGAAGAAGCTATTAGAGGTGAAGAAGCTAGTTTAGAAGAATATGACAAACTAATGAAAGAAAACAACTTACCACCAACGATAGATAATCTAATTTTAAAACATCGCAATGCCATTCAGGCAGCAATTAACACCGAAAAAGTACACGAAGAGTTAGTGTCATAATTGGATAGATAGTAGTTTGAAAAGTCAGCACATTGTGCTGACTTTTTTTATGCGTTGTTTTTTAGTTTCAGAGATTAAAAAATTAATATTTCTACGTACTTTTACATGCTCGTATTTTTTACCTAAAACTTCAAAATAAAACACTACATGTATTTAATATTTGATACTGAAACCACAGGATTACCTAAACGTTGGGACGCACCAATTACGGATACCGACAACTGGCCAAGATGTATACAAATAGCTTGGCAATTACATGATGAGATGGGTAATTGTATAGAACATCAAGATTATTTAGTACAACCAGAAGGCTTTAACATCCCTTATGATGCCGAAAAAATACATGGTATTTCTACTGAGTTGGCAGAAGAACAAGGTGTGCCATTAGCAGAAGTATTAGAAAAATTTAATATAGCACTTAGTAAAACCAAATTTGTAGTCGGTCAAAACGTAAAGTTTGATTTAAATATTATGGGAGCCGAGTTTGTGCGTCAAAGTGTAGACAACCCTTTGCAAGAACTTCCTGTTTTAGATACTTGTACAGAAGATACTGCTAATTTGTGTCAAATACCTGGTGGTCGTTATGGTAAATTTAAATTACCAACGTTAACCGAGTTACATGAGTATTTATTTAATCAACCTTTTGCAGAAGCTCACAACGCAACTGCAGATGTTGAGGCAACAACACGTTGTTTTTTAGAGCTAATTCGTTTAAAAAAATATACTAAAGAAGCTTTAGACGTTCAACCGGATTATTTCGAAAATTTTAATAAAGAAAATCCACAAACCATCCAGCTAATAGGATTAAAGCATATTAACCTTAAAAAGGAAAGTGCAAAAATCCAAGCAAGATTACAAAAACAAAATACTAATCAGGTCTCTTCAGAAGAGATTAAAGAGAATATAAAAGACCTTCAGTCTGCAGAGTTTGTTCATTTGCATAACCACTCGCAGTTTTCAGTACTACAATCTACCATTGGTATTTCTGAAATGGTAGACTTAGCAGCACAACAAAATATGCCTGCTGTAGCCTTAACCGATCATGCAAATATGATGGGAGCATTTCATTTTGTGAAAGCAGTAAATGGCTATAATAAATCTATAAAGGCAAAAATAGATGAAGCTGAAGCAAGAGGCGAATCACCAAAAGCAAAACCAATTAAAGGAATTGTAGGTTGTGAGTTTTTTGTGTGTGAAGACCATCAAGATAAAACCAGAAAAGACAATGGGTATCAAATTGTGCTTATCGCAAAAAATAAAAATGGGTACCATAACTTAGCTAAACTGTCATCGCATGCGTTTGTGAATGGGTTTTATTATGTGCCTCGTATTGACAAAAAATTAATAGAGCAATACAAAGAAGACTTAATCTGTTTAACAGGAAATTTATATGGTGAAGTACCAAGTAAAGTTTTAAATGTTGGTGAAAGTCAAGCAGAAGAAGCTTTAATATGGTGGAAAGAATTATTTCAAGACGACTTGTATCTAGAAATAATGCGTCATAATCAAGAAGACGAAAACAGGGTTAATCCAACCTTAATAAAATTTGCACAGCAACACAACATAAAGCTTGTTGCTACAAATAACACCTATTATGGTAAGCAGGAAGATGCTAATGCACACGATATTTTATTATGTGTAAAAGATGGTGAAAAACAGGCGACACCTATAGGACGTGGACGTGGTTATCGTTATGGTTTACCAAATCAAGAATACTATTTTAAGTCTTCAGAAGAAATGAAAGCCCTATTTAGGGATATTCCTGAAGCAATTACAAATATCCAAGAAGTAGTTGACAAAATTGAAGGATTTGAGCTTGCAAGAGATGTATTATTACCAGCGTTTGATATTCCAGACGAGTTTAGACATGAAGAAGATGAAATTGATGGTGGTAAGCGTGGTGAAAATGCATTTTTAAGACATATTACTTACGAAGGTGCTAAAAAAAGATATGGTGAAGAACTGTCTGATGAAGTTACAGAGCGTCTAGATTTTGAGCTTGAGGTTATTGAGAATACTGGATATCCAGGTTATTTCCTAATTGTAGAAGATTTTATTCGTGAAGCCCGAAAAATGGACGTATCAGTTGGTCCAGGACGTGGTAGTGCAGCAGGATCTGTAGTTGCTTATTGTTTATGGATTACCAATATAGATCCATTACTATATAACTTACTTTTTGAGCGTTTCCTAAATCCAGATCGTGTCAGTATGCCTGATATTGATATAGATTTTGATGACGAAGGTCGTAGTCGTGTTATGGACTATGTAATTGATAAATACGGAAGTAATCAAGTTGCACAAATTATTACCTATGGTACTATGGCAGCTAAAAGTAGTATTCGTGATACAGCACGTGTATTAGATTTACCACTTTTTGACGCAGACAGAATAGCCAAGTTAATACCAACAATGTCCAAACTAAAAAAGATATTTGGACTATCAGAAAAAGAATTAGCACAAAAATTTAGAGCTGAAGATTTAGAAAAAATCAACGAGCTTTTAAATATATCTGAAGGTAGCGGATTAGAATCTGAAACTTTAAACTTAGCAAGAACCTTAGAAGGTTCTGTAAGAAACACTGGTATTCATGCTTGTGGTGTAATTATTACACCAGATGATATTACCAAATTCGTACCTGTGTCTTTGGCAAAAGATTCAGATTTATACGTTACACAATTTGATAACTCGGTAGTAGAAAGTGCAGGTCTACTTAAAATGGACTTTTTAGGACTAAAAACCCTAACCTTAATTAAGGATACTGTAAAAATTGTTAAGGCAAAACATGATATTTTATTAGATCCCGAAAACTTTCCGCTTGACGATGTAAAAACATTTGAGTTATTCCAAAGAGGAGAAACGGTTGGTGTGTTTCAGTATGAATCACCAGGAATGCAAAAACACCTTAAGGATTTAAAACCAACTGTTTTTGACGATTTAATTGCCATGAATGCCTTGTACAGACCTGGTCCAATGGAATACATACCAAGTTTTGTTAGAAGAAAACATGGTGATGAAGATATTGAGTATGACTTACCAGCAATGGAAGAGTACTTAAAAGAAACCTATGGTATTACCGTTTATCAAGAGCAGGTAATGCTTTTGTCACAGAAGCTAGCAGACTTTACTAAAGGTGAAGCCGATGTACTACGTAAAGCAATGGGTAAAAAGCAAATTGCTGTACTTGATAAAATGAAACCTAAGTTTATTGAGCAAGCAAGTGCTAAAGGACATGATGCTAAAAAACTAGAAAAAATTTGGAAAGATTGGGAAGCATTTGCAAGTTATGCCTTTAACAAATCCCACTCAACATGTTATGCATGGATTGCTTATCAAACAGCGTATTTAAAAGCACATTATCCAGCAGAATATATGGCTGCAGTATTATCTAATAATATGAATGACATCAAGCAGGTTACATTTTTCATGGAAGAATGTAAACGTATGAAGTTGTCTGTACTTGGACCAGATGTAAATGAGTCGTTTTATAAGTTTTCGGTAAATAAAGATAATGCTGTGCGTTTTGGTATGGGAGCCATTAAAGGGGTTGGTCATGGCGCAGTAATGACTATAGTGAATAATAGAGAAGAAGATGGGCCTTATACTTCTATTTTCGATTTAGCTAAACGTATAGATTTGCGTGCAGCCAATAAAAAAGCTTTTGAAAACCTTGCTCTAGCAGGAGGTTTTGACGAGCTGGGTGATACGCATCGTGCTCAATACTTTTTTAAGGATGGAAGCGAATTAACTTTTCTTGAAAAGGCTATAAAATATGGAGCAAAGCATCAAGAAAATGAAAATTCATCTCAAGTTAGTTTGTTTGGTGGAGAAAGTGAAGTGCAAATAGAAGAGCCTCAGATACCAAATTGCGACACTTGGGGAACAATGGAAAAATTATCAAGAGAACGAGAAGTTGTAGGTGTCTATATTTCTGGGCATCCTTTAGATGATTTTAGGACAGAAATGAAATCATTTTGTAGTGGAACTGTTTCTTGTTTTCATGATTTAGCTCCTCATGTTAATAAAGAAATCACCTTTGGTGGAGTCGTTACAGATGTGCAACATCGTGTGAGTAAGCAAGGAAAAGGTTGGGCAATGTTTACTATTGAAGATTATACAGACTCTTATGAGTTTAGAATTTTTGGTGAAGACTATTTAAAACACAGACCATTTTTACTTCAAAATACCTTTGTGCATGTTAAAACGTTTGTGCGTGATGGATGGGTTAATCGTGATACAGGTAAAAAAAGTGATCCTAGGTTACAGTTTAATAGTTTCCAATTATTGCATGATGTTTTAGAAAAAAATGTCAAAAAATTATCGATTCAATTAAATATAAAAGAGCTTGAAGAAGATAAAATTAAGCAGCTTAAAGAGTTAATCTCAATGTATCCTGGTAATCATGCCTTAACTTTTTTGGTGTACGATAACAGAGATAAAATTAAATTAACAATGATGAGTCGAAGACAAAAAATTAACGTCACTAATGAGTTGTTAAATATCTTAAACGAAAACCAAATACATTATTTAATAAATCAGTAAATTAGACTTAAAACCTTGTATATAATATAAGTCAAAACAATACACCAATAGTTAAAACAAATTGTAAGCTTGTAAGCTTTGGCAAAATTTTTGACTAATATTGCATATTAACATGTAGTAAAACACAATTAAAACATAAATATTATGGCATTAGAAATCACAGATGCAAATTTCGAAGAAACAGTATTAAAAAGCGATAAGCCAGTAGTAGTCGATTTTTGGGCTGCTTGGTGTGGACCTTGTCGTATGGTTGGACCAATCATTGACGAACTAAGTACAGAGTACGATGGTAAAGCAGTAGTAGGGAAAGTAGATGTAGATGCAAATCAAGAGTTTGCAGCAAAATACGGAGTGCGTAACATACCAACAGTATTAGTTTTCCAAAATGGAGAAGTAGTAGGTCGTCAAGTTGGTGTTGCACCAAAAAACGCATACTCTGACGCAATAGACGCTTTATTATAGGTCTATTTTATTAAAGTATTGATAAAAGGTTTGCTGTAATGGCAAACCTTTTTTTATTTTAGATGAATAAAATTAAAGAAAGATTAAAAATGAGTAAACCAGTAAAAGTTCAAGACGCAATAGATAGCAAATTATTAGAAGAACGTAAAGTATTTCTTTGGGGAATGGTTGACGACAAATCTGCAAAGCACGTTATAGATAGATTATTATATTTAGATAGTTTAGAGACTAAAGATATTACCTTATATATAAATAGTCCTGGAGGATACGTAACCTCAGGATTTGCAATGTATGACTGCATCAAAGGATTAAAAAGTGATGTATCAACAGTATGTACAGGTTTAGCAGCATCAATGGGATCTATATTGTTGTCTGTCGGAGCAAAAGGAAAACGTTTTATACAACCACATGCAAGAGTAATGATTCACCAGCCAAGTGGAGGAGCGCGTGGTCAAGCAAGTGATATAGAAATTACAGCTCAAGAAATTGTAAAAACAAAAGAATTAAGTGCTAAAATACTAGCTGATAACTGTGATCAAACCTATGATAAAGTTATGAAAGACTTTAATCGTGACCATTGGATGGGAGCTGATGAGAGTGTTGCATACGGAATTGTAGATGGTATTACAGAATAATGAAGTTACAAGACGAACTGAATAAAGCAGGAGGATTTAAAAACCTCGAGCACTTAGCAAAACAAGTGGTCGAGGGATTTATTTCTGGTATGCATAAAAGTCCGTTTCATGGGTTTTCAGCCGAGTTTGCAGAACATAAAATATATAATCCAGGCGAGTCTACTAGACATATCGACTGGAAATTATTTGCTAAAACAGACAAGTTGTACACAAAACGGTATGATGACGAGACTAATTTGCGTTGTCATATTATAGTAGACAATAGTAGTTCTATGCACTATCCAAAAATGGATAGTTTTTCAATTGATAAGTTAAATAAAGCAGCTTTCTCAGCATTAGCATCAGCAGCACTAATGCATGTGTTAAAAAAACAACGAGATGCAATTGGCTTGAGTATTTATAGTGATACATATGATTTTTATGCTCCAGAAAAGGGTAGTGATCGTCATCATCATATGCTTTTACATCAATTAGAAGAAGCTGTAAAATCAAAACCCGTACAAAAACAAACAGAGACTTATGCTTATCTACATCAGATTGCTGAAAAGATTCATAGACGGTCATTAATTTTTGTATTTACAGATATGTTTCAAGTATCTGCTGAAAATGATAAATTATTTGAAGCTCTAAGACATTTAAATCATAATAAACATGAAGTCGTGCTATTTCACGTTTTTGATAAGAATAAAGAGTTAACTTTTAATTTTAATAATAAGCCTAAACGATTTATTGATGTTGAAACAGGTGATTTTGTGAATTTATATGCAGATCAAGTTAAGGATAATTATGAAAATGCTGTAAAAAGCTATTTTGAAGAGATAAAAATGAAATGTTTACAGTATAAAATTAAATATATGGAAGTAGATGTAAACCAGTCGTTTAACGCTATATTGACTGCTTATTTTATAGAGCGACAAAAATTTATTTAAAAAAAAGTAAAAAAAAGTTTGTCACATTGATAAAGAAGTCTATCTTTGCACTCGCAATAACGCAACGGTCTGGTAGTTCAGCTGGTTAGAATGTCGCCCTGTCACGGCGAAGGTCGCGGGTTCGAATCCCGTCCAGACCGCGAAAAATTGTCAAAAGCTCCGATACATTCGGAGCTTTTTTTGGCAATAAAACTTAGTTGTGTTGTTTTGATAGATGTAGTAGTCTATCAAACTGGTAGAAAGCTAGTCAATAGCTTGAACCGATGGAAAGCTTTCCTTTTTTCTTATAAGAAAATTGGGATGCTTTTTTGTTTTAAGGCATTTCGTCTTAATAAGTTGCTCTTCAACGATTTATTTGTTAGTTTTAAAGTCTATTATAGTATTTGTTTTAAGCTTTAAAAATCTTCTTCAATTTATTTTTTTAAAGTTAATCTGTTGTCAGATAATTTGTTGCGTTTTTTTGTGTAATAAATCATACAATGGTTTATCATCTACAATAGATAAATTATTATTAATTAAATTCAAGTATAACCAATATATATAAAATCAAAAATTAACATTTAAATACACTCTTATGAAAACTCTTAAAATAACATTAGTAGCTCTTTTTTCAATAGTATTATTAACAGCAGTAAGCACTTTAAATGATGCTCCGACAGCAACATCAGAAACAACAGTAAAGCCAATTGAAGTTAAGTTATTAGCAACAAGTGGAATTAAAAAGAATAAGATTCCTACTCAAGGTTAGTCTTTCGAATTTAAAACACCATATCAAACAGCATACAATTAATAGTCAACCCATTTATTAAAATCTTTACGATCATGAAAACTCTTAAAATAACATTAGTAGCTCTTTTTTCAATAGTATTATTATCAGCAGTAAGCACTTTAAATGATGCTCCAACAGCATCATCAGAAACAACAGTAAAGCCAGTTGAGGTTAAATTATTAGCAACAAGTGGAATTAAAAAGAATAAGATTCCTACTCAAGGTTAGTCTTTCGAATTTAAAACACCATATCAAACAGCATACAATTAATAGTCATCCCATTTATTAAAATCTTTACGATCATGAAAACTCTTAAAATAACATTAGTAGCTCTTTTTTCAATAGTATTATTATCAGCAGTAAGCACTTTAAATGATGCTCCAACAGCATCATCAGAAACAACA